>CALNYW010000004.1:0-390460 GCA_942490985.1 uncultured Gammaproteobacteria bacterium
GGTGGTGGCGAGGTGCTGCAGCAGGCCTGCGTGGATTGTCATGGCGATGTAAGAGTCAAACCGTTCGATTCTCATCCACGGGCGAAATTTACCGACCCGAGAAATGCCGATCGTCTGGAAATGATCAATGCGCTCAATTGTGTGAGCTGCCACTCGGAACATCGGCCGGAGATAACCCGCAGGGATGGTGTGACCCAGCCGCGTGATGTCTGTTTCCATTGCCATGCTGACGTCGGTGAGAACAGGCCGTCCCACGAAGGTATGTCATTTGAAAGCTGTACTTCCGCCGGATGTCACAATTTTCATGACAACCGGGCGCTGTACACCGACTTTCTCGTCAAGCATATGGACGACCCGGTCACGCGGGAAAAGGCGCGTGTGCCGGCACGCGAATTCGCCGACATCCTCGACGAAATCATCGAGTACCCCCGTGACGCATACCCGGTGCAGCAACTCGCGGCTACGGATATCGATGCGCCGGAAGAAAAGGCGGCTGACCCGCAAGTTATGCGAGATTGGCTGGAAACCCGACATGCGGCAGCGGGCGTCAACTGCACTGCCTGCCATCAACCTCAGGCGCCGGATGGCACGGCGGGCGAGTGGCAAGACAGCCCCGGCATGCAGGCCTGCAACACCTGCCACCAGGTTGAGGTCGATCGCTTCGGAGACGGTAAGCACGGCATGCGGTTGGCAGTCGGCCTGCCGCCGATGGGGCCGAAAGATGCGCTGCTCCCGATGAAGGAGGATGCAGCGCACCGCGACCTTACCTGTAACAGTTGTCATGGCGCACACCGCTACGATTCCCGCACCGCCGCCGTGGAGGCGTGCCTGGACTGTCACGCCGACGAGCACTCGTTGGCCTACGAGGGCACCACGCATCACGCGCTCTGGCAATCCGAACAGTCGGGCGAGTTGCCGTCTGGCAGCGGTGTCTCTTGCGCGACCTGTCACATGCCGCGTATCGACGTGGACGTCAGCGATTGGATGAGCCGCAAGGTGGTCGAGCACAACCAGAGTGCGACCCTGTCACCGAACAGCAAGATGATCCGGCCCGCCTGTCTGCATTGCCACGGTCTGGGCTTTGCGATCGATGCGCTCGCCGACCGCGCACTGATTGATCGAAATTTCGATGCGCACCCGGGCGTATCCGTCGAAAGCATCGCATTGGCACGCGCGGACCAGGAACGCTACCTGCGCGAGCGCGAGGCAGCACGCCAGTAAGTCTTTAGTCGCCGGCGCATCGTCGGCAAAACCGTTCTCAGGAACATCAGCAGCAAAGGTGAAAGCCATGAAATTAACGAAGAGAAACCCCATCATCAGCATCGCCGTGGCCGGCGCTATCTCGGCGTCAGCCGGCATCGCGTTTGCAACCGATGTTGCAGATAAGCCCATGATCACCCCGAAGGCCATGGCCGATGCATTGCACCTGGTCATGGATTCTGACCGGACCGTCTACACCCGCAAGATCGTCAATCGTCTGGTGAAGAAAGATAAGGTCATCAAGGCGAGCGAGCACTATGGCGATGAAAAAGCGCTGGTGCTCCCTGCGCAGATGTTCCGCTATGGATCGGAGTTGGTGGCCAAGCGTGCGGAAAAGATTCCCGATGTGAAGTTTAGCTACTCCCTGCAGTCGTTGTGGCCGGTCAACAAGCAGAATGCGCCGAAGACCGAGGCGGAAAAGACCGGTCTTCAATATGTCGCGGACAATAAGGGCAAGAATTACTACACAGTGGAAGAGTTGGGTGGGACGACATACTTCACCGCTGTCTATGCCGACACCGGCGTCGCACCGGTCTGCGTGTCCTGTCATAACGACCACAAGGATTCTCCCCGCCGCGATTTCAAAATCGGCGATGTGATGGGCGGCGTGGTTATCCGTATCCCGGTCGAAGGCTGACGAGATGCGCTGCGCGCTTTGGCTGGCTGGGCTGGTGGTCGTCGGTGCGACGAATAGTTTCGCCGACGACTCGGCCTATCGCCAGTTTGACGGGGCACAGCTGACGCAAGGACGCGTCCTCTGGCTTGAAAATTGCGAGGGCTGCCATGGCTATGGCACGGCCGGAGCGCCGGTCCCAATGGTGCCATCCGAGTGGGAAGGGCGGCTGGTAAAGGCCCGAGAGACGCTCTACAAACATGCCATCGAAGGTTTTTTTGGGCCCGATGACACGATGATGCCGCCCCGTGGTGGTAATGAATCATTGACCGATGACGAGGTGCGCGCGGCGGTTGATTACATGGCCGCGCTTGCCACTTTTTATCTCAAACAAGGGGAGAATATCCAATGACACCTGAACATAAAGAACTGGTCAAAGACTCTTGGGCAAAGGTTCTGCCGATCAAGGAGACCGCCGCCGAGCTGTTTTATGGCCGTCTTTTTGAGACCTATCCCGAGGTTCGGCCGCTGTTCAAGGGCGATATGAAAGAGCAGGGTCGAAAGTTGATGGCCATGTTGAATACCGCTGTCAGCAGTCTCGACAATATCGAAGCGCTGATCGAGCCGTTGAAGAGCTCTGGCAAGGCGCATGCCGGCTACGGCGTCAAAGCCGAAGACTACGATAAGGTCGGTGACTCGTTCCTTTGGACGTTGGAAAAAGGCCTCGGCGATGCGTTCACGCCGGATGTGAAAGAGGCATGGACGGTGGTCTACACAACGGTCGCCGGCGTCATGATCGAGGGCGCCGGTTACCCCACGGTGGCAGAGAAGCCAGCGCAAAAACCCAAGTGGTGGCAGACAGTCTTTGGCGCCAAGACGGCGGCTTCCTGAGGACTGCTTGACGATGTTGATCGGGCATGGCGGCAGAAACCTGTTTGGCTGGTCTCGTTGGTTGCTCGTCTCCGGTAACCAGCGAGGCCGGGTTGCCTTGCTTTCCAGGCTGGCTACGTCAGGGCACGCCGGTCAAAGGCTGGCACAGTGATGGTGCATTTTTAAACTTGGGTCACAGTGTGCGCACTTTTCGAGTGCGAGTTTCGGACTCGGCGCAAGACATCAAAAAGGCTTGGCTTTGGTGTTAATCATTGTGCGACAGGTGAAAAAGTAATCGCCTGAACAGTCGCTTGCAAAAGGGCTGTCGATAAGCAAGCGGCGCCGTGGCCAAAGTGGCATCAAGTTTGCTAACTAGCAGCTATCGAGCATGGTCCTTTGATACCTCACCAATGGCGGTGAGTTCGGTAACTTGATCATCCGCGGGTCATCGTTGACCCAAAAGAGACAACGGCGTCTCGCCCCTCACGGATTCGCGCGAGGGACGAGACGTTTTTTTTTTGCATTTAGTCGTCGAGGTTGTAAGTGATGAAAAAGATGAATGGCGCCCACACGCGTCGCGGTTTTTTGAGGCGCGGCTTGGTGGCCTTGGGGTTGGCGGCTGCCGTCAGCGGCCTTACCGGCGCTGCATTCGCAGAGCTTGGATACCCGGAAAAGGAAGACCTGAAGTTTGGGTTCATCAAGCTGACAGATATGGCACCGCTCGCCATTGCCTATGAGAAAGGGTACTTCGAGGATGAAGGTCTGTACGTAACGCTGGAGGCACAGGCGAACTGGAAGGTTTTGTTGGACGGGGTCATTACCGGGCAACTCGACGGTGCCCATATGCTCGCGGGCCAGCCACTCGCGGCAACGATCGGTTTCGGGACCAAGGCGCATATCGTCACGCCGTTTTCAATGGACCTGAATGGTAATGGCATCACGGTTTCCAATGAGGTCTGGGCAAAGATGAAACCGCATGTGCCGAAGATGGCTGATGGCCGCCCGCAGCACCCGATCAAGGCGGACTACCTCAAGCCGGTCGTCGAGGAATTCAAGGCCGAAGGCAGGCCGTTCAAGATGGGTATGGTGTTCCCGGTCTCTACCCACAACTATGAGCTGCGCTACTGGCTTGCGGCCGGTGGGATCCATCCCGGTTACTACGCCCCGCACAAGGGCGATATCGCTGGCACCATCGACGCGGAAGCCCTTCTGTCTGTGACCCCGCCGCCGCAGATGCCGGCAACGCTCGAAGCCGGGACCATCTACGGTTATTGCGTGGGTGAACCCTGGAACCAGCAGGCCGTGTTCAAGGGCATCGGGGTGCCGGTCATTACCGACTACCAGATCTGGAAGAACAACCCGGAAAAGGTCTTCGGTATGACCAAAGAATTCACCGAGCAGTACCCAAACACCACGGTTCGCGTCGTCAAGGCGTTGTTGCGTGCGGCGAAGTGGCTCGACGAGAACGACAACGCAAACCGACCGGAAGCGGTGAAATACCTGTCACAGCCGAACTACGTCGGCGCCGATTACGATGTTATCGCGAACTCGATGACCGGTACCTTCGAGTTCGAGAAGGGTGACAAGCGCGAGATCCCGGACTTCAATGTTTTCTTCCGCTACAACGCGACGTTCCCGTACTACTCGGATGCCGTCTGGTACCTGACCCAGATGCGCCGCTGGGGCCAGATCTCCGAACAGAAAGCGGATAGCTGGTATGACGAAGTCGCTAAGTCGGTCTATCGCCCTGACATCTATGAGACCGCCGCGAAGATGTTGATCGCCGAGGGGCATATGACCGCGGACGAGTTCCCGAACTTTGCTACCGAGACCGGCTATCGCGCGCCGCAGACCGAGTTCATCGACGGCGTGACCTTCGACGGCACCAAGCCGAACGCGTACCTCACGTCGTTCCCGATCGGCTTGAAGGACGACACGGTCCTTTAAACGTCCCAGGCGGTCGGGTATGACACCCGGCCGCCGGGCATGAATCACGACGAGGAAGAGGCCATGTCCGGCACGATCCATAATCGCAAGACCCTAGAGAACGGCGCTCTCAACGCCGTGCTTGATTTTCTTTCCGGCGACCGCCTGGTCCGGATGACCAATGTCGTCACCCGGAACATCCTGGTGCCGCTTGCGGCCATCCTGGTGTTTCTGATGTTGTGGACCGCGGGCGCCAAGCAGGTTCAGACCTCTCTCGGCGAACTACCCGGGCCCGCCCAGGTGTGGGACCAGACGGTGAACCTCTATGGTGAGCACCTCGCCGAGCGCGACAAAGAGACGTCGTTCTACGAGCGGCTTGACCAGCGCATTGCCAAGGCAGAGGCAGCCGGCCAGCCGGCTGAACGAATCGAAAGAATGCGGTCTCGGCAGTACACCGGGCCTGCGACCTTCATCGATCAGATCTTCACCAGCCTGCTGACGGTCATGACAGGCTTTGTGATCGCCACCGTGATCGCGATTCCAGTAGGCATCGTGATCGGTATGAGCCAGACGCTGTACCAGGCGTTCAACCCGATAATTCAGCTGTTCAAGCCGGTTTCGCCGTTGGCCTGGCTGCCGTTGGTAACCATGGTCGTGTCTGCTGTTTACGTATCGGACGACCCGTGGTTTTCGAAGTCTTTCGTGAACTCGGCGATCACCGTCACCCTATGTTGCCTTTGGCCGACCATTATCAACACCGCGGTGGGCGTCTCGGGTGTCAGCAAAGACCTGATCAACGTCAGCCGGGTGCTGCGCCTGAACTGGTTTACCAAGACCCTGAAAATCATCCTGCCGTCATCGCTGCCGATGATGTTTACCGGCATGCGTCTGTCACTCGGCATCGGTTGGATGGTGCTTATCGCCGCCGAGATGTTGGCGCAGAACCCTGGTCTCGGAAAGTTCGTCTGGGACGAGTTCCAGAACGGCAGCTCGAATTCGCTCGCCCGCATCATGGTGGCCGTGCTGGCAATCGGGTTTATCGGGTTCCTGCTCGACCGCGGCATGTTGATGCTGCAGCGGACCACGTCTTGGGACAAGAACGCCGTACTCCGTTGAACGGATCCGTGTAGGTCGGGCTGTGCCCGACGATAGAGCGATGTCGGGCGAAGTCCGGCCTGTCAAGAGATGTATACCTTATGAATAGTTACCTCAACATCGATCACATCAGTATCACATTTCCGACCGACAACGGTCCGTTGAACGTGTTGAAGGATGTCGACCTCAAAGTACAGCAGGGCGAGTTCATCTCGCTGATTGGTCACTCTGGCTGCGGTAAATCCACGGTCCTGAATATCGTCGCAGGTTTGCTGAATGCGACCGAGGGCGGTGTGCTGTTGGAGAATCGCGAGGTAACCGAGCCCGGGCCTGATCGGGCGGTGATTTTTCAGAATCATTCCCTACTGCCTTGGTTGACCGTTTACGACAACGTTCGCCTCGCGGTCGACCAGGTCTTTAAACGGACCAAGAGCAGAGCCGAGCGTGATGAGTGGACACGCCACAATCTCGAGCTGGTCCACATGTCGCATGCGCTGGATCGCAAGCCGGATGAGATCTCTGGTGGGATGAAGCAGCGTGTCGGTATCGCCCGCGCATTGGCGATGGAACCGAAGGTCTTGCTGATGGACGAGCCTTTTGGTGCGCTGGATTCGCTCACCCGTACCCACATGCAAGATTCGCTGATGGAGATTCAGGCCAGGCTCAACAACACCGTCGTCATGATCACCCATGACGTCGACGAAGCGGTCTTGCTGTCCGACCGGATCGTCATGATGACCAATGGGCCGTCGGCAACCGTGGGAGAGATCCTGGACGTCAATCTGGAGCGCCCGCGAGACCGATTGGCGTTGGCGGAAGACCCCGCTTACAACCACTACCGCGCCGAGGTCGTGAAGTTCTTGCACGAGCGTCACACCGGTATCGGCAAGCCGAAAGACCGCGCGACTGCGCAAGCGCCGGCGAGGGCCAAGAATATCGTGCCACTGCCTGTCGGCGGGAACAGGCCAACTGCACCAGCGAGTACCCATATCGAGAAGCGTCGATTGACGCTCGGGTTCGTGCCACTGACCGATTGCGCACCGTTGGTGATTGCAAAAGAAAACGGATTCTTTGCCAAGCATGGCCTGGACGTCGAGCTCTCGCGGGAATCATCGTGGGCGAATATCCGCGACAAAGTCAGTACCGGCATGCTGGATGGGGCACAGATGCTGGCCGCGATGCCGCTCGCGGCGTCACTGGATAACCAACGCAGTCAACCGATGGTCACGGCGCTGAGCCTGGACCTAAATGGTAACGCCGTGACGGTTTCGAAAGAGCTCTACGGACGGATGCTGGCGACCGGGCGTGATGACATTGACAGCCCCTCGGGTTCGGCGAAAGCACTCAAGCAGGTCGTCGACCAGGACCTGGCAGCTGGTCGCCCGAAGCTCAGCTTCGCGGTGGTTTTCCCGCAGTCTTCGCATAATTACCTGCTGCGCTACTGGATGGCCGACGCAGGCATTGATCCGGACCAGGATGTGCGGCTGATCGTCGTTCCACCCCCCCAGGTCGGGCATTACCTGCGAGCCGGCATGATCGCGGGTTGTTGTGTCGGCGAGCCGTGGAACACCCTGGCGGTTAGCGAGGGGCTGGGGCGTATTGTGGTGACCAGCTATGACATCTGGAATAACCATCCGGAAAAGGTATTCGCGGTCACGCGCAACTGGGCGCAAAGCAATCCGAACACCCATCGAGCCGTTTTGATGGCACTGCTCGAGGCCTGTGCATGGCTGGATCGAGCGGCCAACCGACCGGCAGCCTGTGAGCTGTTAAGCAACGGCCGCTATGTCAACGTGCCAATCGATGTGTTGGAAAAATCGCTGACCGGCACCCTGTTGGTTTCGTCGGAAGTCAGCCCGCGCTCTGCGCCCGACTACAACGTCTTCCATCGCTACGCCGCCAACTTTCCCTGGCGCTCGCATGCTGTCTGGTTCCTGTCGCAGATGTTGCGCTGGGGTGAGCTCGACGAGGTTGCAAACATCGAAAAAATCGCCCGGGCCGTGTATCGCCCGGAGGTGTTTCGCGCCGCGGCCGATGCCCTGGGGGTGGCCGTACCACCCTTGGATGACAAGCCTGAAGGCGAGCATCACGGCGCTTGGTCACTGGCGACCGGCGACACGCCGTTGCCGATGGGCGCCGACCGATTCATGGACAACAGAACCTTCGATGCCAAGGCAGTCCCGGCGTATGTCGCAGGCTTTGCCATCAGGCGTTGGCCGAAAGTGGCTGCGGCGAGTGAGTCATCGGCCAAGCCCGATTCGATCATCGAGCGCGCGCTCTGATCCGTCACCGATAACTGAGGTAAAAGTATGAAACAGAAATTAGTAATGATCGGTAACGGGATGGCGGGCGTGCGCACGCTCGAGGAATTACTCAAGCTCGCGCCGGAGACCTATGAAATCACTGTGTTCGGTGCCGAGCCGCATCCCAATTACAACCGCATCATGTTGTCACCGGTGCTGGCGGGGGAGAAAACGATTGAAGACATCATCCTCAACCAGCGCGAATGGTATACGGAAAACGGTATCGAATTGATTACCGGCGATCCGGTTGTCGATATCGACCGCATCAACCAAAAGGTGACGACGCGCGATGGTAAGACGGCGGCCTACGACCGCTTGCTGATCACGACCGGATCGAACCCCTTCGTGATTCCCGCGCCGGGCCATGAAAAAAAGGGCGTGATGGGGTATCGCGACATCGCCGATGTCGAATCGATGCTGGATGCAGCATCGCGCTACAAGAGGGCCGTGGTTATCGGTGGTGGCCTGTTGGGGTTGGAGGCCGCCTACGGCCTGATCCGCCAGGGCATGCAGGTGACCGTGGTCCATCTGCTCGACAGCCTGATGGAGCGGCAACTCGACAAGACCGCGTCGGCAATGCTGAAGGTATCGCTCGAAGAGCGCGGGATGACTTTCCTGATGGAGGCGCAGACCGCAGAGATCGTTGGTGACGACCGGGTGGCCGGCGTGCGCTTTGCAGACGGCAAGGAAGTCGAGGCAGACCTGGTCGTCATGGCGGTCGGGATTCGGCCGAATATCGCGCTGGCGCAGCAGGCAGGTTTGCACTGCGAGCGCGGGATCGTGGTCAACGACACGATGCAGACGTTCGACCCCAAGATCTACTCGGTCGGCGAGTGCGTGCAACATCGCGCGCAGTGCTACGGCCTGGTCGCGCCGCTGTTCGAGCAGGCCAAGGTCGCGGCCAACCATCTCGCGAAGATGGGTATCGCGCGCTACGAGGGCTCTGTCACATCGACCAAGTTAAAGGTCACCGGGGTAGATCTCTTTTCCGCCGGTGAATTCAACGAAGGCGAGGGCGACGAGACGCTGGTGCTACAAGATCCGTCGCAGGGCGTTTACAAGAAACTGGTGATTCGTGACAACCGGATCAAGGGCGCGGTGCTCTACGGCGACACGCTCGACGGCACCTGGTATTTCACCTTATTGCGTGAAGGCACCGATATCTCGGCGTTCCGCAGTACGATTCTTTTCGGCCAACACGACCTCGGTGACGCCGGGCATGGCGATATCACGGCCAGCACCATGGCGTTGCCGGCCAGTGCCGAGATCTGTGGCTGTAATGGCGTCTGCAAAGGGGACATCGTCGATGCGATCACCAAGAAAGGCCTGTTCACGTTGGAAGAGGTGCGTTCTCACACCAAGGCATCGAGTTCCTGTGGTTCCTGCACCGGGCTGGTTGAATCCTTGCTGGCAGGCACCGTCGGCGAGGGCTACGACAAGACGCCGAGTAAGAAGGGCATGTGTGGATGCACCGAGCACAGCCATGACGAGGTGATCGCCGCGATCAAGCATGGCGGTCTCAAGACCATGGAAGCGGTCCGTGAAGCCATGGAGTGGAAAAACCCTGACGGGTGCGCGTCATGCCGGCCGGCATTGAACTATTACCTGCTCGCGAATTGGCCGGACGATTACAAAGACGATGCCCAGTCACGTTTTATCAACGAGCGTGCGCATGGAAACATCCAGAAGGATGGGACTTATTCGGTCGTTCCCCGGATGTTTGGCGGGCTTTGCACGGCCAATGACCTGCGCGCGATCGCCGATGTGTCAGATCGTTACAAAGTGCGCGAGATGAAAGTGACCGGTGGTCAACGTATCGACCTTTTCGGTATCCAGAAAGAAGACCTGCCGAATGTCTGGAAAGACCTGTCAGATGCGGGTTTTGTCAGCGGTCATGCCTATGGCAAGGCGCTGCGGACAGTCAAGACCTGTGCAGGCAAGACCTGGTGCCGCTTTGGTACGCAAAACTCGACCGGCCTGGGCGTCAAACTGGAAGAGATGACGTGGGGCTCTTGGATGCCGCACAAGTTCAAGCTGGCGGTATCCGGCTGCCCGCGCAACTGTGCCGAGGCCACGATCAAGGACTTCGGCGTGGTCTGCGTCGATTCAGGCTATGAGCTGCATGTCGGTGGTAATGGCGGTATCAAGGTACGGGTCACCGATCTGTTGTGCAAAGTCGATACCGAGGAGGAGGTGCTGGAATACTGCGCCGCCTTCACCCAGCTTTATCGCGAAGAGGCGCACTACCTGGAACGTACGGCGCCCTGGGTAGAGCGCGTCGGGCTGAACTATGTCAAGGAGCAGGTGATCGACAACGCCGAAAATCGACGCGCACTGCATCAACGCTTCCTGCATAGCCAGACATATGCACAGATAGATCCGTGGAAAGCACGCGCCGAGGGTGAGGCGGCCCACGAATTTACCCCGTTGAAGATCGCCTGAGTCGAGGAGAAAGGGCTATGGAAAAGTGGATCGATATTGTTGCCTTGGAAGAAATCCCGCGCCTGGGCTCGCGCGTCATAAAGACCGACACGATGGATGTTGCCGTATTTCGTACACGCGATGACCAGGTCTTTGCGCTGCGCGACGCCTGCCCACACAAGGGCGGGCCGCTGTCGCAGGGGATTGTGCATGGTGCGACGGTCACCTGCCCGTTGCATAACTGGAAGATCGATCTGTCGTCGGGCGAGGCGTTGGGACCGGACGAAGGCTGTGTCAACGTATTCCCGACCAAGGTCGACGACGGCCGGGTAATGATCGCCTTTCAGGCTGGTGAGGCGGCCGCGTGACGAGCGGCCTGGCGGGGAGCTGCGCGGTGGCGGAACACGTGATCGAGGTCGGCGGTCGCATGCTGGCGACGGATGCCTTGGGCTACCTGCTCGATCCCGCCGAGTGGACGCCGTTCGTTGCTGAGGCACTGGCCCAACGCGAGGATATCGCGTTGGGCACTGATCATTGGGTAATGATCAATTTCGTTCGTGCGTGGTACGAGGACCGTCAGGTCGTGCCCGAAGCGCGCTGGCTGCTGAAGGCGATGAAAGCGCAGTTGGGTGAAGACAAGGGCACTCGGCGATACCTGCACCGACTTTTTCCGCATGGCTATGGTCCTGAGTTGTGCAAGATCGCCGGCATGACGATGCCGCGCAAGGTCATGCTCGACGTATGACACCCGAATTCGATGGCTCGACGCAGAATGAAACAAACTACAGCTGTGCCTGACGGTGCCGTCGTCAAGACGACCTGCCCCTACTGCGGCGTCGGTTGCGGGGTGCTGGCCTCGATCGATGCCGACGGGCAGGTCGAGATCCACGGCGATCGCGATCATCCGGCCAACTATGGGCGGCTATGCTCCAAGGGGACGGCGCTCGGTGAAACCGTTGGCTTGGACGGTCGGCTGCTACAGCCAAGGGTCGATGGTGAAACGACCGATTGGGATTTCGCACTCGACCAGGTCGCGCAACGTTTCCGGCAGGTGATCGAGACCGACGGACCCGATGCGGTAGCGTTTTATGTATCGGGTCAGCTGCTGACGGAAGATTACTATGTCGCCAATAAGCTGATGAAAGGATTCATCGGCTCAGCCAACATCGATACCAACTCACGCCTTTGTATGTCTTCCGCGGTAGCCGCGTACAAGCGGGCGTTTGGCAGCGATACCGTGCCGAATGACTACACCGACCTCGAGGAGGCCGATGTCGTGGTACTGGTCGGTACCAACCTCGCGTGGTGCCACCCGGTTTTGTATCAGCGCCTGCTCGCCGCGAAGAAAAAGCGCCCGACGCTACAGATCATCGTCGTCGACCCGCGCCGCACGCCAACGGCGGAGAGTGCGGACCTGCATCTGGCCCTGGCCGGCGGCACGGATGCCTTTTTGTTCAATGGTCTATTGAGCTGGCTGGATCATTTCGGCCACACCGACGAGGCGTTTGTCTCGGCGCACACCGAGGGCGCTGCAGCGGCGCTGAGGACTGCGCGCTGGCACGCGCCATCGGCGGACGTCGTTGCCGCACACTGTGATCTGCCGGTAGCCGATGTCGAGAGGTTCTACCGGTTGTTCGCGGCAAGCCCGCGCGTTGTAACGCTGTTCTCACAGGGCGTTAACCAGTCGAACAGCGGCACCGACAAGGGCAATGCGATCATCAACTGTCATTTGCTGACCGGGCGGATCGGACAGCCGGGCAGCGGCCCGTTTTCGATCACCGGCCAACCCAATGCGATGGGCGGGCGCGAGGTCGGCGGCCTGTCGAATCAACTGGCCGCTCATATGGACCTGGGCAATCCTGTTCACCACGACGTGGTCAAGACATTCTGGGCGTCTCCGAGGCTCGCTGATCGGCCGGGTCTGAAAGCCGTCGACCTGTTTCAGGCGATCGAGGCGGGCCAGGTCAAGGCCCTCTGGGTGATCGCCACAAACCCGGCGGTGAGTCTGCCCGACACGGCCCAGGTCCGCCGCGCGCTGGCCTACTGCGAGACGCTGGTGGTTTCTGATTTTGCCTCCGCTACGGACACGATCCAGTATGCGGATATCTGCCTGCCCGCACTCGGCTGGGGTGAGAAGTCCGGCACGGTCACCAACTCTGAGCGTTGTATCTCCAGGCAGCGCGCTTTCCTGCCGCCACCCGGTGAGGCCAAACCGGATTGGTGGGCGATCTGCCAGGTTGCCAAGCGGCTCGGTTTCACCGGTTTCGATTACGCGGGTCCCGAAGCGATCTTTGACGAGCATGCGCGTTTGTCGGCGCACCGCAACGGCGGCGAGCGTGATTTCGATATCGGTGGTCTGTCCGGTCTGGCGCCGGCGGCCTATGACACACTGCAACCCGTCCAGTGGCCGGTGCCATCACCCGGCGCCGCCAACCAGGGGCGCTTGTTCGAAGACGGCCGGTTCTACACGGCTGACAGGCGGGCGCGTTTGCTTGCCGTCGTACCGCGGCCGCCCGAAGGCGGGCTCGATCCATCCTACCCGTTTATTCTGAACACCGGCCGTGTCCGTGATCACTGGCATACGATGACGCGCACAGGTCGCTCGGCGCGGCTTTCCGGTCATATCAAGGAACCCTTCATCGCGATCAATCCCGTCGATGCCGCGAGCCGGGTGTTGGTTGATGGCGGCCTGGCGCGCGTAAGCAGCCCGGTCGGTGAGGTGTTGCTGCGCGTCGAGGTCACCGACTCCATCCGGCGCGGTGATGTCTTTGCCCCGATACACTGGACCCAGCAATTTGCGGCCAATGGCAACATCGGCGGCCTGATCAATGCGGTGACGGATCCGGTTTCCGGTCAACCGCAGTTCAAACAGACGCCGGTCCGCGTCGAGCCTTATCGGGCCACATGGTATGGCTTCCTGCTCTGCCGACAGCCGGTGGTCAGACTGGGGGCCGAGTATTGGTCAAAGGCACGTCGCCGCGGTCTATGGCACTACGAGCTCGCGGGGGAGTCTTTACCGCCGGCGTGGGCAGACTATGCCAAGCAGTTGCTCGATGATGACCACGTGGATGCCGAGTGGCGTGAGCTGCAGGATTCGGCCCAGGCAAATTATCGTGGGGCACGGCTGGTCAACGGCCGGCTCGAAGCCGTGCTGATCGTGCAACCGAGTGTGCGGCTGCCGCCGCGCGACTGGCTAACCGATCTCTTCGCCAAGCCACAGCTTGATCAAGCAGAGCGCGCCCGGGTGTTACGGGGTACGCCGCCTAAGGGGCAGGTGGATGCGGGGCGCACCGTTTGTTCTTGTTTCAGTGTGGGCATCAACACCCTGACGACGGCGATCCGCGACAAACACTTGCGAACACCCGAGGCGATCGGCGATCTGTTGCATGCGGGGACCAATTGCGGTTCGTGTCTCCCGGAACTAAGACGTCTAATTGCGGACGCCTGACCATGCGTGATGAATCAGGCAGCGTTCGGCGCAAATTGAGCTTGTCTCGTTCAGATGGGCCGCCGCAGCCATCCGACAATGAAGGGTGCGATGCCGCTACGCGAGAGATGACAACAGACAGCAGACAGAAACCACGCCTGAAGGTGTTGTTGGTCGACGACAGTGATGAGCGTCGTGCGTCGATTGAAGGCTCGCTTGCGGATGTTGGTTGTGATGTCGTCGGTTTCGTATCCAGCCGTGACGATGTGTTGGTCCGCGTTCAACAGGCAAACCCGGATGTCGTCATCATCGATCTCGATGCGCCCGGGCGGGATACGCTGGACAGCCTGCAGACCGTTCAATCGACCGCGCCGCGGCCAATCGTGATGTTTACCCAGGATGACAACGGTGCGACCATCGCCCGTGCTACCCGGGCTGGGGTCAGTGCCTATGTCGTTGATGGGATCAGCAAGAAGCGGGTGCGGCCCATTATAGATGCCGCGATCGAACGTTTTCAGCAGTACCGGGTGTTGACAGAAGAACTCGCCAAGACCAGGGCCCAACTGGAGGAGCGCAAGGTAATCGATAGGGCCAAAGGTATATTGATGCAGCAGCGCGGCATGACCGAAGATGAGGCCTACAAAGCGCTCAGGTCGCTCGCGATGAATTCGAACAAGCGCTTGATGGATGTCGCTGAGGGCGTCGTTGCGGCAGCGAAACTGTTGTTTTGACCGCCCGTAAAACGCAGGGCCGAATGCATCTTCGGCCCTGCGTGGTCAAGCGTCGATCGTTGACGCTTACTGCTGCGGCGCCTGAGGGCCTTGCGGGTAAGCCATCGGCTGTTGCGGGTAGCCATAGGCAGGATAACCGCCGTAGTACGGGGCATTGTTGTTGTAGCCGTTGCCGTAACCGCCCATGTTGTTATAGCCGCGACCCCAGCCATCGCCTGCACCATAGCCACTGCCGGATCCGCGCATGTTGGTGTTGCCACGGCCTGACAGGTTCATACTGAAATCACCGCCGCCTGACCCCTCGCCGCCGCGGTACTGGTCCATTCCGAAGTTGCCGCTTTGGCCGCCATAGCCACTATTGTAATTGTTGCCGTAACCATTCCCCATGAAGGGGCCGCCCCAAAAGGCAGACGCCGTTGCCGAAGTGCCAAGCAACAGCGCAATCGCTAAATTTTTGGTTTTCATCAGTAGTCGTGCTCCAGTCTGAAGGGTCTCTCAAAGCGTATAATGCCGTTAGCCGCGAGGAGAGTCAGACTCGCACTAAAGGTCTGGCACCGTAACACAAAGCCGCCAGCCGGCTGCCGATCGCCCTTTCACAGGGCCACGGCGACGAAACAGGAAATTGTTCTAAGGTTCGAACGGCAACCCAAGGAAGTCGAACAACAAGCCCGAATCACGTTCTTGCAGATGTTTCATGACGCGGCAGAGCTGGTCAGCGGTGTAGGCCGGTGTTTGCAGATGGCCGTCAGGGACGCCGCGCTGGAAAGGGGCTGACAGTGCCGTATCCGTCGTGCCCGGCTGCAGGCCGACGATGACATGCGGCAGCCGGTTGCGTGACCATTCGAGTGCGAAGTTCTTGATCAGCATGTTCAACGCAGCCTTGCTGGCGCGGTAGGCATGCCAACCGCCAAGGCGGTTGTCACTGATGCTCCCGACCCGCGCCGACAGGATGCCGACGTGCGCCGCCCGGTCGGTGACGAGTTTTGGAAACAGATGCTTGACCAGCAAGCTCGGACCGATCGCGTTGATCAGGTAGGCGTGTATGAGATTGTCGGCGTTGAGCTGTTTGAAAGTCTTCTCGGGGCGGCGCTTGTCACCGTGGAGCCATCCCGTCGCGCCGAAAACCCAGTCGATAGACGCATCTTCGATATGAGCGACGGCGGCCTCGATCGACTGCTCGTCGGTGATGTCGAACGCGAGGTCTTGTGTCGCATTCGCAACGGACGGCAGGCTTGCCGTGCTTCTGGCGAGGCGAATCAGTTGCGCGTCGGGAAAGTGATGAGCGAGCGCTTCACAAAAAGCGGCGCCGATCCCGCCGGTCGCACCGGCAACAACCACGCGGCGCGGGTTTGCGGCGGGCGACAGTTCGGCGTCACGGTCCAGGATAGATGCCGCGGAATTCGCAACCATCGCGGTCACCTCAGGTGCCGACCACCATCGAGCGGCAGTATGCGACCGGTCACATAGCGACTGTCGAACAGATAGTCGACCGCCATTTGCAGCTCCTCGAGCCCGCCTTCGCGTTGCATCAGGCTCTTCGCCTTTGCCTTCTCCCGATAAGTGTCATCGTCACCTTCGTTGAACAGCAGTAGCGCCGGGGCGACGCTGTTCACCTTGACCTTCGGCGCAAGCTTGGCGGCAAACGACAGGGTCAGGTTGTCTTGGGCGGCTTTGCTGGCCGCGTAGGCGATGTGCTTTTTACTGCCACGACTGCTGACGTAGTCGCCAACGTGGATGATGTCGGCATGGGGCCCGTCGTAGGCCTTCAGCAGTGGCGCCAACGCCTGGTTGAGCTCGTAGGGCACGGACGCGTGGACACGCATCATCGTTTCGATGACCTCGCTCGGCGGCGTGGTCTCGTCTTCACTCAGCCACTGCGAGGCGTTGTGGATTATGCCGCGCAAGTCCTTATGCCCAGCCGTCAACGCCGCGACCAGCGCATCGACATCTTGCCGCTTGTTGAAGTCGCAGCAATGCAGCTCCGCGCCGAGCGCTTCGAGCTTGTGCAGGCGTGCATAGTCGGTCCGAAAGGTGCCGATCACGGGCATCCCACGCTCGAGAAACGTGCGCGCCAGGTGGAACCCGGCGCGACGACCGATCCCGGTTATGAGCGTATGGCCTGTTTTCACGGGTTCAGGAACTCGGCCCGGGTATGGATGTTGTCGATGAAGCAGCCACCCAGTGCCGTGGTGCTGGTCTGCGAATTCGAATCCATCACGCCGCGTGATTTCACGCAGTAGTGGGTAGCATCGACGCTGACGGCGACGTCGTCGGTGCCCAGCAGGGTCTGCAACGCGACCAGGATCTGGCGGGTCAGTCGTTCCTGGACCTGCGGACGTTGTCCGAAGAACCGCACTATCCGGTTGATCTTCGACAGGCCGATGATCTTGTCCTTCGGGATGTAGGCGACCTTGGCGGTGCCGTCGATGGTCACGAAGTGGTGCTCGCAGGTGCTGGTCATATCGATATCGCGGATCTTGACCATCTCGTTGGCGCCCATCTTGTTCTCGATCAGCGAGAGCTTGGGGAACTTGGTGTAGTCCAGCCCCGAAAAGATCTCGCGCACGTACATCTTGGCGATGCGATGAGGCGTCTCGGCGAGGCTGTCGTCGCTGAGGTCCAGGCCGAGCGTGTTCATGACATCGGTCATCGACGACTTGATTCGCTCGTACTTTTGATCGCTGCTGAGACCCGTGTCGATCATGGGCGTTTCGAGGCCCTTATCGATCAGCGTGTCACGGACGAGCGCGGCCTCGGCGCTGATTTCAGGATGCTTTGCTAAGCGGACGGCGTTGGTAGTCATGAAGGTTCTCGCTTTTCGAGTGGGCTTGGGGTTTGTCGTATGCCAAGGTGACCGATACAGAATCGGCGAAACGGAGCGCATGGGGCTTATCGACGGTCACCTGGGCGTGCAGTACGGCCGGATCGGCGCAACAGATGCCGAGCAGGTCATTGACCAGTCGCTCTAACAATAGGAAGCGGCCGTTCTCGACGTGCCGGATGATGGCCTTGGTGATCGTTTTGTAGTTGAGCGCCGACTCGACATCGTCGTCGAAAGCGGCCGCCGCGATTGTGTGGCGAATCTCGATGTTGATCACCACGTCCTGCTGTTTGGCGCGTTCCTCCGGGTTGAAACCGATATAAGTCCGGAGCCGCAGGTTGCGGATGTTTATTGTCGCGCTGGTTGGCTGCATGGGAGCTCCTCGTGAAGCGCTGTTAAGATGGACAATTATCAGACAATGATCAGACATTAGCAGACAAAGTGGGACAGGAATACATCAAATCGCGATAACCGCGATAAATTGAGGTGAAAATCGATTCGTTTATTAGACGCGCACGAGACTCGGGGGCAATTTGCCCGAACCATCGCCGGAGGATAGAGGCGGGCACCGCGGCGGCCGCGCTTCGATTAGGTCGTGACTGCAAAGGGCCGGTAAGGCGACGATGATGCGCGGGGAGCAGTGGATTTCCCCACGCGAATTGCGAAAAATCATTGCCTTCTGCGTATACTGCGCGCTGCTACAGACCAAACAAAATCAAGCGGAGGAGAGATGTTGATCAACCTCAAAACGGGCTTGACGGCAGCGTCGCTGTCGCTCGCTTTGGCCATGCCGACAGCCGGCGCTTTTGAAGGCGATCCGGAGCGCGGAAGAGTGAAGGCCGATACCTGCCTTGGCTGTCATGCCATCCCGACCTACACGAATACTTACCCGGTCTACCACGTCCCCAAGGTCGGTGGTCAAAACGAGGAGTACATCATTGCCGCGCTGTTGGCTTATCGTAGCGGCCAGCGCGCGCATGAAACCATGCATGGCAATGCGGCCAGCCTCAGCGATCAGGATATCGCTGATATCGCGGCCTTTTTCGCCTCAGCAACCCAGTGACCGGGGGAGTTAAATGAAGCAGCTTTTTATTGCCATGGTGCTGGCGTCCGCGTTCAACATGCAGGCGTTCGCGGGCGGGGATCCGGTCGCCGGCAAAGAGAAATCGGCGGTCTGTGCCGGTTGTCACGGGGTCGACGGCAACTCGAGTGTTGGCGCCAACCCGCGGCTTGCCGGCCAGTATGAGTCTTACCTTTACCACTCCCTGAAGGAGTACAAGGAGGGGCGGCGCCAGAGCCTGCTGATGGCGGGCATGGTCGCCAACCTCAGCGATCAGGATATGAAGGACCTGGCGGCCTGGTTTGCAAGCCAGGAAGGCGATGTACTCCAGGTACTGCCAGACGACTGAGTCGTGTGATCAACAGCGAAGCAAAACAGGCGGTCTGAACAGACCGCCTTTTTCGTTGGTGCCGATGATTATTCTTCGAGATCCGCTGCCCCGTAGTAGCGGGACAGACGGGTGATTTCGTCGTCCGTCAGCTTGTGCGACACACTCTGCATACGCAGATAGAGATCGTTGCTGCGGTCGGCCTGCTTGAACGCCAACATGGTGTTTTCGAGATACTGGCGTATCTGTCCGTCGAGTACCGGGGCGACCTCGATACGACCATCTTTCTCGACGACGTCTTTCTCGTGGCAGCTGTCACAGACCTTGATGACCAGCATCTGGTCATTGCCGATCTTGGCGGGACGATCGAGGCTGGAATACCAGGCGCTGATGTGGACCATGTCTTCCGGTGACAACTTGCGCGTCACCTTCTTCATGTCTTTGCTTATGCGGTTGCCGTTCTTGTAGTCCAGCAGCTGTTTGTACATGTATGTCGCACGCTGCCCGGCAATGCTGGGGATCTCCTCATCGTCGCTGATGCCATCGTCGTTGTGGCATTTTCGGCAACGGTATTTTTTCGCCAGCTTTTTGCCTTCGGTCACGTCACCGGTGGCGACGAAGTCGAATTGACCTTCGGTCCACTCAAACGGTTGGGCATCGGCGGCCGATACGGCAGAGGCGAACAGAATGGTAGCGACGAATGTCAGCGCGTGACGCATGAGGACTCTCTCCTGGTGATGATCGCGTTTTTTGTGTTGCCCCCATCTGGGCGGGGCTGGCTCGATATTGTAACCGACATAAACCAGCAGTTCTGCGGGGCTATTGAAAAGGCCCGCTCGCCGGATCAACGTTGACTGGGCGGTCCTGCCCAAGCCAGTCCTAGTCGGCAGACGCGTGCATCCTCGCCAGCACCGACGCGGGCACGGGAATCAACAGCCCGTCACGGTCAGGACTGAGCCTGCCATTGTCGACGCGCGTGAGGATCTCCGCACCGTGTCGATCGAGGCGACACAGGTCGCCGTTGCGGATTACAAGGGTTTCGCCGACATCGCATTCACGCGCAATCTCGGCGTTTGCCGCGAGGTGTCGCGGGGTCCCGTGCACAGGAATCACGCGCGGTGGCTGGACCCAGGCGTAAAGCTGACGGAGGTCATCTTGCGCCGGGTGACCTGACACATGGACGGTGGCGTCGCGGTCCGTGACGATGTCGATCTTCAGGTCTCTCAGACGCTGGGTGACGCGTTCAACCGAGCGTTCATTGCCGGGGATAATGCGAGACGAGAAGATCACCGTGTCGCCTGGGTCGAGCAGGACGTCACGATGGCTATCGTTGGCCATGCGTGCGAGTGCGGAGCGCGGTTCGCCTTGGCTGCCGGTGCAGGCGGCAAAGACCTCCTCGCGTGGCAGGTAGCCCAAGTCGCGCCCGGGGACGAGTCGTGGCAGATCTTCTGGCCAGTAACCGGTGCTTTGTGCAACGGCGACCATCCGCTCCATCGCCTGACCGATGACCCCGAACCGGCGGCCGGTGGCTGCTGCGACACGCGCGAGCGTAACCAGGCGCGCCACGTTGCTGGCGAATGTCGTCACGACGATCCGGCCATCGGTGTTGGCGACGATGTCGTTCAACGGGGCGAACAAGGCGCCTTCCGAACCCGTCGTGCCGGGCACGACCGCGTTGGTCGAATCACAGATCATGGCGAGCACCGGCTCGTTGCGCAGCGATGCCAGCCGCTTCTGGTCGTAACGCCTGCCGATAACGGGTGACGGATCGAGCTTCCAATCGCCGGTGTGAAAAACAGCGCCGGCGGGTGTCTTGATCAGCAACGCGTTCGGTTCCGGGATCGAATGCGTCATGGCAATGGTTTCGACGCCAAATGCGCCGATAGTCAGGCGTTCGCCGATCCCGATCTCGTGCAGTGGCGCATGCTCGATACCAGCCCGGTTGAGTTTGATCCGTGCCAGCGCAGCGGTGAACGGCGTGGCATAGATCGGGCAGCCCAGCCGGCGCCATAGGTAGGGTAGCGCGCCGAGGTGGTCTTCGTGCGCATGGGTCAGGACGATGGCATCCAGGTGGTCGCGCTGCGCCTCGATGAACCCGGTATCGGCCATCATCACGTCGTAGTCGGGGAAGGCGTCGTTGCCGAACGTGATCCCGATATCGACAATCAGCCAACGCCCGTCATGGCCGTACAGTGAGAGGTTCATGCCGATCTCACCGGTACCGCCGAGGGGAACGAAAAATACTTCGTCAGCGCCGGGCAGCGGCGGCGTTATGGACTGCGTGCTCATGCGGCGAGCATACGCGATCCCGGTGCCGTAATTAACGCGTGCTAGCGGTCGGCATTCACCGCTTTCAGCAGCTGTTGGCAGACGTCGGGAAACGCATCATGGACGCGATTCCAGTTCGGGATAAAAGGCGATTCCATCGGGTTGCTCAGAAAGGTCTCGCCAGCGGCCATGATGCTTTGTGCGAATATCTCGACGCTGCCTTCTTCGCGGTGACGGTCGTACCTGAGTCCGTTGATCTTGGCGTCGTAGAAATACTGTTCGGTCGAGTCCAGGGCGATTCGGTAATAGGCCGCCTTGATTGAACGGAAGTCCTCGTTGGACAGTGTCACGCCCTCGGTCGCGAGCTTCCGGTACAGCGACTTGGCGATCTCGACGCTCATGCGCGTCAGTCCCTTGCTCGCGTCTTCCTCGGACAGATCCTGGTGTTTATGGTCATAGCAGTCGGCAATGTCGACCTGGCAGACGCTGCCTCGCGCCAACGTGCGGTAGACCTCCGACAAGACGCCGACCTCGAGCCCCCAGTCACTCGGTATGCGCAGTATTTTCACGAAGTCCCGGCTCAGCGAGAACTCACCCGACAGCGGATAGCGGAAGCTGTCCATGAACGCCAGGTAGTCGAGATCGCCAACGACCTTTTTCAGGGCGCGAATCAACGGTGTGACAAACAGGCGTGTCGCGCGCCCGCTGAGACGGTCACCGTTGATGCGTGAGTAGTAGCCCTTGCAGAAATCGAAGCTGAATGCCGGGTTGGCGACCGGATAGAACAGGCGTGCCGGCAGGCTGCGGTCATAGGTCAGGATGTCGCAGTCATGTAGCGCGATCGCTTCGCAGTGCTCCAGCGCGAGTGCATAGCCCATGCAATACCAGGCATTGCGACCCTTGCCGGCCTGGGTAGGCGCGAGGTTATGCGATTGCAGGTGCGCATCGATTTCACGCAGCCACGGACCGTCGTTCCACAGGATGTGAACGTTTTGTGGCAGCCCGGAAAAAAATGTCTTGGCGTGTTCGAACTGACGCTCGTCGGCCTGGTCCAGACCGACAATGATATCGCCGATGTAATCGGCCTTTCTAAGATCTTCGACAATCTTCGGTAGCGCAGCGCCTTCCAGTTCCGAGTACAGGCTCGGCAGGATCAGCGCCATCGGCCGCTCGACAGCGAAGCTCTTGAGTTCTGCCTCCATCTCTTCAAGCGGACGATCGCAAAGTTTATGCAGCGTTGTGATCGTGCCATTCTGGAAAAAATCCACCTAGCTTTCTCCTTGAGGGATCGCGGTCAGGTCGTCGAGTTGGTCGAGCAGTTGTTCGACTGCCGCGTTCCAGCCGGTTGGGCCTGGATCGGACGTTTTGATGGTCTTTCGAATGCCATTGCAGTCGAGATGCGACCCGTCGTGGCGCATGACAACGACCGCGACGTCCGCATGTTGTAGCATCTCCTGGTCGTTTTCACTGTCACCGAGCGCGATCGTTAATGGCGCGGGGGCATCATTCGGCGTGAACAGATTGCGCATCGCCAGCATGGCCTCGGCCTTGCTGGTATTGCCCATCAGATGATGAAAACGACCGCCTTGCGTTACCCGCAAACCGATCTCCGCGGCTGCCCGGCGGAAGCGCTGCAAGTTCAGCTCGCTGTCTTCCCAGATGAACGGTTCGCTGCACAGCCTTTCACGGGCCTGTACCGCTTCGTCGTGGGCAAGACCGGTATGGCGGGCGACCTGCCCGGCCGTCATGTCGCCGAAACCCTGCAGCTGGAAACCGTGATTGTCACGCTGCTGCTCGATGAATTGACGGATTTCGACATAACGCGGGGAAAACCGAACGATCGCAAACTCGTCCAACTCGTCATGTGCGGTCAGCTCGAACGGATAGGACAGTGCCAGGGGAAATCCCATGGCGCCGCCATTCTCGACGATTACCGGCGCCAGGTTGTGTAGGGCGCGGTTAATATCGCGCACTTCAGGCAGTGTCTTGCTTGTGGTCAGAATGATCGGCAGTTGCCGAGCCTGGACCGCATGGATCGCCGGCCTCGCGGCATCGAAACTATAGGTCTCGTGGTCTAACAATGTGCCATCGAGATCGGTAAACAGCAGTGCAGTAGGCGACATGGTTGGTGTTTCTTTCGCTGTTTGCGTTAGCGTCTGCGCAGACTAAACCAAAACACTGCATAAGGTGCGACTTGCAGGGCGTTGTCGACAATGGTGGCGGCGGACAGCCCGAGCAGGTCATCGCAATCCTCGGTGCCCGGCGGTAGGTCGGCAACAGGCAGGGCACAAGGTACGGCCGTTAGATTGGCGAGCACCAGGATGCGTTGGCTGTCGTCGGTGGCGCGGCGTTCGAAGGCGAACAGGGATTCGCCAAAGTCGTGAATATGCTGCTCGGCATCGGGGTGAAAAGCGGTTTGCCGGCGGCGCAGTGCCAACAGCCGCGAAAATATTGGAAACACCTGGCCTGCCTCGGTCGCCGGGTTCCCGATCAGTTGTTCGAGCTCGCCCAGATCCCACTTTCGCCGATTGACCGATCGGGTCATACCGGTACGTTCGACACCGAGCGCATCATTAGGGGTTGCAGTAAGGCAATGGATGTAAATTGCCGGGATGCCCTGAAACGATAGTGCGATGATTTGTGACGCCATGAACATCGGGATATGCCACTGGTTGTCGCCTTCGGGTTCCCGGAACGCGTCGAAGTAGCTGATGTTGAGCTCGTACGGGCTGTCTGTGCCGTCGCTGTTGGCCTTGGTCGAGATATAGCCGCCGCGCGAACGCATCGCATCGAGCATGGCGTTGACCTGTTCTGTTGGTACCAGTCCTTCGAGCGGGCGTAACCCGACCCCGTCGTGCGACGCGGTGAAGTTGAGATAGGTGCAGTTGTTGGGCCTCTCGAAGCCTTGCAGCTGTCTGGCCCAGTCGCTGAGGTAGCGGCTGGTGCCGGCAAACAGTGCGTGCAGTAACAGCGGCGGCAGACTGAACTGGTAGATGACATGCGCCTCGTCGCCTTCGCCAAAGTAGCTGATGTTCTCGGCGTGGGGCACATTCGTTTCGGTCATCACCAGGGCCGCGGGTTCGACGATCTCGAGGACGTCACGAAACAGCTTGACCACTTGATGGGTTTGCGGGAGGTGGATGCAGGAGGTGCCGAGTGTCTTCCACAAGTAGGCCACGGCATCGAGGCGCAACATGCGCGCGCCACGCCGTACGTAGTACAGCAGGATATCGATAAACTCGATCAAGACATCCGGATTGGCATAGTTCAGGTCGATCTGGTCGTTGCTGAACGTCGTCCAGACATGGCGCATGCCGGTCTGCGTGCGCACGCCGCTGAGCAGCGGCGAGCTGCGCGGTCGAGTGACCAATGAAACATTGGTTTCGGGATCCATTTCGATGAAATACCCATCAGCCGGCGGTTGGCCGAAGATGTAATCGATAAACCACAGGTTCTCCCGCGAGCAGTGATTGAGGACCAAATCAATCGCCAGGTCAAAGTCTTCTGATAGCCTCTTGATGTCCTGCCAGGTGCCCAGCTCGCGCTTGACGGCACGAAAATCGGTCACCGAGAAGCCGTCATCCGAACTCCATGGGAAGAAAGGCAGGATGTGGACCATGCTGATTGCGTCGCGCAGATGCGCGTTCAGAAATTCGTGCAGTGTCTGGAGCGGCGTATGGGTGCTGGATTGGATGCTGTCGCCGTAGCTGATGAGCACGACGTCGTCGTGAGACCACAACGCGCCCTGGACGACCCGGGTGCGCAGCTGCCGATGCGTTTTCAGCAGCCGCTCGATGCGCTTGGCGACCGGGCCGGCCTGTTCGCTGCCATACAGATAATCCAGTCGCGCCCGTATGCGCTCGCTCGGTGGCAAATCGGCGCGAAGGGTCGGCGCAGCGGCGGGCTCCTGCAGAGAATTTGGTGATTCCATAGGTTTCGGTTGGTGGCCGGGTTCGATGGTCGAGAGATGAGCAGCAATATACGGGCCATCCACTCACTGACGATCTCATCGAATGCCTGGTTGATCCCTCCGTGACGGTTCTGGGCTAAGGTCGCTATTTTCGCACCATTGTGGTGCGCCTGTCTTAGCGTGCGTCACTCAGCGAGAGGCGCCGCGTCTGTTGCCGGTGCCACGATTGAGCCGGTGCCCTGACCAGCTAGACTTTATAGTACAGGCCGGCAGCAGAGGCTTTGCTGCCACAGCGGCCTGCAAGGAGAGCGAAATGAAAAAGCATCTGTTTGGCTACGCCGTGCTGATCTTTGGTGCCTTGGGCGCTGCTCCGGCAGTGGCCGGCTACTGGTTCGATTCGAGTGATCAGGTCTGGCGGACGTCGGCCGGTGAGTGTGTGCGGACCGGATACTGGACGCCCGAAGCGATCATCGTCGGTTGCGACGGCAAGACGGCGCAACAGGTCCCTGCACCGGTGCCCGTGGCGGTTACGCCGGCTGCGGTGCCGAAGGTCAGTGAGGCCAGTGTCGGTTTTGGTTTTGATCGCGCCGACCTCGATGCCAACGCTGTTGCGGCACTCGACGGCATGTTGGATAAGGCGACGGGTAACGTTAAAGCCGTAAGGCTGACCGGTCATGCCGATCGGATCGGTACGGAGGATTACAACCTCGATCTGTCGTTGCGCCGTGCCACCGCCGTTGCCGACTATCTCGCCGAACAACGAGGCATTGATCCGCAAAAGACGGAGATTCGTGGCAAAGGTGAATCAGAACCGCTGGTTGCCTGTGACGGTGTTTTCGGCCAAGCGGCCGTGCGCTGTCTGGCACCGAATCGGCGTGTCGATGTGGTCGTCGATGTGTTCTGACGTGATGATTTGTTGCGGACCCGCAACCGGCGTTTCCCACTCTGGTAACGCCGGTTTTTTTGTTGCGACAGGCGTCAACGCCGCAGTAAATTCAAAGGGGTGGCCCGCGGCGTGGTTATTGCCACGGAAGCGCGGCCGTATTTTGATCGAAAAAAAGGGGGGAACCTATGTCTGTGGCTGTGAAGGATCTCAAGGGCGCAACCAAGGCGCTGGTCGATAAACTGAAGAAACAAGGCATCACCAACGCTGACAGCTTGCTCGCCGAGGCGGCTAAACCGAGTGGTAGAAAGGCGCTGGCCGCCCACTGTGGCTGTGATGCCAAGGTCATCCTCGAGCTTGCCAACCGTGCCGACCTGTCGCGCGTCAAGGGTGTTGCCGGGGTGTATTCCGACCTGCTGGAACAGGCGGGTGTCGATACGGTCAAAGAGCTGGCGAAGCGCAAACCCGACAACCTGCATGCGAAGATCGTCGAAACCAACCAGGCCGCCAAACTGACCAAACAGGCGCCAGGTGCGCAACGCGTTGCGTCATGGGTGGAACAGGCCAAGGCATTGCCCAAGCTACTGACCTACTGACCTACTGACCTACTGACCGCAGATCGGACGATAATAGCGCCGGGGGCATTGCTGCCCCCTTTTTTGTGTTTGCAGCCAAGAGAGAGACATGGATAACGTGAATCGATACACCGAAGAACAGGCGCGTCAACGACTTGCCTCAGCGCTGACCAAGTGGTCTGTGGCTGATGGCCATCTATGCCGCCAATACGCAACCAACGGCTGGCGTGCCAGCATGTTGTTGGCGAACGGCATTGCGCATCTCGCAGAGGTCGCCTGGCACCATCCTGACCTGGCCATCGCCTGGGGGAGCGTCACCGTAAAACTGCGCTCGCATGATGCGGACGCCATTACCGATAAAGACTTCGACCTGGCGGCCATGATCGAACAAACCGCGTGCTGGAAACCCAGCCCGTCGTCGTCCCTCGATGGTGCGCCAACCGAAGGTCAGTGGCGCTATCTCGCCGATGACTGAGCGCCAGGCACCCTCGAACGTTATTCATCGCGCGACTTAGGCATTCCCGGGCTTTGAGCGAGCGGCACATCACCCGGCTGCCTTATCGATCTGACGTGCGTGCGTTTTACGCGAAGATCAGAGATATGCCATGGCCGGTTTGGCTCGACAGTGGCTTCCCGCAATCGGGCGGGGGTCGTTTCGACATCGTTGCAGCAGACCCTTTTGCCATGCTGACGGTCGATCAGGACGGCTTTCATTGGCGGTCTGAACAGGCCTCTCCCGGTCCAGCCGAGGCCGACCCCCTACAGTGTTTGCGCACGGCCATGGGGGCGAACGAGCCAACCGTCGATGGCCTGCCATTCAGCGGGGGGGCTATCGGCTTCCTCGGCTATGATCTGGCTCGCCAGCTTGGCGACTTGCCACGCCGTCGCGGGCTCCGTGATTGGCCGGACATGGCCGTCGGTCTGTACGACTGGTGCCTGCTGATCGATCATGCGCAGCAGCGGAGTTACTTCGTCGCGCAAGGACGGGATCCGCGACCGCAAGCCAGCTGGCCATTCGCTCTACGACGCCTGCTGGCGGCAAACGGTATCGACGAGCCGCCTGCCCGTGTCTCGGGGCGGCTGCTCGAAGAGGGCATGTCCCGCGCGAGTTATGCGCAGCTTTTCGATAAAATCCAACGTTATATCCGTGATGGCGACTGCTATCAGGTCAACCTTGCGCAACGGTTTTGCGCGCAGAGTGATGATGATGCCTGGGCCATCTATCAACGCATGCGGGCTGAAAACCCTTCGCCATACGGAGCGTTCCTCGAGTATCCGTGTGGCGCAGTATTGAGTTCGTCGCCTGAACGATTTCTCAGTCTGCACGGCGACAAAGCTGAGTCGCGGCCGATCAAAGGTACGCGCCCAAGGGGCGAGACGGCTGCCGAGGATCTGGCCTTGCGCGCCGAGCTCTTACGCAGTGAAAAAGATCGTGCCGAGAACGTGATGATCGTGGATTTATTGCGCAATGATCTGGGTCGGGTCTGCGAGCCGGGTTCGATATCGGTGCCCGGCCTGTTCGAGGTCGAATCGTTTGCCACGGTGCACCACCTGGTCAGCACGGTCAGTGGTCAGTTGCGTCGGGACTGCGACGCGATCGATCTGCTGCGCGCCTGTTTCCCCGGCGGTTCGATTACCGGCGCGCCGAAGCGGCGGGCGATGCAAATCATAGATGAACTCGAGCCTGAGCGACGCGAGGTCTACTGTGGAAATGTCATTCGCCTGGGTTTCGATGGATCGCTCGACAGCAGTATCACGATCCGCACTGCGCTGATGCAAAACGATCGCCTGTACTACTGGGCCGGAGGCGGGATCGTTGCTGATTCAAAATGTGAATCGGAATATCAGGAAAGCCTGGATAAGGCCGCGGCTTTCCTGCGACTCCTGCAGCTAGGCCCTGCGGATATGGGTTGAGCTGCCTTCTGGCAAAGCGGGTTGCTCAGGGGTTGGCTTCTTTCCAACGCTCGTAAAAGTAGTTGGTCGCGCTGACGAAACCCTCGACGCTGCCACAGTCGAAACGTCTTCCCTTGAAACGATAGGCGAGCACCATGTTTTGTGTGGCCTGAGTTTGCAGGGCATCGGTAATCTGGACCTCACCATTGCGCCCGGGTGGCGTGTTGCGAATCACGTTGAAGATATCGGGGGTCAAAATGTAACGACCGATAATCGCGAGATTTGATGGTGCGTCTGCCGGGTCCGGCTTTTCCACCATGTTCGAGATGACATAGACACCATCTTCCAACTCCGAGCCGTCGATCACCCCATACTTATAAACCTCATCGTGGGGGACTTCTTCGATCGCGACGATGCAGCAGCGGTACTTGTTGTAGATGCGCGCCATCTGCGCGAGCACGCCATCCGGTTCGCCGACACACAGGTCGTCGGCCAGGACCACACCAAAGGCCTCGTTTCCAATCAGTGTTTCGCCGGTCAGGATGGCATGGCCGAGCCCCTTCATCTCGTTTTGTCGCGTGTAAGAGAAGGTGCAGCCATCGATCACTTCGCGGATATTGGCGAGCAGGCCTTCCTTGGATGACCCGCTGATCTGGTGTTCGAGTTCGTAGTTGACATCAAAATGATCGGCCAGTGCGCGTTTGCCGCGTCCTGTCACGATGCCGATGTTGTTCATGCCGGCCTGCATCGCCTCCTCAACGCCGTACTGAATCAGCGGCTTGTCGACCACCGGCAGCATTTCTTTGGGCATCGACTTGGTCGCCGGGAGAAAGCGGGTGCCATAGCCGGCGGCGGGAAATAAGCACTTCTTGATCATAGCCAGAGGTCCATCCTGTAAGTCAGTACCGACAGTGTCCCGTCGGTCTTTCGGTTGGGTCAATAATATGATGGTTTAACAGCCAGCATCGGGCATCGTCCGCATCTCTTTCAAACCACGCGGACGCAGAGCCGAGACGGAAGGTGTAACCCCAGGCGTCCATATCGGCAAACAAGCGCTGGCGGTCGTAGCCGGGGAGTGCATCCGCCAAAAGGCCTTGCAGATAGCAAACGGCGTTTTCTTCCATGAGGTCTCCGCCGGCGTCCGTGTGTAAGGTGCTGCGCCGTTCGGGATCCATGCAGATGAAGTGGCAGGCCTCGTGTAACGCTGAATGGAGCGGCGTATCAGGTCGCACGAACAGCCGATTACCGATCAGCCCGGCCTCCGGCTCACCCCAGTAGGTGCCTGGAATGGGCGATGCCGGCGCGACCGGATCCAGTTCGATCCCGTAAGGTGCGAGGGCCTCGGCGAGAGAACGGCGGGTCGCACTATGACAAACGGTGGTTGGTAAAGACATGCGCTACGGCGGCGATCACTAGGACGGATCGAAGCCTAACATGCTCGCCAGGGGTTGGATATTTTCCAGGTGCTGCGGGCCATCGGGCCAATCAGCATTGTTCCCAGGGCAGACCATGGTACCGCCAGCCACCAGTGGTACTGCGCCGATGGTGATCGTCCAGATCGCCTTCGAACCCCTCGCCGACGTGGTAGACGTTTTTCAATCCTGCGTCGAGGAGGACTTTGCCGGCCTCGAGTGAGCGTTTGCCGCTGCGGCAGATGAGTATCACCGGCGCACAACCTTCGTTCGCATCGCACACCGCGCCGCCGAGCAGCAGTTTGCGGATCTCTGGCAGAAACTGGGGATTGATATCCCAGTCCGGTTCATCGATCCACGCAACGTGCACCGCTCCGCTTGGGTGGCCCACGAACAGAAACTCCATCGTGGAGCGGATGTCGACCAACAGCGCCCGAGGGTCATCCTGCAGCATCTGCCATGCCTGTTTGGGCGATAATTCAGCAGGTGGGTTGGCGGCCATAACATTGTCCCCGTCGATTTTTGAACTCTTACTTATAGACCAAACAGGCGAACATTGAACCCGATGTCAGGATCTTCTCCACCTTCACGCCTGTGGCGCGACCGGCTGATCAAGTGGTTTGTGAGGCAATTGGCACGCTTGCCGTTTCACGCGACCGGGTGGGTCGGTGCGGCACTCGGACGACTCAGTTATCGACTGCGGCGGAAAGAGGTTGCCACCGCGAGGATCAATCTAAGGTTGTGTTTTCCGGCGATGGCCGAGCATGACCGGGAATCGCTGGTGCGTCAAAATCTCATGGAAACAGGACGCAGCCTGGCTCAAATGGTGCGGTTGTTTGCCGGCAGGCCGCTGGATCTTGATGCCTTGGTGGACGAAAACGGATTCATTGAGGCCTGCATGCAGCGGGTCGCGCTGGGCCGCGGGTTGATCATTGCGTTGCCCCATCTCGGCAACTGGGAGCTGATCGCCTACCGCATCACGAAGGCCGGTCCGACCACGGCGCTCTATCGACCGCCGCGGCTGAAAGCTTTGGACAGCCTGATTCGAGAGGGTCGCGAGCGCTCCGGTATTTCGGTCGTGCCGATCGATCGCCAGGGGCTCAAGACGCTGCACACAGCGCTGCGCGATGGTGAGATCGTCGGCATTCTGCCCGACCAGGTGCCCAAAGCCGCGGGTGCGGCAGGGGTCGTCGCGCCGTTCTTTGGCCACCCGGCGATGACCATGACCTTGGTCAATCGGCTCGCTCGGCGCCATCAGACGCCGGTGATTTTCTGTTGCGCCGTGGCAGAGTCTGGCGAGGTGAGACACCGCTTCCACTTTTTTGATGGTGATCCGGCAATTGCCGATGCAGATGGGGCGGTGGCGGCAGCCGCGCTCAACCGAGGCGTCGAACGTTGCGTCCGCACTTTCCCGGCTCACTATCAGTGGACCTACCGTCGGTTCGAAATTCCCGGTGGCGGACAGCCGAATCCTTACAAGTGACCGCCATGGTTCACAAAACGATGCTGCCCGACCTTGACGGGTGCCTGTCTGAGACCTAAAGCGGCCGTTGTTGCGGCCGTTACCCCCTGCAGGAACACACTTCTTCTTTCGGGGAGCGACATGGCTGTGCAGCATCGCGGCGTTATTCCCATTCTCTGGTGGCTGTCAGCGATGTTGTTGTTGGCTGGGGGCGCGGCGTTGGCGGTAGAAGAGCCGGACAACGCCGACGTCCGGGTCCTGATCGACATCTCCGGCAGCATGCGCCAAAACGACCCCAACAACCTGCGGCGCCCGGCGTTGCGGATGCTTGCGGGCCTGCTGCAGCCGGGCACCCGGGCGGGGGTCTGGACTTTCGCCCGTTGGGTCAACAATCTGGTCCCTGTGGCTGAGGTCGATACGGTCTGGAAAAAGCGCAGTCAGTCTCTGTCCAAGCAGATTTCATCACCGGGTCAATTTACCAATATCGAGGAGGTCCTCGATGCCGCTTCGTTGGATTGGAACGGTGAGACACTGTCTCACGCGCGTCACCTGATTCTTTTGACCGACGGGATGGTGGACGTCTCGCAGGTGGCTGGTGAGAACGCCGCCTCGCGTAGCCGGATCCTGCAGGACCTGTTGCCACGCCTCAAAGCCGACCAGGTGAAGGTCCATACCATCGCACTGTCCGAACGTGCCGATCACGCGCTAATGAAAAAACTCGCGGGTGAAACCGGCGGTTGGTACCAACAAGTGGAAAAGGCGGAGGATCTGCAGCGTATTTTCCTGCGTATGTTTGAAAAGGTCGGCAAACCGGACACGGTGCCCCTCGAAGGCAATCGCTTCGTCGTCGATGGCGCGGTCGACGAGGCCACGGTGCTGGCTTTCCGCCAGCCCGACGCGCCGCCGACAAAGCTGGTTTCGCCATCTGGTGAAGAATTTTCCGACAGTGATTTACCGTCAGGTGTCGCCTGGTTCCGTGATGAAGGCTATGACATGGTCACGATTTCGGGGCCCGAAAAGGGCGAATGGGTGCTCAAGGCAGACCTCGACCCGGACAACCGGGTGATGATCGTGACCCAGCTGAAGCTGCAAACCTCCGAAATCCCGACCCACGCGGCCGTCGGTGAGGACATGTTGGTGGAGGCGAACCTCAAAAATAACGACAAGGTGGTCACGCGTGAAGCCTTTCTCCGCCTGCTCGAGGTCAATGCAACCGTCAGCGGCGTTGATGGCCTGGGGCGACTTTTGATGAATGACGCTGGCCAGCCGCCAGACGCAAATGGTGGCGATGGGGTTTATGCAACGCAGCTTTTGACAAGCGGCGCCGTGGATGACGTTGAACTGCTGGTAACCGTCGAAAGCCCAACCTTCACCCGCGAAAAACGTTTCCGACTGACCGTCCACGAGCCTGTCGACGCCATGATCACGGAAGGCCCGAATGGCTCGGTCTTGCGGATCGAGCTCCAGCGGGCCGTGATGGCGCCTGGCGCGTCCGTCGATGTCTGGCAGGAGATCGTTCCCGGAGAAAAAACGGCGCTCGATGTCCAGCAAGGGGCCGATGGTGAGTGGTCCGCTGTGTTGCAAGACACGGTTTCACCAAGTTACGTAAAGGTTGTCGGCACAACGCTGCGAGAGGCAGTGATCGATCGTACGGTTGGCCCGATCATGCCGGCAGGCGTGGCGGCACCCGTCGTCGTCGAACCGCCACCGAAACCTGTCGCGCCGGTCGAGCCTGCGCCTTTGCCCGAGCCTGAAACCGAGCCGTCGGTCGTTGAACCGGTAGCGGCGCCGCTTGCGGCGGAACCGGAACCGGCCGGTTGGGTGATGCCGGCAGTCATCTTCGGCCTATTGAATTTTGTTCTGATCGTCGCTGGCGTTGTCTGGTTTATTTTGAGGCGTCGGCGCACACCGCCAGCAGATGCCGAATTGGATGATCTGATCGCGGAGACCACTGAAGCGGCGGCGACCGATAGGCAGGAGAGCGCGGCGTGAGCGGCACGACGTGGTGGATGCTCGCCGCGGTCGCCGGTGAACTGTTACTGCTTTTACTCGTGTTCTTGAGCATCGCTTGGTTTCGCAACCGCGCGGCGCGCAGGCGTGACGTCGAGGCTATGGCGACGCTGGTGGCGCGTGTTCGCAGATCGAAAGCTGAACGCTATGCGACGCTGCAAGGCTTCGTCAAAGAAAAACTGGATCTGGCCGAAGATGCGCAACGGCCGCTTGTGGCGGCGTTGTCCCGGGCAGAACTGGTGTTGTTGCAAAATTTTCTTGCGACATATCGAGATCGAGATGCATCGACGGCGGTCCAGTTCGATCGTGCTGTGTACGCGGCGCTGGCGCCTTACCAACAGCTCTCGGGCAGCGTTGAGGTGGTCGAAGATAGCCCACGCCCGGCAGTCGAAATAGCGCCGACGGATACGGCTGAGCTGGAGGCGCTGCGCAAAGAAAATCAACGGCTTTCGGACGAATTGAAGATCACGATGGAGACGATGAGTCGAATGCTCAACGAGTACTCGACGATGTTCTCAGGCGGGGAGCCTGTCGCCGTTACGCCAATCGCAGCAACGTTGTCGAACCCTTTGGATCAGAGCCAACAGGCGAGACAGCCGCCGTCGCCCGGCGCCGCGGATAAAAGCGCAGCCGACGACGTGGTTGTCGATTTCCTCGGCGATGAATCGTCCGACCAAGACGTAGTGCAAGTCGATGTCGAGATCCAGCCGACCGCGGTGGGTGAGCAAGACTTCGACGGGGACAACAATATTGACGACGCGGCCGCCGTTGATGGTACTTGGAATGCTGTCGATGATGTCCTGCAACACGTCGCGACCGAGGCCGAAGCGGAATTGCCAGGGGCGGGAGCACCTGTATCGGCGAACGATGCCGCTGCTGAAGACATCGATGATGTCGACGAGATTTTCGAATTGGCCGCCAGGGGCGAGGTTGAAGAACCTAGCCGCGAGGGCCGCAAAGTCGATACCCAGACGTCGCCGACGGCCGCTGAAGCGGTTGGGTCGGTGGACATCGATGTCGAGGCCAAGCCGAAGCGGGTCGCTTCAGCACCGGAGCAGGCGCGGCGCGATACGGCGGGTGTCGCCGGCGACAATGCGCTGTTGGATGGCGATGCGTCTGGCGAAGTTGCCGGGGCGCTCAATGACGTCGAACTAGACAAGGGCGACGATGTCGACGTGGTTTCAGAGTTATTGGTCGCCGGTGAAACGGAGTTCGTCACACCTGAAGGCGCAGAGGCCGACGACCAAAACAACGACGAAGGATTATTCGATTCGACCGAAGAAAGCCTGTTCGACAGCGTCGATGCTGAAGAAGACCAACGGGCGATGTTCGACGAAGCATCGTCCGCCGATGTCGCTGCGGAACTGGATGACTTGTTCGACGCCGATCAGCCGTTGCCGGATCAGTCCAGCGACAGCTCGGCAGGAAGCAAGCGCCAGGCATAAAAAACGCCCGACCAAGGTCGGGCGTTTCCTAACGCGGGTCAGCGGTTAGCTTACGCGCGGCTAGCCGGATTCCTCGTTACGAGATCGTTGCTGAACCGGTGTCCGAGCCGCCCTGGTTATCGGCCCAGCTTATTGTCACTTCGTCACCCTTGCTAGCGCCCGTAAACTTGAACGAGAGGTAGGGGTTTTTCGAGATGCCGCCGCTCCAGTTGGTACTCATGACCGTTTTATCACCGACCGACGCGGTGACTTCGTTGATGAAGTGCGCCGGGATCAGGTCGCCGGTCTTCTTGTCTTTGCGCAGCCCTGTCTCCATCGGGTGGGTCATCAGACATTTGACCGTGGTGGTGTCGCCCGAGAGTTTGGCGCGGATTTTGATGCTTTTTGCCATGTTGATTACCTCAATAGTTCGCAGTCGATATGTGTCAGAGATCAGGTAGATCAGCCGCCGCAGCCGCCGATGGTTACCTTGACGCTCTTACGTGCCGAATGAAGTTTTCCATCGGCTTTCACGACAGCGATGACATCACTGGTCTTACCCATTTTGATCCGGGTCGAGACATCTGCCACACCACCGTCTCCCATCATGAACGTTGCCACCAGCGGCGTGTTGTTGCCTTCCGCGAGCAGCGCGATCGACTCCACGTTAGCCATTTCGGTGGCGATCGAGACCGGCACTACGGCGCCATTCTCGGCGATATCGGGTGCCTTGATCTTAATCGCATCAGACGAGGCGCTTGATGCGCTGCCCATCGCTTCTGACAAGGCGTCGTCGATGCTTTTGGCCTTGAACGCGCTCTCATTCCAGGCGGCGACCACGGCCTGCGGTGCAATCAACCCGGCACCGACAGCGACTCCCGCCGTACCGGCGGCGAGTGAGCCTTTCAGGAAGACCCGGCGTTTAGTATTCATGCTCATTCCATTTCTCCTAACTTAGCAGTAGCGAAAATGTGACAAATCGAACCATTTCGGGTTCATTCCATAGAGAAATCAGCGCAATTTCCGAGACTTCAGCGCGTCCCCCGTCATCCGGGGCTCGGCGCTGGCGGTTCGCGGTTGACCCTTTGGGATGAACCCGCGCTGCCTAATCTGGTTTTCCAGCCAAAAGCCGTCGCACTTCTCACGGGCACGCGGCGTATTTCTCTTCTTTCCCTAGCGATCTAACGGTGTTTACAAATAATTCGGCACACCTATCGGATGCACCAAGCGGTCGACCCTGTTAACAGCGTACGTGCGCTGCTTTTATCCTTGGTGGCTCGACCTGACTCGTCCTGGAATCAGCGCAATAGCATAGCGCATTGCGGCCTCTTAGCAAGCCGGTTGGGCAGGCTTTTGGTCGCAACAATGATTTATTTAGGGTTAATCATCTTGCCGGGCTGGAACGCTGGTCTTCTTCATCAAGTTCGGCGTTCAACGCGGCCAACCGTGCCTCGAGTCGCGATGCATCGAAAAAATCGAGCTTCGGTTGCTTGAGTGCCGTTTCTATCTGCAGTGCGGCGAGCCTCGTTTGACCTTGCAGATAGTAGTGCTCGGCCAGGTATTCATGGCCCAGCGCTTCTTGCCCGAGGTCGCCCGCGGCCCTCGACAGCAGTTGGTAGATTCTTGGTTCGTCGTCGCGGTAATCGAGAAATCGTCGCAACGCGTTCAGTGCCAGCTTGGGCTGACTCGCCGCCAACGCGGTTTCGGCATACGCAAGATTGACCGCGTAGCTGGACGGATACGCCTGCAAGCTGTCACGCAAGCGTCGCAATGCCTCGCTGTAGCGCCCCCTTATCCGATCGACGTCCGCCCTTGAAATAACGATTTCCAAGCTGTCGGGGTGTTGCTTGAGCAGATAATCGAGTGACTCGGCGGCGTCGTCGAACCGTTTCGCGCGCAGCTGCGCAAGGGCAATGCCGTAGCGTGTTGCCGCCTCACTGCGGTATCGGCCGTCCTCCAGCATCAAGCTCAGTTCCCGGATCGCATCCTCCGGCTGGTCGATGCGCCGCTGCATCAGGTTGGCTCGTGCCAGCTGGTAGCGAAGGCTATCGACGCTCTGCCGATAGGCAAATTGGTCAGCCCGACCAAGCGAGTCGGCGGTACGGCTGTCGGTGACCGGGTGGGTCATCAGATATTCCGGCACCTGGGTCGCGTAGACGCGGTTCGCCCGGCCCATACGGGAGAAGAACGTTGGCATCGCGCGTGGCTCAAAATCACTCCGGGCAAGAATCTCGATCCCGACTCGGTCGGCTTCCTTCTCGTTGGCCCGGGTGAAATTGATCCGTTGCTGAATCATCGCGGCCTGCGAGCCGATCGCTGCGGCTGCCGCTGCATCCCCACCAACGGTTGCGCCGAGGACCGCCGCAGCGAGCAGGACGGCCGCTTGTGGGATGCCCATCTGGCTGGTCGACTCCCAGGTACGCAGCAAATGTTGTTGGGTGACGTGGGCGATTTCGTGGGCCAGTACCGCAGCGAGCTCACTCTCGGTTTCAGTGGTCAGCAGCAGCCCGGTGTAGACACCGATGTGTCCCGCGGGTCCGGCGAAGGCGTTGATCTGTGGCGAATCGATCAGGAAAAACGAAAACGGACTGCCACTGGATGTGCTGTTGCTCGCAAGCCGCTTGCCGAGCGATTGGATGTAATCGGCCAACAGCGGATCGTCCATCACGTTTTGCGTTCGGCGCACACTGCGCATGAACGCCTGGCCGAGTTCCTGTTCGCGCTTGGGGGTCATCAGGCTGCCCGCGGAATTGCCGAGATCCGGGAGCTCTGTGTTGAGCCCGGTGACGGGCGCGGCAGGCAGCAGGAGCAAGACCGCGATGAGCAGGCGTGATAAAAATGGTGAGGCTGAGGAGCGCATGCGCCGGCGAAGCATCCCTGGTCAGTTGAGTTGGATCCGTTGTCCCCAGGGCACCGGATCTTTTCCCTTGACCAGCCAGATTACCGGAAAGTTCGGTTCAGTTCGCGGGAACTGCCCCTGCGCATCAGTAAAATAGACCAGTAGCTCGGGGCGTTGGCCTTGTGTTTCCAACCAATCGAAAACCGGACGAAAGTCGGTGCCACCACCGCCGTGAATCTCGGCGGGGCAACCAAACTCCTCCCAGGGTTCAAAGACCCAGGGCCCACCCTCGGCCAGGCTGCTGTCGCAGGCGAGTAACGTAACCCGTGCGCGCATCTGCCCCTTGAGCGCCGAAACCTCGGACAGAAACTCGTCCATTTCATTGGCGCGGATCGATCCGCTGGTATCGATGGCAATAACAATTTCGACCTGTGAACTCTTGAGTGACGGCAGAATCGCGTCGCCCTCGCGGCGTGATGGACGCATATAGCTGAAATCGTCCCGCGCCATGGCCGTCATATAGCGGGCCAGCAACATCCGCCACGGAAGCTGTGGCTGGAGCAGGTGGTCGACCAGGCGCGCCATGCTGCCGCCCATTTTGCCTGCCTGCATGGCCTGTTGGGCGGCTCCGGCGAGGCGCTGCTGCCACTGCACTTCAAGCGTTTGACGTTCGTCGTTGCTGAGTGGTGACGGGGTTGGTTCGCCGCGACCTTCGCGGTCGCTGTCTTTCTCCTGCTGGTCGGTGCGCGGGGTATCGGCCTCCATTGGCTTCGCACCCTGGCCTTCATTGCCGTCGGACTGTTCATCCAGCGGCGTTTCACCGCCTTCGTCGCGATCATCCTCGCGTTGACTGTTCTGTCCGCCGCCACCGGTGTCGGGCATCTGCTTGTCGGGCTTGTCGGGTGCGTCACCCTGTTGGCCGCCGCCTGAGCTGTTGTCTTGATCGAACAGGTGCTGGTCGACGGTTTCGCTCTCGTCATTGTCCTCGATGAGCGGGTAGATCTCTTCGGCAGTCATACCGAGAAATTGCGGCATCACATTGCAGTTTGGCGGCGGCGTCAGACCGTCTTCCAGCAACAATGGGTTGATCGCGTAGTCGCACGCCAGGTCCCAGCGGTGTTGCACACGGTGCTGGCGGCGGGCGAAATGCGAAAGCGCGCAGTGCAACGCCTCGTGCGCCAGCATGAACTGGGTCTGCGGCATTGACAGCGCGTCGATAAACTCGGGGTTGTAATAAAACTTGCGGGCGTCGGTCGCCGTCGTCTTGCACCAGTCGGCGTCGGCCGCCGCCAGCGGCAGGCGCAGTACGAGCGCGCCGAGAAAGGGCTTGTCGAGGATCAGCTTCGCCCGCGCAGCAGTCAGTTTGGTTTCGATTGCGTCGAGATCCATCACTTCCTCATTCGCTCCAGACGAGCGCTCGGGTCCGAGCCGGCTGTGCCTGGTCTGTGCCCTTACTCATACAGCATGACGTCAGCGATCGCGTTGGCCCAGGTCGCGAACTCCGGGACCTGAAATAGCGTCTCGCCGATCGCACGATGCAGGTCGGAAACCAACATCACGCCCATTTCGCGCTGCGGGAAGGTGCTGGCGAAGTTCAGGATGTTGCCGGTGATTGCCGCCGCGTCGCCAGCGTCCTGGGCACGAATGGCGCGGCCGACCAGCGCCGCCGCGACGGCGTATTGCAGGTCGATCTCGTCGGGGACCGGGACCTCGCGGCCTGCAACGATGTCGTCGAGGTCGGGCATTTTATCGAGGCTGTTCACAAACGCCGTCAACTCGATGCCCGCGGCCGGTCCGACGCAGGCCTGCAGTGCGCCTTGCAACAGGTCGTCGCGATCGCCGAACTTGTGCAGGCTGCGGTGGGCGAACTCCCAGGAGCGTGGTGACGGAAATGCGACCGGGTTGTGGGCGGGGTCGAAGTCGAACAGCAGCTCCGGCCGGAACCGCAAAAATGCGATCACCCGCTCGTCAATCCCGTGTTGGTAGGCCCATGCCACCCAGTCGTCGAGGTGCGTCTCGACCTCGAAATGCGAAAAACGATTCGCCAGCGGCGCCGGCATCGTATAAGTCACGCCACGATCGCCCTGTCGGTTGCCGGCGGCGAAGATCGCCCAGCCTTCAGGTACCTCGTATTCGCCGAGGCGGCGGTCGAGTATCAACTGGTACGCGGCAGCCGAAACGCTGGGTGGCGCCGAGGTAATCTCGTCGAGGAACAAAATGCCTTCGGCGCTATGCCGCTCGGCATCCGGAAGGATCGCGGGTGCGGCCCATTCGACGAAGTCGCCGTTGCGGAACGGAATCCCACGCAGGTCGCTGGGCTCCATCTGCGAAAGTCTGACGTCGATCACGGGTGCGCGGTGCCGCTCACCGGTTTGGCGAATCATGTCGGATTTGCCGACCCCCGGCGGTCCCCACAGCATGACGGGTGTGTGGTGGCCCTCCCGCGCGCTGGTGAATTCACGGTCGAGAATGGTAAGCAGCTGGGCGGGGCGCATTGGGACTCCTGTGAACGCGACAGCGGCGAAGAATGTGAAGTGAGGGGGGTGAGGTCAACCCCTAAATGCTGCGTTGAAATACCGGCGCGTCGGACGTTGCAGGCGTTTGAGCGAAAAATCAGCTTGTCAGGCTTTAGAAAACCAGATTATTCTAATGCCCCTTTTTTAACCGCCGCCATGCCGGGCGCCAACCGGCAGCAGTCGGGATCTTCGGGCAGCCGCCGATGGTGGATTGAAGGTTCGACTGACGACAAGGGGCATTAAGAAGTTTGGCAATTTTCGGAGACCGGACATGAACCAGTTCTATTACGACGCTGTAACCAAAATGGAAGAAATGGGTGTCGATGAAGAGTACATCCAGGGTTGGCAGGCAGGGTTTCTGCAAAACCCCCAGCGCGAAGAACAGCGCCTGACCGAGGCCTACGAAGCCGGCTACGGCGATGGCGAAGCAAAAACCGCTGACAATTTTGGTAACTGGGTTAAGGGCTGATCGCTGTACCGGTGCTGAATTGTAAAAAAGGCGGGTGATCCCCGCCTTTTTTCTTGCCCGGTCAAATAATCGGCGGCCGGCTGCCGCCCAGCAAAGGTTTAGGGGGAGTCCCCCGGCTTCCAGGAGGCTCGCTGATCACAGCGCTGCCACAGACTGACGCAAGACTGCCTATTCGAACAGATTAGTCATGGCGCGCCGGATTTCGCGATCGATCTCGATCCCGTCTCGGTCCATGACCTGGTCGATAACCCATCGGTTTTCCTGCGACTCCCCCATGACCTGCTGGATCTCGTAACCGAGATGTCGCATGAACGGGTAGGAAGGCCCCTCTTTGGTGTAGTTCAGCTGGGCGTATTCATTGCCGCGTTGATTCAACCTAGCGATGAAGGGCCCGACGTAGTCCCCCGGGCCAAAGATGTCGACGCTGTTGTCGTGTAGATGGCCGGCAAGATGTTTGGCGAGTGTGACGATCAGTTGTTGGCGGTCTTGGTCGCTAAGATTGATCGACATAAGAGCAATGCGATCAACCACTTGTAGTTGGAATATCAGGTATTCTGTTATGACGGAAAAGCGCTGTTCATCCGACTCGTAGATGTAGTCTTGCCCGTGCAGGTTGATTGCGCGGTCTTTCGCAATCCGCCAACTGATGAAGGCGAGCGCACCAGCGATCTCTTCCAACGACCGTTCGGCATCGTCATCATGCCAATGACTCTTGATTCGCAAAGCCACCAGAGGGGTCTCCTTGAGCAGATGCTCGCCCGCCGTGTCCGGCGCCCGATGCCGACCAACTTGCGAGCGAGGCAGAAAATTAGGGTGCACAGTGTACGGCTAAACGCAATTGGCCCCGGATTAATAGTCGAGTATTTTACTCAGAAAAGCGGTGGCGGTCACCGCGCTTGTTGGGAGCGGATATGCAGTCTTTGATCAATGCGGTGCAACACAATTGCGACATTGTCGACGCGCGGCATGGTAGCGACTACGGCATGTGTACTTATTTGTTGAAGATGCGCGAACTCTACCGTTGGACCCAAGGCCTGCCGCTCGGCGCGCCGCTCGATCGTGGCGCGGTGGGCGATTGGTTGACCGCCCGTGAGGAACACCTCGAAACCTTGGAAGACGCCGACTACAAGCCGCTCAAGATCGATGTACGGACATTTGATCCGTTCGACGCTGAAGGTATCAATGCAGCGCTTGAAGCGCATGCGCTGGTCTACAGCGCGGGATTGATGGACGGTGCGCGACCGCATTTTTTTCTCGCCGCGTTGGAAGATGACAAGCAAGCCGCGAACGGCTTTCGTCTTCGCGTCAGCGGTCGCGAACTGGCCCGGTGCCTGAATTCGCCGCCAGCGATGACCCGCGGGTCGGCGATCTTTCTGCGCCGGGAGTCGTTGCGGCGCTATCTGTGGGAAAAATACGAATCGTGGTTGTGGAGCCGGCCAACCAATGCCATGGCAGAGGCTATCGCACACTATCCTTTCGAATCGGCGTTGGACGATGCGCTGGATCAGATGACCGCGGCGGAAATGGCCGCGATCGAGGCGCATGAGCGCGGCGAATACCAGGCCGGTCTGGACTTGGGTGATGCCTGGGAGCGGATGTTGATGGATCTCAGCATGACCCCGGCGGAACTGGTGGCACGCGCTGTCCGTGACCATCTCGCCGATTGCACCCATACGCTGCCAATGCTGGTCGAGCACGGCCGAGATGCCTCACTACACTTTTTTATCGGCAACCTCGGGGCCATGCGCAAACAGTTGTTCCCCGGTTTGCAGACCACCTATCAACGTTGGCGGGACGGTGCCGACCGCGCCCTGTTCGCCGACCTGGCCGATCGAGGGGCCGCGCATTGGCGAACCGTCGCGATGCAGCTGTTGACGCTACACGAGCGGCACGGCTCCGATTCCGCCGATGCCATCGCCGCGGCCGGCCGGGGTGCCGCGATCTGAGCGCGCTTGGCGGCGACGCGCCGACCGCGGATAATCAGATTTCTACCCGCTGTCCCGTCACAGGTCGTCCATGAGTAACCCATTCCCCATAGAGCACACGTTAAAACCATTGCCGACGCTGCGGGAGGTAAAGCCGAACAGCTTTATCTGGGAGCGCCCGAATACACTGCCGGGCGATTGGTGTGAGGAGATGATTCGCCGCTTCGAGGCACATCCCGAGCATCAGAACGCCGGCAGAATCGGCCAGACGCAGGGCCTCGATGCCGAGGTAAAGCGCACGATGGATCTCGTTGTCAGCGGGCGGGAGGAATGGAAAGACATCGACCAGTTGCTGTTCCGCTGCGTTGGTGCGGCGTTAGGTGAGATCCGCGAGTCGTTCCCGTTCTTCAAGGGCCCGTTCAAAGACATGGGTTACCAGATCCAGCGCTACCAGCCCGGCGAGTTTTATCATTGGCACATCGATGGCGGCAGTCATGAGTTCAGTCAACGCCAACTGGTCGTAATCTGGTATCTGAATGACGTGCCGGGACCGGGCGGGGAAACAGAATTTCTCTATCAGGACGTCAGGGTGCGGCCGGAGCAGGGCAAAATGGTCCTGTTTCCGCCCTTCTGGACGCACGAACACCGTTCGGCGACGTTGCTCGAAGGCGTCAAGTATATTGCCACGACCTGGGTGGTGTTCCGCTAGGTGGCCAGCCTGCTGGCCATCATCGAACTCGGTGGCTACCCAAACCTGCTGCCCCTGTATCAGCGACTCGGATTCGATGTCGAGGTGGTTAATTCGCAGCGCAAGGCGCGCGGCCTGTTGAAAAAGCGCCAGCCCGACGTGATCGTTGCCGAGTACATCTTTCAGTCGGATTTCCGTGACCGAACCTCGAACCTCGAAACCCTGATGGCCGTCTTGCAGCGCCACCCGGATGTCCGTGTTGTGGTGTTCTACCTGCCGGAGCAGGCGGAAAAGCTGGCGATCCTGGAAGGGCGATTTCCTCGGCTGGACAAAATCGCGTTTCCGATCACGGAGCAAAAGGTCGAGCAGGTGCTGCGGTCGATAGCCGCCTAGCGACGGGCTTCCCGGCTAGTGAGTGCCCGCAAAAAAGCGACGCACAGCATCACTCAGTCACGCACCTCGGTTCCGTGTCGAATCTGCTGCAGCTGTTGGCGGACCAGGTCGGCATCGCTGGCATCGTCGTCGTATCGAGGAACGTACTGCTACCGTCTCTGCCAAGCTTAGCGGTGCCGTTGACGTCCACTTGAACCCGTCGAATGCATCACGCGATGCCCCGATAGCGTCGGCGGCAGGGTAATTCGGGCCAAGCGGGCGGCGCAGTACAATAAACCGTTAAATATTAATGTCCTCAAGTATTTGCTTTATCGGTTCATGCGATGTAGTGTCCAATCGCTGCAATATCTTTGACCCCTCCTATCAGTGCTCTTCGTTGGTTTCGTAGTTCAAGATTCCCGCTCCGCGCTCCATGGTACTCGTCAGGATTTGCTGATTAGGCGCTCGCCACTGTTGGCGGGCTATTGTGTTTAATTGAGGTAAATGAGTAATGTCGGAAAGACAAACTGGAACCGTAAAGTGGTTCGACAACGAAAAAGGCTATGGTTTTATTGAGCGTGAAAGCGGTAAGGACCTATTCGTCCACTTCCGCTCGATCGTCGGCGAGGGTCACCGCTCGCTGAACGATGGCCAGCGCGTCGAGTTTACGGAGTCTGCTGGAGCCAAGGGTCCGCAAGCTAACGACGTCGTCCCGTTGTAAAGCCTGACCCTAATACTGTGGGGCGGCTTGCCGCCCCACGGTGTCCAACCATTCCGCAGTGGTTCTCTTCTGCCGCCGTTCTCCTTCCCCTGCCACCTAACCCCTCTTGGTATTCGATACCCTGCTGTTGTTGATCGCCGGCCTGGTCGGTGGTGTGGTCAACGCAATCGCCGGTGGTGGCAGTTTCATTACGTTCCCGGCCTTGCTGATGGTTGGCGTTCCACCCATTAGCGCCAACGCAACCAATACGTTCGCCTCATGTTCCGGGTATCTGAGTGGCGCCTATGCGTTTCGCCAAGAACTTGCGCGTCATCGCGACCGCTTACCACGCTTCATCGTAGCCAGTCTGATCGGTGGTATTGCAGGGGCCTGGCTGCTGCTGCAGACACCGGAGAGCCTGTTTCGCGAGGCGATCCCCTGGTTGTTGCTGTTTGCCATGCTGTTGTTCATTTTCGGCAATCGACTCAATCGGGCTCTGGCGTCGGTCGGCCGGACCCATCGGCATGCATCGACCGCTGGCGCGGCACTGCTTGGGCTGCTGCTGCTCGCCGTCAGCACCTATGGTGGCTTCTTCAACGCCGGTCTCGGGATCGTGATACTGAGTTACCTGGCACTGGCGGGTTACCAAGATATCAACCTGATGAACGGCCTCAAGCTGATGGTTTCATCGGTTGTTTCTTTGATCGCCATCGCGTTGTTTATCGCCGATGGTGTGATCGCGTGGTATGCAGGTAGCGTCGTGCTGGTCGGGACATTGCTCGGCGGCTACGGTGCGGCGCGGGTTTCACGCGGTTTACCACAGGCATGGATACGCGCCTTCGTGATTGTCGCGGGGGTCGGTATGACGGTCTATTTTTTCGCGACCACCTATGCTGCCCGCTGGGCTTAATGTCAGTCGCGACGTTCGGCAAACAACTCAAGTCGAGGGGGTTGCCCCAAGTCGCCGCGCAAGTTCGATGATCTGGGCGCGCGGCGGGTATTGGTCGTCATGGGTCTGCAGATAGTGTTGCCAATCGACGAAGTCTGCCTGCAGGTGTGGATCGGTGTTTTGACAGCCAAGTACCCGCAGCCGCGCATCGCCGACACGCCATGGCCCTTCACCCCTCAGATCGCCCTCGATGAGATGTGCTGCCTGTTTGGGTGTTGACTGGTGCCAATAGAGGTCGAGGTAGAGTAACCCGGCCGGGTGCGAAAAACAGGCGGCAACGAGCTGTTCGCGCCCATCCGGATGCCGCAAGACGAGTGGTGCGGTGACGCTGTCGATTGAGGCCATGACTAGCAACTGCTATGAATCGTCTCGAGCGGCTTACCGATCAACTGCACAATGCCTCGAAGCGGGCTTTAAAGGCGTGTTCACGCATCGCCTCCGCTTGTGCTTTGTCGCCGATTGCCGGCGATTCCTCCCATGCCTGGGTGGCATGGTTAAACACCGAGAAGCGGTATTGCCGCCCCATCTTGAAAACCTTGCTGACATCTTTCGCCGCCTGCGCCATGGCCTCCATCTTGCTCAGCCCGGTCGGCGCGCCGGTATGGGCCAGCGGGGATGTCGTCGGTGCTTGTTTGTGGGGTTCAGAGCCCGCTTCCTGGAGTTTCAGCGTATGGTCGCGCGTTTCACCTGCTGGGTTGAGTTCGACGCGCTCGATCTCTGGCACACGCGAAAGGATGTAGCCCGCCATCAGGCGACCGAGTTTGTGATCTTCGTTATCCAGCGCTGTCAGTAGTTTGTTAGCCACGATTTGCGCGCGTAGCAGCCGATCGGGTTTCTCAACCCATTCGCGATTGACCTGCCAGCCTGCATCCATGTCTTCGTCCATCTTGGCGAAAAAATCCTGTGCCTGGTCGAGAAAAGCCTCGGGCACATTGAGCTGGAGCAGTTGGTCGTCGATGGCAACGTTCAGTATCATTTCAAAACCCGATCTCGTTTAACTTTTTCTATCTTAATTGGCTCGTGGCGCCGAATAACCCGTTCGTGCGCTACGGGTATCCCAAGGGTGCGAAGTTTCATGCTGCTGGCTATCCCTGAATTGTTGAACAGTGCCCAAGTGGCCAAACTCCACGAGTTGCTTGCCGGTGGGCGTTTCGTCGACGGCAAGCTGACCGCGGGAATGGCCGCGAGCAAGGTGAAGGACAACCAAGAGCTGGCCCCCGAGCCTGAACTTCTGCAGCGCTTGTATCGTATCGTCATGGCGAGTGTCGGGCATAGCGAACAGTTCCGTAGCGCGGTATTGCCGGCAAAGGTGGCCGACTTCATTTTCGCTCGCTATCACGCGGGCATGCGATATGGCGATCACGTCGATGACCCCATCATGGGGCAGGGACCAAAATTTCGCAGTGACGTCTCGATGACGATCTTTCTCAATGCGCCGGAAGATTACGACGGCGGCGAGCTGGTGATCCGGACGCCGTTCGGCGAGCAGCAGGTCAAGTTGCCCGCCGGTCACGCGGTGGTCTATCCCTCGGCCAGCGTGCATCGTGTGGCCGAAGTAACGCGAGGCGAGCGCCTGGTCGCGTTGACCTGGATCCAGAGTTTCGTCCGCGATGCGGCGCAGCGGGAACTGCTGTTCGAGTTGGACCAGTCGCGGCAGCAGTTGTTACGGACCGACCCGGAGAGCGATCTGACGAAGAACGTCGATCGCTCGTATGTGAATCTGTTGCGGATGTGGGCGGAGGTTTAAGGCCGCGCTTAGGGCGGGTTTTTGAAGCGCTCAGCGGAGCGCGCCCGAAATCTGAATGCGCTGGGCTCAGCGCGCCAGCCCTTCTTTTCTTTGCGTGCCCAAAGAAAAGGGACCCGCGTGCGGGGCGGCCCCCGCTTTCAGATCGAATGCGCTTCGCCGAGCACTTCTAGAGACCCCACGCGAAGCGCGAACAAACTCCAACACCAAGTCCGCCCCAACGAAAAAAGCAGCCCGGAGGCTGCCTTTTTCATACCTCGGGGCATGCGCCCCGAGTGTCAGCGGCGATCAGTAGCCACCCTTACGCGCGATGTAGGGAAGCCCCGCAATCCGGTTACCTTGCTTGCTGGGTGCGCCTGGGAAGAGTCTGTAGAGGTCTTTACTGCTCAGCTTGCGCCCCCAGATCTTGCCCATGTCTTTGTTGATCTGGCGTTCCATCGGCTGGTTGTTGTTATTGTTGAAATATTCTTCGCGCAGATAATTGAGAACGTCCATGTGCTCCGATGTCAGTTCGTCCATCGTTTCATCGGCGGCCGCGAGCGCCCGAGCGACATCCTCGTCCCAGGCGTTGGGATCGACAAGGTTGCCGTTGTCGTCGGTTTCCAGGGTGTTTCCGTTTACTTCCAATGCCATGTGAATGCTCCTCTTGTATGACGAGTTTTATTTTGGCTTTCTGCCCACAGAGCCCAAGCGGGGTTCGGTCTTTGCGCGGACTGCGGGAAGGCACGCCAGGGTGCTTTACCCGGACGGTATCGCTGTCACGACCGTTGCCGACCTGGGTAGATAAAAATCTGGCGCCAGATATTATTCGAATATCAGCATTTGTTAAACCGTTTAACGTGCTCGTCGGCCGGCTTGGTGCCCCGGCTAGCCGTCATCCTCGGATTTCTTGACCGCTTCGATCCCTTTGTGCGCAATAAAAATCCCACAGCCCATGTGTCGCAGCGGGCCCAGGCCATCTTGTTGGAGTCTGATGGAATCATCCAAGCGGAGGTCGGCGATCATCAGGCTTCGGGTCAGGATCGGCCCGTCGGGGCCTTCGATGCTGACGGTCTTGCCGCTCAGCGCTTTGCGCACCCGGATGCCGCGGCCGCTCAGTTCGTCGACCACACGCTGCATGAAAGCATTCTCGTCCTGGTCTTCGCCGGGTTCGAGCACGATATGGCGGGAAAATATCGTGCCCTGGTTGGATAGCTTCTTGGTTTTCGCCTTACCGATGGTCAGCGGGCAGCCGTCGATCTCGATGGTCGCGCCTGACAGTGCTTTTTCGATTTTTTCCCGTTCTTCAGCCGGTGCACGAAGCGTGAGCTTGGTGCGTCGAGAGAGGATCAGTTTTTGGCCCAGGCTCGGGTCTGGGCGTTCCCAGCCGTTTTGAGAACCGGCGAGATGAATGCTGTGCACGGCCAGCTGATTGTCTTCGCTAAGCTCAGGTACGTGCTCGCAGAGTGCATCCCCCAGGGCGCATTGGTGGTCGACCGGGAGTTCCCGGCATTCGATGTCGAATACCAGGTCGACGACGTCGTCTGGCACCCTGGGTTGGTTAGGTTTTTCGTCTTCCTGCCAAAACATTGGCTATCTCACTCAGTGTTGTAAGCGTTCACGATCGATCAGTTTTCGGGAATCTGCGCCTGAAGGGCGTCGCGATCGAACCACCACTGATCCTGCACGAGCACGTCGACCACGTTGCGCAAGCGCACCAGAAATTTGTCGGGATCGTTGAGTTCCAGCCGCTCGATCCAGCGCTCGAACTGCGCCTGGCTTTCTACCTCGCTGTGCCGTCGAGCGACTTTGCCGAGCAGCTGTTGGGCGAAAAAGGTCAAGCGATCGCGCTCTGCGCCTTCAGCAGCCCGGACGTCGGCAACAAAGCACGCGGTTGCCGCGGCGACCGCAGCGCCGTCGGAATCGTCGGGCGTATCGTCGACCACATGGCTAAGTAGATTGACCGTTATCTCCGGGTCGATCGGGAATGTGACGCCGAGCCAAATGCCGTGCCCGAGGGCGATCAGCGAGTCGGGGTGATCGGATTCGTAGAGCACGTTGCAGGCATCAGCCGCGGCCTCCCAGGCCTGTTCCTGGACCAGGATGCCAAAGGCGGTGTGCGCAAGCGGCCAAGCCTCATCGCCTTGCTCGAGGATCTGCAGGGCCCGCGCGATTTCGAGTTTCAGGGCGGCGCGTTGCAACGGGGGAGCACTCTCCGGGAGTTGCTCAAGCTGGGCGCGCAGCTCGACCAGTTCGCCTTCGAGCTGTGCCTGCTGGCCAAGGTCTTTGCGCAACGAATCCGCCGCCGTGTCTTGGAGTTTGTCGGGTTCGAAGTAGTCAACCATAATGCTCAGTACCGGCTGTTGAAAGTGGCTTCGAGACGGTCTTCCCAATCCGCCGGCGTATCCGGGTAGGGCGGCTTCACATCGAAGCGCAGAAACATCTCCCCTTGTTGCGCGAAGGCCTTGACGACGTCTTGCAACTCGTCGAAGTTTTGCACGTCCTGGTTGGCAATCAGAATCTGGCTGAGATACAGCATCAGGTCTCCTAAGGCTGAGGCAATCGCTGGTAGTAGCGGGCGCGGAACATCAGGCGCTTCGTCGGTGAGTTCGACGGGTCTTTGAAGCCGTCGCGACGATGCAGCACATTGTTGCTGATTATTCCTTCGCCGGCGCGCAGCTTGTGCCGGTAGATATGGGCGTCGCCCTGTTTAAACAAGTCCAGCAAGAACGCCGCGGCGTCCCGCGTTGGGGTGTCGTCTTTCCAGATGACGTTTCGTTGCCGCGCGGAGTAGCGCATGTGCAAGTGGCCATCCGCCGGGGAAACCGAGAACACCGGTCCGGCGTGGTCCGGTCTAATCTCGACCCCGCGCTCTACGTTTCCCGGGATCGTAAAGGCGTCGTCTGCCGTCAAGGCCCTGATCCAGTCCGGGTTTTGGTCGCGCAGTCGAATGTAGGCGATCTCGTGGTCGAGTATCTCGTTGGCGCCGCCTTCGGCCGCAGGTAGCGCACAAAACAGCAACCAGGCGCGAACCTGCAGACCACCGGCGTTGTAGTAACCGTCGGTGTGCCACCCCAGTGGCCGGTTGGTGTAGGGGATGTAAATGTGATCCGTCTCGGTCGGCTTGACCGTTATCGCGGTGAGGCCGCTGTCTTCTGCGCACAGGTTTTGGTCGAGGTCGAGCAGTCCCAGCTGCCGACCGAGCCCGCGCAATGCCGGTTCAAGATCGCGCGGTATCGAGGGGGTACGGAAGAACGCAAAATTGCGTCGCTGCACCGCGTCCAGCAACGCCGTGCGCGCGTTGCGATCGATCGCGTCGAGCGATGCAATTTCGACAAATTTAGGGGTTGCCGCTTCGCTGAGCTTTCTTTCTCGCCAATGTTCGTAGAGCGCGATTTCGTCGAGATCGAACGGCGAGGGGTGCGTGTTGGCTAGCGGATTTGGTCTCATCAGATGCGCAACTATCGATTAGAAGATCAGGATAAGCTAACATAATAAGGGTATTTCGGCATTGTGCAGTGCGGCGACAGCGCCGTGGTGGGATACCCCAAAAAAAGACGCCGGTTCGAATTGTGGACTCAGGGAATCGGCCCAAACAGAATACCTAAACATGAGTATTTTCAGTTATTTATAAATTGCTTTGACCTGGGTCAAATAAACTTATACCCCTAAAGGGATATGCGGCTACCCCGCCTATCCCCCAATGGTGGAGTATGGGAATGCTCAATGCTCCTCTAATATTAGCCGCCGTTGATAGGGCAGATCGCAGTGCTGCGAGGCGTCGATAAGGACCCAGGTCCGAGCGATGCGTCCCTATCCGTACAGTGAGCACAGATCACGCCGAACAGGTCGAGGCGACGACCATCGGCAGCGGAATTCCGCCCAGAACACGCACGATTAGTCAGGAGAAAGAACGACATGGCAATCGACCGGTATCCCACACCAATGATCGATCAGCTGGAAGACGGCCCGTGGCCGAGCTTCATCAGCGGCATCAAGCGACTGCGCGACGAGCACCCTGAGCAGCGCATCAATGAAATGACCAACTCGCTGCTCGGACAACTCGAGCACTCCTACGAAACCCGTAAGGGCTATTGGAAAGGCGGCACGGTTTCGGTGTACGGCTACGGTGGCGGCATCATCCCGCGCTTCTCCGAGGTCGGTAAGGCGTTCCCTGAGTCGAAAGAATTCCATACGCTGCGCGTACAGCCGCCGGCAGGCAACCACTACAGCACGGGCATGCTGCGGCAGCTGGCCGATAGCTGGGAAAAGTGGGGTTCTGGTCTCGTGACCTTCCACGGTCAGACCGGCAACATCATGTTTATTGGTACCACCACCGACGGCACCCAGCACTTCTTCGACGAGATCAACGACTACGGTTGGGATCTTGGCGGCGCAGGCCCCTGTGTCCGCACCGCGATGTCCTGCGTCGGCGCGGCACGTTGCGAGATGTCCTGCACCAACGAGCAAAAAGCGCACCGCCTGCTGGTGAACAATTTCACCGACGACGTTCACCGTCCGGCGCTACCTTACAAGTTCAAGTTTAAGGTCTCGGGTTGCCCGAACGACTGCCAGAACGCGATCGAGCGTGCCGACTTCGCCGTCATCGGCACCTGGCGCGACGATATGAAAGTCAATCAGGACGAGTGGAAGGCCTACGTTGGCCGTAAAGGCCGCGAGTATGTGATCGACAACATCATCACACGCTGCCCGACCAACGCGTTGACCCTGAAAGACGACGACTCACTGGAAGTCAACAACAAGGACTGCGTGCGTTGCATGCACTGTCTCAACGTGGTGCCGAAGGCGTTGCATCCTGGCGACGACAAGGGCGTAACGATCCTGATCGGTGGTAAGCGCACCCTGAAGATCGGCGACCTGATGGGTACTGTCGTGGTGCCCTTCAAGAAGCTCGAGTCTGACGAGGATTGGGAGTCACTGGTTGAGCTCGCCGAAGAGATCATCGATTTCTGGGCTGAGAACGCGCTCGAGCACGAGCGTTGCGGCGAGATGATCGAGCGCATCGGCCTGGTCAACTTCCTGGAAGGCATCGACGTCAACGTCGACCCGAACATGGTCAGCCACCCGCGCGAGTGTTCTTACGTCCGCATGGACGGTTGGGACGACGCGGCGATCGAGTGGTTCGAACGTCAGGCCGAAGCGTCCTGATAACGACTTTCACGTAATCCTGTTTTGCCTGCGGATCGGCTCTTTCTTGAGCCGGTCCGCCAGGAAAGATTTACGCAAATAGCCCCGCTTTTTGGAGGGATAAAATGGCGAGAGAAATGCGCGAGCCGATCGAGACCGGGTGTCCCGATCCGTTCCAATACATGCACCCCGTAATGCGTCGTAACTTTGGCATGTGGGCCTACCACGAGCATCCCCGTCCGGGCGTGCTGCTGCACGTTGCGAAGAACGGCGACAAGGTTTGGACCGTCCGTGTCGGAACCCAGCGGATCCTCGACGTATTCACTCTGCGCAAGCTCTGTGACATCGGCGACACCTATGGCGAAGGCTACGTCCACTTCACCATTCGGTCGAACATCGAATACATGGTGACCGACGAAGCCAAGGTCCAACCGCTGATCGACGCGATCGAGAAAGAAGGCTTCATCGTCGGTGGCACGCAGAACTCGGTGACGATGATTTCGCATACCCAGGGTTGGCTGCACTGCGATATCCCGGGCACCGATGCCTCGGGCGTGGTTAAGTCGATGATGGACGAGCTGATCGACGAGTTCCGTAATGCGAATATGCCTAACCGCGTTCACCTGACAACCTCGTGCTGTCAGATCAACTGCGGCGGTCAAGGCGACATCGCCATCAACGTCCAGCACACCAAGCCGCCGAAGATCAACCACGACCTGGTTGCCAACGTCTGCGAGCGTCCGTCAGTCGTAGCGCGCTGCCCGGTTGCGGCAATTCGCCCGGCCATGGTCAACGGCAAGCCTTCGCTGGAAGTCGACGAGAAAAAGTGCATCTGTTGTGGCGCTTGCTTCCCGCCGTGCCCGCCGATGCAAATCAACGACGCGGAGCACACCAAACTGGCGATCTGGGTCGGTGGTAACCACTCCAACGCCCGTGGCAAGCCGACCTTCCAAAAGCTGGTGGCTGCTGGTATCCCGAACAACCCGCCACGCTGGCCCGAGGCTACCGCGATCGTCAAGCGCATCCTCAAGGCTTACAAAGAAGGCGCACGCGACTGGGAGCGGATCAACGAATGGATCGAGCGTATCGGCTGGCCGCGATTCTTCGAGGAAGTTGAATTGCCATTCACGAAGTACCACATCGATAACTGGCGTGGTTCCCGTAAGAGCCTGAACTCTTCCACTTACATCCGCTTCTGATCGCGGTCCGACGACGAGGTCATACACGGCTATGAAACTGGCAGTACAGATAAACGAAGGTCCCTATCAGCACCAGGCGACCGACTCGGCTTATCACTTTACAAAGGCGGCGCTGGAGAAAGGACACGAGGTCTTTCGCGTGTTTTTCTATCACGACGGTGTGCTCAACGGCACGCGTCTAACCACGCCGCCGCAGGACGATCGCAATATCGTCAACCGCTGGTCGGAGCTGGCCGAAAAGTATGACCTCGACCTCGTCCTCTGCGTCGCCGCGGCCCAGCGCCGCGGCCTCGTCGACGACGGTGAGGCAGAGCGTAACAAGAAGGACGCGACCAACATCGCACCGGGTTTCCGCATCTCTGGCCTCGGTCAGCTGATTGAAGCGGCGATTCAGGCCGAAAAACTCGTCGTCTTTGGCGACTAAGGGGAGGTAGAACGATGTCCGATATTAAGAAGTTCATGTATCTGAACCGTCGTGCTCCCTACGGCACCATCTACGCTTGGGAATCGCTCGAGGTCATCCTTATCGGGGCGGCATTCGATCAGGAAGTCAGCTTGATGTGTATGGATGACGGCGTTTATCAGCTGGTCAAGGGGAGCGATACCTCTGAGTCCGACATGAAGAATTTCATGCCCACCTATCGCACGCTGGGCGACTACGGCGTGCGCCACCTGTATGTAGACAAGGCTTCGTTGGAAGCTCGTGGGTTGACTCAGGACGATCTGATCGAGGTGGCCTGGGAAGACTTCGAAACGGAAGAAGAAGTCGACAACATTGTTGAAATCGTGGATGCGGAACAGGTTGCAAACCTGATGGCCGAATCCGAAGTCGTTTTCAGTTGAGGAACTCCGATGGCTGATCTGCATACAGTTAACAAATCACCGTTCGAAAAGAACTCGCTGGAGACCGCAATCAACGTCTCACTGGCTGGGTCTTCGATCTTGCTGATCGAAGACGGTGTCTACGGCGCTACGAAAGGTACGACCGCAGAGGCAATGGTCAAAGGCGCAATGGCCGACAAGAAGGTCTACGCATTGAAGTCAGACCTTATGGCGCGCGCAATTAAGCAAGATCGTGTCATCGACGGTGTCGAAATCGTCGATTACGCAGGATTCGTCGATCTGGTGGAAGCCAACGACAAGGTACAGGCCTGGCTGTAAGACCAGGTTCACTGAGCAAACTCTTTTTGAGAGGAGATAGATATGCCTATCGAAGTAGAAGGTAAAACCCTGGAAACCGACGAAGAAGGTTACCTGGCAAACATCAACGAGTGGGTCCCTGGCGTCGCTGGCGTCATGGCTGCCGAGGACGAACTCGATTTGACCGATGAGCACTGGGACATCATCAACTTCCTGCGTGAATACTACGAGGAATACCAGATCGCTCCAGCCGTTCGCGTACTGACCAAGGCGGTTGGTAAGAAGCTTGGCAAGGACAAGGGCAACAGCAAATACCTGTATGGCCTGTTCCCCTACGGCCCAGGCAAGCAAGCCTGTCGCTACGCGGGCCTGCCGAAGCCGACTGGCTGCGTCTAACGAGACGTGGTTTCCCTGGACAGGCCGGTATGGGCCTGTCCAGCCAAACACTACGAGAGAGGTTTTCGGAAACATGTCGTTTCTGACAATCGCATTTGCCGCACTGTTTTATGCCGCGACGATCCTTTTAGTCGTTGGCCTGGCACGCCGCATCGCCCTTTATTGGAGGACGCCGGCACCGCTGAAGATCCCGACCACGCCCGCCCCGACCACCCAGGGTGGTGTCGTGCTGCGTATGTTTCGCGAGGTCGTGTTTTTTGAAAGCCTCTTCAAGTCGACCAAATGGACTTGGCTGTTCGGTTGGCTGTTCCATGTGGCGCTGTTCGCCGTGCTGTTTCGGCATCTGCGTTACTTCAGTGAGTCGGAGATAATCCTTGGGGCAGTGGCATTCGTCAGCCCACTGTTCAAATACCTCGCTTTCGCGATGATCGCAGGGCTCGTCGGCTTGTGGGTGCGTCGACTGTTTGTCGATCGTGTCCGCTATATCTCGGCGCCGTCTGATCACTTGATGCTGCTGTTGCTTCTGCTGATCGGGGTCAGCGGTGCGTTGACGACCTTTGTTGCGCATACCGATGTCGTCGCCGTGAAAGGGTTCTTCCGCGCCTTGATGACCTTCAACTTCGCCGGCATGCCGAATCTGCCGACCGACCCGCTGATGGTTGCGCACCTTTTCCTGGTCGCACTGCTGATGATTATTTTCCCGGTCAGCAAACTTCTGCATGCACCCGGGGTCTTCTTTAGTCCGACCCGCAATCAGGTCGATAACCCGCGCGAGCAGCGCCACATCGCCGATTGGGCGCGCAAGCTGGAACAGTAAGCCAAATACAGGTTAGCGAGCATGGCAAAAGTAGATTTCGAGATCCCGACGCTGCAGGAGTACCCCGAGATACCGGCGGTCGTTCCTGGCACGATGGCGCATAGCAAGCCTTTTGTTGCCAAGCCCCAGTTCCAGGAGCCGCTGAACTATCCTGGCGAGTTGCCAGAGGACTGGCACGATCAGGCGATCAGCGCGATGGGCGATCTGCTCGGCAAATACCGCTCTCTGCAGGTCTATCTCGACTCTTGCGTCAAGTGTGGCGCATGCACCGACAAGTGCCACTACTACCTCGGCACCAATGATCCGAAAAACATGCCGGTCGGGCGGCAGGATCTATTGCGCAAGGTGTATCGACGCTATTTCACGTTTGCCGGTAAGTATTTCCCGAAACTGGTCGGTGCCGAAGACCTGACCAAAGAAGTGCTGGACGACTGGTACAGCTACTTTCATCAATGCTCGCAGTGTCGTCGCTGCTCGGTGTTCTGCCCGTACGGCATCGACACCGCAGAGATCTCGATGGCCGCCCGCGAGATCATGGATCGTATCGGCGTCGGGCAAAAGTACTGCAACGAGATAATTGCCAAGGTCTACAAGATTGGTAACAACCTGGGCCTTCCGGAAGCGGCGCTTGCCGACACGCTGGAGGGTCTGGAAGAGGACGTCGAGGACGAGACCGGGGTCGCGGTCAAATACCCGCTCGATGTGAAGGGCGCCGACATCCTGCTGGTTACCCCGTCGGCGGATTTCTTCGCCGAACCACACGTCGATGGGCTGATCGGCTATGGCAAGGTCTTCCATGAGGCCGGCGTCTCCTGGACGCTGAGTTCGAAGGCCTCAGAGGCGGCCAACTTCGGCATGTTTATCGGCTCTTACGAGAACATGCGGCGTGTCTCGATGAGGATCCGCGAGGCCGCCCTGGAACTCGGCGTCAAACGCATCATCTTCGGTGAGTGCGGGCACGCCTGGCGCGTTGCCTACAGCTTCTTGAACACGCTGGCCGGGCCTTTCGACTTCCTCGATCCGAAGTATCCGGTGCCACAGCACATTTTGGAATTCACCTGGGGCGAGATTCAGAAGGGTACCCTGAACATCGACAAGTCGCTCAACGACGAAATGGTTGTGACGTTTCACGACTCGTGCAACGTGGCGCGTGCATCGCGCATGGGTCCGGAGCCGGGCGGTCAGTTCAAGATTCCGCGCAACGTGATCAAGGCGGTCTGCAACAATTTCGTCGACATGGCCCCCGAGACCATTCACGAAAAGACATTCTGCTGTGGTGGCGGTGGCGGTCTGCTGACTGATGACCTGATGGAACTGCGGGTCAAGGGCGCCAAGCCGCGCATGGAGGCGTTGAAAAACGTCATTGAAGAGAACGGCGTCACCAACATGGCCGCGATCTGCGCAATCTGTAAATCGCAGTTCACCAAGGTACTGCCGTACTACGGCCTGGACATGGACATGATCGTCAGCGTTCACCAGCTTGTGTCGAACGCGATCATCCTGACCGGCCAGACGAGCGAAGACGACGAAGAATCAGCGGAGGACGCAGCCTGACGCTGCGGCCACCGAACACCATAGACAACATCGATCCCGTTGGATCACTGGGCATAAAGTAAGGAGAGTTTTAGATGGCAACTCCGAGCGACGAGATGAATACCAAACTCACTTGGCGTCGATTTGAAGACGGCGAACATACGTGGGATTCCTTTACCGACAAGATATTCAACGAAGATACGTCGCATAAGTGCCCAACTTATGTCCACAAGACGCCACCGTGCCAGGGATCCTGCCCCTCAGGTGAAGACATCCGCGGCTGGTTGGCCATTGTGCGCGGCCAAGAGAAGCCGGCGGAAGGTATGGAAATGGCGGAGTACGCGTTCCGTCGTTCTACCGAAGCGAACCCTTTCCCATCGATGATGGGTCGTGTCTGCCCGGCGCCATGCCAAGACGGTTGTAACCGCAACGAAGTCGAAGACTTTGTCGGCATCAACGCGGTTGAGCAATGGATCGGTGATACCGCCCTCGCGGCCGGCTATAAATTCGAGGCAGGTCCGAGTACGGGCAAGAAAGTCGCGGTGATCGGCGGTGGCCCGGCTGGTATGGCCGCTGCGTATCAACTTCGCCTTAAAGGGCATGCCGTTGCGGTGTTTGAGTCGCAACCCGAGCTTGGCGGCATGATGCGCTACGGTATCCCGAATTATCGTATTCCGCGTGACAAGCTGGGTGGCGAGATTCAACGCATCCTCGACATGGGCGACATCGACGTGCACACCAGTACACGGGTCGGTCAGGATGTCACTGTCGAGCAGTTGGAATCGGACTACGATGCGATCCTCTGGGCCGTTGGCTGCTGGACCGGTCGCGGTCTGCCTGTCCCCGGCTGGGAAAACACCCCCAACTGTGTCTCTGGTGTCGGCTTCTTGAAGGCCTTTAACGAGGGCCGCATGAAGGTCACGGCATCGAAAGTCGTCTGCGTCGGTGGCGGTGACACGTCGATCGACGTCGTATCCGTTGCGCGTCGTCTGGGTCATATCGAGCAGACCAACCCAACCGACCGTCCCGAGCTGGTCGTTCAGGACGGCTTCGTCGCGCACGACTCTGCCATCACGGCCGCCGCCCAAGGCGCCGAGGTGACGCTGACCTCGCTGTTCCCGAAAGAGAACATGACCGCGGCTGAGCACGAGGTCCACGATGCCCTGCACGAGGGTGTGACCATTTTGGACGGTGTCATGCCGGTCGAGGTCATCGTCGGTGACGATGGCCGGGCCACCGCTTTGAAAGTGGCGGAGTGCAAATTGGAAGACGGTCGGCCGACGCCGGTCGAGGGTACCGAGCAGGTACTCGAAGCCGATCTGATCGTTTCGGCAATCGGCCAGGGCGGTGACCTGACCGGGCTCGAGGTGCTGGATAACGGCCGTGGCCTGATCAATGCCGACAGCTTCTATCAGGTCCCCGATCGTGAGAAGCACTTTGTGGCTGGCGACATCATTCGCCCGCATCTGTTGACCACGGCTATCGGCCAGGCATCGATTGCCTGCGACTCGATCGACGAGTTCCTTAAGCACGAATCGCACAAGAAGCGTCCCAAAGTCGATGTTCATCACTTCGATCTCGACCAAAAACTGGAAGAGGCTGGCCTCGTACCGGAAGAGTTTGATGTCAGCGAGCGTGGCGACCTGCGTGGCACCGGGGACGGCAAATGGGCCATCCACAACTACGAGGACCGCTCGTTCGCCGAGGTCATCCCGCACGATGAGTTGTTCCTCGCTCATTTCGAGCACACGCCGCGCGTGCAGCGCCGTGAAGAGGTGCCGTCGGCTGACGACGTACTGGGCCACTTCCACGAGCGTCTGATCGGTTTCGACCAGGAGCAGGCGGTCGAAGAGTCCAAGCGCTGCATGAGCTGCGGCATGTGCTTCGAATGCGACAACTGCGTGATTTTCTGTCCGCAGGATGCCGTGTTCCGTGTCAAGAAGACCGAGGCGACAACCGGGCGCTACGTCGATACCGATTACGATCGTTGTATCGGTTGCCACATCTGTGCCGATGTCTGCCCGACGGGCTACATCAAGATGGGTCTCGGCGAGTAATCGGGCAGAAGTGACAGGGCTCCGCAATGCTGAAGATAGGTAAAATTGGACTGAGCGCGCTGCTGCTGATGTGCCTCGGTGTGCTGGCGGGCGGCGGCGTTGTGCACGCCAAAGGTGTGGAAGGTTCGGCAAAAGCCGATAGCCTCGACGCCTGTGTCGCGCCGACGCCGTTCATGCGCCGTAACCATTTCGAACTGATCAAGCATCAGCGCGACATCACGGTGCATGAGGGTATCCGCAAGACCGACAACAGCCTGGCAGGCTGTATTGATTGCCACGTCAGGAAGGATGTGCAGGGCCACCATGTCGCGGTCAATGCATCGGGTGAGTTTTGCGCGGCCTGTCACGAATTCACCGCAACAACGATGGACTGTTTTACCTGTCATGCGACAACGCCGGTGGGGAATTAATCATGACGTCGAAAGGTCAGCTGGCCGACAAGGCGCGGCGTAATTTTCTTGCCAAGGCGACCGGTGTAACCGCCGCCGTCGCGGCACCGGGTGTGCTACTGCAGACAGTCGCTACGGCGAAGCCGCGCGATACCGCGGTAACCGACGATGTGCGCTATGGCATGCTCATCGACACAACGAAGTGTGCCGATGGCTGCACTGACTGTGTCGCGGCCTGCGAGCAGGAAAACGGCCTGGATATGCTGGTCAAGCCGGAAGGCGCGAGCGACGCACTCTGGGACATGCAGCGGCCGCGCTGGATTCGCAGCGTAAAGCTGAAAAACAACCTCACCGGTCGGATCACCAGTCTGCCGATGATGTGCCAGCACTGCGAAAATCCGCCGTGTGTCGATGTTTGCCCGACCGGGGCCTCTTTCCAGCGAGCCGACGGTCTGGCGCTGGTCGATCGACATACCTGCATCGGTTGCCGCTACTGCATGATGGCCTGTCCGTATAACGCCCGGTCGTTCATCCACGAGAACGTGCAGCTAAAACCGACCGCCGTACCGCGTGGTAAGGGCTGTGTCGAAAGCTGCACGCTGTGTGTCCATCGAATTGATCAGGGTGGTACGACAACGGCCTGCCAGGATGCGTGTAAGCACGACGCGATCGTATTCGGCGATCTGAAAGATCCGGATAGCGCTGTGTCGAAAGCCATGGCCAGCAAACCCAATGTGCAGATCCGCGCTGATCTGAAGCTGAACACGGCCGTCCGTTACACCGACGTCTGACCTTCGCCCGACGAGTAATTTGGTTATGCAGAAAATTTACTACCGCGAATGGGGCATTGAGAGCCCGCGTTATTGGGCCCTGCTGGCGGTATTGGGCGCCATCATTGCCGTTGCCGGTTTCGCAGTGCTTCACATGGAACACGAAGGTCACTGGGTGACCGGGATGAGCAACCAGATCGTCTGGGGCACGCCGCACGTGTTCGCGATTTTTCTGATCGTTGCAGCCTCCGGAGCCCTCAACGTGGCGTCTATCGGCTCTGTCTTTGGTCAAACGATGTATAAGCCGCTGGCCCGCTTGTCGGGTTTGATGGCGATCACGCTGCTGGTGGGCGGATTGCTGGTGCTGGTACTCGACCTCGGTCAGCCATCGCGCCTGATCGTTGCGATGACGACCTACAACTTCAAATCCATTTTCGCGTGGAACATCTACCTCTACGTCGGCTTCATGGCCATCGTCGCGGTTTACCTGTTCACGATGATGGAGCGCAAGGCAAACCGGTTCAGCAAGGGCGTCGGTGTTTTTGCATTCGTCTGGCGGCTTGCGCTCACCACCGGTACCGGATCGATCTTCGGTTTCCTGGTGGCGCGGCAGGGCTACGATGCCGCGATCATGGCACCGATGTTTATTATCATGTCGTTCGCCTACGGCCTGGCGCTCTACCTGCTGGTGCTGATGTTTACCTTCAACACCGATAACCGGCCGCTCGGCGATGTCTTGTTGCGTCGATTGAAAAATCTGCTTGGCGTATTTGTCGCCGCGATTTTCTACTTCACGGTGGTCTATCACGTGACCAATCTGTACGGCACGGAGAACCACGCGTTCGAGGCCTTCATACTGCGTGACGGTGGCGTGTATACCTGGACGTTCTGGATCGGCTGGGTGCTGCTCGGCATGCTGGTCCCGATGGGTATCCTGTTCCATCCGGCGCTGGGGATGCAGCGTGGCGCTATCACACTGGCATCGTTGCTCGTAATCTTGGGCGGGTTGGCTGCGCTATACGTGATCGTGATTGGTGGCCAGGCATTTCCGCTGAATATGTTTCCGGGGCACACGATCCTCGAGTCTGGCTACTACGACGGTGTAGCGGGCATGGCGCGGCATTATTCGCCAACCCTGCCAGAGTTCCTGCTCGGTCTCGGCGGCCTGTCGTTGGCGTTGTTGGTTACCTTCATCGGTGTGCGCGTCATGCAATTTCTGCCGGTGTCGCTGGCCGACGAGATCACTGATTCGCACCTCGCGAAGTAGGCTTGCGAGGATGTTACGGTCTGAAGGGCGGTGTTTTCACCGCCCTTTTTCGTTTCTGCTGCAAGAACTGATGGGCTGCCGTGGGCCACGTCTACATATCCGCCGCACATAAGTCGTCCGGCAAGACGACGCTGAGTATCGGCCTGTGCGCCGCTCTGCGAGAGCAGGGTCACGTCGTTCAGCCATTCAAGAAGGGACCGGACTACATCGACCCGCTTTGGCTGGCCCAGGCCGCCGGTCGCCCCTGCTACAACCTCGATTTCTACACGATGCAGCGGTCTGAGATCGATGAACTGTTTGCGTATGCGATGCAGGGCGCCGATATCGGCGTCATCGAGGGTAACAAAGGGCTTTACGACGGCCTCGCACTGGATGGCAGCAACAGTAACGCTGCATTGGCCGCGCAGTTGGGTTCGCCGATCGTCCTGGTGCTCGACAGTCAGGGGATGACCCGTGGTGTTGCGCCGCTGATCCTGGGTTACCAGGCATTCGATCCGGCCATCCGCATCGCGGGCGTGATTCTCAACAAGGTCGGCGGCCGGCGCCATGAAGCCAAGCTGCGGGCGGTTATCGAGCACTACACGGATGTGAAGGTGCTGGGCTCGGTGCAGCGCGACCCGGACCTGCAAATCGATGAGCGGCACCTCGGTTTGGTCCCCAGTAATGAATTGGCCGGCAGCCCCGCACACATCGCGAGGATGGCCCAGCAACTCCGCGAGCAGGTCGATCTTGATGCCCTGCGGGCGGTTGCTGACGCCGCGCCGCCGGTCGTGCAACCGGTCGCTGACCAGCCCAGCGGCCGGCGCGCGGCGGATTTGACGATCGCCTACGCGGTCGATGCTGCTTTCGGCTTCTACTATGCGGGCGATTTGGAGGCCTTGCAGGCCGCCGGGGCGGACCTGGTGCCATTCAGTCCGCTGGACGATCGTGAGCTTCCCGATTGCGATGGCCTGTTTCTCGGTGGCGGGTTTCCCGAGACCCACATGGATGCCTTGGAAGCGAACCACGCCATGCGTGCCGATATCGCCGGATTTATCAATCGCGGCGGCCCGGTTTACGCGGAATGCGGAGGGTTGATGTACCTGTGCGAAGACCTGACCTGGCAAGGCAATACGCGTAAACTCTGTGGCGTGATTCCGGCGCGGGTGCAGATGCATGACCGGCCGCAGGGTCGAGGCTATGTGCGGCTGCGCGAGACGACGGCACATCCCTGGCCAAGGCTGGGTCCAATGCTGACTGAAACCTCAGCCCATGAGTTCCACTACTCGGCGCTGACCGCGCTGCCCGACGGCTTGGAATTCGCCTATGAGGTGGAGCGGGGGGTCGGGCTTGACGGAAAGCGCGATGGCATCGTCTATCGGAATCTGTTGGCCAGCTATGCGCATCTGCGCAACACGCAGGCCCATCCGTGGGCAGACCGCTTCGTCGAATTCGTTCGACGAGTGACTGCCGGTAGTCGCGGTTGAAGTAATCAAGAGGAATTGCCGATGTTCAAAGTAACGCCACAGGCCGCCGAGCAGGTGAAGACAGCCGCCGAACAGGGCGGTACGGCCGGAATGGCCCTGAGGTTGGCCGCTCAGCAGCGACCCGACGGTAGCATCGACTATCGCATGGGTTTCGACGAAGGTAACGACGACGACATCAGTTTCAACTCCGAGGGCGTGCAGATCGTAATGGCGCCCGAGTATGTGCCGTTGCTTGATGCGGCGACCCTGGATTTCGTCGAGATAGAGCCGGGCGAGTCCCAGTTCATCTTCGTGAACCCCAAAGACGCCAATTACGCCCCGCCCGTCGAAAACTGATCGGCATCCTGCCGCTCGCCGCCGTCGCTGATGGAACTGTCGCCCCAGGACACCCTACGACTGAATGTGCTGCTGGCCAACAAGCCGCAGGCGATTCGAATCCATGAGTCCAGCATGACCGTGCATGGTCTGTCAGACAGTGGCGAGGCGCAGGTCGAGCTCAATCCCACCGGTCGACCCGACCAGTACATAAAGCGCGTCAAGGAACTGCTGTCCGGGCATGTACTCGGCTCGCCGGGCGGCTACCCGGTGTATCTGCAGCGCTGGACGCGGATGGGGCAGATGCGCGATGACAGTCTGGAACAGCTGTTGCTGCTCGGCGAGCCCGAGGCTGTGGTTGCCGCTGTCTCTGCGCAAGGTCTGACCGACGAGCTCGCGCGTCGTGCCTGGTGGGCGATGGAAGACGCCACCAACGCCCGCCACATGTTGCGAAAAGCGGCGATTGTCGAGGGAGAGATGGGGCCGCAGCTGGCCGCCTATCTGGTCGAGCACCTGCCTTTTGAAACAGAGCCGGAACAACAGATCGAAACCGTTCGACTGGTATTGCAGGCGGACCTTCTCGACCGTGAGCAGATTGATGACCTGTGGCGAAAAGCCCAGCGCAAGCCGGCCTACTATGTCGGCTTCATTGCGGCGCGACCGGACAATCTGCCGGACAGCGCCGTGGCCCATGCACTCGCGGCCGATCGCGCCCTGCTTGGACAGGTCGCCGCGGGTAACCCGCTAGCGGTGCAGCTGGTGCGTGTTTTGGATGCGCCCGGGCAGGCTTTTTTGCAGACCGTTTTGCGCATCTTCGAAAAGCCGTCCAATCAGGATGTGGTGAACATCTCGCTCGACACGATGGCCGGGTACTTTGCTGCGGCGCGGCCCGAAGGCCGCGTCGACCAGCCGTTCGAGGCCCTGCAACAGGAGGCCCGTGAGTGGTGTGAGACCTCTCGTGACGCGCAGTCGCTGCTCGCGGCGCAACGCCAGGACATCGCCGAGATGTTATGGGCCATGCGGGTCCTGTCGGGTTTGAGCTATGGCGTGGTTCGACCGGTTTTCGGTGACAGCACTGCGATCGGCAGTTTGATGCGACGTAAGCTGCAGCCGGTGCTCACGCCGTTGTTGGAAACACTGCGCATTTTGCGTTCGGACTGACGTGCCGGCTCAGCGCTGATGGCGCGCGGTGTCGTGCGAGCCTCCGGATTCGTTGTCAAATTATCGCTGCCAGCCGAAATTCCCTTATTTATTGATTAATAAGCATATTATTAAAAATTCGTACTTGTTTAAGACTTTCTTTTCCTACCCTTTTACTCTGACAAGTGCCGTCTATACTTTGCTGATCTATCCCATTTGGGATACTTGTTTAGCCGGAGGGGATATGGACCGCTTGTTCAGCGTTTCGCAAGCGGCGCGCCTGGTTGGTGTGCCGCGGCGGATGATTCAGCAGCACATCCAGGAAGGGCGGGTGGAGGCCTTCGAGGGTCACATCCGGCTTTCGGAGCTTCGCAAGGCCTACCCCGAGGCGGACAGCGAGCGTTCCGGCATGGTCGAGAAGGTCAATCGAATCCGCGAGGCAGCCGCCTCCAAGGCGAATCGTGACTTCAAACCGAACGTCGACCACCTCTGCACCGAGTTGCAGCGTGCGCGAGTGGAGATAGAGCGCCTGAGAGCCGACGTCTACAGCTACCAGCAGTTCGCGATGGAGACGGAAAATCGTTTGGTAGAGCTCCAGGATCGTTGTGATAAGCGTCAGGCAATGATGCTGGGTACCCTGATCGGTTGGTTCATGAACCAACAAAAGATCCGCCGGCAAGGTTAGTGGACCAAGCGGGAAGTTCTGTAACGCTTAGCCCACTCGGCGCCCGATCCTCAAAGTTGGGTTTGCGATGCCGGCGGGAGCCGACGTTGGCCCCGTGCCTGTCTGGCGTTAAAGTCAGCGCGCATGTCGTTCACGATTACCATCCAACCCAATGGCCACGTTTTTGAGGCCGAAGCCAGAGAGTCGCTGCTCGACGCAGGTCTTCGGGCAGGACTGAACCTCGACCACAGTTGCGCCAATGGCGCTTGCGGGGATTGTCGCGCCCGGCTGATCGCCGGCTCGGTTGAGCCCTGCGGGCACGCCGACTTCAGCTTCAGTGAACTCGACCGTCAGCGGGGCGCATTGTTGCTTTGCAACAATCGCCCGACCAGTGATGTTGTCATTGAGACCAACGTCACCGGCAAAGCGGAAGACATCCCGGCACAGTTGGTCAGGGCCAAGGTCAGCAAGATCGAACGCCTGCAGGACGATGTGGTGCAGATGACGGTGCGAACCCCACGCAGCGGTGGGCTGCATTTTCTCGCCGGGCAGAGTGTGGGACTGAATTTCAACGGGATTGCCGCAAAGACCCTGCCTATCGCCAGTTGTCCCTGTGACGCCGTGCAACTGCGTTTCCACCTCCGTCTCCATGATGACCCGTTCAATCTGTTCGTCTTCGACCAGTTGCGAAAGGGCGAGGAGATCGTGCTGCAGGGGCCTTGCGGTGACTTTACCTTGGACGAGGGATCGCGGCGGCCGCTGGTCTTCATCGCCTGGGAAACCGGTTTTGCGCCGGTCAGTAGCCTGATCGATCATGCGATCCAGAAAGACATCGATCGTTCGATTGATCTCTACTGGCTGTCGGCTATTCCGCGCGGACACTATCTGTCGAACCACTGTCGCGCATGGCGTGATGTGCTCGATGATTTCCGTTATCACTCCATAGACCTGCAGCCGGCCGGCGAAGAGCGTATTGATGACGTGCTGGAACGGGTGATCCGGGTGCATTCACTGCTCGCCGATCACGACTACTATTTGGTGCTGCCGGAGCCTGCCCTGGCGCACGCGCAAAAGTTGCTGCAGCGCGCCGATGTGCCTTCGGATCAGGTGCACAGTTTATTGCTACAAGATCCCTAGCTACTTGGTAGTTTGGTTACTCTCAGCGCCCCGTTATCCGGTGGCCGAGGTACTCGCGGTGCGTCAGGCGGCTGTCTGCCATACCCCGCCGCCCAAGAGGCTTCACGGAAATATCTTCGTATCTGTGCTGTCGGCCAATACATTCACACGAGGAGGGCGATGTCCGCCTTCCCAAAACAGAGCGGACAACCCGGCGACAAAATCGAGCAGCGGGAAGATGACGGGCGTCGTGTCATCCCGGTAATGGATCTCCGACTGTTAGCGCTATGTCAACCAGCGGCCTGCAGACGATTCCCTGATCCAGCTTCGAACGCTGCGTAACCTCGACCAGTCAAGCGAAGGCCGGACTTCTAGTGCGGTGGGCTTGCCCTTCTTTCGCATGATTTTTCGTAATGCCGGCAAGGAGTAAGGCCGGGCCGTATTGAAAGGTCGCACCATCACCTGTAACCCGGACCCATGAAAAAACTGAGCGAGCTGCCAATGAATACCGACCTGCCAAGCCACTAACTCCGGGGTGATGCCGATATCCACCAGCCTAGGGTCGCCAGATTCCAATCTTTTCCGCCGGACTTCAAATAGCCACGCAGGTGGAGGGAGAACGAAATCGAAGACAAAACGCGCTCGCCAATCGGGCGCCAATATGAACTTCTTCTTGCTTGGGATCCTGATCCGATCGACGTCCAACGCAGGCAGTTTTTTCGCTCCCAGCCATTTATCCTCGTAGACCGGATAGCGTTGATCGGCGTTTTTGAACGGGAGCGCGAAATGGACCTCACGAGGGCGATGCGTCAACGGCTCAACAGCCCACCACCTCTTCAACGTGATATCGAGACAGACCTCACCCGGCCAGCCGCCAATCTTGCTGATCAGATAAGATTTCCCGGACCCGGGAGGGCCTGCAACGATCCAGCTTCGAAATTTCATCTTGGCTGGAAACAGAACACCGCGGCGATCCTGAAGTTTCACGACTGCGCTGTCCTCTCGCTCACAAACGCAAACATGGAGAGAAAAACCTGACGATCAGGCATCGGCATTTGATCGTGTGTCCTATCCAGTCCCCTAAACGAACCTAGTCTCCGATTGTTACAAGAACATTGCTGTTGGCCATGTGCCAGGTGCCGCTGCTCATCTAAAACCGCATTTCTTACAGCTGAGCGCCACGAGATGCTCAGCACAGCAACGATCACAGCGGACGTGTAAGAATCCTCGCCTGCGTCGGCCGCCCCTTGGGACCCCTCGAACTGCCGCCCAAAATCAGGGACAAACTGGCTTCGTGCGGCGCCTTGGATTGGCTCAACTGCGGGGCTCTGAGCGTTACAGAACTTCCCGCTTGGCCCACTAGTGCCATAATCTGCATAAAGTCTGCCTCGGACTTTCTTCAAGAGGTGTCGTAACACTTGCGCGCGATCTGGTTTTCAGTTGTCATCACGGTCTTGCTTGCTGGTTGCCAAACCGCGCCTAGCCTCCAACGGGTAAGCGATTTAACCAGGGATCTCCGTGAGAATCAGGTCAGCTTCGTCCTCAATCAGGACGTGACGATTCCGTCCGGAAGGGCGAGATTATTCCTTCAAGACGGCGGAATCGTCGGGGGCCGTAGTCTCTATCGGCCGCACTGCATCCTTGAAATCGACTCCGTCGACCATACGGGCTACACGGTCTCTGCGCAGACATTCGTTGTTGCTCGTATCCAACGCAGTACCGTGCAGATTGCGTCACAGAGTGGTTTTCAATTGGCGTCAAGGATCACCGCGTTCGGCGTTTTCCGGGACAACACAGATAGATTTCACGACGGCTACCATTTTTGGCTGCAATCTGACACGCAACCGTCCGTGATGCGGCTGACCTGCTACGGGGTGTATCAGCATCCTAGCCGTCTTCGGCCGCCGACTCTGGAAGAGATTGGCTCGGCACTCGGCGAAGTCGGCTTGTTGAAGGTCCAATAAGCAGGCGCTGAGCGAGTGCATCTGGCCGGGAACGTCATTGTCTTAGAACACGAAGGCTAATGCTGAGGGTGGTGCTCTGTCTTTCAGAGCCATAGGCAGCCAACGGGCGCTATAGGGGGCGGTGATCAATACGAATCGAACCAATTACTCACTGCCACTGCCCTTTGGTCACAAATCACTTAGCGACTACCCGTCGTGAGATTTATGTGGAATCCTGCTCATGACTTTCTTGCGAAAAGGGTTTCGTATGAAGACACCGAACATCACGACAGGGATCGCCTTGGTCTTACTTGTCGGGGCTTCGGCAGCGGTATCGGGAATGTCGTGGACTTGCCAATCGACAGGTCTTGTCCGGCACGTGCTGGTTATCTATCCGGAGGCGCCTGATGTGCTGCCGTGCCAGGTGTTTTACGCCAAACCGAACGAAAACGTTGTCCCTCGCCAACTTTGGCAGGCAAACAGCACGAAAGGCTATTGTGAAGACAGGGCCGCCGAGCTGGTCAGCAAGCTGGGCTCTTTGGGCTGGCACTGTACGCTCGATGAAGCCGCAGAGACGGCCGGCAATTAACGTCTCGGCGTGGGTTCGGTCGAGGCCTGTCATGTCCCGCCCGGGTGGTTTATTTGTCAGGATGTTTTGCAGGTCCGGGTCGGCACATGGGTATCCGTGTCCGGAGACGGACAAAAAAGAAACCCCGTCAGACCGGGGATGCTCATGCTAACAATCGTCAGATCGTGTTCTGTCCAAGATAGCGAGGCTGGAGATCGCCTGCGCTCATCGACACAGCTCTTGCAGCCGATCAGTATGGCAGCGAACCATACGCAGCCCGTTCTCCGGAAGTGGGCATGGCCCCGTGCAGATCGATTGGGCCAGCGCCCCGGGAAAAAAGATCGGCCAGCGATGCTGCGCAGCATTGTTGCCCGCTGTTTTTCTCTCCTGTAAAAACAACGTACCCACGGGCCATGGCTCGTGCGATTGACAGTCGGAAAACGATTGTAAGAGAGACAAACTGCGTCCGGCGGCGCCTGATGGGGTGTTGGTCCTGGGGGCAAGCGGTCTACACTCGCTGTACCGGAGAAAACGACAGGAGTAACCATGCCCCAGAGCCTGCCACGTGGCGTCATGCTCAATGCCTATCCAGACAGCATCGGCGCCAGATTCGCAGATGCGGTGGCGATGCTTAGACGCCCCGAATTCGAGGATACCTTTTCGCTGTTCTATATCTTGCCGACGTTTTTCCACAGTGACCTCGACCGAGGCTTCTCGGTAATCGATTACGACATCAATGAGGAGTTGGTGCAGGCTGAAGACCTGGCGGCATTGGATGAGCTGGGCATTCAAATGAAGCTGGATCTGGTGCTCAATCACCTGTCCGTGCGCTCACCCCAGTTTATGGACCTGATGCAGCATGGCGCTGAGTCAGAATATGCCGACTTCTTTATCGATTGGGATGAATTCTGGAAAGATCACGGCACCATCGGGGCCGATGGTCATGTAGTACCCGACAGGCGGTGCCTGGAAAAGCAGTTCATGCGCAAACCGGAACTGCCGATCATGAAACTGCGTTTTCCAGATGGCCAAATGAAGATCTATTGGAACACCTTCTACAAAAAGATCGAGTTCAATGAGATCGACATCAGCGAGCTCGAATCGATTACCGGCATGGACATTGAACGGGCCAGGACATTACATACCCGCTTGTGCCTGGTGCTGGAACAGAACGGCATGCTCAGCGCCGAGGATCTGGCGGAGTTTTCGGACAATGACGAAACCGTGCAGAAGGAACTGTTGGACATCGTTTGTAAAAAGCGCGAGTTCCTCGGACAGATGGATCTAAATGCCCGCTCGGAGCAGGTCTGGGATTTCTACGCCGAGACGCTGAAAAAACTGGCGGGCTATGGCGCCAAGATCATTCGGTTGGATGCGTTCGCGTATCTGCACAAGGAGCCTTGCAAGGCCAACTTTTTCAATCGTCCCGGTACCTGGGACTATCTTGAGCGAATACGCCAACTGGCTGAACAATATGGTCTGGTCGTCTTCCCGGAAATCCACGCCGAATATGGCAAGGGCATTCATGAGGAGATCGCCGCCGAAGGTTACCCGATCTATGATTTCTTCTTCCCCGGACTGGTGATCCATACGCTGGAACACGCAGACAATCGTGCATTGCTGCGCTGGATCGCCGAAATCCGTGCCAAGGGCATGCAGACGATCAACATGCTCGGCTGTCACGATGGCATCCCGATACTGGATCTGCGCGGCGGCAGATCTGATGGCGAAGCCGCCACCGGGCTGCTGGATGATGCCAGCATCGACGCGATCGTTGATCTCGTCCTGAAACGCGGCGGGTTGACCAAGGAACTGTACGATGCAGACGGTAACAAGATCGACTATTACCAGGTCAACGCCACTTTTTTCAGCGCCCTTGGCGAGGATGAAAAGAAGCTGACGCTGGCGCGTGCAATTCAGATGTTCATGCCCGGCCTGCCGGAGGTCTGGTACCTGGACCTGTTCGCCGGCACCAACGATTACGCTGCCGCCAAGCGCGGGCATACGGCCAGTCACAAGGAGATCAATCGAACCACGTTGAGAGTTGCCGATGTCGAACAGGGGTTGGCTGAACCCGTGGTACTCGATCAGTTGGCGTTGATTCGCCTGCGTAATACGTCTCCGGTATTTGACGGCGAAATGGAAGTCGCCGAAACGGCGCCATATGAACTTCATATCGCATGGCGCCACAATGACGAAGCCTTGGTATTGAAGGCGGACCTCCGCAATCACGATTTCGCTATCTTTGCGGTGGCGGGTGACAACGAAAAGTTGCTATTCAGTCCCACTAAGAACGTTGAAAACGCATGAAGATACTCGCGACCGATCTCGACCGAACACTGCTACCCAACGGCCACTGGCCCGCCGACGAACAGGCAATTTCCCTGTTCAACGAGCTCACTCGATCGCATGACGCACTGGTTGTATACGTTACAGGGCGTAACCTCGACCTGACCGAACAGGCCATCGGGCAGTATGGCGTGCGCCATCCGGACGTACTGATCGGCGATGTCGGCACTACGATCCGACACTACAAAGATGGCCAGTGGCAGGATGACCAGGGTTGGACGCAGGTTATCCACGACCGTAGTCCTCGCTGGAGCAACATAGCCGTCCGCGAAGCAATCGCCGATCTTTCCGGCCTCACCGAGCAAGGTCCAGAACATCTGAACCTGTTCAAACAAAGCTACGATGTCGACCACGGCAATCGCGAATCGATCCTTGAACAGGTTGACGCGGCGGTGGCCGGGCGCTTCGATGAGGTCATCATCTACAGTTACGACTCGCAAGCGGACAAGGGGCTGCTCGATTTCCTTCCCAACAGTGCCACCAAGCAAACGGCCCTTGAGTACCTCGCCGAACAGGTCGGGGTGGACAAAGCGCAGGTCGTGTTCTGTGGTGATAGCGGTAATGACATCTTCCCGTTGACCGCCGGTTTCAACGGCGTGCTTGTGCGCAACGCCGACCAGCAATTGGTTGACAACGTCCAACGCGCGCAGCGAGAAGATCCGGCGCTAAGGCTGTACTTCGCCAAAGGCAATTTCAATGGGCTGAACGGTTTTTACACGAGTGGCGTCATCGAAGGTGCCTACCACTACGGTTTGTTCCAGACGTCCTGGGAGTGAACGCAGGCGATCAATCGCTGAGGTCTTCACGACTGGCTTGTCGCCGGTCGCTGCCTCAGGTATTGCGCTGAAGGAAGACCCATTTCTCAAGGTTTCTTGTTCGTTGGCCGAGAATGTCTGTCGTCCCATGAGCTACCATCTCGAGGATAAGGTTCGGCCAGGAATTCAGCGATGCATGGGGCGTCAGCAGGGGTGGTCGAAATCAGCGCGTCCGTTTCCGTCCCTCGTGGCCCACTCAGTCACGCGTGACCGGGGTAACGAAGCCTTCTGGCTTGACCGCCAACACGGAACATTCAATCTGTTCCAGGATCGCCTCTGCGGTGTTGCCGATGAATAGGCCGGCGACCCCGGTGCGTCCCACGGTGCCCATCACGACCAAGTCGGCCTCAAGGCGCCTGGCGAGCGTTGGGATCTCTCGTTGTGGCAGACCTTTGACCAGGTGTCTTTGCGGACGCAGATACTGGAGGGCATCTTCATCCCGGCTCTCGATCACGTCGGCGAGGAGATCTTCGAGCCCTTCAGCGTGTTGCTGCCGAACCTGCTCGACGTAAGTCATGACCTCTGCATCCGGGCGACGGATGAACGCGCCGCGCATGGCGCTTTCACCAATCGCTACCCAGGCATGGGCGACATGGAGTTCGGCGAAATCCGACAGGGCCAGGGAGATCGCCAATTCAAGGATCTGGATATTCAACTTGTGTCGTATCGCCAGATCGGGAGATGGGTGATCGGTATCCACGTCAACGGCGGCAAGGATCCGGCGGTACGGTTTCGATTGTGAGTGCTTGACAAGCCATACCGGGCAGGGGCACTTGCGCAACAAGTGCATGTCGTCACTACCGAATATTCGCGCGAGCCAGGCGGGGTCCTCCGGCGTTTTGACCACCAGGTCATGATCCTGCCGCAGCACCTCCCGAATGATCTCGAGAAAGACCGTCCCCATCAGTACTTTCGCATCGATAGCGATCCGCGATCGAAAAGGCGCGATGGCTTTGTCCAGTTGTTGCCGCGAATCGGCGATCCCCGCTTCCTGGAGTTGGGCCGAAATCGGCCCCCCGTCGGGCATGCCGATGCCAGCCGTCAAGCGCGGTGCAATGGATACGACGGTCAGCTTCGCCTGATTATTTTGTGCCAGTGACACCGCGCGTTCGAGCGCCGTGCCAGCATGTTGTCTTGGATCGACGACACACAGAATGCGTTTGAATCGCTTCATGAACTCGCTCCGCCGTCGGCCTGGGTGTCAGGCATCGTTTTCAATCACTTGCGGTGACCGAAAACGGGTGCACTCCTTGTGCCGCACGGGCACCTCGATTGTTTGGGATGCCCTCAAGTAAATCTTAGCCTAACGAGCCGTCTGCTGGCTGAAAACAACCTGTCTTGGCCCAAAGCGAGATGGGGTGACGATCAGCGCAAGGACTGCTTGGCCGACGCCATCGAGAACCGTCGCTGCAGATCAGGGTCCACTCCCCACTGGCAGCATCGCAGATTCCCGCTTGAACCAGGATCGATGCATAATGATCCGGTTGTCATGGTGTTTAGTTTATTTTTGAGTTATCCGGATCACCCTCACCGAGATGTCTATTCAAGCCGCTTATGATCTGCTGGAACGCTCGCTGATTTTTCATCGCGGGAGGCCGGTCGGAACAGCGGCTGCGTGTGATGAAAGCGCGGTTGCCGCCAACTATAGCGAGTGCTTTGTCAGAGACTTTGTTCCCTCGGCGTTGGTATTCCTGATGAAAGGCCGGCACGAGATCGTGCGTAACTTCCTCGAGACGGTAATGGAACTCAGCGGCCACCAACCCGTCATGAAGGGCCATAAGCGCTCTATGGGTCTGATGCCGGCGAGCTTTCATGTCGTCGAGGAAGACGGCGAGGAACAGGTCATTACCGATTTCGGCGACCGTGCGATCGGACGCGTCACGCCGGTCGATTCGGCGTTGTGGTGGATGGTCCTTCTGCGCGCCTATGTCGTCACATCGGGTGATGATGCCTTCGCTGCCCGCGAAGACGTGCAACGGTGCATCTCGAATATTCTTGATCTTTATCTGCGCGAGCGCTTCGAATCTTCTCCCACCCTGCTGGTACCGGATGCGGCCTTCATGATCGACCGGCGTATGGCGGTCTACGGCTACCCATTGGAGATACAGGCGCTGTACTACGGTATGTTGATGAGCGCACACGAACTGCTGGTGCAGAGCGAGCGTAACGCCAAGCTTATCGGTGACCTCGCTGCACTGAGCAATGCGCTCGTCGACCATCTGCAGCACTACTATTGGATCGATCGCAAACGCTTCAACCAGATGCACCGTTTCGAGTCGGAGCAGTTTGGCCGCGACGTGGTAAATAAACTGAACGTTTACCCAGAGAGCATACCCGGCTGGATGGACGGCTGGCTCGACGCGCGCAGCGGCTTTTTCGTTGGTAACGTCGGGCCGGGGCGGATCGATTTCCGCTTCTTCGCGCAGGGCAACCTACTCTCCATTCTTTTCGGTATCGCCAACGGCGATCAGGCCCAGTGCGTGATGAATCTTTATTTGCGGCACTGGGATGCACTGGTCGGCGAAATGCCGCTGAAAATTCTGTACCCGGCCATGGTTGGCGAAAAGTGGCGCTTTTCGACCGGCAGTGACCCGAAGAATGTCCCGTACTCCTACCACAACGGGGGCAACTGGCCGGTGCTGATTTGGCCTTTTGTGACGGCGGCGATACGCGTCGGGCGAGTGGAACTTGCCGAGCAAGCACTGGATACGATGAACAAACGGTTGGCGACGGATGAGTGGCCGGAGTATTACGATGGACGCCGCGGTGACCTGATCGGTCGTCGTGCGAATTTCTCCCAGGTCTGGTCGGCGACGGGTCTGATTATTGCGCACGAGGTGATGGAGAATCCAGACAGCCGCGCATTGCTCGACAGGGCGCTGATAAACAGCCACGCAGAAGGAAGCGCCTGAACAGACTCGCTTTGCAGCCGACGAGTCGCATCAGGTTCAGACATAAAGGTTGATGCGGGCCGACTAGGGTTCAACCGTCTCTAGTTCGGCGCGAACGGTGTTGAGGATGGTTTGCCACTTGGCGTCGTTCCAGATTCCAACCCTATCGCCGTTTCGACTCAGCACGTTTCCAAGATCGATGGGTTCGCTCACCGTGTCGAGCAGGCCCATTGACCAGTTGGAAAAATCGCGTGATTCAATGGGCCTTATTGCAAGCGTGTGAATGTCTCGATGGCGCCCGTCACGGAGTATGTCCGCGTATAGGATCAGAACGGCTTGTTCATCGCCCTCCAGTACCTGTAAATAGACATTGTCGGTCCAGTAAAGTACGCCCGTAACACCGAGGTCGCGATTCCTCTTACTGGCACCCGCGACCATCTCGCGCAACGCTTGCTTGTCGAGCGGCTGCGTTGCTCGGCTTGTATAGATAATTTGTAACAACGCCATCGCGGATATCTCACTGGGTGTGTGTACTCTGCAAGTCTAGCTGTTAATACCCCCTGGTTCTCTGCTATCCGCATTTCAAGCGCCAACGATGATGCCCTTTCAAGGTCGAAGATACTTGCGTCGATCCCTGACGAATTTATCCGCTTACTTGAAAGCGTTCGCGCGTTCAGATGGACACGACCTTGGAAGGGAACGGAGGGTCCTTGCCAATCGTATGCGACGTGCGGCAGAGCCTCGGCGATAGCATCGTTCGTGTGTTCCCAGCTTTCGCGCGCATTGCGACCGGGGCGGCCTCGGGACAAGCAAACAGGTTGTGACCCCGTCGCCCGGAAAGCCTTTGCAGACTCAAGCGAATATCCACCCAGATTTTGGCAAACGCCATCAGTAGCATCCGCTATGCTATTTTTAACCTTGGCCGCTGGTGGTCCAAGGCTTATCAGAACAAAGCAACGTTAAGGAGGAGGAGACGTGGCTGACTCAATGAAGGAGATTTTGAACCCAAGTGCTGCCCGTAAGGCATCGTCCGCTTTTTCGCACGCGCCGGCAGACTGGGACGAAACGACAGCGACCGAGATTGCCGGTGAGGAAGGCCTGTCGCTCGAAGATCACCATTGGGAGGTGATCAAAGCGCTGCAAGAATTCTTCGCCCGCAACGAGGACCCGAAAGCGCGCGAGATACATGATGCACTCGACGAAAAGTTTCATGCCATCGGCGGCCTGAAGTACCTTTACACTTTGCTGCCTGGCGGTCCCGTCGCCCAGGGTTGCCGGTTGGCCGGCCTCACAGCGCCTGTGGGTGCCGAAGACGGGTCGTTGGGCAGCGTGCAATAGCGTCGGCGACACGGTTCGCGCGTAGTGTGGTTTGGGTTAGCCGACCAGATCCAGTTCGCGCCTTCGGAACCGCGCGCCCGATGTCTCCGCGATTACCCGACAGCGGTCGATATCGACCCCTTCCAGGCCATCGATCGCGCTCGCGGTGACATCGTCGATGTGCTCTGGCGCCTCGCGCAGGAATGCCAGCATGGCGTCGAAGGATCCCGGGAGTGCAGGTCGACAATGGCGTTCGTAGGTCGCGGCGTCTTGCGCGTTCAACGATATCGACAGTGCATCGACACAGGCGGCGAGTTCGGGCAACACGTTTCGTTTGTGGACGAGATTGGCAAGGCCGTCGGTGTTGACGCGAACACGTCCGCCACGTTGTTTGACATCATGCGCTACGCGTAGAAGCGTCTTGAGTCGCAGTGTCGGTTCACCGTAGCCACAAAATACGACCTCGGTGTATCTGGAAGGATCATCGATCGCGGCGATGATATCGGCAGTCTCCGGGCGTTTTTGTAGCGTCAGGTCGTAATCGTGGACCCGCCGCGTGCCGTTGTATTTCGGGCAGAATGCGCAGGCGAGTGTGCACCGATCGGTGATGTTCAGGTAGAGGCGGTCTCCGATGGTGTAGCTGAGCGTTGCCATAGGCGCGATACCGTGAGTTTGCCAAACGCCCATTTTGTCGCCGCCGGAGACGCTGCGGCTTGATGCGGGTCAGGCGATTGCGGTTTGCGTGGTCGAATCGGGGCGGTTACCCGGCAGCAGCGAGGGGTCGAGCACATGCTCATGGCGGCAGCGTTGCAGGACAGGGAACAAGACGCCCGCGGCGCGTAGCCGTGCGAGCAGCCGGTCGAGTCGCTCGGGTGGCAGCAGCGCATCATGGACGGTTATGCGAACGTCGAAGGGGATTCCCGCGGCTTGCAGCAGCGACAGACTCTGCCAGGCGTTTTCACCGCTGCCTTTCACCCCTGTTAGCGCAAGATAGTCTTCTGGCAGCGCCTTGATGTCGAGCCCGACCCAGTCCAGCAGGGGCAGAACGCGCCCGAGTCTCGACGGATAGGCACCGCTGCTGTGCAGCCCGGTCAGGAATCCAAGCCGGCGGGTGTCAGCCAACGCAGCATGCAAGGCGGTTTGGGCGGTCGGTTCGCCGCCAGAGAACACCACCGCATCGAGTAGCCCAACGCGGCGCTTCAGAAAGGCCAATGACTCCGACCAGCTGATCGTCGCTGACTCAGCGGTTTCCAGTAGATGACCGTTATGGCAATAGCGGCAGCGCCATGGGCAGCCCTGACAGTAGACGACCGCGGCCAGCTGTCCCGGGAAGTCGATCGTTGTCATCGGTGTCAGACCACCGATGCGCAGGGTTGCGTCGTGACAGTCGTTCATCTAAACGAGGTCGGGTCAGTCGTTTTGCTTGGTGTGGGCCGAACCGGGTTCCGCGTAGTACCGGCGTTCTGCGTGTTCTGCGCGCTTTCCGGGATTCCATGCAGAGACCGGCCGGTGATAGCCCATCACACGGGTCCAGATTTCGCAGCGCGTGCGTTCTTGCTCGTCCAGTTCAATCACAGGTGCAGGCGTCATGTTAGGTTTCCTTATGTTGTTTGCGCGCGATCAGTTCCTGGTCGCAGCGCGGGCAGAATTCGTGTTCACCCGACAGGTAGCCGTGTTTCGGGCAGATCGAAAATGTCGGTGTGATGGTGATGTAGGGCAATGTGAAGTTCCCCAATGCGCGTTGGATGAGTCGACGGCAGGCATCGGTGCTGGAGACCTGTTCCGGAAGGTAGAGATGCAGCACGGTGCCCCCGGTGTACTTGCGTTGCAGGTCGTCCTGGCGCTCGAGTGCCTCGAACGGATCCTCGGTAAACCCGACCGGCAGTTGCGAGCTGTTGGTGTAATAGGGTGTTTCGTCGTTGCCCGCTTGCAAGATATCCGGATATCGTTTGCGGTCCTCACGGGCAAATCGATAGGTTGTCCCTTCTGCGGGGGTCGCTTCCAGGTTGAACAGGTGTCCGGTCTCCTCCTGATACTCGACCATGCGCGCGCGGACGCGATCGAGCAGCCTGGCGGCGAGTTCGTGCCCCTGTGCTGTGGTGATGTCCTCCCGGTCGGCGGTGAAGTTGCGGATCAGCTCGTTGATGCCATTGACCCCGATCGTTGAAAAATGATTGCGTAAGGTTCCGAGGTATCGGCGGGTGTAAGGGAACAGGCCCGCATCCATGTGGCGTTGGATCACCTTGCGCTTTATTTCCAGGCTGTTTCGCGCCAGATCGAGCAGGTGATCGAGTGCGGCAAGCAGTGCCGGCTCGTCACCCCGGTGACGATAGCCCAGGCGTGCGCAGTTGATGGTGACGACGCCGAGTGAGCCGGTCTGTTCTGCCGACCCAAACAGCCCGTTGCCGCGTTTGAGCAATTCGCGCAGATCGAGTTGCAGGCGGCAGCACATGCTACGGATCATGTTGGGCTTGAGTTCGGAGTTCAGGAAATTCTGGAAGTAGGGCAGCCCGTACTTGGCGGTCATGGCGAATAGCCGTTCGGCGTTTTCGCTGTGCCATGGGAAATCCGGCGTGATGTTGTAGGTCGGGATTGGGAACGTGAAGATGCGTCCCTTGGCATCGCCCTCGGTCATGACCTCGATGTACGCCTGGTTGATCTGATCCATCTCGGGTTGCAGTTCGCCGTAGGTAAACGACATCTCCTCACCGGCGATAATCGGTACCTGGTCGCGCAGGTCTTCCGGACACACCCAATCGAATGTCAGGTTGGTGAAAGGCGTCTGGGTACCCCAACGTGACGGTACATTCAGGTTATAGATCAGCTCCTGGATGCACTGTTTGACGTCGGCATAGCGCAGCCGGTCGTTGCGCACGAACGGCGCCATATAGGTGTCGAAAGAGCTGAAAGCCTGTGCGCCGGCCCACTCGTTCTGCAGGGTGCCGAGGAAATTCACGATTTGACCGACCGCCGACGACAAATGCCTTGGCGGCCCTGCCTCAACCTTGCCAGCGACGTCGTTGAGGCCTTCATGCAACAGCGTTCGCAAAGACCAGCCGGCGCAATAGCCCGCCAACATGTCGAGGTCGTGGATATGGATGTCGCCTTCGCGGTGCGCCTCGCCAATCTCGGGCGGATAGATGTGCGACAGCCAATAGTTGGCGATCATCTTGCCTGAGGTGTTCAGAATGAGTCCGCCCAGTGAATAGCCCTGGTTGGCATTGGCGTTGACCCGCCAGTCGGCGCGGTCGAGATACTCGTTCACCGAACGGCTCACATCGACCAGGGTGCTGCGGTCGTGGCGCATGCGCCGATGCTGGTCGCGGTAGCTGATATAGGCCCGCGCAGTGGCGAGGTAATTCGCGGTGATCAAGGTCTGCTCGACGACATCCTGCACCCGCTCGATCTCCGGGGCGGTCTCGCCATTTCGACTATGGGTCAGCACCCGGATGACCTGCGCAGTCAGGCGCGTCGCCTCATCACCATCGAATTCTCCGCTGGCTTGGCCGGCGCGTCGGATCGCTGAAGCGATACGGCTGCTGTCGAACATGACCTCGGTGCCGTCCCGGCGCCGGATCCGGGCGGGAAGATGGGCGACCTGCGGGGCATGGGCGGGCATGACTGGTTTACCTGGGAAATGGCTGATGCACTATATGTAGTAGTACACCAGCTGGGAGGCACAAGATATTGGCATATAGCCTTATTGACTTGTGTCAAAGAACCCGGGTTTAGAACGATTTCGATCTGGCGTGCGGTTGAGATGGCACCAAAACGGGGCGGCCATCCGGCCGGTCGGGAAAACAGCCGAGATAATTCGCAGGCGCCGCCTGCTCAGCGGTTTCGGCGGGCCCGCTTGCGCACCTGGTAGGCGGCTACCGCCCGCATGATCGCTGAGAAAGGCACAGCCTCGAGCGACCCGAAGCGCCCCTCGGCCGTGGTCAAGGCGGCATCGATGTCTTCGACCGTTGCTGTTTCCGGGCTGTTTTCGGAGAGCACGCCCAGCAAGCCGCGCATCCCGCCGACTTGAAGTCTGATCGCCTTGCCGTGCGGCAATAGCTTTCTTTCTTCCTCGGTGCGCAGGGCGAATCGCGCCTGCTCGCGGAGCAGTTCGAGCCAAGCCAGGCAGCGCTGCTGGCTTGCGACGTCGCGGCAGTGCACGCCTTCGCGCTCGGCGATGCAGAATCGTTCGGCCTGGCTACAGCCACAGGCGTTGGTCAGGACACTCTTTTCGAACGCACAGTAGACGTCGTTGACTTCGTGGTAGGTTTTTCGAAAAGCATCCTGGTCCATCTGCCGGGGCCTCAGCCGCGCGAGTCTTTAAAACGATGAATCAGTCGCCGGTCGCGCTTGTTCGGTTTTGAGGGCGTTTGCAACGGTTGAGCCAGGCGCGCGGCACGTCGTTCGTGCAACAGCGCCTCGCGACGTTGCCGGCTCTCCATTGTTTCGCTGTAGAAGGCCTGGGCCTCGCTCGCTGGACGCCGTTGACGCGGCAATTCGACGATCTCGATATGCCACTCCAGCCCGCCCTTATTGATCGCCAGTTGGCTGCCGACACGTACCGCTTTGCCGGGCTTTGCACGTTGACCGTTTAAGTGTACGCGACCGCCCTCCACGGCTTCGGCCGCGAGGGGACGGGTCTTGTAAAACCGGGCAGCCCACAGCCACTTGTCCAGCCGCATGTCAGCGGGGATTAGGTAGGGGCATCTTCTGATGCGTCGTAGGTGTGCGCGGCGTCGTCCGGCATGGTGTGCGGAGTCAGGCCGAGCAGCGGGTCGAGGCGTCCCATCGTATCGAGCTCTGCCATGTCGTCGTAGCCCCCTACGTGCGTGTCACCAATGAAGATCTGCGGCACCGTGCGTCGATTACTTCGCTCGAGCATTTCGGTCATCAGTGTCTGGTCGATATCGATCCGTCTTTCCTCCCATTGCATACCCTTGCGCTGCAGAAGCATTTTCGCGCGCACGCAGTACGGACACATGGCGGTCGAATAAATCACGATATCCGGCATGATCGTCTCCTTTGATAATTGTCAATGCATGTTATCAATCCGGACGGGTCGGCGTAAGTAAGGGGATTCACCCACTGGAAAGACGGTAGGCGTGGTTTCTGGGCGTCGATATCATGCCTGCTTCGACGCTAATACGAGATCGCGTGATGAAAGACGCCGCCCCCAAAGCGATTCAGTTGCAGGACTATCAGCCCCCCGCGTTCCTGATCGAGGACGTCGATCTGCTGTTCAGGCTCCACGACACGGGCACGCGGGTGGTCTCGCGCCTGACGATACGGCGAAACCCGACCTGCGCGGCCCAATCCCTGCGCCTCGACGGCGAGGGTCTGGAGCCCGTTTGGCTGCGTCTCGATGGGAACGAGTTGTCGGCCGACCGCTACACGATCGATGAAACCGGTCTGACCCTACACCAGGTGCCGGAGGCATTCGTTTTCGAAAGCGAGGTAATCATCGCGCCGGAAAAAAACACCGCCTTGGAAGGGGTGTATCGATCAGCCGGCATGTTCTGCAGCCAATGCGAACCGGAAGGCTTTCGCAAGATCACCTGGTATCTCGACCGTCCGGACGTCATGGCACGTTTCGTCGTGCGTATCGAGGCCGACCAGGCCGCCTACCCGGTACTGCTGTCCAACGGCAATCCGCGCGAGTCTGGTGAACTGCCCGAGGGTCGCCACTATGCGGTCTGGGAAGACCCACACCCCAAACCGAGTTACCTGTTCGCGTTGGTCGCGGGTGATCTGCGCCACGTTGAAGACACCCATACCACGCCGTCCGGACGGCAGGTCTGTCTGCGCGTCTATGTCGAGCCGGAAAACATCGATCGCTGCGCGCACGCGATGCGTTCGCTGATCAACGCAATGCGCTGGGACGAACAAAAATACGGTCGTGAATACGATCTGGATGTCTACAACATCGTTGCGGTCAACGACTTCAACATGGGCGCCATGGAGAACAAGGGACTCAACATCTTCAATTCGAAGTATGTGTTGGCCCGCTCGGATACCGCCACCGATCAGGACTATCTTGGTATCGAGGGCGTCATCGCGCACGAATACTTCCATAACTGGACCGGCAACCGGATTACCTGTCGTGACTGGTTTCAGCTCTCATTGAAAGAGGGCTTCACGGTATTTCGTGACCAGGAATTTTCCGCAGACATGGGCGCGCGGGGCGTCAAGCGCATCGACGATGTTCGCCTGCTGCGTGCGCACCAGTTTGCCGAAGACGCCGGGCCCATGGCCCACCCGATCCGTCCCGATGCCTACATCGAGATCAATAATTTCTACACGGTCACGGTGTATGAGAAAGGCGCCGAGGTCGTTCGGATGCAGGCAAACCTGCTGGGCCCGAAAACCTTCCGAGCGGCGACCGACCGCTATTTTGATCGCCATGACGGACAGGCGGTGACGACGGAAGACTTTGTCGCCTGCATGGCAGACGCGTCGAACCTCGATCTGAGCCAGATGCAGCATTGGTACGATTATGCAGGTACGCCGGAGGTGGCGGTGTCCGGGGCTTATGACGCTGATAAGCAACGCTATGTGTTGGAAATGAAGCAAACCGTGCCCGATACACCCGGGCAGACGGATAAACCGCCATTGCTGATTCCGATCGTCACCGGACTGGTTGGCCACGACGGCGCGGACCTGGTTGTACAGCTGGAGGGTGAAGCATCGCCTGCGTCCCAGCACACGCTGAAACTGACTCGACCAAAACAACGTTTTGTATTCGATGGCGTCAGCGAAGCGCCTGTGCCGTCACTGCTGCGGAACTTCAGTGCGCCGGTAAAACTGTCGTTCGATTACAGCGATCAGGAACTGATGTTCCTGATGGCCAACGACCCTGATGGTTTCAACCGCTGGGATGCCGCACAGACGCTGACGCGACGCTCGCTGCTGGCGATGGTCGAGCAGCGGCAGCGGGGTCATTCGATGCGCGTTACGGATGATTTGCTCCAGGCGTTTGCTGATGCACTGTCCGCAGAAGGGGTCGAACCCGCGCTGACCGCCGAGGTGCTAGGGCTGCCGGCTGTCGGCTATCTCGGTGATTTCATGGATACGGTCGATATCGACGGGCTGCACGCTGCGCGCGAGACACTACGGCAGGCGGTTGGCGAACATCTGTTCGACGACATGCTGGCGCGTTTCCATGCGCTCGATGATGACGCGCCCTACGCGCCTTCGCCGGCCGCGATCGGGCGGCGCAGCCTGAAGAGTCGCCTGTTGGGCTTTCTGATCGCGGCCGATGAGAACGTCGGTGTCGGGTTGTGCGAAGCGCAATATGCCAAGCAGCACAACATGACCGATGTCATGGCGGCGATGAGTCTGCTGGCCGATACCGGCTCGGCGGCTGCCAAGACCGTGCTCAATGACTTCGAGCGCCGATGGGGCAGCGACCCGCTGGTAATGGATAAGTGGTTCGCGGTGCAGGCGACATCCAGTCAACCCGACACGCTGGACCGGGTCAGGGCATTGATGGCGCATGCAGCGTTCTCGATGAGCAATCCGAACAAAGTACGCGCGCTGATTGGTGCCTTTGCCAATGCCAACCCATTGCGCTTTCACGCCGCCGACGGCAACGGCTACCGCTTTCTCGGTGAGCAGGTGTTGACACTGGATGAGAAGAATCCCCAGATCGCCGCGCGGCTGTTGCGAGCCATATCCCGGTGGCGTCGTTATGACGAGCCGCGACAAGTGCTGATGCGCGCGGTACTTGAACAGATTGCGGCGGCCAAGGTTTCCAAGGACGTCTATGAAATCGCGTCGAAGAGTCTGGACTGAGCCGTTCTCGGGTCACCGACAAGGCTGTCAGGGGGAACCCCTGTCGGCGCGTGTGCACGCGGACCGCAAAACGTAACGAAACAAGGAAACATCATGACCGACCCCGTCGTGCTGCTGGTTGATAATGGTTCGAGGCGCGCCCAGGCGACCCTGAACCTGCGCCGGATTGCCGAACAGATCAGCGAGACCGCTGGGCGCATGGTTCACCCGGTATCGTTGCAACATGCCGATCGGGTCCGTGCGCAGGCACTCGATGGACGGGCGGCGAATATCCTGACCCCGTTCCTGCGTGAGCAACTGGCGACAGGCCATCGCCAGTTTGTCATTCTGCCGCTGTTTTTTGGTGTCAGTCGTGCGCTCACATCGTTCATCCCGGAGCAGGTCGCTTTGCTTCGTGAGGAGTTTGGCGACTTTCAGGTAGAACAGGCCGATGTGCTGTGTCCATTGCCGCAAGGCGAACCCATGCTGGTCGATATCCTCGCCGACAATGTTCGTCAGGCTATGCCACACCCACAACGCATTGTGGTCGTCGATCACGGATCACCCATTCCTGAGGTAACAGCTGTGCGTCGCTGGCTGGCGTCGGCGCTGGCCGATCGATTTGAGTCAGGGGTCGTTGTCAGCGAGGCGGTCATGGAGCGTCGCGAGGGCAGCAGCTATGACTTTAATGGTCAGTTGCTCGAAGACATCTTGCAAGACCTGTCCGGTAAGGTCGTGCTGTCGATGCTGTTCCTTTCACCGGGGCGACATGCGGGCGAGGGTGGCGATATTGCCGAGATCTGCCTCGCTGCAGAATCGGCAAACCAGGATCTCACCGTGACGGCGGCTCCGCTCGTCGGTGAGCACCCGAGACTGATAGCGGTGCTCAGCCAGCGTTTGGCGGCCGCGCTCGCCAGCTTGTCAGCGGTTGCCTGATGGCAGCGACCAGCAGAGGCTGGTTGCCGGGTCCGCGTTGTCAGTTGAGTTGGCGTCGCGTCACCACCATCTGCTCGCTCGGATTGACGCTGAGCAGATTCAGGCAGTCATCGGCGCTCGCCGAGTATTTGGTCAAGTCGCCGATGTGACAATTGCGTGCCGCGAACACCTCGACCGATGACACCTCATCACAGGTGATGCCGCGGAAGGTGACTTCCTGGTACTGCGACTTTGTCGGTTTGATATAGGAATAACCGCGACTGACCGTCTCGAATGGGATGGTGCCGCCTTTGTAGGCGGTGAAGCGCAACACCAAGGTGCGGATCTGGGCCGGCAGGTCGTTCTGCATCCGCAGACCGATACGGCAGCCGTTCGCCAGGCTTTGTCGCTTTTCCAGGGTCAGAACGGCTTTCCCTTCGGCCTTGGCGGCGGCCTCCTCGAACAGGACCCAGGTTCCGTTCGCGCGCAGGATCACTTTCTGCCCGTCTTCCATGGTGGCGATGACCGATTCGGCATGGGCGGTCACGGCGACGGCGAACACGAGAAACAGGGCGGCGAGCCAAGTGTGGCGGATTAGCATGTCGGGCTCCAACGGCAAAGATGGGCGTTATGGTCGCATGAACCGGCGGGTGGGTTGAACCTTGCGGTTGTTGCGAGCGGACGGGACCGATCTGCGGCGGTTCGCGTCACCCGTATTTGTAGTGCTTGACGTCGCGGCGCCCCGTTTGGGTTTGGGCGCGGCGGAGCGTCCGCTGCATGATGATGCCTTCGACCTGCCAATCGAGGCCCTGCAGCATGATTTCCGGATACAGGTCATTCAGCGCGACCAGGCGCTCGCCGCGATCGTCCTTGAGGTACTGACGGAACCAGCGGACGCCCTCGACCAGCGCCATGATGTACATCCCGTGCTGACACCAGTCCGATGGTTCGATCACCACGATGCTGGCGTCGGGGAACTCCGGTTCCATGCTGTTGCCGATGACTTGCAGGGCGAAGGGTTCGGAGCTGCTGCAGCTGCCTAAAGGGTCGCTGCTTGGAGGCTTTTGCGTCTGGGTCACTCTGATAAGCTCTAAAGTTGTTAATGGGCAATTTCTAATCTGGAAAAGCGTAGCATGGAGCAGACAGCCACCGCGTCACCGCAAGTCCATAAAGATCGCCGGGATTGGCAGAACCTCAAGGGCATGCTGCCGTTTATCTGGGAGTTTCGCGGTCGCGCGCTGTTTGCCCTGGGTTGCCTGGTATTGGCCAAGGTCGCGAATGTCGGCGTGCCGGTCGTGCTCAAAGAGATCGTCGAGTATTTCGAGCGAGCGAAAGACGACCCGCTGGTCGTGGCGGCGGTGTTGCCGCTGTCATTACTGGCGGCCTATGGCGTCTTGAAGCTGACCTCCTCGTTGTTCAACGAGCTGCGCGACATCGTTTTCGCGAAGGTTAGATACCGCGCGATGCGACGACTGTCGACGCGGGTTCTCGAGCATTTGCACCGCCTGTCTCTAAGCTTCCATCTCGACCGCAAGACCGGTGCGGTCAGCCGCGATCTTGAGCGCGGGACGCGGTCGGTCAGCCAGATCTTGAACTATATGGCGTTCAGCATCTTGCCTATCGTCGTCGAGTTCGGTCTGGTTGCTTTTATTCTGTTGACCCAGTACGACGTGATCTTTGCCGCCGCGATGTTCGGCTCGGTGGTGGTCTATGTGGCGGTGACGTTCGCCATAACAGAATGGCGGATGGATTTCCGTCACACCATGAACCGTCTGGATTCGGAGGCGAATACACGGGCCTTCGACAGCCTGATCAATTACGAGACGGTCAAGTACTTTGGCAACGAGCGGATGGAACTGGCGCGCTATGACACCACCTTGTCTGATTGGGAGCATTGGGCCGTCAAGAGCCAGTCGTCGATGTCATTGCTGAATTTCGGCCAGGGCGCAGTCATCGCGCTCGGCATGACGCTGGTGATGTTTCTGGCTATGCGGGGCGTCGCGAGTGGCGAGATCGGTCTTGGCGACCTGGTCCTGCTCAATGCGTTTTTGCTCCAGCTGTTCATACCGCTGGGATTTCTCGGCATCGTCTATCGTCAGGTCAAATACTCGCTGGCGGATATGGATCTGATTTTCAAGTTGCTCGAACGGGATCCTGAGATTACCGATGCGCCGCGGGCAGCCCCTTTGCGTATCGGTGGCGGCCATATCCAATTCGATCAAGTGACATTCGGCTACCAACCAGAAAGGCAGATCCTGCGGGGGGTATCGCTCGATGTGCCGGCCGGCCAGAAGATTGCTGTCGTGGGTCATAGCGGGGCCGGCAAGTCCACCCTGGCACGGCTGATCTACCGCTTTTACGACGTCAACACCGGCGCTATCACCGTTGATGGGCAGGATCTGCGCGAGGTCTCGCAGGAGAGCCTGCGTGCTGCGATCGGTATCGTGCCGCAGGATACCGTGCTGTTTCACGACACCATCTTTTACAACATTGCCTACGGCCGCCCTGGGGCCCCGCGCGAAGACGTCGAGCATGCGGCAGCGATGGCGCATATCAAGGACTTCATCGAGCGATTGCCCGACGGTTGGGAGACCGTGGTGGGCGAACGTGGACTGAAGTTGTCCGGTGGCGAGAAGCAGCGTGTCGCCATCGCACGGGCGATTTTGAAAAACCCACGAATCCTGATCTTCGACGAGGCGACCTCGTCGCTGGACAGCCGAACCGAGCAGGCCATCCAGGAAACACTCGCTGAAGTAGCGGCCGATCATACGACGCTGGTGATTGCGCACCGCTTGTCGACCGTGGTCGATGCGGATCAGATTCTGGTGATGTCTGATGGGCAGGTGATCGAGCAGGGCACCCATCCTGAGTTGCTTGAAGCCGGGGGGCATTATCGGGAAATGTGGGACCTGCAGCGCAAAGAACGCGAGACCGGCGACCCATCAGACGCAGCGCCAGAGTCTGCCTGACAGCCTCATGTCCGTCTTTCGACAGCCAATCTGATGGATGCGTTTCTGGTCGGCGGCGCCGTGCGCGATGGGTTGCTCGATCTGCCGGTCACCGAGCGTGATTGGGTGGTGGTCGGTGCGACGCCGGTGGCGATGACGGCGATGGGCTATCGACCGATCGATGTCGACTTTCCCGTATTCAGGCACCCAGAGACCGGGGAGGAATACGCCCTGGCGCGCCGCGAGATCAAACAGGGTCCGGGTTATCGCGGGTTTTCGATCGATGCCGGGCCGAATGTCTCACTGGTCGATGATCTCAGGCGCCGTGATTTGACGATCAACGCGATGGCGCGTGCGGCAGACGGGACACTGGTGGATCCTTTCGGGGGACGAGACGACCTGGACGCCGGGCTGTTACGGCATGTGTCTGCGGCGTTCTCTGAAGATCCGCTGCGGGTGCTGCGGATTGCCCGCTTTGCCGCCAAGCTCGGGCGTTTTGGGTTTCGCGTCGCGCACGGTACCCATCGGCTCCTGATCGAAATGGTCGATGCCGGTGCGATGCAGGAACTGACCGCGGAACGGCTTTGGCGCGAGACCCGCCGGGCGTTGGAGACAGATCGGCCATGGCGATATTTTGAGGTGCTTCAGCGATGTGGGGCGCTCCAGCAACGCTTGCCGGCGCTCAGTAACGCGCTCGGGGAGCAAGCCGCTCACGCGCCCGCGCAGGACAGTGCCCCAATCGCGGCGCTGAAGCGCGTTGCGATACAGACAACGCAACCGACCCAACGGCTTCTGGCAATGCTTTGGTCGGTCGTGGTCGATACGGAGACGGCCGAGCAGTTGATAACAGGTCTGCGCGTCGATCGGCTGACCGCACGGCTACTCAGGCGCATCGCTGCAGCACACGCGATCTGGGAGCGCACGGTCGAAGGCGACTATGATGCGATGGCGGCATTGGCGCTGGACTGGTTGGCGGTCAACGCGTCGCAACGGCAGGCGCTGGTCGAGGCCGCCGCGGCGCAAGCCGTCGAACCGGCAATCATCGCGCGTATCACCGCCGCAATGGAGGCCGCTGAACGGGTCGACACGGCACTCCTGCGTGAGCAGGGACTGCGCGGTGCCGAGCTCGGGTCGGCAATCAGTTCGGCTCGGCGTGCCGCGGTGGAGTCCGCTGTGCGACCGTCTTGATGAGACTGACAACGGTTGATCTGAACGCCTCGTATGAACACCAGTAATCGGTCGAAGAGTGTCAATCGGCGCATAAAGCGTCTGGTGATCGGCGCGCATCTGCGCGTGCCGTTGGTTGCGTTGGGTCTGTCGCTGGCGCTGGTCTTGCTGATCGTGTTGGCGATCAACCTGGGCCTTGGCGACCGGGATGCGTTACTACGCACCCTGTTACTGGCCGGTTTCGGTGCGGCACTGGCTTTTGCCTTCGGCTTATGGCGACTGCGCAATGAGCTGATCGAACCCCTTGCCCGACTCGAGGAATCCGTGTCACGGGTCTGTTCAGGAGAACCCGGGGCAAACCTGGCATTGACCGACACCGGCGTGCTCGGTGGGATGATCAGCGATCTGGATGGCCTGAATGAGGAGCTCGGTGAGCTCTACGAGGATATGGACAGTCGGGTGTCGCGGCACACGACACGGCTGGCGCAGAAGACCGCGTCGCTGAAGATTCTTTATGACGTGGCGGCCAGTATCAACCAGGCGCAGGACCTTGAGGGCCTGCTGTTGCGGTTCCTGCGCGTGCTGAAAGAAATGGTAAATGGCGTCGCTGCAACCGTGCGTCTCGAGCAGCCGGACGGCACCCTTCGCGTGGTGGGCTCTATCGGGGTCAATAACGCCATTTTGCGCGAACGTGAGATGCTGCCTTTGACGCTGTGTGTTTGCGGCAAAGCGCTGTCACCCGGTGACGTATTGTGTGACAACCCAGCCATGCACTGTGTCCGTCAACTCAAGCGCGTAATGTACGGACACAAGGACATTGGTGCCGTGTCAGTGCCACTCGATTACCACGGTGAACTGCTCGGCATGTACACCGTCTATGTGCGCAACCCGGGTATCTCAGGTCGTGAGGACATTATCGAACTGCTCCAGACGATAGGTAGCCATCTTGGCATGGCGGTGGCAAAACAGCGTTCCGACCGCGAGGCGCGGCGACTGTCGATCATGGAGGAGCGTACCGCGCTGGCTCATGAGTTACATGACTCGCTTGCGCAGACCCTTGCCAGTCTGCGTTTCCAGGTCAGGCTGCTGGAAGACCTGCTGCGTCAAGAGCCGGATGCCGCCGCTTTCAAAGATGCGCAGCGCATCCGCGGCGGCCTCGATGAAGCGCACACGGAACTGCGTGAACTGCTGAATAGCTTCAGAGCGCCAGTGGATGAGCGAGGGCTGGTGGCGGCACTGGAAAAGCTGGTCGAGCGCTTTGGCCGCGAGACCGGGATACACGTGCTCTTCCAAAACGAGTGTCGTGAACCTCATCTTGGCTCGACCGAGGAGATGCAAATACTACGGATAGCGCAAGAGTCATTGGCGAATATCCGCAAGCATGCTCAAGCGCATACGGTCAGGGTGTTGCTGAGTTGTCATGCGACGGGTGGCTATTCATTGTTGGTCGAAGATGATGGTGTCGGTTTCGAAGACGAGGCCAAGCGCGGGCGGCCGGGCGAACATATCGGACTTTCGATCATGGAAGAGCGGGCGCGTCGCCTGGGTGGTACCCTGCGCATCGAAAGCGAGGTGGGCGAGGGGACCCGCGTGGAACTGAGCTACCAACCCAAACCTAAATTGGCAAAAGCGGAGCGTCGCTGGATTATCTGATGCGAGTATTGATGATCGACGACCATGCGCTGTTCCGTATGGGGCTGAGTGAACTGCTCGAACGACGGGGCATCGAGGTCGTCGCGGCGGTCGGTGACTGTGATCAGGGAATCGCCTGGGTCGAGGAGAAGGCCCCGGACGTCGTCTTGCTGGATATGCGCATGCCGGAAATGACTGGTCTACAAGTGCTTCAGGAGTTGCGCCGTCGCAACGTCACGATGCCGATTGCGATGTTGACGACCAGCCGTGAAGAAACTGATGTGATCAGCGCGTTGCAGGGCGGTGCGCGCGGCTACCTGTTAAAGGACATGGAGCCCGATGACCTGATTCGCGCACTCGGCGATATCGTTGCCGGCCAGACCGTTGTGGCACCGGAACTGACCATCGTCCTGGCCAAGGCGGTGTCTGGCGAGGCAAACCATCAAAACCCGCCGAGCCATCGTGCGTTGGCCGAACTCACGCCGCGTGAACTCGAGATCTTGTGCCACCTTGCCGAAGGGCAGAGCAATAAGGTGATCGCGCGTAATCTGGGCATTTCCGACGGAACGGTAAAGCTGCATGTCAAAGCCATCCTGCGCAAGCTGGACGTCCATTCCCGGGTCGAGGCGGCGGTGATTGCCGTGGAAGAGAATATCTGCGGGCGTGGCGGCGAGTCCGGCTGAGCTGTTCTTTCGGGATGCCGGGCTTCTGCCAAGCTACGCCGTCATCGCGAGGTCGCCACGCGGCCGTGGCGATCTTTGGTCGTCGGTGCCTCTGACACGAGATTGTTTCGTCACGGTGTTCCTCGCAACGACGGTGTGACCTCGTGTGGCAGGCTCTGCCTGCCGAATCCACCGACTAGTCGTTGGCGTTTTTGGGTCGGCGCTGGTAATCGAGCAGCTTGTTGGCGAAGTAGCGGTCGCCGAGCTCCGGATCTATCCGCTTGCCGTCCAAGTCAACCAACGGGAGATCGTACTCGTTCCAACCGCGCAGCCCGGTCTTCAACGACGTGACGTGTTTGTACCCCATCTGCATCAGCGTCCAGGCGGCGAAGATGCTGCGACTGCCCGAGCGGCATACCACGACGATCTGCCGGTCGCGGGCCTCCACCAGTTCCGGCTCGGTTTCCTCGTGATCCCATTCCACCGCGGTTTCGAGGATGCCGCGCGGCACATGCAGAGAATCCTCGATGTGCATGGTGTCGTATTCCTGGTTTTCGCGTACATCGAGGAACAGCAGATCTTGCTCGGCGTCCATGCGTTCTTCGACGTCCCAGGGGAAACACTCGTTGATCTTCGGCGCGATCTCGGCGACCAGATCTTTGTAGGTGACTCGTCTTTTCATTTCATGGCAGCGGGTGAACGAATTTTCACTATAGCCGCTCCCTCCGCAGGTTGGCAGGGATGGCCCCCGTCAATCGGTGGCGCGGTGGCTCGGGTAGGGCTGGTCCAGCTCAGTCCCCGGTGTTACCGGTGAGGTTGCGCCTTGCTCGGCGGCGTCCGGTACCCTGTACCAGGCCAGTTTTTCCTGCAATTCGACCACGTTGCCGACCATGATCAATGTTGGCGGTTTCGGTTTTTCTCGTTCAACCAGTTGCGGGAGGGTGGCCACCGTCCCGGTGAACACGCGTTGCTTGTGCGTGGTGCCCTGTTGAACGAGGGCCGCCGGTGTATCGCCGGGCATACCATGTGCCTGCAGTTCGCGACTGATGACGGGCAGTCCCTTGAGGCCCATGTAAAAAACCACCGTCTGGTTGGGCTGGGCGAGCTGCGCCCAATTCAGGTTCATGCTGTTGTCCTTGAGGTGACCGGTCACGAACGTGACCGATTGCGCATAGTCACGGTGCGTCAGCGGGATACCGGCATAGCTTGCGCATCCAGCCGCTGCGGTGATGCCCGGCACGACCTGGAACGGCACCCCCTGGCTGGCCAACGTGTCGATCTCTTCGCCGCCACGGCCGAAAATAAACGGATCGCCACCCTTCAATCGCACCACGCGTTTGCCCTGCTTGGCGAGATCGGCGAGTAGCTGGTTGATCTCCTCTTGGCGCATCGCGTGATTGTCACGCTCTTTACCGACGTAAATGCGTTCGGCATCACTGCGCGTCATATCCAGGATGGCTTTGGCGACAAGGCGATCGTAGACCACGACGTCGGCCTGTTGCATCAGGCGGAGGGCACGAAATGTCAGCAGGTCGGGGTCGCCCGGGCCGCCGCCAACCAGATAGACTTCGCCCATCCCCGGTTGCAGGGGACCGTTGCCGAGCTCCTGTTCCATCAACACTTCAGCTTCGTGCATGTGTCCCGAGAACACGCGCTCCGCGACATTACCCTGCAGCACCCGGTCCCAAAAGCGTCGACGATCCGCGGGGTCGGCAAACGTGCGTTTCACCCGCTCACGAAAACGCCCGGCGAGTTCGCCAAGACGTCCGTAGCCGGCGGGAATCAGCGACTCGAGTCGTGAGCGGATCAGCCGGGCCAGCACCGGTGACGCGCCGCTGGTCGATACCGCCGCAATCACGGGTGATCGATCGATGATCGACGGCATGATGAAACTGCCGTCTTCGGGATGGTCTACCACATTGACCGGGATTTGCATCGCGCGACCGGCCTCGGCCACGGCGCGGTTGATGTCCTCGCGATCGGTCGCCGCGATGGCCAAAAAGGCGTCCTCGAGGTCGCCGGGCTCGTAGCCGCGCGCGACATGCTCAATGCGGCCCTCTTCGCGCAGGTTTGTCAGGTTGCGGCAGAGTTCGGGGGCAACGATCTGAACCTGAGCACCCGCGCGCAGCAGCAGCGTGACTTTGCGCGTGGCAATTTCACCGCCACCGACGACAACGCAGTACTGCCCCTTGACCGACAAAAAGATTGGGAGATGTTCCATGGTGATTCGCGACCGCCAGTGTTTTTGTCGTTGCACGCTTGGCGCATTGACTATATGAGGATTTAATAATATTCTATCCTGATTCGTTAATCCCAGACAAATTTCAGGAGGCGCCATGTTCGTCAAGGAAATCGATGCAGCAGATCTTCACGCGCGGATCGAAGCGGGCGACGACCTGGCTCTGATTGATATCCGCAGCGACGCCGAGATTGCCCAGGGGATCCTGCCCGACGCGGAGCACCTGGCGATGCACCTGATACCCCTGCGCATGAACGATCTGCCGAAAGATCGCGACGTGATCCTGTATTGCCGCAGTGGGGCGCGTTCGTATCATGCCTGCAACTTTCTCGGCCAGCAGGGGATCGAGAACGTGATTAATCTGCGTGGCGGGATCATCGCCTGGGCACGCCAGGGCTACGAGATCGCGCCGCCACAACGGCGCGCGGGCAACATGTGATTCTTGCGTTTCTTAGACGCTTCGAATATAAGGATTCTCCACTTTTTCACCGTCTCAACTCAATACAACTACGCTCTCTGGAGGTTGCTAATGGCTGATTTTGATCAAGAACTCGACGCAAGCGGATTGAACTGCCCCCTGCCGATTTTGCGCGCTAAAAAGGCGCTCTCGGGCCTGGACGCTGGTCAGGTGCTACACATCATCGCCACCGATCCGGGTTCTGTGAAAGACTTCGAAGCATTTTCTCGTCAGACCGGCAACGAACTGATGGAATCGAAAGAAGAAGGCGGCAAGTTCCAGTTCCTCATCAAGAAAGCCTGAGCCAAGCGCCCGGGCCGAACCACGTACCGACTATCAGGAGAGTGTCCCGATGGAAGAAAAGAAACTCGCCATCATCGCAACCAAAGGTTCTCTGGATTGGGCCTACCCGCCTTTCATCCTCGCCTCGACCGCTGCGGCGCTTGGCTACGAGACGGAAATCTTCTTCACCTTCTACGGCCTGCAGTTGCTGAAAAAAGACCTGGACCTGAAGGTCACCCCGCTGGGAAACCCCGGCATGCCGATGCCGATGGGGATGGAAAAGTGGTTCCCGACGCTGCTCACCGCCCTCCCGGGTATGGAAGCGATGATGACGTCGATGATGAAAAAGAAAATGGCCAGCAAGGGCGTTGCGAGCCTCGAGGAACTGCGCGAACTGTGTCAGGAAGCCGAGGTGCGACTGATCGCTTGCCAGATGACCGTTGACCTGTTCGATATGGATTCGTCAGGCTTCATAGACGGCATCGAGTTCGCGGGCGCCGCGCGCTTTTTCGAATTCGCCGGCGAGTCGGATATCTGTCTGTATATCTGACCCGCGGTCAAACCCGGCAAAGAGAACAACCCCGTCGTTGCGACGGGGTTTTTTGTTGCCGGGCATCCGACAGGCGATGGGCGCCGTCTTCAGTCGAAGCGGTAGATTGCCCCAGCGCTGACCAGCACGGCGCCGGCGTCGCTGAACTCACCGGTCAGGCCGTTGTCGTTGCCGGCCGCTGTCAGCTTGAGCTTGTCGCGCTTGGTGTACAGCACCGCGCCGCCCAGCTCGAGCTGTTTCGACAGTTTGTAACGCGCGCCCAGCGAAAAGATCTTGCCGTCGGATTCCGGCAACTCGAAGCCAATCGTCTGCTTCGGCGCCGGTGATTTGTCGAGTGCGAATCCGGCCATCAATGTTAACTTTTGGTCGAACTGGTGGGTCAGGCCGAAGCGATAGGTGTTGACGTCTTTCCAGTCGCGCGGGCTGGCATCCGCAAAGTTGTCGTTGGCGGCCGCGGTCAGAAGTGCCCCAAGTCCGCCGGGGGCCATGCTTGTGATCGGCCCGCCGTAGTCGAAGTCGAGCTCTTCGTAGTCACTCCAGAACGTGCGCTCGAACACGAACTCGAGCGTAGTGTCATCGCGTACGTCGAACGCCGCAGCGATTGCGAGCGCCGCAGGCAGCGGAACGGTGACGCTCGCCGAGCCGTCGTAGCTGACGCCGAAATCGTCGGACAGTTCGGCATCGCCTTTCACTGTCAGGTCGACCTTGGACCGGTAGGTGGCAGCCAGCGCCCAGCTTTCATTCGGTTCGAATTGCACGGCGAGGTTGTAACCGAAGTCGATGGAGTCACCGGTCAGGTCGCGTGCGAGACCGAAGGTCGGTGCACCTGCCGGCGCCGTGCTCTTGACCACTCCGTCGGTGTAGACCATGCGGATGCCGCCGCCGATCGCCAGCTTGTCGTTGATGCGATAGCCAACCGTGGGATTGATCTCGACGATCTTCAGCGTGAACTCTTCGGCCGCGCGCTCGGCGTAGCCCTCCCAGCGTTTCGACAGGCCACCCGGCGAGACGACCGAAAGGCCGAAGCGGGCGTTGCCGACCTCAGGGCTCATGTAGTGCATTGTCGGCACCGGGATGTATTCCTCCTCGCTGGAGTCATCCGCGGTAAAGGTTCCACTGGAGGTGGTCTGCGTGCCGCGGTATTTGATGCTCTGCAGGTGCACCAGGGTCAGGTCGCCCTGGATCGCGCCGCCGCCATCCAGCAGTGCCATCCGCGCCGGGTTGTAATACGAGGCATCCGGCCCTGAGGCGTTGGCGACGTAGGCCGCGGAAAGCGCTGTGGCATTGGTTGACGTCTCCGGCAACTTGTAGCCGGCGGCCAGCGCCGATCCGCTGGCCAGGATGGCGCAGATGGTCGTAGCGGGCCGCACCCTCGAAACGGTGATCATAGTTTTCCTCCCCGTGGTCTGGTGACCGCCGGCATCGCCGGGTGTTGTTGTTCGACCGATACTCCGGCAGCACGCGACGTTAAGTGACGACGCGCGTTCCTGTCCAGCGCAAGATTCGGTCAGAGGTTTGTGGGGCAAGCAGATCGACATCTGATCGTATTAACCCGCTATAATATAAAACTGTTTTATTGACGCATCTCGAGTATCGATTTTATGGCAGATCGGCGGTTACAAGTTTTTCACACCGTGGCGCGCCTGCTCAGTTTCACGAAAGCAGCCGAGACGCTACACATGACCCAGCCGGCAGTGACGTTCCAGGTCCGCCAGCTGGAGGAATATTTCAATACCCGACTATTCGACCGTACCCACAATCGCATCAGCCTCACAGAGGCCGGAGCCCGGGTCTACGGGTTTTCGGACAAGATCTTCGAACTCTACGGCGAGATGGAAAATGCCGTACGTGAAATGACCGGCGAGATCAGTGGCTCGCTGACGATCGGTGCCAGCACGACGATCGCGGAGTACATGCTGCCGGCGCTGCTGGGCGATTTTCGCAGCCGCTATCCGGATGTCAGTATTCATCTTAAGGTGTCGAATACCGACGGTATCGTGTCGATGGTCGAGAATAACACCATCGACCTGGGCGTCGTTGAGGCTCCGGTCAGTAATAAGAATCTGGTTGTCGACGAGTGTCGACGTGACAACTTGGTCGCTATTGTACCGCCCGGTCATCCGAAGTCCGACCTGAAGAAAATCTCTCTGGACGAATTGCTGGAATACCCGTTCATCTGCCGCGAAGAGGGGTCGGGTACGCGTGAGGTGATCGGCGAGCACATGACCAAGCACTCCAAAAGCGACACGTGCATGAATATTGCTATGGAGCTGGGCAGCCCAGAGGCGGTCAAGGGCGCTGTTGAAGCCGGCATGGGAATCTCTGTCGTATCGAATGCGACGATTCAAAAAGAGTTGCGGCTCGGTACCCTGGTTGCCATTGAGTTGGATCCGCCGCTCGAGCGTCCGTTCTCCTTCGTGCATCAGAAGCAAAAGTTCCGCGTTCGGGTCATGGAGGAGTTGCTCGATTTTGCGCAGCAGTACTGTCAGGCTCACCGCAACGACTGACCTATTGGGACGGAAGGGCGAATGTTGCCACCGAAGATGACCGCTACCTCGCCGGAGCAGCAAAAATTGCTCAGGCTGTTTCGCCAGCTCACCGAGACAGATCGCAGTGCGGTGATAAACTTCGCCGCTTTTCTGGTCGAGCGTTCTACCAGCGAAGAAGACGCCAATCCTGAGGATGTCGCCACGGCGACGCCGCAGTCTATTCCGCGGCCGGAGCAAGAAACCGTCATTGGGGCGATACGCCGACTGACCGCCACCTATCCGATGGTCGAAAAGGATGATCTGTTACACAAGGCCTCGGGGCTGATGTCTGCACACGTGATGCAGGGCAAGGCCGCTGTAGAGGTCATCGATGAATTGGAGATCGTTTTTCGCCGCCACTTTGAACGCGTAAACTCGGACACTTAATCGTCGGTTGAGGTGTGGTGCAGGACTGCGCCCCATCCGGCTACAACAAAAGCAGGGCCGATGCGACTCATCACCGACTGGTTCAAACGAACGTTTTCCGACCCGCAGATCGTCTTTCTGACGTTGGTGTTGGTGGTCGGTTTTGCGGTTGTGTTGACTATGGGCGACATGTTGGCGCCGGTGTTGGCCAGTGTTGTGATCGCTTATCTGCTCGAAGGGCTGGTGGTTATTCTCGAGGACCGGGGTCTGCCTCGATTGTTCGCCGTCTGGATCGTATTTGTGGTTTTCGTCTGTTTCGTTTCGCTGGTGTTGTTTGGGCTGCTGCCGCTGCTGTCGCGCCAGGTGACGGGACTGATTCAGCAATTGCCAACCATGATTGCCGAGGGGCAGACCGTGGTGATGCAGCTACCGGAGCGCTTTCCCGAGGTTATTTCTGCACCACAAGTCGAAGAATTGCTCGACGGTATCCGCGGGGAGATCGCCGGGTTTGGACAGGAGGTGCTGAGCATGTCGTTGGCCTCGGTGGTCGGTGTGCTGACGATCCTGGTCTATATGGTCCTGATGCCGATGCTGGTGTTCTTTTTTCTCAAGGACAAGGCCCTGATCATCCGCTGGTTCAGCGGCGTGCTGCCGGGTGAGCGGGGATTGGCGGATCTCGTCTGGATCGAGGTGGATCGCCAGATCGGCAACTATGTAAGGGGCAAGTTCTGGGAAATAATCATCGTTTGGGCCGCCAGTCTGCTCGCGTTTTCTTTCTTCGGCCTGCAGTACGCCATGCTGCTGGCGGTTTTGGTGGGCTTGTCGGTGGTCGTGCCCTATGTTGGCGCGACCGTTGTGACCTTCCCGGTGCTACTGGTCGCGTGGTTTCAGTGGGGATGGGGGCCGGACTTCGCCTGGGTAACCATTGCTTATCTGGTCATCCAGGCCCTGGATGGCAACGTCCTCGTGCCGTTGTTATTCGGCGAGGTGGTGAATCTGCACCCGATCGCGATCATCGTTGCGATCTTGGTGTTCGGCGGTCTTTGGGGGTTCTGGGGGGTGTTTTTCGCAATCCCACTCGCGACACTGGTGAACGCGGTGTTGCGGGCATGGCCTTCGCGCAGGCCGCTGCCCCAGCCGACCTAACCGGTTTTTGAGAAAGGTCGACTCAGCCGCTTGGCCGATAGGCCGCAAAGCAATGCAAGTTGCTTCAGCCAAACGATCGGCACAAAGCCACCAGCCATTGCAGCTCCGCTGATGGATAAGAAATTCACCGTTAGATCACGACTTGTGAGAAGTCGTACTCCATGTTTTCCAGGGGCCGCTGGATGAAGTTGCCCTGCAGGTAATCCGCGCCGGATGACCAATGCAGGTCAATACTGCGTGGATCATCCACGTTGGACACGATTACGTGGGCAGGTGCGCTATGGGCTTGTCGGATGACGCTGGTGATTGTCTCGCGATCGGCTTTGAGCAGGCGTGGTGCGATGTTTATGTACTGTGCCTGCAAATAGCGCAGGACCTTGAAGGCGGCCTCTTTTTCTGGGAAACGTGACAAGGATACTTCGACATCCATTTCCCTTAGTGCGGCAATGTTGGCTTGAGCAACTTTGAGATTGTGCGAGAGATCGGGTAACCGAAAATCGATGACCAGGCCGGTCCCGACGACCTGTTTGTTGCGCAACCGTCCGGCCAGCCAAACGGGAAGGTCGGGATTCAATGCGCTGTACGATGACTGATGTACGAAAATAAGTGTCCTGCGTCCCGACTCGCGGCGCTGCTTGAGGATGTCAATTGCACGGTCCAGGATCCACTGGTCCAGTGCCTGGCAGCTGTCTGAGCCTTTTGCTGCATCGAGTAAGGCTTTGCCGCCGATCAGATCTCCCTGCACGTTTGGCAGTCGCAACACGATCTCGTAGGTTTCGCTGCCGCGATTCTGAAGATCCAAGAGCGGTTGATACTGGATAACAAAGCCATCGTCTCGAAGGGCGTTTTTGACCAGTTGACTGAGGTCAGCATCGGCCCGGGCAACAAATTCACGGCTATCGCGTTCAGCGCTGTGGGTGTGGACCCGATTACCACCATGCTCCGCAGCTTCATTGCAGGCGGTGCCAGCGCGGCTTACAACCCCGGTAGCTTCTGCCGTTGAGTCATCCAGATGGCAGATGCCTGCGCTGGCGGTAACCACGTGGCCGTCGCTGAAGCGGTAGTTGGCGATACGACTCAGCACTTGTTGCGCAATCTCTTCAATCGCCGGCAACGATGATCGCTGCACCAGCAGTGCAAAACTGCGATCATCGATGCGGGCAGCGAGGTCGGTATCGCTGAGCTTTTCGTCGATTAGCGTGCCTAATTCCGCGAGCAGGTGATCGACTGCGCCGACGCCTATCGACGCCTGTAAGTTATGCAAGCCGTCGGCCCGCACGACCATCACGGCTGCCGGGTCATCACTGGCTTTGCGGTCGATCCGTTTGGCAACGCTGTCGAGAAAGTGCTGGCGTGAGAACAGCCCGGTGACGCGATCATGCTTGGCCGGTTGACCTGTGGCTCGATGCAATTGTCGCGCGCGGCGTATCCGCGTACCGATCACGCCAAGCAAATGCTTCGGTCTGATCGGTTTGGCAATGAAATCGTCGCCGCCAACGCTCAGCGCATCGAGCTGTCGATCGGAATTCTGTTCGCCAGAGACGAACACGATGGGTATCGTGACGAACTCGGGGTGGTCGCGAATAATCGTCGTCAGTTCGATGCCATTGACCTCTGGCATGTAAATGTCCATCAAAATGAGGTCGGGCTTGAACGTTCGTAAACCGTCTATCACCTTGACGGGCTCGGTCAACTGTTGCACTTCCATGCCCGCCTTGCGAAGGATCGACCCGGCAAAATCGGCTTGCGTCGGATCGTCTTCCACGACCAACACGCGGTAGGGCTGTTGCTGCTCAGTCGCCAATTCAAAGATTTGCGCGGCGACAGCCGGCACGTCCATTGGCGCGACAAAATAACCATCTCCACCGGCTCGGATTGCATCGACGCGCAGCTGCAAGGATGTCGAGCTGCTGACAAATATCAGCGGGATGTGAATGGATAGATGGGTTCGTAAGCGTACGAGTTCGGCAGATAATGGCGCCATATTCGATAACATGGCCGTGTCTGCAATGATGGCCCTGGGCGGGCGGGTCTCGAGTTGCACCACCAGGGTCTCTGCGTCGGAAAAGTACTGGACGTCACAGTCGCTTTGCCGCAGTGCCTCGGCCAGATCTGCAGTGACCCCGCCTTTGTCGCCTATCGTAAAAATAGTGGCGCCGCCGTGCGGCTCGTCGAGGGCTGCCTCGTTGCTCTCGGTCGCGTCGACTGCGGTTCTCAGTGTTCGAACCAATCCACCGATCGCGCTGAGCTGTGACCCATCGGGCTCGATGTCCGCGCCGATAAATGAGCTTAGGTAGACTTCGAGCGAGAAGACGCTTTCATTGAGTTGAAACAGCGAGAGCTGCTTGCTGTTCTCGGACACCTCGCGTACCCGCTCGTAGAGCGCCGTCAGGTGTTCCACGTCCCAGCCGCCGGTTTGCAGTCGTGACCAGATTTCCTCGATCGCCGCCATGCGTTGTGGCAGCTGCCGCATAAAGGTATCGCGTTCTGATTGTGGTTCCGCGTCCATTGGCCTTATTTAGTCTTCCAACTACAACGAGCAACCCGCACCCAACACACCGAAGCGACGTGACGGGTGCAGTCAAACCGCAACGATATGCTATCTGTTTGCAGTCTGCCACAATACCGTCGGCTGGGCGGCCGTTTCGTGGCGGGGTTGGCCGCTATATCGAGTTGAATTCAGGAGTATCCGGCATCGTGAGATCGGGTCAGTCAGGCGCGATATTGTCCGAGCCCTATCGATCGGACGACGATACCGCACTGCTGGGTCTCATTGGCGTCGAGGCCTTTCAGCACAGTGCGCGATTAGCGGGACTCTGTGGCGGGATTCTGCTGGTGCTGATCGGCGCTACCGCTTGGCTCGGTACATCGGTCACCCGGCTCGACACTTACTGGCTGATTTGGGCCACCATGCCGGCGCTGGCGGCAACGGTTGCCGGGCCATTGCTCGGTCGTCGTCTTCTGAGCCGTCATGCATTGAATCGCTGGCGCCTGCTGCTTTTGGCGTTGATGACGATCAGCAGCAGCGCCTGGGTATTCGCGTCGGCCGTCGCGGTTGCCGAACAGCCACCTTTACTGGCCAATCTGGTCATTGCCTGGCTCGCTTTATCGGCTGGCCTGGCGCCTCTGTTCGCGTGGCTACCGGGTCTGGCCCTGCAGCTTCTGGTGCAGCTTGGCTTTATATTGGGGTTCGGTTTTATGCATCGCGGTGCGGCAGAGGGTGGCCTTTTGCTGTTGGGCCTCTGGGTGTCACTCGCGTTCATCGCTTTCATGGCCGGCCTATATGCGCGTCGGGAGCAGCGGGTAAGGGGTGATGTCCACTACTTGCGTTTCGAGACTTCCGAGTTGCAGAAGCAGCTCGACGGGGGTCGTGAACAGTTGGACGAGGCCGCCAAGTCGCGTCAGACGCTGGAAGCCGAGCTCGCGGAGATTCTCAACCTGGCCGAGGATGCAAGTCGGGCCAAGACCGAGTTCCTGGCGACCATGAGCCATGAGATACGGACCCCGTTGAACGGCATTCTGCCGATCCTGGAAATGCTTCAGGAAACCAAGATGGATCGGGAGCAGCAGCGCTTGGTGCGAACCGCGCAGGGATCCTCCCGGCATTTGCTCAGAATCATCAACGACATTTTGGACTTCGCGAAAGTCGAATCGGGCAAGCTCCAACTCGAGGCGATAGAGATCGACGTGCGCGAGCTGGTGGGTTCGGTCAGCGAGTTGATGCGGGGCAGTGCCCGCAACCAAAACCTGAAACTCAGTGTGCGTGTTGCAGACAATGTGCCGGAAGTCGTGCGCGGTGATCCGATTCGTTTGCGACAAGTGTTGATTAATCTGGTGTCGAACGCGATCAAATTCACTGAAGAAGGCGGTATACGGATCGAGGTCTCGCGCGGCCAAATCAGCAACAAAGAAGTCGAGCTTCTGTTTGCCGTAGCGGATACCGGCGTTGGTATGCCGCAGGAGACCACCGACCGGCTGTTCCAGCTTTTCACGCAGGCCGATGCTTCGACAACCCGGAAGCATGGGGGTACCGGGCTCGGCCTGGTGATCTGCAAGCGCCTGGTTGAGTTGATGGGTGGCAAGATCGGCGTTCGCTCGGCGCCCGGTCAAGGGTCGACCTTTTGGTTTTTAGTGCCATTGCGCAAGTCCGTTACCGAAGTACCGTCGGCCAGGCATGACCTGAAGGGAATAAGGGTCCTTACGCTGATTGAAGATGAAATGATGGCCCAGCGGGTTTCGGAACACCTTCGTGCCTGGGGGCTTAATGAGGAAGCTGTCAGCAGTGTGCACGAGGCGCTGGCGATTATTCGTTCGACGGCGATGCTTGGCCAGTCTTGGGGCTTCGATCTGATCCTGATCGATGGCAATGGCATGGAGTCGCGTCTACCCGGTCTCCTGGCGGAGATTCGGGCGATTGAGTCATTGCGCAAGTTGCAGTTGGTTGTCGCATTGCGGTCAGAAAGCCTTGCGCAGCGTATCAAACGGGACCACGACGTGTTCGTGCTGAGTGACGACCTTCGGCCCGAACCGCTACGTCGACTCTTGCACCGCTTGTTTGATGTTGAAAATCGTAAATACGGCAACCAGGGCCTGAAACCCGAGGAAATCTACGACGATTTGAACCTTGCGGCGGCGGATCTGGCGCCAACGCTGTTGGCAGCGCCCGGGCCCGTCAATCGCGATGCGCCACGCGTACTGTTGGTAGAAGACAATCCTGTCAACCAGGGCGTGGTCGGCAAAGCGTTGTCGCTACTCGGTATGCAGTGCGATGTGGCCGAAAATGGTAAAGAGGCGCTCGAGCACTGTCGACTGGTGCACTTCGATCTGGTTTTCATGGACTGCCAGATGCCGGTCATGGATGGCTATGAGGCGACAGCAGAGATTCGTCGTTGGGAAGATTCCAGCGGCCTGATGCGTACACCGATCATTGCGATGACGGCAAATGCCATGGCAGGTGACCGAGAGAAGTGCCTGCAGGCGGGCATGGATGATTATCTCGCCAAACCGGTCAGCATCGATCAGTTGAGGGAGTGTCTTGCGAGCTGGCTGCCATCCGCGTCTGCGGATCAAGCCCCCAGTGGGTCTGCACTGTCATCTGCCGTGCAAGATGAGGCCAAAGAAGCCAACATGATGGTGCTGGATGATGCCGTTCTACAAGAGTTACGCGAGATCATGCAGGAGGACTATGTGAGTCTGCTAAAGACCTACATAGGTAACTCGCCAGGCCTCGTCGACGAGCTGCGGCGAGCAATGGCCCGGCAGGATGTCGAGGCGATGGTGATACCGATGCATTCACTGAAGTCATCGAGTGCCAACGTCGGTGCCATGGCGGTCTCGGCACTCGCCCGACAGGGTGAAACTTATGCGAGGGCGGATGATTTTGAGGCGGCCAGCCGCGTGGTGAAAGAGATCGAAACAGCTTTCACTGATGCGCAAAGGGCGTTGCGTGAACACATCAGTGAACAACAACACGCGTAGCTACGGATTGAGCACTGAGGATTAAAGGATCTCGGAGGCGTAGTCGGCCAACCGCGATCGTTCGCCACGCAGTAGCGTGATGTGTCCACCATGCGGCCAGTCCTTGAAGCGATCGACGACGTAGGTCAGCCCAGAGGTGGTTTCGGTCAGGTAGGGCGTGTCAATCTGCGCCACGTTCCCGAGACAGACGATCTTGGTGCCTGGTCCTGCCCGGGTGATCAACGTCTTCATCTGCTTCGGCGTCAGATTCTGCGCCTCGTCAAGAATGATGTATTTGTTCAGGAAAGTCCGCCCGCGCATGAAGTTCAATGAATGAATTCGGATCCGCGAGCGAAGCAGATCGTCTGTCGCGGCACGGCCCCATTCACCACCCTCGGTCTGGGTCAGAACCTCAAGATTGTCCATCAAGGCGCCCATCCAGGGCGTCATTTTCTCTTCTTCAGTACCCGGCAGGAATCCAATGTCTTCGCCGACCGGCACCGTAACCCGGGTCATGATGATTTCGCGAAACCGATTCTGGTCGAGGACCTGAGCCAAGCCAGCCGCAAGCGTGAGTAGCGTTTTGCCGGTTCCCGCGGTCCCGAGTAGCGAGACGAAATCGATTTCCGGGTCCATCAGCAGATTAAGGGCGAAGTTCTGTTCGCGGTTCCGTGCACTGATGCCCCATACCGCATGCTTTTTTGATCGATAGTCGTTGGCCAGCTCGATGATCGCATCGTCGCCATCTTTCTTGCGGACGATAGCCTCGAACGGTTGATCCCCATCCATATACAGGCATTGGTTGACAAACCAATCGGCGGTATCGGGGCCCTTGACGCGATAGAAGGTGTGTCCTTCTTCTTGCCAGGCGTTCATATCCTTGCTGTGCTCATCCCAAAACGAGGACGGCAGCTCGGTTTCGCCGGTGTACAGCAGGTTTACATCATCAAGCACCTGGTCGTTGTGATAATCCTCAGTGTGGATGCCGACGACTGATGCTTTGATGCGGAGGTTGATGTCTTTCGAGACCAGCGTAACAGCGCGGTCTGGCGCCATCTCTGACAATGCGAGCGCGGTCCCCAGTATGTTGTTGTCCGGGATATTGCCGGGCAACGTTGGTGGCAGTTCTTTGGGCTGCAGCTGGGTCTGGAAGAACAGGTGCCCGCAGTCTGTTTCGCTGGCATCCTCGCGAGACCTTCCGGCGCACGGCAACGGCAGCCCTGAGTCGATATCCTGCTTCGATGCCTCGGTCATCAACTCATCGAGAAAACGACTGACCTGGCGCACGTTGCGAGCCACTTCGGACGTGCCTTTTTTCGCCCGATCCAGTTCCTCGAGCACTACCATGGGTAAGAAAATGTCATGCTCCGCAAAGCGGAAGATCGACGTCGGGTCGTGCATCAGCACGTTCGTGTCGAGGATGAAGAGTTTTTTGTCCTGACGGGATTTGATGCCCATGCTGATTCCGAAAAAGGGAGAAGTGAAGGCGCGTCTATTTTTTCAGTGCTTTGACAGCATCGAGTACCTCTTCGACGTGCCCCTTTACTTTCACGCCACGCCATTCCTGCCGGAGCACGCCTCCCGCATCGATAACGAAAGTGCTGCGCTCGATGCCCCGAACCTGCTTGCCGTACATGTTTTTCAGCTTCATGACGCCGAATGCCTCGCACAGGATTTCATCTTTGTCAGCAACGAGGTCAAAGGGGAAACCTTGTTTGGCCTTGAAATTTTCTTGCGCTTTCAAGCCATCACGTGAGACGCCGAGAATAACGCAGGATTGACGACGAAACTTTGCAATCGCGGCGCTAAAATCCAGCCCTTCCTGCGTACAACCCGGGGTACTTGCTTTTGGATAGAAATAGATGACCAGTGGTTTACCGCGATAGTCGGCCAGTTGCGCCGTTTGGTCGCCGGTCAAATGCAGGGTTATGTCGGGTATTTTTTTGCCGATAGCAAGTTTGCTCATTGATTGGGAATTCCTGATTTCAGCCTTTGATGGGTTCGAGCACGGCATCGAGGTTCATGCTGTCGCAGAAGTCCATGAATTCGTCACGCAACCCGGCGATGTGGATGTTTGCCGGAATCCCGATGCTCATGCGCACCGAGAACATCGGTGTGCCGGTATGCGCTGCTGCATAGCTACCGGTCGTCATGTCCTCGATGTTGATATTTTTCTCAGAGAAAAAGTTCGCCAGACTGTACACGATACCTGGATGGTCCAATGCAACGACGTCGACGCCGTAGGGCAGCAGGTTCGCATCGGCGCTTCGCTGCTCTGTTTGGCGGGTCGTGATGGTGAGTCCCAACCGCTCTTGCATCTCCGGAACCTGGTCTTCCAGCTTGGCCAACAGGTTCCAGGGCCCCTGGACCAGTAGCAGGATCGCGAATTCGCCGCCCAGTACGGTCATGCGACTATCGCTGATATTGCAGTCGAGCTCATAGATCGCGCGAGCGAGCTTGTCGACGATGCCGGGTCGGTCTTTGCCGAGGGCAGAAATCACCAGGTGGTTGTTTTTCGTGGGCATGGTTGAGGCGGCTTGATTGGGCTTGTGGATTGTCCGGAGTGTACTTTTCCCGCGTGGGCTTGTCTCGGTAGCTGTGTCCGCCGATCGGTGGAGGACAGCCTGATTAGAATGCCGCGAACAGGGGCAATATCGTCGTTCGCCGCTCATTCATCGGCGATTAGCGCATCGCGGAGCGCCTCGGCGGCCTGTTCGGGACTGACCGTGCTGACGAACAGGCCGGAACCCAACTCGAAGCCGGTCGGGATGCTGGTCCTGGGGCAGATTTCCAGGTGCCAGTGGTAGCTGTCGTCGCAGTCGTCGTACTCATTGCCGTGCGGCACCGAGTGCAAAAAGAAGTTGTATTGCACGCCGCCGACCACCTCGTCGAGTCGGTGCATCGTCCGGCGCAGCACGCGCGCAAAGTCTTGCAGGTCCTCGGCGGTCACCTTGAGGAAGTCTGATTGGTGTTGCAGCGGAAGGATATGGATCTCCCATTCGAATCGGCTGGCGAAGGGTTTAATCGCGACGAACCGCTCGCCCCGTTCGACAACATACTGCCCGACGTTGATTTTGCGTCGGATCTCGCCGGAATCGCGGTCGTAGATCGTTGCCTCGTAGGTCAGAGCCTCGTCGAGTAGCGAACAAAATACGCAATGGTTGTATTTCCGTTGGTAAAGCCGGCTGTGCTGGACCTCGTTCTGAACGTTTTCGGGGACCACAGGGGTGGCAATGATCTGGCTGTGGGTGTGCGGGATGCTCGCGCCCGCCGCAGCCCCGAAGTTTTTGAATACCAACACATACTTCAGACGACTGTCGGATGCATACAGGTCGGCCATGCGTTGTTGGTAGACGCCGAACAGGTTGCTGAGGTGTTGTTCGGACATTTCATGCAAAGCGATGCCGTGATTCGGGTTATCGATGATCACCTCATGGCGGCCGTAGCCGTCGATCACCTGTTGCAGGCCAAACGCGAGATTGGTTTGCGCGCGGTCATCACCGAGCACCGGGTAGAGGTTCGGCACGATGCGAACGTCCCAGTCAGCCCCGGTCGGCCATCGGCTGATCTCCGGGGGTGTGCGCGCTTCGTTGCCTCGGCAGAAAGGGCAGGTCTCGACATGCTCGCGGGTGTCGCGATCAGCCTTTTCCTCGGCCGCCTTCGGGCGCATTCCGCGCGCGGTGGCGACCAGCACCGACTCGGTGGGGACGATCGGGTTGATTCTGATCTCGCGGATACTGTCGTCGGTATTGCTCATCAGCGCTGACTCCTCTGCCGTGGACCGCGGCTTTTAACTGTTGCCGTCCCAGCCATTCAAGCTGGACCTGTTAATAGGGTCATTGAATCGGCGCTTCGATCTGGTGCGGGCTCGAGCCGCGGGATAAGATAGCGGGCTGATACCTGTGCGGAGCCGATTCATGATCCAGGGCAGTTTGGTTGCCATTGTGACTCCTATGCACGCTGATGGCGCGGTCGATGAGGCAGCTTTCGGTCGGCTGATCGACTGGCACGTGGAGCAGGGGACCGACGCCATCGTGGCTGTGGGGACTACCGGGGAGTCGGCCACCCTTGATGAGGCCGAGCACTGCGCGGCGATCGCGATAGCAGTCAAGTATGCGGCAGGGAGGATCCCGATCATCGCGGGGACCGGTGCCAACTCGACGACCGAGGCCATCACCCTGACCCGATGTGCGCAACAGGCCGGCGCTGATGCCTGCCTGCTGGTGACGCCGTACTACAACAAGCCGACGCAGGAGGGGTTGTACCGACACCACAAAGCGGTTGCCGAGGCGGTCGATATTGACCAGATTCTCTACAACGTCCCGGGTCGGACGGCGGTTGACATGCAGCCGGAAACAGTCGCCCGCCTGGCGGGCATCGCCAACATTGTCGGCGTCAAAGAAGCGACTGGTGAGTTGGACCGGATAGGCCGTATCCGGAAACTGACGACGGCCCGTTTTGCGATCTACAGCGGTGACGATGCGACAGCGCGTGAGGCAATTCTGCGGGGAGCCAACGGTGATATCTCGGTGACCGCCAATGTCGCGCCGGCAGCGATGCATGCGATGTGTGCGGCAGCCTTGGCGGGTGATGCGCCGAGGGCGGCGGAACTTGATGCGAAACTGCAGGGTCTGCATGCCAAACTGTTCGTCGAGTCAAATCCGATCCCGGTGAAGTGGGCACTCGGCGCGATGGGTAAGATCGGGCCGGGCATCCGGCTGCCGCTGACGGAATTGTCTGCTGAGTACCATGACACGGTGCGTGATGCACTGCGAGAAGCCGGCATCCTGTAACGGCGAGTCGCCGAATTCGGTGGCGTATGAAACAACGACGATGTGAGAGCTAATGCGAAATCTTATTGTGATCTTTTTGGTCCTGGCCCTGTCTGCATGCAGCAGCTACAACGTGGATGAGGTACTGCCGGACAAAGCGGTCGAATATAAACGCGAGAGGCAAGCGGAACGGAATCTGGAACTTCCACCGGATCTCACCTCCGATCGAATCAACGATAAAATGAGTGTGCCGGATAATTTCGGTGGTGTGTCCACCAGCTACTCGGAGTACGTCACCGACCGGCAACTGCGCGGGGCCGACGGTGGCACCGCACGCGTCGCGGGCGGCAGCGTGCTGCCTGAGCTCGAGGACCTGGAACTGCGACGCGAAGGAGACATCCGCTGGCTGTGGGTCAACGCGCCGGTTGACTCGGTTTGGGAACGGGTAACCGACTTTTGGCAGGATAGCGGGGTCCTGTTGGTCGAGCAGGATCCGACCGTCGGAATTATGCGCACGTCGTGGTTGGAAAACCGCGCCGAGATCCGTCGAGGTATTATCACCGACTTTGTTCGTCGGTCCTTCGACGCACTTTACGAAGTCGGCACCCGTGACCAGTACCGGGTCCGTCTGGAACGTAGTGAAAATAATACGACGGAGCTCTACCTGACCCACTTCGGGATGGAAGAGAAAGTCGTTGCAGAGGCCGATGGCAAGGTCACCAACACGATCTGGCAGCCGCGCGAACGAGACCCGCAGCTCGAGGCAGAGATGCTCAGGCGGGTGATGGTGTTTCTCGGTGCGAGTGATGAGCGCGCCCGCGTTCAGCTTGCGGCTCGAGGACAGCGTGACGAGCCGCGCTCTCGGCTGATCAATACCACGGCAGGCGTCGAGTTGCGTATCGACGAACAGTTCAGCCGTGCGTGGCGGCTGGTGGGACTTTCCCTCGATCGTGTGGGCTTCGCGGTCGAAGACCGTGACCGCTCGGCGGGCATCTATTATGTTCGCTACAACGACCCGTCGCGCGAGGACGCAGACAAGAGCTGGTTGTCCGGCCTGGCATTCTGGTCCGATGATGATGTCGATAAGGTGAGTCGTTACCAGGTAAAAGTGGCTGCGGGTACTGACCAGACGATCGTCACGGTTGCGGATGAGCAGGGCCAGCCCGACGATTCGCGGACGGCGCTGCGTATCTTGACCTTGTTGCAAGAACAGGTGCGCTGACCTGCAATGGCCTTTCGTTTCGCGTCGCTCGGCAGCGGGAGCCGCGGCAACGCAACGCTGATCGAGGCCGGCGACACCGCGGTGCTGGTAGATTGCGGCTTCGCCGCGCGCGAATTCGTCGCCCGCTGTGAGCGGCTGGCGTTTGATCCCAGTCGCCTGTCCGCGATCCTCGTCACCCATGAACATGGCGACCATAGCCGCGGTGTCGGCGCCGTAGCGCGCCGCTTCGGTCTGCCTGTGTGGCTATCGCATGGCACCTGGCACGCCAGTCGACTCGGCCGTATCGATCAGCTGAACCGGTTCGCCAGCCATGATGGCGGTTTCCAGATCGGCGATCTGCAGATCGAGCCTGTGCCGGTACCGCATGATGCCCGCGAGCCGGTCCAGTTCGTGTTTCAACACGCTGAGCAACGATTTGGCATGCTGACCGACCTTGGCTGCATCACGCCGCATGTCGTGAATGCGTTCGACGGGGTCGATGCGTTATTGTTGGAATGCAATCATGATCCCGACATGTTGGCAGGTGGGCCCTATCCGCCGAGTCTGCAGGCGAGGGTTGGGGGGCGCTATGGGCACTTGGCCAATGCGCAAGCCGCCGAGTTTCTAGCGCGTATCGATCACCGCCGCCTGCGACATCTGGTGGCCGGCCATCTCAGTGAGCAAAACAACCTGCCGGAACTGGCGTATACCGCGCTGGTCGGTGTGTCGGCCGATCTGGAGGCCAGTCTCAGTCTGCTGATACAGGATCAGACCAGCGATTGGTTCGCGATCACGGACTGACGTTGTCGGGTCGCTGCAGTATCATCGACGCTTGCCAACGTCGTACCTCCGGAGTTTTCATGCTCGTATTGCGCGGCGCGCCCGCACTCTCGCATTTTCGTCTGCAAAAACTGTCGACCCGACTGACCGATAGGCTGGCAAAGCCCTGTCATGTCGAATCGGTGTTTACGCATTTTGTCGATGTCGACGGTGAGTTGAGCGAAGACGAACACAAGGTGCTGGCGCTGTTGCTTGACGATGGTCCATCGTCATCATTGGACGTTGCTGGCGGACGTCTGTTCCTGGTCGTGCCACGACCAGGAACACGCTCGCCATGGTCGAGCAAGGCCACCGACATCGCGCACAATTGTGGCCTAACGCAGATCCGACGGATCGAGCGGGGCATTGCCTATCTCGTTGAACTCGACGTCGCTCAAGACTGGGATGATGCAGCGATCTCTCGCGTGTCGGACATGCTGCGGGACCGTATGACCGAGGTCGTCCTTTCAGGCTTCGATGAAGCCGCGGTGCTTTTCACGCACGCCGAACCGCGCCCGATGACAACGATCGATGTGTTGGGTGGTGGTCGGCAGGCACTTGGCGACGCCAATGCTGCCCTGGGTCTGGCGCTTTCTGACGATGAAATTGATTATCTGGTCGCCAGTTTTACAGCACTGGGGCGAAATCCCAGCGATGTCGAGCTGATGATGTTCGCGCAGGCCAACTCCGAGCACTGCCGCCACAAGATATTCAATGCGCAATGGACCGTGGACGGCGAAGCGCAGGATTACTCGCTGTTCGCGATGATTCGCAACACCACCGAACAATCGCCGACCGATGTGCTTTCAGCCTACAAAGACAATGCGGCGGTCATTCGTGGCATCGAGGGTTATCGCTTTCATCCCGACCCGAAGACCAGGGTCTACGGTCGGCATGACGAGCCGATCCACATCCTGATGAAAGTGGAGACGCACAACCACCCGACCGCGATCTCGCCGGACCCCGGCGCGGCCACCGGGTCGGGTGGCGAAATTCGCGATGAGGGGGCTACCGGTATCGGCGGCAAACCGAAGGCGGGATTGTGTGGGTTCTCGGTGTCCAATCTGCGTATCCCGCAACATGAGCAACCCTGGGAAGAGGATTTTGGGCGACCGTCGCGGATTGTCAGTGCGCTCGACATCATGCTCGAGGGCCCGATTGGTGCCGCTGCGTTTAACAATGAATTCGGACGCCCGAACTTACTGGGTTATTTTCGATCGTTCGAAGAACGGGTGCCCGGTGTCGGCCAAGATGAGCTGCGGGGTTACCACAAGCCGATCATGCTTGCTGGTGGGCTCGGCAACATTCGTGCAGAACACGTCGACAAAAAACCCTTCCCGGCGGGCACTCCGCTGATCGTACTCGGCGGGCCGGCGATGTTGATCGGGCTCGGCGGTGGCGCGGCCTCTTCGATGGCATCGGGTCAATCCGCAGAGGATCTGGATTTCGCATCGGTGCAACGGGCAAACCCTGAGATGGAACGTCGTTGCCAGGAGGTCATCGATGCCTGTTGGCAGCGTGGCGACCGCAACCCGATTTTGTTTGTCCACGATGTTGGTGCTGGCGGACTCTCTAACGCGTTGCCGGAGCTGGTCCATGATGGCGAGCGCGGCGGTGATTTCGAGTTGCGCGAGGTGCCAAATGACGATCCTGGTATGTCGCCGATGGAGATTTGGTGCAACGAAGCGCAGGAGCGTTATGTCATGGCGATCGATCGAAGTCGTCTGGCCGAATTTGAGATGATTTGTGCGCGAGAGCGGTGTCCTTACGCCATTGTTGGTGAAGCATTGGCAGAGCAAAAACTGCGCCTCGGTGATCGGCACTTTGCAACCAAGCCGATTGATATGCCGATGACTTTGCTATTCGGGAAGCCGCCGCGGATGCACCGTGATGTCAGCCGCACAACCCCCGCGTTGCGCGCGTTGCGCTTCGATGGTGCGACAGTCGCTGACGCGGCTGCGCGGGTGTTGCGTCTGCCAACGGTCGCCAACAAGACTTTTTTGATCAGTATCGGTGATAGAAGCGTCACCGGTTTGGTCGCCCGTGACCAAATGGTCGGGCCTTGGCAGGCGCCGGTAGCGGACGTGGCCGTCACCCTGGCCGACTACGATAGTTACCACGGCGAAGCGATGAGCATCGGCGAACGCACCCCCGTAGCACTGATCGATGCTGCTGCATCGGGGAGACTGGCGATCGGTGAGGCGATTACCAATATCGCAGCAGCAGCCGTTGATCAACTCGGCGACATCAAGCTGTCGGCCAATTGGATGGCAGCGGCGGGGCACCCCGGCGAAGATGCGCGGCTCTACGACACGGTCCGGGCTGTCGGGCTAGAACTGTGCCCGGCGCTCGGTATCGCGATCCCGGTCGGCAAGGATTCGATGTCGATGAAGACCGTGTGGGGCAGCGCCGGAAAGCAGCAGGAGATGGCCGCGCCGCTGAGTCTGATTGTCACCGCATTCGCCCCGGTTACCGATGCGCGCCGAACCTTGACGCCACAATTGCGCACCGATCTTGGCGATACCGACCTGGTCCTGATCGATCTCGGTCTCGGCCGCAATCGACTCGGCGGCAGTGCGCTTGCGCAGGTCTATCGTCAGTTGGGCGACACGGCACCGGATGTTGACCAGCCGGAGACATTGAAAGCGTTCTTCAATGTGGTCCAGGACCTTAGCCGGGAAGGATTGCTACTCGCCTACCACGATCGGTCCGACGGCGGCTTGTTCGCGACATTGTGTGAAATGGCGTTTGCCGGGCGTTGCGGACTCGATGTCGATTTGGCCGGGCTCGATGCTGACGATTTGGCAGTCCTCTTCAATGAAGAACTGGGTGCCGTCCTCCAGGTCCGGCACAGCGATAGCGACGACGTGTTGCTGGCGCTTGAGAATGCCGGCCTCGGCAATGCCTGTCAGTTGATTGGCACGGCCAACGAAACCGATGATATTTCGATTCGTCACGGGCAGCGGGCGGTGTTCGCCGAACGCCGCGCAACGCTACAAGCCGCCTGGTCGGAGACCACGCTGCATATGCAGATGCTGCGGGATGACCCGGATTGCGCGCGCGAGGAATTCGACCGGATCGAGGCAGATGATCCCGGCCTGTCGGTGCGGCTGAGCTTCGACCATAACGACGATATTGCCGCCCCGTTGATGGAGCTGCGGCGCCCACGTGTCGCGATCCTGCGCGAGCAAGGCGTCAACGGCCAGGTGGAAATGGCCGCCGCATTCAACAAGGCCGGGTTCGATTGCGTCGACGTGCATATGTCCGAGATCCTTGCCGGTGACGTTACCCTGGATGAATTTCAAGGCCTGGTTGCTTGTGGCGGGTTCAGCTATGGCGACGTACTTGGTGCCGGTGAAGGTTGGGCCAAGTCAATCCTGTTCAACGATCGGGCACGCGACCAGTTCACGGAATTTTTCGAACGCGATGATAATTTCACCCTGGGTGTCTGCAATGGCTGCCAGATGTTGTCGAATCTGAAGACGCTCATCCCGGGCGCCGAGGAATGGCCGCGTTTCGTGCGCAACCGTTCGGAACAGTTCGAGGCCAGGTTTGTGATGGTCGAGGTAACACCGAGCAATTCGATCCTGCTCGACGGCATGGCCGGGTCGCGCCTGCCGATCGCGGTCGCCCATGGCGAGGGCCGCGCGGAATTCAGCGATGCGGCGCGGCTGGCGGCCGCTTCCGCGCGGGTGTCGGTCCGCTACATCGAAAATTCGGGTGAAGTGGCTGAACGCTATCCGGCGAATCCAAACGGCTCCCCGGGTGGGATCGCCGGCCTGACCAGCCGCGATGGCCGCGTCACGATCATGATGCCGCATCCTGAGCGTGTGGTGCGCGCGGTGCAGAATTCGTGGCATCCCGATGACTGGATTGAAGATGCGCCGTGGCGGCGCCTGTTTCGCAATGCCCGGCGGTGGTTGGCCTGATGACCGATCCGATCGAAGATCTGCAGATGCGCATCGCCCACCAGGAACTGGCCATCGAGGCGCTGAACGAGACGGTTATGCGGCAGGATCAGCTGCTCAATGACCTGAAGGCCGAGGTCGCAACGATGCGCGAGCGCCTGCTCGCACTGCAACCCTCGCCACTCGGCGAAAGTGATGCTCCGGAACCACCGCCACCGCACTACTGAAGCGAGCCACCCTGATAGCACCCGTGGCATGGTCATTGTGTCAGCGTTGCAGCCGCCCGGGCAGAAGATCGCCTCGAATGACCGAGTTAGCCGGAAATCAATCGTCGGCGATTTCGAGATAGTAGGGTGACAAGGCGCGATCGCCGGCCTCGGTGATGGGTGGTGCGGAATTGCTGCGGCGCATCCGTGCCTCGACCAGCGCGGCAGTGATGGCGGTCTCATCAAGCACACAGGGATACAGTGGCAGTTGTTCGGCAAGGCGCATGGCGTGATGGCAGGCGGCGGCTTCCAACTGCTGCCGTCGCGCCTGGGTCAGGGTTGGTAATTGCAACAGGGATGGCGCCTGCCACTGTTCAACCGCCGCTAACAGCGTGATCTGCTCCGTATCCAACAACGATGCGTTGAGTTGAAAGCCGTTGAACGCATCGGCATCGAGTGCGTTCGCCGCATCATGCCTGTCTTCAGATGGATCGCAACAGGTCGCGCTGCCATCGGCATGGCGTTCGAACCACCGGGCGATCGGTTGTTGGCCGGCGAGTTCAGCGACGAAGGCGGCCAGTCTTTGCGCAGCAGCAAGCTCTGCCATGCAGGCTTGACCGGGGGTCCAACGCAGCAGATTGGGTGTCTCTCTTTCTTTGGTGTTGCAACTCGACCCGATCAGCGCGAGCGGTCGGCCGCTCGTGCCATGCAGAAGCCACAGTTCTATATGGTCCGCTAACGGAAAGGGGAGTGAAGGGGCATGCTCTCGCACGGCGTCAAGCAAACGATCCCCGGCAGCACATACCTTTTCCTCGAACGTGGGTAAGCGGATCGGTGCGCGCTGGAAGCCCTCATGCGCTGACCAGCTGCCGTACTTCACATCCGATACCGAGATGGCCTGGTCGCGAATTTCGTCAGGGTCGTCGTACAGGCATTCGCCCCTGACATAGAGTATCCAGCGTCGACCGTCGGTGGTCACGGCATCGGCGAGCTCGGTCACCACGCAGTGCATTACGCCGCGGAACGGGCTCAACATTCGTTGCCCGTAACAGCGAGTGCTATTGTCCTGTGCATTGCCCACCTGTCTGTTTTAGCGGGACAGGCTTCACACCACAACCGTGGGTGTGGTGGACTTGAACCGGGTTCACGCCAATTGAGGAGCTGGCCGCATGGCGTTCAACTGCCGTCTTTGCCGGAACGCCAGGCTCGTTTTGTTGTCTGTGGTGCTGGGCAGCGTCGCCGGATTCGCCGTGATCAAAGGCGGTGGATCCACAGACCTGTCGATGGTCGCGACATTTTTCGGCGCATTGGCTCCGGTGGTTTGGCACGTGCGGCGCCAGCGAGCGAAATAATTTTACTTACCACGAATTGTTTTTGGCTCAACCTCGGTCTTACCTTGCGCCAAATCATTGGAAATCCAGCATGCTGATCAAGAGAATCGCCGACATCTCTGGTTCTGAGATAACGCCGCCCGACATCTACGCGCAGCGCCGAACCTTTCTCAAGGCCGCGGCCACTGTAGGGGGGGCCGCATTAGCGAGTCCTGTCGCCGCACTGGTGAAACCGGCGGGTATCGGCGAGCCGATCCCGGGGATTGTCGACAGCAAATACGGCAAGAACCTGACCCTCACCGACTATGAGTTCGCCACAAGTTACAACAACTTTTATGAGTTTGGGACCGAAAAGACTGACCCTGCGGAGTACGCGGGCTCCCTTCGCACGCGCCCGTGGTCAGTCACCGTGGATGGCCAATGCGAAGCGCCGGGCACGATCGATATCGACGATATCCTCAGTGACTTCGCCCAGGAGGAGCGCATCTATCGACTCCGCTGTGTCGAGGCATGGGCCATGGTGGTGCCGTGGGTGGGATTCCCGCTCGGCGATTTGCTCAAACGATTCAAACCAACGTCCAAGGCCAAATACGTGGCCTTCGAAACGCTGTTCGATCCGGAACAGATGCCTGGGCAACGCCGTGCGGTCTTGGACTGGCCGTACCGCGAGGGTCTGCGCATGGACGAGGCCATGCATCCGTTGACCATACTCGCCACGGGCCTGTACGGCGAGTTGCTGCCCAATCAGAACGGTGCGCCGCTGCGCCTGGTCGTACCGTGGAAATACGGTTTCAAGAGTATCAAATCCATCGTTCGCATCAGCTTCATGGAGACGCTGCCTGAGACCACCTGGTGGAAGATGGCGCCACGAGAGTATGGGTTTTACGCCAACGTCAACCCCGACGTGGATCATCCTCGCTGGAGCCAGGCCCGTCACAGGGTGCTCGGTGAGGACCTGTTCTCCAGCAAAAAGCCCACGCTGATGTTCAACGGCTATTTCGATCAAGTCGCCGATCTTTATCGCGGTATGGATTTGGCAAAGTTCTACTGATGACAGTGGCTGCCGGCTATTCGGTGTGGGTGCGTTTCGGCATCAAGCCGCTTGTTTTCGCTGCGTGTCTGGCACCGTTTGCGTGGTTGCTGCGCGGTGCCGTGACTGGCGATCTGGGCGCTAACCCGCTCGATCGCGTGACCGATGTGACGGGCGAGTGGGGGTTGCGCTTGCTGCTGTTGACACTCGCTGTCTCACCGCTGCGTCAGTTGACGGGCATCGCGGTTGTCAACGTTTCCGCCGAATGCTGGGACTTTTTGCCTTCTTCTATGTGAGCCTGCACTTCTTGACCTGGGCCTGGCTCGATCAGAATTTGGTCCTGCAAAACATCACCGCGGATATCGCCAAACGGCCGTTCGTTACGGTGGGTTTTCTCGCCTGGCTGTTGTTACTGCCACTGGCATTGACATCTACCCGCGGCATGATGCGGCGTCTCGGCAGGCTTTGGCAGCGATTACATCTGCTTGTTTACGCCGCTGGCATACTGGGCATCCTGCACTACATCTGGTTGGTCAAAGCCGATCGGCTCGAACCGCTGGTGTACGCGCTGGTGCTTGGTATCTTGTTGAGTCTCCGCTGGCCGCCGTTGCGTAAGCGGGTGCAGGCCTTCGGCATGAGGCGAAAACGCCCTGTTCGCTCTGAATTTGCTTGACGGCTGCGGGGCATCTGCCCTCTTTGAGGTGCCCGCCCAGGGCAAGGATGGGCTGTCATGTTGGATTACGATAACTGGTGAAGCGTTGGCGAAACGCAAACACCGCGGTTCCGCGTTACTGGCGAAGGAAATTCTGTAGATTGCCTTTTTCGAGTTCGCTATAGGCGTTTCTCGAGAAACAGGTTGCAGGCGGCGGGTTGGAAGCCGTCTACGGCATACCGTCGCCTCGCGGTCAGGTTGTCTTCCCTGACCTCGAGCGTGACCTTACAGCAGCCGAGGCGACGTCCGAGCGCGGTAATTTCCTCAAGCAGGGCTGTGCCGATGCCGCGCCCTCGCGCTTCTGGGATTACCGCGATGTCATGGATATTCAGCAACGGTTGGGCGCGAAAGGTCGAATAGCCGGCAAAGCAGGTCGCGAATCCGACCGCCCCTCCCGTTTGTTCGGCGAGCAGCCCAAACGCCGCCGGGTTTGCCGCCAAGTCCTGGGTCAGGCGCTGGTAAACGATTCCAGGCAACGGCGCACCCGCACCCATTGGATCGCGCGCGTAGGCATCAAGCATCTGCAGATAGGCAGCCGCGTCGGTTGGGTCACTGAAGTCGATCGCACGCACGAGGGGACGTTCAGCCATGTTGGCTGATTCTGTCGATCGCGAATTGCCGGGCAACACGGCCGCTACGTGAACCACGCTGGCGGGCCCACTGCAGCGCAGCAAGGCGGGTTGGCTGATCAGCGCAACTACCGGAATCCAGCCGGGTTAACCAGTGCTCGACGATGTCGAGGTATTGGTCCTGACTGAACGGGTAGAACGAGAGCCACAGGCCGAAGCGTTCCGATAACGAGGTTTTTTCCTCGATTGCCTCGCCCGGATGGATCTCGCCGTCGATTGACTGCAGGTCTTGGTTATCGGCCTTGGCCTCTGGCAACAAGTGACGGCGGTTTGAACTGGCATAGATCAGGACGTTTTCCGCCGGTGCAGCAATCGAACCCTCGAGCACGGCCTTCAGTGACTTGTAGCCGGCGTCGTCGGCTTCGAACGAGAGATCATCGCAAAACAACAGGAAACGCTCGTGCCGACCGTCGAGTGCGTCAACGATGTCAGGGAGATCGACGAGATGGGCCTTTTCCACTTCTATCAAGCGAAGCCCCTGATCGACGAAGTGATTGAACACCGCTTTGATCAAGGTCGATTTTCCGGTACCCCGCGCGCCCCAGAGCAGGGCATTGTTGGCTAACTGCCCATCGACGAATTGGCGTGTGTTACGCAGCAATTCGCGCTTTTGCCGATCCATGCAGAGCAGATCGTCGAGATCGACGCGATGCGGACGCTTGACCGGCAACAGGCGACTGCCCCGCGCATCACGCCGCCAGCGGTAGGCATCGTAGGTCCAATCCGGTGACGCAGTTTCGCCGTCGAGCAGGCTTTCCCAGCGGGCCAGCAGGTGCTCAGCCCGGCTGAAAAAATTGTCATCGGCGTTCATTCGAAACGGGGCCGACTGATCGGCGGTCGGTGTTCTGAAAAAAATTCCATAACCTAATCTGGGTTAAGCTTGTAAAATCAACAAATTCTAATATACTTAGCGGTCTGAGACGGGAAAATCGCCCGCGGTACTGATGCGGCGGCCTCACTTAAGGATTGTCACCATGAAAACATTATTCGCGATTGTTATCTTGCTTGCCTCTACGCATGCGTCCGCTTTCTGGGGTTGGAACGACAACCGAAACTACGGTTACGGCAACGCCTACAACAATGGCACGTTTGACGGCTACGGTAACGGCGATGCCCAGGCCGATTTTACGTTCGACTTCGATATGAACGCACGTATCGATTTCGATGGGCGCGGCTATGGGAACGGCTATGGCTATGGGGACGGCTACGGTCGTGGCTACAATAGCTATATGCCTTATTACGGTGCGCCTTACTATGGTGCGCCTTACGGATATGCGCCACTGCCACCCGCTGCGCCTGCCGAATAAGCAACGCTCTGCCAAATTTCGCTTTACGAGCGGCGTCCTTCGGGGCGCCGTTTCTGCTGGAATATCAGTCGTCTCTCCGACGATATTGGGTCGCTTTCATGCCAACACGGCTCGCCCAAATGATCCGCGTGTTGCGGCATCCGCAGCTTTGAAAATCATAGTTATCCGCATGGCCCACTAAGCGTCGATACGGCGGTACTTGATGCGGTGTGGATTTACCGCGTCATCACCGAGTCGACGTTTCTTGTCCTCTTCGTAGTCGGCGAAGTTGCCTTCGTACCAAACGACTTCCGAATCGCCTTCGAACGCCAGGATATGGGTCGCGATCCGATCGAGGAACCAACGATCGTGCGAGATCACCACCGCGCAGCCCGGAAAGTTGAGCAGCGCTTCCTCGAGCGCGCGTAGGGTCTCGACGTCAAGGTCGTTGGTCGGTTCATCGAGCAGCAGCACATTGCCACCAGACTTCAACAGCTTGGCCAAATGCACGCGGTTGCGTTCCCCGCCTGACAAGTTGCCAACCTTTTTCTGCTGATCGGCGCCGCGGAAATTGAAGCGTGAGCAATAGGCGCGCGATGGCATCTGGAAATTGCCGACGGTTATGATCTCCTGGTCATCGGAGATCTCCTGCCAGACGGTATGTGTGTCGTTCAGTGCGTCGCGGCTCTGATCGACCGCGGCCATATTGACGGTCTCGCCGATTCGCAGCGCTCCGCCGTCGGGCTTTTCATCACCGGTCAGCATGCGAAACAGCGTCGTTTTGCCGGCGCCATTCGGTCCGATGATCCCAACGATGGCCCCTTTCGGGAGGTTGAAGGTCAAGTCTTTGTAGAGCAGCTTGTCACCGAACGCCTTTTGCAGCTGGTCGGCTTCGATAACCAGGTCGCCGAGTCGCTCACCTGGGGGGATATAGATCTCGTTGGTCTCGTTACGCTTTTGGAACTCTTGGTTCTGCAGCTCGTCGAAGCGGGCGAGGCGCGCCTTGCTCTTGGCTCGTCTGCCCTTGGGGTTCTGACGGACCCACTCGAGCTCCTCTTTCATCGCCTTGATCCGGCCATGTTCCTGCTTCTCTTCCTGTTCGAGTCGCGCTTCTTTCTGTTCGAGCCAGGATGAGTAGTTGCCTTCCCACGGAATGCCATGGCCGCGGTCGAGTTCCAGGATCCAGCCGGCAACGTTGTCGAGGAAGTAGCGATCGTGGGTCACGGCGACGACCGTGCCAGGGTAGTCGTGCAGGAAGTGCTCCAGCCAGGCAACCGATTCGGCATCGAGGTGATTGGTCGGTTCGTCGAGCAACAACATATCCGGCTTCGACAACAACAGCTTGCACAGCGCGACACGACGCTTCTCGCCACCGGACAGCTTGGTCACATCGGCATCCCACGGCGGTAACCGCAAGGCATCGGCGGCCACCTCCAACTGTCGCTCGAGGTTGTGCCCGTCCGAGGCCTGCAGGATATTTTCCAGCTCAGCCTGGCGCTTGGCCAGCGCATCGAAGTCAGCATCGGGTTCAGCGTAGGCAGCATAGACCTTGTCCAGTTCGGCCTGCGCATCGGTGATGTGGCTAAGCGCTTGTTCGACGTTGCCGCGCACGTCTTTGGTCGGGTCCAGCTGCGGCTCCTGCGGCAGGTAGCCAACATTGATGCCGGGTTGTGGCCGGGCTTCGCCGTCGATTTCGCTGTCGACGCCGGCCATGATGCGCAGCAACGACGACTTGCCCGCACCGTTGAGACCGAGCACGCCGATTTTCGCACCTGGGAAGAAAGACAGAGAAATGTCGCGCAAGATCTGCCGTTTCGGCGGCACGGTCTTGCTGACGCGGTTCATCGTGTAAATGTATTGAGCCATGGTGCCTAGGGTCGTCTACGAGTGGATGGCGAAGCCGGCGATTTTACACGTCTGGGTGCCGTTTAAGAAAAACGCTTTCGGCCGCTAGTTGATCCTGAGAAAACGGATTGGTAGGGAACGAATGGCCAGGATGCGCGCTACGCCAGTGGCGACCGCAACAGGGACGTACAGTGGCAATCTCATTTTTTGGGGGTTGCTGATCGGTGCTTTTGTGGTCCTGCTGATCTCCGATTGGCTCGGCGTTGCGCCAGCCGCGATGGCCCGAATTTCCCCAGGCCTCAGCGCCGACACAGCGCTGTTAGCCGGTCTTCTGACCGGGCTCGGCATGGGATTTGTCGTTGTGCAACGTCGCAGGTCCGACGTCGATGCCGCGCTGCGGGACCCGGCGACAGGTCTGCTGCACCGCGCGCACGCCGATGTCGTCGCGGCCCGCTTGATCGCCCGCGACGACCGGGATGGTGTCAGCCGATTGGCGTTGGCCCTCTTCGAAATAGCCGATGACGAGGTGATCGTCAGGCGATACGGTCAGGCGGCGTTGGAACGGCTATTGGCGATGGTGGCCGAGACGCTGCGCACCCAATGTCGAGGAGCTGATTTGCCGTTTCGCCTTGATCGCCGCGTCCTCGGCGTGTATCTGACTACCGAAGACACTGCCTCGGCCGAAGGGTTTGTGCGACGCATCTCGGTGTTGCTTGTCTCGCAGCAACTGGACTGGCGAGGCGATGTCCTGAAGCCTGTCGTGAGCGGCAAGATCATGATGCGCCCCGCTGGCCAGTCGCTCGACGCACTGCAGATTGAGGCACTTGCGCAGTCGGGCAGTGCTTGATCCGGCCTGTGCAGGATCCTCAGCTCGACCGTTGATGCAGTTCGGCCGCCAATAGGGTGTTCTCCAGCAGCGTTGCGACCGTCATCGGGCCGACGCCGCCGGGCACAGGCGTTATCCAGCCGGCGATTTCCTGGACTGCAGCGGTATCGACATCACCACACAGGCTGCCGTCTTCCAGCCGGTTGATGCCGACATCGATAACGATCGCGCCGGGCTTGATCCAATCGGACTTGACGAAAGCGGGCACGCCAACCGCGGCGACCACGATGTCCGCGCCACGCACCTTGCCCGGCAGATCACGCGTTTTGCTGTGACAGACGGTGACCGTGCATCGCGCCATCAGGAGTTCCAGAAACATCGGCCGACCGACGATATTCGACTGGCCGATGATCACCGCATCTTTGCCGACCAACGGGACGCCGGTCGTCGCCAACATCGTCATCACGCCTTTCGGCGTGCAGGGGCGCAGGACCGGCTGCCGTAAAGCCAGCCGGCCGACGTTGTAGGGGTGGAAACCATCGACGTCCTTGGTGGGCAGGATGCGCTCGGTCACTGCGTCCGCATCGATTTGGTCGGGCAACGGTAGCTGAACCAGGATGCCGTCCACGTCGTCGCGCGCATTCAACTCATCGACCAGACCCAATAGCTCTGCCTGGGTGGTGGTGGCAGGCATTCGTATCAGCTCAGACGCAAAGCCGACCTGTTCGCAGGCCTTCTGCTTGTTGCGGACATAGACCTGCGATGCCGGGTTTTCGCCAACCAAGACAACGACCAGGCCTGGCGCCCGTTGTCCATCGGCGAGGCGTCGCTGCACGTCGGCTGCGATCTGCTCGCGCAGGTCATTGGCGATGGCTTTTCCGTCGAGAAGTTGGGCACTCATAGCGTTGCTTTGTCGCTCAGGGGATTTGGCAGGCTGGCGATAATACCAGACCAAATTCACAAGATTGACGGGTTTGCAGCGCGCGCGTAAGATTTCGTTCCTCCGTAAAAAAGTTGCGGAAAACGGGGTATAGCGCAGTCTGGTAGCGCGCCTGCTTTGGGAGCAGGATGTCGGGAGTTCGAATCTCTCTACCCCGACCAAACAACGCCGCGTCGCGGTCGGCCTAACCTGCAGACGGCACGCCGCCGCTGAAGCGCCCCGGTTTGCGATAGACTGCGCTGGCGGCCTCGGCCCCGATAGCTCAGTTGGATAGAGCAGCGGACTTCTAATCCGCAGGCCGGGGGTTCGAATCCTCCTCGGGGCGCCAATTCCGCTGCGAGGGAGTGCGGCGCTGGCCAATGGTTCGGTCTGTTTGTCGGCAACTACGTTTTTATGGTGGGCGTAGCTCAGTTGGTAGAGCCCTGGATTGTGATTCCAGTGGTCGTGGGTTCGAGCCCCATCGTCCACCCCAACTTCGAACAAGGCGGTACGCAACGTATCGCCTTGTTTTTTCAAATGAATGTCCATGAATTGGGCGCCGTTGAGAGCTTGACCGCCAACCACCACTGGCGCAAACTCTGCCCTTAATAACCGCGTGTCCAGTGCGACGCCGGCCACGGCCCCCATGCGGGGCCGTTTGTGTTTCACGAACGCTATTTTCAGGGGTAAAAGATGTTCGGCAAAGATATGTGCATCGCAGGCTATGACGACGAACTCGCCGAGGCGATGCGGTCTGAGGAACAGCGCCAGGAAGAGCACATCGAGCTGATCGCCTCTGAGAACTACACCAGCCCCCGGGTGCTCGAGGCGCAAGGGTCGGTGTTGACCAACAAATACGCGGAAGGTTATCCGGCAAAGCGGTATTACGGCGGCTGCGAGTACGTCGACAAGGCGGAGCAGCTCGCGATCGATCGGGCGAAGGCCTTGTTCGGCGCCGACTATGCCAATGTCCAGCCGCATTCCGGGTCGCAGGCCAACTCGGCGGTGTTCATGGCGCTTTGCCAGCCGGGTGACACTATCCTGGGTATGAGCCTGGCCGATGGTGGACATCTGACCCACGGTGCAAAGCCGAACTTCTCCGGCAAGATCTACAACCCGGTGCAGTACGGCATCAACAACGACACCGGCGAGATCGACTATGACCAGGTAGAGCGCCTTGCCCAGGAGCACAAACCGCGGATGATCATAGCGGGCTTTTCAGCCTATTCGCGGATCGTCGATTGGCAACGTTTTCGGGACATTGCAGACGCCGTGGGCGCCTACCTGCTGGTCGATATGGCGCACATCGCCGGGCTGGTTGCGGCCGGCGTCTATCCCAGCCCGGTTCAGATCGCAGACGTCACGACGACGACAACGCACAAGACCTTGCGCGGACCGCGCGCCGGCTTGATCCTTGCGAAGGCCAACCCGGAGATTGAGAAGAAACTGAATTCGGCCGTGTTTCCCGGCGGTCAGGGTGGACCGCTGATGCACGTGATCGCCGCGAAGGCCGTGGCCTTCAAAGAAGCCATGGAGCCGACGTTCGTCGACTATCAAAAACAGGTGGTCAAGAATGCCCAGGCGATGGCGACCGTTTTCATGGATCGCGGCTATGACGTGGTGTCGAAAGGCACCGACGATCATTTGTTTCTGGTGAGCTTCATCGAGGCGGGTTTGACCGGTAAGGATGTCGATGCCTGGCTCGGTGCGGCCAACATTACGGTCAACAAAAATGCCGTGCCAAATGATCCGCAGTCGCCCTTTGTGACTTCGGGAATCCGGGTCGGCACGCCCGCGGTTACCACCCGTGGCTTTGGTGAAGCCGAGTGTCGCGAACTGGCCGGCTGGATGTGTGACGTGATCGATGGGCGCGGTGATGCAGCGGTTATCGAAACGGCAAAGGCCAGCGTGTTGGCCATTTGCGCAAAGCATCCGGTCTATGAGCATTAACCGCCCACCAATCATCCGTCCGCCTGGCCGCATATGCGGCCGGCCGTGTATGGCAGGGCCCTATTGGGACGTCGTTTGGTGATCTGATGCGCTGTCCATTCTGCGGAGCCCAAGATACCAAGGTGGTTGATTCCCGCCTGCACGGTGACGGCGACCAGGTTCGGCGGCGGCGCGAATGCACTGTCTGTAAAGAACGCTTCACGACCTACGAAGGTGCGGAATTGAGTCTTCCGCGTGTGGTCAAGAGTGATGGTCGCCGGGTCAACTTCGATGGTCGTAAATTACGCGCTGGCCTGGAGCGTGCGCTCGAAAAGCGCCCGGTCGCAACCGAAGCAACCGATGCCGCGGTCAATCACATCAGCCGGCGCCTGATGGCGACCGGCGAAGGCGAAGTTGCGTCCCGCGTGATTGGCGAGCTGGTCATGGAAGAGCTCAAAAAGCTTGATCAAGTGGCCTACGTGCGTTTCGCCTCGGTCTACCGGCAGTTCCAGGATGTGAACGCGTTTCGTGAAGAAATCGAACGGTTGGAGTCACAGCCAACGCCCGAGGCGCGTCGGCAGCAAATCGATTTTCTCGACGAAGAGAAATGATCACCGCGTTCGACGCGTCGGATCATCAGTACATGGCGCAGGCATTGCGTCTGGCCGAGCGCGGCCTCTACACGACCGATCCAAACCCCCGGGTCGGCTGCGTCATCGTGAACGACGGCGAAGTCGTCGGTGAGGGTTGGCATGAGCGCGCCGGCCAACCGCATGCGGAGCGTCTGGCACTCGCCGCCGCCGGTGCCGCCGCCCGTGGCGGCACTGCCTATGTGACGCTCGAGCCCTGTGCCCACCATGGACGAACCCCGCCCTGTGCGGACGCGCTGATCGAGGCTCGGCTCGCGCGCGTGGTTGCCGCGATGGCGGACCCCAATCCGCTGGTGGCCGGGCAGGGGATGGCAAAGTTGAGCGCTGCCGGTATCGACATCGGTATGGGACTGTTGGCAGCGGACGCAGAGCAACTCAATCCAGGCTTTTTCAAGCGCATGCGGACCGGGATGCCCTATGTGCGCTGCAAGCTCGCGATGAGCCTCGACGGGCGCACGGCGATGGCCAGTGGCGAGAGCCAATGGATTACCGGTGAGGCGGCGCGCCGGGACGTGCATCGACTGCGTGCGCGCAGCAGTGCCATCGTTACCGGCGTAGATACCGTCCTGGCCGACGATCCATCGATGAATGTTCGTCTCGAACCCGCAGCATTGGGACTCGAGGGCGTGGACGCCGAGCTGCGCCAGCCTTGGCGGGTGATACTCGATACGCGTCTGCGGACACCCCCGCGGGCGCGCCTGCTGAGCCTGCCGGGGAGGACCCTGATCGTATGCGGTGAGGCGGCCCCGCTGGAGATCGAGAACGAGCTTCAAGCGGCGGGCGCGGATGTCCTGCGCCAGCCGCAGCTTGGCGGCCGTATCGACCTCGCGCAGACCCTCCGCGAACTTGCAGCGCAAGGCGCCAACGAGGTGTTGATCGAGAGCGGCGCAACGCTGGCCGGCTATGCCCTGCAGGCCGGCCTGGTCGATGAACTCGTGGTCTACATGGCGCCGCATCTGATGGGGCAGGAGGCACGGGGGCTGGTAGATCTCGCCGCTATCAGCCGTATGGCCGATCGGCTCGCGTTGCGCTTTGCGGGGGTGCGTCAGATTGGCGCTGATTTGCGCCTGACGCTCAGGTCCGGAACTGACTGACCAGGGTCTCGAGACGCTCGGACAGGGCCGCCAATGACTTTGCCGAGCCGCTCATGCTCTGGCTCTCCGAGACGATCTCTTCGCCATCGGTGTTGATGCGCTCGATACTGCGAGAGATTTCTTCCGCGGCCAAGCGCTGTTCGGCCGCGGCTCCGGCAATCTGCTGATTGACCTGCTGGATGACGTTGACCGATGCCACGATATGGTCCAGTGAACTGCCGGTGGTTTCACCTTTCGCGACCGTATCGCGAGCCATGGCGAGGCTTTCCTGCATTGCCCTGCCGGCCTGCCGGGCCTGCGACTGCAGCTTTTCGACCATCGATAAAATCTCGCTGGTCGACGCCTGGGTGCGGTTGGCCAGGGTGCGCACTTCGTCCGCAACGACCGAAAAGCCACGGCCCTGGTCACCTGCACGGGCGGCCTCAATGGCCGCATTCAACGCCAGCAGGTTGGTCTGTTCGGCAATCCCGCCGATGACATCAATCACACCACCGATCCCTTCGCTTTCGCGTTCCAGCGCCTGAATCGTCGTCGCCGCAAGGTCAATTTGATCGCCAAGGCTGTGCACGGCGGTCACGGTTTGCGTGACCACGGCGCGACCCTCTTCGGCTTCGTGCTGTGCCTGGTTGGCGCTCTCCGAGGCACCGTGTGCCGACTCGGCAACGCTGTTGACGGTCAAGCTCATCTCATGGGTGGCGGTCGCAATCTGCGCGGTTTCCGACTGTTGTCGACTTGATCGATTCATGCCGCTCTCGGTCAGTTGGTGCAACTTTTCCGACGAACTGGCGAGCGACTGTACGGCGTCGCGCACCTCTTGAACCGTGTCGCGAATCTTTTCGACAAAGGCGTTGAAGGACCGACTGACATCGGCGATCTCATCGCGCCCCTGGACATCCAGTCGAGCGGTTAGATCACCATCGCCGCTGGCGATTTCCTGCATCCGTTTGGCAACCCGACGCAGCGGCACGGCAATCGTTCGGATGCTAATGATGAACGAGAGGAATGCCAATAGCAGGCCGGTGACGATCAAGCCGACGACGGACCACAGCGCAGATGTGCGCGAGGCTTCGGCCTGCCGGCGTTCCTCCTGGACGATGCGACCGCTCGCGGTCTCGATGCCGCGGGCATCGGTCATCATGGCTTCGGCGTCTATGCTGTAACGGCCGCGCGATTCCCGTAATGCTGCATGGGTCTGTAACGCTGCATTGAAATGCGTTTTGTTCTGGGTGTTGAGTTTCAACAGCGCGGCATCGAAAGTGGATTGGGCAAACGGTCCCTTGCCGATCAGCTTGCCGTTGAGGAGGTCCGACTCGGCCAACGACTCCATATAGATCTCCAGATCGCCGAGGCTGATCGCGGCCGCCTCCTTGAAATCGGCATTATCCGGGTCATCCAGCAGTTGCCGGTAATCGAATAGCCGTGTCATCAGTGCGAGGCGTGCATCCGCGGCGGCGCCGACGATGGCCCATTCTTCAGTATCGCGGGTGTTGGTGGTTTCGTCCTCGCCGAGGCTGGCATCCCATTCCAGTGCCACCAGGGCCTGACTGGCCTGTTCTTCGATGACCAGCAAGAGGTCCTTCGTCGCTGCCAGCGTGGCGAGCAGCTGGGCGTAGTTGACCTGGTAATCGGCGTGCAGTCTAAGCAGTTCCTCACGCGTCGCATTGAACGCCGCCAGCTTCGCGTTGACGCCTGCCAATTCGTTTTCGCCGACCAGCCCGGCCTGCGCGATTTCGCCGAACGACGCTGCCGCCAGCGCGTCGCCTGCGGCGATCAGCTTGCGACCCTCTTCGTCGTGGCCATCGAGCGCGCGATCGACACCGATCATCTGCTGCAATACGCCGCGGATCCCACTGTCGACCGCATGCGCGGTCGTGCGGATCGGGCCAGTGATTCGGTCGAGTGCCTGGCTGATGCGATCGGCGGCAAACAGCCCCGCGCCGCCGATTACCCCCAGCAGCACCGCCATCAGCAGGTAGCTGATTCCGATCCGTTTGCCAATTTTGGACATCGTTTTTTCCGTGCCAGGGTCTTGAGAGAGCAGATCGGCGTATTGGGCAGCTTCTTTAGGCCGGCGGTAGCGAGAGCGCTACACTCCAGGCCTGTCAGATGAGGAGACGCAGCTAATGTTCACCGGGATCATTCAGGCAATTGGCGAAATCGCCGAGGTTCAAGAACGTGGTGGCGATGTGCGACTGCGCATCCGAACGGGGCAATTGCCACTGGATGACGTCGCGCTGGGTGACAGCATTGCGGTCAACGGGGTGTGTTTGACGGCCGTCGACCTGCCCGGTGATGGGTTCTTCGCCGATGTGTCGCGCGAAACGCTGTCGCTGACCAGTCTCGGGCAACTGGCGATCGGCAGTCGGTGTAATCTCGAGAAGGCGTTGACGCTGGCGACGCGGCTCGGCGGTCATCTGGTCAGTGGCCATGTCGACGGGCTCGGCAAGGTGACCGAACGACACGACGATGCGCGATCCGTCCGCTTTACGATTGAGGCGCCGGACTCGCTGGCTCGGTACATCGCGCACAAGGGCTCGATCACCGTGGACGGCACCAGTCTGACGGTCAATGCGGTCAACGGGGGCCAATTCAAACTCAACATCGTCCCGCATACGCTGCAAGAGACCATCATGGGCGACTACCAGGCGGGCCGTCAGGTCAATTTGGAGGTGGATCTGGTGGCGCGGTATCTCGAACGCCTGCTGTTGGGCGAGCAGGCGTCAGATCCCAAAGCGGCCGGCGTTGATATGGCCATGCTGACGCGCGCCGGGTTTGTCGGGCACTAGTGGGCCATGCGGATAATTCTGTAATGCTCAGAGCCACTGTGCGGGTGCGAATCAAGACGCGTTTCGCAGGCAATGGTTATTCCCCTTGGCAAGAAACGCAACGCAGAGTCGCGGTCGCACAGGGGCTCCCGAAGGGCCGCGGCACAAGTGTCGTGGCCTGCGTTGCAGCCCTTGGAAAGGGCCTGCCATTCCCTGCGGACTGCGCCTTGCCCACAACACTTGTGCCACGGCTGAGCGTTACAGAATTATCCGCATGGCCCACTAGCGTCACGGCGCAATCGGGTCGGCGGCTTTCACGCCGGGTTCGCGTAGCGTTCCAGGGCGCGTTCTGCCCACAGTTCGCCGGCGGCGATGACTTCTTTGGCCCGGTAAAACTCATGCGCACCGCAGGTGTTGATGGGTATTTCGATCAGCAGGTCCGGCGGGTAGGCCGCCAACATGCCGCGCGCAATGCTGGCCTGCATGGCGTCGAGCGACAGCAGTGCCGTATCCCAGAGTGATAAGTCCGGCTCCTGCTCATCGTCTTTACTTTCCAGGCCAAGCTTGTCCTGCAGCTGCTCGATAAAGGTCTCGATACGGCGGCGGTAGCGGTGCTGCGCCTTAACGGGCTGCCGGGGCCTGTTGCCCAAGCGGTTCCCCGCACCGAGTTTCTGTGGCACACCAGACAGACTGACGGCGATTACCGCGTCGGTCGAATCCTGCAGTGCCGGGGCGATCGGCACCGGATTGAGAATTCCGCCATCGAGCAACGGCCGGCCGTTGATGGTGTGCGGCGTGAAGACCATCGGTACCGCGATGGATGCGCGGATCGCATCGAACAGGTCGCCGCGAGTCAGCCATACCTCGCGTCGCCGCAGCACGTCCGCTGCGACGATCGTCAATGGCACCGGCAGGTCTTCAATCCGGTGTCGCCCGATGAATTCCTGCAATGTCTCCATCAACATCTCACCCTTGAGCATGCCCGCGCCGCCCCACGCCACATCGAGAAAGCGCAGCACGTTGAATTCGGTGAGGTCCTCGGCCCATTCAGCATAGGCCTCGAGTTTGCCGGCCGCATAAAAACCACCGATCAGCGCGCCCATCGAACTGCCGGTGATGGCCCCAATCGTCCAGCCGTGTCGTTCCAGGGTGCGGATCACCCCGATGTGTGCCAGGCCGCGGGCGCCGCCGCTGCCTAAAACCAGGGAGACTGTCTTTGGGTTTGCCATATCACGAATACTCGCTGCGCTCTTGGACTTGCGAAAATGCCTGCATCAAATACGCGCCGGCTGCGTCCATGTCGGTGCCATAGGCGATGATGCCGTCCTCATGGCCTCCCATTGCAATGACGCCGCCGTTAGGCTGGGCGACGAGCAGCCGCCGCACGGCGTCGGCCATCGCTGGTGTGCCATACCTTGCCGTTGGGTCGGTCGTGGGCAGGCCGAGAGACCCCGCCGACTGCCAAAGCTGCCGCGAATGTACATGGATGACGGCAGCTATTCCCGGCAGCGCCCGGTAGATCTCGCCATGCGTCATCGCCTCTGAGGAGGGCCGCGCAGGCCCCGTGGCGCGGAGTCGATTGGTCGCGCTGTCGAAATCCAAGACCCAGGCGAGATCGCTGGCGTGCAGGGTGGCCTTGCCGCCGGTCTGTGTGCCCGAGATGATGAAGCCGTGCGGCGCGCGCCGGCTGATGTTGCCATATGCGTAGCCATCGTAAAGCTGGGGGTCCTGGCCGATCAGGTCGCGGTCGCGGCAGTGACCGAACCAGTTGAGCAGCGGGCCTGGGTCGCAATCCGCCGGCAAAGCGCCGCGAGTAAAATCTAGCGTGTACTGGATAACCCCTTCGGATTCTGTCATTCAGGCATTCTCCCGGATCTGTTTGGGCTGATACACTGTACAGTTTGCCAAAACGACGGTAATCCATGGCACTCAACAGCACCGAAGAAATTATCGAAGATCTGCGGCTCGGCCGAATGGTCGTGATCATGGACGATGAGGACCGTGAAAACGAGGGAGATCTGATCCTCGCATCAGAAAAAACCACCCCAGAGGCGGTCAACTTTATGGCCAAGTACGGCCGTGGTTTGATCTGTATGACGCTGACCCGGGATCGTTGTCGCCAGCTGCGCTTGCCGCTGATGGTCAATACCGACAACCAACTCGAGTCGACCAACTTCACGGTGTCGATCGAGGCGGCGGAAGGCGTCACCACCGGGATATCCGCTGCCGACCGGGCGACCACCGTGCTGGCCGCTGTTAAGCCGGAGGCACAGCCGCAGGACCTGGTGCAGCCGGGGCATATTTTTCCATTGATGGCGCAGCCCGGCGGCGTGCTGGTGCGCGCGGGGCATACCGAGGCGGGCTGCGATCTGGCCCGTCTTGCTGGCCTGGAGCCGAGTTCCGTGATCGTCGAGATCCTCAATGAGGATGGGACGATGGCGCGGCGTCCTGATCTCGAAAAGTTTGCCGCAGAGCACGACCTTAAAATCGGCACGATTGCCGACTTGATCCAATATCGGATCAAAAATGAGAAGACTGTCGAACTGGTTACGTCGTGCAACTTGCCAACCGAGCATGGCGAGTTTCGCCTGGTGGCCTACCAGGATGTCATCGGCGGCGAGATGCACCTGGCGCTTGTGAAGGGAAAGATCAGTGCCGATGAGCCGACGTTGGTGCGGGTACACGTGCAGAACACGCTGTGTGACTTGTTCGAAAGTTCACGTGACTGCGGCTGGCCACTGCGTCGGGTTATGGATCAGGTGGCCGAGGCTGGGTCGGGCGTAATTGTTGTGTTGCGCAACTACGATACGGCTCGCGATATCGCGCAGCGGATCCAGGATTACAAGTGGCACGGGGTTGATGATCAGATACCCGATCGCAACAAGGCACAAGACGACGACCTGCGAACGATCGGGGTCGGTGCACAGATCCTTGCTGATTTAGGTGTGCGCAAGATGCGTGTCATGAGTGCGCCAAAACATCTGCATGCGCTCGCTGGCTTCGATTTGGAAGTCGTCGAGTTTGTCGATACCGAATAAGCGGCCGTTGCACCGCCCGTAGGAGAAAACGATGACTATTAGGACAATTGAAGGTGGCCTGGTGGCCAACAGCGCGCGTTTCTGCATCGCCGTCGCCCGTTGGAACAGCTTCGTGGTGGACAGCCTCGAAGCCGGTGCTGTCGACACATTGAAGCGGCACGGTGCGACCGATGACGACATCACGATCGTTCGGTTGCCCGGTGCCTTCGAGATGCCATTGGTGCTCGAGAAGATTGCCAGTAAGGGCGACTACGACGCGATCATCGCATTGGGTGCGGTCATTCGCGGCGGTACGCCACATTTCGAATATGTGGCCGGTGAATGTGTCAAAGGCATGTCGCAGGTCACGCTTAACCATGGCGTGCCGATCGCATTCGGGGTGTTGACGGTCGATACCATCGAACAGGCGATTGAACGGGCCGGCACCAAAGCGGGCAACAAAGGGGGCGAGGCCGCCGCGACGGCGATCGAAATGGTCAACTTGCTGCGCGAACTTTGAGGCATCTCGAACCATGAGTCGGCAGCGAAGCCGGTCCCGCAGGCTTGCCATCCAGGCCTTGTACCAATGGCAAATTGCGGGGCAGGACGTGGTTGATATTGTCAGCCACTTCATGGTCGAGCAGGACGCGAAGACCTTCGATACGCAGTATTTCGAGGAGTTGGTCCATGGTGTGCCGGCCAGCCTCGACAAGCTCGACGAGGCCTTGGGCGCCTGTCTTGATCGAAGTCTCGAGGCCGTAGATCCGGTCGAACGCGCCATCCTGAGACTCGGCGCCTATGAGTTAATCAAGCATCCGGAGATTCCGTATCGGGTTGTCATCAACGAGGCCGTAGAACTGGCCAAGACTTTCGGTGCCGAGAAGGGCCATCGGTATGTCAACGGTGTGCTCGACAAAGCGGCCCGGGCATTGCGACCGCTTGAGGCTGCGGCACGCCGCTGAATAAATATGGCGGCGTCCGAGTTTGAACTCATTCGGCGTTTTTTCGCCGATGCGACCCCGAACCGGGCCGATGTGCTGTTAGGTATCGGCGACGATTGCGCGCTGTTGCAGCCTGCGCCCGAACAGACGATCGCGGTCAGCATCGATACGTTGGTGGCGGGTCGGCATTTTCTCCCCGATGTCGATCCCGCAGCCCTGGGCCACAAAGCGCTGGCGGTTAACCTGAGCGACCTTGCCGCGATGGGGGCGACGCCTGCCTGGCTGACGCTCGCGATAACCCTACCGGCAGCAGATCTGGATTGGTTGGCGGCCTTCATGCGTGGATTCGCAGCGCTTGCCGAACAACATCGCGTTCAATTGGTCGGCGGCGATACGACGCGCGGGCCGTTGAGTATCACGATTCAAGCACATGGGCTCCTGCCGGTTGGACACGGGCTCCGCCGCAGTGGGGCAAGCCCCGGCGACCGTTTGTTTGTCAGCGGAACGCTCGGCGATGCGGCCTTGGCGCTGCGCCAGCATCAGGCCGGCCTGGAGGCTGGCGATTTGCAGGCGCGTTTGGACCGACCGACGCCGCGGGTCGCGTTGGGGCTGCTGTTGCGCGATATCGCCAGCGCTGCGATCGATGTGTCGGATGGTTTGCATGCGGACTTGGGGCACTTGTGCGCTGCCAGCGACGTTGCCGCGCGCGTGGCGCTTGCCCAGCTGCCGTTGTCCGCGGCCGTGCGTGAGGCTTGCAAGGCGGACGACTGGCAGCTGCCACTCGCCGGTGGCGATGACTATGAATTGCTGTTCAGCGTTGCGCCAGAGCGAGTCGCCGAGTTGAAGATCGCCTGTCGGGCGATCAACGAGCCGATTCAGGAAATCGGCGAGCTAAGCGCAGGTGTGGGCATCACGCTGATTTATCCGGACGGCTATGAGGGCCGGGAGACGCCGCAAGGCTATGACCACTTCAAAAGCTGACGCATTGCCAAAACCCTCGATGGGCAACATCGTGCATCTGCTGGCTTTCGGCTTTGGTGCGGGTTGCTCGCCAAAAGCACCGGGCACCATGGGCACCCTGCTCGCGGTAGGCATCTATCTGCCGCTGGCGCGCTTGTCGTTGAGTGTCTATCTGCTGGTGCTGCTTGCTGTGATCCTGGTCGGCATCTGGCTTTGTGGCCAGGCGGCCAAGGACCTTGGCGTGCATGATCACCCCGGCATCGTCTGGGACGAGATCGCAGGCTACCTGCTGACGATGGTGGCGGCGCCGGCGGGTTGGCTCTGGATAGTCATTGGATTCGCGCTGTTTCGTGTGTTCGACATCTGGAAACCGTGGCCAATCGGCTGGCTCGACCGCCGTGTCGGCGGCGGCCTCGGCATTATGTTGGACGATGTGGTTGCCGGTCTCTTTGCCGCTGGCTGCCTTCAGCTGCTGGCAGGCTTGCTATAGTCACCTGGACCGGCTTGGAGGAAACACCGTCGATGAGAGTCCTCGTATTGGTCGTGGCATTGCTGATGCCATTGGTTGGAAGCGCCTCCCCATCGGTACGCGTCTTGGCCCTGTTTTCGGATAAGGCGATGCTCGAGATCGATGGTAAGCGTCAGGTGCTCGCCGCAGGCGTTGTCAGCGACTCCGGTGTACGTCTGATCCGCGCGAACACCACAGAGGCGGTGGTGGAAATTGACGGCAAGCGACAAACCCTGCAGTTGGGTTCGGCCGTTGCCGCGAGCTACGCGGTGCCCACGCAGCGTGAAATCCGCATCCTTAAAGACGATCGTCGAGACGGTTATTTTGTTGACGGCCTGATCAATGGCCAACCGATCCGCTTCCTGATCGACACTGGCGCAACGAGCGTTGCGATGAGTGAACGGCACGCGGCCCGGCTTGGGATATCTCACCGTGTTGACGGTACCAAGGTCGGGGTTGGAACCGCGTCGGGGCGTGCGGTCGGCCATCAGATCCGCTTGCGTGAAATATCTGTCGGCGGCCTTCGCGTGAACGACGTTCGCGCTGTGGTGATTGATGGCGATAGCCCAAGGTTCGTGCTGCTTGGCATGAATGTACTCGACCAATTCGATCTCGAGCAAAGCGACAACCTGTTGATCTTGCGCAGCAGGCTTTAGCTCACCTTGCGATCCCATGCGGCGTCTTTCAGGCGTTTTAGTCCCAGAGAATCGATAACCCGTTGGTGCTTCGAGAGCGCGGCGCCGGGGTTTGATCATTGGTGAGACAGGCGTCACGCCGGCAATCTCTGTCGCGGCCGATACTCGGGACAAGTTCGTATCAGAACGAGGCTGATGGGTAATCCAATGATCGAATATCAACGTTCCGACGACTTCGTCCAGAAAGCAGCGGACTGGGTCACCAAATGGATCTTTCTCGATGCCTTCCTCGCATCGGATCAAGCGGCCTGGCAGCGTGATGGCGCCACACATCAGTGGTGCTCGCTCGGTGGTTGCATTGAGTACAGTAGGGATTTCTTGGCGATTGCCAGTGATGGTGCGCGGCCGATATATCTTGCGATGTTTAGGGCGACGGCCGGGTCCAAGCTCCGCCGGGTAACGGTGAAGATCAAGGTGAAAAAAGGAGGTGCCATCCACGAGCAGTGCATCGTCCTTGATGACCTCGACAGTTGGCCGGTGCGCAAGGCCCTGGATGGCATCCCACTCAAGCCGAAACGTTCCAGGAGCAAACAGGGTGTCAAGTTGGGCGATGTCTATCTTAAGCTCGTTTCGGCCGTCAATGACGAAGGTGTTGATCTGGTGAGTGGCCGCAAGGTTGCCACGATTTTCAGTCCAACCTGCACGGTCTCGCTACTGCACCACTATGCCGCTCGATGGGGGCAATACTGGGATATCGATGAAATTGTTCGCGCCAAACAAATGGCAAAAAACCGCTGGTATCGATGCCTGGTCCAGTCCGCCGGCCAGCTTTGGCGACCGCTGCGTTTGCGCCGGGTGGCCTTCTACGGGCTGGCCAATCCGATTACCTTGTCGGTGACGTTTTGGGCTCGCAACCTGGTTGCCGCAAGCGCGCTGAGGTCGCTGGTCGCGGAACAACAACCAGTGCTGTCGAAGCTGCCCGGTATCGTGCAGCGCGGCCGGCTACAGACGGCCAACAGCCAGCCCGTACCCGTATGATCTGCCGGTGACTTGGCCGGCAAAGTGCACCAGTCGATAACAGACGGATTCGTTTGATAACTGCCGGATAGGGGAGATCTCGAAATCGTCGTAGTTGATTGCTGGTGCTGTCCGTAGTTTGCCTGTCAACTGTCCGGGCCGCCCTCGCTCATCGAGGCACGCCTGACCTCGTTCGTGCATTGCGCATCCCTGTGCCCTCAAAAGTGGTTGTCGAAAACCAGTTCGTCCAACGGCAGTTGGCCAGGCTTCGGCCAGGGGTCCTTGGTGCCTTTGCCAATCGCTACCATGGGGCCCATGACGTGGTCTTCGGGTAGCTTGATCAGATCGGCCACCCGATCGATGTCAAACCCAATCATCGGACAGGACTGATAGCCCATCGCCAGTGCTGCCAACATCATGGTCTGCATGGCCATGCCGATCGAGCGCTGTGCCTCATCACGCTGCAGCCATTCCCGGCCTTCGTGGAACGGCCCCATCCAGTTGACCAACAATTCGGCAACCTCAGTGGGCGCGTTCACCCAGTAGCGTGCGGGCGATTTTTGCCAGGCCTTGAGATCAGCGGTGAACACCACCAGCAGCGAGGCGTCGGTAATCTGTGCCTGATCGTTGCCATGTTCCTCGCGAATGGTCCTGCGGAGCGCCGGGTCGCGCAGGATGACGAAGCGCCAGTGCTGGATATTGAAACTGGTCGGTGACTGGATCGTGGCCTCCAGTAGCTTGCGTTCTTCTTCGGCCGTCATCCGGTGGTGGCTGTCGAATTCTTTGATGGCCCGTCGGCCGTAGATGGTGTCAAGCGTGTTCATGAATTTGGTTCCAAGGTGGTTGGGTGGGTGGTGTTGAAGTCAGAGAGGCCTCGTCGGCCTGGAAAATTGCCGGAGATGAGCGTTACCAAAGCTTATCTAGGATACTCGCAACGATCGATCGCCAAAATGCCTCGAGGGCTTTGCGTAAACTGGACAACCGCAACCAGGTCGAAAACCCGCACCACCGGTAAGCCCGCATGTCGCATCGCAGATCGCCAACGGCTGTTTCACAAGGTGTCCGTTTCGGCGAACCCGAGACTTTCGAAACTAGGGATCGTCCCGGTCGGTCTTTTGAAAAATCACGCAGTTCCTCTCGGTATCGCGACGGCTATGGCCTTTCGGCCGTAACGCTAGCTTTGCAGGAATCCCGCCGCGTCTCGCATGTGCTGGTAGGCAAACGTGATGGCTTGCGGGTTTTTTGGACTGTGGGGCGCACGTAGCATCTCACTGTTAATAGAAATGACAGATGGAGTAGCGCCTTGGTTTGGTTGGACTCGGTTGGCCTTTTGGTCAGATCGGTGGTGGTCGTCTTGCTGACGGCAGGGCTGTCATCATTGGCCCACGCTGAGCGTGATGCCGGCGCCAGCCACAACCTGCTGATCAAGGCACCGATCGCCGATGACTGGTTCGTGATTTCACGATCGAATATCGCGTCGCGCAACGATTTCGACGAACGATTTCTCGGGTTCACCGGTGCCGGCCTCGGCTACCAGTTCAACCCAAACTGGAGCCTGCGTGCCGGCTATCGCCATGTCTGGTTCCGACCGCAGGCAGATTGGTTAGAGGAGGATCGGCTGTACACCGAACTGTTCTTTGCCGATCAGTCGCCGCTGGGGCGGTTCACGAGCCGCAGTCGTCTGGAATTTCGGTATTTCGATTACCGCGAGAACGATGTGCGGTTCCGCAATGAGTTCGTCCTCGAGGGGGCAAGTACTTTGGGCAAAACCCCGCTGCGTCCCTACATCGAAGAAGAATTCTTTTACAGCGCGGAGCAGAGTCGCTTCGAAGCGAATTGGCTTGGTGCCGGTCTGGCTTGGCGGCCTGCCGACGGTGTAAAGCTGAAGATCGGTTATCGATGGAACCGGTTCCGGGTCGGTGATGAATGGCGCGACCGCGACGTCCTGGTGACGGGAATCAATCTGTTCTTCTGACCAACGATTGGAACCGGTTCGGGTTCATAGCGCCACCCTATCGGGCAGTTTGGGTTAAACAATTTCACTCAGCGGGCGCGATTCGATAACTTTGCATCTGGATTGCAAAATCTGCATATCGCTTGCGGCCGCGGGTTTGCGGGGGGCAAGTCTAAAAGGAGCAGCGGCACATGGCTAAGGCAATACTGATTTCGCCGGAACAAAGCACACTGGCTTTCGTCGAGATCGAGGGAAAAAACGACATCCAACGGCTGATTGGGTTTGACACACTCGAATCCGACGTAATCGAAGGCACCGAAGACCGCTTATTCTTCGATGAAGAATGCTTCATTCGCGGGTCGACGGGGCGCTTCCAGGTCGACCGCCTAATACCCGTGGCAGGTAAAGGCGTTATCGCCAACCTGTCCGAGGACGGCGAAATCCTTGGCGATGTGACGATTACCATCGAAGAGTTGCGCGGCCGAACCAAATTCGAATAGGCAGGTTAGCGTTGCAACTTCAATTCGAGCGGTTCGAGCGTCGTAAGGTGCACGTCGCGCTGCGGGAACGATATCTCGATATCCGATTCGCGGAATTTGTCGATGATGTCTTGGTGTAGCTCGGAGATCGTCAGCAATCGTTTCTCCATGTCGCCGAGATAGGCCCGCAGGTTCAGCGTCAGCGCATTGTCACCAAAGGCCTCGAAAGTGATGATTGGCGCTGGGTCGGTCAGCACATTGGGATGTTCATCGGCGGCCTGGCGGATGAGTTCCATGGCCTGTCGTGTGTCGGTACCGTACGATACGCCGACCGTAATAAAGACCCGGTTGACGGTGTCAGACAGCGTCCAGTTGATCAGCTGCCCGGTGATAAAAGTTTTATTCGGAATGATCAGTTCCTGGCGATCGTAGTTGACGATAGTCGTCGCTCGAATACGAATCTTTGAGACGGTGCCGGTCGTCCCGTCGACCGTCACGATATCGCCCACCCGAATCGGCTGCTCGAACAGCAAGATGATGCCGCTGATAAAATTGGCAACGATCTCCTGTAGTCCGAAACCTAGGCCAACCGACAACGCAGCGACCAACCACTGAATGCTCGACCATTGCAGACCCAGCGCGTTGAACGTGATGAATACGCCGAAGACCGCAACGACGTATTGCAACAGGGTCGTAAACGCATAGCGGGAAGCACGACTCAACGGTAGTTTTTGTAGAAGGGTCAGCTCAAGCACGGCAGGCACCTTCATCGCGGCGAACAGCGCGAGCCCCCCGAGCAATAAGCCGGCCACCATGTCGCCGAGTGTCAGGGATACGTCTTGGGTGACGCCGTCGACGAGTTTCGAGGTCGTTATCGGCAGCGCGATGCTGTCGAGGAAACTGAATGCGGGGAAGATATCCCGCCAAATCCACCACAGACCAGCGAGCCAGCTGATGGTAAAACCGAGCTGAACCAGGCTGCGAACCTGATCGCCCAGTTGGTTGTAGTTGACTTTTTCCTCTTCGATCGCCTCGAGCGTCTTGTCGACCGGCGGCTTTTCCCCGTCGTCACCGGCGGCACGCTGTGCGAGCTGTTCATCGCGATATCGCAGCGCCTCCTGGAAGCGGATACGGCGCTGGGTCACGTACAGACCCCTCAGCAGGAGATCCTTCGCGATGGTCACGGTCAGAATAAACCATAACGTCTCACCGGCAACCGAGGCGAGAAAGACCGCGCTGTAGAAATAGCCCAGTAGTGCCGCTACCGACAGCAGCGCCGGGGTCAACAATGAGGGTCCAAACCAAAGTATGTGATAACTGGCCCATTTGCTCCTATCCGGGGTCTCAGCAAAGGCACTGATAACGGCCCCTGTTCGACGCCAGATACGGTGGATCGCGATCGTCAGCAACAACATCTGTGCGGCAAATGCGAGTCGCCCGACCGAAGCCACGCCAACATTTTCGATCTGTACGGAAGTTGCCAGTCGTATGAAGTCCGACGGGACCGACGCGGAACCGGCCGCCGTTAAAAACCCAAGAGGGGTAGCCAGCGGCAGAAGCCAGGCGGCCTGACGCGCGAGCGACTCGCACAATTTCGGGTGCCAATGCAGATGCGCCAGGGCCAATCCCTTGGGGCGGCAAAGATGGCGGAATGTGCCGAGGAACAGCACCACCTGTCCCGCGGCCTGGAGTCCGGCGGCATAGAGCAGTGTCGAGTTAGCGGCGTTTGGCAAATAACCGAGCAACAGCCCCAGGCCGATCAGGAGCCACGGGATCCAAGCCAGTAACACGATGGTGGCGAGCAGCGCTTTCAGGGTCGCTCGGAATCGGTCTGTGCGGACGCGCTGAGTCTGCTCGGCGGTCCGCTTCAAGGTCACCAGCGCACGTCGGCGAAGGACGCCAAGGCCGATCGCCACGACCAGCCACAGCAACGTCGCACCCGTCGACGCTGTCGGCAGCGCGACCAGATCGGTCAGCAAATGCTGCAGCACCTGTGGGTCGATGAACCACCGCAAGCCATTGATTAGGGGCAGCGGGTCATCCAGCGGGACGAGTTCGGTACTCGGCACCCAGAGCAAACGATCGTTGATGAAGTTTTGGTAACGCTCGGCCTCGTCGGCCAGCAAGCGCGTGTTTGTCTCGAGCTGCGACACGACGTTCAGATAACCCGTGTAGGACTGCCATAGCTCTAGCGCCGACTGCCGGTAGATCGGCGCGAGTTCGCGAAATGCATCGGCTTGCGGCGAATCGTTCGTGGTTGATTGCTTTATACCGAGTATGTCTTGCAGGTAGATATTTGTGGTGTCGTCGTCGACCAGCGCTTGAAGCTGTTCATCGAGCTCAAGCTGACGTAGACCGCCATCGGTCAGCGCCGTTTGCAGGTCTATCGCCTCACGATTGAGGCGTTCCGGTGACGGTGCGATTTGTCGGCGTTTCTGCAACAGCGAGGAGACCTGTGCGCTGGAGCCGCCCAGTTCGACGATCTGGCGGATCCGGTCGTAATCACGTTTCAGGCGCTCCAGTGTGCGGGTGGCCTGGTCGAGCTGGCGTTCATATTCGGATTCACGGGCGAGGAGTTGCGCACGTTCACGGGCCAGCGCGGAGATGTCGGCTTGCACCGCCCGCAGCCCCGTCGGCGCAGCCGCCGTCCCCTGTTCAGCGGCCGAAATCACCGCGGCGGCGTCTTGCTGGCGTTTTTGCTGGATCAGTTTTAGCAACGCCGATTGGCGTTGTTTGGCGGCGTCGAGTTGCGCGGCCGTAACATCTCGCTCTCGTCGAGCGAGTTCGGTAAGCAACTCAATGTTGGACTGCCTTAACTTTATCAAGTCGACACGAGACTTGGTGAGCGCTTTTCGGGCGCTACGCCACAACCCATCGACTATTTCGATTGGCTCGCCGCTCGCGGGCGATTCAGTGGTATCGCCAAGGTCGACCAGTCGCCGCTGCAGGGTCGCCAGCTCACCCGCGTCTGCGCGGCTGCGTGTCAATAATTCAGAGAGCCGTTGTTCGCCGTCGTTGAGGCGACCTTCGAGCTCCGCCGTTTCCCCTCGCTGGGTCGTTAGTGCGGTTTCCAGTTCTGTTGCCGTTTGCGGTTCGAGGTCGTCGAGATTGTCTTCAGCCGGTATGGCGGTTTCGGCCGCTTGCAGATCGGCAAGTCGTGTTGTGGCGTTGTCGAGCCGAGTCCGCAGCGCTGCGGTCGCCTGGGAGACCTCAACCGTCTCGCGGGCGAACCCGACCGCTTCGTCAAGGCGCGAGTTGGCCTGTGCCTTCTGGTCATCTGAAAGCGCAGCCGCGTTCTCGACCGTGCTGCGGGCGTTCTCGGCGCGGGCGACGATATCGCCATCACTCGCGAGGGCGATCGGTGATGCCAGCAGCACCAGCCACAAGCCCAGCGCGAGCCGTGTCAAAAAGGAGAGGCCGCGGCGACCCCGGGCCACGCTGAGGGGGTTTGACTGCGGATCGTTAAGGGTCATGTCAGGTAGCCTAAGCCAACCGTAGATAAAGGTGTCAATCGCAAAGGTGTCGCCGTGGGTCCGTTCGGGCTGACGCATTTTTTTGCCATCCAACGATGTGTTTTCCCGATGCGTCGACCCTATGTAGACTGGTGGTTATCATCTTGATCCTAGGCCCAGGGGGCTGCGGGTCCCGAAGATTTACGCAAACAGCATTAGGCCAACCGAGGGGGCATCATGGCAAACGAAGGTTATCACGAACCCATTGAGGAGCTTTCCGATGAAACGCGAGACATGCACAAGGCCATTGTCTCGCTGATGGAGGAATTGGAGGCGGTTGATTGGTACAACCAGCGGGTCGATGCCTGCAAGGATAAAGCGCTGAAGGCGATCCTGGCGCACAACCGGGACGAGGAAAAGGAGCACGCCGCGATGGTCCTGGAATGGATTCGTCGTAAAGATCCGACTTTCGACAAGGAGCTCAAGGACTATCTGTTCACGGACAAACCGATTGCTCACGAGTAACGGCTGAATATTTCAAGGCATTCGGGTTTGCTGAGGCAAAAGGGGGCAAGGTGCAAGACCAAGCGCTGGTAGCCGCATTTCTACTCGACGGAAAGGGTGCCGGCCGGCCGATGTCCTGGGCTGATATTGACAGCTGGCAACCGTCGGCCGGATGCCTGTGGGTACACCTGCATCGTGATGCCGAAGAGACCCGTGAATGGCTTGAGAAGCGCAGCGGGCTTGATCCGCTGATTGTTGAGTCGTTGTTGGCGGAAAGCACCCGGCCCAGGTGTGCCCCGGTAGCCGATGGCGTGATGTTGTTTCTTCGCGGCGTCAACTTGAATCCGGGTGCAGATCCGGAGGATATGGTTTCGATACGCCTCTGGGTCGAGTCGACGCGAATCATCAGCGTGCGTACGCGTCGGCTGATGTCGGTCGATGATCTGCGCCAGGCGCTCGGTCGCGGTGATGGTCCGCGCGATGCGGGAGGTTTTATCACCCAGCTTGCCGGTCAACTCGTCTCGCGGATGTCCGGGGTGATTGCCGACGTCGACGATAACGTCGATCGGCTTCAGGAGGCGGTGCTCGAGTCAGAGGACCGCCAGTTGCGCACGGATCTCACCAGGCTGCGTCGAGAGATCATCGCTTTACGTCGGTATCTTGCCCCACAACGCGAGGCGTTGGCGCGCTTTGGGCAGGTGAAAACATCCTGGATCAATGAGTTCGACAGCCTGCATATTCGCGAGGAAGCGGATCATGTGATGCGTTTGGTTGAAGATCTCGACGCCGCGCGGGAACGCGCTGCGGTCACGCAGGAAGAGCTGAACAATCGCCTGTCGGAACAGATGAATGCTCGCATGTACGTACTCTCTGTCGTCGCTGCGATCTTCCTGCCATTGGGCTTTTTGACCGGGCTATTCGGGATCAACGTGGGAGGCATCCCACTGGCCGAAGATCCGGGTGGGTTTTCCGATATCGTCCTGTTGATGTTTACCATAACCGGCGCGTTGGTTGCGTTGTTCCGCTGGCGCCGCTGGTTTTGACCGGCAGTTTTGAGATTAGCGGTACTGGGCTGCGCTGATGAATTCCCCGAAGGCCTCGCACCAGATGACCACCGTCGTGAAGTCGGCCAGGTTGACGTCGGGGGGTAGGTCAACAACGAAGTTCTTGAACGTGCGGACATCGCCGACGCGCAACATCTGGTCTTTGACGGCGTTGAACTGCACCTCTGTTTCGACAAATTCAGGGGACAGGTACAGCTTGTAGTCGGGCCCGGGCGCGATTTCGCCCTGCAGCGAGATACGATCCGCTGTGATCGAGACCCTTCCTTCTCCCCAATGCAGCGCATCACTGCCGGCCAGGTTCTTGCGGAATTCCGCGGAATACGTGGCCTGTGCCGCGACCGCCTGCAACTCGGCCGCACTGGGCGCCGGCGGTGCCGTGAGTATCGGCAAGTAATAGATGCCGGCGGCAAATCCCAGTGCCGCGACAATGGCATGAGACGCAATCAGCAAAAGACTTTTTGTCATCAACGGCTCCTTTAGCCCGGAAATTTCATCAGCGTCGGGATAGAACAATGCCGGGGGCAAGCTGCACGATTCAGTTTAGCCTTACAGTGTAGATGAGTATTGGTATGGTCAGTACGTTGCGGGGCAGGCGTTGTTCGGCTGGTGAATTTTCCGGGTTGGGTTCGTCTCTCATCCACCCGCGAGTGCAGCGTCGCAGGTCGTTGATCCGGCATCAAAACCGCGCGAAGGTCTCGCCGCCGTGCTCGATCCAGCCATGGATCATTTTTTTCGTCGTGAAACCACTTGCGCAGTTGCCGTCTTTGTCGATCACGATAACGCCGCCGCGGCCTTTGACCTTGCGGACGAGGTAGGCAATGCCGGCCTCGGTGGCTGCCGCCGCGTTCATTGACTTCATCTCTACGTAGTCAGCGATGGTTTTGCTGATCACGGTGCGCATGAATTCCTCGCCATAGCCGGTAGCTGATACGGCGCAGGTCTCGTTGTCTGCATAGACGCCGGCGCCGATGATCGGGGAATCACCGACCCGGCCCATCCGTTTGTTGACGATGCCGCCGGTTGAGGTGGCCGCAGCAAGATTGCCTGTGCTGTCACGCGCGATTGCGCCGATGGTGCCGTATTTTTGGTCGCCCGCATCCTCGTCGTCGTGATCGAGCATCATTTTGTGATGCAAACGTGCCTGTTCGAGTTGGGCGATGCGGTCTGGTGTGGAGAAGTAGCTGTCAGGCGCACGTTCGATACCGCAGTGATCAGCGAAACGCATCGCACCTTCGGCAATCAGCAGGACATGTTCACTGTCGCTCATGACCCGCCGCGCGAGTTGGATCGGGTTGGGGATGTTTTGCACGGCTGCCACCGCGCCGGCTGACAGATCGCGCCCGTCCATGATCGCCGCGTCCATCTCGACTTTGCCGTACTCATTGAGTACCGCGCCGCAGCCGGCATTGAAAACGGGGTCGTCTTCGAGGAGGGATGCACAGGCCTCGACCGCCTGCAGGGCGGAGCCGCCGAGTCTCAGGATCTCGCGGCCGTGCTCAAGGACGCCGCGGATGCTGTCCAGGTACCGAACCGCGAGCTTTTGGTCTTTGATATTGTCCAGTGCACCCGCGCCGCCATGCACCATCAGGGAAAATCGATCGGTGTTATTCATCGGTCGATACTGCCATGAGGGCCGGGTTTGGCGAAGCGGTTTGTCAGAGTCGTTGCGCGAGTGCCTGTTCGAGCTGTTGCTGCTGCGCCGGATTGCCGGCGAGCAAGACCAGAACCTTGCCTTCGAGTATCGGTCCCCAATTCACCAGTACGACGCCGGTCCCCCGTTTCGGGTCGAATTCGATCTCGCTCAGATCAATATCTGCCAGGTTTCGGTGGATCGTCTGAAAGGCGATGGCACGCCATTCACTGATGCCGAGCTTGTTGGCGACCAGTGATGGGTACGATGCGCCGTTGAAACGCGGATTACACTCGATCGCGGGAAACCGAAGGCCTTGTGTGGTCTGAACCACCGCGACGTCAAACGCAAAGATGCCTTTCATGCCGCGCTCGAACAGCCATTGCGCCATCGGTTCAACCGCTCCCCAGGGTGCATGGCTCGCCGGTACCTTGTTGCCCTGGTGGACGAAGCCATCGAGGATCTGTTCGCTTGCCGTCAGCCGGTAGAGCTTGCGTCCTTCAACCAGGTATTGGAGATTCAAAAACGTATCGGTGATGACTTCTTGCTGAATCTGAATCGGCGTTTCGGGGGCAAAACTTGCCAAAGCCTCGAGCAGTTCTTGTGGCTGACTGCAACGGTAGATGCCGACCCCGGAAACCGACACGGCGGCCTTCACGTAGCAAGGGTAGTCAACGTCGTCGAGCTCGCTGGGATCGATTGCCGCGACACTCGCAAAGCATTTGGTCTGCGGCACATCGACGCCGAGTTCGTGTGCCAGTGCCATGAAGTTGTTTTTTGAGTTGATGAAGTCGACGGTCTCCATCCAGGCGTTGTCGCCCCAAAAACGGCACTCGTCGGGTCCAAAGAAAAACACACTGGGATGAAACCCGATACGCGCGCCCAGTTCGTCGCGGTGCACATGCCAGATGACATCACGGGTGTGGCTGAGGCCGATGCGCTGGTAGTGCGCGGTGATGGTCGGCCACTGCGTCTCGAGGTCGGGATGCAGTTGGATGATGTCCCAGGGCTCAGAGATGCCCAGCGCGCGCCCGGAATACAAATGGTTGCCGCTGACACCCTCGGCGGTGCAATTCATGATGTCGTGATTCAGAATGCGCCGCTCTGCGGGCGCTTGGACAGGGTTCAGAGCTAGAGCCATCGCGGCCTCCCACGCTATCGCGGTCGTAATAGGCAATAGCCGGAGGTACTGCAAATAACAGACCACCCTTTTTCCCCACTCCGAGCCGCTTTGCTGCCCCAGATTGGAGCGACTTGCCGGGTTTGGGCTCGGTTAGCGCCCTGGATTGGTGCATCCTGGGCCGCGGCAGCCGTCGGGGATTAGCGGACTGTGGCCATCACGCCGCCGCCCAGGTCAGGGTCGGCGGCTCAGACGGAGAAACCGCTTAGGTTTCGGCTTCTTTGTCGTGCTCGATCAGGGCATACGCCGAGTGATTGTGAATCGACTCGAAGTTTTCCGCCTCGACCGTGTAGGCCAAGATCCGCTCGTCAGCGTTCAGGCTCGCCGCGACGTCACGCACCATGTCTTCGACGAATTTCGGATTGTCGTAGGCGCGCTCGGTGACATACTTTTCGTCAGGACGTTTGAGCAGTCCGTAGAGTTCGCAGGATGCCTGCTTTTCAACCAACTCAATCAGCTCCTCGATCCACATGAATCCGTTCGTGCGCACGTTCAGCGTGACGTGGGACCGTTGATTATGCGCGCCCCGATCCGAAATTGACTTTGAACAGGGGCAAAGGCTGGTCGTGGGAACGACAACCTTGACGAACATCTCCGGTTTGCCGTCGCGCACCTCGCCGATCAGCGTTACCTCATAGTCCAACAAGCTCTGCACACCGGAAATCGGCGCCATTTTGTTGACAAAAAACGGGAATGTCATCTCGATGTGGCCGCGCTCTGATTCAAGCCGCTCGACCATCTCGTTGAGCATGTCCTTGAACGATTCGATCGAGATTTCACGCTCGTGGCTGTTGAGAATCTGGACGAAGCGCGACATGTGAGTGCCCTTGAAGTTATGGGGCAGAAACACAAACATGCTGAACGTGGCGACGGTGTGCTGCTCGCCTTCGCTGCGGTCGCGAATGCGAACAGGGTGCCGGATATCCTTGATACCGACCTTGTTGATGGCGATGCGACGCGTATCGGGGCTGCCTTGAACATCCTCGATTTCGTCGCTGGTGGTCGGCTTTGGGTTAGCTAGGGTCATTCGGGTTACCGCGACACGGAAAACCGTGCCTTATCAAAAGTTGAGAATATTACTCAGGATTATATCGGTTAGCGCCGCGGCGACAAAACAGAATATCCACGGCACCGAACCGATAATTATCGCCCGAAGCGCAACGAGAAGCTATCCGGTCGGCCCGATAGTTGGGAAAACCTTCAATAAATTCAATGCTTACGGCTGATGATGTACCGTGCGAGCTGCCTCAACGGGTCGGCTGACTCGCCCAGCGTAGCGATATTGTCTAGGGCTTCGTCGATCAGCCCGGTTGCCATCTCGCGCGCGGCATCGAGCCCGATCAGGGCGGGGTAGGTCGCTTTGTCTGTCGCCGCATCCTTACCCGGTGTCTTACCAAGGACGTCGGTGTAGCCAGAAACATCCAGCACATCGTCGTGCACCTGGAAGGCTAGACCGATGCAACGTGCGTACCGCTCGAGCCCGCGCAAACGTTCGTCTGCGGCGGCTCCGGCAGCGAGCGCGCCCAAGCGGACGCTGGCCACGATCAACGCCCCGGTCTTATGGATGTGCAGGTTTTCGAGTCGGGCCAAGTCGATTTCGTGCCCGGTTGCATCCATGTCGAGGGCCTGACCGCCGGCCATCCCGCGCGAACCACTGGCCTGGGCGAGTTCGGCGATCATCTTCACGCGGTCTTCGGCTTCGACCCGCAGCGTGGTGTCTCTGCTCAAGACACGGAACGCGAGGGTCTGCAGGGCGTCGCCCGCCAGGATGGCGGTCGCTTCGTCGAACGCCCGGTGGCAGGTGGGTCGTCCCCGGCGCAGGGCGTCGTCATCCATTGCGGGCAGGTCATCGTGGACCAGCGAGTAGGCGTGAATCAGTTCGACGGCACAAGCGGCCCCGTCAGCACAGGCCGGCTCGGCCCCCAGTGCCTTTGCCGTGGCGTACGCCAGCACGGGGCGGACCCGTTTGCCTTCACCGAGCGCGGCATAGCGCATCGCCCGGTGGAGCGTCCGTGGTTGGGTTTCCTCGGTCGGTAGCCAATGATCGAGCGCCCGCTCGACCCGCCCCCTGGAGTCGTTGAGAAACGTCTGGAATGCGGTTTCAGGGGGCATCGTCGAAGGGCTCGGTTTTGGCATCGGGATCGTTGCGCGTCAGCACCTCGACTTTTTGCTCGGCCGCCTGCAGGGCTTCCTGGCAGATCTTCGTCAGGGTGACGCCGCGTTCGAATGCGCCCAGCGATTCCTCCAAGCTCATTTCTCCACCCTCCATGCGTTCGACGAGGGCCTCGAGTTCGGTAAGTGATTCCTCAAAAGAGGGCGATTCGTTCTTTTTTCTGGGCATGGGGTGTCCTGTTGCTGACTGCAACTTAACGCAGCTGGCGCAGAGCATAAACCAACTCGGCCGCATCGGGATGCGCCGCTCCGCTCCGTCGCGGTAAACTCTGCTTTATGCGCACACTCGGCCTTTGCTTCACCTCGATCCCGGTCCGTCGGATAATGCCCCTTTGCATCCTGGTGATCTGCCAGATCGGCTGGGCGAATCCCTATGTCGAGGAGGTCGAGTCGAAAGACGGGCCGTTCAAGTTTGACGAGACGCTGGTCGATCCTTGGATCGAAAACGAAACGGAGATTCCCGACCTGCCGGATTTTTCCAGCTTGCAGCCACTGCGCATCACGGGTTTGCCGCCTGACCTGGAGCTGTTTCTCGATACGGCACGCGTGACAGTCGATCCCGACGATGAAATCGTCCGGCTCTGGGTCTATCTGCGCAGTAAACAGGGCACCCTGAACGGTACCTACGAAGGCTATCGATGCACGACAGGCGAGTACCGGGTCTATGGCTATGCGACGCCGCGACGCGATCCGCCAATCACCCCCGCCAAGCGCACCGCCTGGCGAAAGGCGCGAGGCGAGTTATCGACCAATTACCGCAAGTATCTGTTGCGGAATTATCTCTGTGGTTTGCGCGGTGCCAGGCCGCCGATTGAAATCCAGAATGCGGTGCGTGACGGCAAACCACGCGATCCGTTGCTATACCGCTGACAGCGAACTCCAGGAGTAGGAAGCAGACATGACGGCATACGATGCCGCAGCAATCGAAGTCCTCAGCGGCCTCGAGCCCGTACGCAAGCGCCCGGGCATGTACACCGATACCTCGCGGCCGAATCACCTGGTGCAGGAGGTTGTCGACAACAGTGTCGATGAGGCGATTGCCGGGTTCGCCAAGCGCATCGATGTTCGGCTGCTAAAAGACGGCTCGGTGGAAGTCAGCGATGACGGACGCGGCATGCCTGTAGATATCCATCCTCAGCAAGGGATCCCCGGTGTCGAGGTGATTTTGACCAAGCTGCATGCCGGCGGAAAATTCTCGAACAAGAGCTACGAGTTTTCAGGTGGACTACACGGCGTCGGTGTCTCAGTGGTCAATGCCCTGTCCAAACATCTCGAAGTGTGGGTCAAGCGTGGCGGCGTTGAGCACAACATGGCGTTCGCCAACGGCCACAAGGTGTCTGATCTCGAAGAGGTTGGCAGCGTTGGCAAGGCGAACACAGGTACCCGGTTGCATTTCTGGCCAGACCCGCAGTATTTCGACTCGGCGAAAATAAGTGTTCGCCTGCTCCGCCATTTGCTGCGTGCCAAGGCGGTGCTTTGTCCGGGCCTGCTGATCAGGTTCTTTCAAGAAGGCGATGATCAACACGAAGAATGGTGTTACCAGGACGGATTGCGGGACTACCTCGCCGATGCCTTGCAGGGCGCCAGCTATGTTCCCGACAACCTGTTCGTCGGTAGCAGCGCTGGCAATGACGAAGTGGCCGATTGGGCGGTGGCCTGGCTTACCGAAGGCGGAGAGGCGGTCACCGAGAGTTACGTCAACCTGATTCCGACCGCGCAGGGCGGGACCCACGTCAACGGTCTGCGTACCGGGCTCACCGAGGCCGTGCGCGAGTTCTGTGAGTTCCGCAATCTGCTGCCGCGAGGCGTCAAGCTGGCGCCCGACGACGTTTGGGGTCAGGTCAGTTACGTGCTTTCGGTCAAGCTGCGTGACCCGCAGTTCTCAGGTCAGACGAAAGAGCGCTTGTCTTCGCGCGAATGCGCGCCCTTCGTTACCGGTGTCGTCAAGGATGCCTTCGGTCTTTGGTTGAACCAACATACCGCCATCGGCGAACAGATCGCCGAGTTGGCGATCAGTGCGGCCCAAGCCCGCCAGCGCGCCGGTCGCAAAGTCGTGAGGAAAAAGGTCACGCAGGGCCCCGCGTTGCCGGGCAAGCTGGCCGATTGTCTGTCGGATGATCCGGCCCGCACCGAGCTGTTCCTGGTCGAGGGCGACTCGGCGGGGGGGTCGGCGAAGCAGGCCCGCGACCGTAATTTCCAGGCAATCATGCCGTTGCGCGGCAAGATCCTGAATACCTGGGAGGTCGACTCGGCGGAAGTACTGGCCTCACAAGAGGTACATGACATATCGGTGGCTATCGGTGTCGAACCCGGTAGCGATGATCTGTCTCGCTTACGTTTTGGCAAGATCTGCATCTTGGCCGATGCAGATTCAGACGGGGCGCATATTGCGACCTTGCTGTGCGCACTGTTTCTCCGCCACTTCCGTTCGTTGGTTCTCGGGGGGCACGTTTATGTCGCGATGCCTCCGCTTTTTCGGATCGACGTCGGCAAGCAGGTCTTCTATGCCCTGGACGAACATGAACGGCAGGGTGTTATCGACCGTATCGCCGCTGATGGCATAAAAGGTAAGGTTAGCGTGCAGCGTTTCAAGGGCCTCGGTGAGATGAACCCGATGCAGCTCCGCGAAACGACCATCTTTCCGGACACCCGCCGTCTCGTACAGCTGGTGATCGAGCACGGTGACGAGACCAATTCGATGATGGATATGCTGTTGGCGAAAAAGCGTTCGGCTGATCGTAAGTCCTGGCTTCAGGAACGCGGTGATCTTGCCGAAGTTTCATGATGGATATGCTGCTGCGCGCGCAACCGTGGGAAGGTCTTAGCTGATGCGAAAAGTTTTGCTTGCTGGATTCGCTTTGCTGGCGCTGTCATTGCCAGGCGCGGTGGTCTCTGCGCCTGACGGTCAGGCGCTGTACGAAACGCATTGCGTCGTGTGTCACAAATTCGACGGCCAAGGCGGAATCGGCCTGCCCTTGTCCGAAGACAAGCTGGACGACGTATCCGACGCCTATTTGCGAAGCACTATCCGGGTTGGCCGGCCTGGTCGCGTGATGCCCGCCTATCAGCGCATGAGCGATGCGCAGGTCGATGCCATTGTTCGTTACCTGCGCGAACAGACCGGCACCGAGCAAATCGAGTTTACCGACGAGCCCGTGTTGGGCGACGTGGCCAATGGAGCGCTCGTCTATGAAGCGCACTGTTTGAAGTGTCACGGCCCCGACGGCGAGGGGGAGGGGGAGGGGACCGGCGTCACGCTTTCGCGTGATCGCAGTTTTCTGGTGATGCCGGCTTCGATCTCAAACCCTGGCTTCCTTGCGTCTGCGCCGGATCGGCTGATTCATCGATCTGTGTCGGTCGGTCGGACGTCATCTGATATGCCGGCGTTCGGTCGCGGCAAGCTTACCGACGCAGAGATCAATGACGTCGTGGCGTATGTTCGTAGCTTCGAACAACAGCGCCCGGCGCAAGCGCCACTCGCTGACGATGTCCGTCCCACCCACATCTACGAGTCGCCCTACGATTTCGATACGACCCTCGGCAACCTGAAAATGGCTCTGGCGGGGGCCAATTTTCGGATCTTCCCAGACAGGTTCCTCGAGCAGGGCCTGATCGATGAATTCAGCGTGAACAAACGACAGGTGGGCATCCGTTTCTGCAATTTCAATGTGCTGTACGGGATGCTGAAAATCGAGCCGCGGCTAGGCATCGTATTGCCGTGCCGCATCACCGTGATGGAACGGCCTGATGGCAAGGTCATGCTGGCGGTGCCGAACTTGCGGGTTGTTTCGCGTTGGTTCAACAACGACGAGCTCGTCGCGCTATGGGATCAGATGGAAGAGAGCTTCGTCGAGATCGTTGAGGAGGCCCTGTTGTGATCTCTCGCTTGGCTTGCATGTTTGTTCTGGCGGTGATTTTGGGCGGTGCCGCGCAAGCTGAAAACATGCTGATGAGCAGGGTGCCGCTGGCTGCTGACACTGTCTTGGCCTACGCACAGTCGAGCATCGAGGAACACGGATACAGCATCGCCCACGTGCAGACCTGTGATGACGGGCTTGGTGATTTCGGCTACAAGTCGGACTTCTACCGGGTTCTTTTCTTCGGCAAGGCGGAAGAAGTGCGACAGATCACCGCCAAGTATCCCGAACTCGCCTCCTACCTGCCGCTGAAGCTGGCTGTGATCGCCGAGCGAGACGAGACTATTCTTTCAATCCTCAATCCAGAAGCATTGATGCCGTTTTTTGCTGATCAGACGGTGCAAATACAGCTGGGGCGCTGGCACAACGACCTGGTGAGTATCTTCGATGATGTGGCACGATCAATCGCTGCCAGAGACGCGACACCGGATACGAGCAGCGATGCGGCGACAATGGCGCGTTAGATCCCCCGACCTGGCCCCAATGCCTCAGCGCCTCTGAACCCCTGACATTTCGGATTTTGTATCCACCGGTAGCGCACGGTGTGGTGAACTTCACGGCCAGCGCCGTGGTCTGCTTATCCCAGCGGAGGCGAGGTAACGTGTCGTCCAGTCCGGCTGGCCTGATCTCTATCGTCGTCGCCTGGAAAACGCGTGGGCGGATCGGCCGAGAGCTACTGCCGGGCGGCACAGCCGATCGCCCAGGACCTACCGTACGGCGAACCGCCGCGGTTCTAGCAGGACCGCAATCGATAACGTATGGCGACGAACATCGTTAGATTGTCTGCGCCCGTGTAACAGCCTGGCTAATTTTCCGCAGAGGTGATGTGTGCTCAAATCCACTTTAAGCGTCGCCATAGTGCTGTTCACTACTCCGATCCAGGCGAGTCAGTCCAACGCGGACAATGATGGGTGGCCGGCTTGGGCGTTGGCCGAAGAAGACGTCGCGGCCCGCATTGCAAAGGTTAATGAAGGTGATCTGGACTTTCTTGTGCAGGAGCCGGGTCAACCGGTCCATTATCACCAGAATCGGGTTACTGTGACGCCCTCTTCATTACGCAATGGCTGGGTCGAGCTGGAGCAGTGCCATCGCCACCTTGACCAGGTTGCTCAGGCCCAAATATTGTTCCATCCCGAACGCTCGCGGGCGCTGCGAGTTACCCGGTTCGAGAACATGCAATCCGCTGTTGCGGTGGAAAACACTATCCAACTGCGTCAGGTCGAGGCCGCCTCAGAGGTCTGTCTGAGTGGACAGACCCAGGCCTTGGTAGAGATCGGCGAAGGTGTCTATGAGTTGCGAAATGGGCCCTTCATGCGACGTTTTCTCGATGGCTATTACCCTATGCGGGTGTCCTTGCAGATCGAGTTTCCGACGCAGCTGACGCTGGCGGACTTTTCGCCACTCAGGCAACCCGGTTTCGCGGTTTCCTCCACGCCCGGGCGAGTCGATGCGGAAGCGTTGTTCGAGGGCCAACTCATAACCCAATTTCGGTTTCTGGCCGAATAGCCGACTCGCGGCATCGAGTTCTTTGCGGCTCTAGCCTGCAAAATGCATGCTAAACCTGGCGCCCTCGGGGCCGATAACAGGGGCATGGTTGAAACGCAGAAATCAGACGCGCTGCGCAAAATCCCGATGCTCGCTGACTTGCCTCCCTGGCAGATGGAGGTGGTGGTTGAGGCGGTTGAGCCTGTCTACGCCCGAAAGGGCTCGATCGTTGTCGAGCGGGGAAGTGATGACGGCTACACCTACTTCCTGAATCGGGGTGACGTGGAGCTGCAGGCAGCGGACGGTCACAACAAGGTGTTTGCCGCCGACGCGGAAACCGGTAAGACCCCAATAGCGAACCTGCGTCCGCGCCTGTTTGGGGTGAAAGCGTTGAGCCAGGTAAACGGGCTGCGCATTCCGGATATCGTGCTGAGCGCGGCCGGTTGCAGCCTTCGCCGCAATGATCCCAATGCCATTCAAGTCGAGAGCCAAGACGAAGAACGACGTCGCGAGGCCGAGTCCAAGCTGAGTTTTCACCTCTATCGTGATCTCAAGACCAACGCGAATATCCTGCCGAGCCTGCCAGATCTCGCCTTGCGAGTGCGTAAGACGATCGACGACGAGTCAAGTGATGCACGTAAGGTCGCTCGCTTGGTCGAATCGGACCCAGCGATGGCCACGAAGCTGTTGAAAGCGGCAAATAGTGCGCTCTATGGTGGCCTGCAGGCGGTTGAGACAACCTCCGCCGCTGTCGTACGCCTGGGGCTCAAGACAACTCGCCAGCTGATCATGAGTTTCGTCCTCAAAGAGGTCTTCGAGAGCGACGATAAACTGATCCGCGGACGGATGCGCGAGCTGTGGAAGCACAGCTCGCAGATTGCAGCGCTGTGTTTCGTTCTGGCACGAGAAATAAAAGGCATTGACCCCGAGGAGGCGCTGCTCATTGGCCTACTTCACGACGTTGGCGTCATTCCGATCCTGAACTATGCGAATAAATATGCGGAACTGACGAGCGACGCCGAAACCTTGGAGTTTACGATTCAACGCCTGCGGGCGGAGTTGGGCGCCATGATCCTGCGGGATTGGCATTTCGCACCCGCAATCATCGCGGGGGCCCGTGATGCCGAAGACTGGACCCGTTCGCACAACCGGAAAGCAGATTTTTCAGATCTGCTGATCGTTGCACAAGTCCATGAGCGTTTGCGTAAAAAACAGCTGAACAGCCTGCCGCCGTTGAAGGATATCAGCGCGATTGTGCGGGTGTTGGGGGATGGTGCAACACCCGAAAAAAGCCTCGAAATTCTGCACGATGCGAAGGCGCACGTCGATGAAATGCGCAGTGTTTTGCACGCGTGAATCGAATGCGCGCTAGCTAAGCCTGCCACGACAGCGTTACCACTGGCGATGATTAAAAAGATCGGCACGTCAGAGCTACTGGTCGGCATGTATGTTCACGACCTCGATGCGGCGTGGATGGATCATCCGTTCTTCGTCTCGCACTTCATGGTGAAAAATGAGCAGACGATTCAGCGAATCGCCAGTGCCGGTTTGCGAGAAGTTTATATAGATACCGGACGTGGCAAAGACATCGATGCTGGGGTCACCCTGCCCGAAGTCGAGGCCCAGGTCGCTCGCAGGATGGGTAGTGTGCCGGAGCCCGGTGTTACTCGTCGCGCTTCAGTCCCGGCCGCCGTTGAGATGGATCGTGCCCGGCGTCTTTATCGAGAAACGACGTCGGTGGTGCGCAATCTGATGTCATCCAGCCGTAGCGGTCGGCAAGTGGATGTTGCCGTCCTCGACCCCATGGCTGAGCGGATGGTGCAGTCCGCTTTCCGTAATCCGCACGCCCTGTCCGGCATATCGCGGATCAAGAGCAAGGATGAATACACCTTCATGCACTGTGTCGGGGTTTCCGCACTGATGGTCAGCTTCGCACTGGAAATGCAGTTGAGTGAGCAGGAGGTCCATGATGTCGCGATGGGTGGTCTGGTGCACGATATCGGTAAGTCGCTGGTTCCCCAGTACGTTCTGAACAAACCGGATCGCCTGAATGATTATGAATTCGCCAAGATGCGCGACCACGTCACCTTCGGCCGTCAACTGCTCGAGAATCTGCCTGGGATCTCTGACACGGCACTGGACGTGGCGTTGCTGCATCACGAGCGCATGGATGGGACCGGTTACCCCGCCGGGAAGGGTGGCCACACTATCAGCTTGATCGGACGTATGTCGGCGATCGTCGACGTCTATGATGCGCTGACCTCGGTGAGGGTCTACAAGGATGCCTGGGAGCCGACCCTGGCGATGAAAAAGTTGGTTGAGTGGAGCCCGAGTCACTTCGACGCCGAGTTGGTCCAGCGATTCGTGCGGTGTATTGGAATCTATCCAGTCGGCGCCACCGTTGCACTTGAATCCGGGCGGGTAGGCGTGGTCATCGACCAGGGTGACAAGCTCATGCAGCCGACCCTGCGAGTTATCTACAATCGCGAACATCGACGATATGAAAGACCGACAGACCTTGATCTTGCGCAGACCGAAACGGATCGAATCGTCGCAGCGGTAGACCCGAGAAAATATGGCCTTGATCCGACCCTGTTTGTCTAGCCTGCAATTTGCAGGCTAACGGTCTGCCCCCGGTCGCGATATTCAGCCGACGCTGATCAGACCACGAACCTCACGCACATCGGCTTCGGCAGCTTCCAGGACTGCCAGCGAATGGTGCGGCGTCAGTTCGCCCTTCGCTAGCTTCGCGAAGGCGGGGACTTCATCGATGCGTGGTAGGTGGCTCTGTGCTGGTGTGCCAATCAGTGCATGCAGGCGGGCAAGCAACACGACATCGACATTGTCGGGAATCGCGTAGCCGATGCGCTGCCAGTTGCTCGAGTTCTTGACGACATCGAGAAACACGTTTTCAAGGCGCCATTGCTTCAGGGTGAGTATGCCGGCTTCGAGGCGAAGGCTGTCAATCGTGTAGTTCATGACTTCGGCGCGTCGTGCCAAGACCGGGAATTTGTTGATCCCACCGATCACCGCGACGGCCCCAATGTCATGCACCAATCCGGCCAGTAATGCCTGTTCGGGATCGATGCCCGGCGTTTGCCTGCCAAGCACAAACGAAAGTGCGGCGACATAAGCGGAGTGTTGCCACAGATCCTCCATGCGCTTTTTCAAGATGCTCGAACGGACCTTGAAGATGCTTTTCAGCAGACAGCTATAGACCAGGCTGCGCACTTTACGCCGGCCCAAACGCGCGGTTGCTTGATGCGTGTTGGTAATCTTGTGGACACCGCCGAAGGCGGCGCTATTCACGACGCTGATGATGCGTGTCGTCAGTGCCGGGTCGAGCTGAATCAGGCGGGCGATATCGTCGTTGTCGTTGTTCTGGTCGTCAATCGCTTTGCCGATCTTCATGGCCAGATCCGGGAGGCTCGGCAGTTCACAGTGATCTTTGCGGAAGTAGGCGCGGAGCTTGTCGAGCGCGACGGTCTCGTCTGTGTTCAGGTCAGGCTGAGTCAGCCTGTGTTCTCGGTGATCGAGCGTGGCAGGTGTGGCGGAGTCGGGAACACATAGCAAGCCGCTCGTTTCACTTGCATAGAGGCTGACCAGCGCCGAACTCAGGGGTAACGGAAAAGCCGCCTGCGGGCTGCTTGCACTGAGATGCAATAAAAAGCCCGTGACCGTCTGCAACTGGAGCCGGCCGCGTTCCAAAAAAACTGCTTGACCGCTGGGGATCTGCGTCGTGATGACGCCCTGGTTGACTTCAATGCGCTGGGCAGCACTGGCAGCCCCGTCGAGCGTTTCCAGGGACAAGGCTGCATAGGGGTGCAGTTTTGCCAGATCTTCGCTGTTGATGGTCTGGGCCTGTTTACTTCGACCGAGCCATTTACTGAGCATCACCGCGTTTTCTCCTTGTTGCGCCGACCTAAACGACAGGAAAAATTCTGCCGGTTTAAACGGCACTGGCGGGCGTCTGCGACACTATTCAAGGCCGCTTTGCTTTAGGGCTAGCGACCACGTTAGGATTTTCTTTATGGAAATTCAGGTGATACCGGTTACGCCATTCGAGCAAAACAGCTCGTTGTTGTGTTGTATGGCCAGCCGCAAAGCGGCACTTGTCGACCCGGGCGGCGACCCGGAAAGACTTTATGAAATTATCGAAAAGGCCGGCGTAAGCGTTGAAAAAATTCTCCTGACGCATGGTCACTTCGATCACATCGGGGCCGTTGCCGAGGTTGCCGAAACGCTGTCTGTCCCTATCGAGGGTCCGCAGCGGGGCGATCAATTTCTGATTGAAGGGCTGCCGGAATGGTGCGCCCGGTTTGGGTTTCCGCCCGGGCGCGTTTTTGAACCCAACCGCTGGTTGGAGCATGGCGATGAAGTTATTTTTGGCCGTCAGCGCCTGGAAGTACGGCATTGCCCAGGTCATACCCCGGGCCACGTGATCTTCTACCACCCTGAAGACAAGATTGCGGTGGTTGGCGACGTGATTTTTCAGGGCTCAATCGGGCGAACGGATTTCCCTCGAGGCGATCACGCGACCCTGATCCGATCGATCCGCGAGCAGATTTTCACGCTGGGCGACGAAGTCACGCTATTGCCGGGGCATGGTCCGACCACGCGCGTCGGTGAAGAACGTGCGCATAACCCGTTCGTGCAGGGCGCTTTCGGATGACGGACGGGATACCCGCAGCCATTGCGGTGTTGATAAGTCGTCGACGCGAGGTATCAATTAGCATTTTTTTCTGTCCCGACGTTTAGGAGTAAAGGGGTGATGCAACTTGTATGGCGTTCTTTGGTGCTCGGCTGCGGTCTGCTGTTGTTGGTCGGCTGTTCCGAGCCGCCTTACACAAATGTCGATAATGCCGGGCTTAAGCAACTGATCGAACAAGGCGTCCCGGTCTTCGATGTGCGGCGGGCTGAGGAATGGCGCGAGACAGGCGTTGTGGCAGGCAGCGAGCGTCTGACCTTTGTCGATGCCAGCGGGCGCGTTGCACCGGGCTTTCTGCAAAATCTAACCGCAAAGGTGGATAAAGAGGAACCGGTTGTGTTGATCTGTCGCACCGGCAACCGTACCGATGCGCTGGCGCGACACATGGTTGAACAGCTCGGCTATTCTCGCGTCTACAACGTGCGTGACGGCATCATGGGCTGGTTAGGCGACGGGAATCCGGTCGATCGTGGTTGACTATTGATTTGGGCAGCGCGTCGATAACGGTCTCGAACGGTGCGCTGATCTTCAGTGCCAGCAGCTCATCGGCGCGGGTGCGGCCGGGAGAGATCGCGACGATCGGAATTTGCCGCTCCGCGGCGATCCGACAAAACCGAAAGCCGGAGTAAACCATCAACGACGAGCCGATCACCAGCACGGCATCGGCCCTGTTTACCGCGTCGATCGCCGCTTTCAGCGTCGGCTTGGGGATTGTTTCTCCGAAAAACACCACATCCGGTTTCAACATGCCGCCACAGGCCTCGCAGGTTGGCACCTCGACCTCTTCGAACGGGATGTCGTCGATATAGGCATCGCCGTCCGGGCCAATGGCGGCAGTGAGTTCGGCGAATGTCGGGTTGCGGGCGCGCAGGACATCCTGGAACGGCCCTCTTGATATCAGCGCGTTGCAGTCGAGACAGCGGATGCGGTCCAGCCGTCCGTGAAGATCGATCACGGCCTTCGCACCGGCGGCCTGATGCAGTCTGTCGACGTTCTGGGTGACCAGTGTTTCTACCCGCCCGGTGTATTCCCAGCTGGCCAGGGTACGGTGGCACAGGTTGGGGCGCGCCTGCGCAAACCACGGCCACCCGATCAGACTTCGCGCCCAGTAGCGCTGTCGCACTCTATGGTGACGCAGAAAATCCCGAAATTGGACGGGGGCGGGCCGTTTCCAATCACCGTTCTCATCCCGATAAGCCGGGATGCCCGAACCTGTGCTGATGCCAGCGCCAGTGAGCACGAACAGGTGTCGGTGCTCGTCGAGAAATGTCGTCAGTTCCGGGATGTGCGCGACTGCGCTCATGGTTTGCCTTGGTCGTTGCGCGGGCTTGGACGCCCGATGATACGTCGCCAGCTCGACCGCAGGCGCTGCAGCGATCTGAACAGCGCCGCCTGACCTGCCTATCCCGCGGTCAGGCACCTCGCTGAGCGTTGACGGTTTTTTCAAAGGATCCGGTTCCGCCGCACCCTCGGTGTGCGGTGTGGATGTTGTCCTGAACGGCTCGTCGAGCAATCTGGCGGTGCTTCTCGCCGGAATCCGCTCGCGTCGGCTTTTTTGCTTGGCGGAGGGTTTTTCGCCGGGCCGTGTAGAATTCGCGCTGCAGAAAAATACGAGACCGCAATGGATCAGGAACCGCAGTACAACGCCGAGGGTATCGAACAGCTACCGTTGCGGCAGTTCACCGAGAAGGCATATCTCGATTATTCGATGTACGTCATTCTGGATCGGGCCTTGCCGTTTCTCGGTGATGGCCTGAAACCGGTGCAACGGCGCATCGTTTACGCGATGTCTGAACTCGGCCTGTCGGCGGTGTCGAAACATAAAAAGTCGGCTCGCACGGTCGGCGATGTACTGGGCAAGTTTCATCCGCACGGCGACTCCGCCTGCTACGAGGCGATGGTGCTGATGGCCCAAAACTTTTCCTATCGCTACCCGTTGATCGACGGTCAGGGTAACTGGGGCTCGCCAGACGACCCCAAATCGTTTGCCGCGATGCGCTACACCGAGGCGCGCCTCACCCCGTATGCGCAGGTGCTGTTGTCCGAACTGGGTCAGGGTACCGTCGATTGGACGCCCAATTTTGATGGCACCTTGAAAGAACCGGCGATGTTGCCGGCGCGGCTCCCAAATGTGCTGTTGAACGGGGCTACCGGCATCGCCGTGGGCATGGCTACGGATGTGCCACCGCACAATCTGCGAGAGGTGGCTGCCGCCTGTATTCGCCTGATTGAGGCGCCAAAAACGACCCTCGACGAGTTATGCGAATTGGTCCCGGGCCCGGATTATCCGACCGAGGCCGAAATCGTGACGCCCATGGCGGATCTGCGCAAGATCTATCACTCGGGCACTGGTTCCGTGCGGATGCGCGCGTGCTGGCAAAAAGACCAGGGTTCGATCGTCGTCACGGCGTTGCCCTACCAGGTTTCTGGGGCTCGCGTGCTTGAACAGATCGCTGGGCAGATGCAGGCCAAAAAACTGCCCTGGATCGAGGATTTGCGGGATGAATCGGACCACGAAAATCCAACCCGGCTGGTCATCATCCCACGCTCGAATCGCATCGATATTGACCGCCTGATGTTGCACCTGTTTGCAACGACGGACCTTGAGCGCAGCTACCGGGTGAATCTGAACCTGATTGCGCTGGATGGGCGGCCACGGGTGATGAATCTCCGCGATATTCTAAAGAGCTGGCTCGAGTTCCGCTTCGAAACGGTGCGAAGACGGCTGCAGTTTCGTCTCGATAAGGTGCTGGAGCGACTGCATCTGCTCGATGGGCTGCTGGTCGCATTTCTGAATCTCGACGAGGTGATTCGAATAATTCGCAGCGAGGACGAGCCGCGGCCGGTGTTGATGTCGCGCTTCGAGTTGACCGAGACCCAAGCGGACTACATTCTCGATACCAAGCTGCGGCAGTTGGCGCGGCTCGAGGAAATGAAGATCCGCGACGAGCAGGCCGCGCTGATCGAGGAGCGTGATGATCTGCAGCGAACGCTCGGCTCGCAGCAACGCATGAAGACACTGGTTCGCAAGGAGCTGACCGCTGATGCAGAAAAGTTTGGCGATGCGCGGCGTTCGCCGATCGTCGCACGTGCCGTCGCTGAGGCGATGGACGAGAGCGAGCTGGCACCCAGCGAGCCGATCACGGTGGTGCTTTCTGAAAAGGGTTGGGTACGGGCGGCAAAGGGCCATGAGATCAACCCGGCCGAGCTGAGTTTCAAGGCCGGCGATAGTCTGCAACAGGCCGTGCGAGTGCGCAGCAACCAGCAGGTCGCGTTCATCGACTCAAGCGGTCGCAGCTACTCGCTGGCGGCACACACGCTGCCTTCGGCCCGCGGACAGGGGGAGCCGCTGACAGGGCGTTTCAATCCACCGTCCGGCGCAAGTTTTGTTGCGGTACTGGGCGGCGAACCGTCACAGTGGTGGCTGCTGGCTTCTGATGCAGGCTATGGTTTCCTCGTTCAGGCCAAAGATCTGTTGGCCAACAAAAAGGCCGGGAAAACGGTGCTGAGCTTGCCGAAAGGAGCGCGTGTGCTGCGCCCCTCAGCGATCACTGACGCGGCGACAGACAGGCTGGTCGCGGTGACCAGTGCCGGACGTATGTTGGTCATCCCAGCCAGTGATCTTCCTGAACTCACCCGAGGCAAGGGCAATAAGATCATCGGCATTCCGGCCAGCGCGGTTGTTGATCGGAGCGAATTTGTCGTCGATGTTCTCGCGGTACCGGAGGCGGGTCGGGTCCGCTTGTTTTCTGGCAAGCGTTACCTGAATCTCCGTGCCGCTGATCTGAACGCCTATGAAGGCGAGCGCGGGAGACGCGGGAATAAACTACCGCGCGGATTCCAGAAAGTCGACGGTATAGAGTTGGACGACTGAGCGCGGGCTCAGCATTGGGAGGAAGTGTTATGTGCAGTGCCAACTGGCTTATCCGGACATCGACGGTTGCGGGAATCGCCCTCTTGCTCGGTGCGTGCTCGGGACCATCGGAGGATGTGCGGGTGACGTTCTGTAAAGACATCGCCACCGCGATGGTGCCAACCGGGGTGACGATTACCTGGGACGAACCGACCTTTACCATCAGCCGGCCTTCGCATGCGATAACCCAGCTTACTTTCGCGACAGAAGATGCCCAGGGCACCAGCCAGGCTGAGGTCGCTTGCTGGTTCAAGTTCGAAAGAGAGGGGCACTCAGCGAGCGCTGTGGCGAACCCTATCGAAGAGTATGCAACGCTGCCTTACGCGATGACGTTTAACAATCGTGAGTTGTCAGCTGGTGAGTTGAAAAAGCTGGTCAATGCCGAGCAGCTGCGTCGTGGCGGGGCGTTGATCGATACGCTGCAAAAAGGCGCCAAGGACATGGCAGACCAGGTGAGGGCCGGTATCGGGGGGTGAGCGGCATCCCGTCGACGAGACGCCGCTCTGCGGCTATCAGGCCTGTCGGCCAACCGACACGGGTATCGCGCCATTGCCGACAATGTCGTCCGACAAGGGTTTTAGTAGTCGGTCGTTCAGTTTGAACAGGGTACTCAAGGTCTTCAGTTGCAGAAGAGCCAGCGGCGTTAGCGCGATGAAGTAAGCCAGTGAGAACTGGTCGATCAATCCGTTCTTGAGCAGGCCGAAATGCACAAAGAACATGCCGAACACAAACAGCGCGACGCCGGGGCAGATCAATGCATAGCTACCCGGGTGACGGTTCTTGCCGCGGAGAAAGTCGTCGAAGTAACCGACCTGTTTCATGACCGTGTAGCCAAGCAGCCCGAATAGCAGTTGCAGGGAAAGGATCGACGACAGCAGAACGAACAACCACGGCTTCGATACCGGTTGGTCAAAGCCGTGTGACAGACCGAACATGACCCGAATCATTGCAATCCCGAGCAAGGTCAAGATTGGGATGACGATCCAGAGGCTCGGGCTCCCGGCCGGCGCGATGCCCTGCTGCAGCATCGATTTGAAACCCATCACGAACTTCAGCATCCCCATCACCAGGGCAACGGTGACGAAAAACGTCGATCCAAAGATCCCGATGGCGTTTATTTCCACGTGGTGGCTCATGGCCCCCGGCGCTGCCAGACCCACCCCGACCATCGCAAAGGCGAAAACGGCGATCATCTGGCCGAGGTTGTTGTTCTCTTCACTGTTGAAATTGCCGCCGCTGATCACCCGGGTAAAGAAGCGTGCGTAGAGCCTGAGCGCAAGATAGCCGACCGCCAGGAACGCCAGGATCGCGATTGGGAACAGGTACTCGACAACAGACCAAAGGTTCGGCACAAAAACCGCGCCGTTGACGAACAGGACATTGATCGTCATCGCCAGCGTGAGCGGGAGCGTCATCAGGGTCGCTTCGTTGTTGCTATGGAAGAGCTGGTCATACGCCTCGGTCCGTCGGAACCGCGCAAATTCGATCAGATTCCACGCCAACAGACGGAGATGCAGCAAAGTGAAGAAGGCGATTCCAAGCATCGTCATGCCAACCAGCGCACCGATCACGGGGTCGCCGTCAGTGATGATTGGCCAGAGGTGGTTGAACGTCACCATCGGTGTGTCGGGGTGGCTGACCATGAAGGTCAGGTAGATAAAAAATGTAATGGCCAGACCGCCTGCTCCGAGCGCTGACAGGAAATAGAGCGGGCTATAATTTTCACGTAGGTTCTTGCGAATCATCTCTAACTACCTATGATTGAAGAAATAAAAGTACTTTAAGAAATACTAATATACAGAAATAAGCTGTCAAGTGACATTGACGTTTCGCAATGCATAACAGCTGCAGGTTTGTGCTGGGGGTGTCGTCGAGGCCGGCACAGGTCGCCGATCGGCGCTGGCGACTGTCGGGGCCGGCTTTTATTGCCAGCGAAACGCCCGGGCAGAAAGGGCCAGCAACACGAGGGCAACGCCCAGCAGGATGGCGATTTCCGTGCTCACGTCGCTCAGGCTGGCGCCGTCCAGCATGATCCTACGCGCCGCATCCACGAGATGGGTCAGCGGCATCAACTCTGCGAGTCGCTGTGCCCAGATGTTGGTGCCCTCCATCGAGAACCATACCCCCGAGAGAATCATCATCGGAAAAGCGATCAGGTCAAGCAGGCCGTTGGCCAGTTCTTCACTGCGGACCCGCGCGGCGACGGCCAGTCCCATGCTGATCAGTGCGATCGTGCCGACCAGGAACAGAACAATCAGCGCGAGGTAGGAACCGCGCATCGGGAAATCCAACAGCAGGTGGGTACCGGCAAACACCAACAGCGTCATGCTGGCAACCACCAACAGCCGAGACAGTACCTGCGCGATCAGGAACTCACCGGCGGTCAGCGGCGTCGCCCGCAGGCGCCGCAGAACACCGTTTTTTCGATAACGCACAATGACCCAGCCGACCCCCCAAAGGCTGCTGAACATGACGTTCATTGCCAATACGCCAGGCAGGACCCAATCGACGTAGCGGATCTCGCGTCCCTGGACCGGCTGGCGAATGATCGGGGCCTGCTGTTCGGCGATGCTCTGCCAGAGCAGGCGTTCGACGATGTAGCCGTTGGCCGATAGCTCGTTCACCCAGTAAGCGGGTCGCCCACGCAGATCCAGGAGCAAATCCAGGCGGTGGTAACGGACTTTGTCGAGCGCCGTCTCTTCGTCGCGCTGCTGGATGAAGTCGATGTGCTTGGTTTCGAGAAAGGGGAATGACGTGGTGCCGTCTTGCAGGACCCCAACGCGATACTGTTCGGGCTGCGGGGCGTTGAAGATAAACGCGAAGCCGATCAGCATCAGCACGGGCATCAACAGGTTCCAGCCCAAGCCGGCTTTGTCGCGGTAGAACTCCCGGTTACGCGAGCCAACGACAGCGAGTACCCGTTGCAGGTTCATGATTCCCTGAGCCCGTGGCCGGTGAGCTTGAGAAACAGGTCGTCCAGGGTCGGTGAACTGATGTGCAGTTCATCGAGCGGGACCCCCAATTTTGCGACCTGCGCCAAGGTCGTATCGACGTCGTCTGTGGCAGCCACTGCGAACTCTCCCTGCAGCGCAAAACCGTCCGGCGCCTCGATCGCGTCGTGAAACGCATCGGCCGGTAGCCGCACCAGCGCGCGCGGGAAGTGGTCATTGAGCAGTTTCCGCGGTGCGCCCTGTTCGATGATACTGCCGTGATCCATTACGGCGATCTCGTCACACAGTATGTTGGCCTCTTCCATATAGTGGGTCGTCAAGAGGATCGTCTTGCCTTCTCTCTTGATGCCTTTGACCAACTGCCAAAAATTCCGTCGAGACTGCGGGTCCAGCCCGGTTGTCGGTTCGTCGAGAAAGACCAGGTCGGGATCGTTGACCAGCGCGATCGCCAGCAGCAGGCGTTGCCGTTGCCCACCAGACAACTTGCGTGTGTCGCGATCAAGCAGATCACCGAGATTGCAGCGTTTCACCAACTCGTCGATTGACCTGTGGCGGGTATAAAAACTGGCAAACAGGGTGAGTGCTTCCCGTACGGTCTGAAAGTCTTGTAATGCCGTGTTTTGGAATTGAATGCCGATGGCTTCGCGATAACTTCCATCGCGCGGACGACCGCGATAGCGAATTGCGCCGCTGTCTGGTTCGGTAATGCCTTCGAGCATCTCCAAGGTTGTGGTCTTGCCCGCACCGTTCGGCCCGAGCAGGCCAAAACAACTCCCCTGTTCGACGCTGAAACTCACGCCGTCGACGGCCTTCACGCCGGGGTATTGTTTGACTAGATTGTGGAGTTCGATCAGCGGCGTCACGGTCTAGAGTCTACGAAAGGTCGCATAAGGGTTTTAAAGACCGGTATCTTAGGCGCTCCGGCGTTTGCAGACAGGACTGTCTTACCTGGAATTTGTCGGGTAGGTGTCGTTGGCGCGCGTGACGGAATCGCCCGGCTGGGGCGATTCCGTGACCAAGCCTTACGAAGAGATGGGGTTAGTTCCCAGAATTTGGCTCAGCTCACCAACCGCGCCAGCGGTGATTTTTGCCATAGTCGTGTGCGTAGCGATGGCTCCGTTGGTACTGATCGTTGTGTTTCAATCGAAACACTTTGTCGCTCGACCGATCCAGTGCCCGGATAAGGCGCTTGCGTTCGGCCCGGCTGAATCTTCCGTCGGCGCCAAAGCGGCGTTCCATGCGTTCAATGCGGTATTGTCGTTTCTTGAGCTTGTTGCGCTCATGTCGCGTCAAGTCGCCATTGATCCAACCGTCGCGAATTCGGGACTTTAGCCTGGCCTGGCGCTTATCGACCCGACATTCGAAGCAGTAACCCTTTTTGGTCAGCTTTTTGCGATGTTGATCGCGCTCTGGCTTGCGATTACCGCGCTGGACTTCTGCGTGAGACGTCGCGCGGTGGTCTCGTTGACCACGGCGGTCATCGCGATCCCGCTCTTTGGCAAACGTGGCAGCGCTGGCCGTTGTCAGGGCGAGTCCGATTAGGAAAATTGAAACGATTTGAACGTGTCGGGTGTTGGTCATCATGCTCTCCATTTGGCGCCTGATCGACAGGCTGTTGCGGTCTCGGTAAGACCTTGAGGGAGAGTGTGGGTGGGGGCGGCTGAACAGATACTGAACGATCGGAAACGCGTTGTTGACCGTTCAACGGGTCCCGACGATCAGCCACAGCAACAGAAAGACCAAAAGCGCAGGACCGACAAAGCTCTGGCCGGGCAATGTTCGAGGCACCCCGCGTCGCGATGGGCGTTGGGACCAGCGGGGTGATGAGAGATTGTTTTGCATCGGCCGATAGTTTAGAGAGCCGTCGGTTTGCTGCGCTATGACAAACCGCAATCCACTGTCAGGCCCTGGGCTTAGGCAACGTGAGCGTTATCCGCACGCCAACAGGATTATCTCGATTCGCGGCGCTGGCCCGCCCACCGTGGAACTCGGCGATCAGTTTGACCAGGAAAAGGCCGAGTCCGAGATGCGGTTCGGCATGCTGACCGCGCCGCGCCGAAACCATCGACTGAAAGACATCGACGCCTTCGGGCAGGCACGGACCCTCGTTTTCCACCATCAGTGAGACTGTCGAGGCATCGCGTTGGCAGCTTATTTGGATGGTCGTTCCCGCTCGGTGAAAGTCGGTGGCATTGTCGATCAGTTTATCGAGCGCCTGGCTGACGAGATCGGGCACGCCGTGCATCGGCAGGCTGGTCTCAGCACCCGAGAGCTGGATGTCGCTGTCTGGATACAGTGTCCGCAGGCTGGCCACCTGTAACCGCAGTAATGCCGCGAGATCAAAGTCGACCGGTTCAGACTGGCGCATCGCCTGCTCCAGTCCGGTCGCTTCTCGCAGTCGCAGGAGGATGGTTTCGAGGCGATTGGCGCCGTCGCGCGCCCGGTCCAGATAAGGGTGTTGCTGGGCGACGGCGACCTGCTTCGCATTGTCCAGCGAGCTGCGGACGACCGCCAATGGCGTCCGCAGCTCATGTGCGAGTCGTGCGGCCATCGCCTCAAGGTAATTGTTGTAGTCATTCAGTCGCTTCAGCACGCTGTCAAAACTGCGACCAAGGTCGCCAATTTCGTCGAGCGAATTATCAACCTTCAATGGTCCAACGATCCGACCATCGGGGCTGACTGCAGCTTCAACCCCATCACGTAGCCGCAGGATCCGCGATGCGAGCAGGCTGGCAAAGCCGAGCAGTCCGAGGCTGGTAACCGCAAAGAACAACAGGGTGACGCCGAACAGTCGCTGCAGTGCCAGGTTCTGTATCGACAGAATGGCATTGGTTGTCTGCTCAACCAACACCGCGCCTTTGACGCCTTCAGTAGTGCGGATAGGGACGGCAGCGCTGACCACCACGGCGTCGCCGCGCAACGGCTGCCGGCGCAGGTGTCCTGGGCGTCCACTGAGCGCGTCGATTATCGGTGCGATGAACAAATGTGTTTGCGATTCGCTGACGTCAGCCACGGCATCCGCATCGCGCGGTAGCACAGCGAGGATCAGACGTTGTATGAACCAGGGCATTCGTGGCTGGTCCGCGCTCAGCGGTGCATCGCTATCGAGTTGTCCGGCGCGTGCAAGGACAATGCCTTGATGATCGGTTACCCAGACCCGTGTTGCGGCTGGTGTGACGGTACTCAATAGCTGCTGCAATCGTGATGAATGCTCGACTATGCGACCCAGTGAATCGGCCGGAAACATGCGGGCGCTGCTCAGCAACTGTTGACTGGCGCTATCTCGCACCCGCACCGATAGCCGGTCCTGGATCAGCGCACGAGGGAAACGCAGTTCGACTGTGTATCCCTCGGCATGCGGTTGCCACTCTCCCCGTATCGCCGGTTCCAGCGGATTGCTCAGTGGGAGTTCCTCGCCGCTAAGCTGACGCTTCGCGGCTATCCAGCCAGGCGCTTCGGGCTGAATGCGGTAACGCTGCAAAAGTCCATCCTTGTCGGTGACGGCGATTTCGATACGATCGCCCGCCGCCCCGGTTGTCGGAGTCTGGTCTTTAACGCCGATTAAGAGATAGACGTATCTGTCATGTTGGCCGAGAAACAGTTCCAGCTTCAGACGATCGTCGGGGGCCTGCAGGGATGTGAAATTTCGCGCATGCCGCGTCCAGTCATCACGGTAGCCATCCAATTGCGGCGCTTTGTCGAGCGTGTGTAAGAAAAGGTTGCGGAAGGTCAGCACCGACCCGGGGCGGGCCACGCCGTGAAACAACCCCGGTTCGCCGTGGAGTATGTTGGCGACGGAACTCGCTGTGGTGCGGAGCGCCTGATCCTGGGCCTCGCGCAAAAACTGTTCGGTTTCCTGGATGAATCGGTAGCCGGCCCAGGGGATCCCAAGCAAGGTCAGCGAGACCAGCAACAGTTTGAAGCGGACCCGATGCCAAAAACGCGGGCGTGACTGGCTCACGCCTGTCTCACCCATCGATAGCCAGCCCCATACACCGCTTCGATACCCTCGAATGCGGGGTCAATGGCGAGAAACTTCCGGCGGATGCGCTTGATGTGTGAAGAGATCGTCGCGAGATCCACATAGATATCCGCCGCCTGCATCAGTTGGTTACGACTTTTCACGTGGCCCGGATTCTGCGCGAGGGCGTGCAGTATCCACAGCTCTGTCACCGTCAACGCGATGTTTTGCTCGTGCCATGTGACCAGCATCCTTTCCATGCTGAGAAACAACGGTCCGTCGGTGATGGGTTTTTCCCGGTCGCTCGCGGTATTCGCCAGCGCGGCCCGGCGCAGTAATGCGCTAACCCGCGCGTTCAGCTGGTCGAGACTGACACTCTTGGTCACGTAATCGTCGCCACCGATACGCAGACCGACCACGGTGTCGATCTCACTATCCCGTGCGGTCAGAAAGATGATAGGCAGCTGTGGTGAGCGCGCGCGCAGCTCGCGGCACAGCTCGTAGCCACCGTCGATCTCATCGCCAAGCCCGATATCGAGGATCACGAGGTCAGGGAGCTTGTCGAGCAGGGTTGCACTTGCTTGCACCCGATCGGCGTAGGCGTCGACCAGATAGCCTTGGCGGCGGAACAGATCGACGTAATTCGCCCGGATGTCGGGTTCGTCTTCAACAATTGCGATACGTCGACTCATATCCTCCGGATTAGACGACTATGACGCCGTGGTCGTCCACCCTGCCCACAGATTGCCACTCTTCGTCATCACCCCGTCACGCTGCTTCGGCCCTCTCGCCACCGATGGCTGCTGCAATCAACTGGTAAGCCGGCGCAGGCCAAGAGGCCGTTCCCCGCCACGGATGGTGCGCTGGTCCAACTCGCAAAAAGCAGACGAGAGGTCGCTCGGATGACAAGGTTTCTTAGAGGTCCCAAGTACGATCCACTCAAGCAAGGGCATTGGCTGTTGCACGGTGCTACCGGCCTGTTACAGCCGCTTTCTGAATCGTTTCTTTACCGATCACCGGCCGCGCCGCGCCGCCTGACCTGTCGGCTCAAGGCCGTTGGCGGGGAGTCGGACGATGGCCATCGCTGACAGGGGGCCGCTGGCAAAGCGGCAAAGTGTCTTTTTCGTTGGTCTACTTACCCTGATTCTGTGGGCGTTCGGCTCGCTACAGCCGTCGCAGGCGCGTCCGCTGAATGCCGACGACGGTGAACCGGTCGGTTTGCTGCTACTCGGTCCGGAAGGCGCCACGGTGGCGGCCGCGCCACAACTGCAGACGGATGTGGTCATTGAGATCAACGGGTTGCTGGCAAGGGCGCGGGTGACGCAACGATTCCTCAATCCCACCGGTGATTGGTTGGAGGGCATCTACGTTTTTCCGTTGCCAGATGACGCGGCGGTCGATCGACTTCGTATGCGCGTTGGGCCGCGCGTCATCGAAGGGGAGATTCAAGCGCGAGCACAGGCAGCGCGTAGCTATGCGACGGCACGGGCGAAAGGCCAGGTGGCAAGCCTGGTGCGCCAACAACGTCCGAATATCTTCACCACCGCGGTCGCCAACATCCCACCTGGTGAGGTCGTTGAGGTTGCGATCGAGTACCAACAACGCCTGGCCTGGCGGGATTCGGCATTCACGCTGCGCTTTCCGATGGTGGTGGCCCCGCGGTATATCCCGGGTCGGCCACTGGCCAAGCCGGATAATCCGCGTGCGCCTCGGGGATGGGCGCAAGATACCGATGAGGTCGTGGATGCCACGGCGATCACGCCGCCGGTGGCGCTGCAAGCGCCTGCCGAGTTCAATGCGTTGTCGCTGCGGGTGACCCTCAATGCCGGACTGCCGGTCGAGTCTGTGGACAGCCTCTATCATCCTGTACAGGTCGATGATCGGGGGGCGAACAGGTACTCGGTGATGCTGGCAGACGGGCCGATACCGGCAGACCGGGATTTTGTTCTGCGCTGGACCCCGGTTCGGGCGAGCCAGCCGCAGACGGCGGTCTTTCATGAGCAGTGGGGTGGTCGCCACTACGCGCTGATGCTGCTGATGCCACCGACCGAGGTGCATGACAGGCCGGCGGTGGGGCGTGAGTTGATCCTGGTGATCGACACCTCGGGCTCCATGCATGGTGCATCGATGGAACAGGCGCGTGCTGGCGTGCTGCAGGCATTGGCGCAGCTGGGACCGCAAGATCGGTTCAACGTCATTCAGTTTAATTCTGATGTCGAGAGCCTGTTCGACCGTGCCCGTCCGGCGAATGCCACCAACCTCCGACAAGCTCGCCGTTATGTGCAGCAACTGGATGCCGATGGCGGTACCGAAATGCGGCCGGCTCTGTTGACAGCGCTGAACCAGGCCGAACCCGGTGATTTATTGCGGCAAGTCGTGTTTCTGACGGATGGTGCGGTCGGCAACGAGCGCGCCCTGTTTGAGCTGATTCAACAGCGGCTGGGCGACAGTCGGCTGTTCACCGTCGGGATAGGCTCGGCACCCAATGCCTATTTCATGCGCCGCGCTGCCCGTTTTGGTAGAGGTACTTTCACCTTCATCGGCTCGATAGGCGAGGTCGAGGAAAAGATCGGGCAGCTGTCTGATGAACTTAGCCAGCCGGTGCTTACCGATCTCTCGGTGAGGTGGGATCTGCCGACCGGGGCGCTACCTGCCGAACCGGCCGGACAGCGACTGCCCGACCTTTATGCCGGGCGACCACTGGTCGTTGCTATTGCCGCGGGTCAGCTGCCGCGGGCGGCGATGGTCGAGGGTGACATCGCCGGTCGGTCCTGGTCTCACCGCGCACGGCTCAATGGTGGCGGCGCGGCGCGGGGCGTTCATGCCCTTTGGGCACAACGCCGAATCGATGCGCTGCTGGACGCGCGGGTTACCGGAGCCGACGCTGAACATATTCGGCAGGGTGTCGTCGACCTCGCGCTGGCGCATCATCTGGTGAGCCCGTTTACCAGCCTGGTCGCTGTCGACAAGACCCCTGTCCGCCCGCTCGAGGACCCGTTGCGATCGACGCCGATGGCGGTGCGGTTGCCCGCGGGGTGGTCAGCTACCGCAGTGTTTGGCCGCCTCCCCGCTACCGCAACGCCATCGCGGCTTTTTGCGCTGCTTGGCTGGATCGCTTTGTTGTCGGCCTTGGGGGTGTGGTGGGGAGGCCGGCGATGCCGCTAACGCGACGCGTCTCTATTGGCCTGTTGCTGTTATTGAGCGGGGCCTTTTTGGGGTCGGCAGCTTACATCCCGGCCAAGGCCTGGCTTGCCCAACGTCTGCTCGAGCGAGCCTGGCAGCTTGGGCAATCGGGCTCCGCTATGCCGGCCCCCTGGCCCTGGGCGGATACGCGGCCGATTATGCGAATCACGCAGCCGCGCTTGGGTGTTTCACAGATCGTGCTCGAGGGCGCGAGTGGCCGCGTGCTGGCGTTCGCGCCGGGCTGGCTGACGGTCAGCGGCATGCCGGGGGAGTATGGCAATGTGGTGGTCAGCGGTCACCGGGACACCCATTTTCGTTGGCTTGCAGAGCTGCAGCATGCCGATTTATTGACCACGGTTCTCGGCGATGGGCGGAGCAAGCGTTACCGTGTCTCAACGATGCAGGTCCATCATGCCGATGAGGTCGGGCTGGTGGATCCTCATCGCGGAGATCAACTGCGGCTCGTCACCTGCTACCCTTTCGATGCCGTCAACGCGGGAACCGAATGGCGGTATGTGGTTACCGCGCTTCCCGAACCGGACACAGCGTCTTGATGTTGTGTTGACGTCGTAGCCGATCGCCATCTCGCAACAGGTCGTTGAGCACCTTTGTCGCTCTCGTGTTGTGTGTCTGGTACGCGACAGTCTCGATGCAAGGCTAGGAGGCCGTGCAATTTTCCGATCGAGAGCGGCATCCTTCCAATTCCCGGCGTTTCCCGAGATAGTTCGCGCACAGCGGTTCAGATCACAAAACCCCAACAACCGGGTCTGCGACAATGACCAGGCGGGCGGCCGCAAACAACATCCTGATCCTGAACGAGCCATGGCTACCAAGAAAAAGCGAAACAGAGCGACGCGTAAAAAAACCACCAAGCAGACGTCCCGCCGTTTCGGCTGGATTCGGTATGTCCTGGTGCTGGTCGTTGCGCTGGGTCTGCTGCTGGGTGGCTATACGCTCTATCTGAGCAAGACCGTCCGGGTGAAATTCGAAGGCAAGCGGTGGGCGCTGCCCGCGCAAATTTATGCGCGTCCGCTCGAATTATTCGTCGGTGCGCCGGTCAGCGCCGAACAGTTGGAGGCCGAACTCGCGTTTCTGGGTTACCGCCATGTCGGGCAGGTCTATGGTGCCGGCCAGTGGTCGCGCAAGGGTCGCCAATTTACGATCCACACCCGCCCGTTCACGTTCTGGGATGAGACACAGCAGGGCGCTGTCGTTCTGATCGAACTCGACGTCAACGGCATTGTCCGGTTACGCCGACGTGATGGGGGAGGACCGCTTGATTTGTTTCGGCTTGAACCCGGCTTGGTCGGCAGTATCTACCCTGCGCATCAGGAGGACCGCGTGCTGGTGCAGCGCGATCAATTGCCGGAGCTGCTGGTCAACAGCCTGCTCGCGGTCGAGGATCGGCGTTTTTTCGAGCACGTCGGTGTCGATCTGCGCAGCATCGCGCGCGCATTGCGTGCCAATGTTGAGGCGGGGCGCGCGGTGCAGGGTGGCAGCACCCTCACCCAGCAACTGGTCAAGAATTTCCTGCTGACCTCGGAAAGGTCGTTCTCCCGCAAGCTCAACGAAGCGCTGATGGCGTTGATTGTCGAATCGCGCTACAGCAAGGATGACATCCTCGAGGCCTACGCCAACGAAATCTTCCTGGGTCAGGATGGTGCCCGCGCGATACATGGATTCGGCCTCGGCGCCCACTTCTATTTTGGCCGGCCGCTCGAAGAGTTGGAGCTTCACGAGACGGCCATGCTGGTCGCCCTGGTCAAAGGGGCCTCGTATTACAACCCGCGCCGGCATCCGGACCGCGTCGTCCAGCGCCGCAACCTGGTCATCGATCAGATGGAGGCGTTGGGGATGGTGTCGGCCGAGGCGGCGGACAAGGCCCGTGCAGCAAAACTCGGGGTGACGTCTGTCGGTGTTGCGAACAGCCATCGCGTCCCCGCTTTCGTGGACCTGGTGCGACGCCAGTTGCGCCGCGACTATCGTGAGGAAGATCTCACCTCCGAAGGTTTGCGGATCTTTTCGACCCTCGACCCATGGGTGCAGGCGCAAGCCGACCGAGCGGTGCGGGAACGGTTGCTAAAGATCGAGCGCGCACGCCAGCTGGAGGCCAATGCATTGCAAGCGGCGGTGGTCGTCGCGTCGGCACAGCAGGGCGAAATCCAGGCGTTGGTGGGGGGTAGGGACGGTCGTTTCGCCGGCTTCAATCGCGCGCTGGATGCGATCAGGCCGATCGGTTCGCTGGTCAAGCCTGCCGTCTATCTGACCGCGCTGACCCGACCGAACCGGTTCACCCTTAGCAGTCGGATCGTCGACGAGGCGGTCGACATGACCCTCCCCGGTGGGCAACGCTGGCAGCCTCGCAATTACGACCGCAAGCTTCACGGCGAGGTCGCGCTGCACGAAGCGCTGGCGCGATCGTTCAACCTCGCGACGGTGCGTCTGGGAATGGACCTGGGCCTGGACGCCGTAATCGCCCAGCTTAAGCGCCTGGGTATTACGCGCGATATTCCGGCCTACCCGTCGCTCTTGCTGGGCGCGTTGTCATTGTCGCCGTTGGAGGTCACCCAGCTCTATCAGAGCCTGGCGAGCGGCGGGTTTCGTGCGCCGCTGCGTGCCATTCGCGAGGTGCTTGACGCGCAACAGGCCCCACTACAGCGCTACCCCTTAACGGTCGAACAGGCGGCCGACCCCGCCGCGGTGTTCCTATTGACGAGGAATCTGGTCGAGGTCACTGAGGCCGGCACCGGGGCGGGGCTGAGGCGGTATCTGCCCGCTGGATTGCGGGTAGCTGGGAAGACCGGCACGACCAACGATTTGCGGGATAGCTGGTTCGCCGGTTTTTCCGCTGATCGCGTCGCCGTCGCCTGGGTGGGGCGTGACGATAACACCACCACCGGGCTGACCGGTGCGCAAGGCGCGCTGCCAGTCTGGGGTGATTTGATGGCGTCGCTGGATGACGGGTCGTTGCGTTTGAATCCACCGGCGGGGATCGAGTATCACTGGGTCGACCAAAGCGGCCGCCTGGCTTCCGAGGCTTGTGAGGGTGCCGTTGCGTTTCCCTTTATTGCCGGTTCGGAACCCCAACAGTCTGCCGACTGTGTCGAACAGCGTAGCGTGGGGGGTTTCTTTCGGGGATTGTTCGATTAAAGTTTTGAATCTATGAGCGGAGACCACCTAACGTACGACACAACGACCCTGGCTGCCTGGTCAAAACTGGCGGTAATTGCAGCCATGTTATCTGTGCTGCTGGTCGGATGCGGTGGCCTGTCGCGCAGCGACCGGCCCGCGCAAGTGGAAAGCCGCGGCGCTGAGCCGCCACCAGCGGACACCGGTCGTGCGCCGCAAATTGCCGCCTATACACCGCCGAGTTCGCCCCGGTATGCACGCCCGGCGCCCAAGCGCGCGGTCGAGGTGTTGATGGCCAAAGCCAACGAACAGCGCCGCCAGGGCGACCTCGCGGGCGCGACCGTAAGCCTCGAGCGTGCCCTGCGCATCGAACCGGACGACGCGCGGCTCTGGCATCGCTTGGCGGGGGTCCGGCTCGAACAACGTCGCTTCGATCTGGTCTCGCAACTCGCCGCAAAATCCAACAGTCTCGCAGACCCCGCGGACACCGACCTGCGGCGGGCCAACTGGTCGATCACGGCAACCGCGCGGGAAGCCCTGGGCGATGCCGGCGGCGCGCGCGCGGCGCGTGAGCAGGCCCGCAGGTACTGATTTTCCAACCTTCAAACCTCAGGAGTTGATGTGGCAGATATCCAGTTGTCATCGCAGTTATTCACGGACATCCAAAACGCCGTGACACGTCAGGTGCCGGATGCCGATGCCGGCTTGGTGATGCAACACCTCGCTGCGGTCATGGGGTATATGCTGGGCAGTCAGCGCACCATGCCCGAAGCCGACCGGGATGGATTCATGGACGAGCTTTGCGGGTTCGCCCGGCATGTCTACGTGGATGTCGTTCAGCAGCAGCAGCAACAGCAGCAAGCCACGCCACCGGCCGGTGACGCATTCGGTTACTGGGAGCCGGGCAAGGACTGATAACGCCTACTGCGGTGCGAATGCGGTTCGGTATAGAATCGACCGCGACCCAGTCAGGAGCGTCGTCGCGTGAGTAATCCCTACGCCGCCGAGAAACTCATCGCCCAGGCGCGCCAGCTTGCCGCCGAATACCGACGCGAGATGGGCAAACCGCTGCCCGGGGTCAGTAACGAGATTGCGGCCCACGACGCGGTGCGGTTATTGGGCCTCGAGGAAGCGGCGGATACGGACACTGGCTGGGATGCCGTCGATCCGTCCAGTGGTTATCGCATACAGATCAAAAGTCGAACCATCTTCGACGAGAGCAAGGGTGGCCAGCGCATCGGGCAGTTAAAGGTAAACCAGGCCTGGGATGCCGTCGTGCTGGTGCTGATGGACGAAAACTACGAGCCCTATGAAATCTACCAGGCCATGCGCGATGACCTTGCCGAGTATGTCGATGCCGCGAGCAGCAACCGGGCAAAACGCGGCGCCATGTCAGTGGCCCGCTTCAAGATCATCGGTCAGCTGGTTTGGGACAGCGTCAACGGCCAACAGGATGAGGTCTGGGAGAATCAGGCCGAATAGCGGCTGCCGGCCACAGGCAACGGGGTCCCATGGATGTAGCTGACGTTCTCGGTCCGGGGGGGCTGCTTGCGCGCACACTCGACGGGTTTGCGGAACGTCGTCAGCAATTGGATATGGCTGAAGTCGTCGCCGACACGCTCGAGGCCGGCGGGCAGCTGATCGCTGAGGCCGGTACAGGTACCGGTAAGACCTTTGCCTACCTGGTCCCGGCGTTGTTGTCAGGCCAAAAGGTCATCATCTCGACCGGTACCCGCAATCTGCAGGACCAGCTGTTTCTTCGTGACCTCCCGCTGTTGCGCGACGCGATGGCCAGCCCGGTGCAAGTGGCCCTGCTCAAGGGGCGGTCGAATTATCTTTGCATCGAGCGCATGGAGGCGGCGTTGGCCGATGAGCGTGGCCATGGCCGGGACAACCTGCGTTTCCTCAAGAAGATTCGCGACTGGTCAGGCATAACCCGACGGGGTGATATCAGCGAGCTTACGAATATTCCGGAGGATGCCTCGATTTGGCCTTTGGTTACGTCAACCACCGATAACTGTCTGGGCCAGGAATGCCCGGCCTGGAGTCGTTGCCACCTGGTCGAGGCACGCCGACGGGCGCAGGAGGCCGATATTGTCGTCGTCAATCATTACCTGCTGTGTGCCGACTTTGCCCTGAAAGAAGATGGCTTCGGAGAACTATTGCCTGGCGCGGATGCGTTCATCATCGACGAGGCGCATCAACTCCCCGAAGTGGCCAGTAATTTTTTTGGCCGGACGGTGAGTACCCGTCAGCTGATCGAGCTGGGCAACGATACCCGAATCGAGTATCACCGCGAGGCCGGTGATCTACCCGAATTGCTCGATCGACTGGACCACCTTGCCAAATCAGCCCGCGACTTGCGGCTGGCGTTCGGGCAGCGACTCGGTCGAGGTACGTGGCGCGACGTCGAGAAAGATGGCGGCATCGGTGAAGCGCTGACGGTTACCCGCGGGGAACTCACCCAGGTGCGATCGCTGCTGGAGTCGATCGAAGGGCGTGGAAAAGGCCTGGATAGTTGTCTTGCGCGGGCTGTCAGTCTGATTCAACAACTCGATCTGATGACCGGCAACGAAGGTGACGAGGACTGCGTCCGTTGGTTCGAAACCTTTCCGCAGAGCTTGAGGTTGCACAGCACCCCGCTCGACGTAGCCACGCTGTTCGGCGAGCAGATGCAGCGCCATCCTGCGGCATGGGTTTTTACGTCGGCGACCTTGGCCGTCGGCGAATGCTTCGACCATTTTCAAAGCCAACTCGGACTGCAGGCCGCGGAAACCCGTCAGTGGGACAGCCCGTTTGATTACCCACAACAGGCGCTATGGTTTGCCCCGCGCAACCTGCCGACGCCCAACGACCCGTCGTACACCGCGGCGGTGGTCGACTTGGCGGTGCCGATCTTGGCGGCAAGCCAGGGGCGTGCTTTTCTGCTGTTCACCAGCCATCGCGCTTTGCGTATTGCCGCCGAGTTGTTGGAACAACAAATCGAGCTCCCGTTACTGGTACAGGGCAGTGCGCCAAAGGCCGAGCTTCTCGACCGTTTTGTCACTTGTGGTAACGGGGTGCTGCTCGGGACGACGAGCTTTTGGGAGGGGGTCGACGTCCGCGGCGAAGCGCTGTCGCTGGTGATCATCGACAAGCTGCCGTTCGCATCGCCGGGCGATCCGGTGCTGCAGGCGCGACTTGACGCGATCCGGCAGGCCGGCGGTAACCCCTTTATGGATTATCAGGTGCCGCAGGCGGCGATCGCGCTCAAACAGGGCGCCGGACGCCTCATTCGCGACAGCAACGACCGTGGCGTGTTGGTGTTGTGCGACCCGCGGCTGTTGAAAAAGGGCTACGGGCAGGTCTTCCTCGATACGATGCCAGCGTTCGCGCGCACCCGCGACCTGGATGCCGTCCTGGCCTTTTTCGATTGACCATTCAGGCAGTTGGCGCTGGCGGCGAGCCGGGTTGCCGAACGTCTATAACCCACCCCGCGGCTGACTGCATTGCAATTTCCACTCGACGTGTGACGTAGTTAGGTGTCAAATACGTGCCCACGATCTGAGGCTCCAAGTTGGATCGAGCGCGGCAGCACGCGCCGACAATTTTTCGAAACACCTCAGACACGCATAGGCAATTATCTATCGATATCGAAGATAGGATTTATTGGATGAGCGCATCGCTCGCTATCTATCCTTACGATCTGTCCTATTGAGATTTCCAAGAATTCATACCCCGAGCAACCGAACAGGAGTTGACCATGGCATCTAAAGCGTATGACGCGGGCGTAAAAGAATACCGCGACATGTACTGGACTCCGGACTATGTGCCGCTTGATACTGACCTATTGGCCTGTTTCAAGGTTACGGGTCAGCCCAACGTGCCGCGCGAAGAGGTCGCAGCTGCGGTTGCCGCCGAGTCTTCGACGGGTACTTGGAGTACCGTTTGGTCTGAGCTCCTGACCGACCTCGAGTATTACAAGGGCCGCGCCTACCGCATCGAAGACGTCCCGGGCGACCCCGAGTCTTTCTACGCCTTTGTCGCATACCCGATCGACCTGTTCGAAGAGGGCTCGGTCGTCAACGTGCTGACCTCGCTGGTTGGTAACGTCTTCGGCTTTAAGGCGCTGAAGCACCTGCGTCTCGAAGACATTCGTTTCCCGATCGCCTACATCAAGACCTGCGGCGGACCGCCGGCCGGTATTCCGCTCGAGCGTGACCGCTTGAACAAATACGGCCGTCCGATGCTGGGCGCGACCATCAAGCCGAAGCTTGGCCTGTCGGCCAAGAACTACGGCCGTGCTGTCTATGAGTGCCTGCGCGGCGGTCTGGACATGACCAAGGACGACGAGAACGTCAACTCGCAGCCGTTCATGCGCTGGCGTGACCGCTTCGAATTCGTTGGTGAGGCGATCCAAAAGGCCGAGCAGGAGACGGGCGAGAGGAAGGGCCACTACCTCAACGTGACCGCTGCCACGCCGGAAGAGATGTACAAGCGTGCCGAGTTCGCCAAAGAGGTCGGTTCGCCGATCCTGATGCACGACTTCCTGACGGGTGGTTTTACCGCCAACACGGGTCTTGCCAACTGGTGTCGTGAAAACGGCATGTTGCTGCATATTCACCGTGCCATGCACGCCGTTATCGACCGTCACCCGAAGCACGGTATTCACTTCCGCGTACTCGCCAAGTGCCTGCGTCTGTCGGGTGGTGACCACCTGCATACCGGTACGGTTGTCGGCAAGCTCGAAGGCGACCGTCAGTCGACGCTCGGCTTCGTTGACCAGTTGCGTGAGTCGTTCGTCCCTGAAGACCGCTCGCGCGGCGTTTTCTTTGACCAGGATTGGGGTTCGATGCCAGGCGTATTCGCCGTTGCATCGGGTGGTATCCACGTATGGCACATGCCGGCGCTGGTCACCATCTTCGGTGACGACTCCATGCTGCAGTTTGGTGGCGGTACCCAGGGTCACCCATGGGGTAACGCAGCCGGTGCAGCAGCCAACCGTGTCGCACTCGAGGCATCCGTCAAGGCCCGCAACGAAGGTCGTGAGATCGAGAAAGAAGCTCGTGACATCCTCGCTGAAGCGGCCAAAAACAGCCCAGAACTGGCGATCGCCATGGAGACATGGAAAGAGATCAAGTTCGAGTTCGAAACCGTGGATAAGCTGGACGTCGGCTGAGCCGATCACCGCAGCGATCAACCAACTGTACCTAACGGTTAAAGAGGATTAGACAATGTCAAATGGTTCCCATACGGGTGACTACCAGACCGCGCAAACGCTGGAGACCTTCGGTTTCCTGCCAAAACTGAGCCAGGAAGAGGTCTACGACCAAATCGCTTACCTGGTCGCGCAGGGCCTTACCGCGGCGATTGAGCACGAACACCCAAGCCGCTCGATGGATCACTACTGGACGATGTGGAAGCTGCCGTTTTTTGGCGAGAAGGATATCAACACGATCATTGCCGAGTTGGAGGCATGCCGCCGTTCGTACCCGGATCACCACGTCCGCCTGATCGGCTACGACAACTACACCCAAAGTCAGGGCGTAAGTTTCGTGGTCTATGAGGGCCGCGGCTGATCATCAGGTAGGGCGCGAATGCGCCTGATCCTGGCGGGTAGATTCGACTTAGACGGGGAACACCATGGCACAGAGCACCAGAGCGTTGGCGCTGGCAAGGCGTAAGGCCTTGTCCAGTGGCGGGAAAGGCGCAACCTCGGGCAGTAGCCCGGAGCGCACGCGCACGGACACGGAAACCGCGACATCTGCGGCGCCGGCCCCGGTGCCTGCCGCTGCGGCGGCCAAGCCACGAGCCCGCTACGTCGCGTCGCCCGCACAGCCTGGCAGCAGCACGCGTGCCGCCGCTCTGGCGCGTCGCAAGGCGATGTCATCGCAGGGCAAGCGTGCCGACACCAGTGCCGATCGCACTTCGGCGGGTGGTCCCAAGGCGCGCAAAGCGGCGGCGATGGTAACCACCGAGCAACCGGCGAAGAAGGAAGGCGGTTACGATGGCAACGATGAGGCGCGCGAGACCGGCAGCACGCCGGTACGCAGCAAGCGCCCCGCCAAGGGTGCCGTGCGTCGCAGCACCGCGGCGCAACGCAATCCGACCCGCGCTGCCGCGCTGGCGCGACGTCAGGCGCAGTCGACGCGTGGCAAGGCCGGCATCAACAACGGTGCGGTGAGTGCCGCGCAAACCGCGCGTGCGGTTAACCCGGAGTTGAGCAGCCGCGAGTTGGCCCGCGAGTTGCGCGAGTTGCGCAGTCGCAACGGCAAGTCGGGTATCACCCAGAAGTGTGGTGACTGCAGTGGCAAGCGGCGTCAACGCCCGCAGGAGGCCGAGCAGGGCGCCGCCCAGGATCAAAGCTGGAAGGTCGGTGTCAGCGAGACCAGCCACGGACAAGCGGTGACCGGCACGATGGTCGGACGGAGCCACTCCGTGACCGGCGATGAGCCGAGCACCTGCCGGACCGTCACGGGCACCGAGTATCTGGGTGCGGACCTGTTTCGTGACTTTTGCCACGTCGAGCCGGCCAAAACGCCGATGCGGGTGGGCGTCAGCAAGACCTCGCGCGACAACACGGTGACTGGCAACGAGGTCGGGCGCAGCGAAAAAGTGACCGGCGACGAGCCCGGTACCTGTAAGCGGGTTACCGGCAACGACTACATCAGCCCCGGGCAAACCGCGGCCTTTTGCGGCACGCGGCCTGAGGCCGGACCGGCCAAGGTCAGCCGCGTCGAGACCATGAAAGGCAAGGGTATTACCGGCAGCAACGTCGGCCGGTCGTCGAAAGTAACCGGCGACGAGGCCGGTGCAGATCGGCAGACGACAGGGACCCAGTACACCAGGCCAAGCGACATCGGCAACGCGCCGAGTAAGGTCGGGGTCAGCGCTACGCTGCGCGGCGGTGCCGTGACCGGCACAACGGTTGGCCGTCGCCAACACATGACTGGCGACGAGGCCGGCAGCTGTCGCAATGTCACCGGTGATGATTACGTCGGGCGCGAGCAGTTCAACGATTTCTGTGAAGCGGCGCCGACGCCGCAGGATCGTAAGGTCGGCATGTCCCGTACCCCGGGTGGTAAGGGTGTGACCGGGACGATGACCGGGCGGTCGGGTCGTGTGACCGGCGATGAGCCAGGTACCTGCAAGGCTGTCACCGGCACGCCTTACGCCGGGATGGAGCAGGCCGCCGATTTCTGCGAGGCCCCGCAACAGCGAGAGGTACAACAACGCACGCGCCCTAGCGCACGCCAGGCTGGTATGCCAATGACCGGTCAGCAGCCTGGTGTCGGTGGCAAGATGACCGGTGCAGACAAAGGGGCTTGCGACCCGATCAGCGGTACCCCCTACGTGGGCGCCGATCAGATGGCTGAAGCCTGTCCGGCGTTGCCGGCTCAGCCGGGTAGTCCGGATTTCCCCCAGCCGCTAGGCAACCAGCCGTGGGGTGATTTCAGTGTCGCGCCGCCGGCGCACGCCGCGGGGGGGCAGCGGCAGACCTCGGCCGTGACGGGATCCCGTTACGAGCAGGGCAACATCACCGGGCCGTTTGGGATGGCGACCGGCAAGGTCACCGGTACCGAGGAAAAGCGTTTCGGTGCCCGCCCTGCTGAGGTGCCGCCGATGCCGGAAACGCGGCCCGAGGTCGAAGGCCGCGTGGTTAGCCGGATCACCGGCGAGGGCATGGATGCGGGACAACGCATCACCGGCGATGACTGGGATCGAGGCGATCATGTCACCGGCACCGAAGGGAGCTCGGCGACGCGCCGCAACCCGACACGCCGCGGTGGTCCGATCGGCGCGATGAATTTCCGCAAGCTGGAGCCGCGTAACGAAGAGATTGCGCAGCCGGTAAGTAAAGTGACCGGCAGCAGTGGCAACACCGAAACGGGTTCGTTGATCACCTATAGCGGTGGTGCGCGCGGCTAAGCCGTGCTGACGACAAGCGGATATCGACGATATGCAACGCCCATCATCAAACCGTAACCGCCCAACGCGCAGTGCACCTGTGCGCGCGCCGCTGCGTCGGCCAGGTGGTGCTGGGACGGTGGCTGCGCGGAACCTGCATGCCGGCGTGGAACATCCGTTGGTCGATCACCGTGAGAACCAGCGTCTCTATCGCTACGAAGATGGCGTCAAGCAGGCGTTTGACCGGATAACGCCGGTACTCAAGCAGATCTCCGGTTATCAGCATGACGCGGACTTCGAGCAGCGAGCACAGCACATTGCCCAACAGGAGCTCGGCTTTGCGCTACCGGACGGCATCCTGGCCGATGCATGGGTCTGCCAACTTGATATGAAGCGGCTGTTTGCCTGGTGCGTGTTCGAGACCTACCGTCGCTACTGCGACGATTTCCATCGTCTCGAGCCGCTCGCGGCAGACAGTGCCGAGAATTTTGCTGGCTTCATCCAGGACTGCGGCTTTCACACGCTCGACATCTCGCCCTGTGCGGATGGCCGCTTGGCGCACGTGATTCGCTATGTCTTGCGTCTGCCGCAGGATCAGGTGCGTCGCAAGTCCTACGCCGGGGCGACCTTCGATATCGAGGACAGCATCCAGAAATGGGTCGAGGTTGAGATGCTGCGCTACCGTGAGGGCCGGCCGAATCTCGCCGACGCCCCGACGCGCTACCTCAAGGCAGTCGTCTATCACTACAGTTCGGTAGATCCCGAACACCAGGGTTGTGCGGCGCATGGCTCGGACACCGCGTTGGCGGCCAGCGAAGGCCTCAAGCGACTCGAAGCGTTCCGCGAGGCGATCGAGAACAGCTACTGTTGCGGAGCCTCGATCGACCTGCTGCTGGTCGGTCTCGATACCGACACCGACGCGATCCGTGTGCACGTGCCGGATGCTCAAGGCGCCACCGATCTAGACCGCTTCGTCGACAACTACGTGTTGTTTGACGAGACCGCGCGCCTCGGTGCGTCGGAAGCGACCGCAACAATGGAGCGCGCCGTCGCTGAGGCCGCCGAGGATACCGCGCAGGGGATGCAGCGCTTCATTCTGCAACTGCTCAGGAACAACCTGTCGCAGATCGCGTACGTTCGCGAGTTTCACGGCGCGAGCTATGCCGATATCGGCCATGCCGAACGGTTTATCGGCGCCGGCATCGGTTTCGAAGAGGTGCAGCTGCGCAACCTGATGTATTTCGCCTACCTGCAGACGGTCGAGGAAGGCGCCAAGGACATGGATGTCGGCATCAAGATCTTCTCCGGGCTGAACGCGGCGCACGGCTTGCCGATCCCGGTGGTGATTCGTTTTGACTACCACGGCCAGGTGCCGGGTGCGAAGGAGCGTGCTGCCGAGCGCTGTCGCCAGGTGGCCAGAGCGGTCAAGGCGCGCTACGCCAAGCTGTTCGAGCGCGGCCTGCTGCACATCATGCAGGTGGTTCGCGACTGCACCGGTGCGGGCCCGATCGAGGTGGTCTGCTGTTCCGTTCACAAGAACGAGTTCGCGGGGGCGCACTGATGAAGATCTGCCAGGTGGAGCGTCCATTGGTCTCGACCAACCGGATTGCCATGATGGAGCACAAGCACCTCCAGGTGGTCATCGACGGTTCGGCGAAACTGGTCGCCGTCGATGCAGTCGGTGCCAAGCCGGGCGACTGGGTTATCTGCGTGGGCAGTTCTGCAGCGCGAGAGGCCGCCGGCAGCAAGGGTTACCCGAGCGACCTGACGATTGTCGGGATCATCGATCATTGGCCTCCGCCTGGTACGGAAGCCGATCAGGCCGGGGCCGAGGGCGCCGATACCGCGGCGACCGACGAACCGACCGATGACGCGGGCGATCAGCCGCCGGGCGCCGGCTGATGGAGATTTTTCAGGTCGAGGGCACGTTGGTATGTACCCAGCGCGTCGATGGACTGCGGCACTCGAGCCTGCGCGTTTTGAAAAACGCGAGTGGAAAATTCCAGGTTGCCGTCGACCCAGTCGGCGTTAACCCGGGTAACTGGGTATTTACGGCGAGCGGTTCGGCCGCGCGCTACGCGGCGGAGAGTTTCGAGGTGCTTACCGACCTGACGGTATGCGGCATTATCGATGACTGGCCGCCGTCGCAAGAGACGCCGGATTCGGCTGGTGCTGTTTGAGCACCGGCATGGAGCTGACGAGTTTAACTGACAATCGAGTCACTAGGAGACACGACCATGGCAACTGAAATCAACGGCATCGCACTGGGCATGATCGAGACGCGCGGACTGGTTCCGGCTATTGAAGCCGCAGATGCCATGACCAAGGCAGCAGAAGTTCGTCTGATCGGACGCGAGTTCGTCGGCGGCGGTTACGTGACCGTGCTGGTGCGCGGTGAGACCGGTGCGGTAAATGCCGCGGTACGTGCGGGTGCAGACGCCTGTGAGCGGGTTGGCGATGGCCTGGTGGCAGCGCACATCATCGCGCGTCCGCATCGCGAAGTGGAGCCGGTGCTTGGCACCAAATAATTTAGACGGCCACGCCTGGCGTGGCCGCATAACTGTCAATCAACTAATGAGTTAACGGAGAGACAACGATGGCAAGTGAGAACTATGGTATCGCCCTGGGCATGATCGAGACCCGCGGCCTGGTGCCGGCAATTGAAGCTGCAGACGCAATGACCAAGGCCGCTGAAGTGCGCCTGATCGGTCGTGAGTTCGTTGGTGGTGGCTATGTAACCGTTCTCGTCCGTGGCGAGACCGGTGCGGTAAACGCGGCCGTTCGTGCTGGTGCTGACGCTTGTGAGCGAGTCGGTGACGGCTTGGTCGCTGCGCACATCATTGCACGTCCGCATCGCGAAGTTGAGCCGGTTCTGCCGACCGGTGGCGACGCTGTCGCGTAACTTAACCCACTTAGCCCCTCGTTAGGGGGGCTAGGATATCGCTCCTATGACTTTCGGCAATGCCGCCGATCAACAGGTTCTCGGTTACTTGGGACGGGCGCTGAGTCTCGAGTTCTCGGCCGTCCAGCTGTACACGGCGCAAGCCAAGTTGGTCGATGGTTGGAGTTTGGTCGAGGCGGCGGAGCGACTGCGCCACGAAGCGCAGGAAGAACTTGGCCATGCTGACCGCATCATTGGGCGGATGCTGGCACTCGGCGCCGCGCCCGCGGCGTCGCAGCTACGACCGGTCGGGTTGGGCGCTAACTTGTCCGAGCTGCTGCGCTATGATCAGGCCTTCGAACTCGAACTGGTCGGCCTCTATGGTAGCGCTGTACGCTATTGCAGCCGCGCCGGGCTCTCCGAAGATCGCCTATTTTTCCAGGCACTGCTCGAAGAGGAGCAGGTTCACGCCCGTGAATTGGCCGGCTGGATCGGCCAACTCGAAAGCGGTATCAATCGCCCTGATCCCGGCGCCGTGTTTTAAAGGCTTTTGACGATGAAACACCAGTGGCAAGAACGCGCAAGGCCGGTTCGGCTGGAGCGTCGTTACGAATTCGACGACTACCAGTCATTGCGGGACTTCCTCGACCAGGCCGCCGAACTTTCCGAGCGTGAAGGACTTTACCCGGACATGGGTTTCGGCAAGGATTACGTCAATATGACAATCCATGCCGACGAAACCAGTGGCGCACTCGAGCCGGCGCAGCATCGGCTGGCCGAGGCATTGGATCAATTGAACGCCGCCGTCGATGCAAGCTGAATAACGCGATGCCGACGATCGCCGTAGTCGGTAACAAGGGCGGGGCTGGCAAGACCACCCTCTCGGTCAACGTCGCCAGCGCGCTGAATCTGCGTGACAGCACGGCGGTTCTCGACGCAGACCCGCAACGGTCGGTCCTCCAGTGGCGTGCGATGCGCGACGCCGAATCGACGCTTGGCGTGCTTGATGCGGTGGACGGCGTCGAGCAGGCCGTCGAGGAAAACCGGTCGGCGTTTTCGCACTTGGTCGTCGATTGCCCGCCGTCGGTCGAGGCGCCGCAGACCCGTGCCGCACTGCGGCTCGTTGATGTCGCGCTGATCCCTGTTCAACCCTCACCCCTCGATATCTGGGCCACCGTGCATATCGAACGTGAGGTGGAAGAGGCGAGGCGGCATAATCCCGGCTTGAAGGCCTTGCTGGTAATTAATCAGCTCGAGCCGCGCACCCGATTATCGCGCATGATGCGCCAGGCCCTGGCCGAGCTGACGGTGCCGGTAGCCGATACGGCGATCCGGCGGCGGATGGTGTTTCGTATGAGTGCGCTCGAAGGACGAAGCGTGTTTGAGTTCGGCAGCCGTGGAACGGATGCCAGCAATGAGATCCAACAATTGATCGAAGAGGTGATCAGGCTATGACCGAGACCGACAAGACCGCCGAAAAACTGGCCGCATCGATTCGAAAGACGAAGGCCAGCGCCGCGGCAACGAAACCCGCCGCCGCGACCAAGCCAGCGCCACCGACCAAAACACCTGCGCCGAGCAAGCCTGCCACCACGCGACAAGCGGTGGCAAAAAAAGCCCCCGCCGCGTCGCGCGCCAAGGGTCCATCAAAAGCCGCATCCTCGAAGGGTGCGACCGCTGCCTTTGTGCATGGTCGCCGCGTCTGGCCTGACTGACTTAGGGCCCCGCGGAACTGCGTCGTGGCGAGATGCAGTTACCGCTGCTTACCCGAGCGCCTGGCCGCCAACAGCCATGCTGTGTTGCGCAGCAGGGAGTCCTAAATGCCTCTGCCCAGCGAACCCGGATACACGCCACCGGCGGCCATGCCGGATTACCTGATCCGGCATGCAACGCTCCGCCAGCTGCAGGTTTTCGAGGCGATTGTCAGGCTCGGGAGCTTCACTCGGGCCGCCGAGGAGTTGTTTCTCACGCAGCCCACCGTATCGATGCAGATCAAGAAGCTCGCCGATGCGGTGGGGTTGCCGCTGTTCGAGCATGTCGGGCGCAACGTCAAGCCGACCGAGGCTGGTCTCGAGCTTTACGACTCGGCGCGGAAGATTTTCGAAACGCTCGCCAACCTCGAGATGAAGGTAGCGGACCTCAAGGGTATTCGCCGCGGCAGGCTGCGGCTCAGCGTGATTACAACGGCCAAGTATCTCGCGCCAGAGGTGCTGGGTGAGTTCTGCAAGGAATACCCGGGTATCGAGGTTGCGTTGAAGGTGACGAATCGTGAACGCATCATCGAGCGCATCAACGCGAACGAAGACGACCTCTATATCATGGGGCAGGCCCCCTCGGGGCAGTCGGATACGGTGGTGTACCCGTTCGCGCCGAACCCGCTGGTGATACTCGCGCCGCGCAACCATCCCCTGGTCGGTAAGAAAAAGATACCCCTTGCGCGGATTGCCGAGGAACCGATCATCCTGCGCGAACCGGGCTCCGGAATCCGCGACGCGACCCTCAAGGTGTTTGAGCAGCGGGGTTTGAATCCCACGGTGCGTATGGAACTCGGCAGCAACGAGGCGATCAAGCACGCCATCGTCGGTGGGCTGGGTCTTTCAGTGCTGTCGTTGCACACCCTGACGCTCGAAGGGACTGACGGCCCGGTTGCCGTGCTGGATGTGGAAGGTTTTCCGATCATGCGGCAGTGGTTCATCGTCCATCCCCGCGGTAAAGAGCTGTCGCTGGTGGCACACGAGTTTCTGCAGTTTGCGCTGGCGATTGAACCGCGTATGCGTGCGCGCATCGAAGGGTTGCTGCCGGAACTTCGCAAAGCGAAACGTCGGAAAAAATCGCCTGCCAAGCCGGCGGCGAAAAAGACGGCGTCGCGTCAACGCCCAGATTGACCAACTGCAACCGCGGGCTTAGCGCATACGCCGCGTCTTCTCGACCATCCGCCAGGTCGATCGATTGTTGTTGTAGCGTGGCACGTCATGCAGTGCCACCCACAAGACCTGGTGTGACTCATCGTTGCCGGGGATCACGATGTCGTCATCCATCTCGACCAGGAAGCGCACATCGTAATGGGTGTGGCGCGGTCCGCGGACGCTGGCGGGGATCGTGTGCACATCCACATCGAAAATGCGCTCGTCGACCAGGCGGATGTGAGACGCGTCAAGACCCGTTTCCTCAGCGGTCTCGCGCAGTGCCACGCGCAGGATGTCAGCATCGCCATCCGCATGTCCGCCGGGTTGGAACCACTGGTCATGTTTGCGGTGATGTAACAACAGAACGTGACTGCGCGACGGATTGACGACCCAGGCGGAGCCGGTTACGTGGCCGGGCCACAGGTCGCAGTGAAAGCAGTCTTCATGCGCTTCGACAAAGGCCCTGGTTTGTGCAACAAAGGCCGCTTCCTCGAGGTGCCTCGATTGGTGGGGATCCAGTAGGCTGAGTAATTCGCGTCGATGCATCTCTGCCGCCTGGCCCGTTAGTTGGCTACCGGATTTTGAATCGCCGCAACCGCTGCCGCGGCGGCTTCGTCGATATCGCCTTCTTTGCCAGCGAGTGTCAGACGACCGTAGGCGCCGACTGCGCGGACATCGACCAGGGTGATATTGGAGGCCTTTTCGGCCTGGTTGGCGGCGTACACGACATAACCTGCCGGTTCGGTTTCCAGAATGAACATGCTCTGCCCAGGCAGGATCATCGAGCCTCGACGGTCCTGGCGGTTGATCAGCACGGTGTGATCGGGTGTCATGCCGCGGATGATCTCGTGCCATGCGATCCGCGGTTGTTCACGGTCGGTATGACGCGCCCTGAGGTTGGACAACAGAATCCTGCCGGCCTCGCGCACATCGTCTTGATCACGCTGGTGAATCACCATGGTGCCGTATTCGCGCTCGACAACCTGTTGGGCGAGGTGGACCCGCGTCGCCTTCAGCGCGATGTCGGTCAGGCGGTGGACGGCCATGCCCGGCGATACCTCCACCCACAGGCACGCATCGCCTGGCACCGGTAGAAAGCCTTGTGACACGGTGGCCATGTACTCGGCCAGCTGTGGCTGCAGCGAGTCGATGTACACGTAGGTGCGCAGCTTGATCACGCCCAATCACCTGTTTGCAGGCGCAAGCCGATTGTGATGGTGCTCGGGTTTGTTGTTCTCGGAACGTACTGCATTATTCTTCGAGTGTCGGGTTCAGGCTGGCGAGGGCGTCTGGTCGCCTTGTTCGGCCCGTAAGGTATCGAGATCGACATTGGCTCGCTCGAGCGCTTCCTGGCGAGTCGCCAAGACGTGATCCTGGCTGACCGCATCGAGCAATCCGAGCTTTTTCAGACGGTCTTTGACGTCACCTTCAGCGCCGACGATGTACACAGGCAGCCCCTTGGCGAGATCCTCGAGGATCATGTTCTCGATCGCCAGTGACGATGATACGCCGAGTACCGGTACATCGGTGAAGTCGACGATGAGTATTTGGTGGTCCGTAAGCACTGCATGACGACGCGAGATCGCTTTGGCCAGACCGAAGATCAGCGGCCCGCCGAGGGCGAAGACCAGGATGCAGCCGTTACCGCGCTCCAGCAGCATCTGCTCATCGCGGTTGAGGTCCTCGAGGCCATGCGCATGCCTGATCGCTTTGACCGACTGGCTCTGCAACTTGATCATGCGTTCGATCGTCAGCACATTGGCCACGAACACGCCGAGCGCCACCGCCGTGATGAGGTCGACGAACACGGTCAGGCCAATCACGCCATACATGATCGCCGCGGCCTTGACCGATACCCGGTGCGCGCGCCTCAGGAACGCCCAGTCGATGATGTCGACGCCGACCTTCACCGCGATGCCGGCGAGCACTGCGAGCGGGATCTGCGCGGTCAGGTCGGCCGCCCAGACCACCACGACTAACAACAGCAGGGCGCGCGTGAGGCCGGACAAGGCGCTGCGCCCGCCGGTCTGGATGTTGACGACCGTGCCCATAGTTGCGCCGGCGCCCGGGATGCCGCCAAACAGCCCGGAGGCGAGGTTGCCGACACCCTGACCGAACAGCTCCTTGTTGGCACTGTGCTCCTTGCGGGTCATGTTCTCGGCGATCACCGAGGTCAGCAGTGCATCGATGCTGCCCAAGACCGCTAACACCAATGCGTCGATGACCATCAGTTGCCACTGACCCGCACTGAAGACCGGTAGTTGCAGATCGGGCAGGCCGGTCGGGATCTCGCCAATGCGGCGGACATCGCCGTCGGCGAGGAACCAGACCGATATCAGGGTACCGATCAGTAGCGCCAGTAGCTGCGGCGGGATAAACCGGCGGAAGCGGTTTGGAAAAAACACAATCAGGCCAAACGTGAATGCCGCCAGTGCGGTCTCGGCCGGTCGAATAGAGGTGATCAGCTCGCCGAGCTGACCAAGCGTGCCGAGCACCCCGCCAGGGGGCGTCGGATGTCCGAGAAATGGTCCAAGCTGCAAGATGATCAGGATGATACCGATCCCGGTCATAAAGCCTGAGATGACCGTGTAGGGCATCATCGTGACGTAGTGGCCGAGTTTCAGGATGCCGAACAGGATCTGGAACAGCCCGGCCATCATGACCACCGTGAAGGCCATCGCCATGCCGTTTTCGGGATTGGCAGCGAGCAGGTTCGCGATAACTGCCGTCATGATCACGGTCATCGGGCCGGTCGGCTCGGAGATCAGCGTCGGCGTCCCGCCGAATAGCGCCGCGAACAGGCCCACCAGCACGGCACCGTAAAGGCCTGCTGCCGGCCCAGCGCCGGAGGCGACACCGAAGGCGAGCGCCATCGGCAACGCGATAACCGCCGCCGTCACGCCGCCAAACAGGTCGCCGCGCAGGTTGTCGAAGCGGATTTCGTTGAAGATCTGCATGGCAGGTCGCGGCCCCGGGGATAACCGGCCCTTTATAAAGGTATTGGTCGCGTTATGAAAGCCAATCGTTTCGATCCGATGTATCGTGAATCGTCGATATGTCTGCCAGCACCGGTCGTGTTTAGCGGGGGCCGAGGCAGGGCGTGGTCCAACTTTCAGGATCGGCGCTGAGTGGCAGCTTGCGCGCAGGAAAGAATAGGTCGATCACCTCTGTCTTGACCGACCCCTGATCAGCCGAAGCGATAGGGAACTGGCAAGGGGTTATGTACGCCGTTTGCCAGCGGCAACGGCAGCAATCAACACTGACCAGTCATTTCGCCGCGTTAGCATCCATGGTGTCGATCGACGCGTTGCGGCCTCTTTTAATCTGCAAGCCATTGGGTATTCTGTATTCCGGTCGTCAAGCCGAAAATACTCAACGAGTGAGGAGTTTGACATGGAGTATCTAGCTGCTCTGATACTGGTCGTTATCGTTATCTGGTTAGTAATGCGCTCACAGCGCAGCGAGGATGTAGGAGTCACTCAGAACCATTTAGAGCCAAAGACCGCGAACAAGGAACGTGAATCATTGAGAAGTGAGGCGCAGCAAGTTGCAGAAGGAATAGCGACCATCCAACAATTCCGGGGTCTAGAGCAAAGGCTTGAAACTGCTGAAGATCGGCTGAACAGTTCAGGGACAGAGCGCGCCTATGAGAACGCGTTGCGAAAACAAGAAGTTCTCGCCCTCGCCGTGGAGATTGCGTCTGCCAAGACCTATCAGTGGCAATTCATTCCCACCCTTGACCTTTACACTCCGTTGAGTTGGCTGAAACACGCATACAAGCTGTACTCCGACGAAGAAAAAGCGATGCTGCAGGGTGAACTCTCGAGTGAATCCGATAATTGGTTTGCGATCGATGGCTACGGAGAGAAAGAAGACCCCGAACCGTACTTGAAGCAGTTAATTCGATTTCGAGAGATCGTAGAGTCAGATACTGAAAAGGAAGGAAAGATACAGGCAATCAACGCACTTGTATCGAAGAGCAAAGGACTTCGGGATGAATTTTTTGACACCGATGGCAAACTGTCTCCCGGCGACCAATGGTTTGCAGATGAGCTTCGACAAGCAGGGCTTCCGATTGCTGAGCATCTCTACAGTGAGGGTTTTGATACGCCCGAAAAGTGCCTAAAAATCGACCCCGCCACCTTCTCATCACGGAAAGGGGTCGGGCCAAAGAAAGTAGAACAACTCAAAGCATTCCAGGATAAAACCCGACGCGAACTCGATAAACAAAACGACGCTTAGCGTTTTGACTGCTGCTGGCCGACTGCTGTCCTTAGCCGTTGCCGGTTCGGCCTCGGCGCTCCTCCCGTCTGGCTAACGGCAGGAAACAACACGGAGCTGTCTTTAAGCGTTTACTGATGCAGTGTGCCAGGACGCTTTTCAGCAGGCGGTCCGAGACCGGCAGGTCACGCCGCATACCGGACATAAATTGATTTGTATCCGATAACGAACGGCAATCAGGCAGGATACTAAAAGATCAGTCGCTACTGTCCGGGCTGTAGCACCGGCCCCGCTATTAGCATGATGATGCGCTCAAGAGTTTGAGTGAATCCGCTGTCGGCGCCCACAATCGCGGCCAAGACAGCGACGAGGCAGACCAACAAAAAAACAGCAGACACTCTTGCGACAACCAGCCATAGCGGTCGCCAAAGTAAGACTATGAAGGTTGTGGCCGCCGCAACATAGCCAGCCTCGGTTGAAGCCGAAAGATGGTAGGCCCAGCGCCCGACCACGAAGCAAATAAGGAGCTTCGCTAATAATTCCTTGCTACTAGCAGAAAAGGGAGTCTGGTTGGCAACGCTCTTCTCGAGTTCTTGAAAGTACTCGGCACGGCCTGCCGCACCTTCTTCCGTAGCTCCACCACCCCCGTGAAGCTTGCCATCGAGATAGTCTCCATACCGATCGCGGTCAGGCATTCTTCACTTCTCCTTCAGTCATGGCGATACAACTCTTCGCTCTTTGTCTTAATCCAAAACCTATTACACGGTTCACTAAACCGGAGTCGACTTCGCGACGCTGAGCGTGTCTCCTCGGATCTCAATCGAGAATTGCTATCAGCAGTTGCTAGGATCGGCGATACAGGACACAGCGGGTGCCCCAGTTAGTGTCCGACCATCGTTGGTTCGAACGACCCAGTTACTCTTACGATCCTTGCCTGAGAGGAAACGCGCCAACTCTTCGGTGACGACCAAGCGCCAACCGCTATCCTCCTGCACGAATAGTGCTTCGACTTCGCCGGTCTGCGTGCCTGCAGCAGCAACGTTCGCGATCTGTGCAAGCTTTGTCTGCCTCGATCCAGTGGCCCGGTTGTAGGCCTGTAGGCTGGTCTTGACCTGCAGCGTGCATTGTCGCACCTGTGGGTTGTCGGTCTCATGGCAATCCGGAGTATCGGTGAGCCTGATCAGGTAGGAAGCATCTGTACCGAACACCCCGAGATTCGCACCAACGTCCTCAATTACGATGCCGTTAGTCATCGGTCGCACGTAACCATAAAGATCAAGCGCCTCACCCTTTCCCTCAGGGTACTGACGCTGTACCTCGCGAACGAGCGCACGTAGCGCCAGCATCCTTGGGATACCATCGATCTCGCCGGCAACAAATGCGGCAACCTCAGGCACCTCCTTGCCCAGAAGTAACGCCACTGGCCCTGAATCTTCCCAATATTCGGATCGATTGCGCCGTACGATTTTAAACTTCGTATACAGACCGTTCTGGAGGTTGATGACGTAAGAAGGTCGGTAGCGAAAGTAGCAGTATTTCTCCTCGTGATTACAGCCGTCGAGATTGGCGTTACCATTGTCGCGATAGTTGTTGACCAAGTAGGTCGCGAAATCCGCATGGCCATCGGAAGACTTAATACGGAAAAATGTGAAAAGTCGTGGCTCAAAACGCTTGGAGAAATCACTCCAAATCTCCTTACGGATGCGGGCGACACCAGAGACGTAATAACCGTGCTTTTCCATCTCGCAGGCGAGGTCAAAATTCTCACCTGCACTTCGGCTGAAGGTAAACATCAAATGGTAGGTGTAGATGTCTTCCGCTGACGGAGTCGTCTTGGTGTAAGCAACCTGTTCGCACGATTTGACCTCCCGCCAGTGCGGTTCGAGCAGTCGAGCAATGTCCTCCAGCGGCATGATTTCCTTACCGGTACGTTCAAACTCTACAGGTTCCCAGAATTCGAGTGGATCGAGCGCATTACGCGGTAGGTTTACCGGCTCCCCCGAAGATGATCCCTCCCCGCAGGCAGCTAGGGCTAGGATGAAGCAAAAAAGCAAGTTACGCATGAGTATGTTCGTGCCATAGGGTGACGTAATGTCCCTACTGTACTACGGGGGGAGTGACCCAGCGGCGATAGCATGGCTTTGTCACAAAGTCGAAATGCCCGGGTTCCTGATGAATGGCAGCTTATGGCCGGAAGCACGCGTTCCTCTTCTCGCTGTAAAGAATCCTGACAGGCTGCGCCGGTGCCGCCTTTAAGACCGATTATGGCCGGTCGCTGTCCTTAGCCGCGAAGGGTATGGCTGGTTACGGCCCGAGTTCTTGCCAACGGCAGCAATCAACACTTCGCGGCCTTCCAACTCGTCCAAGATATTCGTATGGCGTGTTTGCGTGAGGTGGTGTCCCACGCTTCGGAATTCGCGTTCCGATCGGCATCTCCCGGTCCCCGGACCAATTAGTGTCGCGGCAGTCAATACTTCGATTACGAAAGTGTTCGTGGCTGGGTGATCTGATCGAGCCTCTATCTGTCGCCGCTGTATCCGGGACAATTCATCGCCAGGCCGGCCATCATGCTCGCGGCCCCGATGTCCGCGCCGCCGACTGAGGAGATGCCGACCCAGCGTTGGAAGGTCTTCTTGCCGTTCAGCTCACAGGTGAGTTGCTTCTTAGCGTCAGCCTAACCATGGTCATCATCGATCGTTTCCAGCGACTCACTGATCCTTTCACTGTTAGAGCGCAATTATTCAGGCGCTTTGAACCACCAGACGATTGATCGGCATGCGGAAACGGCTGTGCTCGCGCCCGTCATCGGTGCATCGCCCCGCAAAGTCCTGCTTGAGTTCTTCCAGCATCTGAGCGTGACTGTCGGGCGAGAGCACGAACGAGGCGTAGAAGAAGCCGGCGGCCTGCTCGGCAAGCGTCTCGGGATCGCCCCGTAGCTCGACGACGGATGGTTCGATCGTTACCTGGTCTTTAAGAAAAAACTCGTTGATCAACTCGCCCAGCGCGGCCGGTTTGCGCACGCGAGGATCGCCGAGGTCGATGACGCCATACTGCGGAAAATCGCGCTGCACCGAGTCGTAAATGATCTGGTGCTGGCGCTGGTAGCAGGGCGTCGTCTGCATGTCTCCATCGACGATGGCGGCGAACACGCCCCCCGGTCGAAGCACGCGACGGATCTCTGCCAGCACCTGTTCTACCGGGTCCATCAGCGTCAGTGCCCAGTGGCACAGCACCGCATCCACGCTGTTGTCGTCTAAAAACGCCATGTCCTGCGCCAGTGCCTGGCGAAACTCGACGCGACCTTCCGGTACACGGGTTCGGGCCAGGCATAGTTCGTCGGCGCTCATATCGACGCCGATTAGCTGCGCCCGCTGGTCAACGTGCCGATGACACAGTTCGGTGAGCGGGCCACTTCCGCAGGCAAGATCGAGGATGGTTTGGTGGCGATCCGCATCCACCGCTTCAATCAGCCACTCGTAGCTATTGCGCCCCGACGCGTCGCGACTTCGCGAGGCGCAAGCCTCGGTGAAACCCGTGTGGTGACGATGCACTTCAAGCAGGTGCTCGCACAGATCGCTCGGCGTCGGACGCTCCTGGGTTTCCAGGCAATCAACCCAGCGCGAATTTAGCGTAGTCGATGAAATCATATGATTGAGCTGAGCTCCGGTTGAGTGTCTCTCAGGTGCTAATGGTTGATGAAGATCAGCTTTACCCGTTGCGAGAACTGCCATTTTCCGTCCTGCTGGCAACCGGCGAGATAGCCCCCGGTCAGCGGATGGGTCAGCAGCTCGTCCAGGGTGATGTCGTCGTCAAACAGACAGCGCTGCAGATAGCCCTCGACGCGTTCGCGTGCGTTTATGCCGGTGCCATTGACATACTCGATGTCGCGCGAGGTGACCTCTGCGCCAAGCCGCTCGAGTGCGGCCAGCACCTGTTCGGCCGTGGTAAAGGGGGCGATGTCTTCGCCCGGGCGGAAGGCCTCGAGGTAGTGGTGGTAGAACGCAAGGTAGTGAGCGTCCGCGCAGGCGTGCGCGATAAACCCACGGCCACGCAGCGCGCTCAAGAAACGCTTCAGCGCCGCGTCGATCTCAGTCGGTGGAATGGCGTAAAGCGCATGCGTGGCCCAGACGATATCGTAGGGGCCGGCGACAGGGTCGAAGTCCTGCAGCGTGGATTCGAACTCATCGCCAGGAACAAACGGCGCGGCGAGTGCATCCCGCGCCTCGGCGATGGAAAAGGCTGCTGGATCCAGCAACGCGTAATCCACCGGCTTCACGTCGGCATCAGTCAGCGCGGCATCGCGCAACAGCGCGGCTGGAAACTTGCCTGAGCCGCAGGCGACGTCCAGCAGGCGCAACCGGCGGTCGCCGATCTCACGCTGGTGCGCCTCGAACCAGCGTTTCCAATCCAGTGCTTCGGCAAGATGGCGATAGTCGACCCAGGCGAGCGCATAAAAGTCCTCCATCTCGCGGCGACGTGATTCGCTCCAATGCTGGCAACTGCGATCGAAGGTGCTGCTCATCGCTCTGGGCCTGTGTTGCGCGGTGAGGGTTGGCCACCGATTTCGGCGGTCGCTGATGCGTCGGGCGGCCAGCACACGGGGTTCAGCGGGCTGGCGGCGACCTCGCCGGGTGCGGTATCAGGGATGAACTTCTGCCAGTCGCCAGACACCATGGTCGGCTGGTCTACTACCCGCGCACCATCGGCATAGTAGGTGTTGGCCAGTACCAAACGGCTGACTTCGGTGTGATTGGCACCGGCGGTGTGGAAGCTCAGATTGTGATGGAAGCTCACTTCGCCCAGCGCGAACGGACCATCATCGATTGCGACACTATGCCTGCGAAAACACTCGCTGACCTGGCGATCGTAGCTGGTATCGAATTTACTGAATTCGATGTCTCGCACCAGCTGCCAGCTGTCGATAGGTGCCGCGAAGGAAAGCGGACCCATGGACCTTGGAATCGGCTGCGCGGGAATCCAGGCAGTGACAACGTTTTGGGTCGCCAGCGGAAAATGGTGATCGTCGTAGTGCCAGGGAGTGCGGCCGCAGCCCGGCTCCTTGCTCAGCAGGTTGTCGTGGTACAGGCGCACGCTCGGGACGCCGAGCAGCGCCGCGCAGATGCCGGCGATGCGCGGGCTGCGCACAAATGCGCGAATGAGAAGGTTGTCGAGCCAAACCATCTCCATGCTCAGGAAGCGTTTCCGGATACCGCCGTCGAGCTTGATGGCAAACTGCGCCTCGAGCAGTCGCGCCATTTCCAGCCGAAGTCGCGATACTGCAGCGCGACTGAGTACGTTTTGCAGCTTGACGAAACCGTTGCGTTGAAACGTGTCCACCGCGTCGACATCGAGCGGGAATGGCGTGGTGAGCTCGTTTAGGATCAATTCATCGGGTGGTTGTGAGGATTCCGCGAGCAGTATCTGCTCAAGATCGACCGCGCACGATGATTCGAGATCGCGTGGCATAGACCGGGGATCGTTCTCGGCAAGGCTGACGTACCAGTCCCACCACGCCTGGTTGTCCTGCTCCCACGCCTGGTCCACATCGGCGCGTCGGGCGTTGTTCCCGACGAGAAGAGAACTGGGTTTGTTACCTCGCATAGTGACAAAGTCTCCGCAGCGCTCTTGGTCAGGGGGCCAGACCAGAGGGCGGCCGAGCGGCGTGCGCGACCCGCGTGGGGGGTGCTATCCGCTGCCTGTCTGAGGGGCAGACCAGCAATAGTGAAGACTCGATAATGCCAGCTTGGCTATCAGAATACGACCGTAGCATCTCGACGCGTTGATCCTGAGGTCATGCCTCGGAGCGTGAAACGGGTAGTTGTGACAAGAATTCAATCGGATGGACTATTGGTCTGCGGGATTTCGTATAAGTCCGCTTATTTTCACGTGCCGGCCGAATAGGGACGAAACGACCGCGGCTGAGGTCGACAAAAAGAGACGCCAAGCGCTCGGCCGTCGCCTCCAACGGTGATCATGGCGGTGTAGGCGTGCTTTGCCCGCAACGAGGGCCTTGCAGCAGCAGGCGAGATACATGGCGCGCTGGAAAAAAACGCGATGCCCTCCCTCGGCAGCCTGGAATTTCCCGTACACGCTGCTGCCCGGCGGTCTGGTATGCAGCGCGGACAACTTGCCGGTCTGCTGCGGCCTGAGCGCTGATGAAGAGAACGGGCATGACTGCAATTCGGTACGCGATGACATTCGTGCCCCCTGTGCCTATCTCACGTGAGCTTGTGGCCGGGAGCGTCAGTTGCCTGTTCCTTCCGGGTGAAAAAAGCAGGCACAGAGCCACTGGGCCTCCAGTTAGGACAGGTATTCGCCGACAGCGCCCGAACCGAGCGCTGCCGCAGCCGATTCAGGCTTCCGTGTGCTCGAAGATCTCCAAAGCGTCGTCTACCTCAATCCCGATATACCGGACAGTGCTCTCCAGCTTGGTATAACCGAGCAGGGGCTGAACGGCGCGGAGATTCTTGGTCCGCCGATACACCAGCGTCGCCTTCGTCGACGAAGCGAATGCGTCCCATACTCTTGGGATCGCGGCCGATCAGTCTGGCCCAGCGCTTCACGATCCGGGCGTACTGGTGACGACGTCGAGTTGCAGGTGAGCATTAGCCTGGTTACGTCCTCCGATTGTGTTGCGAGGACTTACCAATATGGCGTGTAGTGCGCCTCACGGCGCGAGCGACTCAGCAGGTTAACATCCTGCCGATGTGGTTCCGCCCAATTGTCACTCCCAGGAGGATTGCGATGATGGACGAAGGCGACCTGATTTACTCGGAGCACTGTCAGAAGGTGACCCATGACGGTAAGACCGTGAAAGTCGCGATCTACAGTTCCGGAAAAAACGACTGGATCCTCGAGGTCGTCGATGACGATGGAAATTCGACGGTATGGGACGACCCGTTCCCCACGGATGGCGAAGCGTACAAGGAATTTCGGCGCACCCTAAACGAAGAGGGAATCGACTCAATGATCGGCCTGGACCACTAAAACCGCCCGCCATCGCGCACAAACTTCAAACCTGAGCCGAGGCGCGGCGAGTGGACGTCGGTTATGGCGTTTCCGGTCATAACAGGTCCTCGGCTGGCGGAGCGATTCTGAGAACAACCGGGCGAGGCGTAGTCGGAAAAGAACGAAGACTGCGGGATGGACCCAAATCTTGAACCTGGACGGTCTAGCATTAGGACTGAGCAGCGTATCAGGTGTTTCTTAACTGCAGAGACAGCACAACAACGCTGGCATTCATTCCCTGACGAGTACTCCGGTTAGGTTCAGCGAAACACTGGGTCCATACCGCAGCCTTCGCTTTGACTAGGTTATCGACCGGACCCACAGAATCTTCAATCTCGTTCGGCAAACAATCTCGGCCATTTGCGGACTGCACAGACCCCTGGAGCGCACGCGAAATTCGAATATCATCCCCCTCTGTTGTTGGCGCGCTGATGGTCTTGCAGTTCAGATCGACAACGTTATTTACCGTAGCCCTTCAACTTTCTTGATTGCTAATTGATTGCAACGAAAGGTTCCTGCTTATGAAGATGGCAGCAATTACATCTTTGCTAGTAGTTCTCTCCATGATCCTGATCAGCGGTTGTGCCAGCCAAAAAAATTCCGATTTGGGTATGTCTGCCAAGAGCGAAGACAGGATACGCACGACGCTTCAGTCATATGTGGCCGGTCGGCAAGCGCACGACTTGGAGGCAGTAAGAGCTGTTTTGGACACGAACGTCGACCAATTGACATCACGAGGCGAGTGGCGAAGAGGAATTGAAGCAGCAACAGCGGGCATGAAACGAAGCAGCAAAAAGAACCCTGGGAGCCGCTCACTAAAGATAGAGTCAGTACGTTTCCTTCGTCAGGACGTCGCGCTGGCCGATGCTCTTTATGCGATCAAAGGCACTAATGGCCCTGATCGTATTTTGTGGAGTAGCTTCACATTAGTGAAGAACTCAGGTGGACAGTGGCGCATCACCTCTATTCGAAATCAAAAGCCGGCGGACTGATTTTTTGGGCAGCTGCCGGGAGCACCGTAAAAATGAGACGGCCGCCCGTCGAGGCAGCGTTTTCGGTTGGGCTTAATGGCGGTTCCGGCCATGAACGGACATAAGCCGGGCGTGCCACCCCTCTGCCAGGAATCTCTGCGGCTAGGGCCAGTGCCGATCGGTCTCAGCCACGCGCGGTCCTGAAGCGACTTGTGCTCAGACGTCGGCTTCGACACAGCCTGGGCCGACAGCGGTCCCACCCCACAGCAATCTCGGGAACCCAGCAACTTGCCTCCCGACACATCGCAGGTTAACGTCGGGGCTTCCAAATCCGCAAAGGAAAGCTTCAAGCTTGTACTCAGCCGCGACAAAGGTGAAAGCGTCGTCCCACCACCTCCAACGGCGAGATCTTTATCAGACCGAACGCAACAGCACCAAGATTGGTGTTGTTGTGACGCGGTCGGTGCCGGTTTTGCGTAAGGATTTGGTGGCAACCCACAAAGCCAGCTAGCCCGATGTCTACACGCTGACCGTATCCCGCTTTATCAAGTGAAGTAAACGAGACGTAACAATGAAACCACTGCTATCTGCCTTGGTGTTTTCCGTACTGAGTTCTTTTGTATTCGCCGATCAGCACGAGTCATCAGCAACAACGGTGCAAGACGCCAAAGCGGCTCCAAATCAAACGGATTCATCCAAGTCGGTTCGGGTCTCGGGGCGGCTAGGCGTCTGCGGTGCCGCGCCTCACTGTGTGAGCTATGTCGATATTAAAGGAGAACTTTCTTTCTCTGAACTCAGCTATACGTTCTTGGGCGAGGGACGATACAGCCACAGCCAACTCACTCAGCCGATTCGGATCGAGTACGTAACTAGTAACAACGTGTTGAAGCTTCAGATTGGCAGGCAAAAGTGGACATTCACGAATCTTGCTCGGGCAGAATATGCTGACCATGACTACAACATTCCATCCAAAAGCGTCAATTTTTTCGTTGAAAAAGATAAGTTCCTCGACGGAAATAATGTCACCAGACTTGTTGCTGGCAGTTACCTGATAATGAAAGGCCCGTAAACTTACCAGGATGCGACAACGCCGCTACCGCTCAATCAACAACAACATCGTTTCCAGATCGTAGCCGCGTTCCGCGCACCATTCGCGGCACCCACGCAACGCTTCATGCTCGAAACCAAAGTCGTGTCGAATAGTAAAACAAAGGGGTCAGTTTCGATTGTTTTCGCGGATTCTGTGATACCTGGTCGACTTGCGATCACCACCCCGAAGTTGCTTCCGCACTGACCGGTCGATCATCGACTCAACCTTATCGAGGAAGTGTGGACTACCCAAAGCCCAGCCCTTGTTGGCCGATTCCCTGATTTCCTCCAGGGTCTGTTGAGAAACATCGTTACCGAACAAGCTTCGATAGAAAGACTGACGTTCATCATCATTCGTGCCGAGCTGTACATACAGCTCATGGTGCGTCAGCAATTCCGTTGGTTTGCCCAGTGCATTCGTGCGATAGCTCGACCAGGGATATTCGGCAGGATGCCCAACCATCCCCGCGCGAACCGGATTCAGCTCGATATATCGTTGACACGCCAACAAATAGTTTTCCGAGTCAATCAGACTGGCTTTATATCGCCCTTCCCAAAGGGTTCCGGTGCGGCGGTACCGATGATTGAAATAGTGAACGTAGTATCGCCCAATCATCTGCACCATCTTGCCCAAACCCTTTTCAGTCGATGGGGTGACCAACAGATGGACGTGGTTCGTCATTAATACATAAGCGTGTATTGCGCAGCGGTGTTTTCTGGAAGCCGACATAAGCCAGTCCAAATAGGCGGGATAATCTTCGTCCGATGCGAAGATCGGATCACGGTTGTTGCCTCGCACAATCACATGTTGAGGTAAACCGGGAACGACAAAGCGAGGCGGTCTGGGCATGTTGCATCCTTGCAAGCAGTTACCAAGGGGTCAGGCTAGCGACCTGGCGGAACGAGATCAATCGAAACTGACCCCTTTGATGTTTCCCGCCTGCCTGCCGATGCGGCTTGAAACTCGCTGGCCGACTATTTGTTCAGTTTGAGATTAAGTACTCGAGCAATAAACAGTATCGAGAGTACGATGATGCCAAAGGGGTATGGCAGATAGCCGCTTAGATAGCCGGCGACGGTCGTCAACAGTAAGGCGCCGATTATCAGTAGTGGGAAGTCTGACAGCACGGTTCTGCGTTCCTGGCCGTAAACGTGAGTAACTCATACCAGAGTACCGGGATCAACATTCGGTTTTTTTCTTTTAGGGAGACCCTTGATGTTCAGATCCATCAGCAAGACGCTTCTAACCGGCTTCATCACGATCCTGCCGGTCGTACTGACAGCCTACCTCCTGTACTGGCTGGTGACTTCGACGGAGAACGTGCTCGGTAACGCTATTCGACTCGTGCTTCCCGAGAACTGGTACTGGCCAGGCATGGGGACCATCGCAGGTCTTTTGGTCGTTTTCTTAGTTGGTTTGTTGATGCATGCCTACGTCGTGCAGCGACTGTTTGCTTGGGGCGAGCAGGCGCTTTACCACTTACCCGTCATCAGAACGGTGTATCGATCCATTCGCGACTTTCTCGACTATTTCTCTCCGACCAGAAAGGAAGATTTCCAGCAGGTGGTGGCGGTATCACTCGGGGAAACCGGTATGCAAGTGATTGGTTTCGTTACCCAGGCAGAGGCAGAACGGCTTCCAGCGGATTATCGGGGTGATGATAGCGTGTTGGTGTATATGCCTATGAGCTACATGATCGGCGGCTACGCCATGTTGACACCACGCAGCGCAGTACGCCCGTTGGATATGAGCATGGAGGAGGCCATGCGCTTTACCCTGACCGCCGGGGTTACCGGTGCAAAGTAGGCATACTCCCTTTTTCCGTCGACCCGGACGGTTCTTTTGGCGGGTGATCCAGGATTTCAGGCGCAACCAGGGCGTATTGTTATCTGGTGCAGTCGCCTACTACATGCTGCTATCCATCGTTCCGCTGCTTGCGCTCGTTGTTATCGGCCTGTCCCAGGTCTACTCGAGCGACGCGCTGCTTGAAACGCTAAACCGTGAACTGCAGTTCCTGATCCCGGCCGGCGGGGCCGTGCTGACCGATCATTTCGCAGACTTCCTGGAACACAAGAACATTATTGGCTGGGTCGGCATCGGCATTTTGCTATTTTTCTCAACCATGGCGTTTACCGTTTTGGAGAATGCCATGTCGGTGATTTTTCACCATCGGGTAGCGATAAACCGTCGGCATTTTCTGGTCTCCGCGGTGATTCCGTTTCTTTTCATCGTGCTGATTGGTGCCGGTCTGTTGCTGATCACCGTCATTAGCGGTGCTCTGCAGGCGGTCGATGAAACCAGCATCACCGTGTTCGGGTCCGAATGGGGCCTACGGGGGGTACAAGGCGGCATCCTGTATTTGCTTGGGGTTGGCGGAATCATGCTCCTGCTGACCGCGCTGTACCTGGTTATGCCGGTTGGACGAATCGCCGTGCGACACGCCCTGATTGGCGGCTTCGTTGCGGCCGTGCTTTGGGAGCTTATTCGGCATCTGCTTGTTTGGTATTTCAGTACCCTGTCGTTTGTTAATGTCGTCTACGGTTCTCTGGCGACTGCGGTAATCGTGCTGCTGAGCTTTGAGGCGGCCGCGCTTATCCTACTTTTCGGGGCGCAGGTGATCGCCGAATTTGAACGCTACGGCTTGGATGATGACGGCGGTGACACCCGGTTTCATACCTAAGCTGACTCTACTGTTGATTTGCACGCTCGATTGATCCGGTGTTTCGCACATTTGTATCGAATTGCTGACCCAGGCCGGGATCAGAAAACACCCGTCACCCGGGTACATGTTGTGGGTCCGGCGGGTCATCTTTCAATGCACAACCTGGGTCAGATTTCAGTGCAAATCAACATTGAGGGCTCATCTTGCGGGGTCGGACTCGCCCCTGGACGCGATCGATGCGTTTTTCGATCGGTTGGCCGAGGACATTGAAAAAAAGCACGCTAAGACCAGCTGTTTCCTCGTCAACACGGTGTTGGAGTTGTCACAAAGAGACGCCCAGATTCGTAGACGGGTTAATCGGCACTTCGCGGAGATCCAGTCAGCCTTCGTCGATGCCCTTGAGGATGCTCGCGAACAGGGCGAACTTGATGTCAGCACGGATTGTGACGCGCTGGCAGGGTTTCTGATCAACAACATTTGCGGGCTGCGCGTGCTCGCCGGAACCAAGCCAGCCCCAGGTCGTGCCCTACAGGTGGTCGATTTCGTCAAGAAAGTCCTAAGAACCTAGCTGTCAGCGGCACAGTTTGACGGCGGGATCGCTCAACAATCTCGCGTTCGTGGGCCGCATCATATGTCGTATCGGTTTTCTCTAATGCCTGGCCCGCTAGTGTTTGAGCATCAATAATGAAATATTGATGGGCGACGCTCGGTCTGTACAGGAAAGATTTACCATTTCGCAACGGAATCATAAGCAACTTGAAGGTCCGAACATGAGCCTGGCTATAAACCTTCATTCACGGTTTTTCCTGATCTCTGCATTCCTACTTTGTTGCCTTTTGGGGGCCAACCCGCTTCGCGCCCAGCAAACCGGGGTTCTGCCACCACATGTCGTTGAAAAATTTGGCAAACCACCAGCAGCCCCCCAGGGTGATATCTCCGAGGATTTGAAGGATGCGGTAAAAACGGCCTTTATCGACACCGTTACCGATGCTGGTTGGGGCAGGGATCAGTCGAAGGCGCTGCGCCTGATAGCGAGCTCAGAAGACCCGCGCTTCGTCTGGATTATCGCCGACCTCATGCGGTTCTCGGCGGATCAGGGGCTTGACGCAGAGCTGTTGCGTGCGGCTTCAACGCTCCTGAACAAGGATCTATCGAATGTGAACAGCTGGGGCGTGGTTACTGATCACCTTATTGCGTGGGACATCCCTGCACCGCCGGATTATCTCGCGGTAAAGCGCGCAATTTTTACAAACATCGTCCCGGGTTGGGAGCGACTGTTTGTTGAAGGCAACATTGATTGGCGGCTCGTATCGTGGGGTGGCGTACTGATTGATCAGCGCGCGTATGACAAGACCGACGAAAGCTGTAACTGCATTCCGGCAGCAGACAACCCGGAAGTGAGCAGTGCCGAAGATGCAACCTGGCTGGAAGACGAAGACATCGTCTTCGGCGTCGAGGTGAACGGTGAATTTCGCGCTTACCCGCGCCGCATCATGGAAGTGCGCGAAATGGTAAACGACACACTTGCCGGTCGAGATCTTGGCATTCCTTACTGCACGTTGTGCGGTGCCGCCCAAGCTTACTTTACAGACCGTATGCCTGCTGGCGTGGAGCGCCCGGTGCTACGTACTTCCGGTCTATTGATCCGCTCCAACAAGGTCATGTATGACCTGAACACATTTTCTGTATTCGACACGTTCCTTGGACATGCGGTCACGGGCTCACTTGCCGACAGGGGCATCAAACTGCAGCAGGCGAGCGTCGTAACGACCGACTGGGGCACCTGGAAGCGGGAGCATCCAACGACAACCGTGATTCTCGAAAGATACGCACTCGGCAGAGACTTCGATTTCCGCAACAATCGTGACGCGAATGGCCCGATTTTCCCCATCGGTGATGTCGACCCACGCCTCCCGGTGCACGAAGATGTCATTGGCGTCATTACCGCATCGGGCAAACCCATTGCCTTTCAACGCAGCAAAGCAGTTCTGGCACTCAAACAGGGAAAAGAAATCACCTTTGAGAATGTCCGACTCGAGCTTTCAGGCGGTGGTGTCAAAGCAGTTGACGACGACGGTTCTGATGTTGGCAGCCATCAGGCGTTCTGGTTTGCATGGTCTCAGTTCCACCCAACCACGCAGCTGTGGAGCGGTTGATGGCTGAGTGTTGAATTGCACTCGAGATTGAACCACTTTTGCATCGAAGCTTAATCCGACGACAAAATTCCAACTGTGTGTAACCTAGAACAAATGCATGACTCGAGGTGGTCTACGCAAGTATGCAAATCTGGGTCAAACGAGCACGCAATTTGACAGGGGTAGGAAGGTCAGCGTGGCACGACCGCGCTAGATGAACCGACACCGGCGGAACACCGCGCCGCGCTGACCTCAGCACAGCGCCTCAAGCCGGCGTCTTCCAAGACCGGGGTGTTCAGTTTATCCTTCGCTGCAGTAGTTCCAGGGTATTTGTCGGGCTTTGCCCCAATGCCTGCCAGCCAACGAGGCCATTAGGACCATGCGGACGATCTGCCTACTCGCTCAGAAAGGTGGGACAGGGAAGACTACGCTGTGTCTCCATCTTGCGGTGCTGGCCAATGAACTGGGTCGGGATGCTGTGATCCTCGATATCGATCCGCAGGGGAGTTCGAGTTCCTGGCGACGACGGCGGCAACTCGAAAGCCCGGTGGTCGAGCGCTGCACCGCAGAAGATCTGGAACAGAAGTTGAGCGATCTGGCGGCGCAGGGCAGGGATTTGGTGTTGCTTGATACCGCGCCTCACAGCAGCCATGACGCAGCAACCGCGGTCACACTGGCTGATCTGGTACTCATCGCAAGTCGTCCCGCGATCCTCGATCTGGAGGCGATCGGTGAATCGGTGAAGATCGTCAAACGGCAGGACGCGCGCGGCGCAGTGGTGTTGAATGCGTGCCCGCCGCCCAATATCTTTGGTGAAACCGCTATCGTCAGGGAGGCGCGGGAGGCCGTTGCAGCCTATGGTCTGCCGGTGTCGCCGGTGGGCGTTTCGCAGCGGGCAGCATTCAGTCACGCCTTAATCGACGGGCATGCCGTCACCGAGTTTGAGAGCAAGGGCAAAGCGGCTGCGGAAATCCGAAGCCTTTGGGATTGGATAGACACTCAATGGTAGCCAGGATATGAGCAAGCGCGCACGGATAACCCTGAATCTTGACGCGGAACCGGAGTCAGAGGCGGCGATGACAGCGAAACCGGACGTGGTGCCAAAGTCCGAGTCGATGGCGAAGGCGGCCGCGGAAGTAAAATCAAAGGCTAAGGCTAAGGCTAAGGCCAAATCCGAACCGCAGCCAGCCAAGGCTCGAGCCGCGAAATCAGAGCCCAGGTCCACATCGGAATCGAAGCCGATCAATACCGCGGCAGCAGAATCTAAGCCCAGACCCGACCCGATTTCCGAACCGGCGGCTGTGGCGGCCGCAAAACCAGCGCCCAAACCCGAACCGTTGGGTCAAACACGGGCGGGTCGGTCGCCGGGTGAGGCCAGAATTCAATCTGAGGCTCCAACTGCGGCAGAACCTCATTTCGAACCGGCCGCAGCCGCGGGAGGCGGACTCAAGCTCGGTACTGTCATCAAGGTGGCTGTGGTTGGGCTGGTCGTTGTCTCCGCGATTCTTTGGCTGAAGAGAAAACCCTGAGCAACGACTGCGTGGTTTGCCGGCCATGCCGGCTACTTACTGCCCGCGTGTTCAGACTTTGGTCTGGCTTTCGTTCATCTCGACTGTTACCTCGTGATCATAGGTGCGCGCGTGCGACGGCCTCGCATCGCGTGCCCTTTGCAACTCCTGGATGATCGGCTCCATGCGCCCGAATTCCCTGCCGATAATGTATCCAAGGGCGAAAAGGCCAGCGCCTGCGATGAGTCTTGAAAACATTTTGTTAACAGCCTTCGACCGGATGGAGTTTTTTCCCCATGTCGGCCTGTTCAAAGGTTAGGTCCCGGATTAGATCCCTGGTCGTATGCGATCCGAACTTTCGGTCCACACGTCTCTTCCACCGCTTGGGCAACAGGTCTATTGCGTCCTCGGTGGGTTCGGTAAGTTGGTTGCTCGAGCGGGCCGCCGGTGAAAGATGCACCAGCTGCTCATAGGCTGCACCAAGTTGGACCGTCTCCTGGTCAGTCAGCCTGGTGTTCTGTCCCCGTGCCATGATCATCATTAAACTTGAAAGGCTCCCCGCGGGCAAAGCCGTCGGCCGCGGGTGACGGACCTTCGGATCTCCAGACAATCTACGATCATTGTTAGCGCTTGCATTCAACCGACTGCATCGTGCCCGCCGTGACGATATCGTTCACTCCGATCCTGTTCGAGGTCCTGCTTATGCTTTTAGGTTTTCATGCGCACTATCTGAGCATCCTACGATATATCGAAACCGAGCAACTCACCAAACCTGTCAGTAATTGTCCGGCATCAACATGTGCTGCAGACGCAGAAAAAAAACCTCTGGGTCCTAACCGTTTCTTTTGGCTTTGTACTAAGCTTCCCAAGTTCCTAATTAGGTTTGGATTTGTTGGCTTACCTGCGAAGAGGGGGATGTTATGGATCAGTATTCGAAAGACTCATTGGTGGTTTGGGGCGGGACCATCCTGGGCGCGACGGGTGGATGGCTTGGGGCTTCCCGACTGGCGGCGGCATATGCTGTCAACCTGGGCCCATGGGGCAAGGTTGCCGGCGGCTTGTTGGGTGCGGTAGCGGGAGCGATGTTGACGAAAAAAATAGTGAGTGACCAGGAGGATATGCCTCCGGTCGAGATAGAGGAGCTCTGATCCGGACTTGGCGAACGCGCGGTTTAGAGCCGCTATCGAGAAACTTAGCCTGGCGACAGTCGCTGAGCAACAGAAGCGGCACTTTCCGTTTGAAACGGGCAGCTCGTCGCCAAAAGAAATCGGTAATAACTTGAAGAACCATTTTGACACTCGACTTTGATATAAGGGGGAGCAGCCATGAAATCCGATAAGAAGAAAGCGACCAAAGAGACTACAGAGGACGTGGCTGCCGGGGCCACAGGTGCGATCAAGGGATTCGTCGAGGAGGTAGAGAATACCAGTACGTCATTGGCTGCGGAGGTCAAACAGCATTTTGACGACCTGACGGTACGGGTTTCTGATGTCGTCAGCAGCGCGGCCGAGACTACCGTGTCGATGGCTGAAAAAGTGACCGTAAAGGACCCAGCGGACTTGATCAGGGGGTTGCTGGAAGAGATAAAACAGGCAAGTGAGGTGTCCATCAAGGTGATCGGAGATCGCTTCGATGAGTTGGTCCATCGAGGTAAGAGCACGACCGACGAAACGCCGAAGAAAAAGGCCGAAAAGAAGAGTGCCAAGAAGAAGGCAGCCAAGAAAACGTCGGCTAAAAAGAAGGTGGGCAAGAAGGCCGCAAGCAAAAAGAAAGCAGTTACCAAAAAGAAGGCTGCCAAGAAAGCGGCTGCGAAGAAAACGTCGGCTAAAAAGAAGGTGGGCAAGAAGGCCGCAAGCAAAAAGAAAGCAGTTGCCAAGCAGAAGGTAGCCAAGAAATCCAAGACCAAGAAAAGTTCGCTTGCCAAGCAGACCGCGACAAGGAAGAAAACTGTAGCCAGGAAGAAGGCCGCCAGTAAGAAAAAAGCCACCACCAAAAAATAACAAAGCGGTTTTTCGCAGTAGCTTGTGACTGAAAACGAGATGGCGATGGGTCCTCTCGTGGAGGACTGTGATGCATCCAGTGATGATTGTCATACCGGCGGCGGTTCTGATTCTCGGTCCCAGCGCGTGGGTGAATCATCTATTGAAAAAGCACGATAAGAAGGAATTGGATCTTCCTGTAACAGCAGGAAAATTTGCACGTGAGGTTCTCGATCGGCAGGGCTTACAACGGGTGAAAGTAGAAAGCACCGATAGTGGTGACCACTACGATCAGCAGGCCAAGGCAGTGCGTTTGGCGCGCAGCAGGTTTGATCGCAAATCGCTTACGGCGCTCACCACGACGGCGCACGAGGTTGCGCATGCGTTGCAGGACGCATCAGGTTATCCGCCGTTTGTCTGGAGAACCCACCTGGCCCAGGTGGCTCAGTTGGCTGGGCAGCTTGGCGTCATCATGCTGGTGACGGTACCGATATTGTCCATGGCCACCCATCGGCCATTGCCCTTTCGCGCGTTGGGTACAGCGGTTTTCGGCATCATGGGCACCGGGCTGGTCGCGCAACTGGCAGCCCTTCCTTCTGAGTTTGATGCCAGCTTCAACCGGGCAATACCCCTGCTTCGGGAGAGTTACGTCGGAGAAGAAAAGATCGGAGACGCACGCATCATCCTGGTCGCCTGTTCGATGACCTATGTCGCTGGGTCCATGATCTCGCTGCTGAATTTCTGGCCCTGGTTTATCCGTGGTGCATTGGCTTCACCTGCCATGAACCAGGAAGGCAGGGGGCGACAGTCGGCGAGCGTCAAGCCGGCGCGCCCACGCCCGGCGCGACCGCGGAGAGTTGCTGGCAACAGGAGCGCAATGGAACCTATCGTCAGGCAGCTGGGAAAACCGTTGATAAGATGCTGGCTGCAGCTGCGTCAGTCCTTTTGATCGAGCGACGGCCATTGCGTACGCCTTTGGTGACAAGGCCTGCAGGAATGATCGGCGCGTAGATAGTGCGAAGGTTTTGCGTTCTCTGATTTGTCACATAACGGTCATAAATCTGAAGTGGTGTAATCCGAAAGGCATTTGCCGTAGCCTGCGGGTAGGCTAGCTATTCGATCGCGCTTTTGCCCCTGCCTCTGGTGGGCGCAGCGAGGAGGGACGGAATAGTGAGGGGACGGCATTACCAAACAGCTCGGCGGCGAAACCTTAAGCTGCATCCCCGAGCTCTTAATCAAGCAGCAATAGCGACAACGAACGATACCTATGAATGACTCAAACTCGCAGGCGCAATCTTCACGCGGACTTGTCAAACCGGTGCACATCCAGAGTCGTGGGCGTGTGCGGCTCGATGTTCCAGGACTGTACCGCTCACCCAAGCTGAAGCAACGCATCGAGCAGCGATTGGGCGTGGTCGAAGGCATCCATTCGGTCGAGGCAAATATCCTCACGGGGCGTTTGTTGCTGAAGCACGGTCCGGATAAGTCGCTGGGGGAGATCATTCGCCTCGTCGAGTCTGAGCTCGACTCGAGGAAGACAAACAGAACAAACAGCTCTCCCAGGAAACCCGCACCAGACCCCCTGAAGACTGCGGTGAAGTCGGCGCTTGGCGGTCTTTCCGAGATCCTGACGGGGGGACTTGGCAGTCAGGCACCGGCGCCCGCCTTTGGCGTCACCGCTGGGCTCACCAGTCCCGCGGGTAGCGGCAAGATTGCGCAGGAGCCGCGGGCCTGGCACGTCATGTCACCGGATCAGGTGCTTGAGCACTTGGCGGTCTCCATCAAGCAGGGGCTGAGTTCCGATGAGGCCGGCGTGCGTCTGCGGCGTTATGGAGAAAACAGCCTCGCCGCTGGCGAGAAACGCTCGGATCTGTCGATCTTCATCGATCAGTTCCTCAATGCGCCGGTGGCTTTGCTCGGTGCCTCTGCGGTCATTTCTGTTCTGACCGGAGGCAAGGTCGATGCTGCCGTAATCATGGGCGTCGTCTTGATCAACGGCATGATCGGGTTCGTGACCGAGCGCCAGTCGGAAAAGGCGATCGCGTCATTGGCCAAGACGGGTGTCCGCGAGGTCGCGGTGCTGCGCGATGGCGAGAGCAAGAATATCGCTGTTGAGTCTATCGTCCCCGGGGATATCCTGCTTCTGGTGCCCGGCACCTATATCGCCGCCGATGTAAGGCTGCTGCAGACCCACCGGCTCTCGGTAGACGAATCGGCGCTGACCGGGGAGAGTCTCCCGGTATCGAAGATTCATGAATTTGTCGGTGCCGAGGAAACGGCGCTGGGCGACCGGGTCAACATGGGGTACATGGGTACGCACGTGACCGGTGGCAGCGGTGAGGCTGTCGTCATTGCAACGGCTGAGGCGACCGAGCTGGGTCAGATCCAGACCATGGTCGGCGAGGCCGAGGCCCCGCAGACGCCGATGGAGCGCCAACTGGAGAAATTGGGTACCCAGATGGTCTACATCAGCGCCGGGGTCTGTGTCGTCGTCGCCGGCATCGGTATTTTGCGCGGATTCGGTTGGCTCGAGATGCTCAAGTCCGGGGTCTCCCTGGCGGTGGCTGCGGTACCCGAGGGCCTGCCGGCAGTGGCCACCACCACGCTGGCCATGGGTATCGGCAACATGCGCAAGCACAATGTCTCGGTCCGGCATCTCGATGCCGTGGAGACCCTGGGATCGGTCCAGGTTTTCTGCATGGACAAGACGGGTACGCTGACCATGAATCGCATGGCGGTGGTGGCTGTGCACAGCGGAGAGCAGCCCTTCGATGTGATCGACACCCATTTCCAGGCGGGTGGGGAGGAAATCGATCCCACGGCCCGCGAAGAGTTGGTGCGGCTGATGCAGGTGGTTTCACTGTGCAGTGAGGTTGAGATCTCCGGGGATCGTGATAACCCGCATCTGGAGGGTTCCGCGACGGAGCAGGCGCTGGTGGATATGGCTTTGCATGCCGGCATCGATGTCGTGGCTCTGCGCGAGGAGTTTCCGAACAAGCGCACCCGCTATCGCGCAGAGGGTCGTCCCTTCATGAGCTCCCTGCATTCCTACAAAGACGGCAAACATCTGCTGGCCGTCAAAGGTAGTCCGGATGCAGTACTCGAGATGTGTGATCACCAGATGAAAGACGGGGAGCGCATCCCAATCACGGATGAGGCCCGCGCGGAGATTCTGCAGGAGAATAAGCGCATGGCCGGGGCAGCCCTGCGCGTGCTCGGCGCGGCCTATCGTGAGCTCGACAGTGACAGGATGCCTGCCAAGACGGGACAGTTGACCTGGCTGGGGCTGGCCGGAATGGCCGATCCCATGCGCCCTGGTATGGACAGACTCATCAAGATGTACCACCGGGCCGGTATCAAGACGATCATGATCACCGGTGATCAGGCGGCTACCGCCCAGGCGATCGGGGAGCAATTGGGCCTGAGCGGGGATCAGCCGCTTCAGGTGCTGGAATCCACCAAGCTGGATGACATGGACCCTGAGCTGCTGGCGGGTCTGGCCAAGAATGTACAGGTGTTCGCCCGGGTCAGCCCGGCGCACAAACTCAAGATTGTGCGCGCCTTGCAGGAGGCTGGCTATGTGGTTGCGATGACCGGTGACGGCATCAATGACGGCCCTGCGCTCAAGGCATCGGATATCGGCGTCGCCATGGGCGAGGGCGGTACCAATGTCGCCAGAGAGGTCTCCGACGTCGTGCTGGAAGATGACAACCTGCACACCATGCGCGTTGCGGTGCGACAGGGTCGGACCATCTACGGCAACATCCGCAAGATGATTCACTTCATGGTCTCCACCAACCTGACGGAGATCGAGGTCATGTTGATCGGGATAGCAGCCGGCTGGGGGCAGCCGATGAACCCGATGCAACTGCTGTGGATCAACCTGGTAACCGACATCTTCCCGGGGCTTGCTCTGTCGATGGAGCCGCCGGAGCCCGGCATCATGAGCCGCGATCCGCGCGATCCCAACGAAGCAATCATTGCCGGCGATGATCTCAAGCGGATGATTTTCGAATCCGGCACCATCGGTCTGGGTGTGATGGGGGCTTATTACTTTGGCATGAAACGTTATGGGATCGGCCCGGGTGCCGCCACGCTGGCTTTCAATACCTTGACGATGAGCGAGTTGGCCCATGCATACAGTTCCCGTTCGCACTATCGGAACGTATTCGGTGGTATCAAGCTGCCACCAAACAAGGCCTTGTTGGCCGCAGTCGGCGGTATGACCGTACTGCAGGCCGTAGTAACTCTGATGCCCGGCGCAAGACGCCTTCTCGGCACCACTCCGCTGGCTTTGGTCGACCTGGGCATCATCGCTGCCGGCGTTCTGGGTCCGCTGATTGTCAATGAGGCGACCAAACCCGCAGCAACCCCGGAAGTCATCGCCGAGCTCGAGGGAAGATCCGAAGACAGCCAGGCGATTGACAAGAATACTAAACAGGAGCAAGCAGCGTGAAAGGTGACTACATTTTTACTTCTGAATCCGTCACTCTTGGTCACCCGGACAAGCTGTGTGATCAGGTAAGCGACGCGATTGTGGACAACTTCCTCAAGGGAGATGCGTCCTCGAGCATCGTGGCCGAGTGCGCTCTGTCCAGTGGGGTCATGTTCATATCGGCCCATTTCACCTCGCAAGCCAAATTTGATATTCAGAGCGTTGCGAGGGACGTCATCAGAGACGTGGGTTATCGGCCGCAGGAGTTCGATGCGGATGACTGCACCATCCTGACCAGTTTCCAGAACCATACGGCGACGGATTACAGGCCGGTGAATCTGGATAAACTGGACAACACCGAGATTGACAGAATCACCGCAAAACATCCCGCCACGCTGTTTGGTTATGCCTGCGATCACTCGAAGGCGCTCATGCCACTGCCGATATTTTTAGCCCACAGGCTGGCGGATCGTCTCGATGCGCCCAGCGTGAGGAAAAAGCTGCCCTATCTGCTGCCGGACGGCAAGGCGCAGGTTGCCATCGAATTTGAAGCTTGGAAGCCAAAGCGCATCCACAGCATCTCTATGGTCACCAGCCAGACCGACGCCGCGGCGGTCGATCTGAATCAGCTGCGCGGAGATATGATCGAGCACGTCGTCGAGCCTGTCCTGAAAAAACACAAATTTCCCGCCGACTCCAAGACAAACATTTTTGTGAATCCCGAAGGCCTTGTGATTGGTGGAGGTCCAGCGATTCATTCCGGCCTCACCGGAAGGAAAACGGGTATCGATACGTACGGTGAATTCGCCCGCCACAGCGGTGCTGCCATGAGCGGAAAAGATCCGCTGCGTATCGACCGCGTGGGTGCCTACGCCGCACGCTATGCGGCTAAGAATGTGGTGGCCGCTGGGCTCGCGACAGAGTGCGAGGTGCAGCTGAGCTATACGGTGGGCGCGGCAAGGCCGATCAGCGTGCATGTACGGACCTTTGGGACGGGGACGATTGATGACACCGAATTGGCAGTGCGTCTCGACAAAGCCATAGATTTCCGTCTGGGTGCGATTGTGCGTGATCTGCACCTGCAAAAGCTTCCCTCTGAGGCCGAGGGGTTCTACAGGAAACTGGCTTGTTACGGACAGGTCGGTCGCTTGGATCTCGATCTCCCTTGGGAGAAGACCGACAAGGCAAAAGCACTTATTTGATAGTTTGGATTAAATCCGGGATGTCGGGTGACTGCATGGAGTATGGCTGTCTGTTTTGCAAAGTGTATATTCGGCTATGTCCAGTATTCATATAAAACATCGCCATTGTCTCGAACACAGCGAAACTCGTGATCGTGTGGATCGCGTTGCTCGGCACCTGGAGAGAAGGTACAAGGTCAAGTACACCTGGGAAGGCGACCATCTGCGCTCCAAGCACAAAGGTTCTTTTGCCCACGTCCACCTGGCTGATGGCTATATCGAGATGAAGATCCAGCTGGGTCTTTTTGCGCCGTTTAGAGGCAAGATTGAGCGGGTCATCCGAAAAAACCTGCACAGCGTGATAGGGGATGAGCAGGATGCTCCCTCAAAAATCACGCTGCACAAAAAGCTGTAAGAGATTTGCCCGGTGGATTCATCTCGGTAAGCTGAAAACCAGCGTCGAGACGCGCGTTCTCAGTCGCCGTTGTCGGTGCTGTCGCGAGAACGTCGTTCAGATTCCACCAAGCCGGCACTTTGCGCTCTTCGTTGCCGCAGTTCGTCCTGGACCTCGGCCGTCAGGTCTTCAACGAGTTCGGCTAATTCCGCGGCGGTTTCGCGCAGTTTTTCAGTGGCCAGGATGCCGGTCTTGAGAACACTGCGCCCCACAGGGCGAACGAAAGGCGCCACAGCGTTCACCACGATCGGTACCACGATCGCCACCGTGAGGTTGACCCCCAGCTGTTTTGCGGTGGCGCTTTTGAGTATGGCCTCAAGTTGTTTCATGTGTGCTCCTCAATCTGGCAATTTGCGAAAACTTGCCCGCGGGGCGTCATGGTACCTGACGTTTTTTCTATCCACACCCCCGGGTGGGCGAACAGCGAGCGTCAGGCTTGATTGCAGCCCAATATTGCCGTCAATAATGGCCCCTGCGAATTCATCCTGAAGCAGCACTTGCATGAGATGTTTGGGCGCTGGATGCGATCTGTGTGCGACCGTAAAACTTGAGTGCTATCTCCCCAATCAACCGGCTTGTCGTCATGATTGTCGCACCACCGGCAATCGCCTTGAGCCTCGGTCTCAGGGTTGAGAGCTGGGGGACCAGGGTGGTGCTACCGGAGGCAAGGCCGGTTGCAGCAATAACAGCGATTAACTCTTTGATGCGCGCTTTGTCGTCGAGGTCGCGGCCAAAGATCAGGGCAATCTGCATTATCAGAGTCATGTTCAGGACCATCATCAGCGTTGTGCCGCTGGCCGCGCCGAGGAAGCGGAATGCGGGCCCGGCTACCGGTATCACCGCAGGGATATGAATCAGCGCGCTACTCACCATGGAGAGAGGGGTCTGGGCTGCAATAAATCTTCTGGCCAGTCTTTCCGGCGTGTCATCCGGATAGCGAGATCGCATGATTGCGACCTGACTTCGAATATCTGCTTTACGCAATCCCATGCAATAGTAAAAAAATTTCTCGGTGGCCAGGTCGAAATCTTGGTTGCTCATTATCAGTCGCCCCACGGTTTTTTCGATGATGCCAAGCGAGGATTGACAAAAAAGGCCCAACCATTCTGATCGCGGTTGGCTTTTTTGACTGACCGAATCATACCTGCACCTTGTCTGTTTCAGTCCATACCGCCGCTGATCCGAGCCAAAAGACGCCTGGCGTCGCCAATTCAGTTAACCGGAAGAACGCACTCGTATGCCAGTTGTGTGTCGCGAATCCGGTCAATAAAGATCGGCGACGTTTTACCGGGTCGTCAGCCTTCTCATGCTTTGTTGATCCATCGCAGAGACTTGCGATCGCACTGCGGAATACAGTGCCTGAGTACGATGGATGCGCACAGCAGATGATAAAAAACGAAGTTTTGTTAATGTCATGGAAATGTAACGGAACTGCAGTATTCTAGCCTGTACGATGCGTAGCAGTTGTCTGGAGGCGCCTGGTTCCCCCGTCGCCGATCATTCGGAACAACGGGTTGCTGGCATCCTTTACGCGGCAGCCTGAAACACCATGGAGGGGAGCCGCAACCATCGTCAATGAAATTGAGGAGTCCGCTGCAACAATATCTGTTCTTGCGGCGGTGAAACGGTATTCGATACCCCATCATTTTTGAACGGCGTCGTTAGCCGAGTCGAAGGATTAACAATATGGATAAAAATGTAAAAAATTCGCTGATCATCGCCGCAAGTGCGCTCGCAGGCGGCTACGGCGGTTCCTGGGCCGCCCAACGTCTGTGTGCTGCCATGGGCTGCAATCTTGGTCCATGGGGCCCAGCGATCGGGGCTGTGCTCGGTGCGATGGCAACCACTACAATGACGAAAAGCATGATCGGTGAGACGCAGTCTTTCCCTGATTTCGACGCTGCCATGGAAGCGGGCGAGTCTGTTGTCGATGACGCTGTTGACGCAGCAAAGAATCTGTAAAAAAAGAGAACCCGGTGTCTTATCCGAGCGCCCGGGTGATGGTGTTGGCTCTGTGAGTTGGGCGGGCACTCAGGGATCCAGTAATGCCGGTTCAATAAGGGTCATGTCGGCTTCCACGGGCTCGCTTTTCCGAATGTGATGATTTGATTATCGACTTTGCCCGTGTCCGTTATTCAAGGTCGCAGGAAATCTGCAAGCGACCGGTTATCGTCCCTAATAACCTCGAAACAATCGTGATTCTGCAGCGTTGGGAAGTGTCATCCAGTGCAGATTCACGGCAGAGGGGAGAAAGAAATGACAGAGATGACAGATTTTGTTTTCTGGATGACAGTGATCATATTCGCGGCGACCATCCTGGCGGTCGTCAGCGGGGTGATTGACAGTTCTGTTGCCGCGGTTCTGGGCGTTTTGGCGATGGTGTGGTTAGGTTCAATGACCCCGTCGGATGCCTTCAATGCCGTCGACTGGAATGTCATGGCAATCCTGGTGAGTATCTGGATCATCGCCGGTTATTTGGGCAAGACCGGCATCCCTGAATGGCTATCTGTCAAGGCGCTGGTTGTCTCCCGGGGAAATGGCGCACTGCTTGTGATGATCCTGTCGATGCTGTCCGGAACCATTTCGCTGGTGGTGGATAACGTCGTCGTCATACTGATGATGGCCCCGGTGGCGATCCCTATCGTCCGTCACCTGAACCTGCCGCTGGCACCGGTAATACTCATGATCGGGTTCAGTTCGAACTTCATGGGTACCGCGCTGCTGCTGGGTGACCTGCCGCCACAGATGCTGCACAGTGTTTCCGGTATCGAGTTCATGGAATTCATATGGCAGGACGGTCGCCCATCATCCTTCCCCATTTTGATGGTGACTTTTATCCTGACGCTGTACATCATGTACCTGTTCGGCTTCCGTAAGGCCACCAATGCGGGTGCTGATGCCGCCGCTGGCAGCACGGATGGGAAAGGCGGCCCGGTCGAGCTTCCCTTCGATGCGTCGATTCCGGACAAGCTGTTTGCGACCATCGTCGTGACAGGCTTCTTCGCTACCATTATTGCCATGGCGTTGCGGGAGCATCTGGGCTTCCCATTGGGATTCATCGCCCTGACTGGCGCAATGGTTTTGATCCTGGTGGTGGAGGGAATGGGGCATCGACTGAAAAAACCTGATTTCGAAGAAATACTCCAGGAGTTGGACTGGCGGGCCATCTTTTTCTACATCGGACTGTTTGCCTTGGTTGGAGGCTTTGAGAAGACGCACCTGCTGCAGGATCTTGCCAATTACCTCGCGCCGCTGTTCAAGGAGAACATCATCGTGGGTGCCTCTTTGCTCTACTGGTTGACCGTCCCGATAGTCGGTGTCGTGGAGCACGATGCCTATATACTGACGTTCCTTTATATGATCCGCGATCTCGGTGAGCAGGGCGTCGAAGTCTGGCCGCTTTACTGGATGCTGGTTTGGTCCGGTACGTTGGGAAGCAATCTGACGATCGCTGGAGCCCCCGCTTTGTACGTCGCCCTCAACATCGTGGAACGTGAAGACAAGCGGAAAGTGCCCATTAAGGAGTTTCTCAAATGGAGTTTCACCTTCACGCTGGCCGCGAGCATAATCTGTTTCATTATCGGGATGATGATCTGGGTTGTGCCTTTTGCACAGTGATCTCATCGGGAGACGCGGCACATACCCATCGGTGAATACAATAGTGACTAACTCCTACAGGTGACGCAGAGATGTTTAAGAGAGTTTTAGTACCACTTGACGGATCAGCCCTGGCGGAGAGGGTATTACCAATAGCAGAGTGTCTTGCCGAGTATTTTGATTCCAGTATCGAATTGATTTACGTCGTTCCGACCGCCTCGGAAGATGTACCGGAGGGGATCACTTCTCAGGCGCATGAGCAAGCTGAGACGTACCTTACAGGTATGGTGGATACCCTGTCTGCGAAGCAGGCGGCGGGGAAAGTGTCGGCCAGCGTGCTGAAAGGCTACCCGGCCTCCGTGATTATCGAGCAGGCCGAGTCGCAGGATGACACACTCATCCTGATGTCAACTCATGGCTACTCCGGGGTGCAGCGTCTGCTGTTGGGCAGCGTCGCGGACAAGGTGGTCCAGGCAACAAAAACACCGGTACTGCTCGTTCCGGCCGGGGCCAAGAATCCAAAAGGTGATCTGGTTGAGTTCAAGCGGCTCATCGTTCCTCTCGACGGTTCCGAGCTTGCTGAGACCATTCTTCCCTACGCGGTCGGTTTGTGTAAAACGCTGGGCATGGAGTTGATTCTGGCGAGGGCTTATCACCCCAACTTTCCCGGTACCTCTATCCGGATGCATGATGTTTCGAAGATCGTGCATGACTCGGCAGAGAACTACATCAAGGACAAGGCCGAACAACTGAGAAAAGAAGGCGTAGATAAGGTTTCGTACAAGGTGATGAAGGGGTTGGCGGCTGAGGAGATAACCGATCTCGCGATCGAGACACCCAACAGCGTAACCGCTCTGTGCTCCCATGGGCGGCACGGTATCAGCCGCTGGATGCTTGGTAGTGTCGCCAATGCGGTCATTCACTGCGCGGAAGAGCCGGTGCTGGTCATCCGGAACACGAATCAAGGCAGCAAATAACATCGCCGGATCCGGCTACTGGCGAGTTGTGTCTATAGCTCGGCGCCGCACCAAGCAGGGGTGAACCGCTCGGCGGTCACTCCAACAATTGCAATAGTGGCATTTGAGGCGTCAGTTTTGATCGCCTCTCGACTGGAGGCCCTCAGGTCCCCATTGTTCACTCGACGATACTGTCAAGTGCTGGAAATTCCCGTCCGCTCATCCTAGCCGGGCCTCCTGGGCGCCCGGCCGCCATGATCCGTTGCCTCCGCTATCAGATGTGCGTTTGGACCTTTTGCGGCAGTGCCTTGATCAACATGCCGCTGGCAACCGAGAAAGCGGCGGTGACTGCGGCGATCTTCGCCAGTTCCTTGGGCGGCGGCATGCGCAGCTTGAAGCCACCCGTCGACTTGGCCATGCCCATGTTGTAGTGAATCAACCCTTCGGTCATAAAGACCGCAAACGTCACTCCGGTGATGACCAAGCTGCCCATATCTGAACCCCTCTTGTTTGATGGAGTCCGCTCATTTTACTACATAAATCTGAGCATGTATCATGATCCCGGCTTCGGTGCGTGTATCCTTATTCTTTATCAATAGAGGTTTCCGCCAAAGGCAATGTCCCTTATTCATGTAAAGTACAAAAATTCTCTGAATTCGGAAGAGACCCGGAAACGGGTTGAAGAGATTGCCAAGGATCTCAAAAAGGAATACAAAATCGATTACGCGTGGAAGGGTGATCGTCTATTGTTCAAGCGCTCCGGCGCTGTCGGCAATCTGGATATTGGGGACGGCTTCATCGAACTGAAAATCAAACTGGGGGTGGTTCTCGCCCCGCTAAAGGGCAAGATCGAAAAGACGATCAAACAGAACATCGCGGCAGAGATGTCGGGCGAAAAGGGAACGAAGCTGGCTTGAGGCCACGCAACAGCTTAAACATGGGCCTGAAAAAAAATCTCACCAAGGAACCAGGGACGTGGAGCGAAGAGGCCTCCGTGGGCGGCAGACAATTGGTCGCCTTGGTCGAGAGTCTGCTGGCCAAGGGCAACGTCCGTCGCCTGTTGGTTGTCAGACCTGACGGCATAGTGCTGTTTCAGGTCTCACTGACCGCCGGGGTGGCGGTGGCCGGCGTGTTCACGGTTATGGCCCCCATGCTGACAGCCTTGGGAGCATTGGCGGCGTTGTTGACGGATGTTCGGGTGAAAATCATCTATGTCGGCGACCCACCATGCGGCTAATCCGCGATTTTGAAGAAATCACAAAAAATAATTTTTGATTACTTTGTGCCGCAGATCGGTAGCGTTTGCATGCTGCCAGGCCCTTGAGTTTTGCAGTGTAATCCCCCCATTTACAGCCGCACCTGGGAGTAGGCTCGGGCGGCAGGCAGCTGGTCGCCAAATGCAATGGGGGTCGCTTGCTCGTCGTCAAACCGAACGGCAATGTTCGGTAGTCTCCGCGCGAAGCTTTTCTGCCCTCGTTTTAAGCCTCAGTTACATAGTCCTCGCTGGATTCAACCGTGCGATGGTACTGATGCCTGAACAGCACCAAGGCCATCAAAGCAGGCCTCAAGCTAGACGAAGGTGACCGGAATGAAGACGAGTAGTGAGGTGAGGATGCCGATTTCGTAATTGCCGATCATCATTACTCGCAACTCACATCAAAGATTTTCTGAGAACCCTGACCTTCCGTTTTTTTTCGAGTCTCGATTCGGAACAAGCCCCAAATTCCGGATAGATCTTGCGACTCACCGAAGGTGGTCAAAGCCTCTTATGCGGAGCCAAGAGAAGGCGCGCTCCAGTTCTGCGGCCGGAGTTCTTCTATTCGGTATTCTCTAACCCGGTCGCGCTATGCGCGACGTTGCGTCAAGCGCAGGAGCCCATCGCTGATCAGATAAGCGGCCACGATATAGTTCAGCAGTTTGGGTTTCAGAAGTACCAGGATGCCTGCGCCCAGAGCGAGTGCCGGACTGGAAAGCAAGGGTTGTGCCATGCCTGTCTCCTTGTAATTGACCAAGCGGCAGAATCAGTTCGACCGAATGAATTCGATACCGATCTTTCGTGCCATGTTTCTTCTACTTATCTTTTCGCTCATCCACGGGGCACTTATTGCATGCCGGCCTGATTGAAAAAATCCCACCAACATCAACCGTGGAAGTCTCGCTCAGGATACCCGCAAGGGAAAGACAGATGATCTGATGCAGGTCAAGCGAAGTCGAACTCTGGGCGCAAATACATAAGGCCTGCCTTTTTTGCGCAGAATTTCGCAGCTCCTTCCGATGCGTTTTTCCGGGGCACCGGTGTTTTTCTCACGGGGCGCGGCAGCCCACCTACCGGAGGATGGGCATGCTTCCTCAGCTGGTATTCAGGGTCTGCCGTTGCGATACTGAACCCCGAAATTCTGGAGGGTGCACTCGATGGGTTCTTTAATGCGTATGGTCGTCTGCGCGGGCATGTTCGTGGCCGGCTATTATCTGGGGCGCCAATCATACCGGCTGGAGTCGCAGCAGGATCAGCCCGATATGTTTGACGGTCCGGATGCAGCGCCTGAGCCGGATGCGGTGGATTCCGGTGAAAAGCAATCGGGCGGCTGAAACTGGTAGTGCGACAGGGCGACGGCTGCCAGTCGCGCCTGCTGCGCTGCCTGTTTATTCTTGGCCTTGAAAGGCTAATTTGGAGTATCAAACATGACTACCAAGCAGGCGTATAAGCTTTTAAAAAATGAAGATGTCGATGGTTTCAACGCGTGGGTGAAGCAATGGCGAAAAAGCGGCAAGAAATCGATCGATCTCGATGACAAAAACCTGAGCGGCCTGAAACTCAAGGGTGCCGATCTGGCGAATGCCCACCTGAACGGTGCCAATCTGCGGGGAACCAACCTTGATGGCGCCAATCTGGAAGACGCAAGGCTCCGGCAGGCGGATTTGAGAAAGGCCTCTCTGCGAGGCGCCAACCTAAGCAACGCCAACCTTAGAAAGGCGAAAATGAGAGGGGCCGACCTCAAGAAAGCCAAGAAAAAGGGCGTGAAAGGACTGTGATTCGCTGAATACCCCGCAGTCGCTCGAACAGGTTGCTCACGGAGCGCCCGATCTCGCGGCCAATCTCGACCCGTCCTTGTCAATTACCTGGTCGAGCACCCGGCGTTTCCTGTGATTCACCTACGATCTGCGGGACCTGATATCCGAGACAGCGCATCAATCGGCAAGCGGGCACGTCCCGCGAGTAGTTGAATTCCGCATGCTCGTCGCTGCGCCGTAAGCTGTGGGAGCGATACGAATCCTGGGTATGGAGCAGGCGGCATAGCGCGATGGCTCGCGCGATTGCACCTTACCCCTTAGATTCGGCGCTTGCCGATGCGCTGGAGGCGATGACTCGTGCCGAGATGGCGGTGATCGAGGCGCACGATCGCAGTGAGCATTAGTCCGGTCTCTGACTCGGCGAGCGTTGGGAAGACATGCTGCTGCAGCTTGCGCTGACACCGGCGGACCTCATGGCACGCGGCAAGGGTTAATCTGGCCGGCGTGTAGGCAGTAAAAAAGGCCCTTCCTTCAACTGAATCGCCCGATCGCGGCCACCGGCACCTGCGCTCGACCGTCCCGCTGACTGGCGAATACCATCAGGCCGACATGTTGGTGCGCGAATCCATCCCGGCGAGGCGCCGGGCGTTCGCGGGCACGTTCTGCTTCGTTCGCCGACTACCGGGCCAGCCGCCTCAATGCTTCAGATTCAGCAGCTTTCGCGTCCAGGTGGATGAGCCGCCACAGCCGGACGATGATTTTCACGTCGGGTAGCGACAGCGATCGGCCGAATGGCCGATCGATTCGGCGTTCAGCCGCAACCCGAGGCCACCGGCACTAGCCGGTGGAGCTACTAGTCGCCCGAACCTCCCGGCATCGTCTTGTGCAGGTGCACCGGCTTCGCCCGCTTCTTGCGCATGCGGATGTTGATGATCTCCACTCCGAAGGCGAAAGCCATGGCGAAGTAGACGTAGCCCTTGGGGACGTGCAGATCCAGACCCTCACCGAGGAGCACCACGCCGACCAGGATAAGGAAGCTCAGAGCCAGCATCTTGATGCTCGGGTGCCTGTCGACGAACTCGCCGATGGGCTTGGCCGCGAGCATCATGATAAGCACGGCGATGACGATGGCGATCACCATGACCGGTATTATGTCGACCATGCCGACCGCGGTAATGACCGAATCGAGGGAGAAGACAATGTCGATGATGGCGATCTGCACCAGAACCATGCCGTAGCTCGCAACCGCAGCGGGCTTGCCGCTCTCTGTGTCCTCCTCACCCTCCACGCTATCCCATATCTCCTGGGCGCTCTTCCACAGCAGGAACAGCCCGCCCAGGATCAGGATCAAGTCGCGACCTGAGATCTCCTGCGCCAGGATCGTGAACAGGGGTTCGGTCAGACGCATCATCCAGGCCAGCGACAGCAGCAGGAGCACCCGGGTGATCATGGCCAGCGACAGACCTATGATCCGCGCGCTGTCGCGCTGATGCTCAGGCAGCCGGCTCACCAGGATGGAAATGAAGATGATGTTGTCGATACCCAGGACGATTTCCAGGGAAGTCAGGGTCACCAAGGCTATCCACGCCTCGGGGCTGTAGATCCACTCAAACATTTCTATGTCCTCCGAATGGTGCTTGGTGTCCGGCTATGGATAATCGTCAGGTAACCGCTCAATGTTCGGGGCACCCGACATTGGGGTGACAGTGGCCATGTTGTAATTGGTCTCACTGCCGTGGATGATGTTGCTGGTCTCATGCAGAATCAGCCCGGTCAGTGGTAGCATGAACACGACAGAGCCTGTTAGCGACAGGCCTGGCACCTCTTACAATATTGCACCCAGACCGGCCAGGAGAGCAACCAGGATGCCCACCATCAGGAGAGCTACAGTCAAATCTGGTGCACGGATGCTTCGGACGTACGCTGCAACTGATCATCTTCTACTCTTTCGCCGTCCTTGAATTTCACTCCCTCGACGACATCTGCCAAAAGCTTGTAGCCTCGCCGGCGGCGACATTCCCATCAGCTTCCAGGCCATCGTCAGTGCCGTCTTGCGACGGCCACCGTTTTTCGTCTTTGCCGTCCTCAGACGCGCCGTGGCAAACACCGTCCAATCGGGTTCGCTGTCCGGATATGCTGGCAGTGCATCGCCGGGAAACAATAAAATGGGAACATCCTGTGTCTTTCACCAGGCAATTCGTGGCCTTCGGATACTTCGCTTGGCAACGCTCACGCACTGCTCAAAAGCTTTGTTCGCTGTATCCCGCGTCTCAGCCATCCAGATGTGATGCAGTGCCTCTTTCAACTGTCATCGATTCGGTGACCGGGCCAAAACAGCTGACGAACATATTGCGCAACCTGAAACACGTACCCTTCGCGCTGCGCATCAGCCGGTTAACGGCTGATCGAGACCGGTCCGGCTCTGCCTGGGCGGGCCCTGCGCGGTCATCCGCGTTGTTCCGCCCCCTTGAGGCAGAATAGCCCTCTAGTGATTACGAAGCAGTACACTAGATTTACCAGGCAAAGGGGTCCCTAGCACGGGTGAATGAATGAACAAGAAAAGCTTGCTGAAGATCGTCAACCCGATTCTGCTGGTTCTAATGGTGAATCAATTGGGTACCGGTTTTAAACCAAGACTCTATGGGCCTGGTACCTTCAGGCTGATGCACAAGCAGATGGCGGTGATCCTGTCGATCGTGCTCCTGGCTCATCTGACGTTGAATTTTGCATGGATCAGAAGCAGCTATCGGAAATCCAGGCCCAAAAAGCCGCGGCCCACTAGCCCGGCCGAATCCGTCTGAAAACCATTGGCCTGAGTGGGGCACGAACCCCGGCGGTCGCGTGTGAGCGCCTTGGCTCAGCGTTTGGTAACTAGAACAACGCTTACGACACCGAGTGTGCTGATTCCAGACAGCATCATGCGCATTGGCATTATCATCGCGAGCCTCCATCTAGGCGAAAAGTCTGCTCGTTGGGCGAACTCGCCGCATCTGCTTCAACAAGGCGTCCGGTCCGAGCAAAACTGAAACAAGTCTGTACATAGAACCGGACGCTTTGCTTTTCACCAGGTCCATAATTGCCGGGGCCTTTGCCTGAATGCATCGTCTTTGCGATCAAAGGCGTTAGACTGTCAGGTGGCCGAGAAACGACAGTTGGGCACATGGCCGGCACGCGCGTCGGCTGCGATGACTGTGCAGGGAAATGATTACTGTGCGGGGATATTAAGGATGCTGGAGAAGATTCGAGCACTGTTCGCCGGAAACGCAGCGGAGGCCAGCGACAACGAGGCAGCCCTGCATCTGGCTGCCGCGGTTCTCCTGGTGGAAGTGGCCGGATCCGATCACAACATCGACGAAACGGAGATCCTGCGCCTGCGTTCGACGCTTCGACGCGATTGGCAGCTCAATGAGGCGGACCTGGACGGCCTGGTGGCCGTCGCACGAGATGCGTCTGGCGCTAGTGATTCTCTTCAAGAACACATCGATGTCATCAACCGCAATTTCTCGCCGGCGCGCAAGCTGGGGCTGGTTCGTAGCCTATGGCAGGCGGCCTGCGCTGATGGTCAGATCCACCGCGACGAGGAACAGCTGATCCGGCGTCTGGCCGATCTGCTGCACGTTTCTAGCGAGGAGTTCATACGCAGCAAACATTGGGCGCGTGACCCGCAAGAGGGAGAGTGAGTCGACCAATCAGGCGCCGTGTGGCTTTATAAGGAAAGCTCGTAGCGGGTTGCGGAACAGACTGCGCAGATTCCCCTGTTTGACCTCCAGGCGCTGCTCTTCAAGGTAGGCGAAGTCAGCGAGCGGATAGTATTGCTGCTGATCATCCAAGGGGCCTTGTGACCAGTCCATGCGGGTCTGGTGTTTGTGCAGCTCGATGTTCAACACGCCCGTAGCCGGACTATCACGGTGCACTTGAATCACTTGAGGTAGAGGAATCCGATGGTTCGTGTCTATCCTCAGACTCGTCAACAACGCTAAAGAGAAACGATATGGATAAAAAAAACAAGACCATCTCGAGGAAATCCCTTGGTCGCAAATGGGGCGGAACACTTGACCAAAACCTTGCCGCCAACCAACGGTTCTCTTCGGACACTGATTCGAAAAAGATCAACCTCGGTGTCGGGACGAATGTTGGTGCTGACGGTAAGCCCTGGAATCAAGCCAGCACTTTCCCAGCTTCCCTTCTCCAGTTGGTGAATGATATCGGTGACGTCTGCGGCAGCTACAACCCGGCCAAGGATGTGCAGCAGGCTGCAGCTGAGTTCGTACTAGGCCAGCAGTTGAGACTCCCCTCGAGCATCTGGACTCGTTGCGTTACCAGCTTCACGGCTGGCGGCGGATCGGGTGCGGTCGGTCGGGCGATTGACTTCGTTACCGCTCAACATGCCGACATCCGGCATCTCAATCTGCAGCGGTACTCATGGGTCGGCTACGATTCCATCGCGTACAATCGTGGACTTGGCACGCGATCAATACCCATTGAGCTGGCCAAGCTGCCGCGGAAGGGTTTGGATGTTCTTCAAACCATCCACAACGGGAGCGGATTGCTCGTCCCCGCCAAAAACTGGAGACGGGCCAGCAAGATTTTTGCTCATCGCGACCAGCCGGTGATATTGGATATCCCCTACACCGGATTTGATTATGCCGAACTTCCCTACGACGAAGCATTAAACCGCTCGGCGGAGCCGCTGCTGACTCTCGTTGATGCTGGTGCGCCTGTCGTGGTCGGGTTCGGCCCGACGAAGGTATTCAATACATTCAAATACCGTCCTGGCGGCGCAACCGTCGTGATTTGTCGCACTGAGAAGGAAGCCAGACACGCCCGAAATCGAATGATGTCCAACGCCCGTGGCGGCACGGGCTTTATTGACATAGCCACCTACGCGCTCATGAAAGCGATGGCGGAAAATCCGAGCGGTCTCAGTACCGATCACGCGAAGATCCTGCAACGCCTGAATCAGGCTGAGCAGGACTGGGCGAAAAACGCCGCTGGGACGCCGCTGGCTGATTTCTTCGACTCCGGCTACGGCGGTCTGTTCCGTATCCTGCCCGTGCAGCCCGGTACGGTAGAGGCCTTGGCGGAGCAACATATTCATGTCGTGTATGTGCATAAGAAGTTGATTCGAATCAATATCATGGGGTTGCCTCATGGTGAGCAGACGGCAGAAGTCGTCCAGGCGTTGTCAAGCCGCTGCACGGAGGAGTTACCGAAGGCGCTTCGCCCGTTCGCTGCCTGATTCATCCCCGGGATCTCCGAACCGCCCTTCTCGAGTTTTCCCCTCGACACCAAGGGCTGAATGCCTGATTGATTGTCGCGTGATCGAAAGGGATGGGGACCAGGGACGAACGCTCCGCACCGTTGCCCAGATGGCGTGACCCTTGTCGTTCACCCTGTCCGAATGCTTTGTTATGATCCACCCATCGGCACCGCTTTCATTGGAATATCTCTGCCAAGACAGCGGCTGTCTTTCGCGCATTTCAACGTCGCTGCGGGCGCGGGACGCCGGCGTTAGCAGACTCGCTTCCGCGTCGACCGACGAGAACAAAGGCAAGCCTCACCCATGCAAATGACTCTCAAAGAATTTCGTCATCTGGCCCAAGGCACACAGTCGATCGTTACTTCGGCAGCCGTGATCGCCGCCGTGGCGTTGGCCTGGCAAGTGTTCAAGACCTACCGCGATGCGCAGCAGGCGGGGGACTGATGGATTCGGTGTAATCCGCGTCTGCTCACGCTGCGGTGCTCGCGGATGTAGCTGAACACGGATCGGGCGCTGTCTACTTGGATTTTTGCGTCCAGTAACCAGCTGGCGTCGATTTTGCTGTGCACTTGTCAATGCGCCTGCCAATTTTCAGTCAAGTCGCGGAGCGCCTTTTGGTGCTTGGGCACTATCTGTCGGCAGTCAGAATATGAACCCGGGACTATGTCTCGTGGTGGAGCATTCCGGCGACGTCTTCTGACATCAGGGCGTGGCTCGCCGGACGCGGTCAGGCCGACGTCGGCCCCGCCTGCTCGCGTGCACTCGCGGCCGCGAGCGAATTGCGCAACTGCTGCTCTAGTGAATTGAGTTCGGCATTTGCCTCGGCCCTGGCGGCGCGACCCTGGTCAGCGATCCGCAGACTGTCCTCGATCGTCGCAATCAGCGTTTTGTTGGCCTCGCTGACCGCCTCAATGTCAAACACACCGCGCTCGATCTGGCGACGGGTCTCGGCGTTGGCCTGACGCAGATTATCGGCATTCGCGCGCAGGAGATCGTTAGTCAGGTCGGAAGCCGCGGCCACTGCCTCGGCCGCCTCGCGCGAGCGATGGATGGTCAGCGCCTGAGCGAGTTGTTGGCGCCACAGCGGCACGGTGTTAACCAGTGTCGAGTTGATCTTTCCGATCAGCGCCTTGTCGTTTTCCTGAACCAGACGAATACTCGGCAGACTTTGCATGCTGACCTGGCGGGTCAGGCGCAGATCGTGGACCCTCCGTTCAAGGTCGTCGCGGACCGCACGCAGGTCACGCAGGTGCTGTGCCGCCAGGGTGTCGTCACTTTCGTCGACGGCATCGGCCTGTTGCGGGATGATTTGCTCATCCAGTTCGCGCAGCTTTTCTTCACCTGCTGCGATGTAGAGTTCCAGGGTATGGAAATAGTCGAGATTGGCGGCGTACAGTCGGTCGAGCGTCTCGACGTCGACCATCAGGCCGGTCTTGTGTCGTTCCAGCCGCGTACTGATATCCTCGATCTGGTCACGGACGTGCTCGTAGCGCTGCAGCAGCTTGGCGGCGTCGCGCCCCTTTCCGAGCAGCCGTCCGAACCAGCCCGCTTTGCGATTCGGGTCGAGACCGCTGAGATCGAAGCCTCGCAAGGTCAGGACCATGTCGTTGAGCGCCTCTCCAGCGGGCCCCACCTCCTTGACCCGCACGCTTGCAAGCATGCCGTCAGATACCGCGGTCAACTGTTCCTGGGCGCGATTGCCGAAAAACAGCACCGAATGGCTGTCGTTGAGGTCAATCTCGGCCAATAAGGCCGACACCTTGGCAGGCTCAATCGGCTTCGAAATCGCCGCGGTCGGGACCTGGTCAGCCGCCGGGCTTGGCTGCTGATCTCGCGGAGACAAGTCGGTTTTGGTTTCGCTGGGTGGTTGCATGGCCACGGATCTCCAGGGCTTGGTCAGTTTATACCTTCGCGCTCGAGCTGTTTGCGCAGCACATCGATCTGCACATCGAGATCGAATACCTCATGCTCGGCCAGGCGGCTGAGCTGTTGCCCGAACACATTCTCAATTTCAATCAGGACGTTGCGGAAATTCTGCTCGAGTTCCTGGCCACTTGCCAATCGGTGGGTCTTGGCGTAGCGGGTGGCCACGCGTTCAGCGCCCTCGAGGTAAACGTTCAGGAACTTGCGCGCGCGGAAACGTTCCTCCGGACGCGCCAGCATCTGGTCGAGAATTGCCCTTCCCTGGCCGGCGATCCGCTGCAGGCGCTGCTCGAGCTCCGGATTGCGAATTCGCAAGGCCGACTTTTCAATTGCCAGGATCTGCAGTTCGGCCTGGGTCAGCGTCTTTTGCAGGGTTTTGTCACGTAAGACCATCCCTGGCGCGTCAAATACTCCGCGCGGATGCGGTAAGCGATATGCCATGTGGAAGCCTGCAAGGGCCAGCAAGCCAAAGGCGGCGCTGACCAATCCGTTCTGCCCGACAGCGCCATAGGCCGCGACCACGGTGCCGGCGGCTACTGCCAGTGCCGCCACGTATTTGTGCGGCATAGCCCAGGAACGCGAGAAGCGACGTTCCGGGGCCACGAGTTCCTCGAGGATTCCCCTACGGTTGAAAAACGCACCCGTTGCGATCAGTCCAAGTGCCAGTGCGGCTGCTGCGGCGGCGTAAAAAGCGCCGTTGGCCAGCGAGACGATCGTAGCGAACGCCAGCGGCGTGGCGAGAACATACAGCAGCCCGCCACGCAGGCCCAATCGCGACCGTCGCCAGGACAAGAAATGCTGATGCGCGTTGCGCGCCGCCCTGACCAATTCATCGAGGCGTGGATCCACACCCTAGCTGCTTAGTTTAGAAGGCACGAATAAATGCCTGGCATGACACCAGGCCCACACTGGCAAGCAGAACGAGCGATCCTAAAATTCTCACCCACATTACCGCACGGTTTCCAATTGGTATTGAGCGTTGAGTTTGAACGGACTTGCCGATTGTTTCCAGCGGGGGATAAGCGCACACCGCATCGTTATTTCCAAGTCCCAAAGCCGAATCGGCGTCGCGTTTGGCCCGCTATCGCGGCAACGGCACCTGGTAAAGGCTCAGACCATCGTCTGACCGCGCCGGAATCCAGCAAGCGACCACAGGATGGCCCGAAACCTACCAACTGCACATGCCGGCTGGCGTACCCTCCAAGGGTTGCGAGCATGCGCTGCGAGATGCAGGTTGCAGTGCGCAGCATGTGATGCGATCACTCGCGGGTGACCCCGGCAAAGCGGGGCAGGGGCCGTCAGCGTGCTGCAACGGAGCAGAGGGCGGGACTCACCGGCCGAACGCCGCGCCTCGATGACTTGGCGCAACAACGCCTGGAGCGGGTATTCGGTAACGACATCGAGATCAACCCGGCCTGCTTGGCAACCGGCAGGATTCCGGATCGGTCCTGTTCGGGCGGTGCACGTAAAGGCGCCTGAAAATCGTTCTCAGATGCAGGTTTACCAGGATTTCGGAGGCGGGATGCAGGTCAAATTGGTTTCGAAGAGGTGATAGGCTGGCCAGTCGATGAGCTGACGATACTGGCGAAATCGGTAAAATTGGCATGAAGGCGGCATATACTCCGTAAGACCTCAGGGGAATATCCGACTATGAGCCAAGAAATTGCAGCCACTCCAAAGCCATGGGGTTTGGCAACGGAAAAATACTTTTACTTCTTCATGGGCCTGCGCAAAGGCGAGATCCGAAAGCAGGTGTCCATGATGCGGTCCCGCTATCCGGACGACAGTCCCCAACAACTGGCCCGCCGCTTTGTTTCTTCGCAGGCACCACTTTCACTATTGAGCGGCGCGTTGTTCCATGCACCAATGTTTGTTCCAACGGTCGGCCCCGTTGTAAAACTCCTGGGGGTAGCCGTCGGTTCCTCGCTCATGGTGCGCCTCAACATGACACTGGTTCTGCAGATCGCTCTGCTGTTTGGCCACGATATCGACGATCGCGCGCGCCTGAAGGAATTGGCCGCCATCATCGCCGCTACCGGTTTGGCGACCTATACATCCCAACTGCCACAGTTGGCATACATGCAGCCACTGGAAAAGGGCGTCATAGGTGGCGCCGCCGTGATGACTACAAGTCAGCTCATTGGAGAGATCGCTATTCAGTACTATCGCAAGGCTGAAGAACCCAGCGAGGAATTTGCCACTCCGGCCTGAGGTGGCTCCGAGTAACGCTTAATTTCGCTTAATCCTCGCCTGATCCGGTTCGGTCAGGCAAAGTCCCTCTGTTTTTGAGGCCTGACGGCGGTGCTTGTGCCCGTATCCCAGGGATGCGGGTCCACCTGTCCTGTGCCAGTTTTGGCATTCGCCCCGACATGTACAGACTGCTCACCGCCGCCTGGCAACCTGTATCGCCGAAAGCCCGCGCTTCTTCAAGCCGGTGGCGACGATTCTGGATCGTGGCCTCAACCGGTATTGGACCGGCAGACGGCGACAGTCCCGCAAACTGGTGCATAAAGGCAATCTCATACAGCGTATCTTCGATGCAAGGGTCGCTCAAGCCATGCCAGTGATGCAGCAACTGAGTGCGCAACGCCACCGATAGGGGGTAAAGAGCGCGACCATTGCCGGACTTGCGATAGTGCTGCGCAATACGCTTTTTTTGGCGTTGTCAGGGGATCGCCCGCGGCATCCCAACCAGAAATTTCTTCCACCGAGTCTGCTGGCCTGCATGTTGCGGAACCCCGCATCGAAAAAGCTCATTAGATCGATTCCGTCACAGCCGTTCATCGAAGATGCGCCATCCTCGACGATTCAGCGAGTTTCTCAAAGCTGTCCTCAGAAGCTAACTTGCGAACGACGGTCGGCTCGCAGCATGTCAGCGTCGTAACGCGGTATATGGCAGCTATCAGCCCAAAGAGCTAAGCAGTGTGAATGAAGTAACGAAGCCTACAATGAAAGCTCGGCGCGCTACGAATTTTGCAGCCGGGGACTCGTCGTCTTCGTTTCGTACCGGTGTTGGAATTTTGGTCACCTGTTATCAGTCAATCAATGTTACAGCTAACCACTTGTGTCATTCAGATTGCAGCTTGGCGAGGTTTTTTCTTAATCTGCCTTGGGTGGCCCTATACTTGGCAATATATCTGACCTGGATCAATGCCATGCTTTCGATGTGAACGATTCATTGTTTCTTGAACTGTGAAATCGATATCGTTGTCGTGCATGCGACAAATAGGTGCGTATCCCAATCTATATATGTATATACAACGTATGCCAACAGACACACAATATCTCACGTCGCCAATTCGTCTACGGTGACTTGGGAAGTCTGCTCCGGCTCTGGTGGCGGCCGGTCGGATAGTCGACGCGGCGTGGACAAGTGGACGGGCGCTTGGGCGGATTCGGGTACTGGGATGCTGCTCAAGGACAATTTGCGAGTCTGAACGATGGCCAACCGTCGGCGACGACATACGTGAGGAGAAACTGCCGGTGGACGAAAAGGCGATTTATACTCCCCATACGCCAGCAGATACAAAAGGATCAGGTTATGACTAGAAAAGAAATGCTGACACCCGAAGATCAGCTTAACTTGAAAAATGCTCTGGCGCATATAGAGGAACTGGAGCATTTGATTAAAAGGCGTCCAGTAGAGACGTTTAAATTGCTGTTGAAATTGAATATTCCAATGGAGTTGGAAATAGAAATAGAAGGAGGAACTTACGCTGTGAAATTTAATGATTCAGATTAAACTAACTTGATCCATATTTATATGACCTTGGGGATTTAGCGGGCGGTGACCGGTGATATTTATTGTCACACGAGTGATTGCGGAAATGCTAATTACACCATGTCTAGTAACGAGTTGAATGCCGGGGAGTTTTGTTATGATTATGAGGTTTCCTACTACTTGGTTAGTCCCGGCGGCAACCGCCGCTTGGGCAGTGTGGACATGGGCACATGAACAATCTCTCGAACGGGAGAGGGAGCGCGCCAGGATTACAGCGCTCTACGTCAATCCCTTTCTCTCAGCATGCGAGGACCTGCAGAGCAGGATATACAAGATCATCGAGCTCCATGGTCTGCCTGAGCTTCGGAAGCGTTATCCGGATGGGGCATATGCCGAAGAGACGCTTTATCTAATAGTCCGATTTTTCGGCTGGCTGGCGGCAGTCGGCCGCTATGGTCCCTATACCCAGGATGCTGTGATGATTAAATATTCAGCGGCGATACGCAGGGCGTTTGCGACCTCGAGTAAAGACCGCGAGGTTGGACCTTTCAACTTTTTTCCCGCCGAACAGAAAGCACTTGGCAAGATGGTCATGCACAGCATGGAAGGGGAGTACGGCCACGAAATCGATACAATATCGTTTTACGAATTCAGAGAAATCATCCAATCACCCTATCGCATGCCAGAGAGTTCGGCCGTTACAGAGACTCTCGAAGCGCTGCGCGCGGCAAAGTGTACAAAAGACATAGACGGGTGGGAGCGCCTGGCAGAAGCCCAGAACCATCTGGTCGATTTATTGAACTACCTGGAGCGTAAGGAAGGCTACAGTTACTTTCCTGCCAAGCGGCAAAAATGTGGTTCCGTCCGTCAGATGGAGTCTGACGGACCAGTGCGCTCAGTCGCGTAGATAGTCGCTGTTATTTCGGTGATTCGGCTGATCTGCGAGTCATCGGCATGATCGTCATATCCTGGGTTGTGACGTTACCGGCAGTTGGCATGTTGGGCTGGCGTTAGCCTGTCGCGTATTTTCTTCGGTCTCTCCTCTGCGTGCTCGCGCGCCCATGCTCGGGTAAGCAACCGTGCGTGATGGAGGCTGACAAACCAGCGCTCGTTCAGGCACTCGTCACTTAGCCGTCCGTCAAAGGACTCGACCCAGGCTTTTTGGTTCGGGGTACCGTCGGCTGCTACCCAAACCGGGCTCAAACGCCCCGAATTCGAGTCGGATTCTCGTGTCGCTCACGAAGACCCGGACAAGAAAATCCCTTTTGTTCAGTCTTTTGCAGAATTTTTGCCGATTTGTAGCAATTTGGTCTGGACAAATAGCGGTGATCTGTCGAGATGTTGTCGCGAGAGCCGCAGACACTGCCCACGCAGGTCGGCGGCTCACCATCAGCTAAGGCCGGTGGCAATCCGCTTTAACGTGCCGAGTCCGCGGACTGGCGATGTTCGACCTCGCAATCGACAGCAAGCTACGAGGGTGCGACCTGGTGCGCCTCGAGGTAAGCGACGCAATGCACGGTCGCCATCCGTTTCCCGCGCCCTTGTGGTGCAGCACAAGACGCAGCAGCCTTTTCGATTTGAGGTCACAGAGCAGACGCGAGATGCCATCGAAGCTTGGGTCGACCACGCGTCGCTAAGCTCGGACAGCTATCTTTTCCCGAGTCGTGTGCCGAAATCAACGCACCTGTCGACACGCCAGTACGCCCGGATCGTGAAGCGTTGGGCCAGACTGATCGGCCGGAATCCCGAGGCGTATGGGACGCATTCGCTTCGTCGCACGAAGGCGACGCTGGTGTATCGGCGGACCAAGAATCTCCGCGCCGTTCAGCTCCTGCTCGGTCACACCAAGCTCGAGAGCACTGTCCGGTATCTTGGGATTGAGGTAGACGACGCTTTGGCGATCTCCGAGCACACTGACGCCTGAATCGGCTGCAGCAGCGCCCGGTTCGGGCGCTGTCGGCCATGAGCGGTAGGACGTCTTACCGCTTCGACAATCCCCACCAGCGGACGCGCAAACAGCCAACGCCGCGATGACTCGGACGCAGCGCTTGAAGCGCGTATTCGAGATCGACATGCCCCAGGGCACCCTCTCTTGATGCTTCGCATCAATTCACCTTGTCGAGGCCTGCTGAGCAGGGCCGCTGCGGGCCATTGCCGTTTTTCTGTGCCCGCCATCTGGAGTCCCCGGTTAGGGGATTCCATCAGGCAGCCGCCCAGACTGTTATCGGCTAACTGCTGATGTATTGCTCCAGTTGTTTGATGATGAACAGCTGTTCGGAAATGGTGGCTTTGACAGCATCCCCGATGGAGACCAGGCCCACCACGCGGTCTCCTTCGATCACTGGCAGATGCCGTACCCGCTTATCTGTCATCAGGGCCATGCATTCCTCGAGGGGCTGTTCTGGGCCGACACATACCGGTCGGCTGGTCATGATCTCGCTCGCCTGGGTTTCTCTTGCGGTGCGACCCTGCAGCACGACGTCGCGGGTATAGTCGCGTTCGGTGAGGATCCCGACCAGCCGGTCCCCGTCCATGACGAGCAGGGCGCCGATATTCTTCTCGGCCATCAACGCGAGGGCGTCGTAAACGGAATCCGTTGGGGCGATGGACCAGATTTCCGTCCCTTTATCGTCGAGCAGTTCTCGGACCTTCTTCACGTCTTCTCCTAGCCTCAAAAATCTCACCAGCCGGCCAACGACGCCGCTGGGTTGCCTCAAACTACTTGTGAGATTAGCAAACTCGTGCGGAAGGGGGGTATTTCGGGCGATTTTTCGATGGCAGGGAATATTCAAGGGTCGTGGCCCATGTTGCAGTTGCCGGCACTGATGATTTCCTGGGCGATCTTATCCAGAAACTGGGTCTAAGCCTCCAACCGGCGCACCAGGCGCAGGAAAAGCACGTAGTGGTCGACTGGCTTGCACGGCGAGCCTCGATCAATTTCTCCGGGCCAGGACGATGAACGAGGGAACCCGGCCAGGTGGCCGGGTTTTTTTCTGTGGTCCGGACTCCGGTTTGGTAACCGCGTTACCCGCGCAAGCCCTGCAATACTTCACGGAAAGTATGCTCGGTAAACATGCTGTCGGAGATGCGTACAGTGGGCATCGTCAGGCAGTTGTTGAGAACCTTGCTGCCGTGCACGAACAGGATCTCCGGCTTGACGTTGACGTGCGGCATGCCGCGCTGTGCCGAGCGCAGGTCCTCGAATTCGACCATCGTCAGGTACTCGGCCGGGATCGTGTAACCCTCCCAGACCTCGGCGGCGCGCTTGAGCTTGGAGCCGGAACTGTCCTTCAGGTCCTCCATCATCGATTCGACGGTCGCGTGACCGCTGCCCAGCGTCGACAGGCCGATGCGCTTGAGGATCTGATAGCCGATCATGCCGGCGGTGTCCTTGAGCATCTCCATGGTTTGGACCTCACCCTCTTCGAACTCGGCCTCTTTGCCGGGCTTGATGTGGTGGGTCGCCATCACCGTCACGGTCTCGCCGGAGTCCATCGCGTAGCCGCTGGTGTCGCCGTCGTTGTCGAAGCCGCGCTTCATCATCTGGTTCTTCGAGATCAGCTTCGGCAGGTCGCTCTTGACGATCCGGTAGACCGGTTCTTCGGGGCCGTCGAGCAACACGCCGCCACACTTGGCGCAGGAGTCGACGACGACGTCCTCGAAGGTCTCGTGGAAGTCCTCATGGGCGTCGACCGAGTCCCAGTAGGTGAACTGGTCGATCCAGATGTGCGACAACTCACCGGTCATGTCTGAGCTGGCGGCCCACCGCATGCCCATCGGGCAGGTGCCGCGTTGGCGCATCAAATCAAAGCCGCGAAAGCCCGGGGTCAGGGCCGTGGCCAGGCACATCTTGCTGCTGGCCTCTTTCATCATCCGCATCAGGTTCGGGTCGTTACGCACCAACACCTTGTTGATCGCGACGTACAGGGGTGAGGCGGGTTCGGCGTCGTAAAGGCTCTTGATGTCCATGCTTGGCTTCTCTCTGTAAGGTTACGGCTCGTTCGATGTCAGGCAGTCGATGTCGCTCCGGCAGGCGTGCCAGCTGCTGCCGAGGCGGTCGCGACTGGACCTGCCGCATAGGGTGCAGTAAAGGGCGTCACCAAGTCCACGACGAATACATGGCCTTGCCGGACCTGCAATTGGCTTGTCGGCAGCGCGCGGGGCTGGGCACAATGTCGGTTTTCCGAGGCCCGCCGATGACCCATGCAATCCGAATTCACGCGACGGGCGATGCCAGCCAGTTGGTCTGGGAGCCGGTTGACGTCGCCGCACCCGGCGATGGCGAGGTGCTGCTGAGGCAGACGGCCTGCGGGTTGAACTACATCGACATCTACATGCGCGACGGCCTGTATCCGCCGGGCGATCTACCGGCCACCCTCGGTATGGAGGCCGCCGGTGAGGTCGAGGCGGTCGGGCGCGGCGTCGACAACGTCGCCGTGGGAGATCGGGTGGCCTACCCGATGTGCCAGGGCGCGTATGCCGAAGCGCGGCTGATTGCGGCCGACAAGCTGGTCAAATTGCCAACCACCGTCAGCGATCGACAGGCCGCCGCGATCATGCTGAAGGGCCTCACGGCGCACTATCTGCTGTTTCGCTCGTATGCCGTCCAACCCGGTGATCCCATCCTGGTCTATGCCGCGGCCGGTGGCGTCGGCTCGCTGCTGTGCCAATGGGCCAAACACCTCGGCGCCGAGGTGATCGGCTGTGTCGGCAGCGAGGAGAAGGCAGAGCTGGCAAGCGCCAACGGCTGCGATCACACGATCCTCTACCGCGACGAGTCCGTCGTCGACCGGGTGCATGAGATCACCGGCGGCGCCGGGGTCGCGGTGGCGTATGACTCGATCGGCCGGGCGACGTTTATGGATTCGCTCGATGCATTGCGCCCGTTCGGGGTGTTGGTGAGTTACGGCAATGCGTCAGGGCCGGTCGAGCCATTCAATCCCGGCATTCTTGCGCCGAAGGGTTCTTTGTATGTGACGCGGCCGACCCTGGCGACACACATCGCCACGCGAGCCTTGCTGGAAGAGGGTGCCGAGCGACTGTTTCAGGCGGTTACCGATGGCCTGTTACACATCCAGATCAATCAGACCTATGCCCTCGCGGAAACCGCGCAGGCCCATCGTGACCTCGAGGCCCGGCGGACGACCGGCTCCACCGTTTTGCTGCCTTGACCAACGTTTCCCCGATAAAACTGCTGGCGATCGATACGACAGAGAGCGCCTGCTCGGCGGCGCTGCTCAACGACGGCGCGATGACCGAGCGCTTCGAAGTTGCCCCGCGCCAGCACAGCGCGTTGATCCTGCCGATGATGGACGAGTTACTCCAAGAGGCGGGTCTGACCCTGGGCGAGCTCGACGCGCTGGCCTTTGCGCGCGGCCCCGGTTCTTTTACCGGCGTGCGTATCGCAACCGCGATAATCCAAGGTGCGGCGTTTGGCGCGAATCTCCCGGTTGTTCCGGTGTCGAGCCTGCAGGCCCTTGCCGAGGGTTGCCGTCGACGGACGAATGCCAAGGGCGTGTTGGTCGCGCTCGACGCACGTATGCAGGAGGTCTACTGGGGTGCCTATCGTGTCGACGAGACCGGCAGACCCGTGCCGGTCATCGATGAGGCGGTGCTCGCGCCGGCTGACGTGACGGTGCCGGAACAGGTCGATTGGCATGCGGTCGGCAGCGGCTGGGGTGCCTACCACGATATCCTCAAGTCGCGTTGCCCGTCCCTGGCGTCGGTAGATCCTGATGCCCAGGTCCACGCGGCCGATGTCGCGCAGCTCGCCGTTACTGCGCTTGCCGCTGGCGAGACAGTGCGGGCCGAAAACGCCCTGCCGACCTACCTGCGTGACCAGGTAGCCTGGGCCAAGTCGTGACGGCGAATACGCGGCCGCGGAGTTTTTATTGGCACGATTATGAGACCTGGGGTGCGCAGCCGTCCGTCGATCGGGCGGCCCAGTTCGCTGGTTTGCGTACCGACCTCGAATTCAATCCCATCGGCGAGCCGTTGGTCGTCTATGCGCAGCCGGCCGATGACCTTCTGCCGCAACCGGATGCGTGTCTGATCACCGGTATCACACCGCAATTCGCCAAGGCGAACGGCACGCCCGAGGCGGATTTCTTTCGCTTCATCCACAGCGAGTTCATGCAGCCAGGTACCTGCGCGCTGGGCTATAACTCGATGCGTTTCGACGATGAAGTGACGCGTTACGGGTTTTATCGAAACTTCTTCGATCCCTATGAGCGCGAGTACAAGAACGGCAATTCCCGGTGGGACCTGATCGACGTCGTGCGCCTCACCCGGGCGTTGCGCCCCGAGGGCATCAACTGGGCGGAACGCGAGCCAGGTGTGACCAGTTTCCGGCTAGAAGACCTAACCGCCGCGAATGACATCCCGCATGCCGGCGCGCACGATGCGCTCGCGGATGTCCGGGCGACGATCGCGATGGCGAAACTCTTGCGCGCGAAGCAACCCCGGCTGTTCGAGTTCGTGCTGGATAACCGGAATCGTCAAAAGCTGTCGGCGCAGCTCAATGTGCGTAACCCCCAGCCGGTATTGCATGTCTCAGCGCGCTACCCTGCGCGCCTTGGTTGTATCGCGGCAGTGTTGCCGCTGGCGTTGCATCCGCGTAATCGCAACGGGGTCATTGTCTACGATTTGCGGGTCGATCCCGAGCCCCTGTTGTCGATGCCGGTCGAGCAGATTCGACGCCTGCTTTACACGCCATCGACGGACTTGCCTGAGGGTGCGGTGCGCATCCCGTTGAAGGTGATTCATGTCAATCGCGCCCCCGTAGTTGTGCCGATGGGGACCTTGACTGATACGGCTCGCGAACAATGGGCAATGAATGCAGATGAGGAAAAAACGCATCTGAACATGTTGCGGTCGGCCAGCGGGCTGGCCGAAAAAGTCGCGGCCGTTTTCGATGATGCAGAGCGTTTCGCTCCGCAGTCGGATCCCGATAAAGACCTTTATGGCGGCTTTCTTTCAGATCAGGATCGGCGTCTGTGCGAACGCGTCAGGGCCACACAGCCGGCCGATCTCGCCGGACTCGAATTGGCCTTCGAGGCGCCAAAGCTGCATGAACTGCTGTTCCGCTACCGGGCGCGCAACTGGCCGGCGTCGTTGGACCCTGACGAACGCCAGCGTTGGGAAGAATACCGGCGGTATCGACTCTCGGAACCGGCTGGCGGTGGCTCGATCACCCTCGACGGCTACCGGCGCAGGCTGTCACAGCTGGCGGTCGACAACTCGTTGAGCACCACGCAGCGGGCGGTAGTCGACGCGCTGCTGGACTGGCCGGCAGAGCTGGACTTGTAGCGTTTTCCATTCGGCCGTCAAGAAATGGGGTAAATTAGTGACTCGTAATGCCGTGGGAAATCACGGAACGGAACGCTAACGTGTGCCCAGCGCATGAGGGGAAGTGGAAGTGTCGAGCAGGAATGCGATCTTAGTCGCTTTCGCCAGCTTGTTGTTGTTGACCTGGTTGGCCGTCGTTTTGCGGTATTCAAGCATCGAGAACGATCTGCAGCAACGCGTCGCGCAGGCATTGGCGGCATATGCAATCGATGATATCGACATAGCGCTCGATGGCCGCGAGCTTCGGCTCAGCGGTGAAATCGCCCGCGAGCTGGATCCGGACTACGTCGGTAGCATTGCGGCGGACGTCTGGGGCGTCGGGTCGGTTGACAGCTCGGGGCTGTCTCAACGTGAATCGCTGCTCGATAAGGACGATCCGTTGAATCCGCGCTTCGAGACGCGCCGCATCGTTCGGCTGGGCGGCAACCTGTCGAATCCGCTCGATGCAGCAACCTGTCAACGGATGCTGGCGCGTCTGGCCGCTGTCAGCAGCGTGCGGTTTGAGAGCGGCGGGGCCTCGCCGATGCCCGAGAGTTACCCGGTCTTGAACGACTTGGCGGCTGTCGCTTACCAGTGTCCTGATACGCGCCTGGTGATCGGCGGGCATACCGATGCCGTGACCGGTGATGATTTCAAACTGCGCTTGAGTCTGGCTCGTGCCGAAGCCGTAGAACGTTTTTTTTATCTGGCGGGGATCCCTGCCGAACGTATGCAGATCGTCGCTTATGGGGACAGCCAGCCCGTGGCGAGTAATGCCAGTCCACAGGGACGTGCCGCCAATCGCCGGATTACGTTCGCCGTTTTGCCTTTGAAGTAACGCCGCGGAGTGCGCGATGACCTACCTGATTACACAAATATTCCTTCTTCTCCTGGTGGCCGCCGTGCTCGGTGTGGTCCTTGGCTGGTACCTGACACGAATGACCGCAGCCACGGCCAGCGATCGGTTGCGCGGGCAATTGAAAACCGCACTGGCCAATGCCGAAAATTTGCGCGCGGAACGTGATGCGGCGACGACCGCGCGTGACAGCGCGGAGCATGAACGTCGGCTCATGAGCGACGATCTGAACGATACGCGGGCCAGACTGGAAGCGGCGCAATCGGCCGGCGCAACGGACGTTGCCGAGGACAATACTGCATTGAATACCCTGCGGGCGGAGCTCGACGAATGCCGAACGGCGTTGGAGGCGGTGAGTGCGCCGGCCAGCGGGAACGAGCAGGTAGCGGATAGCGCCGCGATCGCCAGTGCCGCTGCCGCTGCCGCATCGGGGGCACAAGGGTTAATGGGCGAAGCCAAGCCAACCGCGCCCGTTGTTGCAGAAGGATCGGCAGACGATCTCCAGCAAATCAAGGGGATCGGCCCCAAGATCGCTGGGATACTGAATGATCTTGGTGTTCGTCGTTACGCGCAGATTGCGGCTTGGACGCCGGACGACGTGGATTCAATCAACGAGCACCTTAAATTCAAGGGGCGCGTTGAGCGGGAAGGCTGGATTGAGCAGGCTAAGGCGCTGCAGTAGAGCAGGGGCTAGCTAGAGACTCAATCGGCAATCCAGCGGTCGAGCGCAGCGATCAATTGACGCGCTTGATCGGGGCTGGAGATGTTGAATTTGGATTTTTGCTGGTATTCGCCGTTGCGTTTTTGATAACGCCGAATTGAGTACTTGTCTTTGCTGTAAACCTCTTTGCGCGGATCCCAGTCCTGGTAGCGAAACAGAATCGTTGTCCAGGCACCTTTCGAAAGTACTTCCTTGTCCAGTTCCTTGACAACGTCTACGCCGCCCTCACTGTAGTTGATAGTCAGTTCGTCCGGGGTGCTGGCCATGTCGATCTCCGCTGCCGTCGATGCTCGAATGTTGGCCGGCGACGATAGCAAAGGACACGAGCTGCGACCAAGCCTTTTCGTAGGGCGCCGTTATTCCCGTGCGCCCTGACGTTGCAACAGACTGACCAGTTCGCCGAAGCCGAGCGTTTTGGCAACGGTCAAAGCTGACCGTCCGTCACTGCCTCGCACATTGACGTCTGCACCGCGAGCGACCAACCGGTTCGCTAAACGATGGTTGTCCTGCCGGATCGCGATTAACAGCGGCGTATCGCCATCGCCATCCTGGTGTTCGGTGTCGGCGCCACGTTCGATCAGAAAACTCACGGTGTCGCGATCCGTTATACCGGCCTTCGCGGCCTTCACCAGTAGTTCAGAAGGATCCAGCTCGGCACCTTTCGAAAGCAGTTCTTCGGCAACCTGTGTGCGTCCTGCAAGAATGGCAAGTTCCAGCGCGGTATCGCCACTCGCGCTGGATTGGTTGATCTCGGCCTCGTTTTTCAACAGCGTGCGAACCAGAATGATTTTGCCTTTCTCCGCCGCGACATGCAGGGGATAGAGTCCATTGGGGAGTTGGGCATTGATGTCGCTGTCCCAGTAGATGTGGCGTTCGAGTTGGTCCAGGTCTCCACGCTGCACGGCGAGAAACAACGACACACTCGGCCGATCGGGTTTGCCGCAACCGCTTAACAGCAAAAGGGCGGCGAGCAGTCCGGCAAAGATAGAGAGTTTTTTCATGCGAGCTTATTGTTGGTCAGGCTTAACGGTTGTGAGTCCCAGGATTTCCCAGGCTTGAAGGCCCCCGCGATACCATTTGAGTTTCGACGGTGGATAGCCAATGCGCAGCAGCGAGCGGATATTGGTCGGTGATTGACCGCACCAAGGTCCGTTGCAGAACAGCACCAGCGTTTTGGCGCGCGAGAAATTCCAAAACTCCGTGGTGCGCTGCGCGCCGAATGTGTCCTCCAGCAAGTCTGCGACATCTTCTTCTTTGGCGCTGCGCAGGCTGAGTCTCTTGTAGTGAATGTTCAGTGCGCCAGGGATCGTGCCGCGCTTAACCCAATCCGGGCCCCGTGAATCAATGATCAGGACGGTCGGGTCACCGCCGGCAGCGCGCTCGAGATAGCCGAGCATCTCCAGTTCGCCAATCGTCTCGACGCCTTTGATGCTTGCGGGCTGGATGCAGAAAGGCGGACAGCGCCGCGAGGTGCGTTGGAAACCCGGCGTGATGACGTTGGTTTGGTCTTGGTTTCGTTGGATCCGCACCGGCACGCCCTCGTGCTCGACGGTAACGCCGGATAACTGTGGCGTTATCTTCACAGCGAGTTGTCCATCGCCACTCGCCGAGGTGAGCGGCAGCAGGGCAAGCAGCAGGACAGTGGCGAGGCGACGCGGATCGGCGGTCATAGGTAGCGAATCATTCCAAGGGGTAGGCTGATAATACGGCATTCAGTACCGCTCGTAAGGAGACATCGAATTGCTTGCTTGTGGCTCGCCTACAGTCGTTTAAGATGCCGGCATGATCGGTAAAGTTCTGTTTACCCTGGGTGTTGTGTTGGTTGTCGCGTTGATTTGGCGGACCCGGCAACCCGGACGGCTGCCTGCTGAACAAGCCCCTCGGCTTGTCAATCCTGCGCGAGCGCGCCGGTTTACCGCGATACGATACCTGGCTGGGGCCGTCGTGGCGCTACTCATCGTGGCTTCCGGGTATCTGCTCTACGATCACTGGCGGCAACGCCACGAAGTCATTTATATCCGTGTGGTCGATGCGAGCAGCGGGCGTTCACAAGAGTATCGGGCTCGCCGTGGCGACGTCGGCGATCGGCGTTTCGTGACCGAGGATGGTCGCCAGATTGTGTTGGCGGAAACCGAACGCCTCGAGACATCGACGCTCAGTTCGCCTCGCGAGCCGGACCGAAATTAAAGGCGACAGAGAGTCGGGTCGCGTCACTGTGATTGATCTCGACCTCGTGTGGCAGGTCGGGCGGGAAAATCACCAGCATCCCAGGGGTCGGCGTGATCGCGATGGTGGCTGGCCCATCGTGCAGCAGTAATCGTCCGCTTTTTTCCGGCGCTGCGCAGTAATACACAGCAGACAACAGTTCGTCGAGTTCTTCATGCGCATGCAGCGACGTGCTTTGCCCCGGGTGCATTTCGTTGAACCAGTAGCCAAGATGCAGATCTGGTTGCGCCAAATGCTGACAGGCAGCCGCCCGTGCAAACTCGATAACGGGTGCAATCTCCGGCAGCCGCTCGCGGTCGATATAGGTGTTTTCGAAGCGGCCGAGAAAGTGGTGGGTTTGACGCACCCCTTCATAGGATCTCTCTCGCTCAAACCCTTCGATCAGCTTCGCATTGACGCGGTCGGCATATGCAAGTGTTGCAAAATGCACTGACGGCAGCGCCTCGAGGATCGGGTCATCGCTTGGCATCTTCCCTTTCTTCGCAGTCAGGGGCAGATAGACCGCCGTGATCGCACGTGGCAGCGACTATTCCAGGCGTGCGGCAGGCCGCATTGATGCCGAGAAAGATGAAAAGGGCCAAGGTCAAGGTGATCACGCGCATCGCTAAATTGTCCAATGCACTGGCGCTGCCCGCAACTAAACCTGCAGATTGCACCAGTCGATCACTGGCGGATACGTTTGATCCGCAGCGGGTAGGGTAGATCTCGAAATTGTCGCAGCTCATTGCTGTTATGTTTTGTTTATTTCGCCTGTGATCTATCCGGGCCCTCGCTTGTCCAGGCACGCTTGACCTTGCTCTTGCGTTGCACATCCTTGTGCAACGCCCTGCGGGCCTGGCTTCGCCAGTCCAAATCCGCTCCGGGCGGATTGGTCGCTCAAACCATAGCTACGGCTATGGTCCTGTTCGGCGCTTCCTTGCGCCTCACCCCTGCGGGGCTTGCGCGCAATACCGCTCCAGGCGGTATTGTCGTTCCAGGGCGGCGCCCAACCGCACCTGGCCGGCGCGATCATCCCGGATACTGGCGCAATTTGCAGGTTGACCCCCACAAAAAAAGAAAACCCGGCGACCGCGCTAGCGGGCCGGGTAAATGGCGAGATAGCATCTCGCCTGTGCCGAGGCGTTGAAGCGGGATGTCAGGCGGTGGGCCGCGCTGTCGCCGCTTCGAAAAGGGTGTCGCTGACCAGGTTCATCGAACGCAGGGCGCCCCGAGGGTCCGAACTGATCTGGTCTCTGATGTCGCTCGCCAGGCGGCTGGCTTCATCCGATGAGGCCGGGCCGCTTTGCTGCGTCTGACCGGCCTCCTGTGTCAGGCGTTGCTGTGCGCGATCGACGTTGGCCGAGCCGCTCTCTTTGGCAAAATTCGGTTGGCCAACGTCGGTGTCGCTGGTGCGATCGGGGCGAGACTGATTATTGCGCTCGGCAAGGACTCGCTGCGTCAAATTTCCGTCGCTTGAGATGGTGGTGGTCAATATTTTGTCCTGAAATAGTCAAAAGGTTGACAATCCAGCTGCGGTTGCCAATGTTTGAACTATTCGCTGCAAACCACGTGCCACCGCGCGCGGATCAGCAAGCGCTTCCCGGTGGTTGAGCGTGTCGCGGCCAGGTTCAACGCTGTTGCAGCGTCAAATCATGCTTCTACGACCGGGGTCCTCATCAATCGTCGATGATCTTGAGATGACTGATGTCCGGAATCGGTTGTGCCGGTTTGTCGACATGACAGTCTTGCAGCGATCCGGTGTTTGGCGGCAATGCTTCGAGGTCCCCGATATGGATATCGGTGGCTGGTGGTGGTGGGGTGGTGTCGATGATCGCACCGGGTTCGGCCAAGGTGAGTCCGCCGGTGTCATCATCACCCGATGAGGCAGCCCCTGGCGGTGCAGCGGCTGATGGAGGGGCATTCGACGTTGACTGTGCGGTGGGCGGTGGGGCGCCCTCGGGGACAATTTGCACCAACGCCCCGGCATCGCGAAAAGCGGCACGATACCGGCTGGCCGTATCGGGATCGACGCCCTGCTTTACCCGTAGCACCTTGCCGGTGAATAGTCTGTCCGCCGCCTCGGGTGCCATCTTGAAAAGCCGGGCAACGCCGTCACGGACCCTGGCGGGATCGGTGTCTGGCAACATCTCGCCGAGAAAGTAGATGTCAAAGCCTTGCATATCAGTCCGTCCTTCTTTGTTGAGGTCGCCGGTGGTCTCGTACGGTTTGCAACCCGGATGTATTTGTCGGCGGCGATTCCCGTAACCTTATTCAGCGTCAAGTGGGTTGGAGATGCGGCCACGTAAATCTGCCGCTCAGATGTTTGATTCCAACCATTTCTGCAATTGCGCGACGATCAACTGGCCCCGGTCATTTTTTTCACCGTACGCCAGCATGGTCATAAAAACGGTAATCAAGGCATCTCGCAGCAGTTTGCCATCTTCGCGGGCTTGCGCGGTAAACCCGCCGTCGAGTGCCAGATCGATTGCGCACACGGCGTCCCGTTCTCGCCACCATTCGTCACTGTTGAGTTGTTGACAGGCCGCTTGCGGGTTTCGCTGGTACGTTTCTGCGACGATGGCCGCCAAATTGGCCTCATAGGTGTGGCCGTAGGCGCGCAGCAGGCGTTCGATGTCATTCAGCGCGTTTTGCACAACAGATGAAGGTGCCGCGGTGCGCGCTAGTCTTTGAGTTTTGCCGGCCGCGCCAACAAGTTCCCGATCAGGTCGCCGTCCTGCGCGGTAAGCAGGTGGCCCTGCGCCATGGAGTAGGTTTTTACCTTGCCAGTGAGGGCTGGCACGCGATTCAGGTCCTGGCTCAACGGTGGTACGACCTGGTCGCCGGGCATCGTGAACGTGCCTATGCGCATGATGCTGGTGTAGCGAATCTCCGGATGGGGTTGTTGGTTGAGCCAGAACAAAAGGTTGCCCGGCGCCGGCGGGGTCAGGTCCATGAGCAGTCCCCGGCTTCGTTGCACGGTCGCATACATGGCGTCTCCGGTGGCACGGCGAACCGCCCAACTGCGCAAGAAACCGAACATGCCACCGTTGTCGGTAGCTTGCAGCGCCTGCACCGCGCGGCCGGTGCCGGCATGCGGTGCGGCGATGGTTATCAGATGGTCAACGCCAAGCCGACCGTGGCGTACCAACGTCATACGGGCAACAACCCCACCGGCAGAATGTGCGGCGACAGTGATGGCTTCCCCAGCATGTCGTTTGCCGATGTCCCGCAGATAGGCAGCCAGCCAGTCTGCTTGCAGCACCACGGGTGCCTCAGAGGGCAGCGTGACGGTATAGATCGGCTTTTTCGTCTCGCTTGATCGCGTTGGCTGAAACACTATCCCGCTGGCCGCAAAGGCGTAGTTCCCCGCCGGCCGATAACCTCGGCGCATCAACCGATCGAGGACCCCACTCTCGGCCCAGCTTTGCGCCGAACCGAGATACCCGTGGACCAAGACTAACGCATCGGCCTTTGCTGTCTGCAGGGCGGTTAATGCGAGGATGGCAAATGCCAGGTAAATCTTTTTCATCGCGGTCCCCTCACTTCAGTTGCGATTGTTTCTGCGTCGAGCGTGACGAGCGTTGTGTAAATGTTCGGCCTTTCGGGCCGACAGTTCAAAACAATTTTAATCGCCGAGCGGGGCCAGCGGGTTTTTTGCGACGATTTCGAGATCTCACTTACCCGTTAAGGATTGCACGAATCCGCCTGTGATCGACTGGTGCAATTTGCAGGTTAGCGCGACCGTCGGGAAGGATCGCAAGTGCCGCGCGATGTCTCGCGTTGCGTTTGTCGTGTTGGCCGGTCACGCTGCACCTGAACGAGATAGGGAGGGTAGTTCACCCGGCGCGATGGTCAGTGGAGCGGAACCTGAGGAGGGGATTCGATGGGCTCGACGAGCGGCAGCGATGCGTGATGTAGGCGCATCAGCCAGCCATTTGTCTCGCGCTGGAACACATTGGTCGCAATAACGGTTGCCTGCCGACCCTGATCGCCGCTGCGGATCTTTTCCTCGACGATATGGATGGCCGTATCGTTGTCCAGACGGATCTGCACCGGTCTCACGCTCAGTTGTGGTGCCGATGTGTCGTGAAAGATCTCGCGCCAGCTCGCCATAATGGCTTCGATACCGATCAACAGTCCCCCGCCTGGATGGATGCAGGCGATGTCGCGATCGGGGCTCCAGACCTGACGCATTGCATTGAGATCTCGATCGATGAATGCCGCATAGAAAGCCTGTTCGGCCTGCTTGGGTTCAGAGAATTTCATACCGGCGGCAATCGCGGGGGCATCATCTAGATTTTTCTCAGTAGGTCACGCATGAAATGCTTGGTTTTTACGCCCAACACCATGCGCGAGACAACCTGGTCGTCGATGACCATCAGCGTCGGGGTCGCGCGGATGCCAAATTCTCGGGCCACCTCAGGGTGTTGGCTGATATCCAGCTTATAAAGCGGTTCGCCCTCGGCGATCAGCGCGTCGACTTCCGCCGACATCGGTCGGCACGGGCGACATGAGGGGCTGAAGCAGTAAACGAGTGCCTTGCCCGCTTGCCTTTCGATTGAAGGAAGGCAGCTTGCGAGCGGTTCGGCTGAACGTCCCTCGGCCGACCGCGTCGCGAGGTAAACGTAACCGATATAGAGTATCCAGGTCGCGGCCAACCCCAACACGGCATAGATCAGTAGATTCAAGCGGCACCCTCGGTCAGACCTGATTAGACCGCTGTCTAGGGTAGCGGGGTTGGCGGCCATCGGGTAGCCCGAGAACGTGTCTCGAGGGTGTTCGTGCCGTTGGCCTAACGACCTTCTGTTGGGACTTTCGATGCCTCGATCCGGGTTTGCCGAACCACCGGAGGCCTTTGCCTTAACGCACGCAGATTCCGAACTCCCAGCAAGATCGCAATGACGCCGAGAATGACCAGGAGCGCCCCCGCATTGGTGGCAAAGTCACCCTCGACTGAGTCGGCGGCGGTGGGTCCAGCGAGACTGCACAACACGCCCGGCAGCCACTGGCGAATCTGCTTGCTTGGCATAAGCATTCTCGGTGCCTTTCCGAAGATGAGGTTGTGATGGCTTGCTGCAATAACTAAGCCGAATTCAAAAAAAAATAATTAAAATAGTAATTTACCTCGATTGTTTTATTTAAAACCTCAGGTCTCATGTAAAGAAATCTGACGCAAGCGCTTGGTCCGCCGGGGAATGCGATCAGGTTTGCATCGCCACGGCCGTTACGCATTTCGGGTCTTTGCAGAACAGGTGGCGAGTCCGTGCTGGATGAGTGGGGGGTACCGCTTGCGGTGATGGGGCTTGTGGCAGCGACGCTGTTGTTGGCCGCGGTCCATCGCCGGTACCAGGCACACCAGGCCAAGGTCCGGGCTGCGGTGCGGCAGATAGAGCATCAGTTGGTGCTGACGTTGAGCGCGCTTGACGATCTGGCCGGCGTGCCGCTGTCTCGTGAAATCCGGGTTCTGCTGCGTGCGGATGTATTGGCGCGCTATCGGCGGATCGCGAAACTACATCGTGCCTATCCCAATCTTCGGCAACGTATCGCCGATGCCGAAACATCGCTGCATGCGCAAGGAGAACCGCTGCCTGGCGGGGTCGGGGTGATCACCGACGTGCAGACCTACAGGCGCTATTACAGGGCGCTCGAAGCACTCGTTGCGGTGGTTTGTCATGGTGCGACCCTGCAGCCGATTCCCCGCGATGTCAGAAGCATCTTTGCTCGCGAGCTCGGTGAGCGCCGAGCCGAAGTGGCTTCTCGTTTTCACCTGGTCGAGGCGCGAAGGCGAGAGATAGCCGGTGACCTGATTAAGGGGCGCGCGCATCTGACAACGCTTATGCAGCTGCTGCGGGGGCACGGTACGAGGACGCCGTTTGTTCAGGCATTTTATGACGAAGCGGAACAGGCCCTGGTGGCGTTTGGTCACCGCGCCTTTGAATCACGAGCCGACACAGGGGCGATCGCTCAGGCCAGCGGGGCACGTGCCCGTACAGCGCAGTCAGCCGGCTGAGCCACCGCAGGCTTCAAAGATCGAAGAGTGCATCCGCATTGGCCTTCAGTTGATCAAGATCGGGGCCGGCCTTGTAGCTATCCTTGCCAGGCTCGAAATAATCACAGAAGTTGGCTCGCTGTTTGTCGTTGACCGGTTCGGCAACGGGCTCAAAACAGTCATTCGGCCGACCTGGCGCATAAAAACGGCAATTGCGACAAACGTGGGTCTGCTTGCGGCAGTTGATGCATTCGCCTTCGCGGCTGTAGTCGGCGGCTGCCAGGACTTGGCCGCAATGCCAACAGACGCCCTCGGGGTGAGTCGACATCGTTGTTGTGCCTCCGGGTCTCGGTTTTTCCGTATTGATGATCCTAGCGGATAACCCGTTCCATGGTGCAGTTCGGTTGCGCGGTGTCAGCTAGCGGCCGGTGATCAGCGCGCCGGCGGTGGGACCTGGAATTGGCGGGTATCACGAGCGTCAGGTACGGGAGGATAACAACCGGCGGGCCGGGCTCAGCGGCCTTTTGGCGGATCGGTATTGCATCCGGGTCCATCCTTGTTCCGGTACACTGACTGCACTCGCTGGTCGCATCGGACTCGTACAAAAACTGCCCCGTGCAAACATTCGCCCTACATCCCCGGCTCGCCGCTGATAGCCATGTCGTCGGCAACTTGCCATTGTCGACTGTTCTGTTATTCGACGAACGGCGCTACCCCTGGGTCATTTTGGTGCCGCGTGTCGCATCGATTCGAGAAATACACGAACTGTCGGCACCGCAACGCCAGGCACTGCTCGACGAGTCTTGTGCGGTAGGCGAATTTTTGTTGAAAACGTTTTCTGGGGACAAGTTGAACATCGGCGCGTTGGGAAATGTCGTGCCCCAACTGCACATCCATCACGTGGTACGGAACGTTGCTGACCCGGCCTGGCCCGCACCCGTCTGGGGTCATTCGCCGCGTGAGCCGTATGCTCGTGACGCTTGCCTGGAAAGGCTCGGAGAAATACGCGTCGGCCTGGGGCTCGCCTGACCGCCGATAGAACGCTGGCCGCGCGTTCATTATTCCTCGTGAAATGATTCGAGTTCGGTCTCGCCGCTGACCAGGCGTTCTTTGTCGCTGCGGCTCAATTTCTTGACCCGGTGTTCGATTCTCAGCGCGGTGCTGTGATCGCCGACGGCCTGGCTGAAGACGAGCTGCAACGGTCCGCGGCCACGGAGGCGGCGTGCGCCCTGGTTGCGTTGATGGGTGAGTAAACGCCGCTCGACATCCGTCGAGATGCCGGTGTAGAGGGTGCCGTCCGCACAGCGCACCAGGTAGAGGTGCCACATGGTCAGTCCAAATAGCGCGCGAGGGCGGAGTGATTTCGCGAGTATCTGCCGAGATTCGACGCCGGATTCTTCGGGTCAGAACGGGTCACTAGCGTCTGGACGCACGTTGTGGCAACCAGTGCTCGGATTCCAGCACCGTCAGCTGCTGGAGAAACGGATAGGCCTCGTCCGAGAACGTCAGCCGATAGCCTTTGACATGTCCGCCACGTCTGACTTTTTGCCAGCGTTCGAGACAGACACCCTGATGGCGCAGCTGGCGCCGTAACTCGCGGATTGCGGCGATGGCTACGGTATAACGGTCATCATGGGCGACAAACAGCCGACCGTTGTGATCAGGTGCATATCGTATCTGGTTGATCAGCAGCGTACGGCCGTTGCTGTCAGCGGCAATATTCATCCGAAAGTTGCCGATCGCTATCGGGCGGGTCGGCCCCTTGCGAATGGAACAGTCGCGGCTGAACCGTACCGGTTCATCGCAAGTCGTTCGATGGTTGCCGATCTGATACACCGTCATTCTTTCAACCGCTGCCAGGGAAGCAGTCGGCAGCAAGCCAACGGTAGTTGCCGTTGCCAGACAGCAGAGCAGAAGCGCACGGACCCTGATAGGCATGGGCTAAGGCTAACGCATTTTTTTTTGTGCGCCATCCCCAGCGTGAAAAGTTTCTCGGGTTGGCAGTCTGTCGGACTTGACCGTTTGTGGCGAAAATCATCGGGAGCGAATCAAATCGACTTTATCGTCCGAGGAGAATAGCCGGGCTATTTGACGAGGAGGATAAAGGGAGTTGATCGCTCTCCGGGGATTTGCAGTCAAACAGCGTTAAGTCCGACAGACTGTTAGCGTTGGCTGTCGATATACAAGCCAATGAGCCGTTGCACATCGCTCGGCATTTGGACAAAACGCGCGTGCAGCAAGCCATCGCCGCTGCAGTCGAGAATCTCGACCGACACGGTGACGTGGGCACGAGCGATGTTCATCTCCAGCAGGTGGGCGCTGCCAGCAGATAAGCCGCTACCGTGAATCGCAACGCCTTGCATGCTGATATTGCCAAGACGTACCGTTTGCCCATCAATACAGGCGAATATCGAGGTATCTACGGCGTAGCGCGGCGCACTGCGGCGCTCGCTGATGTCTGTTTTCAACAAACTCTCCAAATTATCTTCAGCCCCGGCAAACGTTCATTGTCAGGAAGATTCGACGTCGATATAGCCACGCTGAATCGCAGTTTCGAGCGCTTTAGCACCGTCAACGAGCTCGTCATATTCGACGCGCGGCTTTTTCAACTCGGTGAATTGGCTGTCGCTGGGCATGCCGTCTTGAACGCCAGCCCCGATATCGAATAGCGCTTTGAGGTAGCGTGCCCGCGCGTGTGCGACGAGGCACAGAACCGGGTGCATGTCGTCGACAGTCAATTCCTTGATTTTCGGTTTGATCAACTCGCGGTTCATTGACCGCATCCTGCGCTCCATTTCCAGCAACAGGCGATTGATGTCCTGGGTCATGCTTGTTCGCTCCCGCCAGTGGCCTGCTGTGTCGCTAAACCGTTATCGGCAAGCTCGCCAGGCTGCTTGAATCAGGGGCGAGACATCGCCTGTTCGAGATCAGCCTGAGCGACCGGCAATGCGAAGATTGCGTGGAGCTGGAAAAGGTCCGACAGCTTGGACGTGTGGGCGAATTCGGTTCGATCAGCGAACACGATCACTCGCGCTTCAGGCGCAAAGCGCTGCAAGCTGCGCAACAGCACATCAAGGTTACAGACGTTGGCGCCGGCGTAGTTGTTGCCATAACCGTAAAAGAAGTCCGCAACGACCACCTCGGGAGGCCGACGCTTGAGTTCGGCAATTGCTTTTCGCTGGTTCGTGAACGACAGTCGCTGATAGCGCAGTTTTTCGCACAAGCCGACCAGGTCAGGGTGACCCGGGGATTCGATGATGTCGTAGAGCAGGCCTGCGGTCATTTGCCTGCGCGCGGGTCAGCCGGCCGCTTGTGGCGGTCGCGTTGCTGTCGCCTTTCTAGCCATTTCATCGCCTGCACGGCGCTCGCAATGGTGCCGATCAGAAAAACAAACACCAACGCCGTTATCAGCAACGCTTAGGCCTCGCGTGCTGCAGGGGTTGCCGCTGATGTCGGGCCGAGGACCTCGAGCAAGGCGGCTTCGATGGTTTGCATGGAGTCGCCGGTGTTGATCGCCAGGCCAATCAGCGAACACAGCTTGGTAAGCGAAAAAATGCCACAGATCATGTCGTCACTGCCGTTTTGCCCTGGCTGTAACACCAGCGCATGACGTCGCCCCGCCTCTCTGAGGCTGCTGAGCAATTGGCCGACGTTTGCCTCTACGACGTCCTGTAGCAGCAAAACCTCGATGCGCCCACGTAGGGTCATGATGTCTTGTACCAACAACGCTTCCGGCTGCTCGCCACATTTCGCAGCGATCTTGCTTGGCCGATCGCTGTTGAGGTCGGAGAGGGTCACGATACCGGCGACTGCGCCGGTCTCATCGGTCACCAAAAGCATTTTGACGCCAAGTTTGCGCATCCGCTCGCGCGTCGCGGCCAGGGTGTTGGTCCGTTCCACGGTGAGCGCGGTCACCATGCGCAGATCCGTCATACCCTCGACGGCTGGGCTGTCCAGCTTCAGGTCCTCGGGATAGTGCTGGTGCGGCCGTGTATACGTCACGCCGATTGGCATGCTCTTGAAGCAGAGTGCTGGATAGCCGGTAGTCATGTCAGATCGCCACTTTTGCTTGAATATGACGGTTAGCGTAGCCAGCTAGTACTGGCACGCAAGTCGCTGAGGGTAGGGGAATTAGTCGGCCGTCCCTGGCGCAACGTCGGAGCCAAGCCGTCTCAGTGGTTGGCCGCAACGGCGGCAATGGTAGCGCGCCCGTCCGGATTCCAGTCTCCGGTGCCGTGTGGTGCTCAGTGCATGCGTCGTGCAGTCGCAGCGGTAAGACCAACGCGTTTGCCGGCGAACCTGGTCGGGTTTGATGTCGAATGCATGACAACGATCGGCATTGGGAAGTCCAAAAAAGGCCATAACGCTGCGCCACTCGGTGCCATGCGGACGAGTTCGGCCAAAACATGCCGTCGTGACGATGTGGGCGACTTCATGCGCAACCGTCTGCGACAGGAATGCCGCCTGGTTTGCCCGGGCGAGCGCGAGATTGAACCGCAATATCGGTCGATCCTGCTGGTGCCAGACCGCTTGGCCTGCGGCAAGTCCGCTGAGATCGAAACGGATTATCGGATCCGGGGGGCTGACGCCGTGGCGCTCGAACCATGGACGGGCCAGATCGATCAGCGTTTCGGCACGCTGCTTGATCGCCTTTTTGATCGCGTGATCGTTCATCGAGGTCTGCTTCACCCTCAATACCCTCGATGCGTCAACGATTGGCGATCAGCTGCAGGTATTCCATTCGCGTTGCCTGTGATTCGCGGAAAGTGCCGAGCATGACCGATGTCTTCATCGTTGAGTTTTGCTTTTCGACACCCCGCATTTTCATACAGAGATGTTCTGCCTCGATGGTAACTGCGACCCCAGCGGGTTGGATGACCTTGCTGATAGCATCGGCGATTTGCACGGTCAGGTTTTCCTGGATCTGTAAGCGACGGGCGTACATATCGACGATACGGGCGATTTTCGAAAGCCCGATCACTTTGCCCTTCGGCAGATAGGCAACGTGTGCCCTCCCGATAAAGGGCAACACGTGATGCTCACAGAGCGAATAGAGCTCGATGTCTTTGACGATGATCATGTCATCGTTGCTGGACGAGAAGACGGCATCGTTGACCACCTTGTCGAGATCCTGTTGGTAACCGCGACAGAGGTACGCCATGGCCTTGGCGGCACGTTCTGGCGTTTTCAGCAGGCCCTCGCGTTGTAGGTCTTCGCCGACCCCCGCGATAATTCCGGCATAGTGACTCTGGATCTGGTCGATCTGCATGGTTTTCTCAGTAAGAAGGGTTAGACCGGTAATGTAGCGGTCCGGCGTGTCGAGCGCCACGTTGGGTTGGTCGCGTTTCGCGCCGCGAGGTGGCCCGCGAACGTCAGCTTTCAAAGCGGATCAGCAGGCAGCTTTGCCCGACCGGATGTGGCTCAGAGCAGCAAGCCGCCGCCGATGCAGATACCAGACAAGATCAGTAAAACGGCTGCAGATTGCTTCCAGTTGGTCGCATTTAAGAACAGCGCATTGTTACGCGGGAAGGTCACCGCGAGGATGGCCCCCAGTAGGCCCAATCCACCGAGGAAATACAAAAAGCCCTGCAGCCAATCGAGCTTGAGCTTTCGTGAACCGCCAAAGCCGCCGCCAATGGTTTCAAACTTGTTGGCCAGCGCGGGTTCATGCGCGAACAAAAAAAACGTCAGCAACAACAGGAAGCCGGTCGTGAACCATGGCTTGCACACGGCCGCTTTCAGCCTGTTCGACACAAATAACGATCGTGGCTGAAAGGACGCACCGACGCGCTTGATATTTGGCATAGCAGGCCTATCGGCAGACGGCGGCAAAGCTGAAAGCGCCGCCATCAAAACGACCCAAGAAAAAGCTGGACGGCGTCCAGCTAGACGGAGGTCCGGTTACGCCGCGTTGTCATCCGCTCGAGGAGGCGCCAAGCCCGGTCATTGTCAGGTGCCGAGCGCGTGATCGCTATCGGGCCAGGCGCAACTGCAGCGTATCGCGGTGCCGATACGTTTCAGCCGTTGTTCATAGGGCTCTGAGATGGTCTGCGTCGCGGCGCAGACCGGACATTCGAACCAGGTTTGCTGGGCGCGGCCTTCAGCGATCGAATCGGTCTTTTGCATGGCGCTATGACAATGGTTGCAGTACATCGCGTGCCTCTTGGACGGGTATTAGGCCGGGGTTGGTCAGACCCGCTTTCCGGATCTTTCACGGGACTCTCCAGAGTCTAGTAACTCAGGCAAAAAAACCCAATAAATTGTGCCTAAGCGGATTGAAAACACAATATCTTGTGCCTAACAGACTTCACATGGCGCGCGAATTTACTCGCCTAACGGGCTGATTTCGCGCACCATGTCGGTGTCTAGTCCCAGTTCAATGCCCCGCCGGTTTGGTACTCGGTAACGCGGGTTTCGAAGAAATTCTTCTCTTTCTTCAGATCGAGCACCTCGGACATCCAAGGGAACGGGTTTGTCGCGCCGGCGTACTGCTCCGGGAGACCAATCTGCGCGCACCGCCGATTGGCGATGAACTGCAAATACTCCTCGAACATCGGTGCGTTGAGGCCGAGGACACCACGCGGCATCGTGTCGTAGGCGTACTGCGTCTCAAGCGCAACGGCATCCCTGATCATCTCGACGATCTCGTCTTTGAACGCATCGGTCCACAGGTGAGGATTTTCCAGTTTGATCTGGTTGATGACATCAATACCAAAATTCATATGCATGGATTCATCACGCAGGATGTACTGGAACTGCTCGGCGGTGCCGGTCATTTTGTTGCGCCGCCCCATGCTGAGGATCTGCGTGAAACCGACGTAAAAGAAGATGCCCTCGAAGACGATGTAGAACGCGACTAGCTCACGCAACAGCGTCTGGTCGTTGACCGGCGTGCCCGTGTGAAAATTCGGATCCGACAGATGCTGGGTGAAGGGCAGTGCCCATTCGGCCTTGCGGGCGACCGCCGGAACCTCTCGATACATGTTGAATACTTCACCTTCGTCGAGGCCAAGCGACTCGATCACGTACTGATAGGCGTGTGTGTGCAGCGCCTCTTCAAAGGCCTGGCGAAGCAGGTACTGGCGGCATTCGGGATTGGTGATGTGTCGGTAGACCGCCAAGACCAGGTTGTTGGCGACCAATGAGTCGGCCGTCGAGAAGAACCCGAGATTGCGCTTGATGATCGTGCGTTCGTCCTCGGTGAGACCGTTCGGGTCTTTCCACAGCTGGATATCCGCGTTCATGTTTACTTCTTGCGGCATCCAGTGGTTGGCGCAGCCATCCAGATATTTTTGCCAGGCCCATTCGTACTTGAAGGGAACCAACTGGTTTAGATCGGCGTGGCAATTGATGATCTTTTTGTCATCTACACGGATCCGGCCGGCACCCATCTCAAGCGTCTCAAGGCCGGTCGCGCCGGCGTCCGCCGCGGCGAGCGGCTCCGGGTTGACGCTAGGCGCGGCGCCAGCGGTGGCCATCAAGGTCGGGTTGTCGACGAGTCCTTGGCCCGCGTTCAGCGTGGGGTGAGCTCGGCGTGGTGCAGTGCTTGTATCTACCGTGGGCAGTGCCTGTGCAGGTTGTTTGTCGTTCGGCGTTGCTTGCAACGGATCTTCCCAGTTCAGCATCTTGAGTTCCCCCTGAAAAAAATTGGCTGCGTCGGCGGTCAGCGCTTGTTGGTACCGTCGACGTATCACGTTTGGTGCCGGAGTGACCCCAATCCCCCCTGGGTGGTGGTCTATGACATTTCGAAAATGTCGGGTGAGAGCTCTCGGAATCCCTCCGGCGTTGATCGTTAGTGGCTTATTCCCACTTGAGTCCACCAGCTTGGTATTCGGTGACGCGGGTCTCGAAGAAGTTTTTCTCTTTGCGCAGGTTGGCTTGTTCATCCAGCCAGCTCAGCGTCGGTTGCGCGCCCGGATAGGGCTCGTTGAGGCCTAAGTTTCGGGCCCGCCGATTCGCGATGAAACGGTATTGGCCGATATGGTCTTCCTGGCTGTAACCGAGAATCGGATCGCGCAGAATGTAGCCCGCATAGGCCGTTTCGGCCGCTTCGCATTCCGCCCACATGTCTGCGATCGCCTTTGGATCCGGCTGGATCTGCTCTTCGAACATGATCTGCTTGGCGACACGGATGCCGAACGACGCGTGTAGCACTTCGTCGCGCATGATGTACTGGAACTGCTCGGCGGTGCCTTTCATCAGGCCGCGGCGTTGCAGTGCGAAGATTGGGCTGAAGCCGTTATAGAACCAGCAGCCTTCGAAGACCCCGGCGAAAAAGATGTACGCCATCAAAAAGTTTTGCAGCTCATCCCGGTCCGTCAGGTCTATATCAGCACGCAGTACCGAGTTGAGTCGCCGGTTGGCAATTTGGATCTTCCCATTTATCTCGGGCACAACCCGGTAACGGTTATAGATTTCGCCCTGATCGAGACCAAGGCTTTCGATGCAGTGTTGATAGGTCCATGTGTGCAGAGACTCTTCGTACACCTGGCGTGCCTGGTAGATCTGCAATTCAGGCGCCGACATTTTCTCCATCACGGCAAGCCCGATGTTGCGCATGGCCAGGATGTCAGAAGTCGTCAGGTACGAGAGAACATTCTCATAGACATGGCGCTCTTCGAGTGTCAGTCGGTGATGGTAGTCCTGCACATCCTGCGCCATGCTGATATCGAGCGGCGTCCAATGATTGCGGTTGGCATTCAGAAAGTATTCCCATGCCCACGGGTATTTGAACGGTGCCAGCTGGTTGATGTCCGTCATCCCGTTGATGACACGCTTGTCATCTGGGTTGACGGGTCGTACGTCATCGGTCTGCGGCGTTGGCTGTGCGTCCTCGCGCGGCGGCGATAAAGCAGGATTCGCTTGCGGGGCGGGGCGCTGTTCGCTGCGTGATGCCGGCGTTAATGGGTCATCCCAATTCAACATTTTCGATCAACCTCGATGCGTAACTGAGAAGGGCTTACTGGCAGGCTTCGCAGTCTGGGTCGAGAATGCTGCATGCCTTGGGCGCCTCGCCCGTGCCGTTGTCTCCTGCTGCCTGATAGCTACCACCCACGGCGCTCAGCTTGTTCGCCTTGCTGGAGTCGTCCATCGTCGATTTTTCGACATGCGTCGCACCCATAGATCGCAGGTAGTAAGTCGTTTTCAACCCACGAACCCATGCCAGTTTGTACAGATTGTCGAGCTTCTTACCGGACGGTTCGGACATGTAGAGATTCAGACTCTGGGCCTGATCGATCCACTTTTGCCGACGACTGCCGGCTTCGACCAGCCAGCGCGGATCGACCTCGAACGCAGAGGCGTAAAGAGCTTTCAGATCATCCGGGATGCGGTTGATCGGTTGTACCGAACCATCGTAGTACTTGAGGTCGTTGACCATCACTTCATCCCACAGGCCGAGGGCCTTCAGGTCCTGTACCAGGTATGGGTTGACGACCGTGAACTCGCCCGACAGGTTGGATTTGACAAACAGGTTCTGGTAGGTCGGCTCGATCGATTGGCTGACCCCGCAGATGTTCGAGATCGTTGCCGTTGGCGCGATAGCGAGCGTGTTGGAGTTGCGCATGCCGACGGTTTTGACCCGCTCGCGCAGCGAATCCCAGTCGAGTGTGCGGCTATCGTCGACTTGCAGGTAGCTGCCCCGTTGCTCAGCCAGTTCGTCGAGCGAATCGATCGGCAGAATGCCTTGGCTCCACAATGAACCGTCGAAGCTGTGATACTGGCCGCGTTCCTCGGCGAGATCGGTTGATGCCCTGATCGCGTAGTAGGACACCGCCTCCATCGAGCGGTCAGCGAATTCGACGGCCGCCTCGCTGGCGTAGGGCGTCCGTACCTTGTACAGCGCGTCCTGGAAACCCATGATGCCGAGTCCGACCGGGCGGTGGCGCAGATTGGAATTACGTGCCTGCGGGACGCTGTAGTAGTTGTACTCGATCACGTTGTCGAGCATTCGCATCGCCGTTGTCACGGTCTTTTCGAGCTTGTCCGTGTCCAGACCTTGTTCGGTCACATGTGCCGCCAGGTTGACCGAACCCAGGTTGCACACGGCGATCTCGTTGTCATTCGTGTGCAGGGTGATCTCGGTACAAAGGTTCGAGCTGTGCACAACGCCGACGTGCCGGTTGGTATAGCGGATGTTGCAAGGGTCCTTGAACGTTACCCACGGGTGCCCGGTCTCGAACAACATGCCGAGCATTTTTCGCCACAGGTCATTGGCCTTGATTGTCTTCGCGACGCGCATCTCGCCGCGTGCCGCGCGCTCCTCGTAGCGCGTGTAGGCGGCTTCGAAAGCGCTGCCGGTCAAGTCGTGCAGATCCAAGGTTTCGTCGGGTGAGAACAGGGTCCAACTACCGTCTTCGGCGACCCGCTTCATGAACAGGTCGGGAATCCAGTTGGCGGTATTCATGTCGTGGGTACGCCGGCGGTCGTCGCCGGTGTTCTTGCGCAGATCGAGAAACTCTTCGACATCGATGTGCCACGTCTCGAGATAAGCACACACCGCACCTTTCCGCTTGCCGCCCTGGTTGACCGCGACGGCCGTATCGTTGGCGACCTTCAGAAACGGTACGACGCCCTGCGATTTACCGTTGGTGCCTTTGATATGCGCACCCATCCCACGGACACGGGTCCAGTCGTTGCCGAGACCGCCGGCAAACTTGGACAGCAGCGCGTTGTCTTTGATCGCGCCGTAGATGCCGTCGAGATCATCGGGAACGGTGGTCAGATAACAACTGGAGAGCTGCGGTCGAAGCGTCCCGGCGTTGAACAGCGTCGGCGTCGAACTCATGAAGTCGAAGGATGACAACAGGTTGTAGAACTCGATCGCGCGCCCTTCGCGGTCGATCTCGTTAATCGCCAGCCCCATTGCGACGCGCATGAAGAACGCCTGCGGCAACTCAAAACGGGTCCCCTGAGAATGGATGAAATAGCGGTCGAACAGCGTTTGCAGGCCGAGATAGGTGAACTGCAGGTCGCGCTCCGGCTTCAATGCGGCGCCCAGGCGGGCGAGGTCATACTGCGAGAGCCGCTTATCGAGTAGCTCGAGATCTGCGCCGCGCTTGACGTAGGTCGCGAAATATTCGCTGTAGCGTTGGCCCATTTCTTCCTGGGTCGCCACTCGCGTGTCGAGGCCAAGAAAACCGAGCGCCTCGCGGCGGAGCATATCCATCAACAGCCGGGCGGCAGCGAATGAGTAGTTCGGTTCTTTCTCGATCAGTGTGCGTGCGCTCATCGTCAATGCTTGCGAGATGTCGCGTTCCTTGACGCCGTCAAACAGGTTGCGACAGGTGTCATCGAGAATGGATTCGGCGGTCACGGCCTCCAGGCCCTCGCAGGCCTCTTCCACCAGACGGCGCAGACGGGCGATGTCGAGCGGCCGTGTGGTGCCGTCTTCCATCGTGACATTGACCACCGACGCTGCACGATCTGGGCCCGCGTGGGCCGCTTCTTCGGCGCGTTTCCGGGCCTGTTCTTCGCGGTACAGGACGTAGGCCCTGGCCACCTTGTGCTCGCCAGAGCGCATCAGAGCCAGTTCGACCTGGTCCTGGATGTCCTCGATATGGACGGTGCCGCCGGCTGGGTTACGCCGCATCAACGCATCGGACAATTGCTCGGTCAGGTCGCGCACGAGGTCGTGCACACGCCGCGAGGCCGCCGCGCTGCCGCCTTCCACTGCCAGGAATGCCTTGGTCATCGCAACCGCTATCTTGTTGCCGTCAAAACCAGTGACCTTGCCGTTCCGCCGAATCACGCGGAGCTCGCCTGGGGCGTTAGCCTGAATTTCCGGTGTTACGCCAGCGGGCGTGTCGCTCTGCGGTGGGACAGCGAAACTTTCCAATTCGCCATTGGCTGGCGTGACGTCGATGGCCATGCGGCTCCTCCTGGGTGATGTGTTTTTGTCCGGGCTGGCCGCGTTGCGCGGCCGGGCTCAAATGTATGCCGAAGGTTCGGCTGAGCGCCCATCCGAAACACAATATATACGCTGCTTTCAGGCTGTCAACCACAACATCTTGTGTAAAAAAGCTGTGGAAAACCGTTGAGAAGATGTGTGAGAGGTGTGAAAAATAGCGGGAGAAAACAGAAATTGCGAACGCTTTCAGGGGGTTGTGTTTGGTGCGTTCGTGCCAGGTCGAAACGACTACGCGGGCCGACAATAACGATGTCTCGTACGGCTGCGCGAACCCGGTTCGGGCTGCGCAAAAAATCGGGAATTAACGAATATTCGAATAGTTTTATGGAGTGCTTTTGCGGAGATCGCCGACCAATCTCTCGAGATGCGCGGCGGTCACCGGCCCCATGTGGCGTTCAACGATCCGGCCAGACGGGCTGACGATAGCCGTCGTTGGTAGGCCTTCGAGTGGCTCGAAAGGCTCCAGTGGCGTTGTCCCGACTTTGAGATTGGGGAAGTTAATGGCGAACGGGGACAGAAACTCGCGCGCCTCTTCGGCCGTCGACTCTTCGAAATTGATCCCGAGGACACGAACCTCCGGGTTGTTGGTCTGGTAGCTGACAAGCTCGGGTAACTCCCGAATGCAGGGCGGGCACCATGACGCCCAGAAGTTTACGACGACCCAGCGGCCGCGGTAGTCGGACAGGCTGACCGGGTTACCATCGAGATCACTCAACGTGAAATCGGCGGGTTCGGCGGCGGCCGAGGCAGATGAGCCCAGCAAAACGAGCAGGGACAGAACGAGGGCGGTGCAGCGTTTCTTCATGACGTGCTTAGTCCACGGTGCGTTGCAAAAGTTTAACTGGACGAAGGTACGCCCGGCTTTGACCAACGCATCTTCCGTCAGACAGAGTGCTTTGGCCAACGGCTAGCTGCGGCTGATCCCTGGTGTGATGATCCGGCGCAGCCGTCGCTGCTACCGTCGGCATGCGCGAACCTGGTGCAAAAAAGACATTATCGCAACAGATCTGGTGCAGTTTCGCCGCGTGTGGCCAGTCAACTTCACTTCAATCTTCGTTAAGTCAATGAATACTCAGTGAAATAAGAAAGTGGCACGCCGTATGCTTTGAAACAAATGAAATCGCTTCGCGGTGATTTCTCCTAACTCTCTGTCGATATTGCCTCTAGGGCAAACCTCACCGCATCGTGGTCACACGATGCGGTTTTTTTTGGTGGCCTCCATGATGATGCGGCAAACCCATTGCAGGGCGGAACTGACGAACGCGCATCTGGCTGCCGCAATACTTTCCATGCCGTGGCATGTCCCGGTGCGGGAAGACCGTCCGTGTCGATTGACGACCGTCATGGCCGAGTGACACGCTGCTCGATTCAATAGCGCACTTTTCTGCACCGCAAGCGCGGCCACGCAAAGGACACCAACATGGCAGAGCAGATTCGTCGGGTCGCGGTTTGGAGCGGTCGCCTGCGCCTGGCGCATTGGCTGGTTGGCGGGGCGACCCTCGCGCTGATCGCAACCGGTTGGCTGCTCGATGCAGCGCCAAGCTTGGTGGCTGGCGCGTTGGATTTCCATTACCTGGCAGCCAGTGCCTTGCTCGTTGGATTGGTGCTGCGCGCTTGGTTGGGTTTTTTCGGTCAGGGCGCCGAGCGCTTCGAGCATCTGTTGTTGGCTGATAGCGAGGTGCAAGCCGTGCGTCAAAGCCTGGTGTTCTACCTCACGCTAGGTAAGGCACCGTTGCCGAACTGGTTTGCGCACAACCCGTTATGGAAGCCGTTGTACTTGCTCTGGTTGTCGACGCTGGTGCTTGCTGCGGTAACGGGCTGGCTGCTACCTGACATGCCGGTCATCGGTCGCATCTACCTGCCGACGATCCACGTATGGCTGGCTAATGCGACCGCCATGCTTGTCCTCCTGCATGTTTACAGCGTGGTTCTGCAAGACCTTCGTGGTCAGGCGGCCGATAGTTCGGCGATGATCAACGGCCACCGCTATTTCACGATCGATCGCGAGGGTCTGGTCAAGCCTGACCTGCCCGAGGTCTCGATCCGGCTCGACGATATCGGTAAGCGTTAACCCGCTAGTCTTTCGCGGCCAACGCGGACCGCAGCGCGTTGGCGACGGTCTCCAATACCTGGATACGCGCAAAGCGCTTATCGTTGCCCGCTATAAGGTTCCAAGGGGCATGTTGGGCACTGGTTCGGGCAAGCATTTCATTCACCGCGCTGCGATATTCGTCCCACTTCTCCCGGTTACGCCAGTCCTCGTCGGTGATCTTGTAACGTTTGTAGGACGTGACCTCGCGCGCCTTGAATCTTGCCAGCTGTTCTTCTTTGCTGATCTGTAGCCAGAACTTCTGCACGATCACGCCGGATTTGGTCAACTGCTCCTCGAAGTCATTGATCTCGAGGTAGGCCCTTGACCAGGCCGCCTCGCTGGTGAAACCCTCGACACGCTCAACCAACACGCGCCCGTACCAGGAGCGGTCGAAAATGGTCATCCGTCCCGCGCGCGGCATTTTGCGCCAGAAGCGCCACAGGTAGTGGTGTGCCTTTTCTTCGTCTGTCGGTGCGGCAATCGGGATGACCTCGCGCAACCGTGAGTCAACGGCCTGCGTCACGCGGCGAATCGCGCCACCTTTGCCTGCCGCGTCGACCCCTTCGAAAACCAGCACGGTCGCAATGCCCTTCTTGTAGCTCCGCCAGGCAAGGTCGTTGAGCTCGGCCTGGAGGTCCCGCAGACGTTTACGGTATTGATCACGTTCGATCGTCTGGCTGAGGTCGATGCGGTCGATCAAGGTGACCTGGGCTTCCGGCGCGTTGGGTAACAGATCGTTGTCAACGTTGTCCGTCGGTACCTCGCTGAGGCGTCGTTCGGCGTGCGGTTCCTCGTTGATAGCGTGCTCGATTTCACGCAAAAGAATCTGGCCGGTCATCATGTCCCGGTAACGATGATCGGTGGCCTCGATGATGTGCCAGGGCGCGCGGCCGATGTCTGTGCTGCGGACGATGCGATCAGCGATACTTTCGAAGCGCTGGTACTGCTCACTGAAGCGGGATTTCTTGGGCAGCATCTTCCAGCGGCTACGATCGCTACGGGCAAGTGACTTGAGTCGTTTGCGTTGTACATCCTCGGAAAAGTGATACCAACACTTGACGATAACGGCCCCGTCGTTGATCAGCATCCTTTCGAGATCGCGGATGCCACGCATGCACTGGTCGATATCCGCCTCACCCCAGTTTTTGGCGAAGCCCTGTTCGATGGGCCAAAGATACCAGCCACCGAAAAACACGCCGATTTGGCCACGCGCCGGCATGGACTTCCAGAAACGCCAGGCCCTTGGGCGGAGACGCTCATCGTCTGACTCCTCCCAAAACGCGAAGACATTCACCCCGCGTGCATCGAGCCATTCATCGAGTGCATTGACTACTTGGCCCTTGCCGGTGCCTTCCATGCCGGCAATGATTACGTAGACCGGGATCTGCTTTTCCTGGGCGGCGATTTGCGCCTCCAGCAGTTTTGTACGGAGATCGTCGACGGCCTCTTTGTACGCGTTTTTACTGAGGCTGCGGCCGATTTTTGCGGTAGCGAACATGGTTCCTCCCCGCGGTTTACCGTGCTGCTAGTGCACCGCTGATTTTATGGTGCTCGGCAAAATCGAGCATTCGTTTGATCGAGCGTACCGCATCTTTGCGCACCTGTGGTGCGACTTCGATCGGATTCGTCCCGTGTTGCAGGACATGCTCCAGGTTTTGCAGGCTGTTCTTTGCCATCCAGGGGCAGTGTGCGCAGGATTCGCAGGTCGCCCCTTCGCCAGCGGTCGGCGCGGAAATCAACTTTTTGTTTGGCGCGAGTTGATGCATCTTCCAAAAGATTCCGTCATCGGTTGCGACGATAAACTCGTCATTCGGCAGCTGTGTCACCGCCTTGATCAACGCTGTCGTCGAACCGACAACATCGGCCTGGTCGAGGATATCCTGGGGCGATTCGGGGTGCACGAGGATAGCCGCCTCGGGGTGGAGGCGGCGCAACCGCTCCAGCGCGAAACCCTTGAATTCCTCGTGAACCACGCAGCTGCCGTTCCAAAGCAAGACATCCGCGCCCGTTTGTTGCTGCACATAGCGACCCAGGTGTCTGTCTGGCGCCCAAAGGATTTTTTCCCCGCGTTCGTGCAGATGACGAACGATCGGGAGGGCAATGCCCGACGTCACAACCCAGTCGGCACGGGCCTTCACCTCGGCACTGGTGTTCGCATAGACCACTACGGTGCGATCCGGGTGGGCATCGCAGAAGTCACTGAAAAGGTCTGCCGGACAGCCTTCGTCAAGCGAACAGGTAGCGGCCAAGTCCGGCATCAGAACGCGCTTTTCCGGATTAAGGATTTTTGCGGTCTCGCCCATGAATCGGACGCCGCAGACGACCAACGTTTCGGCATCGGTGGTCGTCCCGTAACGTGCCATCTCGAGCGAATCGGCGACGCAGCCTCCGGTTTCCTCCGCGAGCGCTTGCAGGTCACCATCGACGTAATAGTGCGCGACCAGCACGCCATTGTGCTGCTTGAGCAACGCCTTGATACGCGTCTTCAACGCATCTTTCTCTGCGCTGCTTAGCTCAGGTCTCGTCGGATGGGGCGGTACCTTGATTTCGGGTAGCTGTGCCTGGGCGATGATGGGTTGCGTCGTCATTTGATTATCTCCACCCGTTCAGGGTGTCTTGCGCGATATTCACGTGCCGGCCGGTGTTTTCCGTTACGCCGCAATTTGCCGGTTTCTTCGATCAGATCGAGTGAAAGGACGCGCTTCCGAAAGTTTCGTTTGTCCAGCGGCTGGTTCAATAGCGTTTCATACACGCACTGGAGTTCGCTCAGCGTGAAGGTGGGGTTCATGAACTGAAACGCAATGCTCGAGTAGTCGAGTTTTGCGACCAGTCGCCGGTGAGCCTTGTCGATGATTTCGGCATGGTCAAACGCCAGCTGTGGCAGCTTTTCGAACTCAAACCAGTCGACATCGGATGCGTCACTTGCTGCTCGCGGCGGGGATGCTAGCGTTTGCGCTGGAATCAGTGCGTAATAGGCCACGCTGATGACACGTTCACGCGGGTCGCGCTGCGTCGCGCCGAACGTGTACAGTTGTTCGAGGTAGACGCCATCGATGCCGGTCTCCTCGGCCAGCTCTCGAGCCGCGCAGCTGTCGAGGTCTTCGTCGATGTCGAGAAACCCGCCGGGCAAGGCCCAACGGTCGGCAAACGGCGACTGGGCACGCCGGACGAGCAGTAGGCTCAGGCGGCTTCGACGGATGGTAAAGACCACGACATCGGTGGTCACCGCCGGATGCGGGTAGGCGTAGCTGAATGTGTCGTTAGGTAGCCGCATAGTTTGTTAGTGTAATGAGTACACCTTCAACATAGTGTTCTGGGGACACTTTGTCAACGGATTGCCAGTGATGACTGAGATATCGAGCGGGTCTCCCGCTGCAATACATGGCATTCGAGAAGTCATCACCGGCTCAAGATTTTACCGTTTCGGCCGACCCCATAAGCGATCGCCGAACATCGGCGGCGTCGCTTGCTGGGCCTGAAATCAAGTGGATAGAGACTCACCGCTGTACCGGAAGTTGGTTGCTGTCGAATCGTTGCCGCCGATGCCGGCGACAGCAACGCAGTTGCTGATGATGGCGACTGACCCGGATGTGGATATCAACGACCTGGCTGCTGTTATCGAACGCGATCCAGCGTTGGCGAGCCGCTTGATCAGTATCGCCAACTCTGCCTTCTACTCGCCCCGCCAGCCGGTGACGTCGATTAGGGAGGCGATCATTCGAGTGTTGGGGCTGAACATGGTTCGCAACATCGCGGTAGGTGTCTCGCTTACCGGTGGCTTCTCGACCGCGCGGTGTCCTCGCTTCGATTCAACGGCCTATTGGGTCACCGCGTTGGGAACAGCTGACCTCGCCAGCGGTCTGGCCCGAGCGGCCAATGTCGACGGCATGGCTGACCCTGATACCGCTTATCTCGTCGGCTTATTGCACAACATTGGTGAGTTGCTCCTCGTACACCTTTTTCCTCAGGAAATGGATCTCGTTTTCCAGCGATTGGCCAACGAGCCGGGAAGCCGGCTGACGTTTCACGAAAATGCCGTCCTCGGGATCAACCACTGGGAAGCCGGCGCATTCTTGATGCGTCACTGGGAATTGCCGCCAATCGTCGCGGCGACAATCGAGGCGCTCGGCGATCCCCAGAAGGCACCTCGCAACCGACCGCTGGTACCGCTTATCGACGCCACGCGCTGTTGGCTGCAGGCGATGTTGGTGGGCAAGGCGGATACCCTGCGGTTGACGGGCGTGGACGAATCTTACTGCGAATATCGCACCACGACGTTCAGTGAGCGTTTCGACGACCTCCGTTCGCTGGCTCACACCATGCACTGAAGCCCCTCGTCAGGTGAGCTGAAACGTTGCCGCTATAGCCGATCGCTATTGCCTCGGTTGATAAACCCTATTTCAAGTTGCCCCCGCGTTTAGCGTACCGACGACGCACGTCATCAGCGGCTACCAAGAGGCACGCGCATGATCACGCAATGGGCCGAAAGTCTTGAGCGGCTGGAGCGTGCCGACCGGCAAGTTCGATCGGTATCCCCAGACCAGGCCGGTCGAGAGACCGACGCGGAATGGCTGGGCTGGGACGGTCGGGTCAACCCCGTGCCCGACACCGCTAAATCACCCGGCGCGGAGGGCTGATCGCAAAAACCCCTTCAATCAGCGTCTTGAGGTCGCACCGATTTTTCGGCCCACTGTCGTCGTCCAAAACAAATCGGGGGAGTGAGATGCGGGTAGCTAGATTTGACGTAGCGGTGGCGTTCGTTGTGGGGCTGCTGGCGGCGGTGCCGGCGCTGAGCGCAGCGGCGGGGGTGAAAGTCACGCCACTGGGAAGCCACGATGGTGAGTTCTGCAAGTTCGATCGGGCGATGCTGTTTGAAGACCCCGACGGCACGCGGATCCTTTACGACGCCGGTCGTACTGTTGCCGGTCCGAACGACCCGCGATTAGGCAAGCTGGATGCGTTGCTGGTCAGCCACATGCACGGCGACCACGTAGGTGACCGTCATCTGCCAGCGGTCAATGCTGGTGATTGCGATAACCCGGACGTCTCGGTGATGGCAGCGCCGCGGACCAACACCGTTGCGATCGCTTTGGACAAGCAGGCAAAAATTATCACGGGTAGTGAGATGCCCCAGTTTTTTGCCGGCAAACTCGCAGCCGGTGGCGGCGATGCGAAAAATTCGCAGCTTGTGCGGTTCGGGGCATCGCGGAAAGTTGGTGGTGTAACGCTGACAACGGTCCCTGCCACCCACTCCAACGGCGTGTCGGGCAATTTTATCGGTGGCAAGCTCGGCGAGATGCTGAATGCGGCCGGGCTGACGGCCTACGTGGGCCCGCCGACCGGTTATGTCGTGACCTTTTCCAACGGCCTGGTCGTTTATCTGTCTGGTGACACCGGAATAACGGCTGAACAAAAAACTGTCGTCGCTGACCACTACGGCGCCGAGCTGGTGGTGATCAATATCGGAGATACATTCACGACCGGCCCGAAAGAGGCCGCTTTTGTCGTCAACGACCTGATCAAGCCCACAGCTGTGATCGCCTCGCACGCCAACGAGGCGGCGACGACTAATGGGCAGGTGGTCGACGGTACTCGGACCGCGACCTTCATCGAAGCGAGCGCGGTGCCGGTTCATGTCCCGCTGAGCGGTCGGACGATGGTGTTCGATGACGCAGGTGGCTGCACGAGTGGTTGTAGCTAATCGAGCCAGGCGGCACAGGCGCCCGTCGTTGTGACGGGCGCGGCTGGTTTCGAACGGCAAAACCGGCCTTCCGTGACCTTAGCTCTTCGCTCGACGGCCAAAACACCGCGTTCGCCGTCCGTCGCCGGGCCTGACTGAAAACGGCCGCATCTCCCCGTGCCGCGCAAGTACCTCGGCGGCTCGATGTGTCGGTTAGTCGCGCAGACGTTTCATGCCGGCGACGACGGGCTCAGCCCCAAGCCGGGCTGCGCCGCGAACCCCGCTACTGTCGCCATGCTTCGGCCTGACCACGCGTGTGTTCAGCGTGTCGGAGAATATGTGCTGCATCAGGTGTTCGGGCAGCCGGTCGTACAGACGCCCGATCCGCGAGAGTCCGCCGCCGAGTACGATGACCTCGGGGTCGAGGATGTTGACGACCGTCGCCAGCGCCCGTGCAAGGCGTTCTTCATATCGTGCCAGGCAGGCGTCCGCCGCTCGATTCCCTTGGTCGGCGAGGCGCGCAATTTCAGCGGCCGAAAGTGAGGTCCGGGGATCGAAGTCTCTGGCCAGTGCCGGACCTGATACCCAGGTCTCGATGCAGCCGCGCTTACCACAGTAGCAGGGCGCGCCCGGCAACTCCTCTTTCGTCGGCCATGGCAGTGGGTTGTGACCCCACTCACCGGCGATCGCGTTCGGACCGCTTATCAGCCTGCCATCGATAACGATGCCGCCGCCGGTGCCAGTGCCCAGGATGACGCCAAATACCGAATAGGCCCCGGCTGCGGCGCCGTCGGTGGCCTCGGACAACGCGAAGCAATCGGCGTCGTTGGCGATGGTTACCGGTCGACCGAGACGCCCAGTAAGGTCGGCTGCGAACGGCCGGTTGTTGAGGCAGGTCGAGTTGGCGTTGCGGAGTAATCCCGTCGCCGGCGAAATGGCGCCGGGTGTGCCGATGCCGATCGCGCAACGTCGGCCAAGCTGTTGCTCCAGCCGATTTACGAGATCGACAACCGCCTTGAGCGTGCTGGCATAGTCACCCGCCGGTGTCGCGATTCGTTGCCGCAACACGAACTGCCCATCGTCGCCAAGAACGATTCCCTCGATCTTGGTGCCGCCAAGATCGATGCCAATCCTCGGCATGGTCCGACTATTCGGTGCTGCGGGTCGGGGGAACGGTCTCGGTTGGCGATGAATCTGGCGTTACCGCGTCAGAGTCGTTTCGGCGCAGTTCGGCGTCGATCTCCAGTGGCACGTTACCTGATGGGTTGGTGAAGCGATCGTTGAGGTCTTGCACGTAACGATCTGCATCCTCAAGCACTTTTTGGATGCGTCGACGACTGCGCCGTGACCAGCCGGCCGGGTGGCGGTTGAATATGCTGCGCCAGAATCGTGTGTTCGCCGTGAAGGCGCTGCGCAGGCTTCCCCGTATACCGAGTTCATTGCCACGCCGATCGGCAGCGCCAAGCAGTGAGCGCGCCGCCAGGCTGCGCACGCCAAAATGGACGGCTAACCAGGCAAGGTACAGACCCAGTGCGGCAAAATAGGTCCTTATCGGCTCTGCTCGAATCGCCTCCCACCATCCGGCGGTAAAGCGCGTACCTTCCCACTGTCCAAGTTCGGTCGTCACGGCAATAAACGCCGCGATCAGCGCCACCGCGACGACGGCGTCGCCAATCAGGGTCCTTTTTCGCCACCGGACAAGCAGGCTCTCGAGTGCCGGCACGGCCTTTTCTTCGAATGCCCGTGCCGCTTTTTCCAGGGATCCAACGATCCGGTAGGCACGTTCGATTTCCACCTGCTCCATCCGTTCATGGATATCGGCGAGGTCGGCATTTCGCTTCGTCTCGAAGCGCTGCCGCAAGGCTGGGTCCGGGATGGGGTTGGCCGCTTCGTCGTTGTAAATCGCGAAGAATCGACCGGCCGTTAAGCCGCGTTCGCCCATAGCGCGCTGCCAGGCCGCGACGACCTCCTCCGGATTGTCCTCCCGGGCGGTCGTGTCAATCTGGTTGAGAATGTAAAGAAATTTGCCGGAGTCGGGACGATTGATGGTCTTTGAAACCAGGTGATCGAGGGTGTCCCGCATGGCGCCGGGTTCGGGATGTCGGGCGTCGAAGAACACCAACACCAGATCGGAGAGGTCGATGATGTGGTCGGTGATCTTAAGGGTCGATGTGCGTTGTGCATCGGCATCGAATCCCGGCGAGTCGATGAGGATCTTGCCGCGCAGGGCAGGGCTGGCACTGGTCTTCAGCTGCAGGTAGGCGTCGATCCGCGAACCCTCGCCGACGGCGACTTTTTCGATCTCGCTGCTGACTTTGTAAAACGGAAAGCGGGGATCTGAATCCAGCGCCTGCCCAGGCAGGGCATGGCTGGTGGATTGGCTGCTGAAGCACAGCACCGTGAATTTGTCGTCGACGGCCTGATTGCCGCTGCGTTGCAGTTTGCTACCGAGGTAGTGGTTGATAAAGGTCGATTTGCCGGCCGAAAAGGTGCCCAATACCGATACCAGCGGCCACCAGGGGATTTGGGTCGCGTAAGACTGTTCCGGGTCGAACAGACCCATCCGATACGCGACGGTATCGAGTTCGCGAAAACTCTGTACGGTCGTCAGGAGCACGGGGTTTTCCTGCTCGAGGTGCGCTTCGAGCTGTTTTAGGCGGGTCTCGATGACAGGTCCGGCGCCACGCATAGTAGAAGTCTCCAGGTTGTTGTTCGCTGTCCTGGCGCATGGTAGCGCGATGCCGACGATGATTGCGCTCATCGCTGCGCAAAATGCCGTTATTCATTACATCGCTGACTACTGATATGCTGTCGTCATGAGTATGATGGCGGACAAGTCCAGCGCCGGTTTCGATTGCAATCAGGGGCTTGTCTGGTCGATAATCGCGCTCCATAGAAAACGCCTGACGCACACGTTAACAAACGCCTGCAAGTTCCCGCGTTTGGGACATTTCTCAGGTTATGGATCGGATTCGAGTTGAGTGGTTTTAGACAGCCGGTGACGTGCACTGCGGTAGTGGTGGAACGCGTTTCGGGAAGGGTTGTCAGAGCGAATGATTCCAGCCGGCCTGCCAGTTGCAAGCCACCAGCTAGCGACTCGTTCAAGCATCGGGGCCACGTCAGGTCCGGTGCTTCGCTTCAGACGGCACCTCGCCAACACAGGTTGATCACAGGCATGCACAAAACACTAATCCCTCCTTTTGACCGCCACTGTCGTTTTCGGCGCTGCAGCCGGCGCGCGGGACGGACAGTTTGAGGATGTATTTGTCGTCATGCAGTCCTCAGAGACTCCGACCGTGGTCATCAGCGGCAACGTCGTCCCCTTTAAAGAGGTTACCCTGGCCGCGCAGCTGCCGGGTCGGGTGAAGTTTATCGCCGGCATCGAGGGCGAGACTTTCGAGGCCGAGACGACGCTGGTTGCGATCGATGAAGACGAACTGCTGGCGAAACGCAATGCTGCGTATGCGCAACTCTCAGCCGCTGATGCGGAGATGCGCAATGCCGGCGTGCAGTATTCCCGAGAGCTTTGGTCACCGCAGTCCAGCTCCGGACCGGGTGGCATGGGCATCCCAAACCTTTTCGACCAAATGTTCACCCGGCCAGCCGAAGACTTCATGGGGCAGCGTGACCGTGGAGCCGAGCGAAGCGCGGATTTATATGGCGCCAGCACCCGCATGGAGCAGGCGCGCAGTGCCATTATGCGCACCCAATCAGAAATCCGGGCAATCGACGCCAAGTTGCGTGACGCCAAGAGCCTGGCACCGTTCGACGGCGTGATCGTCGAGAAATATGTCGAAGAAGGCGACACCGTGCAGCCAGGTCAGCCGATGTTGAAGTTCGCCGACGTCACGTGGCTGCAGATCGATATCGACGTTCCAGCCCGCCTGGCGCAGGGTTTGCAGCCGATGAGCGTACTGCAAGACGCTGCTACGTTTGATGACCACCCGGAGCCCGTGGCCGTCCGCATCGCGCAGGTGTTTCCGATGGCGGACGTGCAACGACACACCGTCAAAGTGAAGCTGGATATTCCGCAAGGCGTGTCAAAGCCGGGCATGTACGCGAGGGTGCTGATTCCCGATGCCACCGGACCGGCAAACAGTCAGCTGCCCGTGATCCCGAGTACCGCTATTCGCTACCGCGGAAGCCTGCCGGTGGTTTACGTGCAAAACGAAGCCGGCGAGCCGGAACTTCGGATGATTCGACAGGGTAAGCGTCTCGATAATGGAATGACCATGGTGTTGTCCGGCATTGCGCCAGGCGACCGTGTCTACCCAAACCCGGGGCCCGATATGACCAGCAGGACCCGCGCCCAGTAAAGGCGCGGCGCGTGCGGGCATGAGGCCGGCACATCCCGCCAACGAGAGACACAACGACGCATGAGCGATCAAGGTACGCCGCCCGACGGTCCAACACCGCCGGCCAATCCTGACTCCAATCTTGGTATGGCGGGCAACATGGCCCGCTTCTTCATCAATTCACCGCTGTCGCCACTGCTCTTCATCGCGATGCTGATGCTTGGCGTGCTGGGTTTGATGGCCACCCCACGCCAGGAAGACCCGCAGATCTCGGTGCCGATGATCGACCTGATGGTGCAATACCCCGGCGCCAGCCCGCAGCAGGTGGCGGCCCTCGCCGTGCAGCCGCTCGAACGGATCATGTACGAAATCGAGGGTGTCAAGCACGTCTACTCGGCCAGTCAACGCGGCATGGGGATCGTCACGATCCAGTTTGAGGTCGGCGAGGAGATGGAGAACTCGTTGGTCAAGGTCAACGACAAGCTCGAGTCGAACATGGACCGGATCCCCCCCGGGGTGATGCCGCCGCTGGTCAAGGCCAAGGGCATTGATGATGTGCCCATTGTCAATCTGACGCTTTGGTCAGAGTACGATTACAACGGTGACGGCGTGCCCGACGTCGACGATTCGCAGCTGCGCAAGTTGGCGCAGTCAGTACTGCAGCACATCAAGGAGATTCCCGAGACCGGCAACAGTTTTGTCGTAGGAGGCCGCGCCGAACAGGTCACGGTCGAGGTCTTCCCTGAACGCCTGGCGGGCTTCGGCCTGAGCCTCGCGCAGGTTGCACAGGCGATCACCTCAAGCAACGTAGAGCAGCAGATGGGCGGCGTCGAGTCCGGCGGTTCGCACATGATGGTGGTATCGGGTGCATTTCTCGAGACCGTAGAAGACATCAAGCGCCTGCAGATCGGCAGTCACAACGGGACGCCGGTCTACGTCCACGACGTGGCCGACGTTCGCCAGGGCCCGGAGGATGCCTCGCAGACGGTCGCCTACTACACCGGTGCGGCGTCGCAAGACCCCGATCGCGCGGTCAGCGTTCCAGCGGTCACCATCGCCGTTGCAAAGAAGAAAGGTACCAACGGGGTAACCGTCGCAGAAGAGATTATCGAGCGTGTCGAGCAGTTGAAAGGTCGGCTGATACCTAACGATGTCAACGTCAGTATCACGCGCAATTACGGGCAGACGGCAGAACAGAAGGTCAATGACCTGATCTTCAAGTTGTTCATCGCGACAATGTTCGTTTTCTTTCTGGTTTGGATCGCGTTCCGTGCGCTCAAGCCGGCCTTCGTCGTCCTGCTCGTTGTGCCCGTGGTGTTGTTGTTTACGATTCTTGTCGCGTGGATGCTGGGCTTCACGATCGACAGGGTGTCGTTGTTCGCTTTGATCTTCTCGATCGGCATCCTCGTTGATGACGCGATCGTGGTCGTCGAAAACATCTACCGACGCTGGCTTGAGGAAGGTCAGACCGATATGGCTACTGCGGTTGATGCGGTTCGCGAAGTCGGTAACCCGACGATACTCGCGACACTCACGGTAATCGGCGCACTACTGCCGATGGGCGCGGTCACCGGCATGATGGGGCCATACATGCTGCCGATCCCGGTACTGGGCTCGGTTGCAATGGTGATCTCGTTGTTTGCCGCCTTTGTATTTACGCCGTATTTCGCGATCCACGGCATGTTCCGACCGACCATGCATTACCTGAAGACGGCCGAGAAACGCGAGCATAAAGAAGCCGAGTGGTTGGAAGGACTTTATCGGCGGATATTGATCCCGATGATCACGGATGTGCGCAAGGCGCGGTTGTTCAAGCTCGCGATGTGGGGCTCGCTGATCTTGATGTGCTCCTTCTTCTACTTCAAGTGGGTGGCAGTCAAGATGCTGCCGCTGGACAACAAGCCAGAGTTTTCGGTGGTGTTGGATATGCCGGAGGGCACCGCCCTGGCCGATACCGGCAACATGGCGCATATCATCGCCGAGCGTCTGCGGCGCTTGCCCGAGGTGACGTCGGCCCAGATCTACGTCGGCACGGCGAGGCCCTTCGACTTCAACGGCATGGTGCGTCACTACTACATGCGCCAGCACCCATGGCAGGCCGAGATTCAGTTGCAGTTGCTGGACAAGACCGAGCGCAGCCGGTCCAGCCACGAGATCGCCGTCGATGCCAGGGCCCAGGTCACCAATCTGGTCGAGGGTAGCGGTGCCAGCTTCTCCGTGGTCGAGATGCCGCCCGGGCCGCCCGTTTTGCAATCGGTGGTCGCTGAAGTCCACGGGCCCGATCCCGAGACGCGGCGTCAGGTCGCGCGCGACTTGACCGAAATCTTCCGCCAGACCGAGAGCCTGCGTGATGTCGATAACTACATGCGCGAGCCCTACGACTATTGGCACTTCGAAGTCGACAACGAGAAGTCGCAGCGTCGTGGTATCTCAATCGAGGGCATCAACCGAGAGCTGTCGATGGCGCTCGGCGGATTCGTTCTCGGTGATGTGAAGCAACGCGCCGGGCATGAACCCGTCAACATCGTGATCCAGGTGCCGATCGCTGAGCGTTCGCAGATCAACCGCCTGGGAGACATCCTGGTGCAGTCACCGGGCACGGGTATCGCGGTGCCGTTGAGCGAGTTGGGCCGGTTCGAGCGGCGTATCGAAGAGGACATCATCTACAACAAGGACCTGCGACCCGTCGAGTATGTCGTGGCCGATGTCGGTGGGCGTCTCGCGGCACCGATCTACGGGATGCTGCAGGTTGCAGACAAGCTCCAAGAGCTGGGTTGTGACACACCCGATGGCGTCAGTCTTTGCGATCACATGTACTACACGGGCCCCCCGCCTGACGATAGCGTTTCGTCGATCGAGTGGGCGGGCGAATGGACCGTCACCTACGAAACGTTCCGTGATATGGGGATCGCGTTTGGTGCGGCATTGGTACTTATCTATATCCTCGTGGTCTGGGAATTCAGCAACTTCCGAATCCCCGGCCTGATCATGGCGCCAATACCGCTGACGCTGCTTGGGATCATCCCGGCACACATGTTGTTTTTCCAGATGGGTTGGGGGGGTGAGTTCACCGCCACATCCATGATCGGGTGGATCGCGCTCGCCGGGATCATTGTGCGCAATTCGATCTTGTTGGTCGATTTTTCGGTGCACCGGATCCAACAGGGTGATTCGGTGGTCGATGCCGTAATCACTTCCTGTAAGACAAGAACACGACCGATCCTGATTACGGCGCTGGCCCTCGTCTGCGGTTCGTCGGTGATCTTCTTCGACCCAATCTTCCAGGGCATGGCAATCTCGCTGGCGTCCGGTGTGCTCGTCTCAACCGTGCTGACGTTGATCGTTATACCGCTGGGTTGTGTTGCCGCGGCGGAGTCCCTGTGTTCTGTCGCGGGCAGCTCGAAGTGCCGCAAGTTCAGCAGCGGCGGTTCGCCCGATGACGATCCCGAGGGTGGGCCATCGGGGCCGCAGGGTCCGAAAGGTGGTCCGCGTGTCGGCGATCCGCTTTGGGTGAAGGCTTGGGGCGGCTTCGCCAGCGTGTTGTTCACGGTGATTGGCGGTGTCGTGGCCTTGGTCGGCTGGGTCGCTTCTCGCGTGCGGCGCCCGAAGGTCGACACCCCACCAGCGCCGGTCGCCGCGCGCCCGGCACCAGCCCCAGCGTCCAAGGTTGAAAAAGCCGCTGTCAATTCGGCGTCGACCTCGAAGCCCGCCGCGTCTGCGGCAGTGAAAACCCCAGTGGTCGCCGCTGCCAAGGCTGCTGCTGCGAAGCCAACACCCGTAAAAGGTAAAGCTCCAGCGACTGGTGGTAAAAAGCCGGTTGTCAAGAAGGCTGCGGCCAGGGTCGAGGCCAAGCCGGCGGTCAAAGCCTCCCCGGCCAAGAAGACCGCGGCGAAACCAGCGAAACAGGCGACCGCGAAGGCCGCAACCAAGAAAAAGGTGGCGGCAAACAAACGACCGGTAGCCAAGGCAACTGCCAAGAAGGCAGCGGCTTCGCCGACCAGGCCTGCCGACGCTGCGGCAGCCAAGGCCAAACCGAAGCCGGTAGCGAAGAACAAAGGCCCTGGCCTCAAGGTGGTGCCAAAATCCAGCGTTGGCGAAGGTGCTAACCAGCCGGCTTCGTCGGCGAAAGGGAAAAAAGCCGGTGGTCGTCGTGGTATCCAATTGAAAAGTCTCGGAAAATCTGGTGGAGACGGTCTAAACTGAAGACAGGTAAGGGGTTGTGCCGGTCCAGCCTGGACCGACGGCTATCGGCCTTTTTGCCGGTTGGAGGTCGGAACGTGGATGTGCCGCGCGCGTTGTCGCTACTGGGCGGGATTACTTGGATGGTGCCTGTGCTGTGGTGTTTGGCCGCTGCCGGCCCCACTTTTGCTCAGCCAATGCCGCAAGGCAGTACCGTGACACCGCGGGCGGATTTTCGCCCGCTTTCTCGCGCCGAAGATAAAGCGGCCTTTCAGCCGCGCCGGCTGCTGCTGCCGACGCGGGCCCGTACGATGAACAACGCCTCCGGCAGATTGCCGGACATCACCGGTGGGCGTGCCAGCGCCCGCAAAGCGATGCCGATCACACGCGGTCAAGAATTGGGCCTACGATTTCGGCCGGACAAGCGTGAGCCGGTCCAAGGAAGCTATCTCGAGCCGCTGGACCAGCCGTTGTCGAATCAGACGCAAAGCCAGTTTCGCCCTCTCGCGTCTCGGCGGAAACAGACTTACGAGGAGTTGGAGTCGCAGCGCGAGGCTGCTGGGCAACCGGCGCCTGCTGCGCCGTTTGTCTATGGCCCGTTCCAGCCACCTCCGCTGGCGCCGTTCGGTATGCCGCTTCGACCGTGGTGACCGCCGAGAGAATCGAACCGTTCGAATCATCCTGCGGATTGCACCAGTCGATCACAGGCGGGATCGTTCGATGCGTAATGGCTGAGCGGGATCCCGAAATCGTCGCAGCTTTTTGCTGAAACAGTTTGTGACTCGCCTGTGATACATCCGGGTCCTTGCTTGTCGATCTTGCGTCGCACATCCCTGTGCTACCCCCTGCGGGCCTGGCTTCGCCAGTCCGAATCCGCTGCGGGCGGCTGGTAGCCCATAGCGACGGCAATGGTCCTGTTCGGCGCTTCCCTGCGCCTCACACCGCTTCCCAGCGCCTCAGCGCTTCGCGCCTTACGCGCAATACCGCTCCAGGCCGGCGTCCAAACGCACCTGACCGGCGCGATCATCCCGGATGCTGGTGCAACAAGCAGGTCTGGCGGCTAAGTAGTCGATTCGACGAAAAATTTTTTGCCGTGGACACATTGCTCCACAATCGTTTCACAGGTTTTTCACGGTTTTCCACAGCTTTTATACACAACATCTTGTGATTGACAGTCTATTCGAGTCGTATATATTGTTATAAAGTGATCGGACGTCGGAGATTCATCCGGTGGTTGAACTCGCGGGAGGTCATGCACGTGTTTGCTCGGATCCTTGTCGCCGGCAGCTTTTTTTCTGTCTGTTCGCTGCTCGCGCTGGGCCTGTTGCCATCGACGGCTCAGGCCGGGGGTTATGCGGGGTGGTCGGGCTACACTTCGCAGGCGAAACGTCCGCAGTTCCGGCCGTGGCAACAACGTGGCGAATTACGGGTGACCGAGCAGCGTTGGCGACCGCCGGCACGCTCGTCCTACCAAGGCGCAACCAGCCGATACGCCAGCGCCAACCGGCAAACGCCTCTGTTGGTGACCGAATCTCGCTATAGCGCACCTGTCAGCAGGGCGTTCGCGCGCCCAGCGTCGGTCGGTGTGCGGTTCAGGCCCAACAGCCGCAGCGTGCAAAGCGGTGGGTTACCAAACGGCGAAGCGGCGCAGCAGGTGTTGCCGGATCGGACATTGCACGCGCAGTTCAGACCGAAGCCGACCAAGAAGCGCCTGACATACGAGCAGATCCAAGCCAACAGCAGGGCAAACGCCACTTGGCCGACGTATGCCGGCAGTCGTTACCCGGCCGCGCCAGCGGTCAGTTCGATGGCCGGGGCCTTTGCGCCAGGTTGGGGCGCGGCTTGGTAGGACATCGATCGAGTCGCCGGTGGGTTTGCGATTTTGGGGCATCAAGACCGTCCGGTCTCGGGGACAATCGAACATCAACGAGGAATGGCATGAAGACGAGTCGTACAGTCTTGGCTTTTGGTGGCGTTTTTGTCGTCAGCAGTGGCTTGCTTTGGGGACAGGCCGCGATGGCCTATGGGCAGCAATGGCGTCCGGCAGCACCTGCGCCGACGTTTTCCCAGCATCGGATAATGCACCGGTCTGCCAACATGCCGAATTTTCGTCCCAATGGAGTGGGCTATTCTGCAGGGAAAATCGCTGCGAGCCGGTGGCAATCCCGGCCGATGACATCCATGGCGCAGCCACACAGCTTCAGACCGTCGATACCCGGTGCTGCGCCACGTTCACAGGGGATTTACCCGCCGCGCAACCGTAACTACCGGGCAGCTATGCCGCCTTGGTACGCGGGAACGCCTCGTGTTGGCAGGCCGGTCGCACAAGCCCCTGCTGCTGCGCCCAGCTGGGTGTCGCCGATGATGGCCGCAGCGCCCGCTTGGCAGCCGCAGCGACGGTATCTGCCAGCGCCTCAATTCGCTTGGCAAAACCCGGCGGCGAGGATACATCCGATCGGCGAGCCCGGACGCCCAGCGTTCAATCCCGGTTACCCGGCCTCCGCATGGCAGCCGCCTGTCCCGACGGCGGTCATGTTTCGGCCCCACGGCGGTTTCTCGGAGACTGCGCCGGCCACTATGCGGTGGCGGCCGGTGGCCGTAGCGCCTGGCCGGGTGTATCGGCAACCGGCGCCACGTGGCATATCTCGGTCCGACCGTTGGATGGCTGCTCCCGCACAGCCAGTGTGGGGTGGCCAGCCCTATCGGGGCATGCCCAGCGTGTCGGCCGCGTCCCCCCGTTTCACCGCGGCGGTGCCGGGATGGCGCTCAGAACCCAAACGCCTGATCTCACTGGGTCGGGGCTTTCGGCCTGCCGGCTATGGGCGCAGCAAGCAAACAGAACCGCGCGTTGCAAAGCACCATGGCGGGTCGCCGAATACCAGCGCGACGACTGGCTTACCGGGTTGGGCAACGACCTACGGCGAAAGCCACAGCAACCTGGTTTGCGGCTGGTGCAATGGTAGCTGAGGCGCTACGATCGCCTGCATGATAACCGTCATAGGAAGCCTGAAAGGCGGGTCCGGGAAGAGCACCATCACGTTTAATCTTGCAATCTGGCTAGCCTTGGCCGGGCGACAGGTTGCGGTGATCGATGCCGACCCGCAGGCTACGCTGACCGACGTGCTCGAGGTTCGGCGGGAAGAGGCGTTCGAGCCGACCGTTGAGCGCCTCGATACAGCGCAGATGCAATACGGTGATGGATTCCAGGATTACACCGACGTGTTGATTGATGTCGGCACGGCATCGATGGACAACTTGCGCGCGGCTCTGGGTATTGCCGACCGAATTTTGGTACCCGTGCCGCCCAGCCAGGCGGATATCTGGTCAACCCAGCGGTTTTTGCGTTTCGTCGGCTCTGTGGTGGGTGACCGTCGTCCCGAGATTCTCGGTTTCATCAATCGTGGTGATACGCACCGCTCGGTCAGAGAGACCGATGAAGCGGCTGCAGCGCTGGTATCGCTACCGGGGATCCGATATCTCAAACCGAGGCTGTCGCAACGCACAGCCTATCGGCGCTCTTTCAGCGAGGGCCTGGCGGTGTTTGAGCAAGAGCCGCGCGGTAAAGGTGCGGCGGAGTGGAATGCGCTGGTCGCCGTACTTTACGCGGATCTGCTGAGCTGACCGCTGCGTTATGCCGGGTAGCTTCGTGTCATCGCTGCTATCGTTCCTGGCGTCGCATCTCGTTGTGTTGACGCTCAGTGGTTTTTTGTTGGTCGGCGCACATCTTGCCGGTTTGTGGGGTCAAGCCCCTGAGTCGCTCGCGGACAGCGACCCAACCGCTACAGCGACGCTTCCGCCATCAGTGATCACCCCGCTCGCACCATCTGCCGGGCCGCGGCCTGCGCGTGCCGAAACTAGTGCGCCGCTGGGCGTTCAGTCAGCAAACAAGCAGCCCGCGTTGATCGGCGGGAGCTTGCCGAACTACCGCCGGGCTGGCGAGACGCCATTCCGACCGGCGCTGTCGGTGACCGAGCCGCAGCCGTCGTGGTCAGATCGCGAAGTAGTCATTCAACAGGCACGTCGGGCTTTTTGGAACGGCGATTTCGAGGGTGCCGAAACAGCCTACGTCACGCTCATTTCCAAATACCCGGATGACGCCGATGCCTTCGGTGAACTGGGCAATCTTTATCAGTCGATGGGAAAGCCTGCTGAAGCGCTGGACGCCTACTATGCCGCAGCGGTCCGTCTTCGGGCATCGGGAAAGCGCGAAAAACTCAGTGAAGTCATAGACTTGCTTGACACATACAACTACCCTGACACGGACCAGCTGCGTCCCTGAAAACGCCATTCGGTCAGTTCCCGGCGGCGCGACATCTGCCTAAGCATAATTTATCATTGTCATCGGTTTATTTTATACCTAGGTATATGCTAATCTTATAATATTCCCCAGGCTAACCAAAACGAGATGCTGCCGTGAGCAACACGAACGAGACAACTGAAGCCGCAACCGACCCCGGCGCCGGCTATGCGAGGCTGTCAGAGGTTTTTGAATCCAGCGCCCGACGCTGGGAACTCATTGTTTATCCATCCCTATTCGCCTTCATTATCTTGGCGGCCTACGGCTTTTACCTGGTCTACAATCTCGCCAAAGACGTGCACTATCTGGCAATCAGCGTCGACACCAATATGACGACGCTGGCCGGCAACATGCAGAACGTATCCGAGAACATGAGCCAATTGACGGCCAATATCCGTGCGATGACCGTGACGATGGACTCCATCGACCACAAAGTCGGGACCTTGGAACCAATGCTGGCCAATCTCGACTCGATGGATGGCGCGATCCAATCCATGACGCAAGCGACGCACACGATGGGGCAGGCTACCCAGTACATGCAGGCCGATATGGGCCGCTTGAGCTACAGCGTTGGACGGCCGATGTCGTTCATGAACGCCTTTATCCCCTGGTAAGCGACCGAGCCTGATTACGCGACATTGCCAGTCGAGTAACGTCCAGTAGGGTCGCGCGATCTGTGCTCGGTCAGGCTGTTATGCGTCCGAGGTTTGATCGTCTTCGAAGGTGATAACGTTCGAGGGTTCCTGAAGGAAATAACCCTGGATATAGTTGACGCCGACGTTCCACAAGATCGCCAGGCTGCCGGCGTCTTCTACATTGCTCGCGACGGTCTTGTAACCGGCCTCCTGAAGTCTCGCATTGGCCTGATTCATCTTGGTCTGCTGCTGCGGATTGCTGCCGAGTTCATTCATGAACTCGGGGGACAGTTTGACAATATCGATATCGAAGTGGCGGAAAAGCGGGTCTTCGGCGTCGACTGCGACAAAGTTATTCAACGCGATCCGGCAATTGACCTTACGTAAGCCCTCGATCAGTTGCTTTGCCGGCGCCAGTGCTGCGCGCAGGTCCGATTCGCGGAACTGGAATACCAATGATGACCCCTTGGCACGGAATTCACGCAGGCAGTCGACGATCCACAGCAACATCGATTCATCTTCGATGCCGGCTTTCGAAAGGATAATGAAGAAGGCGATTTTCTTGCCGGTCTTGCGGTGTCTCGCCAACTCCCGAATGGCGTTTCGAACCACCCATCGATCGATCTCGGCCAGTCTTTTCGCATCTTGCGCTGGCGAAAGAAAGACCTCAGGCACGATCTCTTCGTTGTCCTCGCCGATCATCCGCAGATAGACCGAATAGTTCTCGCGGGTGTCGCCTTGCAGGCTGACGATCGGTTGGTATTTCAGGCGGAAGCCATCGTTCGCGAGTGCATGGTCAATCTGCTTGGCGATGGCGGCATCGATCTCCGATAGGTGGCCAGTGTCGCGGGGTATGTGGTCGTTATAGAACACCACGCGGTTGTCGCCTTCCATGCGTGCGATACCCGTGGCACGACAGGATTGATTGATCATTTCGTGCGCGGTCAACGCCTGGTCCTTGTCAGCACGCGTGACGCCGATCGAATACAGTGGTTTGACCGGTGACTCATGCACGCTCATGAACGCGTGACCGCGCAAGTTGTGGAGACAACGTTCAGCGATCTCGAGCGCGGGTTCGTCATCGTTGCAAAGGATCATGAAGTCATGATCACCGAAACGCGCCAAGGTGTGCGCCTGTGTCGCTGTTGCAGCCAGAACGCTCGCGACCTCGGTCAACATCTTTTCCACGCAATCGAAACCGCACGAGTCGCGTAAGTCACGAGAGTTCGTGATGGACAGTTGCACCAGTGAATAGCCTTGCTCACGGTCAGCCTCCCCAGATACCAACGCATCCAGTCGCTCCATGAAAGCCTGACGATTAAAGAAGCCGGTTTGCACATCGCGGCTGGTCAGCTCCTCGATCCGTTGCTGCAGCGCCAGATTCTGGCTCTGATCACGAATCACAACCTGGGTGCAATGTTCACCGTCGATGCTTGCCGCCGAAAACTCCATCCGGGCGGTGAAGTGTTGTCCGTCTTCGGTCACGCAGCTGAACTCAGCACTGTGTCGACCGGTTTGATCCAGTGCACGCAGCGCGCTCTTGAAGTCGCCGCGTGAGTCATTCTCGATCATGTCCATGATCGGCATACCGTCGAGATCATCGGCTTCTTGGTAACCGAAGAGGTCGAGGTAGGCCTGATTCGTGTTCAGGTACATGCCCTCGTGGATATAGGCGATAGCGTCACGTGAGCTCTGCACAAGCTGGTTGCTGCGCTGTTCCGCTTCGTCTAACTGGCGGCGCAGGCGTTTGACCTCAGTACGCAGTTGTTGCGCCTGATGCTCCCGCCGGACGGCTACGGCGACATGCTTGTCGTGTTTTGTCTTGATCAGGTCTTGTACGCTCTGGGTCAAGACCGCATCGCGATGCTCCGATGGGTCCCCCGCGATCACGATAATGCTGGCGGTTGGATTATTGGCCCTGATCTTGGTGATAACTTCGAGATAAGGTGCTGTTTCGCTGTCGGCATTCACGAGCGCGACGCGACAGCGGTCTCCTGCCAGGTGCTGATCGAGTGTATCGGCCGACTCGGCGAGTTTGACGTGTGCCGCCTGTCCTTGGTTGCGGAGCGCATTGGCAAATGTGTCTGCGACGGCGAGGGGGCATCCGACGACCAGCATCTCGACTGGCGTCCCGGTTTCGTCATCAAAGGCGAGAATTGCTGCCGTCTGCGCTGTCATATGTTTGGGTCCATGATGATTGCCTGCTGCCGCCAGAGGCCGACTAGAGGGTTCCCCATAAATCGTTGAAGTCGTCGGCCTGAGAATTGCTGGTCTCGTCTTCATCCTGTTGCGTTCGGACGAACTCGAACAGGTAACGTGCGAAGGCGCTACTGAACTCGACCAGTCGGGTCAGCCGAATCAATTGCTCACGGTCACCGAGCGTCAACACCAATTCAACGCCGGTCTGCAGATTCATGGCGCTCATGATCAGGCTCGCCGTGGCGTTGGCGGCTTCGTCAGTATCGTTGATTATCAGACACTTGAAGACCGGGCCACGCCTGCGCGGCTTCTCTGCATCAGCCTCGTGGACCTCGCCTGCCTCGCAGCGGGTCGAGATTATTTCCAAGCCGAGATTGAGATGTTCGTCCGGCAGTTGCTGCATCCAGCGCACAACGCCGAGACCGTACTTGCGCGGATCGGCAGGAGACTCCACGCCGATCAGTTCGCCAATCTTCACCCGCGGTATCTGCTCGCCTTTCCAACGAATGCAATAGCCTCCCGCGCTCTCATTGATCGTGTTGACCGGGTGGCTGTCGCCTTTGCTTTGCGGTGACTGCTCTTTTTCTGCAGCGGGTACGGAGGCGTTCGAACGGGTTGCAAAAGCACGGAGCTGAGACGCGGGTTCGCTGATGTTGTCGGACGATAATCGACTGTCGTTGAACAATGAATCCGATATCAAGTCGCTATCGAGTGGCGCGAGGGAAACGTTTTCGAGACTGCCAGAGGTCCAGTCGATTTTCGCCCGTGCTCGCGCCTGCGCGCTGGGATCCTCATCCTCGAGCGTGAATAGTTCGGCCGCAGCCCGCGGGTATGGCGGTTTGTCTTCGGCGTACAGGTTCGCATGTATTGCATGCATTCCGGCTACGACGTGCAAATCAAAGTTCAGCTTGGTGCGCACGTAGCGGCGGTCTGGCGGGCGACTCCAGGCCATAATCAACAGACGCAGGAAGGGCCGTGTGATTTCCTGGCGACCTGACTGGATCGCGCTGCGGTTGTCCCAGGGGGCCTGTTCAAAATCGCTGCGGAGCTTTTTCAGCAGGTTGCGCACATCCAGAATTGCCATGCGCTTACCGGGCATTGGTGTGCGCAAGGAGTTATGCATCGGTGCCGAGTCTGTCCATAAGTCCACGTTGAAGCGACCCAAGCTGGTGCCTCCGTCGTCATCTTCGAGGATGGTGGTGTGCGTTGCCCAGTCCTCCAACTTTGCGAACAAAAGCTTGGCGTGGCTTTGTCTCAAGCGATGTGGCGTCGCACTCGCGAACAACATGAGGCCCTTGAAAAGGTCCTCAATACTGATATTGGAGCCGCCCGAGCGCGTGTCGTCTGCTTTGACCGGCACCCGGTGAATCTGGTTTTGCGATGCATAGGCGTAGATCGCGTTGATTTCCCGCCAGGTACCGTCGGGCCAGCTCGAATAGACCAGGGCGTTTTGCAGCAGCGTCTGGCCGAGATAGAACAAGGCGCGGTGCAGCGTGATGACCAACAGTCGACGGTCGAACTGGTTGCTGTCGCCACTGATTATCCGCTCGATAACGATCTTGTACGAGATCGCCATCTCGCGATCCAACTCGCGGGAGAGGGCGGCGGTTTTTTGCCCTTTGGCTGACAGTGGGAGGCCCGTTTCGACGTAATGTTTCTGTAAGTTGCTAATGATGTACTCGACCGGTGGTCGAAATTTCTCGACAGTTTTAGCGCGCAGCAGATCAGGAATCTCGGTTCGATTGAACTCGACCAGGGTACTGTAGACCTGACGCGCGGTTTCGCCGATGTTCGCCATCGGCAAGGCCTCGAACCATCGCTCCGTCTGTTTCGGATCGAGTAAAAAATTGTTGGCTTTGGCCGCCGCCTGTTGCGGGATCAGCAGCCCGAGTAATGGTCGCGGCGTGGCATCGGCCGCACCTTTCGGTGCAGACGGAGTCGTCGATTTGTCGCCAGATTCGTTCAACTTAGGCCGCCAATCCTCGGTAGTCTGCTCTGTTTCATAAGCTCGCCAATCCGCTCAGACGAGTGGGTTGCGGATACACACCCCCGAACACCCAGCGTCATTCTAGCGAGTCCGTTGACGCAAGGGCAGTTGGTCGTTGGACCGGTCAGCCGTCACCGACCGGTCGCTTGCTGGGCTCATGCGCGATTTCGCAGACCAGCCGCGGCACCAGATAGCCTGGCAAGCGACTGCGGATTGCGCGAATCAGCCCCTGGGCTTCAATTTCCGCGACGTCGAAGTGGGCCGCCCCGGCTACCGCATCCAAGAGATGCAGGTAGTACGGCAACACACCGAGGTCGAACAGCCTTTTGCTCAGCGTCACAAGGGTATCGGCATCATCGTTCACGGACTTGAGCAATACTGACTGATTGAGCAGGGTGCCGCCTGACACCCGCAATAGCGCGAGCGCCCGCTGCAGCGAGGGTGACAGCTCATTGGGGTGGTTTGTGTGTATCACCCAGACAACCGGAAGCCGCTGGTCGGCAAAAATCTCGACTAAATCTGTCGTGATCCGGCTCGGCAAAACGACCGGCAGCCGTGTGTGTATCCGGAGCCGCCGGAGTGAGGTGACCCGCTGCAGGCTAGCCAGCAGCTCGCCCAATCGCCGATCGGACAGCATCAGTGGATCGCCGCCGCTGAGAATCAATTCATCAACGTCGGGCATCTCGGTCAGTGCGGCCGCCACCGAATCCCAGCGCATTCGCGGTGATTGCTCGTCGTATGGGAAATGCCGTCTAAAACAATACCGGCAGTGGATCGCGCAGGCGCCCGTCGTGATCAGTAGCGCCCTTCCCTGGTATTTCTGCAACAGGCCATTACCCCGCACGGCGTCGAGGTCACCCACCGGGTCGATACTGAACCGTCCTGTCACCTCGTTCTCCGCCTGGGTGCTCAACACCTGGCGCAACAGGGGGTCGGTTGGGTCGCCCGGGCGCATCAAGTCAACGAAATAGCGGGGCACGCGAACAGGAAACCGTTGGTCTTCGGAAAGCGATGATGCGATTGGGTCATCGGCCAGCCCGAGATGCCGGAGTAGTTGGGTCGGCGATCGAAAGGCGTCGGCCAGCGCCTCTTGCCAGGGCTCGGTTTCCAGTGGGACAGGTGAAGTTGTTATCATTACCGGCTTTGGTTGCTCTGTGGACTGATGAGGATCGGATGGCAACATACAACACCAACGAATTTCGTGGCGGCCTGAAGCTTTTGCTGGACGGCGATCCCTGCACGATCATTGAAAACGAATTCGTCAAGCCAGGCAAAGGCCAGGCATTCAGCCGGGTCAAGATCCGCAACCTGAAGACCGGCCGTGTGCTGGAGAAGACCTTCAGGTCGGGCGAATCCGTCGAGGCGGCCGATGTCATCGATCGTGATCTGCAGTATTTGTACAGTGATGGCGAATTCTGGCACTTCATGGATGGTGAAACCTTTGAGCAGTACCAAGCCGACGAGCCCGCAATTGGGGATGCCGTGAAGTGGATCAAGGACCAGGATGTCTGCACTGTCACCCTCTGGAACGGTTCACCAATCGCCGTCGAAGCCCCGAACTTTGTCGTTCTGGAAATCACCGAGACAGATCCCGGGCTCAAAGGTGATACATCCGGAGGAGGCGGCAAGCCGGCGACCTTGGAAACCGGCGCCGTCGTGCGCGTGCCGCTGTTTATCCAGACCGGCGAGAAAATCAAGGTCGATACCCGGACCGGCGACTATGTCAGCCGGGTCAAGGACGACTGACTGCTTGAATGCCGATTGGCGGCCGGGAGCGGATCGGGCGGCGTTACTGGCGCGCGCGGAGATGCTTGCCGCTGTGCGCGACTTTTTCGCGCGGGCGGGCGTTCTCGAGGTAGAAACGCCACTCGCCTGCCGAACCGCCGGTACCGATCCTCAACTGACGCCGATCATGGCCCGGTACACCGGGCCTGGCGCGCCCAACGGCCTACGGTTGTACCTGCAAACCTCCCCTGAGTTCGCGATGAAGCGTTTGCTCGCGGCGGGTAGTGGGCCGATCTACCAGATCTGCAAGGCCTTTCGTGACGGCGAGGCCGGTCGTTTGCACAACCCCGAGTTCAGCCTGCTGGAGTGGTATCGGCCGGGGTTCGATCTGGTGCAGATGATCGACGACGTGGCGCAGGTGTTGCGGATCGGTCTGGGTCAGCCCGACCTGGCGGTCAAAACGTCTCACTATGCGGACCTGTTTCGGGAGCAACTGGCGGTTGACGTGTTCTCGGCATCGACCGCCGAGCTACGCACGGTTGCAGTGGCGCATCTTGTACTTGGCGCAGAGGGCATGGACTTGGATCGCGACGGCTGGCTGGACCTACTGCTGAGCCATTTGATCCAACCCAAGCTCGGCGACACGGCACTGCAATTCGTTACCGATTATCCGGCTACGCAGGCGGCATTGGCGCAGGTGAGTCCGGATGGGCAGACGGCCGCGCGCTTCGAGGCCTTTTTTCACGGCATCGAATTGGCCAACGGCTATTTCGAGTTGACCGATGCCGACGAGCAGGCGGGACGGTTCGAGGCAGATAACTGCGCGCGGCGTCGTCATCGCTTGGCCGCAGTGCCGGCCGATCGGCGGTTGCTGGCGGCGCTCGATTATGGGGTGCCCAGCTGCGCCGGTGTGGCCGTCGGTCTTGACCGGGTCTTGATGCTGCGATTGCAGCAGACATCGCTCGACGACGTGATGAGTTTTTCGTTCGAGCGTTGTTAGCGGCCCCAGTCGACCAATAGGTTCACCCGCCCTTGATCGGGCGCAGCCAAGTTTGCGCGGTGAACGTTTATGCTGAACAGGGATTAACGGCGGGATTGCGAGTCACGGTCGACCGAATCCGCCGAGACCGACAAGATCGAATACTTTTTGCGTTTGAGGGGGAATCGCGTCGATGGGTTACGCAACTACTGATATCCGCAACATCGCGTTGTTGGGGCACGCGGCAGCGGGAAAGACGACATTGGTTGAGGCGCTGCTGGCCGCCGCCGGGCGCATACCGGCGGCCGGTGACGTGGCGAAGGGGAATACCGTCTGCGACTTCGATCCACTGGAGGTCGAAAAGGGCCATTCACTCGATGCGGCACTCGTGTCCTTCGACTGGCAGGACTGTCACGTCAACCTGCTGGATACCCCCGGTGCCCCTGATTTTCTGGGTAAAGCGGTTGCCGTGCTGCCCGCGGTCGAGACCGCCGCCGTGGTGATCAATGCGCGCAATGGCATCGAGTCCGTCAGCACCCGGGTGATGCGGCGTGCGGCAGAACGCGGGCTTTGCCGCCTGGTCGTCGTCAACGCGATCGATTCCGACGAGGCCGATCTGCCGGTGTTGTTGGAAGAAATTCAGAACACCTTTGGCAAGGAGTGTCTGCCGCTCAACCTGCCGGCTGGCAATGCCACAAAGGTGACTGACTGTTTCTTCAACCCGGAAGGCGAGAGCGATTTTTCCAGCGTGTCCGAGGTTCACTCCGCGCTGGTCGATCAGGTCGTCGAGGTCAATGAAGAGCTGATGACGCTCTACCTTGAGCAAGGTGAAGAGTTGGCGCCCGACCAGTTGCATGCCCCGTTCGAGCAGGCACTGCGGGAAGGCCATCTGATTCCGGTCTGTTTTGTTTCCGCGCGCACCGGCGCCGGTGTGCCGGAGTTGCTCGATATCATTGCCAAGCTGGCGCCGAATCCGACCGAGGGGAATCCACCGAAGTGCCTGATCGGCGAGGGGGATGATGCAAAACCCTATGAGGTCGTGCCGGACCCCGCGCGGCATGTCGTCGCGCATGTCTTCAAGGTGATCTTCGATCCGTTCGTCGGCAAGCTGGCGCTGTTCCGGGTGCATCAGGGTACCGTCACCAAGGACAGCCAGCTGTACATCGGTGACGGGCGCAAACCGTTCAAGGTCGGGCATCTGTTTACCTTGTTCGGCAAGGAGCATCCGCGAGTCGATGAGGGCATCCCTGGCGACATTCGCGCGGTAGCCAAGGTGGACGAGATTCACCCCGACGCCATCCTGCACGATTCGCACGACGAGGATTACCTGCACCTGCAGCCGTCGCGTTTTCCGCTGCCGGTCGCCGGACTGGCGATCCAGGTCAAGCGCACCCAGGATGAACAGCGCCTGTCGGACGCCGTGCGCAAGCTCCTGGAAGAGGATCCCTGCCTGGCGCTCGAATCCAACCAGACAACCCGGGAGACGGTCTTACAGGGCCTGTCGGAACTCCATCTCCGCATCGCGATCGAGCAGCTCGAGGCCCGTTACAAGGTCGAACTGGAGACCAGCAAACCCAGTGTCGCGTACCGTGAAACCATTACCAAGAAGGCCAGTGCGCAGTACCGGCACAAGAAGCAAACCGGCGGCGCGGGCCAGTTTGGAGAGGTGATGCTCGAGATCGAACCTTTGCCGCGCGGCGAAGGGTTCAAGTTCGTCTCGGCCATCGTCGGCGGTGCGATACCGGCGACCTTCATCCCGGCGGTGGAGAAGGGCGTGCGCGAGGCGATGGCCGCCGGCGCGATCGCCGGCCATCCGTTGGTCGATATCAAGGTCACGGTGACCGATGGCAAGCACCACCCGGTCGACTCAAAAGAGATCGCGTTCGTGACGGCGGGGCATCGTGCCCTCTTGTTGGCGGCGCGGGAGGCGCGACCGGTGGTGATGGAACCGGTCGTGAACCTCGACGTCCAGGTGCAACAGGACGATGTCGGCAGCATCACCGGTGACCTTGCTGGGCGTCGCGGCAAGGTGTTGGGCACGCGGTCGTTGCCGTTGGGCCGGATAGTCGTGATGGGACAGGCGCCGCTATCGGAGTTGGATGATTATCCTGAACGCCTCAAGGCGATGTCCGGGGGCAGTGCGACCTACACGCTGGAGATGGCGGAGTATGAGCAGGTGCCCGAACCGCTGCAGCGCCAGCTCTGCGCAGACTTCAAACAGGGCGCACTCGATGATTAGGTGGTCTGCCGGGTTGTCAGTGATGGGGCGTAAAGGTGCCACGCTGACAATGTTGTTGGCCGTATTGGTTTTGACCGGTTGCTCGACGCAATACCCTAATCGCAGCCCGGTCGGTGAGGTGTTTCCCAGCGTGTCTGGGCAAAGCCTCGAACAAGACACCGTGAATATCCCCGAGGACATCGCCGGTGAGCCCGCCGTGTTGCTGGTGGGTTACCAGCAGGACAGTCAGTTCGACATCGATCGCTGGCTGATCGGCCTCGATATGACAGATACCCGCGTGGCCGTCTACGAGTTGCCGACCATCCCGGGGCTGTTCCCGCGCATGTTCAGCACGGTCATCAATGAGGGAATGCGGGCCGGCATTCCCAAAGAGCTCTGGAAGGGTGTGATCACGATCTATTCCGGCGGCGAGGCCGTGCAGGCCTTCACCGGAAATCAGAACCCAAACAACGCCCGTGCACTGCTGATTGATGAACAAGGGCAGGTGGTGTTTTTCTACGATCGCGGTTTTTCAGTCGCGGCATTGAATAGCTTGCGTGACATATTGGCCTCACGGTAGCGCAGCGACCAAGTCGGGGCAGGTGCCTCGACTTGGCGCTTAATCGCTGGTTCCGACGGCGTGGATCAGAATATCTCGTCGAAGAATGTCTGCATGCGCTGCCATGAGCGCGCGTCGGCCTGCGCGTCGTATTGCAGATTAGGGATGCCGTAGTCGGCGGCGTCGGGGTTGGTAAAGCCGTGACGTACGCCGCCGTAGCTGTTCATTTCCCAGTTGGCCCCAGCGGCATCGAGTTTGGTCCGGAAATTGGCGACGATATCCGGGCCGACCCAATCATCCGCGTAGCCGTGCAGGACCAGGATGCGCGGTGAGATCTTGCCCTTCGATTCCTCGGGAGCGGCGGGTAGCGAGCCGTGGAAACTGACAACGCCTTTGAGTGGCGCATCGGCATAGGCGAGTTGCAAGATCGTCGCGCCGCCAAAGCAGTAGCCGATCGCAGCAACCTGGCCCTCGGCCAGCAGATCACTGGCCTTGAGCTGTTCGAGGCCGAGTAATGCGCGCTCACGCCAGCCTTCGACGTCCGCGGTCACTTCCTGCATCCAACTGCGTGCCTGGTCTGATTTATCGGTGACGCTGTTATTGCCATACATGTCAGCGGCAAACGCGACATATCCGAGTTCAGCCAGCATTGCGGCACGCTTCTTGGCGTAGTCGTTCAGTCCCCACCACTCGTGGATGACGAGCACGCCGGGGCGTTCACCTTCGATGGCATCGTCCCAGTAGAGGTAACCGGTCATCGGTATATCTTCGTACTGGTAGCTGACCGCCTTCGATTGGACGGCAGCGAAGGCGGGTGCAAGGGTCAGTAGCAGAAGGGTGAAAGCGAAAACACGTGGCATCATGTTGGTCCCCTGAAAAACGGTAGAGTCGATGGATCCGGTGAGTCGATGTAGCCTTTTCATTGAAGCCACTCTCGAGTCACGGCCGGATTATGTGGCCGCGTTGTCCGGAAAATTACCTGCAACTCGCTAGGGTGATTCGATGGGCTCTCGGCCAGCCAGAACAATCGACAGCGGAGGTGCCTCCGCTGTCGATCACTAACCGATCGGAGCCGTCTGCCCTTACTATCGGGTTAGAGCAGACCAACCAGGGGCAGCCAATGTCGGCGCCGGTACCTCCAGACTCGCTGGCCGCCACGGTGTGGGGGCTCGTGACATTCGAAACGTTCGTTTCGCCAACCTTGCTGATTTGGTTTTATTACCTTGGTGCTGTTGGCGGACCGATCGTGGGGCTGCTGGTTATGCGGCAGCTGATCGCTGTAGCGCGGCGTGTTGATATCCCGAGGTCGGATGTGACTGAGGCGGTACGAGAGGCCTGGCTCAAGACCGCCACGGGTATTCGGCTGATGGCGTTGTTGGCCTTTGTGTTCTTCGAACTCTTCTGGCGAATGCTGTTCGAGTTCCTGCTCGCGTACTTCCAGATGCGCGACGCGCTGGTCGGGCTTGCTTAGTGTCGTTGTTCGGGGCTGACCCGACGCAAAAACGCCGCAACCCAGCGCGATATCTGTCCGCACCTGTCGGTGTCAGGGGTGAATCATGACCACCCAGCAACCTTCCCGTCGTCTTTCGATCCAGCCCTCCCGAAGATATTCGCGCCAAGCTGGGCTATGGAGTGGTACGCAAACGGTTTGAGTGGACATGGAGCCTCCTCGTCCCCGCGCCAAGCGACGTGTTGACGGTGCGCGGCGACCTGACAAGGATTCTGCATATCACATGCCCAAAGTAGAAATGGATAGTGAAAACAACGATCTAGAAGCGGTGTTTACCGCGTGTTGTCTGAGGAGTGGCGTTAAGTGTTTAAAAAGCTGACAGTCGATTCGGGACTGAGCGTAGAGGCAGGAACGATGTCTTAGCAGCTCGCCGGTCCGGCTTTTCAGGCTCGTCGGGATCAGGCAAAACGGTGACGCAACGGACGGTCCTGACAAGCGCTTGGCGCCGGGAAAACGCAACCGTCAGTCGGGCCAGGCGGGCCCAGTTTCGCGGCATCACGGTGTTAAGCTGAACCCGGGCGGTACGGAAAACAATATCCTCTGACATGCTCTCCGGACGGCATCTAACAAGTCGCGCGCTGCTCAGTGGCATCCTGATTGGCGCGTTGCTGACGCCGTGCAATATCTATTCGGGCCTGAAGATTGGCTGGTCGTTCAACATCTCGATCATCGCCCTGTTGCTCGTGGCTGGGTTTTGGTCACTGCTCGCGCGTCTGAGGGTCGCAACAGGCTTCGCAGCCGGTGAAGCCAACATTACACAGACCACCGCATCCTCATCGGCCAACATCATCTCCGGCGGCCTGGTCGCCCCGTTGCCCGCGCTGGCGATGCTCACCGGTGGCAATCTCGCTGCGCCGCAGCTGATCGGCTGGGTTTTTGCGGTCAGCCTCCTGGGGATCTGGGTGGCCTGGTATCTGCGCGGTTCGCTGATCTTGCGTAGCGAGCTTCCGTTTCCGACCGGGCGGGCGACTGCCGAGACGCTCATGGAGATCTTTGAACAGGGCCGCGAAGCTACCCTCAAGCTGCGGGTCCTACTGGTCAGCACCCTGGCTGCCGGCGTCCTGAAGTGGGTAGACACGGGCTGGTGGTCATTGCCAAGACCCAGCTTCGGCTTTGTGCTGCCGGCGGCCGGCAAACTGGCTGGTCACGCTGGCATCAGTGCCAAGAATCTTACGTTTACCCTCGATCCCTCGCTGCTACTGGCCGGTTTTGGCGCAATCATCGGCCTGCGCAACGGCATCTCGCTGCTGCTTGGTGGGCTGATCTCATGGGGACTGCTGGGCCCTTGGGGACTGGCGGCCGGTTTCATTACCCCAGGGCTCGATGACCTCGATGCCAGTTGGTTCGCCGAGATGATTGAATGGCTGCTTTGGCCAGGCGTAGCGCTGATGTCCAGCGCCGCGTTGACCCGTTTCATCTTGGCCGCGCTGGCCAACCGCAAGGCCGCTGCATCCAGTAGCCGCACGAGGGTCCCGGATGGCCATGCGACGACGCGGCTGATTGGTGTCTCCGGCTCGGCTGCTTTGGTCGTCTGGGCGCAAATTGCGATCTTCGAGATCCATTGGCTGGTCGCGACCTTGGCCGTGCCCATCGCCTTTCTGCTCGCGATCGTCGCCTCGCGTGTGGTCGGTGAGACAGGCATCCCGCCCATTGGTGCGATCGGCAAGGTTGCGCAGATGAGCACGGGGTTTATCGCACCAGGGGAAGCCACCGCCAACTTGATGGTCGCCAATGTCACGGGCGGCGCTGCCGGCCAGAGTGCCGACCTACTCAACGACCTCAAGGTCGGCCACCTGATTGGCGCCCCCGTACATTGGCAGATCGTGGCGCAATTCTTTGGCGTCTTGACCGGCAGTATCGTGGGCAGCCTCGTTTATCTCCGGCTCATTCCTGACCCGGGGTCGATGCTGATCACCGAGCAGTGGCCGGCACCCGCCGTCGCGACCTGGAAAGTTGTTGCGGAGACACTCAGTCAAGGGCTCGGTGCGATACCCCTGAGCGCTGTCTGGGCCGTCGTGATAGGCGGCGCAGTTGGCGTGACGGGCGCCTGGCTTCAACATCGAACTGCGCCGAAGTGGTTGCCCAATCTGCCTGCACTCGGTCTTGCGATGGTGATTCCTGCGTCGATCTCGATCACCATGTTTTTTGGCAGCCTCGTTGCAAAGCTGATCGAGCGGTATCGTCCCTCGATGGCCCAGCGTTTTGTGATCGCGGCAGCCTCCGGGCTGATCGCCGGCGAGAGTCTTACCGGTGTGGCACGCGCGCTGATCGGCATTGCCGGCTAGCCAACCTGCCGACGACAGGCGCGTGGCTGATCTGGAACAAGCACTGCCGGGATAAAGCAGCAATCAACCCCGCTGCGGCTATATGGTTACCAATGAAATGCCAACGCCTTCGCACGGGGTAGCGGGCCATGAAGCCTTTCGACACCAAGCATCCGGGCCTTGCAGGGATCTGCGCCCGGTCCGGTATACAGCGGTATCGCCTGGGACCGTGGCAGGAAAGGGCTGTCTAGTGGACAACGGACGCGCCAGCGACATCGAACAGATGCTGTCCGATATCCAAAACGAAGTCGCGCTGACCCAGCACCTGATCGGTAAGGACGCCCTCGATCCACGGGTGATGACGGCGATGGCAGAGGTCCCTCGCGATGCCTTCGTACCCGACAACATAAAGTATGCCGCCTTTGCGAATGGCCCGCTGCCGATAGGTCATGGGCAGACGATCTCCCAGCCATACATCGTGGCGCTGATGACCGATATGATCGCGCCGCAGGCGGGCCACCGTGTGCTTGAAATCGGGACGGGCTCGGGTTACCAGACCGCGGTGTTGTCGTTGCTCTGCGAAACCGTTTACAGCATCGACCTGGTGGCACCATTGACCAACGCCGCCGCCGTGCGCCTCGAGGCCCTGGGTTATCACAACGTGTTGACCAAAACCGCGAACGGCTACCAGGGCTGGCCCGAGCATGCACCGTTCGACGGAATCATCGTGACCGCGGCCGCGAGTCACATTCCGCCGGCATTGGTCGAACAGCTGAAGCCGGGCGGCAGAATGGCGATCCCGGTCGGCACGCCACATGGCCCGCAACAGCTTTTCCTGGTTTGGAAGGACCAGGTAGGGCAGGTCGAACGGCGCAGGGTCCTCGCGGTAGCGTTTGTGCCGTTGATCGACCGTCCCCCGGAGTCGGTATGACCGTGACCACGCCGGCACTGCGGCAATGACGCATGCCGCGCCTACTGACACGAGCGGTGGTCTGCGGCGTTCGCTGTCGCTGCCGCTGATCACTTTTTACGGCCTGGGGAATATCCTCGGGGCCGGGATCTATGTGCTGATCGGCAAAGTAGCCGGGCATGCCGGATTGTTCGCGCCGCTGTCCTTCGTTCTGGCCTCACTGCTGGCAGGCCTGACCGCCTTTAGCTATGCGGAACTGTCCGCGCGCTTCCCGCTGAGCGCCGGCGAAGCGGTCTATGTGCGCAAGGGGTTGGGGCTGGACTGGTTGGCCGCCATGGTCGGGCTGCTGATCATTTTCGCCGGCTGCGTCTCCTCGGCGACCATCCTGCGCGGCTTTGTTGGCTATCTACAGGTATTCATGGCGGCACCAGAGGCGATTGCCCTGCCGCTGATCGTTCTGCTGCTGGGCAGCCTCGCTGCCTGGGGGATCACCCAGGCAGTCACCGTCGCCGCGTTGTTCACACTGGTGGAGATCGTCGGCCTGCTGCTGATCATTGGCGTGGGTGCGCCCGAGCTGGGTAAGCTGCAAACGCTACCCTTCGAATTTAAACGGCTCGGCGATACCGAGGCCTGGGTCGGGATAACGGTGGGGGCATTCCTGGCCTTCTATGCGTTCCTCGGCTTCGAGGACATGGTGAATGTCGCCGAAGAGGTACGCCGGCCGGAACGCAATATGCCGCGTGCCATCTTATGGACCTTGGTGTTGTCGACGCTACTTTATTTCGCCGTCGCGTTGGTGGCGATAGTCAGCGTGAGCCCACGGGCGCTGGCCAGTTCGGAGGCACCGCTGGCCCTCATCTACCAAACCTTGACCGGTCGTGAGCCCGTGCTCATCACGCTGATCGGCATGTTCGCGGTGGTCAACGGGGCGCTGATCCAGATGATCATGGGCTCGCGCGTGGTCTATGGCATGGCCGATCGCGGTTGGCTGCCGCGGCTGCTGGGTCGGATACACCCGCAGACTCGGACGCCGATCATCGCGACGGTCTTGATTGCGACCGCGATGCTGTCGCTGGCCCTGTGGGGTACCGTCGAAGCGTTGGCCAAGGCGACCAGCTATGCGTTGTTGTTGGTCTTTGCACTCACCAATCTTTCACTCTGGCGTCTAAAGGGCCGGCAGCCGCATCCACCTGGCATCATCCGCGTCCCCCGCGGGGTGCCCGCGCTGGGTTTCATCGCATCGCTGGCGGTCATCTTGATCCAGGTGGCGATCGATATGGACGTTTAAAGACTAACCTGCAAAAAGCACCGGTCGATCAGAGGCGGGTTCGTGCGATCGCGAAACCGTCGCAGCCCATTGCTGAAACAGTTTGTCGCTTGCCGATAATTTATTCGGGCCCTCGCTTGTCCAGGCAAGCATGGCCTTGCGCTTGCACCGCACATCCCTGTGCAACGCCCTGCGGGCCTGGCTTCGCCAGTCCAAATCCGCTCCGGGCGGATTGGTCACTCAAACCATAGCCACGGCTGGCGCGTGGCGCTGGGCCACGCCCCGTTCCGGGGCCTGCTTGCCCATGTTGGCCGCCGCCCTGCGGGAACTGGCTCGTCCGTCACAGGAATTCCGGCAGCTGGGCGCGGATGCGCTCGGGTGTCTGGGTAGTGAGGTCCTTCGCGATCTCGTCGCTGATCAGTTTGCGCAAGCCGGCCGACTGATGCTTGCGCAGCATGCCGAGGAAGGCGGGCGCCCCCAGTACGTACAGCTTGCCGAAGGCTTTACGCTGGCGGCCATCTTCGAGATGCGCACAGACCTCGCTGGCGAAGCGATTGGCGGTCTCTTCCTTGGCGCTGTTGGCGCCGCCGAGGCCATGCGAGGACCCGTTGCGGTCGCTGTCGCGGCCACTCTTGTCACTCACCAGGTCGCCTTCGTGCAGGCGTGCCTGCGGATTGCTGAGGGTCTCGATCTCGTGCAGCGGTCCGGCAGGCTTGGCCGCCGCAAAGAAACGGGCACGGCAGGCGTCGGCGACAATAATCCAGGTGTCACTCATAGCGGCGATCTCCTCTCCAGTTGTGGGGTCGGGTATTGTTATCGGTCTACACCCCAACAATAGACGACACCTTTTTCACTGACACACTACACAGCCGCAGGGCTGGCCTGGGAGCCTTTTCGGCCGTTTGTTTGATGAACAACAGAAATTCCTCTGGCCATGGTGCGTGGCGATAGCCGCGAACAGGCGACGGGGGCGGTGATTTGCGCGCCGCCAAAGGGTCCGCGAGCTGAGGCGACGGCGCCGGTATTGCCGGTTTTCCCCACTTACCGACCTGCTGATTGGCACGGTCGCGGGGGCCTTTTAGTGATCTGTGTTGCGACTGCGTTCGCCCGTTGAGCAAGTAGGGTTCTCGTGCGAAAGCGCAATGCGCGGTCCGCCGGTTCGCGCCAACATACCCCGATGTACCGAATCATGACGTTGCTGACGATTTTTGGGCTGGTTGCATGCGAAAAGGGCCCATCTCTCGACACCGCAGGGGCACCTCTGCATCTTTTGGCGGAAAGAGGCGACACGGCCTCGCTGCTGGCGGAAGTGGCTGCCACGGGTAATGCCGATCCGCGCGATGCCTGTTACCGAACCCCGCTGATGTTTGCCGCGCAGTTTGGTCGCCTGGATACAGTGCGCGAGCTGATTGCTGCGGGTGCGCGTGTCGACCTGCATGAGAAGGGCTATTACACGGCTTTAATGATGGCCGCGGGTAATGGGCACTCAGACGTCGTAAAGACGCTGGCCGCGGCGGGGGCGTCGGTCAATGAAGTCGAGATTACCCATGGCTGGACAGCGCTGATCTGGGCGGCCAAGCGAGGTCATGTCGATACCGTCGAGTTGTTGTTGTCTCTGGGTGCCGACCGGTCAGCGCGAGATGACCGTGGTTGGATGGCGCGAGACTGGGCTGTCAATCAGGGGCACCAGGCTGTTGCCGCCTTGCTCTGATGGCCCAACAGGCCGGATTGCCGGCGTCGAGAACGCGGGCTATTGCTCGCGTACCGCTGTCTCCACGATGAACTCAGGCTGGCCCATGATGGTTTTCTTGACGGTACACTGCGCCGCTGCCCGGCGCAGTGCCGCGTGCGCCTCGGCAGGCACCGACGGGGGCAGGTGGATGGTTGTAACGAAACCGATCACCTTCTTGGTCTTGGCGTCTTGCTGGGTTGTCATCGTCAGATCGATGCCGGTGGCGTCGATGCCTTTGTTGTTGCAGTAGCTCTGCACGAAGAACCCCGCGCAGGTCGCGATCGACGCGAGGAAGAGATCGTAAGGTGAGGGGGCTGAATCGTCGCCGCCATACTTGCTTGGCTGGTCGGTGGTGATGACGTGTCCAGCGATCTGAGTGCTGACTTTTTTGCCGTCGCCTAGAGTGATTTTCAGTTCCATTTACCTTGCTTGCTCCGTTTGTTGCCTACGTACTGGGATGACGTTCGCGTCAATCTGCGTTGCCGTCGGTTACTTCAAGTGGTTCGCTGATTGCCTCGCCCATGCGAACCGCACTCGTCGGCGAAAGAACCGGTAGCCAGGTCGCGGCCATTTTGGGCAGCAGCACGATGACGGTCGATCCCATGTTGAAGCGGCCGATCTCATCGCCGGTGGCAAACACACGCCGGTCGGCGTCACGATAGACCCAACGGGTGATGTCCCGGCCAACGCCCTTCACCTCGCCATGCCAGACCGTCTCCATGCTGCCGACAAAGATCGCGCCAACCAAGATCACGGCCATTGGCCCTGCGACGGTGCTGAAGTAGCAGATGACCCGCTCGTTGCGTGCAAACAGGCCGGGCACGAGCTGTGTCGTCGCCTCGCTGACACTAAACAGCTCACCGGGTACGAAGGTCATCGATTCGAGGGTGCCGGCCAGTGGCAGATGAACGCGGTGGTAGTCACGTGGTGAGAGGTACACGGTGGCGTAGAGGCCGTCGTGAAACGCGCTGGCGTGGGCCTTATCGCCGGCAAGCAGCGCCAACAGATCGAATGCGTGGCCCTTGGCCTGCAATAGCTGATCGCCGGCTATCCTGCCGATCTGGTTGATTCGCCCATCGGCCGGCGATACCACGGCATTGGCGGCGATTGGCCGTGCGTCGTCGCGCAAGGACCGGGTAAAAAAGGCATTGAAGCTTGGATAGTTTTCCGGGTCTGGATCTGCCGCCTCGGTCATGTCTACCTTGTACCGCTGGCGGATCTTGGATATCAGCAGGCGCTTGAGCCACGGGGTCTCGGCGCGCATCAACCGATACATGCCGGCGGCCAGCAGGTGTTGGGGCAGCACCCGCAACGCCGCGGTGGAGACGCGGTCAAGCAGCGTGGGTTTGGCAATCTCGGGCATGTTAGGGATCTACTCGACGAACTGAATAACGGCCTGGACGTTATACGCCATCGTCTCCGGATCTTCGTATGGGATCAATGCCCACCGTTTGCTGTCGGGTGCGACCAGGATGCCATTCAACTGGGTCGGCACGCACCATTGTGCGGTGTCTGGCTGAATGCCAAGCTCGTCAACGAGGCGTTCGAGTTGCGGTTCGGGGATGTTGACCGCCTCGACCCAGCGGGTCCCGCCCGCGAAGGCCTCGGCCTGCTCAACCGACGGGTTGTCGAAAGCGAGCGCGGTGACGCGCACGCGCGCCTGGATCTTTGGCCACGCCGCGAGCCGGTTCATCATGAACGCAAATTGGCGCATTGCGCTGCGGCAGGCATCGACCTGGGTATCAACGGCGACGAACAGGCGCCAAACGGGTTGTTCGGCGGGTGTTGTCAGCACCAAACTACCGGGTAGTTCGATGGGCTTGCCGTCTTCAAAGACGATCGCGCTGAGTTGGTCGAGCGGTTGGCGCTGCCAGTACTGCCCGAGGTAGTAGCCGACCAGCAACGAACCGAGTGCTGCCAGTGTCAGCAGTAAGCGCGCCCGCGGGCTGTGCCGCGGCCGGTTTCGCATATCGATCAGGCCGCCAGTATTTTCTCGGCCGCCGGTAGCGCGGCGCCGTGATTCACTGGCGCATCGAGGTCGGCCAGCACGGCATCCAATGCAGCCAGGCAACGGGTAACATTCTCGATTCGGCTGCTGTAGCCCATCAGCCCAATACGCCAGACCTTGCCGGCGAGATCGCCCAGGCCGGCGCCGATCTCAAGATGGTGTTCATTCAGCAGGCGGGAGCGTACGGCGGCGTCATCAACGCCCTCGGGGATGCTGACCGCATTGAGTTGCGGTAGGCGATCCACTTCGTTGACGATGAAGGAGAGCCCCATCGCCTCGATCCCTGCTTTAAGGGCTTCGTGGTTGTGGCGGTGACGTTGCCAGGACTGCTCCAGTCCTTCCTCATGGACCATCAGCAGCGCCTCGTGCAGCGCATACATCGCGTTGACCGGGGCGGTGTGGTGGTAGGCGCGCCGGGCGCCTTTACCCCAGTAGCCCATCACCAGATTCATGTCGAGGAACCAGCTCTGCACCTTGTGGCCGCGATTGGTGATTTTGTGTTGTGCACGATCGCTGAACGTGATCGGCGCGATACCCGGCACGCAGGACAAACATTTCTGCGTCCCCGAGTACAACGCATCGATTTGCCACTCGTCGACTTTCACCGGGGTGCCGGCCAGCGAGGTGACCGCATCGACAATCGCGAGGCAGTCGTACTTGTGCGCGAGTTCTACCAGGGTCTTCGCGTCGGACTGCGCGCCGGTGGAGGTCTCGGCATGGACAAAAGCGACAACTTTGGCATCGGGGTTGGCGTTGAGGGCGTCCTCGAGCTTTTGCGGATCGACCGCGGCCCCCCAGGCATCCTGGACCAACACCGCGTGGCCACCGCAGCGCTCGACGTTCTCCTTCATGCGGCCGCCGAAGACGCCGTTTTGGCAGACGATCACTTTGTCGCCCGGTTCGACGAGATTGACGAAGCAGGCCTCCATTCCGGCTGAGCCAGGTGCTGAGATCGGCAGTGTGAGCGCGTTTTCCGTTTGCATGACGTACTGTAGTAGCGCTTTCACCTCGTCCATCAGATCGATGAAACGGGGGTCGAGATGACCGATGGTCGGGCGCCCGAGCGCCTCCAGAATCCTCGGCGGGACGTCCGATGGACCGGGGCCCATCAGGGTGCGTAGCGGTGGGTGAAAGGCTGTGTAGGTCATAAGCTTATCCAATAAGCACTATTGGCTGGGGCCCGCGAGTATAGTGACCGGCCAAATCATGGATCAAGCGACTTCGGAAAAGACTTTGGAATTGGCTTTGGGGGAATCGATGGGCGAAAAGGTCGACAAGACAGAGACAGAGTGGCGCACGGCGCTCAGCGCGGAGCAGTACCACGTGTTGCGCGAACAGGGCACGGAGCGCGCCTTCACCGGTGCCTACTGGAACACCAAGACCCCGGGTGTCTACCGTTGTGCGGGTTGCGGCGAGGCGTTGTTTGAGAGCGATACCAAATTCGACTCCGGCACCGGGTGGCCGAGCTTTTGGCAGCCGATGGACGAAACGGCGGTCGAAACGGAAACCGACCAGAGCGCCGGCATGGCGCGAACCGAGGTGCATTGCCGTCGATGTGGTTCGCATCTGGGGCATGTGTTTCCTGACGGCCCGCAACCCACCGGGCTGCGCTACTGCATCAACTCGGTGTCGTTGAAGCTCGACGAAAACGCGGAGTAATGTCCGCTCGCACGACCGGTTGCCGGATCACATCAGGTGGCTGAGTAGCTTCTCCACCTTGTCGGGCGTCCACAGGCCGCCGCCCGGCGCCGGCCGACCCGAATCGTTCCAGAGCTGTGCGGTCTGTTCTGGTGAAATCCGATTGTCTTCGTAGAGTTCGGCCTCTCGGACCAGCGAATCGACATAGTTGCGATCGCCCGCGAGCTTAATCAGTTGTTCCATGCTGATCTTGACGCCATGCTCATGTTCGAGAATGTCGAGGGTGTCTTCGGGCGTCTGCTTATCGAGCAGGTCAGTGATCAGTGGGGTGAGGTTGGCTTTCTCGGTGTCCTTGGCCGGCATTCGCAGCTCGATGTTCTTGAGGCGCTGGCGCACTAGCGGTACGACTTTACGGGTTTCGGTACTGCTGAGCTTGGGGAACCCGAGATTGAAACGTTCGATGGCCTCGGCGACGACTGTCGCCGTCTCCATTTTTTTCCAAACCTCATGCGCAGGCACCCACCGACCGCCAAAGCGAATCATCGGATCTTCGAAATCATCGTCTGACATAACTGCTAACGGTTGCCTGTTGCCTCCACTTACTTAGCGACTTCCGGCGCGTGCCCTTTAACCTGATGTCAGGTAGGAAAAACCAGTCGCACTCGCGCCCCGCCCATTGCGGCTCGGGCGATTGAGACATTACCGCCGTATTGGGCAACGATCTCACTGACCACGGCCAGGCCGATGCCTTCACCGGGGTGCTGTTGATCGGCGCGTTCGCCGCGTTTGAGCAGTCGGTCAGCGTCGCCCGGATCGATTCCCTCGCCATCATCATCGATCTCAATCAGCAGTTGTTCCGTGACCGGACGACAGGCCACAACGACACGTTGACGCGCATGGCGGTAGGCGTTTTCCAAAAGGTTGCCAAACAATTCAAAAAGGTCGCCTTCATCGGCACGCAGGCGCAGGTCTTGGTCAACCTCCAGCGCGTACGTGATGCTGCGATCACGGTGGACCTTTTCCAGGCTGGCGCAAAGACGCGCAAGGATTGGCCGCAGTTTGACCGCGCGGGTGATGGCACTGCCGCCGGCCACAACGGCACGTTGCCGCTGATAGGTGACGATTTGGTCGATGCGGGCGGTTTGTGATTGCACCGTCGCGTTAAGCGCCCGGTCGTTTGATTGTTCCGCGGCGGCACGCAATACGGCCAGTGGTGTCTTCATGCTGTGGGCAAGATCTGCAAGGCTGTTGCGAACCCGCGCCTGTCGTTTTGCGCTGAGCGTGATCAGCGCATTCAGGTTGTTGCTCAACCCCAGAAGTTCGCGCGCGATCGGTCCTTCGATGCGCGTGCTGTCGCCAGACTCGAGCCGCCGCACGTTTTCACTCATCGCATTCAATGGACGCAGTCCCCAGCGGATCAGCGCCAGCATGGCCAGCAACAAGACCACCGCGACGCCGCCCAGCCATTGCCACAAGGTGGAGCGGAACACCGCTTGTTGTTGGTTGAGGGGTTGCCGATCGCGCGCGACCGACAGGGTATAGTCGACCGGTCGTCCATCGTTGTCTTCCCAGAGGATGGCTTGGTCGATAATGACTAAGGCCTCGGTGGTGCGAAACCGCGTGGTCCCTGCCGTAGCTGTCTGCGCCAACCGTAGATCGCGCCCAAGCAATGATGCCGAGCGCCAACCGTAGCTGCCGCTTTCACCGCGCACTTCAGCGTAGAGCCCCGAATCAGGTTGATTGAAGGCCGGTGTGGCCAGTGATTCTGGCAGACGCATACGACCTTCCTGATCGGCCTCTGCCGCGGTCAACAGGGTATAGATATGTGCCTGCAGTTCTTCGCGGGCGGCGCTTTCAACGCTGCGCAGAAAGGCGCGATCGAGCGCGACGCCTGCCAGACCGAGAAAGGCGCTCAGAACGATCAGGTTGCTGACCAGCAGCCGCCGCGTAATCGAGGGAGTCACGCGGGATCGGGCTCGCGGGTGAAGCGATAGCCTCGGCCGCGCAACGTCTCGATCGGTTTCCGTTTGCCGTGCGGGTCGAGCTTTTTGCGGATCCGGCCGACCAGAACCTCGACGACGTTGCTGTCACGGTCGAAGTCTTGATCATAGATGTGTTCGGTCAGTTCGGTCTTGGAAATGACCTTGCCGGCATGCAGCATGAGATATTCCAGGATACGGTACTCGTGTCCGGTGAGTACGATCGGGTTGCCGAGGCACGCCACAGACTGGCTGGCGGTATCGATCTCGATACCGCTGAAACGCACTGTCGACGAGCCGTGGCCGGCGGCGCGTCGCAGCAGCGCATTGATGCGGGCCATAAGCTCTGCGCTGTGGAACGGTTTGGTGAGGTAATCGTCAGCGCCGCTTTCGAGCCCTTCGACCTTATCCTGCCAAGCGTCACGCGCGGTCAAGATCAGGATAGGGAAGTCTCGTTTGAGTGAGCGGAGTTGCCGAATCAACTCGATGCCCGAGATCCCGGGCAGGCCAAGATCGACGACGGCGAGATCCATAGGGTACTCGCGCCCCAGAAACAGCCCCTCTTCACCGTCAGCGGCCGCATCGACCGAGTAGCCGCGCTTGCCTAGCTGGTTGACGAGTTGCTCGCGCAGCGCCGGTTCGTCTTCCACCACGAGGATTCGCATCGCGTCACCGCTTCGGTGGGCGCCCGAAGCGACCAGACTCGGCGTCCATGTTGAGCCTTTTCACCCGGCCGTCATTGGTGAGGATGCGAATCTGGTGTGATTCGCGTCCACCACGGCGTTGGGTCTCGGCCGACAACACGCGGCCGGGATAGCGGTCACGTGCCTCATTTACCGCCTGTTCGAGCGAGGTGCGACGATCGGCATTGGCCTGGCCGGTGAGCAGCACTAGCGCCACGCCTATCCCGAACAAGCCACGAAACAGGTTTTTGGGACGGTTTGGCGTCATTCGGCTACTCAGAAAAAGATCGGTTGAAACTGGGGTCCGTCGTTGCCCGGCACCTGGATCAACAACCGATGGATTTGTTCGCAATGCTGATACTTTACCTCGTACATCGGAATTGCGTCGGATTCACCAATCTCGGCGAAACTCGCGTGCGGTGCGATCGACAGGATCGTCGGCGGGGCGCTGCAGGCGCCATGCGCCGGCGTTTCGCTCGCGGCGACGGCAATGTTGATCAAGCACAGCGTCGCGGTGATCCCAGCCATCAATTTTGACATGTTGTCCCCCTTGCAGGTGCGCATGGCGCCCATTTCGGGGCGCCTGGGGATGACCCTAGCCCGGGCAGGCTGAACGGATGCTGAACGGCCCCCGCGGCGCGGTTGCTAGGCGATGCGTCGCAGCTGACTGGCGGCAAACAGCACGGTCGCCGCAACGACGATAGAAGGACCTGTCGGGGTATCCCAGACCAGTGAGGCCGCCAGACCGGCGATGACCGCCGCGCCGCCGGCCAGGGTCGCCAACAGCGCCATCTGTTCCGGGCTTCGACTCCACTGGCGAGCCGTCGCGGCAGGGATGATCAGCAGCGCAGTGATCAGGAGCACGCCGACCAGCTTCATTGCCAGCGCAATCAGCATCGCGACCAACAGCATAAACGCCAGGCGGATGCGCGCGATCGGTACGTTGTCCACTGCCGCGAGTTCGGCGTGTACGCTGAGATTGAGCAGTGGCCGCCAGATCCAGGCCAACGCCGCCAGTGCAATCGCGGCGCCGCCCCAAACCATGGTGACCTCGCGCGACGTCACCGCGAGTATGTCGCCGAACAGGAACGCATGCAGATCGATTCTGGCGCCCTGCAGGCTGATTGCGACAAGCCCGATCGCCAGGCCGCCGTGTGCAAGTATGCCGAGCAGCGTGTCGTTGCTCAGACGGCTGTGTTGTTGCAGCCACAGCAGCAACATCGCTAAGCCGGCGGCCAGTAACAGCACGCCAACCGTCAGGTCGATTTGCAGCAACAGGCTGAATGCGATTCCGAGCAGCGCAGAGTGGGCCAGCGTGTCACCGAAATAGGCCATGCGCTGCCAAACCACGAACACACCGAGCGGACCACTGATCAGTGTCAAGCCCAGCCCGGCCAGCAGCGCGCGAAGCAGAAAGTCATCCATGCCGATGATCCTTACGCTCCGCGACGATGTTGCCGTGCAGATCGTGGGCGTGATCGTGGTGGTGGGTGTAAATGCCCAGCCCGCTCGTATCGGCGCCGCCAAACAGGTCCAGGTAGGCCGGGTGTTGACTCACCGCGTCAGGGTGGCCGGAACAGCAGACGTGTTGGTTGATGCACAGCACTTCGTCGGTCGCGGCCATGACCAGATGAAGATCGTGAGAGACCATCAACACCGCGCAGCCGTGATCGTCACGCAGCCTGCGAATCAGTTGGTAGAGCTCGCTTTGGCCGTTGATGTCGACACCCTGCACAGGTTCGTCGAGGACCAGCAAATCGGGGCGACGCGCCATGGCTCTTGCCAGCAGAACCCGCTGCATCTCGCCGCCGGACAACCCCTGCATTGGACGGTCCAACAGGTGTGTGATGCCGATTTCCTGTGCACGAAGCAGACAACGCTTGCGATCCGAGTCACCAAGTGTGAGAAACCGTTGGACCTTGATCGGCATATTGTCCGATAGGCTCAATTGCTGCGGCATGTAGCCGATCCGCAGGCCTGGCGGTCGTGTGATGGTTCCGCTGGTGGGGTTAATCATCCCCAACGCAAGGCGAACGAGTGTCGTTTTACCGGCGCCGTTCGGGCCGATCAGCGTAACGATCTGTCCGCGGCCGACCGTCAGGTCGATATTTTTCAAGAGCTGGCGGCCACCTGCCCGATAGCCGATGCCTGTCGCTTTGACGAGGATGTCAGACATCGGCGTGCTCAGCGCACTGTGGACAAAGACCGCTGATTTCGACGGTTTGCCGACGGACCTGGAACCTGATTGCTGCCGCGTTATCCAGCACCCGCCGGTGGATCGCCGTGTCGACCTGTTCGACGGTCACGCCGCAGCCGTCACAGATAAACAATTGCGCATCGTGTACGTCGCCAGGCCGGGTGCAGCCGACAAATGCGTTCTGCGAATTGACCTTGTGGATGAGGCCATGGGTGAGGAGAAAATCCAGTGCACGGTAAACCGTGGGTGGGGAGGGTTGGTGGCCTTCCTGTGCGAGCTGCTCGAGTACCTGGTAGGCACCATGTGGCTGATGGCTTTGCCAGATCAATTCCAGCACGCGCCGGCGGATTGGCGTGAGCCGCAAGCCATTTGCCTGACAATACTGTTCGGCATCTTTTATCGCTGCATCGATGCAGGCGTGATGGTCATGGGTCTGCGCGCTAAAGCCAGCGTGCATCATCGTTGAGGCCCCGTGCTCTTGCAGCTCTGAAGGGTGTCGGCGATTCGCTGCAACAGTCGTTCATAGGCCGCCGGTCCGGGCGGTATGTTGGTGCCGAGTGGATCGAGGACGGCGTGACGAACGCCAAGATCCTGACCGATCGCCTCGATGAGTCGAGAGGGGTATTGCGGTTCGGAAAACAGGCAGCTGACCTGGTCTTCGACCAGCGTCCGTCTCACCGCGCGCAGTCGTGCAGCCCCCGGTGCCTGGTCCGGGTTCAGCGTAACTACCGCTTTTCGTTTCACGCCGAAGGCGTCTTCGAAATAGCGGTAGGCATCGTGAAACACCGCATAGGGGGCCGGTGGCGTGTTCATCTGCACGGCGATGGCTCGTTCGAGCGCAGAGATCCGGCGGGTCGCGGTGGCGGCGTTGCGCTGATAGTGAACCGCATTGACGGGATCGACCTCGCGCAACGCCGCCGCAATGGCGTCAATCATCACGATCGCGTTGGCCGGGTCCAGCCAGATATGTGGGTCGGTTTGCTTAGCATCCTGGTCGTCGTGGTGGTGGCCGTGCTTGTGGTCGTGCGCGTCACTGAGCGGTAAACGCTTCAGTTTGGGGGCGTCGATCAGCGCAACCGCACGGATATCGGCCGAGCTAGCCAAAATGCGTTTGAGCGGAGTCTCCAGTTCTGGACCGACCCAAAACACCAGATCCGCGTTGTGCAACGCCCGGGTGTCCGAGGGGCGCAGTTGAAAGCTGTGTGGAGATGCCCCATCGCGCAGCAACAGATGCGGCTCGCCGATGTCCTGCATCACCATGCTGGCGAGGGCGTGTAGCGGCAGGATGCTGACGATGACCCGGGGTGTGGGCGATGCGGCATTGACGGTGCCAAAGGCGCCAAGCGCGGCGGCACAAAAGGTTAAGATCGCGGCGATCGAGAGGCGATGCTGAAGGGGCACGGTGATCTGCTCTGGTGAAGAATGTGTTACATAATAACATTTCGGTTTGGCCCTGCGGAAGGTTCTCGACTACGGCAACATCGTCTGCATTCGGGTACCCAGTTCCCAGGTGATACATTGTGCGCCATGCGTTGCTGTTGCCCGCCATCGGGCTTCCGCTGGCTCTTGACCGACAGGCTATGAACGAAATCTCGCCAACCGCCAATCCCGATCACCCGGCCGCGCGTTCCTCGCTGGCGGGTCGGCTGTGGATGCGTTTTCAGAATTCGTCCGTGCCGCTGGGCCTCAAATGGTCGTTGAGCATTGCCACATTGATTGTCGGCGCGATGGGTGTATTGGGTTTTCATCTGATTCAACAACAGGAGTTGGCGTTTCGCGACCAGGCCGACCGGTTTAGTGAGGTGATTGTGCAGCAGTTGCTCCGGGTCAGCGGCGAGCCTCTGATGGCCGGCGATTCGCTGTCGCTGCAGTTGTTACTGCAACGCCATGCACAAAGCACGCTGATCCTCGGCGCGGCGCTGTCTGATGCCGACGGCAAGGTGCAAGCCGATGCCGGCATCTCGCCGCCGGCGGGTGACGCTGAGGCCACCGCTATCGGTGGGATTGTGGCTTGGGAGTGGGAGCGTGGGGACGACCTGGCGGTGTCTTACCGTAGCCCGGTCGTCTATCAGGACGTCACGGCCGGTTATTTGACCGTGAGTATCGATCGTCGGCCGTTGGAGGCGGGCCTGCGCGAGACCTTCCGGTTCCTGATCGTCTCAACGGCCCTGTTGATCGGTATCGGTGTCGCGTTTGCTTTCGTGCTGGCCTACCGTTTGTCACGACCCATCGAGCGACTGGCCCGAGCGGGTGAGGCGCTGGGGGCCCGCCAGCCGATCCGGGGCGAGCGGCGGGACGAGATCGGCCAGGTTTTCGAAACCTTTCAACATCTGGCCGACAGCTTTCGGCGAAAAAACCATGCAGAGGCCGCGCTGTCGCGTTACGTCTCGCCGCAAGTCGCGAAATATGTGCTGGCCGATGATCCAACGCGTCCGCTAAGCGGCCGACGTATGACGGGCAGTGTGTTGTTCTGCGACATTGTCGGCTTCACGACGCTGTCTGAGACCAGTGACCCGGAGCAAGTGGCCGAGTTGTTGAACCATTATTTCGGCTACTTCGCCCTGGCCGCTGAGAGTTGTAACGGTACCGTGGACAAGTTTATCGGTGACGCGATCATGGTGCTGTTTGGTGTTCCGCAGGAAGATCCGCATCATGCCTTGCATGCGTTGACTTGCGGCATCCTGATTCAACAACTCACCGAGCGTATCAACCAGCGTCGCGGTGTTCTCGGTGAAACAGCCATTCGATTACGCGTCGGAATCAGCAGTGGCGCGATGATGGCCGGCAACCTCGGCAGTCCTGCACGGATGCAGTACACGGTAGTGGGTGATACGGTCAATGTCGCCGCGCGCCTCTGCTCAATGGCGGAGCCGGGTGGCGTACTGTTGTCGGAAGATTCATTGGCGCAGGGCCATCCCGGTAGCATGGCCCACTATCAACCTTTGGGTGCAGCCCAGCTGCGAGGGCGCGCCGAGAAGCACGAAGTTCGCGCGATGGACGTCAACGCCATCGCCCACGAGATCAATGCGGATCGTTTGATTGAAGAAATTCTTGCGGACGGAGTTATCTGATGCGCCTGTTGGGTTTGCTGGTAGTCGCTTTACTGCTTGCGGGTTGTGGCAGCCTTGGCGAACCGCGTGGTGAGCAGACCGCATTGGTGAAGGCTCCCGAGAGTCCGGCCGAGGCTGTCCTGATCGCGGATGATTATGTCGCACGGGGACGTTGGCAGGCCGCGCTGGATGTGCTCGAGGTGGCGCTGTTAGCGAACCCTGACGACGCGACGTTGCTGGCGACGCGCGACCGGATCGACGCGCAATGGCAACATCATGAGCAGCTGCTGGAGGACCGGATATCCATCGGTGATGCGGAAAACCAGCAGTCAAAAATCGCCCTGTTGGAAAAGCTATCGCGAGCTGCCCCGAACAATCTGTTGTTAGCCTCGCGGAGGCTGTACTGGAAAGAGGTACTGAGAGCTAAAGCGCGAACGCTGACTGACTGCGCAGAACGCCATGTCCATGCGGTGCCGTCGCTTGCCGAACGTTGTTATCGCATCGCCGCGGAAGTCGTGGCGGACGAAGCGCTCGAGGCGCGCTTGGCGGTGGTGCGCAGTGAGCTGAAGGAAGGTGAGGACCTCGCCGAACAGCGCCGACGTCTGCAGGCGCAAAAGGAACGACAGCTGCGGGCCAAGGTTCTGCTCGATGAAGCCCACCGGGCAATCAACGCGAGTGACTACCGTAAGGCGCTCGATTTGCTGGATCAGGTCGCTGCACTTCAGCCCAATAACCCAGAGGTCGAAGTCCTCCAGGCAACAGCCTGGTCGATGATCAGTCCTCAGATCGAGGCGCTGGTGAAGCTAGGCGACCATCTGTATCTTGACGAACAGCTCACTGCCGCAATCGCAACATGGCAGGCGGCATTGAACCTGAAACCTGGCGATCCTGAGATAGCTGCTCGCGTGGAACGCGCGCGCACCGTCATCGACCGTCTCCAGTCATTGCGCCAACGCCAGCGACCGCCATCGTCAACTGCGACGGATTCGGCGCGATAAAGCGCGCGGCCGTATTTCTCCACCTGTTCCGATCGGCGTTACCGGTCGACAGGAGCCCGTAACAACGCCAAGGCGACCCGGGTAAACGACTTTTCGGTTTTCGGTCAGTGGCGCTGTTGGCAAATTTGGTGTCTTACCGAGACGCCGCAAGCGCCTCTTGGTCGATCAGAGCCGTCGCTGACGCGGTGACCCGACAGTCACCGCTATCAGTTGGTCGCCGGGCATGGACTGGAAGGTCTGATTGGGTCCGTTTATTGGTCCCCCTGAACGGCAGCAGGCAACCCCAGGCAGGCGCTCGCATCGCTATAGCGCCCTTTGATCCCCCATAAGCACATCTAATTACGTTTTGCATTTTTTGACCGCCGTTGTTGACCCGCGTCAACCGCGCAGGCGCTCGCCCTTGGAAGTTTTTCACGGCGACCCACGATTAGAGGAGGAGTGTCGCTGGTACAGTGCTGGCAGAGCAGCCCACGGTACGATTCAACGACTGCTAGAAAACCCGGGGGATTCACCTAAACTCCGGGATCGGAACCGCAACGGCTACGAGAGGGATCTAGAATGCAATTACAGCGGCTTGGTGAAGAAGAGATTCATCCGTTCAGAAGTGAACGTATCTATCGCGAGAACGACGCTTGGTACTTCGATACACGTGAGGGGCCGGCACCAGGCCCATTTCGAGATCAGGCGAAGGCGAAACAAGCGCTTGCCGTTTTTCTTGCCAAAGCGTGCGACGCCCTGCCGGCCCGCGAGCGTGGGTCAGTTATTGAAATCGTAGGCGTGGAAGACGACGTTCAATACCTGGTGGAGGAACTGATAAGGTTCTTTCAGTCGCGCCGAGAATCCGGCGACAATGCTGCGTTTGCCTGGGCTAACAATCGGATCGCGGAACTCAGGAGAGATTGGGATATACAATGGCAAAAAGAACGTATCAGCGTTCTGTACTACGCCATGGAATCAATCGAGGCTGGCAGAAGCGGCTGAGGGTCTGTGGGACGAAACGCTGTCTGACTAAAAATCCCCGCAGAGCGATCAACTTCCCTTGTCCTCTTCGGCAAATAGCCCGGCTATTCGTCTCGTACGAAAAGCCGATTCGCTCCTGATGATATTCGCCATAAACGGTCAACTCCGACAGACTCGCTAACGGCCAGAACTTTGCTTCTCGAGATGGTTTTTCCGACTCGGCTGGTTGTTCCAAATGACCCGTTGCTGGCTAGAATTTTTTCGCCTTGATCAATTCAACATACCGGGTTTGACGGATATCGACTAAATCGAGGCAGCCACCTGGCTGTGCTGAGCGCAGTGTCAGCTCACCAACCATGCATCGTCCGAAGTCTCCAACTTTGATCTGCTTTATTTTTTCGCACGGAAAGGCGAAATTGATCTGCACAGACTGCTGTTGCGTCGGTTTAATTCCAAAAAACTGGCGAGTTACCGTTTGAAGTTGATCGTCCGTCAGACTGTACGCCGTGAAATGCAGAGTGAGATCCCTGATCTCAGTCCTGAGTTCGTTCGAGAGTCGTAGGCCATACTGACAGCCAGTACTCAGTGGTCTTCGCTGATGCACACTGAGGACTGCGGCTCGGTGCACAGGCTCAACCTCTGCAACATTCTCCTGCCTGTCCATCGATCGGTAGCATCCGCCAAGGGGGCCGACGGTCGTAATCACCGTAATGGCAAATAGCGTCATCCAGATCGGTTTCTGCATGTTCTTTGGGACCCGAGGTGAAGCGCCTACGGATGGACATATCACTGACCCACCTGCCGCAGGCATGCCACCGTAGGGTACAGGCGAAGGTAGTCTTCAGGCGCATGGCACGAAGATGAAGGCCGGCACGATAGACGTGCCTTTTTATCTCCATCCGGCCGTTCTCCGCCCACGCGCGAAACCGCGGGCCTACCTGGTCTTCCCGTTGAGGCGCTTGACGTCGGTGGCCAACCCCAGAATCTGCAGGAGCTGGATCAGCTTCCATGATAAATCGAACTCCCACCATCTGTGGCCGTGTTGAGCCAGCCCGAGGATAGCATGATGATTGTTATGCCACCCTTCACCCGGTGCGAGGATTCCAACCAACGGGTGATTCGTCGAAAGATCATTTGTGCGGTAATTCCGGTAGCCCCAGCGATAGGTAACACTGTTCACTGCAAAGGTGGAGTTCCAGACGATGACGAGTCTGACCGCTACGACGGGCTGGGAGCGCCATTCAGCCAAAGGAAAAGTCCGCCTGGACGTGTGACCTCCCAGATCTGGCACGGTCAGACTGCAATCCACGCCGATTGGCCATGCAAAGGCTCATGGGTACACCTTCAATAAAACCTTGTCGAGGCCGTTATGAGAGGTATACAGGCGAAAGTGCAGCGAGTTAACAAGATGCGACTCATCAGCGAATTCAAACAGCGTTCCAAGCAAAAGCGCAGATACGCCAGCGCAAAAGCCATTCCCTTTCAGGCAACAAAGGAACGACTGAGCTTTGTCGGGTTCGCGGAAAGCAAGAGTCCGAGGGATCTGGCACGGTAACAAGGCTACGGAACAGCCAAGCAACGCGCTGAGATGGCATTCTTTGCTGTGCTGCGGTGCTGCTCCCAGGCACAAGCAGCCGCCATATGGGTCGGTGACAATTGAAAACCATATCGATTCGGATTTGTCACCGGCACGTTTCAAAACGTGTCTCACTTCGGCAAAACCGTCGCCGTTATTGCGATGCTGCTGGGTCGCTCGGAGGTCTTCACGCTATTGGTGCTGTTATCCTCCGACTTTTGTCGGCGTTGATGGTTTGCGCGACGCGGAAGCCTTCCGCAGCGATGGCCGTGTGTCGGCCTATACGCTGACCTGGGCGCAACGGCTGAAATAGTTGTTCGTCAGCCGCAACCATGCCTGGGCGGTTATCCGCGCATGGGCCCGTGAGTACAACCTGGAAAGCGCAAAGAAAACACTTGGCGAGCTGAAGCCCGCCGAATATGCCAAGCAGCTCGCTGCAAGGACGGTTAGATCCGCCCGTAGACGCTAACCCGAACCGCTACTCACCAAGAGCTAACGTTACCTCTGGTTACCATCATTCTGAATATTCGATAATGTGCAGAATATGGGACGAACGAGTATAAAAGTTGCAGATTGGACGCTGCCAAGGATCCATTCTATCTGCCATGACCAATTCCACACTGTTCGACAAGCTGTTCTCCAACACCTTGCCGTCAAAGTTCGAGACCAGCTATTGGCCAGACCGGGCCTGCCAATCCCATGGTGATCTGCATCGGCTACCAAAACCACTTCAGGATCCGATGCTCAACAACCTTGAAGCGCTGACAGCCAACTATCGGGGTCGGGTCTCATTCGGGAATGCCCAGACCGGATCACGCACAGTGACGGTCGAGCAAATTAGCCCGGATATGTTGCTGAACATGGGTCTCAGCCTCTACCTGTCGGAAATCGAGTGCACGATACCCAGTCTCTGTGAACTACTGCGAGAGGCAGAGGCTGTGCTGGGCGTGCCGCCAGGATGCGCCAGAATCGGGGCCTTCATCGCACCGGGCGAGAATGGCGTCACCTGCCATATGGATGCCGAAGAGGTCTTTTCGATCCAGCTCATGGGTAAGAAACGTTTTTTTATCTCAAAAGAGCCGGGACTTGAGCAGCCCTGCGGCATGCAATTCAATCCCGGCGATGTGACTTATGACGAAATGTACCCTCAAGCCACTGCCGGCTTCCCAGATCCGGATGCGGCGGAATTCGAGTGTGTGGAGATGAAGCCGGGTTCGGTGCTGTTCATGCCCCGTGGCACCTGGCATCGAACCGAGACCAGAGGACTGTCTCTCTCAGTCAGTATCATCCTGCGACCTCCTGCGGCGGTTGATTCGGTGCTGGATGCCTTACGTGGGCGTCTGTTGCAGGATCCTGCGTGGCGTAGACCGTTACATGGAGCCTGGGGAGGTCGCGCCGATCAAGACTCTGCGGCAAAGAGCCTGAAGCAGCTACTGGTGAAACTGCCGGAGATTTACAGGGATCTCAATCTGGAGGATGTGCGCCAGACCGCCTACGATGAAAGCGAACGCCTCGCACTGATCGGTCCGGAAAGCTACTTTCAGGCAAAGTCGGAGTCGACGCTAGACCTCAGCCTCCAAGGTCAAGCGATGCAGGCCAGCGTGAGCGCCAAAGATGCCAATGGCAGCCAATTCGAGACCATGCGGTTGGACGTGCCACCTGCCATGATTGGGCTGTTCGAGTGGCTTTCCCGCACCCGCAATGCTTTCAGCGCCCAAGCAATGGCGCAGGCACATGCGGGAATAGCGATGGAGCAGCACCTGCGTATCCTGCAGGCGCTGGTAAAAGGGAGGTACCTGAAGCCCCTCTGGTACCGGCCCTGGTCTGACCATTGATACCAATCAGGACACCTGGAGCTGTCGGAACAGAGTGGTCAGCATGGTGAGTAGCAACACCAGGCTGCTCAATGCGGCAAAAATTTCTCCGGCTGAAAACGACAAAGGCCTGCAGCAAATGTAGGCCTTTGTCGTTTCCCAGCCAAAACTAGGCATTGTTTGGTACCGAGGGTCGGACTCGAACCGACAAGCCCGTGAAGGCGGGGGATTTTGAGTCCCCTGTGTCTACCAATTCCACCACCCCGGCAGCGAGGGGCGCAGTATAGCGCCTGCGCCAGTATCGGCAAGGTGCTGTGCTACCATCGCGCGCCGATGAAGTTGAGCGATTTCCATTACGAGCTGCCCGACGAGCTGATCGCTCAGCAACCGAGTGCGCGACGCGGTGACAGCCGTTTGCTGCACCTGCCTGTCGATCAATCACCGATAGATCGCCATTTCAGCGTCCTTCCTGACCTGCTCCAACCAGGCGATCTACTGGTTTTCAACGATACCAAGGTCATCCCAGCGAGATTGATCGGCAACAAGGCGACCGGCGGCCAGGTAGAGGTATTGGTCGAGCGGCTGGTCGGTGTGGATGAGGCGTTGGCGCACGTCAGGGCAAGCAAATCGCCCAAGACCGGGGGGCGTCTCCTGATTGAGGGCAGGGAGATCGAGGTGTTGGGTCGGGAAGCGAGCCTGTTCCGTCTGCGCGTATTACGCGGCAGCTTTGCTGATCTACTCGATACCCATGGCCATGTCCCTTTGCCGCCATACATCAAGCGCGCGGACACGATCCTCGACCAGCAGCGATATCAAACCGTCTACGGCGAACGGCCGGGGGCGGTTGCCGCGCCGACGGCGGGTCTGCATTTCGATGACGCCATGCTGCAGCGGCTTGCCGACCGGGATGTCGAGTCAGCTCGGGTGACGTTGCATGTTGGCGCGGGCACGTTTCAGCCGGTCCGTGTTGACGATATCGATCAACACGAAATGCACAGTGAGTGGCTCGAGGTGACCGAGGAGACCGTTGAGGCCGTCGAGCGCACGCGGGCGGGCGGTCGGCGAGTGGTGGCGGTTGGAACGACCAGCGTGCGCAGTCTGGAAACCGCCGCGGCCACGGGTAGGCTGATGCCGTATCGTGGTGACACGCGGTTATTTATCACGCCCGGCTATCGTTTCAATGTGGTCGATGCCTTGCTGACGAATTTCCACCTTCCCGAATCGACGTTGTTGATGTTGGTGAGTGCGTTTGCCGGCCACGATCGGGTAATGAGTGCCTATCGTCATGCGGTTGCCGAGCGCTACCGCTTCTTCAGCTACGGGGATGCGATGTTGTTGGAAGGGGCAACAGCCGCTGACCAGGCATAAAAAAAGGCGCGGCAGGGGGTGCCGCGCCTAAGTTCCACCAAAGGAGGATGGAGGAGTGTACTGAATGATCAGTACATGAGTATCTTCTAATATAATGTCTCGTCAGTCAAACATAAAAATAACTAATCTAGGTATATTTTGTATTTTCAGCTGACATCGACGGATCGTGGCGCGCGCCGCGGGGAACTCAGCTTTGCGCGTGGCGTGGTGCAGACGCCGGCGTTCATGCCTGTTGGAACCTACGGCACCGTCAAGGCGATGACGCCGGAAGAGCTAAGCGATATCGGTGCCGAGATCATTTTAGGAAACACGTTCCACCTGTGGCTTCGGCCAGGCACTGAGATCATCAACCTGCATGGTGATCTGCATGATTTCACGCATTGGCAGGGACCCATTCTCACCGATTCGGGCGGTTTTCAGGTCTTCTCCCTCGGACAGATGCGAAAAATCACCGAGCAGGGGGTGCATTTTCGCTCGCCGGTAGATGGCGCAAAGGTCTTCATGGGTCCCGAGGGGTCGATGCAGATCCAACGCGCCCTGGGTTCCGATGTGGTGATGATCTTCGACGAGTGCACGCCCTATCCCGCGACTGAAGACGAGGCACGTGAGTCGATGGAGCTGTCGCTGCGCTGGGCGCAGCGTAGCCGGAATGCGCATGCCGATAACCCCAATGCGTTGTTCGGGATCGTGCAGGGCGGGGTTTACCCGGATTTGCGTGCCCGTTCGCTGGAAGGGCTGATGGAGATTGGCTTTGACGGCTATGCGGTGGGTGGTCTATCGGTCGGCGAGCCGCCTGCCGATCGTTGGCGAGTGCTGGATTTTCTGGCCGAGCGCTTGCCGGTGACCAGCCCGCGCTACCTGATGGGTGTCGGGACTCCTGAGGATATCGTCGAGGCGGTCGCGCGCGGCATCGATATGTTCGATTGTGTGCTGCCGACGCGCAATGCGCGCAACGGTCACTTGTTTACCCACCAGGGGGTCGTGCGGATCCGCAATGCGGTGCATGCCGACGACACGGGGCCGTTGGATCCCTCTTGCGGGTGTTATACCTGTGCCCATTACAGTCGCGCCTACCTTCGTCATCTCTTCAAATGCAATGAGATTCTGGGTGCCCGACTCAACACTATCCACAACCTGAGCTATTACCAGTCCCTGATGAGGGACATTCGTGAGGCGACGGCCGCAGGCCGTTTCAGCGAATTTCGCTCGGCCTTTTATGCGCAGCGTGGTTTGCCTGTGCCGGTCTGAGGTGTGGCATAATCACGCGCCTTTGGGCGGTTGGACGCGCTTCGACCGCAGGCTGATACCAACTGGAGCATGCGATGAGTTTCTTTGTTTCTGATGCGGTGGCACAGGGGTCGGCCCCCGGTGGCGACGGTGGTCTGTCGATCATTTTCCTGATCGGCATGTTCGTGATCATGTATTTCTTCCTGATTCGCCCGCAGGTCAAGCGTCAGAAAGAGCACAAATCGATGGTAGAGGGTCTGAAAAAGGGTGACGAGATCCAGACCATGGGCGGCATGATGGGAAAGATTCTCGAGCTTGGCGACAACTTTATGAAGGTTGAGGTAGCCGACAATGTCGTCGTGACCGTCCGCAAAGCCTCGGTCGAGGCGGTCATGCCAAAAGGAAGCTTGAAAGAGCTGTAAAACGACGTCGGCCACGTTCTCCGTGGTCGCGATCACCCGGTTGTAGTGGAACATGCTGAACCAATATCCCCTGTGGAAAAACGCGCTGGTGGCCGTCGTGCTGCTGGTCGGACTGCTATTTGCGTTGCCGAACATCTTTTCGCAGGACCCTGTCATCGAGGTGACGGGCACGCGCGGCGAGACGGTTGGTGAGACGCTGCAGCAAAATGTCCTGGCTGCGCTGGAACGGGCCGCGATCGACATCAAGTCGGCGGAATTGCAACCCGATCGGTTGCAGATCCGCTTCCTGGCGGCGGAAGACCAGCTCGCGGCGCAGGATGTGGTGGCGCGCGCGCTACCCCCGGAGTTCACGAATGCCCTGACGCTGTCGCCCGACACCCCGGGTTGGTTGTCGGCCCTCGGTGGTCGGCCGATGAACCTGGGCCTGGATTTGCGCGGTGGTATCCATGTGCTGATCGATGTCGACATGGAGGCTGCGTTTGACAAGGCGATCGAACGCATCGCCGGCAACGTACGCACCACCTTGCGCAACGAACGTATCCGCTACATCGCGGTAAAAGAATCCAGCGACGGCGTCGATGTGCGTTTCAAAGAGGCCGAGTTGCGTGATCAGGCCGAAGCGGTCATCGGCGCCGAATTCCGCGAGCTCGGCGTGACCTCTCGTGATGACGGCGAGGACTACTTCGTGCGCGTGTTCATGCCGCCAGACGAAGAGCGTTCGGCGCGGCGCCTGGCGTTGGAGCAAAACATCACCACGCTGCGCAACCGTGTCAATGCGTTAGGCGTTGCCGAGCCGGTGATCCAGCAACAAGGGGAACGCCGCATCGTCGTGGAACTCCCCGGCGTGCAGGATCCAGGCAAGGTCAAGGATCTGTTGGGCGCGACGGCGACGCTCGAGTACCGCTTGGTGCATGGTGACGCAGCGCAGGCTTTCGAGGCTGAATCAACGGGCCGCGCGCCGCCGGGCAGCGCCCTATACCGCGAGCGAAATGGTCAGCCGATCTTGTTGAAGCGCCAAGTCATAGTGACTGGTGACGAGATGACCAGCGCTTCCTCCGGATTCGATCAGCAATCCGCGCAGCCCGCCGTGTTCGTGAACCTCGACAGCAAGGGCGCGCGACGCATGCGCAACGTGACGACGGATAATGTCGGCAAGCCGATGGCGGTGGTTTTCAAAGAGAAGCGGACGGTCGGTCGCGATGCGGACGGCAAACCGATCAAAAAGTGGATCGAGGAGGTCATCAACGTCGCGACGATTCGCGAGCCCTTTGGTCGCCGCTTCCAGACGACCGGTCTCGACAGCCCACAAGAGGCGCACCAGCTGGCGCTGCTGCTGCGCGCCGGTGCGCTCGCGGCACCGATTGATATCGTCGAAGAACGCACGATCGGGCCGAGTCTGGGCCAAGACAACATCGACCAGGGCTTCGCATCGGTGATGGTCGGGATGGGCCTGGTGCTGATCTTCATGGCGGTCTATTACAAGACCTTCGGGTTGGTCGCCAATCTCGCGTTGATTTCCAACCTGGTGCTGATCGTGGCCGTGCTGTCGATGCTGCAGGCGACGCTGACATTGCCGGGTATCGCCGGCATCGTGCTAACCGTCGGTATGGCGGTCGATGCCAACGTGTTGATATTCGAACGCATCCGTGAGGAATTGCGCATAGGCAGCACGCCGCAGGCGAGTATCCACGCGGGTTACGCCAAGGCGTTCAGTACGATTCTTGATGCGAACATCACCACCTTCATCGCGGCGGTGGTGCTGTTCTCGATCGGTAGCGGCCCGGTGCGCGGTTTCGCCGTTACGCTGGCGATCGGTATTCTGACCTCGATGTTCACCGCGATTATCGGCACGCGTGCCGTTGTCAACCAGATCTACGGCCACAAGCGCGTAGAAAAGCTCTCGATCTAAGGACCGGAAAGCAACATGCAGATTCTCAAGCGTGGGCAGTTGATTGATTTCATGGGCAAGCGGAAGCTTGCGGTCATGATCTCAGCGGTCTTCATGGTCATTGTGATCGGTTCGATTTTCGCGCGCGGCCTGAATCTCGGTATCGACTTTACCGGCGGTACGCTGATCGAAGTGGGCTACGTGGAACCGGCAGACCTGGCATCGGTCCGTGAGGCGCTGGCCACCGCTGGCTACGGTGATGCATCGGTCCAACAGTTCGGTACCCCGCGAGATGTCTTGATCCGGTTGGGTACCGGTGTCGAAGAGGGCGATAGCGCGCGGTTGAGCAACGCTGTTTTCGCGGCGCTTTCGGACGCCGTAGATGGCCAGGTTGAATTGCGGCGGGTGGAATTTGTTGGTCCCCAGGTGGGTGATGAACTGACAGAGGACGGCGCGCTGGCCGTGCTCGTCGCACTCCTGGCAATCCTGGCTTACGTGGCGATGCGTTTCGAATGGCGCTTTGCGGTTGGCGCCGTCGTTGCATTGGTGCACGACGTGACCATCACGGTCGGATTGTTTGCCCTGCTGCAAGTGGAGTTCGACCTTCCGGTACTGGCGGCGGTGCTTGCGGTGATCGGGTACTCGCTGAACGACACGATCGTGGTATTCGACCGTATCCGTGAGAACTTCCGCAAGATGCGCAAGGGAAAACCAGTCGAGATCGTCAACCGCTCGTTGAACGAAACGCTGTCGCGCACCTTGGTGACGTCGACAACCACCGCACTGGTGCTGCTGGCGCTGTTTTTCCTCGGTGGCGAGATCATCCATGGTTTTGCCTTCGCATTACTGGTTGGCGTCGTGATCGGCACCTACTCGTCGATCTACGTCGCCAGCACCGCGGTGCTGTTGCTCGGTGTCAGCAAGGCCGACCTGATGCCGGTGAAAAAAGAAGGCGTGGTCGACGACCGCCCCTAGCCCCCCGTTTCGCCTGTTCCTACACCGTCTACGCTTGCGGGACGGGCGAGCCTGTCGATTCTCTCCTGACGTCGGGAGCACAGCCCGCTATGATTTCGCGTCTCGGCTTACCACCCAGCGGCGGGCGCCCGAGATTGATAACTAAAATAGGAGGAGAGCAATGAAACTAGAAACTTTGGCGCTGCATGCCGGTTACGAAGGTGATCCGGCCACCCATGCGGCCACCACCCCAATCTATCAAACGACGTCGTTCACATTCGACGACACCCAGCACGGTGCTGACCTGTTCGACCTGAAAGTTGCCGGCAACATTTACACGCGCATCATGAACCCGACCCAGGCCGTATTGGAACAGCGTCTGGCCGAGATGGAAGGTGGGATTGGCGCGTTGTGCCTGGCCTCAGGCATGGCAGCGATCACCTATTCGATCCAGTGCCTGGCTGACGTGGGGTGCAACATCGTCAGCACCAGCCAACTGTACGGTGGCACTTACAACCTGTTCGCGCATACGTTCCCACGGCAAGGCATCGAAGTGCGGTTTGCATTGAATGACGACTACGCGGCGATGGAGTCGCTGATCGACGAGAATACGCGGGCGGTGTTCTGCGAATCGATTGGCAACCCCGCGGGCAATGTCGTCGACCTGATAAAACTTGGCGAGATAGCGCACCGTCACGGGGTGCCGCTGATCGTTGACAATACCGTGCCTTCGCCGTTCCTGTGTAAGCCATTCGAACTGGGTGCCGACATCGTGATCCACTCGTTGACCAAGTACATCGGTGGTCATGGCACGACGATCGGTGGCGTGATCATCGATTCTGGTAAGTTTGATTGGGCTGCAAATGCCAAGCGTTTCCCGATGCTGAACGAGCCAGATCCGTCTTATCACGGGGTGGTTTATACCGAGGCGCTTGGGCCCGCGGCCTACATCGGTCGCTGTCGCGTGGTGCCCCTGCGCAATACCGGCGCAGCCATATCACCGTTGAGCGCGTTCCTTGTGATGCAGGGCCTGGAAACGCTGGGGTTGCGCATGGAACGGCATTGCGAGAATGCGCAGCGGGTCGCCGAACACCTGGCCGATCACCCGCAGGTCGAGTGGGTTAGCTATGCCGGTTTGCCGAGCAGCCCCTACCACGAACTTTGCCAAAAGATTACTGGCGGCAAGGCCTCTGGCATCCTGAGTTTTGGCATCAAGGGCGGAAAAGAGGCGGGTGCGCGCTTCATCGATGCATTGCAGATGATTTTACGGCTGGTAAACATCGGTGATGCGAAATCTCTGGCGTGCCATCCGGCGACCACGACCCATCGTCAACTGGGCCCCGATGAACTGGCGGCCGCCGGTGTGCGGGAAGACATGGTTCGGCTATCGATCGGCATTGAACATGTTGATGACATCATCGCCGATGTCGACCAGGCGCTTGCCGCTGCCTCGTAAGGTGGCGGACCCGCTGCACTGCAGCGGGTCCGCACGGCCATGATCCAGATGCCTGGCCCACTGGGTCGAGCCGGCAGTTGTGCAGCTGGATCGGTCAAGCCGTGGAAAGATAGCTGTTGGCAAATCAGCCGGATCACCTTGCTATCGCCGTCCGCGTATGGTTAGTTTGAGGTTTCCGGTTGACTGTCGATCGGGCTTGAAAAGGCCGTCCGGCAAGCCATCAGTGATCCAGTAAATCAAGAAGCCTACATGCCCGATACCGAACAACGGCGCTACATTCTGCTTATCAGCGTTCACGGCTTGATTCGTGGTCACGATCTGGAACTCGGTCGCGACGCCGACACAGGCGGCCAAACGAAATACGTTGTCGACTTGGCAAAGTCGCTTGCTGTGCACGCGGACGTCGAGCGGGTGGATCTCGTCACTCGGCTGGTCGACGATCCGGCAGTCAGTGACGACTACGCGCGACCGATAGAGGTGTTGGGTGAGCAATGCGATATCGTCAGGATAGAAGCCGGGCCGCCTGAGTACGTGCCAAAAGAGCAGCTTTGGGATCACCTCGACAGCTTTACCGACAATCTCATCGAGTGGCTCAATCGCCAACCGCGCCTGCCGGACGTCATTCATAGTCACTATGCCGACGCCGGTTATGTTGGGGTTCGCGTCGCCAACCTGCTGGGGATCCCGCTGGTACATACCGGCCACTCGCTCGGTAGAGACAAGCGTAAACGGTTGCTGGCACGCGGGGTGTCTCGCGATGCGATCGAAACGACCTATAACATGTCGCGTCGGATCGACGCAGAGGAGGAAATCCTTGCCAATGCGGACCTGGTGATCACCAGCACGCACAATGAAGTCGAACGGCAATACGGCTTGTATAACTACTATGATCCGAGCCGCATGACAGTGATCCCCCCGGGTACCGATCTCGAGCAGTTCCATCCGCCGGACAGCGGCGAGAATATTGCGTTCGCACGCCAGCTCGAGGTGTTTCTGAAGAGCCCGGAGAAGCCGCTTGTTATGGCCTTGTCCCGGGCCGATGAGCGCAAGAATCTGCTGACCTTGATCGAGGCATTCGGCGAGTCGAACGCACTTCGTGAGACAGCGAATCTGTTGATTATTGCCGGTAATCGGGACGATATCCGCGATTTGGAGCCCGGTCCGCAGTCGGTATTGACCAACATTCTTCTGCTGGTCGACGCCTACAATCTTTACGGCAAAATCGCGATCCCAAAAAGGCATCTGCCCAGTGATGTACCGAAAATCTACCGCCTGGCAGCGCAGCGCAAAGGGATCTTCATCAACCCGGCACTGACCGAGCCCTTTGGTCTCACGCTGCTCGAGGCTGCGGCCAGCGGTTTGCCGGTGGTCGCGACCGAAAACGGCGGGCCGGTGGATATCCTCAACAATTGCCAAAATGGCCGTTTGGTGGATCCGCTCGACCGCGAGGCAATCGCCGAGGCGCTGCTCGCACTGCTGCAGTCGGATGAAAATTGGCAAAAGGCCTCGCGCAACGGATTGTCGGGTGTGCGCAAGCACTATTCATGGAAAGCACATGCCGACAGCTACCTGAGCCGCGTTGGCTTGCTTGAAACGGGGCCTCGGGCGGTCCCGGTGGTCATCTCGCAAAAGCGCTATCGCGACCGCGCGGTGTTCAGCGACCTCGATCAGAATCTGGTCGGCAACCCGGCCGCGCTACGCCGCTTTATCGAGGTCATGCGCGACAACCGAAAATGTGTCGTTTTCGGTATAGCGACCGGCCGACGGGTCGACCAGGCGTTGGCGTTGATGCAAAAGCACCGCATCCCGGTGCCCGAGGTGTTGATCAGTAGTCTGGGGACCCGTATTCATTACGGGCCGAGTCTCGAAGAGGACGATTACTGGATCGACCACATCGATCACAACTGGAATCCCCAGCGCGTGCGTCGGCTGTTGTCAAAACTGCCGGGCCTGACGCCGCAGGCCAAGCGCGACCAGTCCTCGCACAAGGTTTCTTATTTCTATGACGAGCACAAGGCACCATCGATCGAAGAGATCGTGACCTTGCTTCGTCAACGAGAACTGACAGCCAACGTCATTCACTCGTTCGGCCAATATCTCGACGTGGTACCGGCGCGTGCCTCCAAGGGCCTCGCGCTGCGCCACGCGATGCAGCAACTAGAGATCCCGCTCGAAAATGTTCTGGCAGCCGGCGGGTCGGGCGCCGACGAAGACATGATGCGCGGCAATACGCTGGCCGTCGTGGTCGGCAACCGTCATCACGAAGAATTGTCCTCGCTGATCGACCTTGATCGCATTTATTTTGCCGCCCAACCACACGCGTCTGGGATTCTCGAGGCAATCGAGCATTACGACTTTTTCCAACGGTGTCGGGTGCCCGATGCCGAATAAAGCAGCGCGCTATCTGATCTGCACCGACCTCGACCGGACCTTGATCCCCAACGGCCCGCAGTCGGAATCGGCAGGTGCCCGGGAGGCGTTCGGGCGCCTCGCCGCGCGACCGGAGGTGACGTTGGCCTACGTCAGCGGTCGCCACCGTGCGTTGGTGACGAGTGCGATCAGCAGCTACGTGCTGCCCGTGCCGGATTTTGTCGTTGCCGACGTCGGCACGACGATTTACCAAGTACGCGATCGCACCACTTGGGATCATCTCGAAGCCTGGGACCAGCAGATAGCCGAGGATTGGAATCAGCTGTCCCATGCGGAGCTCAAGCACATCTTGGCTGACGTGCCGGCACTCCGGCTGCAGGAAAACCGCAAACAGAACCGTCACAAGGTTAGCTACTACGTCCCGTTGCATGCCGACCGGGATGCCCTGACGGCGCTGATGCAACAGCGTTTGGGGCAACATGGTGTGCAAGCGAGTCTGGTCTGGAGCGTTGATGAGCCGGCCGGCGTAGGCCTGCTCGATGTGCTGCCGGCGAGGGCAACCAAGTTCCATGCTGTCGCTGCATTGATTCAACGCCTCGGCTTGTCGGAGCAAGATACGGTGTTTTGTGGTGATAGCGGCAATGATATTGAAGTCTTGGTGAGCGCCGTGCCGGCCGTTCTGGTGGCCAATGCACAACCCGAGGTACGCGCCGCGGCGATCAGCCTCGCTGAGCAAAACGGCAACGCAGATCGCTTGTACTGTGCCAGGGGTGATTTCGCCGGCATGAACGGCAATTACGCGGCCGGCATTCTCGAAGGGTTGGCGCATTACCATCCGTTCATGGCCTCTTGGAGTGGTCTTGCCGCGTCGCAGGAAAGAATTGGGGGGCGGTGATGAATAAAGCCAGCATTGCTGTTTTCGGCGAGGTGTTATTTGACCTGTTCCCCGATGGCGCAAGCGTGCTTGGCGGTGCGCCGTTCAATATCGCCTGGCACCTGCAGGCGTTTGGTGAATCGCCGCGGTTCATCAGTCGCATCGGTAATGATGACGAAGGCGAGCAGATTGTTGCTGCCATGCAGGATTGGGGCATGCGTACGGACTCGCTGCAACGCGACAGCAAACTGCCGTCCGGCAGGGTCTCTGTGACGTTGGAGGATGGTCAGCCGAGCTACGATATCGTGCACCCGTGTGCCTACGATGCTATCGACGAACCGGGATTGGCGAGTGAATCGTTGCTGTATCACGGCAGCCTGGCTTTGCGTTCGGCGCAAACCCGGGCTGCGTTCGATGCGCTGAGAAACGGCAGTCGCTCGCGGATTTTTTTCGACGTCAATCTCCGCTCGCCATGGTGGAACAAGACGGATCTGCTCTGCTGGCTCAAGCAGGCGAGCTGGGTAAAGCTCAATGACGAGGAACTCGCGTTGCTCGGGCCAACGGGTAAGCATGATGATGCGGCCGTCGAGGCGTTGTTCGAGCGCAACCAGCTGGATGGTCTGATCGTCACTTACGGTGCCGAAGGTGCTGCGCTCAAGACCCGAAGTGAACCGTTGATACATGTGTCCCCGGATCGTGGCGTCGCGGTGGTCGATACGGTTGGTGCCGGCGATGCGTTTGCCGCTGTCTGTCTGCTTGGCATTCTGCGCGAGTGGTCGAGTTATGAAATCGTTTCGCGCGCGCAAGCGTTCGCCTCTAAAGTCGTAGGGCAAAGAGGTGCGACGAGCGCCGATAAAACCCTGTATGACCCGTTTATCTCGGCATGGAGTCTTTGACCTAAGAAGTTTGCTATGTACGAACAGGTATCACACGCGCTACTCAACGAGACGCTCGATCGGTTGGATCCGGAGATTCGCCGACAGGACCTAAGGCATTTCTATACCCGGCTCGGCGCGAATTTCTACGCCATCTATTCGCTGTTTCATCATCTCTATGGTGATCGGGAGGATTTTACGCGTCAGCTGACTCGGCTGATCGAGGTGATGGCCAGCCAGTACATCGAACGAGATCCGGTGTTGCGCCAGAGCGATATCGAACGTGAGAAGGATCACAACTGGTTTCTTCGCCAGGAGTGGGTGGGCATGGCCCTGTACGTCGATGGGTTTGCCGGCGACTTGCAAGGGCTGCGTGAGAACCTGTCTTACCTGCAGGAACTCGGCATCAATATGGTGCATGTCATGCCAATCCTGGAATGCCCACGAGGCGCCAGCGATGGGGGCTATGCGGTTAGCGATTTTCGCAATGTCGATAGTCGTGTAGGTACGATGGACGATGTGCGGGAACTCGCCGATGTGATGCGACAACGGAAGATGTTGCTAACGCTCGATGTGGTGGTGAATCACACGTCAAACCAGCATCTCTGGGCAACTGGCGCACGTGCAGGTGACCATCGCTATCAAGACTACTACTACACCTTTGAGAATCGTGATGTGCCGGACATGTTCGAAGAGACCATGCCCGAGATTTTCCCCGAAACCTCGCCTGGCAATTTCGTCTGGGATGAAGAGATGGGCCGCTGGGTCATGTCGGTGTTCAATGACTACCAGTGGGATCTGAACTACAGCAACCCCGCGGTATTCATCGAGATGCTGGACATCATCTTGTTCTGGGCCAATCAGGGCGCGGATATCCTGCGTCTGGATGCCGTTGCGTTTCTTTGGAAAAAGATCGGCACGATCTGCCAAAACGAACGTGAAGCGCATCTTGTGCTGCAATTGTTCAAGGACTGCTGTCAGGTCACTGCACCGGGCGTGCTGTTCATCGCTGAAGCCATCGTTGCGCCGCTCGAAATCATTAAATATTTTGGTGAAGATGCGGTCGTCGCGAAGGAATGTGAGATCGCCTATAACGCGACGTTTATGGCGTTGTTATGGGATGCGGTCGCGACTCGGAATGCCAAGTTGCTCAATCAAGGCATCCTCAGTCTGCCAGACAAACTCGATCGAGCGACCTGGCTGAACTACATTCGTTGCCACGATGATATTGGCCTTGGCTTTGATGATGCGGATATTCGGAAGGCCGACTATGAGCCGCGCGCGCACCGTAAGTTTCTGGTTGACTATTTCACCGGCAAGTACGAAGGGTCGGATTCGCGCGGACAACCGTTTGGCGTCAATCTGAAGACTGGCGATGCGCGGATATCCGGTTCGCTGGCCTCGCTGATCGGGTTAGAGGCGGCGATTGAAAACGATGACGAACAGGCGATTGATCGTTGTGTTGACCTGGTCCTGCTGATGCACGGGATGATCTTGTCGTTCGGCGGAATACCGTTGTTGTACTATGGCGACGAGATCGGCACGTTGAATGACGGCAGCTTCCTCGAAGATGCGAGCAAAGCGAATGACAATCGCTGGATGCACCGGCCACGACTCGATTGGTCGATGGCTGCACTCCGCTCTCAGCGGAGTAGTGTGCAAGGCCGAATCTTTGATGGCCTCAAGCGCATGATCGGGGTCCGTAAGACGATTCCGGCATTCTCGGATTTCAATAATCGCGAGTTGATTGATTCCGGCAACCCGCACCTGTTCGTGTTTCTCAGGTATGCCGTCGACGCCGGCAACGATGTGCTGGTCGTGGCCAATTTCGACAGCACCCCACAGTCACTCGACCTCGCCGATCTGCGCAATCGGGGCAGTTTTCGCTACGAGGCGTTACAGGATCTCTGTACCGGCCAACAACCGAGCATGTTCAAGAACCAGTTGGTTGTCCCGCCCCATCGCTTCTATTGGCTGAGTGATAGCCTATATTGAACGGGTTGGGTGCAAACTGCGCCAGTCGACCGCATGCGATTCAATTTGTCGGCTAGCGTTCCAGCAGGCGTCTTACCAGCCAACCCCGGAAAAACGGATTGTCCATATCGGCGAAGACCTTGGCCTCGGTCAGCCAGGCGCGCAAGGCATCCGGGTCTTCCGGTGGTTCACCGTGCTGCGAAAAGTAACAGTCCAGGTAGAACTCGCTCTGCAGGCCGCGCCAAGCTTCCTCGTCGATGGCATCGCGCATGCGGTCGGGAAACTGCAGGATCTTGCTGTCGTCGGTCATGTCATCTCCGGTTGCGCGATCGGGTGTCATCAGTTGCTTGATGAAGATACCCTGGACAAAATCTTGAGGAAATGCAAAGCAGCGACCCGCCGATCAGCGCTGCTGGCGCCACCAGCATTCGACGATGTTGGCGACATTGAGGTCGTCCGGACCAGACTTCCATGCCTCTGCGACAGGGGCATCGCTGCTCGCCGGGGCAGGGTCCGGCGGATAGAGATGGAACCGGGTGGGCAGAGGGATTGCCTCACCGACCGCCAACGCTTCGCCACGCCTTAGCGTCGTGAGCACGTCGGCCAGATCCTGCTCCCCCTCTGGCATCAGCTTGCGGATGTATTCCTGGTCTTGCGGGTTGGTCGTGCGCAGACAGATAAAGTTGCTGCACTGCGAGAGTACGGTTTCGGAAAGCTCGGTAGGGCGCTGACTCACTACACACAGGCCGACACCGTATTTCCGACCTTCTTTGGCAATACGCTCCATCTCCCGCCGGCTGCCGGCGTGTTGGGTGTCATGGAGTTCATTGGGGATGTACTGATGGGCCTCCTCGCACACCAGCAGTATCGGAAAGTCGCGGCGTTGTGGGTTCCAATAGTTGAATTCGAATGCGAGCCGACCGATTTGTGCGGACACCGTCGGTCTGACATCGCTGGGAACCGGGCTCAGGTCGATGACGGTGATTTGTCGTTTTGGTTCGCCGAGACCTATAAAGTCTCGGAGAAGATCTTCGAGGTCGAGCGATTTGGTGCGCCGCTTCGGGCGCAACAGAAAATCGTACCGCGAGTCATTGAACATTGATTGAAAACGCACCAGAAATTCGTCAAAGGCGCCGAACAGCGGTCCTTTGGTCTTGCCGAAATCAAACTGCTGTTCATTGGCCTGTTTGAAATGTTGATACATATCTTTGAGTGAGAAGAACACCGGGGAATCGACAGACAGTCGGTCGATTCCAAGATAGGCGTTGCCCTTTTTGCGCAGTGCATACAGCACCTCACGCATGAATGAGATCTGCAGCGATGCATGAGGCTCGGTGCGGTCGATGAGCAGATCGACCAGTTCGCCGTAAGTCAGCAGCCAATAAGGAATCTCCAGGCTGCGAGCGTCGATATGTCGGACCATGTCGACCGGAAAGGCGCTGTGATATTTGCCACCCTCATCTCGCCAGCCATATTCACCGTGTAGGTCGAGTAGCACGATGTGAGCTTTCGGCATCAGCTTCACGGTGCGCTGCAACAAGCTGGCCACCGCCCAGGATTTTCCCGCGCCGGATTGCCCGAGGATTGCCAGATGCCGGTTAAATAACAGGCTTGGGTCAGTGAACACGCGCAGATCGGGACGTTGACTCAAACGTCCGAGATGCAGGCCGTAGCGTCTAACGGCATCGAACATCGTATCGAGCTGACCGCTTTCGGCGATTTGGACGGGCGCATTGAGTGCCGGGTAACGCCCGACACCGCGAAAAAACTTGCCATCGCTGCTCACTTCGCCGAGGGGTAGCAGCTTCATCAGGTGCTGCACTTGGCCGCCTTGGTAAGCTTCCCAGGCAGCGATAACCTGGCAAAGTACCTTGCCGTCAGCCCCTCTGACGATGACATAGGCGCCAACCTGGCCGATCGTAAAAGTTTCTGTGCCGATCTGACGGCGCTTGTTCCGCTGCGCCTCCTCACTCAGGCGGGCAATGAAACGGGACCCCGATACGTCAATTAGCGTGCCGAGGTGGGACGGGTCCTGGTCAGTCACGGGAGTCCTTTCTGCTGGCAATGGAACGGCAAGAATAACGTCTGATGCGGATAATCCAAGGACGATTTTGCAGAAATCAGTCCTGGTGAACAAAAAGAATTGCGAGAGACAAGTCTGACATCTGCGTATCACCCCCTTAGAATTGGGTTTCATTCAAACGGAGCTTGCACTGATCATGACTCGCGTAACCGTTGTCGGGGCCGGCTTTGCCGCACTCACCGCAGTCCGAAAACTACGGGCCGCCGATGCTGGTCTCGGGATCGACCTTGTTGCCCCGAAGCCGTCTTTTGTCTACTACCCCGGCACGATATGGATTCCTACCGGGTTGCGTGAACCGGAAGACTTGGTGATTCCCCTCGACAATTTCTTTCGGCGCCATAGTGTGACCTACCATCAGGCGGCGGCCGAAGGCCTGCAAGATGGCGGCCGCACGCTACTGACGGACAACGGCGAGGTCACCAACGACGGGCTGATCATCGCGAGTGGTGGGCGCTTTATTCGCAAATTGCCGGGCATCGAGCACAGTTTCCTGCCCTGTGGTGGCGTCGATGTCGTTGCGGCAGTGCGGGACCGTCTGCACGCTATGGATGGTGGCACACTGGCGTTCGGGTTTGCGGGCAATCCGAAGGAACCGTCGGCGATGCGCGGCGGGCCTGTATTCGAGTTCCTGTTCGGCATCGATGCCTGGTTGCGCAAGCAAGGTAAACGTGACCGTTTCCGTCTCGTATTCTTCACCCCGGCCGAGAAACCCGGTAATCGCCTCGGACCGAAGGCGGTTGACGGGCTTCAGCGCGAAATGACCAAACGGGATATCGAAACCCACCTCGGCCACAAGCTGCAGTGTTTCGAGGCCAATAAGGTGGTCACCGAGGGCGGGGCGTTCGATGCCGACATGATTCTTTTCATGCCGGGTATGACCGGCAACCAGTGGTTCGATGCGACCGCACTGCCACGCTCGCCCGGCGGCATGATCAAGGCGGACCGACATTGCAAGGTCGAAGGCTGGGACAAGGTCTACGTCGCCGGCGACTCGGGCAGTTTTCCGGGCCCCGACTGGATGCCTAAACAGGCGCACATGGCTGACCTTCAGGCTGAGGCGTCCGTGGCCAATCTGCTTGATGAGTTCGCTGGCAAGGCGCCCAGTCATTCATTCAAGGCCGAACTCATCTGTATCGTCGACACCCTCGACAGCGGGATGCTGGTGTCGCGCACCGAGAAGAAAAATCTCGTATTGCCTTCGTTTGTCGGATTCCACTGGGCGAAACGACTGTTCGAATGGAATTATCTCCGCCAGTACCGTTAACCCCGGTGCTGTTAATCGCTGAATAGCAGGCGCACGGAGATCGCGAGCGAAACGACCACCAGCAGTGGGCGAATGAGGCGCGTCCCGTGTCGGATCACGAGGTGTGATCCCAACCATGCGCCGGCCATCTGGGCGAGCCCCATCGGCAGCCCGATTGCCCAGACGACTTCTCCTGCCATCGCAAAGAAAAGCAGCGACGCGATGTTGCTGGTGAAGTTCAAGACCTTCGTGCCGGCTGTTGCACGTCGTAAGTTGTAGCCGAGCAGCAACACAAAGGCGGCTGCAAAAAAGGTTCCGGTCCCGGGACCAAAAAAACCATCGTAGAAACCGATCGAAAACCCGATCAGTATCCCGAACAGCCCATGGCCAATGCGGTGGTGGGCATCTTGATCACCGATGCGCGGTGAGAACAGGAAGTACAGCGCGAAGGCGATCAACAGCGCCGGCACGATCCGCATCAGCAGGTCGGAACCGAGGTACTGCACGGCCAGCGTGCCGGTCACCGAGCCGGCAAACGTCAGCACGATGGGGATACGGAGTCGGCGCAGATCGATTTCGCCGCTGCGGAGGAAGTGCCATGACGCGGTAAAGGTGCCAAAGGTGCCCTGCAGCTTGTTGGTGGCCAGCGCCTGGATCGGCGGCAAACCTGCCCACAGCAATGCCGGCAGGGCAAGCAGGCCACCACCACCCGCGATCGCATCGACCATACCGGCAATGCCGGCAATCACGATCAACAGCAGCAGTGTTTCGGTGGCTAGGGTCTCCATGCCGGCCTCAGACACACGGTCATGAGGCCGCCCATTCGCTCATGCGATCGATAGCCGTGGTAACGCGCGAACAATGCTGCTTGATGAACGCTTCGTCGACGGCTGAGTTGGCGGCTTCACGCAGCGCAGTTGCTCCGTCGAAATCGACCACGGCCAGGCGCAACGACATCTCTCGCGTCTCGCGACCGAAGTTATTGCCGGGGAGTACCGCCACGCCGGTTTCTTCCAGCAGCCGCTCACAAAACGATGGGCCATCCAGGACACCTCGCGCCGAGAGGCCGTCACGCCGTGATTCGAAACGTGGGAAAAGATAAAAACCGCCGCGTGCCGGCTGCAGCTCGGCGCCCGCTGCTGACAGCTGCCGGTAGCTGTAACCGGCCAGCGCCGCGAGGATCGCGCGGCTGTGTTGCAGGTACTGGTCCATCTCGGGAAGGTCCTGCAAGGCGTCGACCGCCGCATATTGGATCGGTGCGCTGGTCGCGGTAAACGTCTCACTGGCCACGGCGGCCATGCCATTCGCGAGCCAGCTCAGGCCTTCTGGAAAAACAAAGAAGCCAAGCCGCCAGCCGCCGGCGCCGCACCATTTGCTGAGTCCATTACTGATAATGGTGCCTTCCGGGTAGTAACGCGCCAACGACTGATGCTCGTTGGTGTAGTGTGTGCCGCTGTAGATTTCGTCCGACAGCGCCAGCACACGATACTTCCGTAGTACCTCCGCGATGGCCTTGAGTTGCTCGGCGTTGTAGCAATGGCCGGTCGGGTTGCTCGGCGTATTCAAGATCAAGAGACGCGGGCGATTGGGATCTCTTGCACACAATTCCTCTAACGCCTCCGGCTCCACGCCGAGCCCGTTTCTCGGACTGGTGCGCAACCAGTGAATGTGTCGACCAATAATCCGTGCCTGCGGTGCGTACGACACCCACGAGGGTGATGGAATGACCAGGTCCCCGTAGTAGACCAGCTGGATCAGAAACATCAGCTCTTTGGTGCCGGGTCCAACCAGAACATTGTCCGGTGAATAGCTCAGGCCCTCGGTGCGTTGCACCCAGTCGACCACGGCTTCCCGCAAAGCCGGTAGCCCTTTAACGGCGAGGTAGTCTTTTTGATAGGCGTTGCGCGCCAGGCTCTCTCGAACATGCTCTGGCACCGGGAACGGTGACTGCCCGAGTCCGAGCCGATAGACGTCACGTCCGGCCGCCCGCAACGCCGCGGATCGCTCGTTGATGGCGAGTGTCGCCGACGGCCCCATGCCGCGGACGTTGAGATTGAGGTATACCTCGGGAGAACGGGGTTGGCTGATTGGCATGCGGGCAGGTCCTTGCTTGGGCTACAGTAGTGGCGGGCTGGGACCTAAGAATAAGGCAATGACTGACGATCTCGCAGCAGAAAAAGCAGCGGTAGTCTGGTCGCCGACCGCTGCCGCGGTGGCGGCGTCGCAGATGATGGAATTCTTGCGCTTGGCCGAGCACCAAACAGTGCTTTCGTTCAATGGTTACGCGGATCTCTGGCAGTGGTCGATTGATCAGCCAGCCGCGTTCTGGGCGTTGCTCTGGGATTTCACCGGGGTGAAGGCCTCAAAGCCTTACACTAGCGTTTTGAACAATCCTGATGCGATGCCGGGCGCGCGCTGGTTCGAGGGTGCGCGGATGAACTTCGCTGAAAACCTGTTGCGTCATCGAGACGCACAGGACGCGCTGGTTTTTCAGGATGAGGATGGCACTTCCCGGCGCCTCAGTTATGCGGAACTCTATGCACAGGCCGGGCAATTGGCCGCGACCCTGTCGGTGCGGGGTATTGGTCCCGGCGATCGGGTCGCCGCCGTTATGCCGAACATTCCCGAAGCGGTGGTCGGCATGCTGGCGACAACCTGGCTCGGTGCTATCTGGTCATCGTGTTCGCCGGACTTCGGCGTCGATGGCATTCTCGATCGTTTCAATCAGATTCGTCCGCGACTGTTGCTGGCATCCACCGGATACCGTTTCAAAGGTCGCCTGCTTGATGTTCGAGAAAAGATCGCGGCGGTGCTGGCAGGACTGCCCGAGTGTGACGGCTGCATCGTCGTTGAGTGGCCGGGCGTCGCCGCGATGGCGGGGGTGCAATCTTGGACAGAGGCGTTAGGCGCCGGTCAGCCGGTACCGGCATTTGCTCAAATGCCGTTTGATCACCCGGTCTACATACTTTTCTCGTCGGGGACCACGGGCAAGCCCAAATGTATCGTGCATGGCGCCGGTGGGACCTTGTTACAGCATTTGAAGGAACATCGCCTACATTGTGACCTGCGTCGCGAGGACCGCCTGTTCTATTTCACCACCTGCGGTTGGATGATGTGGAACTGGATGGTATCGGGGTTGGCAACCGGTGCGACGCTTGTGCTGTTCGACGGTAATCCGATGTACCCGCGCATCGATAGCTTGTGGGAGATGGCAGATCGCCTCGGCGTGACGATCTTTGGCACCAGTGCCAAGTATCTTTCGGCGCAGGCGAAAGCGGGCATCCGGGTCAGCGAAAAACTGCCGCTGAAGAGGCTGCGGACGGTGTTGTCAACGGGCTCTCCGCTAGCCCCCGAGTCATTTGATTTCGTGTTGGACGCGATCCACGCGGGCGTACAAATCAGCTCCATCTCCGGCGGTACAGACATCGTCTCCTGCTTTGCGCTCGGTAATCCCGTGCTGCCGGTGCGGCGGGGGCAGCTGCAGTGTCGTGGGTTGGGGATGGCCGTTGAGGTGTTCAACGAAGAGGGCGCTGCCCTCCGCAATCGGCCCGGCGAGTTAGTCTGTACCCGCCCGTTCCCTGCCATGCCCGTGGGGTTTTGGAATGACGCCGACGGGCGTCGCTTCCGGGCGGCCTATTTCGAAAGATTTCCCGGGGTCTGGACCCACGGTGACTGGACGGTGCTGACCGACGAGGGCGCGCTGATCATCTCGGGCCGTTCAGATGCGGTGCTCAATCCGGGTGGCGTGCGCATCGGCACGGCCGAGATCTATCGCCAGGTCGAGCGCTTACCCGAGATTCGCGAAAGCATTTGCGTCGGTCAGCATTACGACGATGACGTTCGGGTCGTGCTGTTCGTCGTGCTCGAGTCCGGCGTGCAGCTCGATGAGCCATTGCGGCACGCGATCCGGGACACGCTTCGGCGGAATGCCAGTCCGCGTCATGTCCCTGCCCAGATTCTCCAGGTTGATGATATTCCGCGCACCCGCAGCGGTAAAATCTCCGAGCTTGCCGTGCGCGACACGATCGAAGGCCGTCCAGTTGCAAACACCACGGCATTGACGAATCCGGCGGTGCTGGACCAGTACCGCGATCGTCCTGAATTGGCTTGAAGTGATGAGTGGGCCACTCGCGTGTCGCCGTTTTCTAGGTCTTTTTACTACTTGAATTCTGCACGACGCTGCCGCTAGCCCTATCAATGCCCGATAGGGCGACGATCCGGGTTGGAAACTTGGCGGCAACGCACCCATTGCGCAAACGACTGGCCGAAATACTCGACCTGCCTCAGCCGGGCGATAGGGTTTCGCTCTGGTTTGATCGGCTTTTGATCGGCCTGATTCTGATCAATGTCCTCGCCGTTGTACTGGAGTCTGTGAACACGCTGTACGCGCGCTGGTCGACGCTGTTTTACGCGCTCGAGCTGTTTTCTGTCACCGTGTTTACGATCGAATACCTGCTGCGGGTCTGGTCGATCGTCGATAATCAGTGGCGTGCCGAGTACGCACATCCGGTGATTGGCCGCTTGCGCTTCATGCGCAGCCCGATGGCGATCATTGATCTGTTGGCGATCGCGCCGTTTTGGCTCAGCATGTTGTTCCCGGTTGATCTGCGATTCCTCCGCCTGGCACGCCTGCTGCGCGTGCTGAAGCTGACCCGCTACTCGGCGGCAACGAATCTGCTCTTCGAAGTGATGCGAGAGGAGGCGAGGGTGCTTGGCGCGGCGATGTTCATGCTGTTCTTGCTGCTCATGCTGATGGCGAGTGCCACCTACTTCGCCGAACACGCCGTCCAGCCGATCGCTTTCGCCAACATCCCGCAAGCGATGTGGTGGGCTGTCGTCACGGTGACGACGGTAGGTTATGGTGACGTGGTGCCTGTAACGCCGCTCGGTAAGGTGTTTGGAGCCGCACTTGGCGTGATTGGCGTCGGGATGGTGGCCTTGCCTGCCGGGATTCTTGCCTCAGGCTTCAGCAATGCGCTGCTCCGCCGGCAACATGATCTGCGTTGTGAGGTTGACATCGCGATGGCCGATGGGGAGATCGACCCTGCGGAGCGTGAACACCTGTCGCATCGCGGCCAGGCGTTGAGCCTGTCGGATGAGGACGTCGCTGACATCATCGACGACTCCTCTCGCAGGGGTAAGAGACATGCGACCGTGTGTCCGCACTGCGGTAAGTCATTGAGCTAGTTTTCGCTCGGCGCTTGCTTCGCTGGTTTCGGCGGCAGCGCGAAAATTTCCCCGGCCGGATCGTCCTTGCGATCTCCTGAGATTGGTTAAACTCTGCACTCCCCTGCCCGGATCGCCCAATGAACGCCCTGACGATAAACGCGCTTCGAAAGACCTACCGCAATGGCAAAGAGGCGCTGCGTGGCATCGATCTCGAGGTGGCGGAAGGGGATTTTTTCGCGCTCCTTGGTCCAAACGGTGCGGGCAAGTCGACCGCCATCGGCATCATTAGCTCGCTGGTAAACAAGTCCGGCGGCAGTGTCTCCGTCTTTGGGCATGACCTCGACCGGGAACCTGCCGCGGCGAAGGCGTGCATCGGGCTGGTGCCGCAGGAGTTCAATTTCAACCAGTTCGAGCCGGTCGCGGAAATCGTGGTCAACCAGGCCGGGTATTACGGGATCCCACGCCGCGCGGCATTCGAGCGCGCCGAGGACTCGTTGAGGCAGCTGGACCTGTGGGACAAGCGCACGGAGCAGGCGCGCAGCCTGTCCGGCGGGATGAAGCGGCGTCTGATGATCGCCCGCGCCCTCGTGCACCGGCCAAGATTGCTCATTCTTGACGAACCTACAGCTGGCGTGGACATCGAAATTCGGCGTTCGATGTGGGAATTCCTTCGCGAAATCAACACCGGCGGCACGACGATTATTCTGACGACGCACTATCTGGAGGAGGCGGAAAGCCTGTGCCGGCACATTGCGATCATCAACCACGGGGTAATTGCCGAACGTGCCCGCATGAGTGAGCTGTTAAGTCGCTTGCATACCGAGACGTTTGTGCTCGATGTGCGCCTGCCGCTCGACGAGCTCGCGCCGATCCCGGGCTTTCAGATCGATCTTATCGATCGCACGACCCTCGAGGTGTCGGTGACGCGAGACCATGGCCTCAACGCGTTGTTCATCGCGTTGGCCGAGCGTGGCATCGATGTGCTGAGCTTGCGCAACAAGCAAAACCGCCTCGAGCGACTCTTTATCGACATGGTGCGCGGTGGCCTCGATACGGGTGAGGGAAAAGCATGAGCACCGCGACTACCTATTGGGTGGCGTTTCGAACGATCGTCATCAAAGAGGTCTTGCGATTTAGTCGGATCTGGGTGCAGACCGTGTTGCCGCCCGCGATTACGATGGCGCTGTATTTTATTATCTTCGGCAAGCTGATCGGTTCGCAGATCGGCGATATGGAAGGCTTTCGCTACATCGACTTCATCGTGCCAGGGCTGATCCTGATGTCGGTGATCTCCAACAGCTATGCGAACGTCGTATCCAGTTTTTACAGCAGTAAGTTCCAACACAACATCGAAGAGCTGCTGATTGCGCCGATACCGAACTTTATCATCCTCGCCGGCTACGTCGCGGGCGGTGTCGCACGGGGGGTCATTGTTGGGATTGTGGTGACTGGGGTATCACTGTTTTTTAGCGATTTCAGCATTCACAGTTATGCCATCACCTTTGCCGTGTTTGTGTTGACGTCGATATTGTTCGCCACGGCCGGCTTTATCAATGCCGTGTTCGCAAACAGTTTTGACGATATCTCGATTGTGCCGACGTTTGTGTTGACGCCGTTGACTTATCTCGGTGGCGTGTTTTATTCGATCAGCATGCTGCCTGAGTTCTGGCAGCAGGTCTCACTGGTGAATCCCGTTTTGTACATGGTCAATGCCTTCCGTTACGGCTTGCTCGGGTTCACCGACATCGCGTTGTGGCAGGCGTTTGCAATCATCTGCGGTTTTATCCTCGCATTGGGGGGCTACGCGATGTGGTTGCTTTCCCGCGGCGTTGGCATCAAGAGTTGATCAGGCCGCCATCGGCAACGGATCGACGGCGTGCCCAGTGGTCATGGGCGCTCTACGACTGGGCGAATTCGGCCTTTGCGACCACCGTGATGGCCGGTTTCTTTCCGGTCTTTTTCAAATCTTACTGGGCCGCTGATTTATCGGCGGTCGAGAGTACCGCGCGTCTTGGCGCAGCAAATGCGGTGGCCTCCCTACTGGTCGTGCTTTTAGCGCCCATGTTGGGTGTGGCAGCCGACCGTGCGGGACGAAAAAAAGCGTTGTTGTTGCTCCTGGCGACGCTGGGCATCTTGATGACGACCGGGCTGTTCCTGGTCGCGCAGGGCCATTGGTTGTTGGCGGCGTTTCTGTATGTCGGTGGAATCATCGGGTTTGCGGGCGGCAACGTAAGCTACGACGCCTTGCTGCTCGATGTGGCTGAACGTTCCGAACTCGAGCGGCTGTCGGCACTGGGCTTTGCGGTGGGCTACCTCGGTGGCGGCCTGCTTTTTGCCATCAATGTGGCGATGGTAATGCAACCGGATTGGTTCGGATTGGCCGATAAGTCGGCCGCCGTGCGGGTATCGTTCCTGACTGTCGCCGCATGGTGGGCGGTTTTCACGGTGCCTTTGCTGCTGTTCGTCAAAGAGCCTTCAACGGTCAATCGATCAAGCCTCCTCGGTTGGCGGCAGGCCTGGCGCGAAGTCTTGGTCAGCTGGCAGTTGCTGCGCCAGCTACCCAATGCACTGACCTTCCTTATCGCCTATTGGTGCTACATCGACGGGGTCGATACGATCGTGCGGATGGCGGTCGACTACGGCATGTCGATCGGCTTTGCCGCCGAGGGGTTGCTTACCGCTCTGCTGATTACGCAATTGGTTGGGTTTCCTGCCGCGTTGTTATTTGGCCGAGTGGGGGAGCGCATCGGCGCGCGGGGCGCGATCTGGCTGGCCCTGGCAGTTTACGGCCTGGTCGTGCTGTGGGCCGCGCGGATGACCGAGCCGTGGGAGTTTTATGGCCTGGCGGTCATGATCGGGCTTGTCCAGGGCGGCGTGCAGGCGATGAGTCGCGCGCTCTTTGCGCGACTGATTCCCGCGGAACATGCGGGTCGCTTGTTCGGTCTCTATAATATGATGGGTAAATTTGCAGCGATTCTTGGTCCGGTGCTGGTCGGCTGGGTCGGTTTAGCGACCGACAGCTCGCGTATCGGTATTCTCAGCATTCTGGTGCTGTTTATCGCTGGTGCCGCGCTGCTGGCGCGAGTCGATGTCGAGCGCGGTCAGCGCGAGGCGCAGAGGGTTAGCGGATAAATGGCCTATCTCCTTGGTATCGGCCTGGTGTTGGCCATTCTGTTCGTCCCGCAGGTCTGGGTACGTCAGGTCCTGGCGCGACACCACAGGAACGCAGAAGACAATTTCCCAGGCAATGGTGGGGAACTCGCTCGCCATCTGCTCGACCGGTTTGGGCTGCAAGACGTCGCCGTCGAGACGACTGACCTGGGCGACCATTACGACCCCATGGCGCGTAAAGTCCGGCTTACCGCCGATAAGTATGAGGGCCGGACATTGACCGCGATCACCGTGGCCGCCCATGAATGCGGCCATGCCTTGCAACATGCTGGTGAGGAGCCGCTGTTCATGTGGCGATCGCGGCTGGCCGTCGCCGGTGTTTGGGCCACGCGGATTGGTTCTTTTCTGCTGTTTGCCGCTCCTGTGCTCGGCTTGCTGGCGCGCGCGCCATCGCCGGCGCTGGTTTCGGTGCTCGGGGGCTTTTTGGTGATGGGGTTTGGCGTCGTCGTCCAGCTTGTGACCTTGCCGGTCGAGTTGGACGCAAGCTTTCGCAAAGCGTTGCCTCTGCTCGAGGCGGGATACCTCGAAGAACGTCAGGTCCCGGCCGCTCGGCGCATATTGCGGGCGGCTGCATGGACCTATGTCGCCGGCTCCCTTGCCGGCCTGCTGAACTTCTGGCGTTGGCTGGCCGTGCTGCGGCGCTGAACGCCGAAAAACCGCCTGCCAATGAATGGGTTGTTCGTCAATTCCATGGCGCAGCTGTCGGGTCGTATTTTAACTTCCTGTTATTAATAGAAAAAAATTCTCTTTCCTATCTGGCATAGGGATTGCAATCCGTGGTGTACATGCACAGCGCGTCGGGTCGGCGCCACTTTGTACGGTTCTACGGATATGGCTGACGAGAAAGACATCGCCGAACAAGATGCCAGTGCTGGCAAAAGCAAAAAGAAGCTTATCGTCGTTATTGGGGGCGTCGCTCTGTTGCTCGTCATTGGCGCGGCCGCAGCGTTTTTCCTGCTTGGCGGTGACGGCGATGGAGCCGCCGGGACCCAAGCCGCGGAGACAACCGAACCGGCGGCGGACGAAGGTGATCCCGTTTACTACAAACTGAATCCGACTTTTGTTGTCAATCTACCCCCGGGTGGGTCGGCAAAAATGTTGCAAGTTGCAGTTGAGGTATTGACCCGCAGTCAAACCGTTGTTGATGCGTTGCAAGCCAACGACCCGATGATTCGCCATCACCTGCTCAATCTGATGGAGGAACAGTCAGCTGACGTGCTGATGACGGTGGCCGGCAAGCAGGCGTTGCAACAAGCCATCCACGACAAACTGACAGAGCAACTCAAATCGCTGAATACAGTAGGCGCGGTCAACGGCGTCTTCTTTACGCAGTTCGTGATGCAGTAGCCATGTCAGGAAAAGACCTTCTTTCCCAAGACGAGATTGACGCGCTTCTGCATGGCGTTGATAGCGGCGATGTTGAGACCGATAACTCGGAGCCAGCTGACCCGACCGAAATGCGCGAATATGATTTCGCCAGTCAGGATCGCATCGTTCGCGGGCGCCTGCCGACGCTGGAAATGATCAATGAGCGCTTTGCGCGGTATTTTCGGACCAGTCTATTCAACATGCTGCGTCGAACCGCCGATATTTCCGTATCGGGTGTCCAGATGTTGAAGTTCTCAGAGTTCGTGCACAGCCTGTTTGTGCCGACCAGCCTGAACATCGTCAAAGTGAACCCGTTGCGGGGTAAATCGCTGTTCGTCTTGGATCCAAAGCTCGTCTTCAGCGTCGTTGACAGCTTTTTTGGCGGCAGCGGACGTTTCCATACCAAGATCGAAGGACGTGATTTCACGCCGACCGAGCTGCGCGTCGTGCAAATGCTGCTCGACATCGCATTCAACGATATGCGCAATTCCTGGCAGCCCGTTCTCGATATCAACTTTGAATATGTGAACTCTGAAGTCAACCCGCAGTTCGCCAACATCGTGTCGCCGTCGGAAGTGGTAGTCGTGACCACCTTTAACGTCGATCTCGAATCCGGTGGAGGCGATTTCTATATCTGTATGCCCCACTCGATGCTCGAGCCGATTCGTGATCTGCTCGATGCGGGTGTGCAGAGCGATCGCGGCGAGCGTGACGAGCGCTGGGAGCGCGCGATGCGTGAAGAGGTCATGCGCGCCAGTGTCGAGATCAGCAGTGTCTTCGGACAGGCAACGCTGCCGCTACGCGCACTTGCCGGCCTGCAGGTCGGTGACATCATCCCGTTGGAAGTAGACGACAAGGTCGAAGTTTGTGCAGAGAGTCTGCCGATCTTTCGCGGGACCCTGGGTGTTCATAACAACAGTTACTCGGTCAAGGTTACCGATTGGATAGAACAATCTACGGCCGGTCAGCTGCACGACCTGATCAGTCAGTCGAATGACAAAGAGGGCACCAGCCTGGTGCCAAGCGAACGGGGATCACAGGGCGGGTAATGCAATGAGCGAAGAACAGCAAAGTGCTGACGAAGCGTTGGCTGATGAATGGACTGCTGCGCTGGGCGAGCAAGGCGCTGGTAATGGCGCATCGGCCGCTGAATTTGCGCAGCTCAATGACGATCCAACCAACCATACCAGTGGCGACGTCAAGCTGGACGCGATTCTCGATGTGCCGGTAACCATCGCGATGGAGATCGGGCGGGCCAGGATCAATATCCGCAATCTGCTGCAGCTGAATCAGGGTTCGGTGGTGGAGCTCGATCGCTTGGCGGGTGAGCCGATGGACGTGCTCGTCAATGGAACCCTGGTCGCCCAGGGTGAGGTCGTGGTGGTCAACGAAAAATTTGGTATCCGGCTGACGGACATTGTCAGTCCGGCCGATCGAATCAAGAAGCTCGGGGGCTGAGGCTCATGCCGCGCCATCGATTACTTACCTGCGAACGCGCCGCTAGCGGATAACCGCCATGAACAAGCCTTTGACTATCGTCATGTCCCTGATGTCTGTGATGCAGACTGCGGGGGCAGAGCAAGGCGAGGCGGCTGCACGCCTCGTGGAATCCCCCTTGAACGCCGAAAATCTCACCACCACAGCGGTCGGGCTGATCTTTGTGCTGGGGTTGATGTTGGGGCTCGCCTGGCTGGTCAAGCGGTTCATTCAGGTCCCTGGGCTGAGCAAAGGGTCAGTACGCGTGGTCGGGGGCGTCTCGTTGGGGGCGCGTGAGCGGGCCGTGCTGCTGGCGGTCGATCAGCGGCGCATCCTGGTTGGCATTGCCCCGGGCCAGGTAAGGACGTTGGTCGATCTCGGCGAGGTCGCACCTGGCGACGACATCGCGGCTGCCGCAACTGATCAGAATGCCAATTTCGCACAGCAGATCGGTCGGCTGATCAAGCGTGATGGTGACAATCGGACCGGGGCGCAGTCATGAGAAGCCTGCTTTTGTTCATTGGGTTGTTCGTAGCACCGGTTGCGTTGGCGGCCCCCGGCATTGATGCGGTAACGGTCACGCCGGGCCTGGATGGCGAGCAGACCTACACGTTGTCGCTCCAGGTCCTGCTGTTGATGACCGCCCTCAGCCTGCTACCGGCAGCGCTTATCCTGATGACGTCATTCACTCGTATCGTGATCGTCCTGTCGATCTTGCGTCAGGCTATGGGGACCGCGAATACACCCTCCAATCAGATTTTGATCGGCCTGGCGCTATTCCTGACGCTGTTCATCATGGGTCCGGTACTCAGCGAGGTCTATGAGACCGCGTTACAGCCCTACCTAAATGACGAGATTACCGCTCAGCTCGCGATCGACCGCGCTCAGGTGCCGGTGCGTGAATTCATGCTGGCGCAAACGCGCGATGATGATCTGGCGCTGTTCGCGCGCATTTCGGGCCGCGAGAACTTTGAGACCGAAGCCGATGTGCCGTTCAGCCTCTTGATGCCGGCATTTGCCACCAGCGAATTGAAGACGGCATTCCAGATCGGCTTTCTGCTGTTCATTCCGTTTTTGGTCATCGATCTCGTCGTGGCAAGCGTATTGATGTCGATGGGCATGATGATGCTGTCGCCGCTGATCATATCGTTGCCGTTCAAGATCATGCTGTTCGTGTTGGTCGACGGCTGGGCCATGGTGCTTGGTACCTTGGCAACCAGTTTCTACGTTTGAGGAAAGCGCTATGGATGCGGACACTGTTGTTGACGTGGGTCGTCAGTCGATGGAGGTGATCATGTTGTTGGCTGCGCCGATCCTGCTCTCTTCGCTGCTGGTCGGCCTCATCGTGGCAATGTTCCAGGCGGCCACCCAGATCAATGAGATGACACTCAGTTTCGTCCCGAAATTGATTGTCGTGGCGTTGGTCATGATGGCGGCCGGGCCGTGGATGTTGCGGCAAATCGTCGGGTTCACCCAGCGGCTCGTGGAGAACGTGCCGTACCTGATCGGTTAGGGCCCTGGTGAGCTTCACGGCATTGCAACTCAGTCAATGGCTGGCCGATTTTTTTTGGCCGCTGACGCGTATCGGCGCGATGTTCATGGCAGCGCCGATCTTCAGCGTCCGCCAGGTACCGATGCGGTTTCGTATCCTTCTGGCCGTGTTGATAACGCTGTTGGTGCAGCCGGTCTTGCCGCCCGCGCCGGTGGTGCCGGTATTGAGCGTCGATGGTCTGGCGATCGCCGGGCAGCAGGTGCTTATCGGTATCGCACTCGGTTTCCTGCTACAGATGGCGTTTCAGGCATTGGTGTTCGGTGGGCAGGTCATGGCTTACAGCATGGGGCTTGGCTTCGCCCACATGATGGATCCGGCCAACGGCGTGCAAGTCCCCGTCGTGGCGCAATTTTGGCTGATCCTGGCAATGCTCGCGTTTTTGCTGATGAACGGTCATCTCATTCTGATCGCGGCGCTGGTCGATACGTTCACCGTGTTGCCGATTGCGACCGACGGGCTCGGTCGTGCCGGTTTATGGGAGTTGTTGTCATGGGCATCGCGGATGTTTGCCGCGGGTCTGTTGATGACAATGCCGGTGGTTATTTCGCTGCTGCTGGTAAATATCGGCCTGGGTATCGTGTCGCGTGCCGCGCCGCAGCTGAATATCTTTGCCGTCGGTTTCCCCATTTCGTTGATGATGGGGTTTTTGTTGATCTGGGCGACGTTGCCGCAGGTGATGAAGAACTTTACCGGCCTCGTGGACGAGGCCTTTGATGTGTCAGCCGCCATGTTGGGTGCTGGGTGAATAGCCATGGCTGAGAACCAAGACGGTCAGGAAAAATCCCATGAACCCACAGCGAAACGTCTACAAGACGCACGCAAGAAGGGTCAGATCCCGCGTTCGCGGGAGCTAAACACGATGGCGATAACGCTGATCGGGGCGGCCTCTATGATCATGCTGGCGCCGCGGTTTACCCAAGGGTTGCATGAATTGTTCATTGGGCAGTTTTCACTGCAGCGGGCGGATATGTTCGACCCGAACGCGCTGATGAGCCATCTTGGCGCCGCGATCGGTGATGCGCTGTGGATGCTGATGCCGTTCCTGCTGATCATGGTGGCCGTTGCGGTGATCTCATCGGTCTCGCTGGGCGGGTTCAATATCAGCGCCGAGGCGATGAAGCCGAAGTTCTCGAAGCTTGATCCGATCAAGGGTATGAAGCGGGTGTTCTCGGCCAAGGGATTGATGGAACTGCTCAAATCGGTCGGTAAGTTCCTGCTCGTTGGGGCGGCGACCGTATTGCTGTTGTATACCTGGGCCGAAGAACTCCTGGCGTTGGGCGACCTCGATATCGACGTGGCACTGAAGCAGGGCATGTCGATGGTCGGCTGGTCGGCACTGCTGATTGCGTCGACGTTGATTCTGTTGGCGATGATCGACGTACCTTTTCAACTCTGGCAGTTCAAACGCGATCTCAAGATGACCCAGCAGGAGGTCAGGGATGAGTTGAAGGAGACGGAAGGTAAGCCCGAGGTCAAAAACCGTATTCGCAAGCTGCAGATGGAGATGGCGCAGCGTCGCATGATGGAGGCCGTGCCAAACGCGGATGTGATCGTGACCAACCCGACGCATTTCGCCGTCGCACTGCGATATGACTCGGACAAGATGGTGGCGCCGATCGTCGTCGCAAAGGGCAAGGACCTGATTGCGGCCAATATTCGCCAGGTCGCTGAGGCGAACGAGGTCCCGCTGGTCGAGGCGCCGATGCTGGCGCGGGCGATCTACTTCAATACCGACTTGCAACAAGCCATCCCTGCGGCGCTGTTCCTTGCCGTTGCACAACTGCTCGCATATGTATTTCAGCTGCGTGCTTATCAGGAAGTTGGCGGTGATATCCCATCGCCGCCGAGTACCTATCCGGTGCCGGAGGATTTGCGCTATGACTAAGCGGCACCAGCACAAATGCGACCTGGGCAATACGGGTTTATCCGGGTGTGATGTTGAGGGGTTGAAATGGAACTGGTGATGGGGGCGTTCCGACAGATTGGTGCGCGTGGACTCGCCGCGCCATTGATCGTGCTGATGCTGTTGGCAATGGTGATTCTGCCATTGCCGCCGTTCCTGCTCGACCTGTTCTTTACGTTCAACATCGCACTGTCGTTGATCGTGCTGTTGGTTACCGTGTACGCCCTGCGCCCGTTGGATTTCGCGATGTTCCCCTCGGTGCTGCTGATCGCGACCTTGTTGCGGCTGGCATTGAATATTGCCTCAACCCGGGTTGTGCTGCTCGAGGGGCACAACGGCGGGGATGCGGCGGGTAAGGTGATTGAGGCATTTGGCGCCTTTGTTATTGGTGGCAACTACGCCGTCGGTCTGGTCGTGTTTGCGATCCTGGTGATCATTAACTTCGTCGTTGTGACCAAGGGCGCGGGGCGAGTCTCGGAGGTGTCGGCGCGCTTCACCCTTGATGCGATGCCCGGCAAACAGATGGCTATCGATGCCGATCTCAACTCTGGCCTGATAGATCAGGACGAGGCCCGTGCCCGCCGCGAGGATGTCGCGCGTGAAGCCGATTTTTACGGTTCGATGGATGGTGCCTCGAAGTTTGTGCGCGGCGACGCGGTCGCCGGCATTTTGATTCTGATCATCAATATCATCGGCGGCCTGTCGATCGGTATGGGCCAACATGATCTGGATTTTGGGACCGCAATGCGGTTCTACGCCCTGTTGACGATTGGTGATGGTCTGGTGGCCCAGTTGCCGTCACTGTTGTTGTCGACATCAGCCGCGATCATCGTCACCCGTGTGTCAACGGCAGAAGACCTCGGCAGCCAGGTATCGAGTCAGCTCTTGAATAATCCTCGGGCGTTGGCGATTACCGGGGCGATTCTTTTGATGCTGGGTTTGATTCCCGGGATGCCCAATCTGGTGTTTCTGTTGCTTGGCGCGGGGGTCGGCAGCATGGCCTACATGATCGCGCTGCGCCAACGTGAGCCGGTGCCGGCCGCAGAGGCGGCGGTCCCCGTTGCGCAGCCGGAAGAAACCAGCGAATCCCGCGAGTTGACCTGGCAAGACGTACCGCCGGTCGACGTGATCGGTCTTGAGGTTGGCTACCGGCTGATTCCGCTTGTCGACCGGGATCAGGGCGGGCAGCTGATGAACCGGATTAAGGGTGTGCGCAAGAAACTCTCCCAAGAACTGGGCTTCCTGGTTCAGTCGGTGCACATTCGTGACAACCTCGATCTTTCGCCAAACGCCTACCGGATCACGCTCAATGGCGTAGCGGTTGGCGAGTCTGATGTGTTTGTCGACCGTGAGTTGGCGATCAATCCTGGCCGGGTGTTCGGCCAGTTGAAAGGTGAGCCGACCAAAGATCCCGCATTCGGGCTGGAGGCGGTCTGGATTGATGCGAGCCAGCGTGATCAGGCGCAGACGATGGGCTACACCGTTGTCGATGCGAGCACGGTCGTTGCGACACATCTGAGCGAGCTTTTGCAGACCCATGCGCATGAATTACTCGGCCACGACGAGGTACAAAAACTGCTCGATAACCTGGCCGAAACGGCGCCGAAGCTGGTCGAGGATCTGGTGCCGAAGCTGCTGCCGCTCTCGGTGGTCTTGCGCGTACTGCAGAACCTGCTGATGGAAGGCGTGCCGATACGTGATTTGCGCACCATTGCCGAAACGATGGCCGAACAGGCAATCAAGACGCAAGATGCCGGTGCGCTTACCGCCGCAGTGAGAATCGCGATGGCGCGCACGATCGTTCAACAGGTCGTCGGTCCGAGCGGTGAGATCCCGGTGATCGTGCTCGATCCCGGGCTCGAGCGCCTGCTCCAGCAGACCTTGGTCAATGCCGGTGAAGACGCGGCTGGCGTCGAACCGGGCATGCTCGAGCAACTGCAAAACGCGATGCAGCAGACCGCTCATGAACAGGAGATCAGTGGTCACGAGAGCGTCCTGCTGGTTGCGGCAGGTATTCGGTCTTGGATGTCCAAATTCGCGCGCCACAGTGTGCCTGGCATGCGGGTGCTGTCGTACAACGAGATCCCCGATAACCGTCAAATCAAAGTCATCAGCACGATCGGTAACGCTGCACAGTCTGCCTGATCGCTGAGGCAAGTCGGCGACACGTTGCCGGATCGATGGCGTCATATTCCGCGAAAAGTCAATTAGCTGACACGATCGTCAGTGCCGCTCCGAACCTGGCGCCTGGTCTGGTGCCTGCATAAGCCACTGAAAAAACACTGAAAAAAATTGAATCCCATTTTTTCGGGGGATTGGAACGCGTTTTGCAAAGTCACCGAGTAGACGTGTTTTAGAGAAAGTCTGACGGCTCAGCACTTCAGGGGATCGCAAACGATGAAGATCAAACGGTTCGTAGGGCAGGACATGCGACAGGCATTACGAATGGTCCGCGAGACCCTCGGTGATGAAGCCGTGATCCTGTCCAACCGTTCGGTCGACGACGGCATCGAAATCACCGCCGCGGTGGATATCGCCGATGCCGTGTCTGCCGACTCGATCGATGGACGAATCGCAACGTCTCGCAGCGCGCCGAACAACACGGCGACCAAAAGCCGTCCGTCCGCCGCGACGGATGACAAAGACTCCCTGGATGAGTTGCGCAACGAGATGCAGAACCTGCGGCGTTGGATGCAGGCAGAGTTGAGTGGACTCAGTTGGTATGACCTCGGTCAACGCGCACCGCACTCGCAGGAGCTGCTGGCGCGTCTGATGGGACTCGGCTTGAGTGCTGAACTCGCGCGTCAACTTGCGGAGCGGGTGCGGGATATCGAATCACTCGACGAAGCCTGGCAGAAAGCGCTGTACCTGATGGCCGGCGAACTGCGCGTCGACGACCGCGACTTATTGGAACACGGCGGGATCGTTGCCCTGGTTGGTCCAACAGGTGTTGGCAAGACCACCACAATCGCCAAGATCGCCGCGCGTTTCGCGCTGCGCCACGGGCAACGCAGCGTGGCATTGATTACCACCGACGGTTATCGCATCGGTGCGCGTGATCAATTGCAGACCTATGGGCGGATACTCAACGTGCCCGTGCGGACGGTGAACAACGCGGCCGAAATGGAACAGGCGTTGACACTGCTCAGCGATCGTCGGCTGATTCTTATCGATACGGCGGGCATGGCGGCGGCGCACGAGAGGGTCTCTGACCAACGCGAGACGCTGGCGGCGGCCGGCAGTGGCTTGACGACCTTGTTGACGTTGTCGGCGACGACCGAAGTCGCCGCGGTGCAACGTGCCTTACGGCTGTTCGCCAGCTTTGAGCCGGATGCCTGTGTGCTGACCAAGCTCGATGAGGCGGCCAGCCTCGGTGGGCTGTTGTCGGCGCTAATACAGGCCGGCCTCTCGACGGCACTCGTTACCGACGGCCAGCGCGTTCCCGAGGATCTGCAGGTTGCACGAGCCCATCCCCTGGTGAGTCGCGCCGCTGAGTTGTTGGACGAAAACCCAACCCAAATTGATCCTGGCTACCTTGCCCTGGCCTTTGGTGGAGCGAATGCAAATGTTGTCGCCTGACAGTTCTGCCGACCAGGCAAGCGGTCTTCGTCAAATGGTCAATCCTCGACCGGTACGGGCGATTGCGGTTACCGGCGGCAAAGGCGGTGTTGGCAAGACCAATGTGTCGGTAAATCTTGGTGTCGCTGCGGCGGAGCAGGGCCAGCGTGTCATGTTGCTGGATGCCGATCTGGGTCTGGCCAATATCGACGTCGTACTCGGTCTGCATCCGGAATATGACTTGTCCCATGTGTTGCGTGGCGAGCGCAATCTGGACGAGGTGCTTATCGAAGGCCCAGCAGGGATGACGGTCATTCCAGGGGCGTCGGGTATGCAGGCCCTGGCGGAGCTGACCCCCGCAGAGCATACCGGACTTATCCGCGCTTTCAGCGAAGTGGCATCGGATACTGATCTGCTGATCGTCGATACGGCTGCCGGAATCTCAGATACGGTTCTGAGCTTTTCGCGCGCCGCGCATGAACTCGTCGTGGTCGTGTGCGATGAACCGGCATCGATTACAGATGCCTACGCGATCATCAAGCTGCTCAATCGCGACTACGGACACCAACGTTTTCGTGTCCTAGCCAACATGGTTCGCAGTGCACAGGAAGGTCGCGAGCTCTACAACAAAATGTGCCGGGTGACGGATCGCTACCTCGACGTCACCCTCGGATTCATGGGTGCAATCCCATTTGATGAAAGCCTTCGCAAGGCGGTGCGCCAACAACGCCCCGTCGTGCAAGCCTACCCGCGCAGTCGGGTTGCGCAGGTGTTCCGCAACTTGGCCAAGAAAATCGATACATGGCCGCAGCCAAGTGGCGCCAATGGTCAGGTCCAGTTTTTCGTTGAACGGCTGATCCAATATTCCAGCGACTATGGGGAGATAGTGCTGTGAGCAATCTTGCTACATACGGTGCAGTAAAAGACAACGGTTTCGATGATCTGGTTACGCGGCATGCGCCGCTGGTCAAGCGGATCGCTTACCATCTAATGAATCGCCTGCCGCCGTCGGTGCAGGCTGAGGATTTGATTCAGGCCGGCATGATCGGCCTCATCGAAGCCAGCCGTAATTACGACCCAAGTCAAGGGGCCAGCTTTGAAACCTATGCGGGCATTCGTATACGGGGATCGATGCTCGATGAGATTCGACGCTCGGACTGGACGCCCCGCTCTGTACATCGCAAGGCGCGGATGGTTGCCGATGCGATGCGGGTTATTGAAAACGAAGAGGGCCGTGATGCGCGCGATGTCGAAGTCGCTGAATCGTTGGATATGTCTCTAGAGGATTACCACCAGGTTCTTAAAGATGCATCGGGTGCCAGAATCTTCAGCTATGAAGAACTCAGCGAGGTCGGCGAGGTGGTGCCAACCGAGGGCAGCATGGCCCGCCCCCGCAATCTGTTGGAAGACGGGCCCGCCCGCGGACTGGAAAAGAGCCATTTTCGCGATGCGCTTGGTGATGCGATAGCGAGTCTGCCTGAGCGCGAGAGGCTCGTCATCGCCCTGTACTATGACGAAGAGCTAAACCTGCGCGAAATCGGCCAGGTCCTGGGCGTAAGTGAATCACGTGTCTGCCAAATACACAGTCAAGCTGCTTTGCGCCTGCGGTCTCGATTAGCCGAATGGTTGACCGACGAAGAGTTCTGAACGCGCAAGTGAAAAAGGAAAAAATCCCCTACGGTTTTTTCGGCCGATGCCGATATCGGAGGTGACATGGGTTGAATAGGGCCCAGACCAGGCTCTCTTGTCTGACGTTCGGAGGTCGCTTTGGACAAAAATATGAAGATCCTGATCGTGGACGACTTCTCCACGATGCGCCGGATAATCAAAAATCTTTTACGGGATCTTGGCTTCAACAACACGCAGGAAGCAGATGATGGCACTACTGCGTTGCCCATGCTTCAGGCCGACACTTTCGATTTCCTTATCACTGACTGGAACATGCCCGGCATGCAGGGGATTGACCTGCTCAAGGCCGTTCGAGCGGATTCCAAACTGCAGGTACTGCCAGTGCTGATGGTCACTGCTGAATCAAAGCGCGATCAGATTGTTGAGGCCGCGCAAGCAGGTGTGAATGGTTACGTTGTAAAGCCGTTTACCGCGGCCACGTTGGAAGAAAAGATCAATAAAATTTTCGAGCGGGTTGCCGCTTGATGCCCCCGGTTAATGATATGGCTGAGACTGCGCACGCCCGCAACGAAACACTCGAACTGGCAAAGATGCTGGTGAGCCGCCTCGAAGATGGCAACGAGGGAGACGCGGGCTCGATCATCGCTGAGTTGGCCGGCTTCACCGATAGCCTGCTGTTCCAGGAAGTGGGCCGTTTGACGCGCGCCATGCATGATTCGATCAATAGCTTCGTCACGGATGCGCGTTTGGCAGATATCGCAGAAACCGACATGCCTGATGCCGCGGAACGACTACGGTACGTCATCGCGACCACCGAACAGGCCGCCAACACCACGCTAGGTGCCGTTGAGGACAGCCTGCCGCTGGCCGATTCGCTGCGGCGGGACGCCAACTATCTTGCGGGAAAATGGGCCAAGCTCAACACCGGGCAGCCGTCGATTGATCACGTTCGCGAACTCGCTACCGAGGTGTCTCATTTTTTGGGCGCGACGCAGGCGAACGCGGGCCAGTTGCATGAAAAACTCTCAGACGTACTGATTGCCCAGGGCTACCAGGACATCACCGGACAGGTGATTCGCAAGGTCATCGGCCTGGTCAACGATGTCGAACAAAAACTTGTCGAACTGGTTCGCTTGTCGGGCAGCCACGCCGGCGGCAAACCGGCTGTAGAAAAGAAGGAGCCGAACCTTGCGGTCGGAGGTCCTGTTGTCCCCGGCGTCGACAAAGGCGATGTTGTCAGTGGCCAGGACGAAGTTGACGACTTGTTGTCGAGTCTGGGGTTTTAGACCATGAACCTCCATGCTGACGATGAAATCCTCCAAGATTTCCTCGTGGAAGCATCTGAGATCGTTGAGTTGCTCGGCGAGCAACTGGTCGACCTCGAGCAACGTCCGGATGATCGTGATTTGCTAAACGCAATCTTCCGCGGCTTTCATACCGTCAAAGGTGGCGCAGGTTTTCTCGCCATTACACCGCTGGTGGAAGTCTGCCATCGCGCGGAGGACGTCTTTAATGTCTTGCGTCAGGGCCAGCGGTTGGTCACGCCGGAATTGATGGATTCGATCCTGCAGGCGTTGGATGTCGTAAATGACAATATGGATGCGGTGCGCCACGGTGACATGCCCGCGCCAGCCGATCGTGAACTGTTGCTGACGCTAGAGGCGCTCGCGAGCGAAGAAGGCGCTGATGCCAGCATCACGGGTACCCCACAGGATGCGCAAACAGGCGATCCCGTCGCAGCGGCACAAGTGCTGTCTGGCGACGGCATCGAGCAAGCCGGGGACATCGACGTCGCTGCGCCGGATCGCGATGCTATTTCGGAAGAAGAATTCGAGGCACTGCTCGACGAACTGCATGGTAAGGCGAAACATGGCAGCGTCCCGAGCCAGGCAGCCTCATCCGACCTTGCCAAACCCGTCGCCGATGAAATTACCGATGACGAATTCGAGGCCTTGCTGGATGACCTTCACGGTAGCGGCCGTCATGGTGGTAGACCCAACCACGTAGGACAATCGCGCGGCGCACCGTCCGCAAGTGAACAAATTACCGACGACGAGTTCGAGTCGCTGCTCGACGATCTGCATGGCAAGGGAAAGCATGGCGGGGTGCCGGCTGGCGATAATCGGGCTGCAGAAACGCAGCCAACGTCGGCCGATGAGATAACCGCCGATGAATTTGCATCGCTGCTGGATGAATCGCACGGCAAGCGTAAACCAGGGAGCGTGCCGGCAGGCGGGGGCGAAGACGCTGCGGCCGAGCAAGCCAAGATAGCGAAGCCGACGCCAGCATCCGGATCAGCCGTTCCCTCCATGGCCGAAGCCGGCGCCCCAGTAGCCAGACCAGAGCCCCCCAGGGCGGTAGCAAAACCCAAGCCGGCGGATGGCGGTCGTGCCCAAGCCAGGGTGCCGACGGCAGAAACGACGGTGCGTGTCGATACGCAAAGGCTTGACGAGATCATGAACATGGTCGGTGAACTGGTCTTGGTGAGAAATCGGCTGGCCACCTTGAAATCGACGCTCGCCGATGAAGAGCTGGCCAACGCTGTTGGGAACCTCGACGTTGTAACGGCGGATCTGCAGCTATCTGTCATGAAGACGCGCATGCAGCCGGTGAAGAAAGTGTTTGGGCGGTTTCCGCGTGTTGTGCGTGATCTCGCGCGTAATCTGAAAAAGGAAGTTGACCTCGAACTCATCGGAGAAGATACCGACCTGGATAAAAACCTTGTCGAAGCGCTATCCGATCCAATGGTCCACCTCGTCCGCAACGCCGTCGACCACGGCATTGAATCCCCGGAGGAGCGCGAGCAAGCCGGCAAGCCGCGACGTGGCAAAGTGGTCCTGGCGGCGGCTCAGGAGGGTGACCATATTCTGTTGTCGATCGATGACGACGGTAAGGGGATGGACGCCGAAGCGTTCCGCCGCAAAGCCGTAGAAAAAGGCCTGATGGATGAGGAAGCAGCGGCCCGGCTTGACGACAAGGAATGCTACAACCTGATTTTTCAGGCCGGCTTCTCCACCAAGACTGAGATATCCGACGTCTCAGGACGGGGCGTCGGCATGGATGTCGTCAAGACCCGCATTGCCCAGATGAACGGCTCCGTCGAGATCGACTCCGTCAAAGGTAGGGGCAGTAAGATCATCATTAAGCTGCCGCTTACGTTGGCCATACTGCCGACGCTGATGGTCATTTTGGGGGATCAACCGTTTGCCCTGCCGCTGGCCAGCGTGGTCGAAATCTTCAATCTTGATCGGTCACGGACCAACACCGTCGACGGCCAACTCACCATTCGCGTGCGGAACCGGGCACTGCCGTTGTTCTACCTGCGTAACTGGTTGACGAGCCACCATGATGGCGCGGGCGAGCAAGCGAGTCAGGGTCACGTGGTCGTGGTCAACGTGAATAGCGTACAGATCGGGCTGGTTGTGGATTTTCTGGTCGGCCAAGAGGAGGTGGTGATAAAGCCGCTAGGGGCGTTGTTGCAAGGCTTGGATGGCATGGCGGGGGCGACGATCACCGGCGATGGAAAAATTGCGTTGATCCTTGATGTGCCCGGTTTGATGCGTAAGTACGCGCGCCGGTAATGAGCAGCGAATCCAGGGAGGCAGGACGCGGTCGTTAGAGTCCCCGATACAACATGGTTAAAAAAATCCGCGTGCTCATTGTTGATGATTCTTCGTTTTTCCGGAAACGCATACGACAGGAACTCGAGCGGTCGGCGCAGATTGAAATCATTGGTGAGGCGACGAATGGGCGTGACGCCGTGGACCTCGCGGCGCGCCTCGCTCCGGACCTGATTACGATGGACGTGGCGATGCCGCAGATGGATGGTATTGCGGCCGTGCGGGCGATTATGCGCGCACGTCCCACCAGTATCATCATGTTCTCCGCCCTGACCCGAGAGGGAGCGGCCGCTACGCTTGATGCACTCGACGCAGGCGCCGTCGACTTTATGTCGAAAGAGCAGGGTCTGGCCAATGCCCTGGGAGAAAGCCTGACTGCTCGCATCATTCACCTCACGAAAAAACGGCCGGCCACAGGCAGTCTGGCGAACGTCACGAGAACGTCAACGGCCGCATCTCAGACGGCGGCCAAAGAGGGCGGCAAAGCACCGCGGCTGGTGTTGATTGGTGCCTCAACTGGTGGCCCCGTAGCGGTGCAGCGGGTGCTCGATAAGCTGCTGAAGCCCTGTCCCTACCCGGTGATTGTTGCTGTTCACATGCCGCGGGAATTCACCGCGACCTTTGCCGATCGACTCGACCGCAGCTGCGCTTTAGATATTCGCCTGGCGAAGGATCGTGATGCCTTGGAACCGGGTGTTGTCTTGCTGGCGCCGGGAGGTTCGCAGACCTTAGTCGAGTTGAGGGAGGGTAAGTTACAGGTCCGTGTGATGCAGGGTGGCGACCAGCTCTACAAGCCCAGCGTCGATATTCTTTTCGGTTCTGCCGCCCGATCACTGGGCGCAGACTGCATCGGTGTGGTCCTGACGGGCATGGGCTCGGATGGCACGGATGGCGCGCGTCTGTTGAAAGATCGCGGTGCGTCGATCTGGGCCCAGGATCAACAGTCTTCGATGGTCTATGGGATGCCGCACGCAGTTGCCAAAGCCGGTCTGACAGACCGTGTGCTGCCGCTCGAAGCGATTGGTGCAGCGCTGGGCAGGCTGAACTGATATGGATTATCTGAGCTTCATCGGTGTTGCCGTCGCGTTTGCTGCCATTCTGGGCGGCAACTGGCTCGAGGGTGGACACCTCGAGATGTTGGCCAATGGCCCGGCGTTGATCATTGTGCTGGGCGGGACTATCGGTGCGGTCTTGTTGCAGACGCCAATCCAGGTGTTCTTACGCACCATGCGAATGCTCGGCATGGTGTTTCTACCGCCGCGAAGGCGACTCGCCGAGACCATCGACAAGCTCGTCGAATGGAGCAAGATCGCGCGCAAGGATGGCTTGCTCGGTCTGGAGGTCTCGGTGCAAGGGGAGGTCGATCTGTTCGTGCGCAAGGGCATGCAGTTATTGGTCGATGGGAATGAGCCGGATGAGATTCGGCACACCCTGGAAGTCGAATTGGACAGTCGCGAGCATTTCGATTTGCAGGCAAGCAAGGTCTTGGAGGCAATGGGGGGCTATTCGCCAACGATTGGCATTATTGGCGCGGTAATGGGCCTGATACATGTGATGCAAAATCTCGGCGATCCGTCGAAGCTCGGTGGCGGTATTGCAACCGCTTTCGTCGCAACGATTTATGGTGTCGGCCTGGCAAACCTGTTTCTGTTGCCGATGGCGAACAAGCTCAAGGCCTACGTGCTGCAGGAAAGCCACTACCGTGAATTGATCATCGAAGGGTTGGTGGCCATTTCGGAGGGTGAAAACCCCCGCCAGATCGAGACCCGATTGCAGGGCTTTCTGCGTTGAGCTGATGGGCAGGCGACGTAAACAACCCGAAGAACCCGCAAACCTCGAACGTTGGTTGGTTTCCTACGCCGACTTCATCACGCTGTTGTTTGCGTTTTTTGTCGTGATGTATGCGATCTCCTCGGTCAATGAAGGCAAATACCGGGTGTTGTCGGAAACCTTGAACGCGGTGTTCATGGAGGCACCAAAGTCACAAGACCCGATCCAGGTTGGCGAGCTTGTTCGTGAAGTTATCACCAGCCCCGAGGCGCCGCAGGCGCCGCGGCCGTTTGAAGTGACCGGCGACGGAGAGGCAGATACGCCGTCTGAGATCGCAGGGGATCAAGCAGGGTTAACCGCAGGGACAGCAGGCGACGGCGGCGAAGGTGATGGCGGAGAGTATCTGCATGATGGCACGATCACGCGGATTACCGATGAACTCGCGCTGTCGATGCAGCAATACATCGACGATGATCTGATGACGGTGAACCAGGTCGGTACCCGCATTGAGATCGAGATGAAAGAGCGAATGCTGTTTCCATCCGGGGCAGCGAGGCTGACCAGACAGGCGATGGCCCCGCTACGTGCGCTGTCGACAACACTGCAGCGTCTTTCAAGCCATCTACAGGTCGAAGGCCACACCGACAACCTGCCGATCTCAACCGCGGCGTTCCCGTCCAATTGGGAGCTTTCGGCGGCCCGCGCGGCAAGCGTAGTGCATTTCTTCAGTCGCCAGGGCGTTGAACCCTGGCGCATGGCGGCGGTTGGCTATGGGGAACACCGTCCGCGGTCGGATAACGAGACGGCCGAAGGGCGTTCCGCCAATCGGCGGGTAACCGTGGTGATATTGGCGGGTCAGCGCGGTCGCAGTGGGCCAATGTCGGACGATGAAGAGGTGCCCTGGGCCGAGGGGCCGGCAGCAGGGGAAGGATGAGCGTCTGGACCATCGCCAATCAAAAGGGTGGCGTCGGTAAGACCACCACGACGGTTTCGCTCGGCGGTCTGCTGACCGCCTCGGGCTTTCGTACCTTGATGATCGACGTTGATCCTCATGGCTCGCTGACGAGCTATTTTGGCTTCGACCCGGATGACCTGACACCGAGCAGCTACAGCCTGTTTGAGGCGGCGGCAGAGCAGCGGACGATCGACCCCATGACGCTGGTTCAACAGACGCGTGTCGAAGGCTTGGATCTGCTCACCGCGTCGATCGCGTTAGCGACATTGGATCGGCGATCCGGTCGACTGGACGGCTTGGGTTTGGTGTTGCAACGTGCAGTGAAGACCCTGCGTGAACAGTACGATTATGTGCTTATCGACTGTCCGCCGGTCCTTGGCGTGTTGTTGATTAACGCACTGGCCGCCTGCGAACGCCTGATCGCGCCCGTGCAGACCGAGTTCCTCGCCATCAAAGGATTGCAGCGTCTACAAAAAACCCTGGCGCTGGTCACCAAAGCCCGACCGACACCGCTTGATGTGGTGATCGTCCCAACCTTCTTTGATAAACGCACGCGGGCATCGCGTGACAGCCTGGCCGTCTTGCAGCGCGACTTTGGCGATCAGCTATGGGATGGGTTTATCCCGATCGAAACCCTTTTTCGCGATGCGAGTCAGGTCGGTCTGCCGCCTGCGCAAGTCGATCCCCGGTCGCGTGGTGTCATGGCCTATGAGCAGTTGCTCGAAACCCTGGTTCAAGGTCACGGCGGCGAATCACGAGAGGCCTGTCGATAACGCCGCCACGGCCTGCGCATGTCGTTTAGCAAGGTGCCGCGCTGGCCGACCTGGCCAGTGATTCGCCGTCGGGGTTGCCGCCGTCGCCTGTATCCCCGGTCGGCGATCCGATCGAGGCTGCCGAACGGCTCGGGCCGGATTCCGATTCAGCGCGGCGCTATGCCTGGTACCGGATCCACAGGCGATTGAAGCCAAAATCAGGCACGGTAAGTGCTTATGTATTTAACACGCCGGCCGTGGAGACGATCTTTTGACGTTTCTTCGGCCAAAAACACGGAGACGGTGTCATGAGTTCAACGGCAGCAGAGAGTGCGGCTGGCGACACGGTGATGCAGTTGGTCACCTTTCGACTGAAAGACGAGACCTACGGTATCAACGTCATGCAGGTCCAGGAGGTCCTGCGGGTGACTGAGATAGCCCCGGTGCCCGGTGCCCCAGGCTATGTGCTCGGCATCATCAACCTACGCGGCAATGTCGTTACCGTCGTCGATACGAGGACGCGGTTTGGTTTGCCGACCACCGAAGTCGATGACGCCAGCCGGATCGTGATTATCGAGTCGGATAACCAGGTTGTCGGCATAATGGTCGATAGTGTCGCGGAAGTGGTGGAGCTCCGTCATTCTGAGATCGAATCGGTGCCGAGTGTGGGGAATGAAGAGGCCTCGCGGTATATCCAGGGCGTGACAAGCCGCGACGACGGGTTACTGATCGTCGTCGATCTAAACAAATTGCTGACCGAGCAGGAATGGTCGGAAATCGCGACGATCTGAGACGTGTTCGCCATGGCAGATAAGATCACCGACTCGCGCACTATCGGGCAGGTCCAACCGGCCAGGCGCACGCGCGATACGGGGCGGCGCAAAAAAGCGCCGCGTCAGCTGCCGCAATCGCCGTCAGAGTCACGAAAGCCGTCGTCGGATGACGGCACACCGAATCGGGTGGACGAATATGCCTGAACTGAATTGGTCAATGCTGGTCGCCGGTCTCGCGGGACTGCTCGCGGTAGCCGCCTGGGCCGCGACCCTCGGTATGAGTCGTCGGTTGGCCAACTGGCAGCGCGAAGCCGCCGAGCGGCAGCGTGACCATGATCACCAGTTGGCACTGCTCCGCCAGTCAATCAGTGGTCTGACGGCCGGGGCGGTCGGTGTCGACCGCCGGCTGATGCGGCTGGAAGACCGCGAAAAGCTGTTGGCCGAGCGGCAGGAGACCTATGAAAACCAGCAGACGGACGAACAGCCCTACGGTCAGGCCATCCGCCTGGTGCACCAGGGCGCGGGGGTAAACCGCCTCGTCGACGAGCTGGAACTGAGTGAGAGTGAGGCCGATCTTCTGGTCCGGTTGCACGGCCAGCGCAACACAGGCTAAGCCCGTTGAGGCCTCTGCGGCCTCGACATTGACTTGGTCTCTCGAAACAAACGTGTTACCAATGCCGGCGTTTTCAACGTTTAGGCGACTCTCGTATGCAATCAACCTTTATTAAAACCGTTTCGGTCGGCGCATTGTTGGCCATTGGTCCGGCACACGGTGCTTTCAATGACCTCTTCAAATCTGCTGAGGGTCTGCTGCAGGGTAACAATGCGGTGTCGTCGGCCAACGTGGCCAGTAACCTGTCGACGGCCGAGATCGATGCCGGTCTGAAGGAAGCGCTGCGTATCGGCGCCGAGCGCGCCGTGTCGGTGTTGGGCGAACAGGGCGGCTTCTTGAACGATCAGGCTGTGCGCATCCCGTTACCCGGGGTGCTGGGAACCGCGGCCCAGGGTCTGCGCGCAGCGGGTCAGGGGCAATACGTCGATGCCTTCGAGACGACGGTCAATCAGGCCGCCGAGCGTGCGATACCGCAAACACTGGATATTGTGCAGAAGACGGTCAGCGACATGTCGCTGGAAGATGCGCGCGGTATTCTCTCGGGTGGCGACGATGCGGCGACGCAGTTTCTTCGAGAGCGAGCGGGTAGTGATCTGCATGCGGCCGTCTTGCCGATTGTGCGCCAGGCGACCGATAGCGCTGGCGCGACAGCTGCCTACAAGGCGCTGCAGGCGCAGGCCGGTGGGATGATGGGCGGCTTCGGCGGAATGCTCAACACCGACGCACTGGATCTCGATAGCTATGTGGCGGACAAGACACTCGACGGCTTATTCGTCAAACTTGCGGCCGAGGAAAAACAGATAAGGGAGAACCCAGTCGCCCGAAGCACAGATCTTTTGAAATCCGTATTTAGTAATTGAAACAATAATATATCGAACTAACTTGATAAGAGGAATGAAGTAAAAATGGAAAACGCGGAACAGCTGCTTGGACAGATCCAAGAACTTCTGGCGGTCTACGGACTAAAGGTGATTGCCGCCTTGGCGATCCTGTTCTTTGGTCGGATTGCGGCCAAGTGGGCGCGCCGAATCGTTGAGCGCATTATGGAACGTGGGAATACCGACAAGATCATTGTCGGGTTCGTCGGCAGCATCGTCTACATCGCCCTGATGGCGTTTGTCGTGCTTGCTGCGCTGGGCCAGATCGGTATCCAGACCACCAGCTTCATCGCCATCATCGGTGCCGCGGGCCTGGCGATTGGCTTGGCCCTACAAGGCTCGCTGGCGAACTTTGCGGCGGGCTTCCTGCTGATCATCTTCAGACCGTTCAAGGTCGGTGATTTTGTCGAGGCCGGCGGGGTCGCGGGCAGCGTCGAAGCGATCCAGATTTTCACCACCACGCTGACCACGGGTGACAACAAAACCGTCATCGTGCCGAATGCGTCTGTCTACGGCGGCACCATCACCAACTACTCCGCAAAGGAGACGCGTCGCGTCGATCTGCTTGTCGGTGTCTCCTACGACGCAGACCTCGCTAAGGTTAAAGCGATCCTCAACGACATCGCGGCGAAAGATGAGCGGGTCATGAGCACGCCGGCGCCGGTGATCGCGGTATCCGAGTTGGCAGACAACAGCGTCAACCTGGTCATGCGGATGTGGGCGAAGACCGGCGACTACTGGGGTGTTTACTTCGACGCGACCGAGTCGGTGAAACTGCGCCTCGACGAGGCCGGCATTGGTATCCCGTATCCGCAGCGCGATGTGCACCTGTATGAGCACAAGGCGGCTTGATCGACCTTTAACCAAAACCGGCGTCGCCGATATTCGGTGACGCCGGGGCTTGAGCGCGACCGCTAACCGTCAAACCGAGGACACAACACCATGGGTACTATTTTGAAATGGCTTTTCGGACTAATCCTCATCGTGGTTGTGCTGATCGTGGCGGCGGTGATCGTGTTGCCCATGGTGGTCGACCCAAATGATTACAAGCCGCAGATTATCGAGACGGCGAAAAAGAAACTCGGCCGCGATCTGACCATCGAGCAGGATCTCAACCTTTCGGTGTTTCCATGGCTGGGCATTGAAACAGGGGGGGTGAGTGTCGGTAATGCGGCCGGGTTCTCTGAACAACCTTTCGCGCAGATCGAACAGTTGGGCGTGAAAGTCAAACTGATGCCGCTGCTGAGCAAGCGCGTGGAGGTCGACACGCTCGTCTTGAAGGGCCTCAACGTTAGTCTTGAAAAGGACGCCAACGGAAAAACCAACTGGGAAGATCTGGCCGGTGGCCCCGCCGATGAGGCAACGGCCGACGAACCTGCCGCCGACGCGGGTGAGGCGCCGCTCGCGTTCAGTATCCAGGGCATCCAGGTAGAGGATGCACGCATCGCCTGGGATGACCGTCAGGCTGGGCAAACGTATGTGCTGGATGGCGTCAAACTGGTTACCGGTTCGCTCGCGCCCGGCGAGGATGTGCCGGTTGAGGCCGGGGTCGTCTTCACCAGCAGCAAACCGGCGATGACGCTGCAAGCCGATCTCACCGCGACCGTCGGTACCAACGCCGACATGACGGCATTTCGTATAGCAGGGCTCGAATTGTTGCTGGACGCCAGTGGCGAAGGCCTGCCAGCCGGGGGCGCCAAGCTCACCGTGCGCGGTGACCTTGTTGCCGATACCAAGGCCGACACCTTGCGCGTCGATGGGCTGCAGATCTCTGGCCCGGCGATGTCGGCCAGTGGTGAGATTTCGGTCAGCGCCCTGCAAAGCGATCCTAGTGCCGAGGGGCGGTTGACGATTGCCGAGACCAATCCGAAAACCCTGGCGTCGATGTTCGCGACGGCCATTGAAACCACGGACCCGAACGCACTGACTCGCGTGGCGGGTGATATCGCTTTCAGCTACGCCGGTGGTGCCCTGAAACTGGATCCGCTGACGATCTCGCTGGACGACTCCAAGCTCGACGGGCACGTTCACGTGCTCAACCCCGAGGGCCCGGTCGTGCGCATAAAGCTGGCGCTCGACCAGATCGATCTCGACCGCTATATGCCGCCGGCCAGTGGCGAGGAGCAGCCCGCTGCGAAGGCCGATGCGGGCGGTGCGGCATCGGCCGGCGATCCGTTTGCGGCACTACGGCCGCTTGATCTCGTCGCTGAGTTTTCCATCGGGAGCCTCAAAGTCAGCAACGCCAGGATGAGCAATGTGACGACCAAGGTGGTGTCTCGCGACGGCGTGCTGACCATGGATCCGATCGGTGCGAATCTCTATGACGGCAAGTTCAATGGCCGAGTCGTGCTCAACGCTGCCGGCAAGACGCCAAAGGTCGCCGCCAAGAACTCGCTCACCGGTATCCAGATCGGCCCGCTGTTGAGAGACGTGGCCGGACAAGACCGGCTCGAAGGCAAGGGCGAATTTCACGTCGACGTCACGCTGGTCGGTTTGAGTGAGGCCGAGGTCCGCCGCAGCCTCAACGGCACATCACGCTTCGCATTCACCGATGGCGCGGTAAAGGGCGTCAACCTGGCGCAGATTATTCGGCAGGGCAGTCAGGCGCTCGGCTTGGGCGGTGCAGGTGGTGATACCGGTGCCGCCGGACAGACCGATTTTTCGGAATTGACCGGCTCGGTGCAGATCACCAATGGCGTGGTCAAGAACCAGGACCTCAAAGCAAAATCGCCGCTGCTGCGTGTTGATGGAAAAGGTACCGTTGATCTGCCACAAGACACGATCGATTATCTGGTGGTCGCGGAACTGGTCAAATCATTGGAGGGGCAGGGCGGCAAGAGTCGCGACGAGTTGGCCGGTGTGCCGATTCCTGTTCGAGTCACTGGTCCGCTGACCAGCCCGAAATTCCGGCCCGACCTCGAGGCCGCGCTCAGCGCAAAGGCCAAGGAACAGCTCGACGAGAAGAAAGAGGAGCTGCGCGAAAAGGCCGAGCAGAAAATTCAGGATAGCGTCGGTGGCGCGCTGAAAGGCCTGTTCAACTGATGCGGGGGCTGTCTCAGCGCTCGGCGCTGAGGTAGCAGATCCAACCTGCATCGGCATCGGCTCGGGTCGCCGGCTTGTAGTCACCGTCGGGCTCGCCGTGCTTGTCCCAGCCTTGCCAATAGACGGTTACACGTTTGAAACCGCATTCCAACAACAGGTCACGGACTTCCGGTACCGACCACAGCCGCCACTCGTAGTTGAACGCATTGGGCAGCTCAGAACCGTCGGGGAAAGCAAAGTGGATGTGGCAGTGCATCTGATGGGTGATCGGATCGAACGCCGATTGTTCCCAGATATAGGTAAAGCCCTTTTTGCCATCGTCGATCTCGCGTTCCTCGATGATCTCTTTGTGGCTGTCATACCCACCGTAGGCATCCAGGAACAGCACGCCGTCTTTTTTTAGGGCCTGTCGAACTGTCTCGAAGTAGCTTTTTAGTGCCGCCCGTTCCTGAATCAGCCAGTAGCTGAAATTCATTGCGGAGATCACGTCGGCCTTCTCGGTTTTCGCCGTCAGGACATTTTCTTCGAGCAGGGTAATGCGATCACGTTGCTTGCGGCTCAAGCGGGCCAGGTTGTTGTCGCGGCCCCAGCTGAGTACCTCAGGGTCGAGATCAACGCCAATCGCGCGGCGCTTCGGCCCACGTTTGACCCATTCGCAACAGACGTTGGCGGTGCCACAGAAATCCTCGCGCAGCACCATCGCCTTGCGTTTGCGCAGCTTCCGGAATGTTGCGTCGACAAAATCGATTTCGCCCTCTGCGCATTGCACTGCATGCTCGTAGAGCGCGTGACGATCCGCTTTTGCTGCTTGGGAGACCCGCTTGCCACCGCGCTTTGCTGATTTGCCCACTCGCCTTGCTTACCCGTGTTTTTTTGGAGTCGTGACTATACTTCAGAAGAACAAACCTCGCGCCTGTCGGTTTCCGATCAGCGAGGCGGTGTCGATTTGTTGAACGGAGGGTAACGAAGATGGGTATTGCAACGACGATCCAGGACTATCTGGAGAGCCGTGGCATTGCTTATGAGGTAGTTGAGCATCCACACACTGATTCCGCGATGCGGGCAGCTGAAGCAGCGCATGTGCCCGGAGATCGCGTCGCAAAACCCGTCCTGCTTGGTGACGACGACAGCTACTTACTGGCGGTGATCCCGGCGACGCATCGGTTGGATGTCGATCGCCTGAACCAGACGATGGCGCGGAGCCTGGTAATGCTTCCTGAGGACGAAATAGACGCTACCTTCTCGGACTGTGAGCGCGGGGCGATCCCAGCGATTGGTGAGGCCTATGGTGTCGACGTCGTCGTTGATCCATCACTGATCCACCAACCCGACGTGTATTTCGAATCCGGTGATCACAAACACCTCATTCGCCTCACCGGCGAAGATTTCCGTGGCCTGATGGCCAATGCGCCCAAGACGCACGTAAGCCATCATCTCTGAGTTTGGCCATCGGCCCAGATTGCGCCAAACCGCCGTCTGGTTTAACCTCTCGCGCCTTGTTGCGATAGCTGGCGCAGATTGCGCATGACGCAGCAACGCTGGAGAGGTGTCTGAGTGGGTAAGCCCCCGGTCGCCAAGGGTGATGAAAAGCCACTTAACGTGGCTTTTCGAGGGGCGCACGCGAGGCCTTGGATGGCCGAGCTGGGAGCCCCCACCAAGGACGGTTACGCGGCAGGGAGGCGGCGACAGAGTGCGATTGGGAGAGGTGTCTGAGTGGTTGAAAGAGCACGCCTGGAAAGTGTGTATACGTTAATAGCGTATCGAGGGTTCGAATCCCTCCCTCTCCGCCAAAACGCAAAAAGGTCCCCTCGCGGGACCTTTTTTCGTTTGTTGCCTCGAGTGAGTCATTCGAACCCTCGATTTCAAAATGGTGGTTCGACAGCCAACGCACCGCGTTGGCGCAGACGCCGGCTTCGCCGGCGCCCCAAAGGGGTGAGCTGCGCAGCAGCGAATCAATCCCTCCCTCTCCGCCAATTGCCTTAATAAAAACAGTCGGTTAAGTCTGATTTTTTAGCAACCCCCAAATCCCTCGATACGGTCTGATTTCGCAGGATTTTTCAGACAGTTGCCCGCACGTTCGCTGCAAGATGCCGTCTTGGCTTGGACGGAGATAGCCACGATTCTTGACACGATTTTGCCCTCGGTTTGACACGGCATGTTCTCGCGTGTCCCGCCAGGTTGCTCACCACGGTTGTCGCCGACGGTGGCTGCAAACTTCGAACGCGATGCGCCTGGTAGCAGCCCTGGATGGGTCACAGATCTGGGCAATAGGGTCGCCAATGGGCGAGCAAGGCTTCCCAGCGTTTCGATCTGGTAAAAGATCCGAGAGGGCGGGTCTCATGGAGTGCCTGCTTTCGGTAGCTGGTCGATTCGTCTGCTCACGACTGAGGTACCGGAAAAAAGCAACTGTTGATGAAGATGGACACGATTTTAGACATCACCTTCTCTGCGCCGAAATCGGAACGAGGAGGTCGACAAGGTGACCACCCGCAGGTTGCGTCTGGAAGTGATCACAATTGAGGGCAGGGTAGCGCGTTGATTACACTATACGGTATAGTGTAAAAACCAATGATAACCAGCTTCAAAGGCAAGGTAGCCAAGGATATTTGGACGACCAATCGGTCGAAGTCGTTGCCTAGAGAATTTTGGCTTCGCGCCAAGGCGCTGCTGACGGTCATGCACGCTACTTCGTCTCTAGATGACTTGCGCATCCAGGGTGAACCCCCAAATATTCGGCTGCACAAGTTGCAAGGCGACAGGCGAGATTACTGGAGCGTGACCATAAAATTACCTTGGTGCATTACATTCAGATTCAAAGACGGTGAGTTTTCGGAAGTCATGATCGAGAACTATCATCGAGGTTAATTATGATTGACAACCCACTACCACTACACCCCGGCAAAGTGCTGTCTGAGATCTACATGGCGGAGATGGGACTCAGCCAGACGAGTCTGGCGAAGCGTTGCGGATGCGCTTCCCGAAAGATCAACGAGATTGTTAATGGCAAACGAGGGATTTCGCCATCGTTCGCAATCACGCTTGAATCGGTGCTTGGAACCAGCGCTGAGATGTGGGTCCGCATGCAAGCGGAGTACGATTTGTGGGAAGCGCGTCGAAAGGTGGCCTGATCCTCCAATCGTTTAGACACGATCTCGAGACGATGCCTTCGTAATGCATCGAAATCATTGAAAGTATCGGGGGTTCGACAGCCGATGCGCAGCATCGGCGCAGACGCCGGCTTTGCCGGCGCCCCGAAGGGGTGGGGTGCGTAGCGCCGAATCAATCCCTCCCTCTCCGCCAATTTCAGTAATAAAAACAATCAGGTAAGTCCAAGTTTTTCGCAACTCTAAAATCCCTCGATACGGTCTGATTTCGCCGGACTTTTCAGACAGTTGCCCGCACGTTCGCTGCAAGATGCCGCCTTGGCTTGGAGGGAGATAGCCACGATTCTAGACACGATTTTGCCCTGCGTTTGACACGCCAGGTTCTAGCGTGCGTCGGGAGGTTGCTCATCTCGATCGCTTGCCAATGGTGGCTGCTGACGTCGAATGCGATGTGCCTGGCATCAGCCGTGGATTGGGCACTGAATTTTGGCGGCCGGTGACGACATGGGGCAGGCCCATATGCATTGAATAGAACCGGGGCTGGGGCCGCCAGCGCGTGGAATCAACTCAGAGACTTCACTTGTAAGTAGATTGGCAGCGGCGGGCGCTGCTAAGAGGTCTGCCCCTGGATAATGTCTCAACGATAGAAATAGGCGGCCGCAGCCAGCGCTTTGCCCGGAAAACGGTCTAGCGATGAGCGATCTACAGGGCGCCCGGTCCTATTGCGCGGGATACCAGCTGGCGACTTATGAACCGTTCGACTAACAAAGACGACATAGTCAGCGTTATCGTCCCAAGTTGATCCTGTATACGTGAATCATAATGTTTCCCACCATGCCTACAAGTGACCAACAGGCCATCTTGCGCCGAGCGATCATTCGCGCCATTCCGGGGTTCTACCTTTGGCCGGAGACGGAACAGGAACGGTATCGATTGAGTGTTCCGCAGGAGCAGGATTTTCTCATCCGCCAGGCGGTGCTGCGCGCCTTATTCGGTATTGAGGTCGATACCGAGCAGGGAATGAACGAAGCCTTGAATGGGTTCAACGATGAACAGTATCTCCTGCTGAACAGCACGCTCTTGCCTTTTCAGGGCATCGGCGAAGATGACTTCTTTCTGAATGAATGGCTGGCCGATGGCGTTACATTGCTCGACTTTGAGACATTGGGCGATTATGCCCAGCACGACCACGAGTTCCAGGAGCAGGCCCGAAGGGCTGAGGATCCGGCGTACGACATCCGGCCTTACCAAGGCGATCTTCACCCCTGCTGGGCGCGGCTGACTACCAATGGCGAATTCCACTATGCCACGCTTGTTTCTCTGGCCAGACACCTGTCGGATGCCCTCGACGAGACGGGGGCGGAGCAGATCGAGACACTCATTCCACACAAGTATGTAGAGGGGAAGAACCATGGAAAGCGGGAGCGGGGCGGCATGGTGTGGGATTATCGAGTGGATGCCGGCGGCATGGAACCGCAGTTGGACGAGCTGCGGCATCGATACTATCAATACCTCCGAGATTGCCATGCTCGCCTGCTCGATCGATTCGACGAAGATGCCATGCAACGCGTCTACATCCGGCGCAAGAAACAAGGCCTCGAACCTCATACGGAGTTCGTTTTCTCTGACAAGAGCGCACTCGACGCTGTGCGCTTCCGACACTTTTCGAGCGACTGCCAGCGTATTGCCGGCGACGTTACGGAGCTTGCGGTAGTTATCGAACAGGAACGAAAGGCGGCGGTGGAATTTCTGCAAGTACAGTACTCGGACATACAGCAGAACTTCGATCCCTCCGTAGTGCCGCTACGGAAGAAAAGAAAGATCGTTGTGGCCGATAGCGCCCTCGATGGCTTGCCGTAGCTCACGCGTCCCGCGTTTTGTGCGCTCACCGATCCCAACCGGAGACAGGGTAAAGGATTTTCAGAGAGCTTCTATCCCGCGTCGACTTGTAAGGGCGTGTGTTGCGCGAGGATGTCAAAGTCTGCATCCCTGTGGAGGACAGGTACGTTACCGCGAACAGCCACGGCAGCGATCAGACAATCGATGAGCTTGCGCACTGTGTGACCCCGTTGGCGACAGGTTCGGTAGAGCGCCGCCGCTGCATCATAGTCCACCGGCTCCGTGGGCAGGGTTGATGCCCGGGCGAGGAGGCGGCGGAGTTGCTGAAGATGTTGTTCGTCGCGGGCGCCAGCGAGCACCTCCATTCGAACGACATCGCAGATCGCGATCTCGGTCGCCAGCAGGTCGTCCACCCGCTGACAGACAGGAGAACCGGTATCGCGGAGAAACTCGATCCAAGCGGAGGTGTCGACGAGAATCAAGGACTTCTATGGGTGCGCATCTCGTCGAGGTCACCAACCCAGCCGGTGCCCCGCAGCTTTCGAGCTTCATCGAGTCCGAGCGGCTCCGCGGCAAGCGTTCGTAACGCGAAATTGATCGCGTCGCGTTTCGTGGTCAACTGGTACCGGCGCATTACGGTTGCGCAAGCTTCGTCGTCGATATCTACGTTTGTGCGTGCCATGCACATACGATACACCAGCGTGTTTTTGAACTGCAAGCCGATGTGCATCGCTTCGAGGCACCGGTCGAAACCACTCAGCTAATCATCCAAGTTCGCACACGAATTCCGCATCCCTGATTTGTGTCGATGGAGGTGCAAGGCATCGCTGGGGAGCGGACTGGACTATGCGGTGGGTGCGTCAGCGGGCGCGTGGCGTTAGACACGTTCTAGACACGATGCCTTCATAAGGCATTGAAAAGATTGAAAGTATTGGGGGGTTTGAATTCCTCCCTCTCCGCCAACATAAAAAAGGGGCCTGCCAGGCTCTTTTTCTATGTTTGTCCGGTCGGGGATTCGACGATGTATCGTCTGACCTCGGGGAACTGGCCACTCAGGTCGATCAAGAGATGGATCAGTACATCGCGGCCTTTGCCCTTGTTTGTCGCGGAGGGTGTATGGGCTCATCGTCATCTTCCCACCCGTCTTCTTCCTCATCACCAAACGAAGTCTGACCGCGATCACTGTCCTCATCGAGCAATGGGATCGCTTGCTGTGCCTTCACCTGCTCTGCCGTCGCGAGAACCACGGCGACCGCGTGTTTGCACCTGCCCGTATTCCTGGGGGCCGTGCATAAGTCGTCCAAGCTGGCGTCGTTGTCGATCTGCACGGAAGTCGCGTATCGCTCGGTGCCGGTGACCCATGCGACTAGCGTATTGTTCTCGGTACGCGCCAGCTGATCGACGTGCTTGACGTAGCTCTTGCCCCGATTGGCGATTTTCTCCCCGGCCCAGTGGAGCAGGTCATCAAAGTCGAGTTTTCGCAGGATGGTCTCGATGCTTCTACGCGTTGCATTCATCTGCCTTTGTCCGCGCGCCCCGCAGCCGCGGCAATCCCGCGGATCGGAAGAAACATGGCGATGGGCTCTGGTCGATCGCCCAGGGAGCCGCTGACCAGCCGCGTTGGCGTGAACCCGAGGGCAGTATAAAAGTCGACCGCATCCGGTTTGGCATCCACGACCACCCCGACGCAGCCGACACGATCTCGCATCTCCAGGGCAAGCTCGAGCATGGATCGCAGCAGAAGCCTGCCGATGCCGTGTCCCTGAAAGCGTTCATCCACCGCGAGCCGGGCAAGGCGCAGAATGGGCACTGGGTAAGCTGGCAGGCGTCGACGCAACGCTTTCGTCAACGTCTCTGCCGCGAGCTCCCCACTGGAGACGGTGGCGAAACCAACGATCTGATCGCCCTGCACGGCGACGTAAGTCGTACCTATGTGGTGGCGGAACTGATTCTGCCCGGCGTAGCGCTGGAAGAAACGGTCGAGATCGATGTTGCCGCTGCGAAATCCGGATCGGTCGTCACGAGGCTCCAGTCGCCGAACGCGGATTTCCTGACCGCCGCTACTCACGAAACAGGGCTTTCAGGGCTTCTGAAGGTTCACCTTTGTCTTCGATGTGCTCGGCGATCTGTGTCATCGCTTCACGCGTCAACACCAGCCGGGACGGGATTACCAGGTCTTCGGGTATTTCGCGCAACGCCTGCAGATGATGCTGCAGGGCCTCCTCGATCAGATAGGCCTTCTTCACGCCGCGGCGCTTTACGTAGGCCTCGATCTCGGCCTTGGTCTCTTCAGAGATGTAGGCGGAAACTTGGGTTGTCGTCGTCATGGTTCAATGCTCTCTACAGTTTTGTAGATTTGTGTAGAGAATAGCATACTTATGCAAGGCCGCGAATCTGCCAACATTTTCGGCTTGCGCTAGGACACGATACCTTTGTACAGCACTGAAATTATTGAAAGTATCGGGGGTTCAAATCCCTCCCTCTCCGCAAACGCAAAAAGGTCGCCATGTGGGGCCTTTTTTCGTTTATCGCTCCGAGCGAGTTATCCGAACAGCCGCGGTAGTTGGTCAGCTTGCAGGCGCAACCGGCCATTGGCCGAATTTCGGGAAGAACCAGAGGCGGGCGCAACAGGCCCGAGTTGCCGTTAATTCGGTCGGTCAATAAACCTGTCACAGGCTTGTCCTGTTTGACACGTTGCGGCTTTTTCGGGGGTGTCTGTGTTAACAGGGTAGAACCTGATCAAAGCACACTCGCAAAACCATGGCGCCGGGCGATCCCCTGGTAGACGATGTCGGACACGTCCCTTATGACCTCGGCGCGGGAACGGATCCAGGCGCTGTAGTTGCTTGCTCTGTCCTGCTTTTCGATAATGCCAATCAGGGTGTAAGGGTAGCGTTTTCCATCCGGTCCCCGCACGCTCAAAATCCCCATGTCGGCACATAGCCGCGCGGTACTGCCGGTCTTATTCAGCACACGGGTACCCACCGGGACAGATTCTGCGCCGGTGTAGATCCGGTCGGGACCCGGCAACGACATCAGACGTTTGATCTCCCGGGCACCGGCGATGTTTCCTTTCCATAGTGCATACAGGAAGCGACTGTAGTCGCGTGCGGAGGCCTTGTTGCGGTAGGTTTTTCCGCCTGCCGGAATGTATTCGACGATGCTGGTGGCCTGGAATATGCCGGGATAGTTTTGTTCGAGTATCCGCTGTACCGCACGCGGGCCGCCCACCTGGCGCATGACCCAGTTGGTGGAGGGATTGTTCGAGTAGTGGATCATGCGTTCCATATGTCGGCGGCTTCTGGGCCCGTAGATGAGCTCCTTCTTCTCAACCCGGTGGAAAAAGGCCGCTGCGATAAAGGGCTTGATCAGACTCGCCGCCTGGAATTGGATCTCCTCGTTGATGGTGACCAGCTTTTCGCCCGTGGTGAAGTCGTATACGGACCAGCCGGTACGCTCGTCCTTGCTGATCCGCCCCTTGCGGCGAAGTTCTTTGATATAGGTCTCCACTGCGGCTTCCAGATCGCGAACCCGACGCGACTTTTCGGTCGGAGTCCTCGGCTGCGGAGGGTCGACCACTGAGGGTGCCGAAAAGTGTGCGCGCGCCTTTCGTGCCCCGGGGTTCTCTGTCTGCCGGTCATCGGCCACGATGATCCAGTCCTTTGATAACACCGGAGCGGCAGCATCAAATCCCTTCTTCACCAGCAATCGACTGTGCACACGGGCTACCCGGACCGCTCCCGCACTGTCGCCTTGGCGCAGGTAAACGACCCCATGCAAACCACCGTCGGCCACGACCCGCAGGTCCTTGGCCACCGCGGGGCCCAGAATCCGCGCTACTCGCTCGCGGTACTTCTGCACGGCTGCAATGTCTTTGCTCCAGACGTAAGAGACGTCGTAAGACTTATCCGCGGCCGCAATCGGCTGGGCCGATACTGGGCCGATCAGGACGGCAAACAGAATAAAAAACAGTCTGGTAGCTTGATTATTCAGAGGCGAAACCTTGCTTGGCAGCAAGCTCCTTAACCGTTAATACACGTCGCGGCCAGCGCAAACACAAATTAAATTCAAACCTCACGAGTAAGGATAGCGACCAACTATCCAAAATTTGCAGCTGCTCAGGCAGCAACTCGCTGAGCACTTTCGGATTCAATCAACGCTTGGCCAACGCATCTGTTCGGACTTCGGCGCCTTGCCGAAGGACACCCCTTGACAATAGCCAGCCGAACAAGAAGACCGAACTGTGTCCACGTTGAAGGGTACCCGGCGTCCGGGCGAACAAACCAACGGATGGCTTGACCCGCTCGATAGTGCTTTTCTTTACCGCAATTAAAAGCGCGCTTCAGCAACACGCTGCGATTCAATCCGTTTCCAGTTTTCTTCGTCCCGAGCCACGCGGTACTTTGCCCAGCGCGAGAATTCGTCTCTGGATGCATAACCGGATGTGCGTCTTCCATTGTCAAGCCACGACTTTATAGATAACGAGGTCAGACCCGTCTGTATCGCTATCCGAAGTGTCTACGATCTGCCGTATCGATCAATCGCTGCCATATTTACCATTGCTGTAACAATCGCCCAGGACGACATCAATGGGTGTGGAGGAGCCCTCCTCGGATTTCCCGGTAGCAAGCTGATAAATCCTCATCGGTGCGTTGCTTCAGGCCTTGGCCCAGATCGGTGCATTCCCACCAACGGCGGCTTTGCACGCACTGGGTATTGGGGCTATCGGCGTGTTCACGCTCGGCATGATGGCGCGTGTTACCCGGGGTCATACAGGCCGGTCGATCGAGGTTGGGAAACGACGGTCTTAGCGTTCGTCTTGCTGAACGTCGCGGCTTTGCTCCGAGTGTTCGGTCCGGCATAGCTGCCCGCCGCGTACAACCTGTGGGTCGACCTGTCTGGCGGCCTGTGGATGCTTGCCTTCGCAATCTTCGCAGCGCGCTATGGTCCTCGTCTGCTGCGGCCGCGGGTCGACGGAAAACCCGGATAGCGCAGCAGGGTACATACCCGCTGCGTCATCTGCCCGAGAAAATCAAATAAATTGGTTCGACGAGGAGCGGCGAAGCTCCGTTGGCATGACTCCGGTGACGTCTTCCATAAGGCCTGTGCCCGAGCGATTCTTGAGGCCTGCCGGGCCATGCCAAAGGTTTCACACTGGCTGCCTACGCGCTCCGTGACCTTGATGGAACGCGCCTTGCGGAAGCCGAAGGCTATCCAGCGAACCTGTCGATAACGACGTCATGCGTTCGGGCAGGGCGATACGAGACCCAGCAGAAAGCCTCCGTGAGATCGATCACGACCATGCACCCGGATGCCAAGCTTACGCCAGCATCGAGGTAATGCTGAGGAGCCGAATACGACACACGGGGCTGTGAGGACTGGCTGGGCGTCGCCGAATCTCAGGAGTTGCGTCAGTGGGAAGAATTTACTCGGCTATCCACGACGGGATATCGCGCTCGCCGTGCAAAACACGCCACACATCGACATGGTCGTCGCGCTCCACATAGAAAACCACGTAAGGATAGTTCGGAACCAGCCAGAACCGCAGCTCTGGCAGATTCAGTTCATGGGCGTAGCGTGGGGACCCCGCGGCCGGATGGCGACCAATATGGTCGTAGGCCTTCTCCAGGGCATCGACGAACCCCAGCGCCGCATCGACCGCGCGTTGCTCCAGGTAGAAAGCAATGACCTCATCGACATCCCGATTGGCCTGAGAGCGTGGGACAACCGGCTTTACCTTCAAGGGTTTCCGCCTTGCTAGCTTTGCTGACGAACGCGCTTGCGCAAACCTTTAAAATAACTGACATCCACCGGGGCCGTTGGTGCGGACGCAGCGCCTTCAAGCAGAAGCTCCCGCAAACGCTGGCGATCCTGGTCCCTGCGGATCAATTCACGGACGTACTCGCTACTGGTGCCGTAGCCGCGCGTAGATACCTGCTTATCGACGAAAGCGCGCATCGAGTCTGGAAGAGAGATATTCATTGTGCCCATTTCGATAACTTAGTTATTTTGGCAAAATTTGGCAAGCCTTCCCGATGTCGGAACCTTTGTACTGAGCCCATGACATGTGAAAAGCCTCGCGTCGATCCTGGTGGAGCATCGGGCTGACGCTGTCCGCGGACGCGAGGCAATGCTATGCCGCGACGTTGATCGAGACATGCATTCCCAGGCGGTGGGCCATGTCGACCAGACTGTCTGGACGAAAATCGTTGATCTTCCCTTGCAGAAGGGCGCTGACTCGCGGCTGGGTGATTTGCAGCACTTCGGCAGCTTGGGTCTGCGTGAGACCCCGATCTTTTAACCGTTCAGCGATCTCCATCATCAGCGCAGAGCGTAGCTTCAGGTTTTCCTGCCGTACTGGGTCGTCTTCGAGGGCATCCCAGACGCTGTTGAAATGGTCTTTCTTACTCATCACTAATGCCTCGTTGTTAAAGTTGCTTTAGCGCCTGCTTCGCTGTGTCGATATCCTGGTCTCCTGGTCTCCTGGTCTCCTGGTCTCCTGGTCTCCTGGGTCTTCTTCTGGAAGGCATGCAGGACATAGACGGCGTCAGCAACCTTTGCGATGTAGATTACCCGGAACTGTCCTCCATGCATGATCCGGATCTCGCGGACGCCCGATCCGATGGATGGCATTGGTTTCCAGTCGGTCGGTTCCAATCCGTGTTGAACACGATCCAATTGATAGCCGGGCTCTTGCTTGGCGACCGCTGGGAAGTTGCGAAGGGCTTCAAGCGAGTGCCCACAGAATCGGATGTTCGTCATGCCCGGACTATACGTCTACATGTATACATACAAGTAACGATATAGTGAGCATTCGATATCGCAGAATTGTTTGCGGGTTTCTGCAGGCGACGGGACCCGAAGGGCGCGGGCGTACCCCGAGTAATCCCTCCCTCTCCGCCAAGCAACCTACGGTGTCTCCCTGCTCAGCTTAACTTGACTTGTATAGCAGTCACATCCAGCTAAGCGGCGCGGAAGTCAATCCGCTCCACCGCATTGAAGTCTCACGTTTGACGCGCCTGCCAAAGATCATGTTTGTCCTGCATGGCCAGCCAACTACAGATCTTTTCATGCGCGCTATCCGGCCATTCAACGCGCTCAGCAGGTCCATCGTCCCGATCTCATCGCCATCCTGGTAGGTCGCGGCGACCCAGTCGCCGAGCAGATCGCTGCGTTCGCCAAAGGTCGCGGTCTGACAGGGCACGAGGTCGATTCGCTCGATCGTCGGGTAGATGAAGGGAAAGCGCTCGGTCTCTTCGGTCAGCGGCAGTCGCTCAACGACGGCAGATTCGTATTGTTCGACGGTGACGCTGCTGACAATCTGGAGAGTGTCGGCGGGTTCGCTGAATGTGATATGGGCGACCGAATTGCCATAGACGTCGCGTCGCCATCGAATGTCGAACGCCGGGCTGATCTTCAATCTGGACGACTCGATCCGGATATCGTGTCCCTCACGTGGGCGCAGGTGTAGGACGTGTTCGCCCAGCTCCACCCGGTTGCTGTAGCGGTAGGTCGTGGTGTGATCGATTTTGATTCGTTGCATGGGGAGCGATTGCCGGCGACGCGAAGGCGGTTAATACTGGGCTATTGGACGACCCTTTGCCAGACTGCTGGCCCGCGTTGGTCAGACCGTCGCCAAAACACTGAAGGTATGAGGCTTGTCGGCAACATCAGATAGCTTCTGGGATGCGATTGCGCGGCACGACGTCGCCGTAGGTGACGCGATCTGGGTTGGATCTGAGCCGACCTTCACGCGACGTGACGCGGAGTCGCGCGAATGGCTGTCTGAGCCGCTCGGCGGCGAGAAGTATCGCTTTGCACTGCGCATGGTCGCGGAACTGCGATCGCGACACCCGGGCAGTATGGTCCTGCGCACGGTCGGCCGGCAGTATGCGGCAGAGGATATACCGCGCTGGTCGGTTGGTCTGCTTGAGCGGCGGGACGGCAGGCCGTTATGGCAGGGACCTGCCGATCCACTGGCCGGCAACGGTCATGCGTCGTCTGGTAGCGATGCCGAGCGCTCACTCGACGGCTTGTGGCAAGCACTGCGTGCCGCCGCAGAACAGCGTGGCTGGCACGTCCTGGGTTTCTGTTGCGAACAGCCGCTCAGTCATCGCCTGGTACTCGGCCGTGACGCACCGGCTGTTGAGCAGGCCGGCGCTGAGCCATTGACCCGTCGTCCGTCGATTCATGACGACAAGACGCCGCCTGACGGCCTGCGTGATCGGCTCGCCGAAAACGGTTTGCTGCTGTTCTCGATCGGCATTCACGAAGTCGATGGCAGGCCTTGTGGCCTTTGCATCGAATTGCCGTTGCTGCCGAGTGTGCAGAACTTTCTCGACTGTGTCGCGATGTTGCAACAGGCCTGTGAGGATGCGTCGGTCGGCGGGCTTGTGGTCCAGGGGTTTGCCCCACCGGTCGATCATCGGCTGGCCTGGGCGACGGTCACGCCGGATCCGGCGGTCATCGAGGTCAACCAGGCACCGCAGCCGACGATCGCTGCGTTCTATGCGGCAAGCAGGGAGCTGTTCAACGTTGCCGATGCCTTGGGGCTGTCGGCCTATCGGCTGCAGTACAACGGCACCGTGTCCGACTCGGGCGGTGGCGGGCAGTTCACGCTGGGTGGCGAGGATCCGGCGTCGAGTCCGTTCTTCACCGAGCCGGCGCTGTTGCCGCGTCTGGTGCGTTATCTGAATCATCACCCGGCACTGTCCTATTATTTCGCGCCCGACTACCTCGGGGGCGCCAGTCAGTCGCCGCGCCCGGACGAGACCACACGCGAGGCGTTTCGCGAGTTGGCGATCGCGATGCAGCAGCTGCAGCGGCAGCCGGATCCGACACCGGAGTTCCTCTGGGCCAGTCTCGCGCCTTTTCTGGCCGACCCGTCCGGCAACGCACATCGCAGCGAAATCAATATCGAAAAGCTCTGGAACCCCTATCTGCCAGATCGCGGTTGCCTCGGACTGGTCGAGTTCCGTGCCTTCCGCATGGCGCGCTCGGCCGAGCGGTCTGCGTCGATCGCGGCGCTGCTGCGGGCAGTGGCGGCGATGCTGATGCGGCACGACGTCACACCGGCATTGTTGGACTGGGGTGACGAGTTGCATGAGCGATTCGCCCTGCCGTTCTTTCTACGGCAGGACCTGCAGCAGGTGTTCGATGATCTCGCAGAACACGACCTCGGCCTGCAACCGATCATGCAGGACCTGCTGCGCGAGGATAGCTATGCGCCGGTCTGGGTGCATGAATTCGCCGGTCTGGCGCTGCAACTCGAACGCGCCGTGGAATTTTGGCCGCTGGTTGGCGATGTCGCCTCGCAGGAAGCCGGCGGTTCGAGGACGGTGGATTCGAGTACCGCGCGGCTGCAACTGACCCTGCGTCGGGTGGATCCGACCGGGCCGGCGCTCGACGGCTGGTCGGTGCGGGTGGCCGGATTCGCGGTGCCGTTGCAAGCTGCTGACGAAGCCGGGCAGGCCGTCCGGCTGATCGGGATTCGCTATCGCGATTTTGCACCATGGCGCGGCCTGCATCCGGCGATAGGCCCGCTCGGGCCGGTCGTCATCGAGCTGTCACATCCCGACGTGGCAGGCGTGCTCAGGGCCACGCTGCACAACTGGCATCCGCACGGCATGGCCTATGACGGCCTGCCTGGGTCACTCGAAATCGCCGATGCGCGAAGGCGCGAACGGCTGGTCGTCGAGCAACTCGACGCGACCGAACTCCCCGCTGCCTCTCCACTCCCCGCCGGAGCGCTTGACGGCTACACGCTGGATCTGCGGCGCTGTCAGATCTCCACGATCTGACCGGATGTGATTGCCTGACGGATTCAAATCGCGTGATCTGCGCCGGCGGCGACATTTGCCCCGGCCTTGTTCGGGAAGAGTCCAAGAAGCAGCCAACCGCAGCGGCTTTCTCCTTGCGGAGGCGGAACCGTTGAACCGGCGGCATCCGGCTGGGCAGCGACCGGACAGTTGACTCAACGGGGAGGACAACGATGATCTATTGTAAAAGAGGACGGCTGTTGATCTCGCGGCGCGGGAACCCAGCTTGGTGACGCGCCGGTTAGCGGTTTGAGGTGATTGAGTTGAATCTGCAGCTGGCGACACTACCCAGCATCATCGCGGCGATCGCCCTGCTTTTCGTCGGCCAGCGCTTGGTCAACCGATTCGCCGTCCTGCGCCACTACAATATCCCGGTGCCGGTGATCGGCGGCCTCTTCGTGGCCGGCCTGATTGCCGTACTCCACACGCAGTTCGATATCCGCATCAGGTTCGATACGGACCTGCGCGGTTTCCTCATGTTGGCGTTCTTCGCCAGTGTCGGCCTGACCGCGGACCTGGTGCGCCTGAAGCGCGGTGGCGTGAGCCTGTTCATCTTTCTGATCGTGGTCACCGTTTTTTTGACGGTGCAAAACGCGATAGGGACGGCGATGGCCTACCTGCTCGACCTGCATCCCGCCATCGGCCTGCTGGCGGGATCCATCACCCTTTCCGGCGGTCACGGTACCGGCGCCGCATGGGCCGAACGCTTCACCGATGTGCAGAACTTGACCGGCACACTGGAACTGGCGGTCGCCAGTGCGACATTCGGCCTCGTGATCGGCGGTCTCATCGGCGGACCGGTCAGCCAGTTTCTTATCACGCGGCATAGATTGGTGCCGGACGCCTCCTCGGCGGGCGGTCCTGAGACAGCCAGTGGAGCGGGCCAGCCCGTCACGGTCAGTTCGGCATTGGCGACACTCGCGCTGATCTTGATAAGTGTTGTTGCGGGTGAGGCGCTTTACAACCTTTTCGAAGGCGCCGCGTTCACGCTGCCGTCCTTTATCTGGGCGCTCTTTGTCGGTGTGCTGTTGCGTAATCTTCTCGGCATTCGGGATCTGTATGCGGTTCATGACAAGAGCCTCGACCTGTTTAGTACCCTGGCGCTGTGGCTGGCCCTGGCGTTTGCCTTCATGGGACTCAGGCTGTGGGAGTTGCTCGATCTCGCCGGCCCGCTGCTCGCCGTCCTTGCCGTTCAGACCCTCGGCGTCGTCGCGTTCGCCATATTCGTCACGTTCAGGGCCTTGGGCGGGACCTACGACGCCGCGGTCATGGCCGCAGGGCATTGCGGGTTCGGGATGGGCGCCACCCCGACGGCGATCGCCAACATGCAGGCCGTGACCGCGCGTTATGGTCCCTCGCCACAGGCCTTTATCGTCGTCCCGATGATCGGTGCATTCTTTATCGACCTTATCAATGCCCTGGTGATCCAGGGCTTCCTGATGCTGCCGTTCCATGGTTTCTAGACTCGTCAACACCGTTGTACTGGCGCTCATAACGCTGTTGGTCGTCGCCTGCGACCGGCCGCCAGGTGTCGATGAGCTGCAAGCGGAAATCATCGCGCTGTTGGAACGCGAATTCGTGCCGGGCCTGTTCGAGGTCAGCGCGATTCGGCGCATGGGCAGCGCACCGAGCCGCGACATCGGGACCGGCGACCAGCGGTTGACGGTCTACTTCAATGCGGAACTGCGGTTTCGCAAGGATTTCGATCTGACCGCCTGGGATGGGCCAAATGCGGCCTCTCTGGCCTTCCTGTTGGGTGCGACCGAAAAAGGCATGGTCGGTATTCAGCCGGGCGGCAATCGTCAGGACGATCGGCTGCGGATTCATGGCAGTCGGCTCTACGCGCTGCGTCAGGGGGGCTTGGCGACCACTGATGGTGGCGACGCCAACGCCGGGCAAGACAGCAAAGAAATCAGAATCGCCGCAAGTGCTTTCAAAAATCGACGAGCTCACCAACCGAGCCACCCAGCGCTACGGCGGTGCGGAACAGGCGGTTATCGACAGTGAACTTTCCGCGACGCTGACGCGGATAGAGCGGCGCTTGACCAGCTCGCGAAGGTCCTGAGTGTTGCCAGCGGACCCGCCAGGGGGCGTACCACCGCTACATCCAGGTGCTTGAAGATAACGTCGAGCGGACCGGGTTTCGCGTGCGCAATCTCGCCACGCAGGGCAGCGTCGAGAATTGCCAGCTCGTGCAGGCCGGCGGTGTGGATCTCGCGATCGTACAAAGCAACATCGCCGCCCTGGCCATCGAGGGCAAAGGCCCGTTCAAGGAAGGTGGACGTCTGCCCGACATCCGCGCCCTGTCTGCACTGTTCCCGGAATACCTGCAGGTCGTCGTGGCAAAGGGTGCCGACATCAAGGATCTCTCGGCACTCAAAGGCAAGCGCATCGATATCGGACTGCCGAACTCCGGCACCCGGGTGGATACGCTGAGACTGCTGGATGCACTCGGACTGCGTCTGTCGGATTTCGCCGAAGTGCGTGAATCGGGTCTCGAGGCCGCGGTCGCTGCAGTCGGAGGCGGCGAACTCGATGCGTTCGTTACGACGTTGCAGGCACCGGGCCGGGCGCTGCAGCGACTGCTGGCCCGTGACCGCGCACGCCTCATGCCGCTAAGCCCCGATGTTCAAGATATTATGTTGAGCAGGCAAGGCGCCTATCGTCGTGCTGTGATCGCCGCCCACACCTATCCCGGTCAGCCGGAACCGGTGCCGACGCTCAGCGTGACCGCCACGCTCATCGTCCGTGCCGACCTCCCCGATGCACGGGTCCGCGAGATCCTGGACCAGCTTTTCAAGTCTGCCGCCAGACTCGCTCGCGAGAATATGAGATTGACCCTGCTGACGAGTCAAACGGCCCGTGAAGGTGTATTCATTCCTTCGCACACGGCGGCAGAGGGTTACTTTTCCGGTAGAGAAAATCGCTCGGACCAGCAACAGGCGAAATGAGGCTGGGCAGGTCAAAACATCATGTCTAGATCACCGCGAGCTGCAGCTGTACCGCCAGTTCATCCGCCGACATGCCGTGCCAGGCAGGCGCTGAAGGGTTTGGCCGTGAGTTCATAGCGCCAGGATAAGCACCATCGTGGCCAGCGCGATCAGCAGCGTCTTGATGCCGCTGAGCAACCATGATGTACCGGCGACCGTACCGAGAAAGGCGCCCAGGCCGAAGATACAGGCGAATGCGGTGAGTACTGCAGCAAGGACCGGCTCTAACGGCAGCGAGACACCCAGCTGCGCCAGCCACAGCGGCCCAATGATCAACGTTGATACCAAGACCGGCGACGCCCCATTGACGAGGGCAACCAGCCAGGGGAGAAACCCTCGCCGCGCGGGCGTGGTCGGACCCCTTGAGGTCGGTAATCATCGCCGCCTCGAGTTCCGCCAACGACCGCGCCGCTCGGCAGACTCGCTCAGATAGGCGCTGGTCAGCCCGCTGACCCCGAGTGCGACGGCGGCGCCGACACAGGCCGCGATCACGGTCGGCAGTGGCGCCCCGCCGCTGAGCATGAATCCGCTCAGCAGGCCGAGCATGGTCAGTGCGCCGTCGAAGCCGTTGACGATAGCGTAGCGCCGGATGATGCCGTGCGCCTGGGTCAGGTGGTGATCAAGCTTGATCGAATCGGGTAACGTCATCGAGCCGGATCCGATCAGGCGTCGTGCCCGGTGCCGCCTTCTACCTCGACTTCGTCGATGCTGTGCAACGAGGCGCCAAAACCATCAATCGCGTCACGGACCTGCTGAAAGTCTATGTCCTCGCCAGTGATCTCGATCCGCAGGGTCTCGGTCTTGTCATCGATCTCGCGGACCGTCAACTTCACATGCAGACCAGCCTGCTCGGCCAACAAGCTGCCGAGTTCGAGCACACTGGGTTTGTGTGCCTTCAGCACATCCAAGACGAGCCGCCGAACCCGGGTCATGCGCTTGGGTCACTCGTTGGCGGGGTGTTATTGATCGGCATCGTTGACCTCCCGATTCAAATTTCCAGCACCTGCCCGGGCACCGGCACATCGGCGCGCAGACCGACATCATTGACCAACAGATCGCGGAAGGCCGCCTTTGGCTCATCGTCGCCATGCACCACGTGCACCTGCGGGTTCGTCGTGAAATGACTGATCCAACGCCGCAGGTCATCGACGTCCGCATGCGCCGACAGTCCGCCGACCGTATGGACCTGTGCACGGACCGGATACTCGTTACCATGGATCTTGACCGTCGGTTTGCCGTCGACCAGGGCGCGACCGAGCGTGCCGTGCGCCTGGTACCCGACGATCATCACATGCGCGCCACGGCGAGAGATATTGTGCTTGAGGTGATGCACGATGCGCCCGCCGGTACACATACCGCTCGCAGAGATAATAATTGCGCCGCTCTTGATCTGGTTGATCGCCATCGACTCCTGCGGGGTCGGTGTCAGCCGAAGGTTGCGCAGGTGCGGCATCTCGTGGACCTGGCGGCGCAGCTTGGTCGCCTCCTCGTCGTACAGCTGCGGGTAGTCCCAATAGACCTTGCTGGCCCGGATCGCCATCGGGCTGTCCAGAAAGACATGCCAGCGGTCGAGTTCCCATTCGTCGTAGTACTTGCCGAGATAGTAGAGCAGCTCCTGGGTGCGTCCGATCGAAAATGCAGGAATCAGCAGGTTGCCGCGGTGATGTGCCGCATCGCGGATGATCTCTCCGATCTCGTCGATCGTCGCCTGGCGTTCCCGGTGTCGACGGTTGCCGTAGGTGCTCTCGATGATGACGTGGTCCGCCTCTTCAATCGCCGAGGGATCGTTCAGAATCGGCGTATCGTATTGTCCGAGGTCGCCACTAAATACTATTTTGCAGTGCCGGCCTTCATCTTCCAGCCAGACCTCGACACTGCAGGAACCCAGGATATGCCCGGCGTCGACGAAACGAATCTCAAAGCCGGGGAGGATTTCGCGTCGTTCGCCATAGCGCAACCCCTCCAGGTTTGCCAACGCGGCCTGCGCATCATCGATGGTGTACAGGGGCTCTATCGGTGGTTGTTTTTTGCGCTTGCGCCGCTTGTTTTCGTACTCGGCGTCTTTCTCATGCAGATGGGCCGAGTCCTGCGGCAGGATATCGCACAGATCCACCGTGGCGTTCTGCGCATAGACAGGACCTTGATAGCCCTGTTTGACCAACAGAGGGATACGGCCCGAGTGGTCGATGTGGCCGTGGCTGAGGACGACGGCGCTGATCTCGTCTGGCTCAAACAGGAAGGGCCGCCGGTTTCGCTCCACTTCCTGACGCCAGCCCTGGATCATGCCGCAATCGAGCAGGACGGTATGCCCATTCGCACGTAGGATGTGGCAAGAGCCGGTCACTCCCGCTGGTTGCCTCCTAGAACTCGATATGCATCGGTCCTCCGTTTGTTCCTGTCTATTAGTCTAGCCTGCCAACGACACCTGTTCAGCATCGGCGGCTCGCTGCCTGCCCGGTCGGCGCTCGGGCTCAACGTTTTCAAAGGTCGACGGCTCAAGCAGAACGGCGGGCATCGATGAAGAGCAGAACGTCCTGTCGCGCACCGCGGCT
>CALNYW010000005.1:0-30000 GCA_942490985.1 uncultured Gammaproteobacteria bacterium
CTCGCTGGCCTACGGAGGCTTCTTCTGCGGCTGGGCCGCGCCTGATCAACTTCCATGGGTCTCTCGCAACCCCAGTTCATCCTGACGTTCTGGAGCGGCTTCCTGCTGGTCGGCCCGCTGTCTGGCGATGGGGCTGTACCGTATCGCCCAGCTGCACGACCGCGGCGAGAAGATTCAGTTCGACCTGCTGGGGTGCCCTGCGCAAACGCCTGGGCGCGGTCGCCCTGTTTTCGCTGTTACTGGCCCTGGTGATGATCGCGTGGATCCGCTTTTCCACCCTGATTGCGGCCATCTACGTCGGCAACATCACCGGTACCACCAGTTTCATTGCGCTCGGCATCGCCGGAAGGTGTTGGCTTTCTGCTGGTGCTGACGCCGTCGGCGGCCTGTTCGCGGTAATCATGTTCGCGCTGACGGCGTGGTCGTTGCCGCTGGTACTGGATGAGCGCACCGATTTCGGCCCGGCTATCGTCACCAGCGTCAAGGCTACGATCGAGCAGCCAGTGCCGATGCTGCTGTGGGGCGCCATGGTCGGCGGGCTGACGCTGGTCGGAATGCTGACCTTCTTCGTCGGCTTTGTCGTGATCTTTCCGTGGCTGGGGTACGCCACCTGGGCGGCCTACAGCGAGCTGTTCGGCGCAATCAGAACCTGAGCCGTGCAAACCAAGAACACCGGACGAGAAAAGAAAGGCGAAAAAGCGAAACACGCGACCACACAGTGGGCGGCCGGACCGCCCCTTTTCCGGTCAGCGTTCGAGGTCCGCGCAGTCAGTGGATGTCGTAACCGCGCTCTTCGTGCAGCACGATATCCAGGCCTTCCGTTTCCTGCTCTTCGCTTACGCGCAGGCCCGTTACAGCAGCAACGAACTTCAGAATGACAAAGTCACGACCGCGGTGAAAACGACCGTGGCGACGACGCCGATGAACTGGACATTTAACTGCCCACCGATGCTGTCGATGCCATCGGCGAAACCGTAGCCGCTGAACACGCCCAGGCTGCGTCGACGCGAATATGCCCGGCAAGCAGCGTCCCGAGGATGCCACCCACACCGTGCACCGGGAACACGTCCAGCGAATCATCGATCTTCAGCACACGTTTGATGAACATGGTCGCGTTGAAGCAGACGAAACCGGCCAGGATACCGATGATCAGCGCTCCGCCGGGGCCGACAAAGCCGGATGCCGGGGTGATCGTGCCCAGACCGGCGACCATGCCGGTTACCGCGCCCAGGGCGCTGGGCTTGCCGAAACGCACCCATTCCGCCGTCATCCACACCATCGCACCGGCCGCGGCCGAGATGTGCGTGACCAGCATGGCCATAGACGCATCACCGTTAGCTGCCAGCGCACTGCCACCGTTGAAGCCAAACCAACCCACCCACAGCATGCCGGCGCCGGTGACGGTCATCGTCATGTTGTGCGGCGGCATGGCCTGCTCCGGAAACCCGCGCCGCGGCCCCAGCACCAGCGCTGCAACCAGCGCCGCCACGCCGGCGGTGATATGCACGACGGTACCGCCGGCGAAGTCGTAAAGGCCCATCTGGCCGAGCCAACCACCGCCCCAGACCCAGTGCGTTACCGGCACGTAGACCAGAAACAGCCACAGGGCGCTGAACAGCAGAATGGCCGAGAACTTCATGCGCTCGGCGAAACCCACCAATGATCAGCGCCGGCGTAATGATCGCGAAGGTCATCTGGAACAGCATGAACAACGACTCGGGTATATCGCCCGACAGGGTATCACGACCGACCCCGGCGAGCATGACCTTGCTCAGGTCGCCGATCCAGGCATTGCCCTCGCCAAACGCCAGGCTGTAACCCGCGACCAACCACAAAATGGAAACGATGCCGGCGATCGCGAAGCACTGCATCAGTACCGACAAAACATTCTTGCTGCGCACCAGGCCGCCATAGAACAGCGCCAGTCCGGGCAGGGTCATGAACAGCACGAGCGCCGTAGATGTCAGGATCCAGGCCGTATTGGCGGGTTTTGGCGACCGGCTCCTGCCGCGGCAATCCGGGAATCGGGCCAAACAGTGCCAACGGCCGTTGTCATTGTTGTCTTAAACATGTTGCTGATCTCTTCTCTGTCGAAAATCGTTTTTATGCTCGGGCCCGCACCCCGCGCAGCACGCATGCACCAAATATGCCATCACACAAGTCATTGTTTATTCAGTGGATTTGAAGCGAACCACAGCTTGGGCTTTCGCATGCGAGAACGCCATTGGTGCGAAATTGCCGTGGGGCATCGCACAATATCCGGGCAAAAAAATGGCTGATGCCCGTCATCGGGGCATCAGCCAATCACCAAGGGGAGTCTCAACGAAACCATGTTCGCTGGAGGGCTTGCCGCCTTCGCGAAATAAGACCCGGAGCAGCCCGGAAAAGTTTCAGCTCCGGTGGCGATTCGAGGTTGCGCCCTGCAGCGAGTCGCGTCGGGACGAAAACGCGCCACTTTCGAGATTCCAGATCGGCAGAAAATGTGGTGCGGGCACCCGGCCAGGACCGCCCAGTCAGACCCTGTCCCCAAGGTAGGGCACCCTCGGTGTGCCTCGCGCCAAAAGCTGCAGCACCCTTGCCTGATGGTTCTGCCGCGCCGACAGCGCCCGAGCGCAAAAAACCCTCACGGGGGGCAACGGTGTCGTGATTCTGGTAGCAAGGGGCAGATTTGCCCTGCCGACCCCCGCATTATGAGTGCGGTGCTCTAACCAACTGAGCTACCTTGCCAAATCGAGGCGCGAGAATATACCGGCTGGTGCGGCTGCGTGTCAATTTTCAGACCGCCGGATACCTTGGCTGCGCAGTTTCCGCTCCCGGCTTGGCGGCGATTGTCAGCGGGCCGAAATCCGTGTGACAGATGTGTTACGCAAGGGGCGGACTCAGACCCTGCCGCCGACGACCCCCGCATTATGAGTGCGGTGAACCTCTCATTCCAGCGTGGAGGCTACCTTGCCAAACGAGGCCGAACGATACACTCGATGCCGGCTGCGGCGCAGTGTGGCAGCCGATAACGGGCGTCAATCACCCACAGCCGAAACCCGCGCCCGGCCAGTGACAGCGAAAGCGGCGCCCCCACTGACGCCACCGTCCGTTCGCAGCGCAACGCAATCGGGCGCTCAGACGTTAAAGCGGAAATGAATCACGTCGCCATCCTGCACGATGTAATCCTTGCCCTCGAGGCGTAGTTTGCCGGCATCCTTGGCACCGTGCTCACCGTTGCAGGCCACGAAATCGTCGTAGGCGACAACCTCGGCGCGGATGAAACCGCGTTCGAAATCCGTATGGATCACACCGGCCGCCTGCGGCGCCGTTGCACCGACGGCGACGGTCCAGGCCCGAACCTCCTTTACCCCGGCGGTGAAATAGGTCTGCAGGTGAAGCAGTTGATAGCCGGCACGTACGACGCGATCCAGGCCCGGCTCTTCCAACCCCATCTCGGCCAGGAATTCGTCTTTTTCGTCGTCCTCCAGTTCCGACAGTTCCGCCTCGATCGCAGCACAGACCGGCACTACCTCGGCGCCCTCGGCAACGGCGAATTCACGCAGGGCATCGAGGTGCGGATTGTTGTCGAAACCGTCTTCGTTGACATTGGCGACATACAGCGTGCGCTTGATGGTCAACAGGTGCAGGTCGCGCAGATCACTCTGATCATCGTCACTCAGTGCCATCGCGCGCACCGGTTGCCCGGTGTCCAGCTGATCGCGCACCCGCGCCAGCAGGTCGCGCCGCGCCAGGATCTTCTTGTCGCCGGTCTTGACCAGTTTCTCCGCTTTTTGCAACGCCTTCTCGACCGATTCGAGATCCGCCAACGCCAACTCGGTGTTGATGGTTTCGATGTCCGACAGCGGGTCTACCGCACCCGCGACGTGCACGATATCGTCGTTCTCGAAACAGCGGACAACCTGTGCGATCGCATCGGTCTCGCGGATGTTGGCGAGGAACTTGTTACCCAATCCCTCCCCTTTCGAGGCACCGGCGACCAGGCCGGCGATGTCCACGAACTGCATGCTGGTGGGTATGACCGCCTGTGGCTTGACGATACCGGCCAGTACGTCGAGGCGACGATCCGGCAGGGGCACCACGCCAACATTGGGGTCGATGGTACAGAAGGGGTAGTTTTCAGCCGCTATCGTGGCCTTGGTCAGGGCATTGAACAGCGTCGACTTGCCGACGTTCGGCAACCCGACAATTCCGCACTTGAATCCCATGATCTCAGGCCTCGCTCGACAACGTACAAAAAAGGCCGGAAATGATAACGGAAAGCCGCGCCCGGCGAAATCGCGCCCGGCGCGGCGGAGAACATCAGTCTGTCTTGCCGGCGCGATTGTAGACGTCCTCAAAGCGCACGATATCGTCTTCGCCAAGGTAGGGAGCCGGACTGCACCTCGATGATTTCGAGTGGAATCGTGCCCGGATTTTCCAGCCGGTGGCGGGTACCGACCGGGATATAGGTCGACTGGTTCTCGGTGAGCAGGAACTCCCTGTCGTCGCAGGTGACTCGCGCCGTACCGCTGACCACGATCCAGTGCTCGGCCCGGTGATGATGCATCTGCAGCGACAGGGCCGCACCGGGCTTGACGCTGAGGCGCTTGACCTGGAAGCGCTCGCCGACATCGACACCCTCGAACGCCCCCAGGGACGGTGTACGCGGCGGTGGAACTCACCCTCGCAGCGCCCCTGGGCATCGAGCTGCTCCGTGATCTTCTTGACATCCTGGGCGTGGTCCTTGTGTGCGACCAGTACCGCATCAGAGGTCTCGACGACAATCAGGTCGGTCACCCCGACCGCGGCCAGGATGCGGTGGTGGGCATGCAACAGGTTATTGCGTGCCTCGTGCACCATCACGTCGCCGTGACAGGCATTACCGGCGTCGTCCTGTTCGGACACGGCCCACAATGCGGCCCAGGCACCGATATCCGACCAGCCGGCATCCAGCGGCACAACCATGCATTCACCCGGCTTCACGCGACAGCGGTTCCATGACCGCGTAGTCGATCGAATCCGACGGCGAGGCGGCGAAGGCGTCGTGGTCGACGCGCAGAAAATCCAGATCGCGCTGCCCTTTGGCATGCGCGCTGGCGACCGCAGCCGCCATATCCGGGTGAAAGCGCTCGATCAGGTCCAGCCAGCGACTTGCGCGCAACAGGAAGATGCCGCTGTTCCAGTAATAATCGCCGCTGGCGAGGTACTGCTCGGCGGTCTCGAGATCCGGTTTCTCGACAAACGCTTCCAGCGCCTGGGTATCCGCATCGACTGCGGCACCTGCGCGGATGTAGCCGAACCCGGTCTGTGGACTGTCGGGCACGATGCCGAACGTCACCACCTTGCCGACCGAGGCGTGCGCCATGCCGGCGTTCACTGCACGTGCGAACGCCACAGCGTCCTTGACCACGTGATCCGCTGGCATAACGATCAGAACCGGGTCTTCTGCTTCGGCATCCAGCGCAGCCAACGTCAATGCCGGGGCCGTGTTTCGCCCGACCGGCTCAAGCAGAATATTGCGCGCCGCATGTCCGGATGCGCGCAACTGCTCGGCCACCAGGAAGCTGTGTGCCTCGTTGCAGACGATCATCGGTGCCGCCACCTGCGCGGCATCGTCGAGATCATCCATACGCGCGGCGGTCGATTGCAGCAGGGTGGTGTCATCCACCAGGTCAAGGAATTGCTTGGGATAGGCACGGCGGGACAACGGCCAAAGGCGAGTGCCGGAGCCGCCGGACAGGATAACGGGTTGCAGAGTGACCACAGAATGCTCCAGGGGAAAAGATTGGCGAGGTTCATGACGGGGTGGCGCGGGGTCACAGCAAGCCGCCTGCCGAGCCTTCAAGGTTCGGCCTGCCCGGCCGTCGACATCACGGCCCGGTTGTCTCATCAGGATTCTTTGAACAGCTTGTCGAAATTGGCGATACGCAGGATCTCACGCACACCGTCGTTGCCTTTGACCAACTCCATCGGAATGGCCTTGTCACGCCATAGTCACGCAGCTGCAGCAACATACCCATCGCGGAACTGTCCATGTAGTCGGCGTTCTTCAAATCGACGACAAACGCCTTCTCTCCGCGCGGATAGCTGCTTGTACGCACGCAGAAACTCCTGGTGGGTCGCGAAATCGAAACGCCCGTTGACGTGAATGGTGACTTTTTCGTCGTTGGACAAATTCTGAGGTCGTAATCGACATCCTCCACTGTTGGATACTGCCGACATGGCTGATTCCGGCACTGCCTGTTAGAAAAGCTCGACATCACCTTCGTTCATCGAGGCCTGGTCGACGGGCTTGCCGCCACGATCAGCTCTGCGGCGACGAATTTATCGAGTTCAACCTGCAGATGACGCACCGCCTGCAGAAAATCCTGCGGCAGCACGCTGTTCCGTTGACTGCAGGCCTGCAGGCCCTGGCATTGATCCGGCCGACCAATCCATGAATGTGATCGAGATGGTGCTCGAATAGCCGGCCAGCTGGGGGACGATATCCTCGAACTGCAGGGAACGGCGTTGCCCACCAGGCCATTGACCTCGTCACTGATGGTCGACACCGAACCGAGCGTACTCTCGACCGACTGATTCAGTCGCTCAACTGCCCGAGCATCGTGACTGACCCGCGTCTTCGCCTGAATCGCGAAGTTCATGTCCTGCGACGCCAGCTGTTGGATCGACCCACGGGCGTTGTCGATGGCATTCATCGAACGACCGATCACCTCGCGGATCTCGTCATTGAACTTGTTCGAGCGCCGCGACAGGTTGCGCACCTCGTCGGCCACCACGGCGAAACCGCGCCCGGCTTCGCCGGCACGTGCCGCCTCGATCGCCGCGTTGAGCGCCAGCAGATTGGTCTGATCCGCGATGACCTTCACATCGCCGAGCAGTTTGTCGGCGTGCCCCATGTGTTCAACCATGTCGTCGATGCGCTCGACCATCCCCATGCTCTGGGCACTGGTGTTGACAACATAGTCGACGAAATAGCGCAGCACCTCGTCGGTCTCTTCGGCGAAACCGCCCTCGTTGCCGTCTCCCTGACCACCCTGATCACGCATCGATGCGATCATCTTGCCAACCAGGTCGCTTTGTCGCGTCGTGCGATCGTTCAGCCCGCTGAACGCCTGCTGCAAGGTGCCCGCCGCATCACCCACCAGGCCCTGAATCTGTCGCAGGTCTGTGCGCATCTGATCCATGACCACTTCGAGATGACCATCGACCTGTTGCACCAAATCGGTCACCGCGTGTTCGATTTCGCGCGTTTCGTCGGCCTTGCACCCGGCGCTGCGACAGCTCGATCGGGCCGACGGTGCCACAACCAATAGCCGGTAATCCACGGCAGCGCTGCCACGCCCGGCCATACCCAGGCCGGCAGGCCCTGGCCTACCCAGGCGCCCAGCCCGACGAGCGCCAACGTCCCTGCGCCACCGACGATCCAGAAGACCTGCCCCGCGGATGCCTGTCGCGTGTTTCGATGCGGCATGGCGTGATTAACCGGCTCTGTATTCATTCTTCGAATATCGGCGTGTGCGGGGGATTCTTAACCGAGGTGACGACGACCGAAAGCCGCGCGGTCGTCATTGAGAGTCGGCAGGGCGTGCCGGAGTGCACCAATGAAACGGCATGCCAGGTGGTCTTGAGTCGATCCGTCGAATATCACGTATCGATGCCAATCAGGTCTTGCCGACCAACTCCACGAGACGTTGCCGGCGATTCGCCCCAGCGGCAGGATCTCGTCAGCGAAGCCGCGTTTGACCACCTCGCCGGGCATGCCCCAAACCACGCTGGTTTTTTCATCCTGGACCAGGATCGGGGCGCCTATCTGTTTCAGCTCACCCATACCGGCGGCGCCATCATCCCCCATCCCGGTCAGCATCAGACCTATCGCGTTGGGGCCGGCGTTCTGTGCCAACGACCGTATCATGACATCTACCGAGGGACGGTGGCGATTGACCGGCGGCCCATCGTTGAGTCGGCACACGTAGCGCGCGCCATCGCGTTCAACCAGCAAGTGGCGATCACCGGGCGCGATATAGACATGCCCCGGCAGGATCTGCTGGCCATCCGCTGCCTCGCACACCGACAGTGCCGTGATGCTGTCAACGCGCTTGGCAAACGGCCCGCTGAATGCGGCGGGAATATGTTGCGACACCACGATACCGGCCTGGATATCGATCGGCAACGATGCCAGCACATCCTTGATAGCCTCAGTCCCACCGGTGGAGGAGCCAACCCCGATGATCCGATCGGTAGTACGAAAATGGGAACGCACGGCGACCGGCTTGATTACCGCATCGGCCGAATGCTTCACTGATGGCGTAGCCGCCGGTCTTCGCGAGGCCGGACGCTCCGCCGCTCCAGCGCGGACACGCGCGATGTCCCGCGACGCGCACCTTCTCGATAATCTCCGCCGCATAGTCTTTCAGTTTCTCTGCGACATCGAGCTTCGGCTTGGCAACGAAATCCACCGCGCCATACTCCAACGCACGCAGCGTCACATCGGCACCCTGTTCAGTCAGTGTCGAAACCATGACCACCGGCATCGGACGCAGGCGCATCAGGTTACCGAGAAAGGTAACTCCATCCATGCGTGGCATTTCCACGTCGAGTGTCAGTACGTCGGGGTTGAGCTGTTTGATCTTGTCCCGCGCCACATAGGGGTCACTCGCGGTACCGACGACTTCTATGTCCTTGGTGTCGGCGAAATATCTGCGTCAGCACCTGCCGCACCAGTGCGGAGTCGTCAACAATCAATACGCGAATCTTTGCCATCGGCCCACATTCCTGGGCGACCGCTAGAACAGTTCCACGCTACCGCTGACAGGCTGGCCGGCGATCTGGTTCTGGTAGTCGTCTCTCGCGCCTGACGATGGTGTCGTTGTGCAGGTGTTTCAGCCGCTTGACCCAGACCTTGCCGGTAGCCGGGATGTAGATGACCTTGCGCGGATAGATGTCACCGACACTTTCGTTGAGCAAGGGAATGCCCTCGGTCGAGAGATAGTCGCGCACGAAGTCAATGTTCCTCGCGCCAACATCGCTCAACGATGCCATCATACGTCCGCCGCCAAAGATCTTTGCCTCCAGGTGCTTCTTGTGACCACCGTGCTTGAGGATCTCGTTGATCATATGCTCCATCGCGTAGTTGCCATAGCGGGTGGCGGTACTCACCAGATCCTGTGATCCATTCCAGCCCTTGCCATCGGCAGATATCGGCAACATGAAGTGATTCATGCCACCGACACCAAAGACCTTGTCGCGAATACACGCTGACACGCAAGATCCCAGAACCGTCGTCACCAGTTCCCGGCTGTTGGTAACGTAGTACTCACCAGGCAGGATCTTTGCCGCCGGCATGTCGTGAGCGGTGTCCCAGTAGCGGTTGACGTGCCCGAAGCCAGGCAGACTGGCGGGTAACGAATGGCGCCTGTGAATCGTTGCGCTCAACGGACTTTCCTGTATACCGTGTGACCGATCAGCTCGAAACGATCGGTCACCTGGTACAGCGATTCCGAATGCCCGATGATCAGGTAGCCACCATCGACCAGCACGTCCGCAAACCGGTTCATCAACGCGGCTTTCGTCGGCTTGTCGAAGTAGATGATGACGTTGCGACAGAAGATGATGTCCTGTCGTTCAATTCGCAACGGTTCCATCAGGTTTATCTGGGTGAAACGTATATTTCTGCGCAGACTGTCGCGCACGCGCGCCTTGCCTTGCTGAGCGCCACGCCCTTTCTGGAAGAAAGCGTCTGCAAGCCGCGCTTGGGCAGGCCCTCGACACGGGCAATCGGGATAAGACGCCGGAGCCGGCCTGGGCCAGCACGTTCGAATCGATATCGCTGGCCAGCACCTGTACGTCCCAACCGCGCAACTCCGCCTCCTGTTCGGCGATCACCATCGCAATCGAGTACGGCTCTTCCCCCGTTGAACAGCCGGCCGACCAGATGCGCAGCTGGCGAGAATCGCGATTTCGCTGCACTGATTCCGGCAACGCTGGTATTGGCGAGAAAATCGAAGTGATGGTTCTCACGAAAGAACGCCGTCAGATTCGTGGTCACCGCGTTGACCAGTTCGCTGATCTCGTTGGCGTTGTCGGGCACTTCCAGGTAATCGCAATAGTCCGCGAAACTCGACAGGCCCAGCATACGCACTCGCCGCGCAAGGCGAGAGTAGAACATATCGAACTTGTCGTCAGTGACAACAATCCCGCTGCGCTGATTGGAGAGACGTCGCAGGAAATCAAAGTCACTACGCGTAAAACTGTATTCTCTTGCAGCTGACATCAATCCCTCGTTTGTACGATTGCATCTTCTGGACTCGATGCCTGTGGGCCAGGCGGATCTAGAAAAGTTCGATGTCGTCAATGTCCCCCTGGTTCATCCTGCTGCGGACGATTTCCAGCGCGGAATCGATTGACGCACCCGACAACAGGGCCTCGAACATCGCCTGCTCTTCCTGCATCGTATAGCGGCTGCGGATCTGCTGTTGCAACTGGGCCCATTGGTCCGGATTGAACAGTCGGGACTTGTCCGAAACCAGGCTCGACAACCCATCCAGCGCATAGCGCACGTGGTCCAGTCGCTGTGACAGGCGATCGTAGAACTGGAACGCAATGATGCTTTGTTGGATCCCACTCTGTACCGATGCACAGCGGCTGAGGATTTCCGACTTGGCTGAAGCCGAAGAAGCCTGGTCGAGTTGCACGGCGGCCTGCGCAATCTCATCAACGTTGCTGACCATCCCGGTGAACGAGCGGGTCAGGGATCCTACCGAATCCTCACCCTCATGCATCGCCATCGAAATCTGTGCAACGGCAAGGTTCAGCATACGCACGGTCTCTTCGACCTGGCTCCAATCGAGATCGGGCGCATCGGATCTCGATACCTTGATTTCGCTGCCTTCCTGCATCGTTAGCTCCTGTCTTACGGCCATACCACCGCCCTCATGCCACATCCAGCAGGTCGCCAAGCCCCAATTGCTCTATACCCTGCTTTAGCGGCCCTGTTGGCGAATCCCACTTCAAGCTCACCTGTCGCTCTGCCGCGGCCTTGGTGACGGCTGCCAGGGTCTGCAGCCCCGCACCATCGACCACATCCACTGCAGAACAATCGATGGTCGGACGTTTTGCAGCCGCTCATGCAGCGCAGCGCAACCGCACGAAACAGTTCGCCGAGGCTGCTTCCGCAATAGTCATCAGCTCGATGGCAGCACCAATGCCGCAGACGGTCGCTATGACGTCTGCCGAGTCCTGCTGGCGGCGGCGCCAACGGCACCGCCGCGTCAGCTAGTGGCGTTGCGTCTGCGGAATCCTCGCGCAGGTTCGGCCAAGGGATCATGCGACATGACTGGTTTCTTCGCGCTCATGGCTGGCGGTCCTCTGGTGGAGAAAGTCATCGGCTAGCTCGGCAAACTCAGCGGCGGAGCGGCTGCCGGGCCGATACTCGAATACGGTCTTGCCCACGCCGGCACACTCGGCGAGCACAGCTCCTCGCTGATGACCGATGCCAGCAGGCACTCTGGAAAGTGCTGCAGCAGCTTGCCCCTGACTTCCTGAGCCAGGCGTCGGCGGGCGATAAAACGGCTGAGGAAGATCCATTTACGCGAGGTCCGGCGGCGCAGGGGCTCCAGCCGCTTCAGGGTCAGCATCAAGCGGGCCAGACCGGTCAGTGACAGGTAGTCGCCAGCGACCGGAATAAGCGCACCATCGGCAGCGATAATGGCATTGACCGCAATCAGGCTTGATGACGGCGGGCAATCGAAAATCACGATATCGGTCGACCGGGGAGGAGCCGCCCGTCAACGTGTCTTCCAGGCATATGCCTGCGTTTGCCAACCTCCAGGTACCAAAATCGGCCGAGGCCATCACCGCAGGAAACAAGGTTCATCCCGTCTCTGAGCGGCAGCGCCCATTGCTCTAGTGGGTCATGCAGCCAATACGCGGTCCATCCCGATGCCTGCGGCAGGTCATGCACGCCCAAACAGGCCGACAGGTGATCCCTGTGGATCCAGATCGGCCAGCATCACCGGTCCGCCCGACCGCGCCAGGGCATGCCCCAGGTTGACGGCAGTGGTGGTCTTACCGACACCGCCTTTCTGATTGACAACCGCAATGGCCCGCATGGAACACGCCCTCTTGTGACGTTCGCGAGGAGGTCGCGCAGCTGTACAGACACCCTTTCCCATTGGTGCAGGATCGAAGAGCTTGTCCAGGTCGAGCAGAATCACCATGCCACGCTCGAGCAGACTGACCATGCCCTCCAGGTAGCGCCGCTGATCGCACGGCAGATCTGCGGCGGCGGCTTGAGTTCAGCCCTGATCGATATCGAGCACATCGGAGACACCGTCGACCACAGCCCCGACAAGATGCTGTTGCGACTCACCTTTGTCGACAGGACATGACGATCACGACGGTCGTCGCCGAATAGTCGGGCTCGGGCTCGCCGAAGCGGATGCGTAGATCGATGATCGGCACAATGGTACCGCGCAGGTCCAATACACCCTTCACATAGTCTTCCGAATCCGGCAGCGACCGGACTTTTTCCCAGCCACGTATCTCCTGCACTCGCAGAATGTCGACCGCGTAATCCTCAGAGCCCAGACCTGAAAACTCAGATACTGGGCCTTGTGGCGGCAGCGTCGGATGTTGCTTGCTCTTGCATAGCGGCTCCGCCTGCTTCAGTGATTGACCTTGCGCTCGACTGCTTTCAACAGCGAAACGATTTTCGCTGACAGTTGCTCGATCTGGGCGTAGCGCTCCTCGGCGTGCTGGTTGGCGCCCTGGGTTTTCAGGTCGATGATCTCGCGAATCACGGTATGCAGCGTCTCGTGCTCTTTTTCCATGGACTTCATGCCGTCGATATCTCGCCATCTGGTCCAGCCCCACGCTGTACAGCCACTTGCCCAGCGCACAGTCGCGGTGCGATACGGCCTCCTCGTGCGACAACGACTGCTGCACCGTCGAGGAAATCACGAATGCGCTGCCGCCATGCCAGGTGTGCGGTGCGGGCGGCGAAGAAGTCGAAGTCGGCGGAACCTGCCGCGCCATGAGATGATGAACCTCCAGCGCCAACTGTTGAGCGACCATTGCCTCGGGGTCGTCAGCGACCGTAAAAAAGGCAATCGTCTGGCCCATTTCCTGTGCCTTTTCATACAGCGACACGGATGCTGCAGAGGTCTGTTCGGCCAGCGCGGCATTCTGTTGGGTCATTTCGTCCATGCTGGTGATGGCCATATTGACCTGGTCGATACCGGCCGCCTGCTCAGAACTGGCTGCGGCTATCTCAGCCACGATATCGCCCACTTTTTTGACGCCTGTAACGATCTCACCGAGCATCTTGCCGGATTCGTTGACCAATTCCGCGCCGGCATGCACCTTGGTGACGCTATCGGAGATCAGGTCCTTGATCTCCTTTGCGGCGTTTGCCGAGCGCGAGGCCAGATTGCGCACCTCGGTGGCAACCACCGCAAAGCCTCGACCCTGTTCGCCGGCACGCGCTGCCTCGACCGAGGCGTTCAGTGCCAACAGGTTGGTCTGAAATGCGATTTCGTCGATGACGCCGATGATCTCCGCGATCTTGTTCGACGATGCATTTATCTGATCCATCGCGGTGACCGCACGACTGACCACCTCGCCGCCCTTCTCGGCTTGTAGGCGGGCGTTCGCAGCAACCTGGTTGGCCTGCTGTGCATTGTCGGCGTTGTTACGCACCGTGGACGTAAGCTCCTCCATGCTGGCTGCGGTCTCTTCGAGACTGGAGGCCTGCTGTTCCGTGCGCGACGACAGATTGCTGTTGCCCGAGGAGATCTCGTTGGATGCCACATTGACTGAATCAGTAGCCTCGCGCAGTTCGCTGACGATTTTGGATACCTGTACAAGCGTGCTGTTCAGGTTGTCCTTGATGCGCCCGAACTCGCCCTTGTAGTCATGCAGGACCGGCTTGGTCATGTCGCCCTCGGACATGGCGCCGAGCGTATTGGAGAGGTCGCCGAACACGCTGCTGAGGTCGTCAAGCAGGGCATTCACGCCAAGCGCGAGATGCTTGAAGAAACCGACCTTGCCGACCATTGATACGCGTTCAGACAACTCGCCCGCGCGGGCCGCGGCGACAATCGATTCCAGTTCGTCCTCCATCGCCAGTTCGTTGGTACGGTCGACCCATTCGACCACGGTACCCAGGCGCTCGCCTTCCTCACTGCGCACCGGGTTGGCGGTAAAGCCGAAGGTCAGGTCGCCCAGTACGATTTCCGTTTTGACCGGGCTGTTCATCGCCTGCAGCAGGCGTTGTTGATGAGGGCTCCTTGTGGAAGACGGTCAATACTCGCGCCCATCAGGGTGCCTGCATCGAAACCAGGCAGTATCCGGGCAATCTCCGATTCGCTGCGCTCGAAAAGCTCCGCGACCATCCGGTTCATGTAGATAATATTGTTGCTGGAATCGGCCATCATGACGCAGCTCGACACGTTATCCAGGGCGGTGCGAATACGCAGATTCTCCGCCGCGTGGCGGCGCTCCATGGCAACACGCTCAGAGCGCTCGCGCTCGGCTGCGCGTTCGGTCGTCAGATCAGCCCATTCAACGACGGTGCCCAGATGCGCCCTCGTCGTTGACAACCGGGTTGGCAATGATATGGAAAGTTCGTGGGCCCACCTCCAGCTCATTCCGATAGCTGTCTTGCAGGGCGCTCAGCAGATGACGCTGATGGGCCGGATCCGTGTGAAAGATATCGATGTTGTTGCCCATGATGTCGTCGGCATCGAAATCCGGCAGCTGTTGCCGCAGATCGCTCTCCGCATCCTTGAACATCCGCTTGACGGCGTCATTCATGTAAATGACGTTGAACTCGGCATCAGCCATCATCACGTTGGTCGACGCGCAATTCAAAGCCGTCTGCACACGGGCCGTTTCATCAGCCCGTCGCTGTGCATCGGTGACTTCGAAACCGAGCTTGATCTGGGTGGACCGGATCGACTGCAGGATCTCGCCGACAGCGCCGCGCTCGGTAGCCTGGGCCCAGTCGAAGTATTCACCGGCAACGAACTGACCAAGCTTCTGTGCCGCGTAGCGCAGCGGCTTGATACGACATGCATCTGCGCCAGATAAGCAAAGCCGATCGCACCAGCCACGATCAATGCAAGCACCACCAGGCCGAGTATCACGGCGGCACCGCCAGTCCAGACCGGGGCCGTGAGCAATCGCCAGCGCGATGCACCGCCTACCGGCGACCCAGCGCTGACGAGGCGCTCCAGCGACCAGCAGGAAGCCGCCGTCCAGCGACGCGGGATCTTTGCCTGCGCCGAACGCTTACCTTGGCGTACAGGTCGTTCGGCAAATTTTTTCTCCTCGGCAGTTGGCTCGGTTCGCACGGACATGTACTCGACTTCACCGTTTTCCAACGGTACGGGTGTGACATTGGCGCGTACCCAGTAGTAGTCACCGTTCTTTGCGCGGTTCTTGACCAGGCCGGTCCATGTGTGACCGGCATCCACCGTGTCCCAGAGGTCCTTGAAGGCCTCGGGGGGCATGTCGGGATGACGAACGATGTTGTGGTTGCGACCGAGCAATTCGGATTCGGTATAGCCACTGATCGCGACGAACGCCGGATTGGCATAGGTGATGATGCCTCTTGCGATCGGTTTTCGATACCAGAATCGTGTCTTGTGGAAAAAGAACTTCGTTATCTGTTACAGGTTCGTTGATTTTCATGGCCTACCCGCGGATGCGATCGCGTAGGGTAACAGTCAGCTTTGTCAGACATCCGTACGTGCCAGGATTACGCTAGGCGCATACACCTCCAAGCAAACGCGGCCGGCACCGGGCTCTCTGCCGTGTCATCGGCTCAGGCACACGATTCTTGAGTTGAAAAGGCTGTCCAGTGCGTTTCGGTCGACCGAAGTAGCGCCAAAGGGAGCAGCGCAGCGAACCCTGCACGGTTGGCACGAGCGTGATGATGTGCATGGCCTCGGTGTGCGGGGACTGGACGCATCTTCTGCGCGCACGGTGTCAGCTGACGCAATGTGTCTTGCGTCAGATTTTGTCGGCGCTATCGACGAAATCCATCAGACTCGCGACATCGAGCAACATCACCATTTCGCCGTTCTGGCTGACGAGGCCGGATATATTCTCAGTTGGGACGTTGGCGCCAAATTCAGGCGTACTGACAATCGCGTCATCGCGTGAGCGACCAGTACGTCGGAGACAGCATCGACGACCAAGCCCAACGAACGCTCGTCATCATGCTTGTCAGTGGAACGAACAACGATGACGACAGTTTCTTTGCTGTACGGCGGCGACCGGGCAGGCCGAAGCGCAGGCGAAGGTCGAGCATCGGTACGATCGTGCCGCGCAGATTGATGACGCCTTTGACGTAGTCTGGTGCAGTTGGGTATCCGCGTCACCTGCTCCCAGCCGCGAATCTCACGCACCTGCAGGATATTCAGACCGTACTGCTCACTTGCCAGCAGGAACGTGAGGTACTGGGTACCGGTTCCTTCCTCTGCGTCGAGGTGCATTGCGATATCGCTTTCAGTGCTCATAGATCACTCCGAATGTCAGGCAGTCATTGCCAACGCCGACACAACCTGTTTGCCTTCTGCTGTTTGGCCAGTCGCATCAGACCTGGAATATCAAGAATCAGGGCAACCGACCCGTCGCCAAGAATGGTTGCTCCGGATAGCCCCTCTACCTTGCGATAGTTCGCCTCGAGCGACTTGATGACGACTTGTTGCTGCCCCAGCAGGTCATCGACGAACAGACCGCATTTGCGGCCCTCTCCCTCGACCACCACCAGGATACCGTCGGTAAGGTTCTTTGGCATCGTACTCCTTGATGCCGAACACCTCGTGCATCCGGACGATCGGCAGGTATTCGTCGCGCAAGCGGAACGTCTCACCGCGCCCAGCGACGTTGTTCAACATGCTTTCATCGATCTGAATCGATTCGACGATCGACATCAGCGGTGCGATATAGGTCTCGTTACCGATGCGTATTGTCTGCCCATCGAGAATAGCCAGCGTCAGCGGCAGACGCACGATAATGGCGCTGCCCTCACCCGGCGTTGATTCGATCTCAATCGCTCCGCCAAGCTCGTTGATGTTGCGTCGCACGACATCCATCCCGACACCGCGGCCGGAGACGTCGCTGACCTGCTCGGCAGTCGAAAAACCGGGTTGGAAGATCAGATCGTAGATCTCTTTGTCGCTGAGGTTGTCTTCGGCCTTGACCAGGCCGCGTTCGATCGCCTTGTTAAGAATCTTGTCACGCGGCAGCCCGCGCCCATCGTCACGAATCTCGATCACGATGTTGCCACCGCGATGCGAAGCGCCAAGATGCACCGTGCCGGTTTCAGGTTTGCCCGCCGCAACACGTTCTTCGGGCGTCTCGATACCGTGATCGAGGCTGTTTCTGACCAGGTGCACGAGTGGGTCACCGATTTTCTCGATAACGGTCTTGTCCACCTCGGTGCTCTCACCGCTGAGCTTCAGCTCGATTTTTTTTCCCAGTTTCTGGCTCAGGTCATGAACAAGGCGTGGAAAGCGACTGAATGAAAAACTGATTGGCACCATGCGAATACGCATGACGCTTTCCTGCAACTCGCGGGTATGCCTTTCGAGCTGCGCGAGCCCTTCCTTGAGCCGCTCGACGCGGCTCATCTCGAAATCATCGCCGAGCATGCCGAGCATCGACTGCGTGATGACCAGCTCGCCGACCATATTGATCAATGTATCGATTTTCTGAATATCGACCCGGATCGAGCTGGAAGCGCCCGCTGCGGCAGCTGCCGGTTTGCGACGCTCGGCGGGCTGGCGCCGTTCACCGGCTTCCTCATCGCGCCTCTCCACCGGCGGCGGTGCAACCTTGAGATCCGGCGTTTGGTCGCTGGCCTGCGGTGCGGCAGCTCTTGCATCCTGCAGCCCGATTGTGGCGCTCGGATCGTACCCTTCAGGCATCAGCGGAATCACGGCAAAATCACAGTCATCTTCGACCCACTCGAACACGTCGTCGATCTGAGCCTTGTCCACGGCTTCGTTCAGACGCAGGTTCCAGGACAGGAAACTGTCTTCCGGCTCGTAGTCTTCCAGGTCCGGCAGTTCGGAGATGTCACACTCGGCGGTCAAATCACCGAGCGAAGCAAGTTCGCGGATGATACGCAACGGGTCATTGCCGGTGCGCATAAGATGTTGGTGCGGGCGGAAAACGATTTTCCAACCGACTGGCTCTGCTGCCCCAGCGACCGACGCCGCCTCGCTGGCAGGTGCCGCTGTCAGCTCGCCGGTGGAGACACCGTCTTTTCCGGACAGGACGCGTTTGAGTTCGGCGTGCTGCGCCTTCACCCGGGCCTCCTCCGGTGTGCCACCGTCACGTGCGGCAGTCAGCATGTCGCGCAGCACATCGACAGACTTGAGCAATACATCGGAGGCATCGTCGGTCACCTGCCGACGTCCGTCCCGCATCTCGTCGAGGAGTGTCTCCATCACGTGCGTGAACTCGGAGACGTTCATGAAACCAAACGTGCCGCTGCCTCCCTTGATGGAGTGAGCCGCACGAAATATCGCATTGATCTCTTCGGCATCGACCGCGCCGGGATCCATGTTCAGAAGACCGGTTTCCATGATGTCCAGGCCTTCGAAACTCTCTTCGAAGAAAACCTGGTGAAACTGGGCCATGTCAAAGCTCATTCCAGCCTCCCGATTCGGCCAACCACGTTAGAGTCAGCTGAGGACTTTCTTGACCGTGTTGAGCAGTTGTTCAGGGTTGAAGGGCTTCACGATCCAGCCAGTTGCGCCGGCTGCCTTGCCTTCCTGTTTCTTCTCGGGACTGGATTCGGTCGTCAACATCAGTAGGGGAGTGAACTTGTAACTGGTCAGCGTACGCAACTCCCGAATCAACGAGATCCCGTCCATGTTCGGCATGTTGACGTCGGTGATGACGAGATTGACTGCACGGGTCTTGGCAATGTTGAGTGCCTGGACGCCGTCAGAGGCCTCGACAACGTCATAACCGGCGCCCTTCAGCGTGAAAGACACCATTTGACGCATCGAAGCAGAATCGTCCACAGCCAGGATACTTGCTGCCATTCTCAAAACTCCTTGATTCGCGATCGTTGACTGCGTGACTGCCGGCACCGCGGGTTCAGCGGATGATGCGCATCGGGTATCCGTGAAAATTCACCCGACGCAACGACAGATGCGGTTCGAGGAGCGTATCGACTTGGGCAGGGGATTCTTTAGGCCGACCTGGGCGGACAGCGGGGGAATTTTGGCCGAGCGTGGAGCGAAACGATGAGAGCCACGGAACGAACAAACGTGCCCCCTGGCACGGTTCCGGACAACTGACGGCATAGGGCCAAAACGTGGGGCAACAAATGAAAAAGCCGCAACCGACGATACGGTTGCGGCTTGCAGACGGCGCGCTGTGCTCTCAGACGCAGCCGGTCGGCTTCGGCAAACCGCCGTACTTGGTGATCGGCTTCATCGGGCCGGTCTTCCACATCTTGAAGATCTCTTTTTGATCCTGCCCGACGTATTTGGCGAACTTGCGGATCGGAGGCACGACGTTCTCCTCGTCGAAGTACTCGCGCGCCTTGAGAATCTGGTCCCATTTCACGTCGTCGAGATCGACGCCATCCGCTTCAGCCATGGCCCGGCCGATTTCCGGCGTCCAGTCCGACATGCTGAGCAGATATCCGTCGCCGTCACGCTCTGGCAATTCGATGCTCATGTTTACTACTCCTGAATTTCACGATTCGTTGTGCAGGCTTTCTGCGGATTAATAATGATAAGTGCGGCGCCGCCCCAAACCCCATAAAGAATTCAGGGTTGGGGTACACCCGGTCCCGCGAATTCCGAGCCGGCGTGAACGTACCGCGGGCAACCAAGCCGTCCGCGAACACATCGCCGCGTGGCGGGCCGTGCAGCGCGGGAGCGGCACAGCCCATCCCGCCAAAACCCGGGCCAACCGGTTAGTTCGGCGTTTAATTTTATCAATTTTGGACTAAAGAGACAGCAACGCTTTCGGGGCAGGTGCAACAGCGGAAAGAATCCCCTCACCCGGCCTCGGGCCTCCGGCTCAGAATTCCCAGCGCAGTCCTATGCCAAAGAAATAGTCCAGGTAGTTCAGTGACTCGCTAGCGTTTGTCTCATCATACCAGGTCGCCCCGACATCGGCTTCGAGCAGCAGGTCACGGCGGATCCGATAATCTCCCCGTATCTGCGCGGCAAAAGTCCATCGCTCTCCGACGGCGATTTTATTGTCACGATAAGAGAGCGTAAGCCGCGGGTTGATCCGGATAAGACTGTTTATTGGATAACGGCTGTTTGCGGCCAGCGTGATGGTGTCAGAGGAGCTGGCATCCGAGCAGCGCACACTCAGGATACCTATATCATTCTTTTTGAACAGGTTTGGCTTTGACACCTGCAGCGTATAGAAGTACTCGTTGCCGGTTGACTCGGTAGCTTCGACGCCACCCGAAGCAGGCGTGGAACCGACCGATGAAAGCGTGAAATCGGCACTCAGCTGCAGGTTGTCGGCAAAAGTGTGCGTACCCCCGAGCGAGGCAATTTTGCTTCTCGCAGCGCGGTCACGGGCCAGCTCGGTAATCTCACTGTCGGAAAAAGTATCTTGCAGCGCCGCCACCGTGGTTACCGCTTGGCCCTGGGTTGCAGTGGACGTCGTCAAGGTCGGGCTCAAACGATAATCGAGGATAAGGTAAAGCGCTGTCTGGGGGAATAGTTCCAATTCGTCTGAACCAACGCGGTATTGAGTTCGGTGAAATGAATATCGTAGTCCAACAGTCCAAATACCGACCAGGTGTCCCGAAAATAGCGGAGTTCACCGCCCACAGCCCGCCGGTCCAACACGCCATCGACTCGCTGCTCGACCAAAAACAGGTCCACGTCGGTATTCTCCACGATCGAATCGAGCCCCACGCTGATACCGAAAAACCGCTTGTCGCTTTCGATGAAGGTGTCAGACGAGCGCTCGACCGGAAAACCGAACGCCACACGGCCCTCCACGTCGCGCGAAAAATCGTGCCGAACAACCAAGCCGTCGAACCGATTCAAGATGCCGCAGGAACGCAGTCTTTGGCGCCCGAGTCTGGCGGACAGGTCTTTTGGTCGATACTCGTACTCAACGTAGGCATCGGACAAGGTGGAGTCGTTGTTGGCGCTACCAACCTCAAAATCGTTCGTATACCCGCCGGTAACCTGAAAGCGCAAGTCACCATTTGCGACCGGGCGCCTCGCCGACAAATAGATATCAGTACCCAATTCAGAACGTGTCACGCTGTCTTCTGTGAAGTCGCTGTCGATGCCATCGAAGCGATAACCCATGGCAACGCTGCCAAACACGTCCCACAGAGATTTTTCTTTCTCCCGCTCGCGTTCGGCGCGTGGCTTCCTCAATGCCTCTTGCGGCTTCTTTCTCGCTGTCGCAATGCCTGCGAGCCGCTGCTTGACGCGCTCGACATTCTCGCCTTCGTGGTAACTCTGCAGTTATCTTTCGTACTCGGCGAAGGCGTGAGTGAGCTGCCCGTTGCGCTCTCGCGCCAGGCCGAGCAATTCGATCGCCTCCTGCGTATGGCGGTTTTCAGGTTGCTCCAGGATTGCCGTCAGCATGCGGATCGCTTTGGGATAGTCTCCCGCTGTCAACATGTCGCGGGCCGTCGTCATCATCAGCGACAGACGTTCGCTTGTCGGTAACTCCTCCGATCGTTTTGGCAGTCGCGGCGGCGGTTTCTGGCGGCCAGCCGGCGCCGCAGGGGCAGCCACCAACTCACCGCCGGAAACGCCGGCCTTTTCAGTAGCTGATGCCCGGTCAATCCAGGCCTTGGGAAACAGGCGCCGAATATGTTTCAGCGCCTTTCTTGCCGCCGACATGTCCGAATAGAAGCCAAACCGAAGGCGATACCATTTCTTGCCGTCAACCTCAGCTTCGGTTGTATAGAGTTGCTTTCCTTCAGGCACAGGAATCGGCGGAATCCTGGAAAAATCGATCGGGCGGGTGCGCGACATCAGGTTAACCACCAACCGCCCTTTCGCCAAAACCGGTGGTTTCGCGGACGCGGGCGGGGGGACGGGGATCTGCCTCTGCCTTGGACGGCTGTGGGCGTATGGGGTCGTCGGGCGTGCCCTCAGGAAGAATGACCCGTTCAACGGTTTGCTTTTTCTTCAGCGTGATGGTGAGACTGAAAAAATCACGCTGTTTCTGAACAATAAACGCCTCGACCGGCGTAACAAACGACAACTCGATCAGGGACGAAGAGCACGCCGATCAATGAGACTGATCCAGGCGGTTATACGGCACTGGGCAGGGCAGTATGGCAGGGTCACAAGCATGTTGCCGAACGCCTGTTACGGGCGGGTGCAGACCCGGACCTCTCCGAGGTCAAGGGCCGCACACCGCTAGTGGGCCAAGCGGATAATTCTGTAACGCTCAGAGCCACTGTGCGAGTGCGAATCAAGGCGCGTTTCGCAGGCAATGGCTGCCCCCTTGGCAAGAAACGCAACACCGAGTCGCGCTCGCACAGCGGCTCCCGAAGGGCCGCGGCACAAGCCTCGTGGGCTGCGTTGCAGTCCTTGAAAAGGGCATGCCATTCCCTGCGGACTGTCGCCTTGCCCACAAGGCTTGTGCCGCGGCTGAGCGTTACAGAACACTATCCGCTTGGCCCACTAGCCCATGCCGTAAGCGCTGGCAACCTGGATCTCGCCGCGTTGCTCATCAACAGTGGGGCACGGGTCGATGCGGTCCACAGCAACGGGGGAACCGCGCTGCATTTGGCGGCATCGAGAAACAAATTAGCGTCGGCCCGACTGCTGCTGGACAACGGCGCCGATCCGGGTCGCATCAATAGGTCGGGAATGACTCCTCTGCTCCTGGCAGCAAAGTCAGGTCATACCCAACTTGCTCAGTTGCTCGTTGAAAAGGGGGCAAAGGTCGATACGAAAGACAAAAGCAGCCGTGACGCAATCTGGTACTCGGTAGAATACAGCTCCGTTCCCTTGTTTGAAAGCTTGCGTTCACGCATGGGCAATATCGGGAGTCGTTACAACGATGGCCACACATTGCTGATGATGGCTTCCAAAGGAGGACATATGAAGCTGGTAAGGGAACTGCTGAAGTATGGCGGCCGGATCAACCAGCAGAACCTACGGGGCGATACTGCGTTGATGCTGGCAGCCAGCCGGGGACATCACGCGGTCGTGAAACTTCTGCTCAAGTCCAAGCCCGACTCCAACATGCGAAATGTAAACGGGAACACGGCCTTGATGCTGGCAGCCAGCGCCGGCCATTCGGATACAGTGCATGCTGCTTTAACCGCGGGCGGCGCCGATCCAAACCTGAGAAACAAGAAAAGAGAACAGGCGGTTGATCTGCTTCCGAACAGCAGCACTGAATTGAAGACCGCACTGCAAGAAAAGATGGAAGCGAATCGCTGGACGAGCCTTTTTCGTTAAGCGCCGTCTTCTGCGTGGCGTCTGATGCGCCCATTGCCCGGCCTCCGCGCAGCATGCAGCAGGTCGTCACTGATAGTCGTGGGGCTGGAAAGCACAGATCCGAGAGAGGAGCCATCCCGACAGGCTGGCTGCGTTTCAGCGGACGAGCCATCGGCTATGCATTGGCATCTTGCCCCGCCCTTCCTGCCGGACAGGGCATTTTCAGAAGCAAATTGGAGCCGGAAACAGGAGTCGAACCCGCGACATCCTCATTACAAATGAGGCGCTCTACCAACTGAGCTATTCCGGCACGGGTGGAAGAATATCACGACAAGTAGTCAAAAACAGCCAGCGCCCTGCGCCAGAACTCCCGCCCGTTCGGCGCATTCTGCCAGTATCAGACCGGCAGCCCGGGCAACGGCTTTCCGCAGAATACGGTTCAGTTCAATGCGACCCGAATCGGGGCGCTGCAATACTCAGGCTGCAGACGGGAGCTGCAAAGGCCGGCGCGATTAATACCCTGAAAAACCGGACAGACTACAAACGGTTTGCCTGCAAAAAAATCAAATGAGATCGCTGCGACACAATCAGCGCCATTGGGAGCCGGGGCCTGCCCGTACGCCCCGCACAGCCCGGCGCGCGAAAGCCTTTATGCTCACAGTCAATCAAGGACACGCCTGTGGCGTCAGGACAACATCCTTGGGCAATGGCAACGCACTGCGCAGATCGCCGTCGCCCTGTTTTTTGAGTTCCAGCCAATGACGCTCCGCGGTCGATGCCTTCTCGCGCACGACAGCAGCAAATCCTTTTTTCGCGACCAGCGCAGCATGCCGCTGTGCGCCTGCCTTTTGGCTGAACACGCCGAGTGAAATGCCGTTGCGGTATTTGCCGCCCTGGAACAGCCAGGTGTCCTTAAGGCCGGCGGCGTTCAGCTCGCGCACTTTTTTGCGCCCTGCCGCGCGAGTCTCAAGCGGTGGGATGAGTACATAATAGGCATCGACTTGACGCTGCTCTGCCGAGGTGTCGGACAGCAGCTCGATGTGCTCGGGCAAACCCGCCAACAACTTGTCGGCATCAGCGCGCCGCAATGGGCCGACGCGGACGCACGTTTCGGTGATCACTACCGGCTCGGCAACCTCGACCTCGGGTATAGGTGATTCCGTTGCTTTTATATCTGGGATGGCCTCGGAGTAGGAGTCGGGTCCGGGTTCGGATTGCGCCAGGGCATTGTCCGTGACCCGCTCCTTGGCTTCTTCGCCAGCAGCCGGCGGTCGGTCGTCTGCGTCGGCCACGACCACATCGCCGGTCGATGTGAGACTTTCCGTCAGCCGTGTAAAAGCATCGGAAATGACCGAGAACGCGGGTTTGTCATCGACCTGTTCAGGCGCTGCCGCTGACACCTCTGCTGCGGAAGACGCGTCGACGACCGCGGGATCGGGTGTCGCCTGCGGCGTATCGGTGGGCACAGGTTCGGCGACGATATCCACGCGCTGCAGCGTTTGGGCTTCCGCTTTCGGTGCGTCCCGTTGCACTTCGGCGATCTGCGGCGGGGCAGGTGCTTCGGTCTCGACGCCTTCCTTGAGCAGCCGCAAGCGACCGACGTCAGGTGGTGGGATCGATGAATACTTGGAGGAGTTGAGCGATTCCTGCTCTACCCAGAAAAACAGAATGACGTTGGCAACCAACAGCAAAACAATGAACCAACGCACTACACATCTCCACCGACAGCCAGCGCGGCGAGGCCACTCAAAACCAGATTCTCAAGTTTAGTGCATGGTGGCGGCAACAGTCCGGTGAATTGGTCTGCATCTCCACCGCCAACGAAGATTTCTGTGCGCTGGTCGCCAAACAAGGCACGTGAACCGGTCAGGAAGGTCTCGACGATGGCGGCGACAGAATAACGTGCACCGAGGGCGACCGCTGTAGGCGTGTCTCTGCCAAGAGGGTCCGATGCATGTACGTCGCTATCGCGCGGTATCGCGGTGTTGGCGAGCAGGCAATCACGGAACATTTTTAAACCCGGCAAAATAAAACCACCCAGATGCAGGCCGGACGCATCGACAAAGTCCATTGTCACAGCGGTTCCGGCATCAATGACACACAACGGCGCCAATGAGTTGGCCCGCGCCGCAACCATCGCCATCAGACGATCTACGCCGAGCTGCTCCGGCTTGCGGTATCCAGACAGAATATTCGGCATCCTGTCGGTAGACTTGATCATCCGACATGGCAGCCCCAGGCATCGCCGAATCTCCGATTCGACAGCTTGTTCGACCGAGTCGCCTGTGACACTCGCGACAAGGACGCGTTCCACGCCTACCGCGTTGCGCGCCAAAAACCCGCGAAACGCCTGCACATCGGCATGCACGCCCGATTCAACCAGGCCGACCTCACCGCCGGTCGACAGCGCCATCTTCCAGCGCGTATTGCCCAGATCGACCAGGAGTGCACTTGCACTCATTGGCTGCCCCCTGTGCGCAGGCTGACCTCGCCGGCATGGTGCTCGGTGCGGCCGCTGGCAGTTTCCAGTATCAGGGCGCCGGTCTCGGCGATACCGACGTACAGCCCCTCGACGCAGGTGTCACCACTGTGCAGTCGCACCTGTCGTCCGAGCAACTTGTCGAAGGCCTGCCAGCGCTCCAGCAATGGTTCGATACCAGACACCGCGAACGCGCCACAAGCCTCGACCAGGCGGCGTATCAGGTTGCCGGCCAGGGCGTTTCTCGAAATTGGTTCGCGCGCGACTGACGCTGTGTCCGTCCAGGGTTGATCGATGCGTGTGCCTGGGCCAGCCGGCATGCGCACATTGATCCCGATACCGATAACGGCGGTCGCCGGCCCGCCTGCCTCACCGGATACCTCGACCAGAATCCCCGCGAGCTTACGACCATCGACCAGCACATCATTGGGCCACTTCAGCGCGTGTCCCTGAACTCCCAGGTCCTGCAGCGATTCGGCTGTGGCGACACCGGCTGCAAGGCTCAGTGCCGACAGTTGCGACATTGGCATGTCGAACCGCCAGGCGAGCGAAAGATAGATGTTGGCGCCAAAAGCACTGATCCAGTCGCGACCTTGCCGTCCCCTGCCGGCCGTCTGGTGCTCGGCGAGCCAGACCCTGCCGCTGCCGCTCTTGTCTGGCAGGTCGGCGCGCGCGCTTGCATTGGTTGATGGCGTGCAGGTCAGGATGACTATCTTCTCCAACTGCGCCAGGGTTTCGGCGCTGAGGTGGTCTCTGATCTGGGCCAGGCTGAGGAGATCGAGCGGCGCGACAAGGCGGTATCCACGCCCGCGCACGGCATGCATCGCCAGACCGTAGTCCGATTCGAGGCGCTTCACCTGCTTCCACACGGCCGTCCGACTGACACCAAGGTGTTGCGCCAGCTGTTGGCCAGAGTGGAAACGGCCGTCGGCGAGTAACTGAAGCAGTTCCTCAGGCACCGTTGCTGCGATCACTCACGTGACCCTTCCCTGACTGGTTTTCAACCATGACGCGCGCCGGTCGCGCACATCGGCGCTGAGATCCGCCTCGGCCTTCACCCAAAGATCACAGGTATCTTCAGCCGCAGAAAGAATCGGAAATGTTTCGCACAGCAGGCGTCCGCGTCGGAAAAAATGCACGTCCACCGAATCGCCGGTTGCGCGCAACAGCAGGTCAGGCAGGTTGGAAACCGTTACGCGTTCGCCATCAAACGCGACAAGGGCGTCTCCAGCGGCCAAACCAGCGGCCTGCGCCGCGCCCTGCGCGAGCACGTGGGTAATGACCAGACCATCCGCCTGGGCGTTGAAACGCGCACCGAACGCACGTGGCCTGGCGTCCTCCGGCGGATCAATCCGGCAGCCGCCCTGATCTTCGTCGCTCGTCGCAGCACGCACTCGGTAGCCGACACCGACTTTCGCGAACCAGTCTGCCAATGGCAGTTCGTCGACGCCGTAGACGAAGCGCTCGAAGAAGTCGTCTACTGGGTGGTCCAGCAGGCGGGACAACACTTTTTCTATCCCCCGCTCGGGCACGCCGACGTCTCTGCGTCCAAATTCGCGCCACAACGCGCGCATCAGATCGTCCAACGATAGCCGATCGCTGCTCAGCTCACGAATCGTCACATCCAGTCCAAACGCAACCAGCGCACCTTTTGCGTAGTAACTGACGATGGCGTTCGGCGCATTTTCGTCCTGCTTGTAGAAGCGCGTCCACGCGTCGAAACTCGACTCAGCGATCGACTGTCTATGTCGCCCTGCCCCCCTCAACACCCGGGTGACGGTTGTGGCAAACAGGTCCAGGTACGCGTCCAGCGTCAACACGCGACTGCGCGCAAGTGCCAGTTCGTCGTAGTAGGAAGTGATGCCCTCGAAGGCCCAGAGCAGCTCGGTATAGACCTCGGCACTGAGGTCCGCCTCGGCGAGGCGCGCCGGACGAATGCGTTTGACATTCCAAAGGTGAAAATACTCGTGACTGCACAACCCAAGGAATTGCCGATAGCCCTTGTCCGGTGCAGCCAGACCGTCACGCGGCAGGTCGGCACGCTTGCAGATGAGACTGGTGCTGTCCTTATGTTCCAGTCCGCCATAACCTTCGGCTGTGGCCAGGGTAAGAAACAGGTACTTTTCTACCGGCAAGTCGCCAAACATCGCCGAATGCTCACTACAAATAGGCACCAGATCGCTAACGATTCGACGCAAATCAAAACTGGCAGCGTCACTGATGACAATCTCATGGGGCACACCGGCGACACTGAACGAAGCCCGTTCGAACACCCCGATCTCAACCGGACAATCGATCAATCGGGCGTAGCCACGGCCTCGGTAACTTCCAAACCCGCGGTCATCCACATGGGCTGCCGGCAGCGTCGTCGCAACACGCCAAGCCTCGCATTGCGGCGGGTCAGGCACATGGATCACGAATTGCCAATCCGCATCTTGCGCATCATCCGGTTGAAGAAAAAGGCTGGTACCGTTGAAATAGGCACGCGTCCGATCCAGGTATGCCGTGCGTACCGACAGATCGAATGCATAGACCCGATACTCGACCGTTATCTCATCATTGTCCGTGCCTACCAACCATGTCTGCTTGTCCGATTTCTCGACATGCAACGGGCCATCACAATCAAACGCCGCCAACGACGTCACGTTGCGCGCGAAATCACGAATCATGTAGCTACCGGGGATCCACGCGGGGAGACTGAGGCGAATCGCCTGCTGCCCCGCGGTCACCGGTAGCCGCAGACGGATGTGAAATTCGTGGGTATCGGTGTCGAACTTGGTGATTTCGTAGTGAATCAAGGCATCAGGACTCGGTAAGGAAACGCTCTTCTTCGTGACAAGCGCGGCAGAACCTACGGTCGTCGGCAAGGATCTCTATTGCAAGCAGATCAGTAGCGAACTGGCCTGATTATACGCGGCATTTCAATCCACCCTCATTGGCGGGGACCGCTTACCGATAGACGGAGTTCGATGCGCGCTTAAGGCCAATTGTCGGCATTGCACCTTGGGTTATTTATTGCACGACGCCACAAAGAAAAAACCCCGGCTGCTTGCGCAACCGGGGTTTCGGATTAAAGCCTGGCAGTGACCTACTCTCGCATGGGGAACCCCACACTACCATCGGCGATGCAACGTTTCACTTCTGAGTTCGGGATGGGATCAGGTGGTTCCAATGCTCTATTGCCGCCAGGCAAACTGTTGTGCCCACCGCATCGGCGATGAGCTGCATTTGGTTTTGATCGAGTTGGCGCTTTGGGTCAGAGATTTGCTTCGCCCAAAGATCTTGGGCGTTATATGGTCAAGCCTCACGGGCAATTAGTACTGGTTAGCTTCATACATTACTGCACTTCCACATCCAGCCTATCAACGTCGTAGTCTTCAACGGCCCTTCAGAGACTTCAAGAGTCTAGTGAGAATTTATCTTGGGAGGGGCTTCCCGCTTAGATGCTTTCAGCGGTTATCCTGTCCGAACATAGCTACCCGGCAATACCACTGGCGTGATAACCGGAACACCAGAGGTTCGTCCACTCCGGTCCTCTCGTACTAGGAGCAGCTTCCCTCAATTCTCAAACGCCCACGGCAGATAGGGACCGAACTGTCTCACGACGTTCTAAACCCAGCTCGCGTACCACTTTAAATGGCGAACAGCCATACCCTTGGGACCGACTTCAGCCCCAGGATGTGATGAGCCGACATCGAGGTGCCAAACACCGCCGTCGATATGAACTCTTGGGCGGTATCAGCCTGTTATCCCCGGAGTACCTTTTATCCGTTGAGCGATGGCCCTTCCACTCAGAACCACCGGATCACTAAGACCTACTTTCGTACCTGCTCGACATGTCTGTCTCGCAGTCAAGCACCCTTATGCCTTTGCACTAACCGTACGATGTCCGACCGTACTTAGGGTACCTTCGTGCTCCTCCGTTACTCTTTGGGAGGAGACCGCCCCAGTCAAACTACCCACCATACACTGTCCCCGGCGTTGTAGCGCCTGGGTTAGAACTTCAAACATACCAGGGTGGTATTTCAAGGTTGGCTCCACCGAATCTGGCGATTCGGTTTCAAAGCCTCCCACCTATCCTACACAGATAGGTTCAAAGTCCAGTGTAAAGCTGTA
>CALNYW010000005.1:35000-760240 GCA_942490985.1 uncultured Gammaproteobacteria bacterium
CGGTGCCGCCGAGCTCCACGTCTGACTTCAACGCAACCGAATCCCAGCCCTGGATCAGCGGGTAGAGAAATTCATGGATGGCGATCGGCTGACCGGCTTTGTAGCGTTTGCTGAAATCGTCGCGCTCCAGCATCCGGGCCACCGTGTGTCTGGCAGCCAACTGGACCATGCCGGCAGCGCCGATCTCACTCATCCAGGTCGAATTGAAGACGACCTCGGTGCGATCCGGGTCCAAAATTTTAAACACCTGATCGGTGTAACTTTGCGCGTTTTGCTGGACCTCTTCCGGCGTCAGCGGCGGTCGCGTCTGGCTCTTGCCGGTCGGGTCGCCGATCATCCCGGTAAAGTCGCCAATCAGGAACAGCACGTGGTGGCCGAGTTCCTGAAACTGACGTAGCTTGTTGATCAACACCGTGTGGCCGAGGTGGAGATCCGGCGCGGTCGGGTCAAAACCGGCCTTGATCCGCAACGGCTGGCCGCGGCGGAGTTTTTTCTTCAGCTCCGCCTCAACGAGGATTTCATCGGCCCCGCGGCGAATGATCTCCAGCGACGCTTCGATTGACATCAGAACCCCTCTCTTGGCTTCGGCGCAAAGCGGCCGAAAATACCAGAAACAGGAATTTCGCGCCCGCACAATGGCGAACACCATCGCAAGCCGTGCAAAAATTGCTAAATTCCTATCGAAATCGGTCGATAATCTGCCATAATCCGAACGAATTTCGGGCAATTACGGCTTTTTCGTGATAAGAGACTATAAGTTTGTTGCCAAAACAGCGCACACGCGGCGGCGCTCGTCGCGGCGGGTCTTTTTGGCAACCGGCATCCTCGCCGCAACGATCGCCACCGTGGCGTTTCTCGACCTCAATCCCGCGACCAAGGACCTGTTGGCATCGCCGTCAGTACCGGCAACCCCAACTGACGCCCTGCCGCTGAGCTCGCCGTTAGCATTGCCCGGTCGTCACAATGCCGCTGTCGCAGCCGAACAAACAGCGGTCATCAGCGCCGAACCGATGACCCGGCAAACCGCGCCATTGGCATTGCCGATACTCAAGCCCGCCATCGTCGAAACGCGCGTCGCCGAGCCGCTACCGGCCCAAAGCGAGCCCGCACCCTCTGTTGAAAGGCCACCGGCACCGCTCCCTGAACAACCGGTCCAGCGAATCTCTGTGGATGCTGACCGAGCAATCGCCGCGCCCAGCATACTGGCGACCGCACCGCAGCCGGCCGAGGCCATGGTCGCCGAAGAAACGCCGGCCGGGTTGCCTGAAACCGACACAGCGCTTACGGCGGTAGAGGCATCCGACTACGCGGCACCACGCTGGGTCGAACATATGGTCGCATCGGGTGACTCCCTAGCGAGGATTTTTTCAGATCAGGATCTCAAACCCGCGCTGCTTCACCGAATCGTCAACAGCAGCAAAACGGCTAAGTCGCTCGGGCGGATTCGGCCAGGGCAGACGCTGCGCTTTCGATTCGACGAACTCGGTGAACTGACACGGCTGGAACACCACCGTAGCCGCGTTGAACAACTGCGTGTTGATATCGAGGACGATGCGGTAACGGCAGAAATCATCAGTAAAGACGTCGACACCCAAACCGCCGCGGCGGCCGGCGTGATCGGATCCTCGCTGTTCGTGGATGGCCAAAAAGCGGGCCTTTCAGACGCCAAGATCATGGAGCTTGCCGACATCTTCGGTTGGGACATCGACTTTGCACTTGAACTTCGCGCCGGCGATCAATTTCGCGTGGTCTACGAAGAGCAGTTCCTGGAGGGCGAAAAACTGCGTGATGGCCCGATCCTGGCCGCTGAGTTTACCAACCGGGGCAACACCTACCGCGCGGTGCGCTACGAGAGCGAGGATGGCGAGGTCGGCTATTTCGATGATACCGGCCACAGCAAACGCCGCGCGTTCCTGCGCACGCCGATCAAATTCGCCCGGATCAGCTCGCGTTACAACCCGAAACGCTGGCACCCGGTGCTAAAACGGTGGCGCTCGCACAAGGGAGTCGACTATGCGGCACCGACCGGCACGCCGATCAAGGCCAGTGGCGACGGCAAGGTGATCTTCCGCGGCACCAAGGGCGGCTACGGCCGGACCGTGGTCATTCAGCACGCCGGCAAATACACGACGCTTTACGCCCACATGTCGAAATATTCCAAACGCTCGAAGCGGGGCGCGCGCGTGAAGCAGGGACAGGTCATCGGCTACGTCGGCAAGAGCGGCCTGGCCACCGGACCCCATTTGCACTACGAGTTTCGCGTCAATGGCAACCATAAAGACCCTCTGCGGGTGAAGCTGCCGAAGTCGCTGTCGTTGCCGAAACAAGAGATCGCTGCGTTCAAGAGGGCGACCGCGCCGCTACTGGCCAAGCTTGATGCCGTGCCGGCAGATACGATGGTGGCCAGCGTCGACGCCGAAAAAACCAACTAAACGGGCATCGCACCGTTGGGCCTCTTCATCGGCGTGATGTCCGGCACCAGCATGGACGCAGTCGACTGCGCGCTGGTCGACTTCTCAGGCCAACAACCCCTTCTGCTGGCGCACCATAGCGCGCCCTGGCCTCCCACCCTGCGTGAGCGCCTGCAGACCGCCGCCGCCGGCGCCCCGATGACCGCAACCGCATTCGGCCGCCTCGACACGGCGGCCGGCCAGTTCATCGCCGCAGCGGTCAACGAACTGATCGCAAACAGCCCCCACGACCGCACCGCGATCATCGCGATCGGCAGCCACGGCCAGACCGTCGCCCACGCACCCGACAGCGACGAACCGACCAGCGTGCAGATCGGCGACGCCAACGTGATCGCCGAGCGCACCGGCATCACCACCGTCAGCGACTTCCGCCGCCGCGACATCGCCGCCGGCGGCCAGGGCGCACCGCTAGCGCCGGCGTTCCACAATGCCGTGCTGCGCAGCCCCGACGAGACCCGGGTGGTGCTGAACCTCGGTGGTATCGCCAACATCACCGTGCTGCCCGCCGATCCCGATGTGCCGGGCATCGGTTTCGACACCGGTCCAGCAAACTGCCTGATGGATCTCTGGGCACGACAGCACCTCGGCCGACCGTACGACGAGGGTGGTCAGTGGGCAGCGAGCGGCGAGCCGGATGTGGATCTGCTCAACCGGCTGCTCGACGACCCTTACTTCGCACGACCGCCGCCGAAGAGCACCGGGACGCAGTATTTTTCGCGGCAGTGGCTAATGGAGCGACTCGGTGCGGCCAAGTTGCCTGCAGAGACCGTGCAGGCGACGCTGCTGGCACTGACGATCAGCAGCATCTGCGATGCCATCGAGCACCATGCCCCGAACTGCCAACGCGTATTGGTCTGCGGTGGCGGCGCAAAGAATGCAGAACTGGTCGGCAACCTAGCCGAGCGCCTCCGCCGCTCCGTGGAATCGACAGGCGACTACGGGGTCGACCCGCAGTGGATGGAGGCGATGGCGTTTGCTTGGTTGGCGAGGGAGGCTCTGGGAAAGCGGCCTGGCAATCTGTGCGGTGTTACCGGCGCGACCGCTGCGCGTCTGATCGGGGTGGTTCACCCGAACTGACATCCTCAGCGGGCAAGTTCCGGGAAAAAGGGTGACAGACCCCGTCTGCTGGTTTTGTGCGGCTATTGGCTTGCTCCGGACCGCAGTCCGTCCTCCTGCAGCAGCGTCGCCGTCAGACGCTCAAACTCCCGTTTCATTTCCAGATTCTCAAACGCGCGCAGCGGCGGCACCTGCAACTGGAAAAGACTGTCGAGCCGTTGGCGGCTGTTCTGCATCAGCGCTACCAAGTCGCCGGACATCTTGACTGTCTCATAGGTATTGCGTGCGACGGCCAGGTCGCGCGCAAGGCGCTCACGCGAAGCCATGATCTGTTTCTTCTGACGAGCCAGATAGCTGGCATATCTTGCCGCCGCATCGATCGTCAGTTGCTGTGCCGCGATATTGGACTGCAGCACCGGACTCGGGCCATCCGCGATGAGCGCCGCGGTCTCGCGCTGCAGCTCCTCAGCGCGCTCGCGGATCGTCTCGATGCGCGGGCGGTAGTCGATCTCTATACGATCGATCAGGACTGTATGCATATGCTCCAGCGTCGTCAGCAGCACGGCGTACATGCCGTAGTAGCGCCGCGCGGTCTCGAGGTCCTCCTGACTCTCGATGGTCAGCGTCTCGAGTTGCTCCGTCAGTTGGCGGACTTTGCCGAACACCAGCGTCATGTCGATGACGTCATCGCCAACCACCGTCGACAGCAAAAACTCCACGCCATCGGCGTCGATCTCGAGGCCCTTATCGCGCAGCAGCGCTGCTGTCTGTGCATTCAGATCGACCATCGCCACTCGCTGTTCGGCGAGCAGCGCTTCGCGCTGGCCGATCTCTTCGTCGAGATCGGACACTGTCTTGCGCCACAGGGAATCCGAAGGCGCGGTAAGTTTGCGCTGCTTCAGCTCGACGATCGCCGCGCGGTTGTCGGCCATCGCCTCGCTGAGCTGCCGCATCGCTTCCCGCAGCCTGTTGCTGCCGATCAGGATGCGGGTGACTTCATCCAGAAGCTCGTTGATGACCGCTGAGTTTGAGGCCTGGTCCTCGCCGAACCACGCCGACTCGGGCAGCTCGCGCCCCCGATCTTGGAGCGTCATCACCTCGTCGAGCCGCGGTATCAGCTCCTCCCAGAGCGCGGCGTCCTGTGGATGGTTCTCCTGCCATAGCCGTCTGGCCTGCTCGACGGCCTCGCCGGCTACATCGACAGTCTGCTCCCACCAGCGATCGGCCGTTTCAAGCGAACGCTCGACCACATCCGCAGCACTCGCGGCGGACAGGGACAGCAGCAACACCACAACCCAGAACCTGCTCATCAATTCAACCGCCCTACGATTTGGCTGACCATCACACCACACCTGACCAATAACGGGACAGACCCCGAATTTTCACTGACGAGACCCGCCGCGCCGCCTATTGCGGCCTTTCCCGCACCCAACCTGGACCTGCGCTGGTAGACGAGATTCGCACCGCGACGAACGGCAACTATGCTTTGGGTAGCCAGACCTTTAGCGAGGCGGTAGCTGCAACACTCGGGAGGCGGGTAACGAAGGGGAAAACCGGGCGGCCACGCAAAGCAGGCGGCCCGCACGGCTGAAATTTATTTGGAAACCTGTAGAAACCTGGGTCTGCCCCCCTATCCCCTGCTACCCCTCTAATTATGTTTCAGACCGAGATAGCCCAGCGTCGTTTCGAGAAAGTCCTTGATCGGATTCAAGCTCGGCGAGCCGACAAAGACATCCTGCCCATCCTCGATACAACATGGCTCGCCGGTGTGTGCGCACTTGATCGCAATACCCTGCCCTTTGGCGAAGACCTCGACCGCATCCGGACAATCGATGTGCCAGACCTCTCGCCCGAAATGCCTGCTCTTGCAGGCAGATAGCTCTGGGCGCGGGCAGGCCGTGCAGAAGTCGCCAGCCGACGGCGGGGGTTGCTCCTCCATATTTACTTTGGTCCCGGACAATCGTCCGTTTAGAGCCGATAGGAAACGAAGGATCGATCAGCGTTGCGCTAAGTATCCTGCTCTGTCAATTATGGACCATGATCGCCCATGTGGCAGACAACCTGGATCACAAGGCAAATCAAAAACGCGGCGCGTTGGGCACTGCCGTAATATCCGGGGGTCAACCCACGGTGGCCAATACTGTCATGATCCCGGCAGACGCAGACAACCCTTTGCACAAACAGGGTGGCGGCATCATACCGTTTGCGAAGCACAACGGGCAGGTGCAGTTTCTGTTCCAAACGGTTTTCAGGGGCCGTAAAGCCGGCTATCTGATCGATTTCGGCGGGGGTTCGGATCCCGGCGAAGACTGCCGGGCGACGGCCATCCGCGAGTTCGTCGAAGAGACCGAGACCCTCTACTTTGCTGATTCACTCACCCTCGCGCGACGCTCCCCCGAAGCAGTTGGTCGGCAGGCAGCGCTTGTTGGTGATCTTTTCGAGCAAACGCTGCGAAAAGCGCCGCATTGGTGCTGCGAACGCGCATCGTCCAACCCGCTCAAGCCCAAGCAGTGGCAGACCTTCTTTATCGAGTTTCCGTACCGCGATGTCTCGCCGTTAAACCTCCAGTGGGCCACTGATACGAGTGGACGATTCAAAAAGCGTCGTGAAGTGGCGTGGATTGACGGTGACGAGCTGTTGCAGATCTACAAAACCGCGCCAAAGCGGCTTTGGAAACGGGTGCGACAACTCAACAACGCGCCGGGCGTCGTTGCGGAGATCATTCGAGTCATCGGCGACTAGGTTCAACTGAGGAGAAACTGGGGTCTGTCCCTCTTTCTCGTGTCCCTCTTTCTCGCCCATTTTTACTCGCCCAGAAACGCCTTCAGATGCGCCTCGACGCTACGGGCAAGTGCATGCAGGTCATAGCCACCCTCGAGTGACGAAACGATCCGCCCTCCGGCACTTTGGTCGGCCAACTCGCACAGCCGCCGGGTGATCCACGCGTAGTCTCGATCGACCAGGTTCAGGTTTGCCATGTCGTCGGCCTGGTGCGCATCGAAACCGGCCGAGATCATGATCAATTGCGGCGCGAATTCAGCGAGTCGTGGCAACCAATGCGTCTCGACCGCTTCACGGAACGGCAGGCTACCCGCGCCGGATGGCAGCGGCGCGTTGACGACATTTGCGGCCGTGCTGCCGAAACCAGAATTCGGATAGAACGGATGCTGAAACGTCGAGCAGAACAGCAGCCGCTGGTCGTCACTGACGATGTCCTCGGTGCCGTTACCGTGATGCACATCGAAGTCGACGATCGCGACACGTTTCAGGCCATGCGCCTGCAACGCGTGGTAAGCGCCCACCGCGATGTTGTTGAAAAAGCAGAATCCCATGGCCCGATGGCGCTCGGCATGATGACCGGGCGGCCGGACGGCGCAGAACACCTGTTTTGCCTTGCCCTGCATAACCAAATCCACCCCCAGGGTCACCGCGCCCGCCGCCCTTAGCGCGGCCTTCAGCGTGTGCGGATTCATCGCTGTGTCGCCATCGACCCAGCTGATGCCCTCGGCCGGCGACGCGGCATAGATCTCGTCGATGTAGCTGGCGTCATGCGCCGCCTCGAGTTGGGCACGGCTGGCCAGCGGGGCGTCGTGGTGATGCAGCACCATGTCCACCCCGGACGCGATCAGCCGATCGCTGATCGCGCTAAGACGCGCCGGCTGTTCAGGATGGTGGTGTCCCATGTCGTGCAATGCACAGTCGGCGTGGGAAATGTACGCAATCGCCATAAATCTGATAATCCTCTAGCCGCCTCAATTTTCGATTAATCTTGCCGCCACAGATGTTGCAGTGCAACATACCTACCTCTGGGCCCGTCAATCTACCTTGCCATTGAACAACATCCGAGCAGTATTGAGATGAAAAAACACTACCTGAACAAAGTCTTCGAGCCTCAATCAGTCGCCATTGTCGGCGCGTCAGATCGCGCGGAATCGGTCGCCGGACAGGTGCTTCGCAACATGCGCGAAGGCGGGTTCACAGGTGAGATTTACCCGGTAAATCCCAAACACAAAAAGGTTCAGGGGCTTAAATGCTACGCCGCGATCAGCGATATCGACCACCCGATCGACCTTGTCGTCGTCGCTATCCCGGCCGTACGGATCCCTGCGGTGATCGCTGAATGCGGCGAGCATGGTGTGGGCGCCGCGGTGGTGTTGTCGGCCGGCTTTGGCGAGGTCGGCAAACGCGGGCTGGCCCTGCAGCACGAGATCGTGGATACCGCACGCACCCATGATATTCCACTGATAGGACCGAACTGCCTCGGCATCATCCGCCCGCGTGTTGGGCTCAACGCGACCTTCGCCAAGAGTGGCGCCAAACCGGGACATGTCGCACTCGTCGCGCAATCCGGCGCGTTTTGTACCGCGCTGCTTGATTGGGCAGACTCGCGCGGCTTCGGTTTTTCTGCCGTCGCCTCACTTGGTGCGACCGCCGATGTCGGTTTTGGCGACGTGCTGGACTACCTCGCGGTCGATCCGGAGACCAAGAGCATCCTGTTGTATGTCGAGGGTATCTCTGACGCACGGTCGTTCATGAGCGGCCTGCGCGTCGCCGCCCGCCTAAAGCCGGTCATTGTGGTGAAATCCGGCCGCAGTGAGAGCGGCACCCGTGCCGCGGTCTCACATACCGGTGCGCTCGTCGGCAGCGACGACGTCTTCGATGCCGCCGTACAACGTGCCGGCGCGGTCCGTGTGTTGACGGTGAGTCAGCTGTTTGCCGCCGCGCAGACGCTCGCTTCCGGTACGCGCGTGGAAGGTCCACGACTGGCGATCGTCACCAATGGCGGCGGTCCTGGCGTAATGGCGGCCGACCGGGCCAGCGACCTGCAGGTGCCGCTCGCCGACCTGTCGGAAAAGACCGTTCATCGCCTCAGCGAGGTATTGCCGACGCATTGGTCGCACAGCGACCCGGTCGATATTCTCGGCGATGCCGACAGCGCGCGGTACGCTGCCGCGACCGAGATTGTGCTCGAGGACAATAATGTCGACGGTCTGCTGGTGCTCCTGACACCCCAGGCAATGACCGACCCAACCGCCTGCGCCGAGGGCGTCGTCAGCGCGGCCAAGAAAGCCCACAAACCGGTGCTTGCCTGTTGGATGGGCGAAAACCTGGTCGCCGAAGGCCGCAAACGTTTCGCCGCGGCCGGCATCCCCCAATTCACCAGCCCGGAGGCTGGGGTCGATGCGTTCGGTTACCTGGCCTGCTATCGGCGCAACCAGAAGGCCCTGCTGCAGGCACCGGCGCCGTTATCCAAGCATCGTGAGCCTGATGTCGAAGGGGCACGCCTGATCATCGACAACGCGATCGGCGAGCGTCGTTACACGCTGAGCAACGCGGAATCCAAGGCGGTGCTGCGTGCCTTTCATATCCCGACATCACCGAGTATCAATGTTTCGACCGCTGGCGACGCATTGGTTGCCGCCGAAGGCGTTGGCCTGCCGGTCGCGATGAAGATCAACTCGCCAGATATCACCCACAAATCCGATGTCGGCGGCGTTCGCCTCAACATTCGCGAGCCCCGCTCGGTGCGCACCGCGTTTCGCGAGATGATGGATAGCGTGCAAAGACTCGCGCCCGGTGCACGCGTCTCCGGGGTGACCATCGAACCGATGCTCGAAAGACCGCATGCGCGCGAGATCATGGTCGGCATTACCAGCGACCCGGTGTTTGGGCCGGTAATCAGCTTCGGTGCCGGTGGCACGGCGGTCGAGATTTTTGCCGATAGCCAGGTCGCCCTGCCACCGCTCAACGACTACCTGAGTCGTGAACTGATCCGCGGAACCCGGGCCGCCCGGTTTTTAAAGCAGTTTCGGCATCTGCCCGAGGCCGATATCGTCAAGTTGACCGATGTGCTGCAACGAATTTCTGAAATCGCCTGCGAACTGCCTGAGGTGAAGGAACTCGACATCAACCCGCTGCTGGTTGACGAGGATGGGGTGATAGCCGTGGATGCACGCGTCGTCGTTGCGCAGCCCAAGACCAGCACCGCGCACTATGGCCATATGGCGATCCACCCGTATCCGCCGGAACTCGAGACGAACTGGCAGCTCCCCGACGGCACCGATGTGTCGGTGCGCCCAATCCGGCCCGAGGATGCCGAAACCGAACAGGACTTCGTGCAAAACCTGTCACCTGAGAGCAAGTACTTTCGGTTCATGCAGAGCATGGACAAGCTCACACCGCTGATGCTCGCGCGCTTCACGCAGATTGATTACGACCGCGAAATGGCGCTCGTTGCCCTGATCAACGAGCATACGCCGGACGCTAGGATCCTCGGCGTTGCACGTTACGTCAGCAACCCCGACAAGCAATCCTGCGAATTCGCGTTAACCGTGGCCGATGAGTGGCAAAAGAAAGGTATCGGGCGGCAGCTGATGCATCGCCTGATGACGGTTGCCCGTGACCGTGGGATCGAAATCATGGAAGGCGATGTGTTGTCGCAGAACACCAAGATGCTGAGGCTGTGCGACCGGCTCGGTTTCCGTGCCGTACGCCGGGTCGACGAGCCGGATGTCGTCGAGGTCCGGCGGCATTTGTAACGATTGGGTCTCATCCCGCAGACCTTCGGCCTGTTTTGAATGCGCGCGGCGGCGCGCTTTCCAATCAACAACGCACAAAAAACGCCCTGACCTCAACGAGGCGTCAGGGCGTGTTGTTCCAGCCAGCGCGGTCTGGGCCGTCGATCAGGTCGAGAATGAAGACCCGCAACCACAGGTTGTCTGCGCATTCGGATTGCGGATGACAAACTGAGCGCCTTGCAGCCCTTCGCTGTAGTCGACCTCTGCACCCATCAGATACTGGACGCTCATCGGGTCGATCAGGAGGGTTACTCCGTCGGTTATGACGGTCTCGTCACCTTCGTTGACGGTCTCGTCAAACGTGAAACCGTACTGGAATCCGGAACAACCGCCGCCCTGCACGTAGATGCGCAACATCAGTTCTGGGTTACCTTCTTCGGCAATCAGGTCCGAGACCTTTTTTGCCGCTGCCGATGTGAACACCAGCGGATCGTCGCTGGCCACTGCTTGATCGGTCATTGTCACCACCTGCATTGTAGATTAAGGGCATGAGCCCCAGTTATCGGTGAAGTGTGCCTATCCTGAGCAATTCAGTCAAGTATTACGCATTGGACTCCGGGGATTCAGCCCCAGTCACCGTCTCAGCCACTTCGCCATCCTCGCCCAACATCCTCGGCTCCTGCTCTTCGCTGTGCACCAATTGGCCATTTACCTCGGCGCCCATCGCCATCTCCAATAGACGATAGTAAACCGTACCGGTCACGCGGGCATCGGCGGCCAGCTCGACGCGTTCATTGGCATAGACGTCGCCCACCACCGCGCCGTTCAGAATCAGGTTTTCTACGCGAACGTCACCCTCAACGGTACCCTGCTCGCTGACCGTGAGGGTCGAGACGCTCTCGGTATCGCCGGTCACGTTACCTCGGATCTTTCCGTCCAAATGCAGCCCGCCGGTAAAAAAAACGTCGCCGGTGATCTGCGTGCCTTGCCCAACCACGGTAGAAACCTTCGGGGCCTTGAAGCGTTTACTGCGCGCCATCTGAGATTTTCCTGTTGTGTTTGTCGATCAGGCGTCTGACGCCTGCCAGTCGAAGGACTGCTCAAAAGGTTTATAACCTTTGCTGCCGGGCTTGACTGCAATGACCAGCGAATTCGGCGTGAAATCTTCCGGCAGGGTCAACTCCGCGCTCAGTTTCTGGAAATTCTTGAACTTGATCCCGATGCGACTGCGCCGACCATCGGTCAGCGCCTCCATATCGAGCGTTTTAGCCTCGCCACCCGCCAGACCCCTCAGGCTGACGACGACTTCGCCCTCCACGGTAGCAGCGACATTCTCGGTGCTCTTCGACAGGGTTACCTCGAATTGGTAGACGCGCTCGCCGGTCTTTTTGAGACTGTAGTCGCTCAGCGCCAGCGTGTGTTCCACGCCGGAAACCAGGGTCTTCAGAAAAGCGACCTCGCGCTTGAGTTCGGCGCGTTCGTTTTGCAGTGCCTGGACCTCGGCCTGCACACCGTCTGCCGCGGCACGATCGATCTGCCCGGCGCGCTCGAATCGCGCGGCATCGCTGCGCAACGCATCCCGTTCCGCGGCGAGTTCCTCGATCCGCTGCATGAGTTCTGCTTTCATCGCATCGCGCTGGCCTACGCTGAAGCCGGCTTGTTGCCGCCCAAACTCAAACACCTGCCAAGTCCAAGCGGCTAGCGCGACCAATACCAGCAGCCACATCCAGAGCCACAGCCATGAGCGCTCGCCAGGCTGCACGATCCGCGGTGTCACAACACGCATTGGCTTGATCTTCCCCATCGTCAGGGTTGCAACCCGATCTGGTCCAGACCGGTGCGCTCGTCCAGACCCAGCATCAGATTCATGTTTTGCACGGCCTGGCCGGCCGCGCCCTTGGTCAGATTGTCGATGACCGCCAACACCACAACCGTGTCGCCATCCTGCGGACGGTGCACCGCAATACGACACTGGTTGACACCCCGCACGCTGCGCGTCTCCGGGTGGCTTCCAGCCGGCATCACATCAACGAAAGGCTCGTCCTGGTAGCGCGTCTCGAACAGCGTCTGAAGGTCACCCGGCTCGGCCGTCAACCGGGCGTACAATGTCGTTTCGATACCCCGAATCATCGGCACCAGATGCGGTACAAAGGTCAGACCGACGGGTTGGTCGGTCGACCAGGAAAGCGTTTGGCGAATCTCCGGCAAATGACGGTGACCGGCAACCGCGTAGGCCTTGAAGCTCTCGCCCACCTCGCCCATCAGGTTGGCGACCTTGGCGCCTCGCCCGGCACCGCTGACGCCAGACTTGCAGTCAGCGATCAGGCTGGCGGTATCGACCAGCCCGTTTTCCACCAACGGCAGAAACCCGAGCGCCGAGGCGGTCGGATAGCAACCCGGGTTGGCCACCAGGCGCGCACCGCGAATCTGCTCGCGGTTGATCTCCGGCAGCCCGTAAACCGCCTCAGCCAGGACCTCCGGACAGGCATGCGGCATCCCGTACCAATGTGCCCACTCGGCCTCGTCCCTCAAACGGAAATCGGCCGCCAGATCAATGACCCGCGCACCACCGGCCAACAATTCAGGCACCATCTGCATGGCCGTGCCGTTCGGTGTGGCAAAGAACACCACATCGCAGGCGGCCAGCGCAGCGACGTCCGGCTCGGTAAAGGCCAGATCGACATGCCCGCGCAGGTTTCCATACAGATCCGCGACGCGTCGACCCGCCTCGCCACGCGACGTGATGCAGGTGATGCGGGCATCGGGGTGCATCGCAAGCAGACGTAATAACTCGGCACCCGTGTAACCTGTGCCTCCAACGATTCCGACTTCGATCATCTCCGCGCCCAGTAATCCTGCATACCATTCGAGGGCCCGTAGTTTACCGCAAACCGCGGGTTGCGCCGCCGCGTCACGCCAGCTCGCGCGATCGACGGGACGCACCATGCCCGTGATAAAGTCGCGGCAAGCTGCCCGACGTCACCTACCGGGGTCGGCCCCGGGGCAACAGCGACAGGAACCGCTGGCATGGACACAATCGAAATCATCTCGCTGATGCTTGGCGCTGCGTGGGCCTCCGGCATCAACCTGTATGCCGCCGTGTTGGTGCTCGGCTGGCTGGGTAATGCCGGGCACGTCGAGCTGCCGCCAGGCCTCGAGCTGGTCGGCGATCCGCTGGTCATGATGGCAGCCGGGGGGATGTACGTCGTGGAGTTTTTTGCCGATAAGATCCCTGGGATCGATACCGGATGGGACGCCCTGCAGACCTTCGTGCGGATTCCCGCTGGCGCACTGATGGCGGCCGGCGCGGCCCAGGGTCTCGATGTCAGTCAAGCCGCGGAATTCGCTGCCTTGCTGCTGGGCGGCGGGATAGCTACTGCCAGCCATGCAACCAAGGCCGGCAGCCGCATGTTGATCAACACGTCACCGGAACCCTTCAGCAACGTCGGGGCATCGGTTGCCGAAGATGTGTCGGTCGTTGCGGGCCTTTGGGCTGCGTTGAATCATCCGTGGGTTTTCATCGGGCTGTTCGTCGTGTTCGTGATCGTCGTTATCTGGTTGTTGCCGAAGATCTGGCGCGCCCTCGGCAACGCAGCACGCAGTGTGCGGCGGTGGTTCGGCAACGGCCCGGCGCCCGAAACTCCGGCAGCAGCGTCATCGGCCCAGGCCCCCGCGGCCTTGTCACCTGACGACAAGCACATCTCAGAGCGCCCAAGCCAATGATGCCGCGCTTCTTCGCGACGCTGTTGACCCTGGCCGTCGTTGGCGCGTCGGTCTGGTTGTTACGTCCGACGCCCCGACCGATGCCCGATGTGACGTTCAATCTCCTCGACGGCCGCAACCTCGACAGCGCAGACCTGCGAGGCCGCCCGGTCCTGGTGAACTTCTGGTCTGTGACCTGCGGTATCTGTCTGCAAGACATGCCGCGGCTGACGCGGCTGCAGGAATCGCTGGTTGACCGCAAGCTACAGGTGATTGGCGTTGCGCTGCCCAGCGACCCGCCGCCGGTGGTGATCGCTTTGGTCGAGCAGCGCAAACCCGGCTACGCCATCGCGCTGGATGTTCACGGCGAGGTCAGCCGTGCATTCGGCGATGTCCAGCTTACCCCGACCTCGTTCCTGATCGACCCCGCTGGACAGATTCGGTATTCGGAGCAAGGCCCGCTGGACGAGACCCGAATCCGCGCCACCCTGCTGACTTTTTGAGGAGTGAACATGCGATGTGGCTGAAGGCTTGGCACTTGATCAGCATGGTGACCTGGTTCGCCGGCTTGTTCTACCTGCCGCGCCTGTTTGTCTATCACGCCATGAGCGACGATCAGGCCTCGATAGACCGATTCAAGATCATGGAACGCAAGCTGTACAACGGCATCACGACGCCGAGCGCGGTGATCACGGTCGGGCTGGGCATCTGGATGCTGGTCGATTATGCCTGGGCTGCTTTCGGCGCTCATCTGTGGCTGCATATCAAGCTCGGCCTGATCCTGCTGCTGGTCGCTTATCATGTGTACTGCGGCAAGCTGCTGAACGACTTCAAACATGATCGAAACACCCACTCACACGTCTGGTACCGGTGGTTCAACGAGATGCCGGTCGTGCTACTCATTGCGATCATCCTGTTGGCTGTCATCAAGCCCGTGTAACCATGCCTGCCACGCATTCACATAAAAAGAGACAGCAGTCTGCCGAGCAGATCGCGCGGACCCGACGCCTGCACATCGTGCTGTTGGCCTTGCTGGTGCTACTGGTCTTCGCCAGCACCTTGGGCGGTGGCTTTGTCTGGACTGACCGCGAAGACCTGATCGACGGGCAACATCGCCTGCAACGGCTATCTGACATCCCGGCTGCGCTGAGCCAAACCCGCGAGGCCTTTCGTGAACGCGACGTCGCCGGCACGATTGGCGATACGGGTAGCGGCAGCTGGCAACCGCTAACGATTCTGTCGAACACCGTCAGCTGGTCGCTTTGGGGCGAATGCAGCGCCTGCTTCCACATCGAAAACGTCCTGCTGCATCTGCTGGTGGTGGTTGGCCTGTATGCGCTGGGTCGGCATGTGCTCTCTCAGCAACGCCACGGCACCCGCATCGCCGCCTGGTCCGCCGCCTTGTATGCGATTCATCCCACAACCGTGACCAGCGTCGCCTGGATCGGTGGGCGTCCCTACCTGCTGGCGGCCGTATTTGGCGTCTGGTCACTGGTTTTCTTCACCTACCTGCAGGCCACCACAAAATCACGTCATGGTCATTTCCAGCGCTGGCAACTGGCCATGGGGTTGAGCGCTGGGGCCGCGATGCTGGCGCACGAAACCGCCTATTTGTTGCCTGTGCTTGCGCTGCTGATTGCCGGCTTTGAGAGCAACCAGCGCGGGCGCAGTGCGGTATTCGGCATTGCGCCGAAACGCTGGACGGCGATGGCGCTGCTCAGCGGCGTGTTGGGGCTGATCCTGCTGTACCGCTACCTGGTCCTCGGCGGGCTCGGATTCAGTGGTGGCTTCCCTTCGCAGAGCCTGATCGACAACATCGGCACGGGGTTGCGGCACTTCTGGTATCTGATCAGCGAAGCGATATTGCCCGGCGAACCGGTGATATCAGACGCCTGGCGGGTTTCACAGGGCTGGGGCGCGATCGAGAGCCTCGCGTTGCTCGGTCTTGTGGCGGGCCTGGTCGCCATTTTGGCCGGACTCAAGCTTGGCCAACCGGTCGCGTTTGGCGCCGGCTGGCTGGTCCTGTGGCTGATTCCCGGCGTGGGCCTTTTTCCCAGCGACCACTACCACAGCAGCCAAACGCTCTATCTCGCTGGCTGGGGCGTGGCCGTAGCCGTGGGCTACTTGCTGTTCCGACTCTGGCGCCCGATCGGTCGTGAGCTGGTACCGGGTAGCGAGGCCGTTGTCTACATCCCGATTCTGATCGTACTCGCCGTTATCACGGCGTTTTCCAACGCCCGCTGGTGGAGCCATGACGCGCTTTTCGAGAGCGAGATTGCGCACGACCCGCACTACATGGAGGGCCGGGTTGAACTCGCTAAATCGGCCCTGGTGCGTGGCGATGCCGCGGCCGCGATGACACATGCGATGGCGGCGATCGAGGCCTCGCAGGACAAAAGCTTCACCGGTTACTGGTCACCCCGCGACACCTACTTCCTGCTGGCACGCGCACAATGGGAGCAGGGCATGGTGACCGAGGCCGCGCGCAACTTCGACACGGCCCTCGAGTACCAGCCACAAGACGCAGAGTTGTTTTATTGGCGGGGTGTCAGCCGACTCGGCCTGGAGGAATTCGATGGTGCTGAAGAAGACCTGCGCCGCGCCTTGACACTCCGCGAGCCATTTCCCGAAGCAGTTGCAGACCTTGGCGTATTGATGGCGCAACAGGCGCGCTACGTCGAAGCCTACCCATTGCTCAGCGAGGCGCTGAACAGCGGCCTGACCGGCTTCGAACGTCATGCCGCCATGGCGCGGGTGCTGATCGATGCCGGTGAACTCGATGCATCGGCAGCACAGCTTGAGCTAGCGCTGGCGTTGCGCGAAGTGGCCGACGAACGGGCCAGACTCGCATGGGTCTATTGGCAACTCGATCAGCGCGATCGCGCCCTACAGGATCTCAACATGGCGCTGCAGCTGGAGGAAACCACGAGCCCTTATGTCGACGAAGTGCGCCGTGCACTGACTGAACCGTCCGCGCCGCAGGCGACGCCGAGCGAAAGCCAATAAAAAGCCCGCGTGAAGCGGGCTTTTTTGGTTCTTGATAAAGCGGAAGGCCTTAGCTGCAGCCGCCTTGTGAGCCGCAGGTACCGCAGCCACCACCGCCACTGTCCGCCGGCTGGAGGTTGTTGAAGACGAATCGTGCATCGCCATCGCCGCCTTCGACAAAGTCGATCTCCACGCCGCGGATGTGCTCCAGCGTACCGGCATCGACGATGACCTTGACGCCTTCGTAGTCACGCACACTGTCATCGTCGTTCAGTTGATCGGTAAACGTCATACCGAAGCTCACACCGCTACAACCGCCCGGGGTTGCGAAGACCCGCACGCCGTGGACGGCATCATCGACCTGGCCCATCAACTCGGCCATTTTGCCTTGTGCGGGGTTGGTCAGGGTGAGATCAGAATCGCTCAGGGCTACTTGCGTCATCTCGGGACACCTCAAAAATCGTTGGAAAATTACGAAAACCTGGCGACTATAGCACTGCCGCGGCGGCTTTTCAGCATAGACGATCGCGCGCAGAAAGCGCATAGAGATGACGTTCTGCATCGACCACGTGCTGGCCCCAATGCTTGCAGAATCCGCTTCGCCAATGACCGAGCGTGTGCTGCGCATCCTCATAGCGCTCCAGGCGCAACAGGCCGGCCTTGAGCTCGCAATAGATGTCGGTCAGGTCATCCGCCAGACTGCCACTCATCTCCTGACGGTCAGGCGTGACGTCGTATTCCATCCAATAGGCGTCGAGATCGCCAAGCAGCGACCGCAGTCGGCTGAATAACTCGAAGCGCTTGTCGAGATCTACACTGGGATCGTCGACGCGGTCATCCCAGAACGGGGCGACTGTCGTCATCGCCGCGTGCAGGCGCGGCAGCAGGCCATTGAGCTGCGCCAGCGGGCGACGATTGCCCTCTTCCAGCGACTCGATCAGGTCGCAGTATTCTTGTGCGATGGCAAGCAGGTCGCGAGTGTCGGGCGGCATGACATCTCCGTGCTGAGGGTTCTGGACAAACAATTATCGTTGCCGCAAGTCTTTGAAATTGCAGCTGTTGATCAGCATCCGGGCTGATTTGAAGTGTAGTCCAGATTTCACGATGTCCCAGCAAAAACTCGCGGATGCCTGCGCCAGCGCGAAACATTTCCTGCTTAATCAGCGACATACACTCGCTAGATTTCCATCATTTCGAAGTCGTCTTTGCCGGCGCCACACTCGGGGCATTGCCAGTTCAACGGTACGTCTTCCCAGCGCGTGCCCGGCGCTATGTCCTCGTCCGGAACGCCCTTCGCTTCGTCGTAGACATAGCCGCAAATCACGCACATGTAGGTCTTCATCGCTATCGGATCCTTAAATCATCAAAAAAGCCGGACAAGAGTTTGCCCGATTCGAATTCTGCCAGATCGCACCCCTGTAAATGCCGGCCAGCATCCGGGGTTAGCCGCTTCCACGCCTTAACCATCGATCGACTCGCTGCTGCACGGGCGAAACCCGCTGTTCTGCTCATCACACTGCCTTTTTTGGCCCCATAGTGCCGGCCGTACACGCTAGACTCGTGGCACATGACAGCGAGACCCTGCATCCTCTGTGTCGGCGGGCACGATCCAACCGGCGGTGCCGGTGTACAGGCCGACATCGAGACGGTCAACGCGCTTGGTGCCCGTGCCGTGACGCTGGTCACTTGCCTGACCGCGCAAGATACGAGCAACGTTGCCGCGCTGCTTGCCACCTCGGAAGACGCCTTCCGCAGACAACGCGACGTCCTGCTGGCTGACATCGAGCCCGATGCGGTGAAAATCGGTGTGCTCGGCAGCCCGCAGCTGGTCACTGCCGTTGCCGAGTGGCTGGCCGGCTTTTCCGGTCCGGTCGTTGTCGATCCGGTCGTCGCCGCAGGTGGCGGCACCAGATTGTCGACCGCTGAGCTGATGGATCAGATCTGCGACCGCATCCTGCCTCGCGCGGCCCTGGTGACGCCGAATCGCGCCGAGTTGCGCCAACTCGCCGGCACCGACGATGACGAGGCGGGCGCCGCGCAGCTGCTGCGCCGCGGCGCCGCTGGGGTGTTGGTGACCGGCGCCGACGAGGCCACCTCCGACCAGGTTACCAACCTGCTGTATCGCCATGGCATCGCGCCGACCGCCTGGCATTGGCCGCGCCTGCCTGACAGCTACCACGGTTCGGGCTGCACCCTGGCGAGCGCCTGCGCCACCCGCCTGGCCTTCGGTGACGACCTCGAGGCTGCCGCCGCCACCGCGCAGTCCTTTACCTGGGAATCATTGGCGAGCGCTGAGGCCGTCGGTGCCGGCCAGCTGCTGCCGAGGCGATGCCAATGACACGACGGCTCCGCGGCCTCTATGTGATCACCGACGGCCGTCACCACGGCGTCGAGGCACTGACCCGCAACGTGGCGGCAGCGCTGCGCGGCGGCGCCCGCCTGGTGCAATATCGCGACAAGCAGCCTGACCCGCGGCGTCGGCTGGCGGAAGCAACGGCGCTGCAAGCCCTGTGTGTATCGCAAGGGGTGCCGCTATTGATCAATGACGACATCGACCTCGCCGTCGCGGTTGGCGCCGCTGGCGTTCACCTTGGGCGAGACGATCAACCCACGCAACTGGCACGAACCCGGCTGCCGCCGGGAAGCCTGATCGGACGCTCCTGCTACAACCGGTTTGAGCTTGCGCAAGCCGCGGCGGAGGAGCAGGTCGACTACGTCGCATTCGGCAGCTTCTTTGCCTCGCCGACCAAGCCTCAGGCCGTCGCCGCAGCGCTCGACCTGCTGCACCGCGCGCGCCGTGAACTGCCAATGCCGGTGGTTGCGATCGGCGGCATAACTCCCGAGAATGGCGCCGCCTTGGTGGACGCCGGCGCGAGCATGCTCGCGGTAATCAGCGCCGTTTTTGCCGCACCCGACCCGACCGCAGCCGCCCGCGCATTCACCCCCTGTTTCAACTCTGTTGAGGAATACCCGCCATGAGCGCCGCCCACGACCGTTTCGAACTCGCACAACGCCACATACCGGGAGGCGTCAATTCGCCAGTCCGCGCGTTCAAAGGCGTCGGCGGAGACCCTGTGTTTGTCGACAGCGCAACCGGTCCGTATCTGTTCGATCCCGAGGGCAAACGCTACATCGACTACGTCGGCTCATGGGGACCGATGATCCTTGGACATGCCCATCCCGAAGTGATCGAGGCCGTCGCCGCGGTGATTCACAAGGGGCTCTCATTTGGCGCACCCACTGAAATCGAAACCCAGATGGCAGACCGCGTCTGCACATTGATGCCGTCGATCGAACTGGTACGCATGGTGTCATCCGGCACCGAAGCGACGATGTCTGCCATTCGCCTGGCCCGCGGTTTTACCGGGCGCGATAACATCGTCAAGTTCGAGGGCTGCTATCACGGCCATTCCGACTCCCTCCTCGTCAAGGCGGGTTCGGGCGCCCTTACCCTCGGTGAGCCGTCATCACCGGGCGTTCCGGCCGCCCTCGCTGAACATACGATGACACTGACCTACAACGACCTCGACCAGGTACGTGATGCGTTTGCCGAGAACGGTCGAGACATCGCCTGCATCATCGTCGAACCGATGGCCGGCAACATGAACTGCATCCTGCCAGAACCCGGCTTCCTCGAAGGACTCCGCGAGGTCTGCGATGAGCACGGCGCGGTGTTGATATTCGACGAGGTAATGACCGGGTTCCGTGTTGCGTTGGGGGGGGTGCAGTCGGTTTACGGTGTCCGACCCGACCTCACGACACTCGGCAAGATCATCGGCGGCGGCATGCCGGTCGGCGCCTTTGGCGGACGTCGCGACATCATGGAGAAGATCTCACCGCTCGGCCCGGTCTACCAGGCCGGCACTCTGTCCGGAAACCCCGTGGCGATGACCGCCGGACTGAAGACCCTCGAGCTGTTATCGATGCCGGGCTTTTTCGATCGTCTTACCGAAAAGACCGAGCGGCTGGTTTCCGGGATCATCAACACCGCTAGCGCCGCCGGCGTTCCAATGACCGAAAATCATCTCGGTGGGATGTTCGGCCTGTTCTTCACCGAGCAGGAAAAAGTCACCGACTTTGCCGGCTCGACTGCCTGCAATCAGGCGCATTTCCGCGCCGTCTTCCACGGCATGTTGGAGCATGGCGTCTACCTCGCCCCGTCGGCGTTCGAGGCTGGCTTTATCTCCGCCGCGCACAGCGACGCCGACATCGACGCCACTATCGAGGCGGCGCGACTGGTGTTTGCCGGCTTGAATTGAACAAGCCGCCTTCTCAACCAGCGCGCCCGATTGTTGCGATGATCGGCAGCGTGCGGCAGCTTGTGGCGGTGCGGGACCGACGGTGACGGAATTATTCGATCAATTACTGGCCTGGATCCATGCAAATCCGGATTGGGCCGGTGTGGTGGTGTTCAGCGTCGCGCTGGTCGAGTCGCTCGCCGTCGTCGGCGTCGTTGTGCCCGGGGTCATTATTCTGTTGGGTGCGGGCGCGTTGATCGGCGCCGGCGTCCTCGAGTTCTGGTCCATCATGCTATGGGCGACCGCCGGCGCGGTGGTCGGCGATGGCCTGAGCTACTGGCTGGGTCACCACTTCGAATACCTGACCGAGCGCTGGCGCTGGTTCCGCCTGCACCCGGATCATCTACAGCGCGGCATCGATTTCTTTGCCAAATACGGCGATATCAGCATCGCCTTGGGGCGATTCTTCGGCCCGATCCGCGCGGTCGTGCCATTGGTGGCGGGGTTATTGAGGATGCCGCCAAAACGCTTCTTCATCGCCAACGTGCTGTCGGCCTTTGTTTGGGCCCCGGCCTACCTGGCACCAGGTATCCTGCTCGGCGAGTTGGGCGACGACGGCGATTGGCGTTATCTGGCCTTTCCGGTCGCCGCCATTGGCGTGATCGTGTTCGTCTGGGGCGGCATTCAGCTATGGCGACGCCGACGCGCGTCGGCAAACTGAGCGGCCCGCTCAGGGCTCGTCTTCGTCCGTCTCAGGCTTAATCAGACCGCTCAGTCGTTGCAGGCGTTCGATACTGTCGTCGATGTCAAACAACGCCCGCTTTTCGGCCAGCGGCAAGGGCAGCAGTTCAATCAAACGACCCGCGACATGGTCGGCACTCGGTGCACCGTGGATCAGACGATCGTATGGCTCACCCAGTTTCACCAACAGATCGCGCAGCAGTTGCGCAGTCCAACCCAGTTCCTTGGGTACCGGCCGCGGCATGTTTTCCTGCAGCCGTGCGATACGGCCGCGCAGCAGTTGATCGGGCTCGACCTCCAGCTCGGTAATCCGGCAACGCTGCTCTCCCTGACATACCAGATTGAGCAGCCCATCGTCGCCCTGTTCCCAATCGATGATCCGAGTAAGTGTCGCAACCGGTGCCGTCATCGCCACGCCGCCTGCCTCAGGACCGGCGTCGATGATCGTCGCCACCGCGAACGGCTGCTCTTGCTTCATGCAGTCGGCGACCATTCGCAGATAACGTTGCTCGAAGATCCGCAACGGTAACAAGCCACCCGGGAACAACACGACGTTCAGTGGGAACACCGCGACGGTCTCGACGCCCTGGTCAACGGCCTTAACGCTCATCGCCCCACCTTGCCGACAGGCTATGCGGTACGCCGAGATGGTCCATCACCCGCGCCACCATGAAATCGACCAGTTCATCGACGTGCTGCGGCCGAAAGTAAAAACCCGGGTTGGCCGGCATGATCACGGCACCGGCCTGGGCCAAGCGCAGCATGTTTTCCAGATGGATCGTCGAAAAGGGAGTTTCGCGCACCACCAGGATGAGTTTGCGCTGCTCCTTGAGCGCAACATCGGCCGATCGATCGATCAGGTCGTCACAGATGCCGTTGGCAATCGAGGCCAGGGTGCCGGTCGTGCAGGGACAGACAACCACCGCTTCGGGCGGATTTGAACCACTGGCTACTGGCGCCGTCCACTGCTGACGCCCAAATACCTGCAGTTGCCCCGGGGCCGCGCCGAAATGGGCGGCAAGATACGCCTGCATCTCTCTCGGCTGACTCGGCAACTGCAGATCGGTTTCCATGTTGACGACAACCTGAGCCGCCTGCGACACCATCAGGTAAACGGTACGGCCTGCGGTCAGCAGGCTGTCGATCAAGCGCAGCCCGTACTGGATACCCGAGGCGCCGGTCAAGGCGACCGCGATCGGTTGCTGATCCGAATTACTCATGCCCTAAGTTAAGCACGAATCGGCGAGGCGCTGTCCCCAGTGAACGTACGGTGAGCCACGGACCAAGGTGCCGTCTAGACCCACCCGCCAAGCCTGCCGGGCTATCGACTCGCTCGGCTGCCAGCGATGCCGTGATCAGGCCTACAGCGCATCCAGCAGGCGTTGATGAATACCCTCAAAACCGCCATTGCTCATGACCAGGATGTGATCACCGGCCGTTGCAGAACCGGCCACCTGCTCGACTATCGAGGCGGTCCGGTCGTGTACATGGAGTCGATCACCCAGGCCACCCAACAGGTCGTCGATCTCCCACCCGAGATCGGCCGGGGCATAGACCCAAACCGCATCAGCGGCCGACAGCGCATCGGCCAGCTGTGCTGCATGCACGCCCATCCGCATGGTGTTGGAGCGCGGCTCCAACACCGCGACGATCCGCCCATCGCCAACGTGCGCGCGCAACCCTTCAAGGGTCAGGCGTATGGCTGTCGGATGATGCGCGAAATCGTCATAAACGCGGACGCCGTGGCGTTCACCGCGCAGCTCCATGCGCCGTTTGACGTTTTCGAAACCGCATAACGCCTCGACACCGACGGCCGCCGGCACGCCGGCATGTCGCGCAGCCGCCAGCGCGGCCAATGCATTCGCCACATTGTGCTGGCCGGTCAGCGACCAGGTAACGCGACCGACCTGCTCGGCCTCGCAGATCACATCAAAGGCGCTGCCATCGGCGACCGCATTGCCGACGTGCCAGGTCGTTTCGGCGTAGGGCTCGACGTACTCCAACGGCGTCCAGCAACCCTGCTCGAGCACCGCCGCGAGGTTTGGGTCATTGCGCGGGGCAACGATCAGGCCGTTACTCGGCACGGTGCGCACGAGATGATGGAATTGACGCTGAATCGCCGCGAGATCTTCGAAGATGTCGGCATGATCAAACTCGAGATTGTTCACCACCAGCGTGCGCGGCCGGTAATGCACGAACTTTGAACGCTTATCGAAAAACGCCGTGTCGTATTCGTCCGCCTCGATAACAAAAAACGGGGTCTGTCCCGCACGCGCCGAAACACCGAAATTTTGCGGCACCCCGCCGATCAAAAAGCCGGGCGCCAGCTGCGCGTAGTCGAGTATCCATGCCAGCATACTCGCCGTTGTCGTCTTGCCATGGGTGCCGGCAACCGCCAGCACCCATCGGTCCTGCAAGACATGCTCGGCCAGCCACTGTGGACCCGATGTGTACGGCAAGCCGCGGTCGAGCACATGCTCGACGATCGGATTGCCACGCGAGAGGGCATTGCCAATGATCACCTGGTCTGGTGGCGGGTCGAGATGCTGCGGGTCGTACCCTTCCATCAGGTCAATCCCCGCCTCAACCAACTGATCACTCATCGGCGGATAGACGTTGACGTCCGAACCCGACACCTCATGGCCTAGCGCACGTGCGATCTGCGCCAACCCACCCATGAAGGTGCCGCAAATGCCGAGGATGTGGATGTTCACGGTGACGGCGACAACACGGGGGGAAACACCTGCGCGATCAGGTTGAATGCGAACACGGTGTAGGCCAACACCACCAGCACCCCGGCAAGCAGGGGGACCTCAAGCGCATGCCGCAGCACATTGCCGAGTGCCACATGCAGCCACACCGCAACCACCAGATCGAGCAGGATCGCGAACTGCACAATGCCAAGGGCGTCAGCCGGGGTCCGAATCAGCAACATCACCAGCCCGGCCAACACCCCCAGACCGAGAAACGCCGAGGCGGTTTGTTGCCAACGAGCGCGGAATCCCTTGGTCTGCAGCAGCACCCAAAGGAGCCCCATACTCAAGACCAGATCAATGACATTCGCACCGAACGCCGCCTGCACACCGCCGAACAGTTGACGGCCGTTGATGGTGCCGATCAACACGCTGAGCGTAGCCAACAGGCCGAGCAACACAGGGGAATAGGGAAGATCCTGCGGGCCGCGCCGCAACAGGGCCAAGTCGATGAAAAACCGAATCAGTACCGACATCGTTATGCGTCTAAGTGCGTGCAAAGCCGCATCTTAACCCGCGCGGCCGAGTCAACGGGCTGTGCGATGGTATCCTTCGCCCATGACGGATGAATCTGCTGGTCAAGAACGCTTCATCGACCGCCCCGACGATCTCGAGGTGCTCTGCGAACAACTCAAAGGCAGCGAATGGATTGCGCTGGATACCGAGTTCATCCGTGAAAAGACCTACTATCCAATACTCTGCCTACTGCAAGTCAGTAACGGTGACGTCGCCGCCTGTATCGACCCCCTGAAACTGCCGTCGATCCAACCTCTGCTCGATGTCTTGTACGACGGCGCCATCCTGAAAGTACTGCATGCCGCACGACAGGATTTGGAGATCTTCCTACATGATTACGGGCAGATCCCGTTGCCGGTATTCGATACCCAACCGGCCGCCGCATTGCTCGGCCACGGCGACCAGATAGGCTATGCCAACCTGGTAAAACAGCTTCTGCAGGTCGAGCTACCCAAAGATCAGTCCAGGACCGACTGGTCGCGTCGGCCCCTCGATGCCCAGCAACAGCGCTACGCCCTGGACGACGTGATTTACCTGGGTCAACTCTATCTGCACATGCGTGGAAGTCTGTTTGATCGCGAGCGCCTGCAATGGTTGGCTGCCGACTTCGCGACCCTGGCCGATCCGCGAACCTACTACCCTGCCCCCGCCAGCATGTGGCAGCGCACCAAAGGCCGCCAACAACTGCGCGGTCGCCAGCTGGCCGTGCTGCAGCAACTGGCTGAATGGCGTGAGCTACAGGCACGCGAACGTGACCTGCCGCGTAAATGGATCCTAAAAGACGAGGTCATGATCGAGCTGAGCCGACGGCTCCCGCGAGATGCCAACGGTCTGGCGAAGATTCGCGGGCTGGAACCTGGCCAGATTCGGCGGGAAGGCGAAACACTCCTTGGCCTGATCGAACGAGGCGCCGACCTGCCGCGTGAGGAGTGGCCGACCGACAAGGCGCGCAGCAAGCCCCTGGCACCCAGGCAAGAGGCGCTGGTCGACCTGCTCAGTGCGGCACTCCGCCTGATCGCCGAACAACACCAACTGTCTCCGCTCGCCATCGCATCGCGCAAAGAACTCGAGAAGCTGGTGCGTGGCGAGGCGGACTGTGCGCTCTGTGACGGTTGGCGTCATTCGGTTGCCGGGACCCAACTCCAGGCGATCATTCAGGGCGATCTTGCGGTCAGCATGGTCGACGGTCTGCCGACGCTCGGTTGACCTGGCATCACCCTCAACCAATCACCCGATTGACCCGCAACACAAACGGCATCCCCTTGATCCGCCGGATGATGTTGGCAAGGTGCTTGCGCCCACTCACCGACACCACGAAGCGCAGGCTGGTGCTCAATCCGTCGCGTTCCTCACTGCGCACGTCGTCGATGTTCGATCCTTCATCAGCGATCAATGAGGCAATCGTCGCCAGCGTCCCGCGCTGGTTGCCGGCATCGACCCGAATCGTTGTGGAAAACTCGCTGCTGACGTCGTTGGCCCACTGCACATCCAACCAGCTCTGCCCCTGGCGACGAAAATCCCCAAGATTCGGACAGTCGTGATGATGGACCACTAGCCCGCGCCCGGGACTGAAGATTGCAACGACCGGGTCTCCGGGGATCGGCCCGCAGCACTTTGCAAACGACACCACCATGCCTTCGGTGCCCTTGATCTTGAGCGATTCGGCAGAACCGCCGGCATGTTCATGTTCGTCTTCGCTGGTGACCAGCAGACGCGCAACCAGTCGGGCCATGCGATTGCCGAGACCAACTTGCTGCAGCAAATGATCGAAGCCATCCAAGCCAAGCTCTTCAACAACCGCGTCGATCTCTTCGTCACCCACCTCATCGAGGGAACGCCCCATCGCTTCCAATTCTCGATCCAACAGGCGTCGGCCCAACTCGACGGCCTCTTTGTGTTCGAGTCGCTTGAGGAATGAACGAATCGTCGCCCGCGCCTTACCCGTCACCACAAAGTCGAGCCACGCCGGGTTCGGCCGCGTGTTCGGCTTGGTGATGATTTCGACGGTCTGGCCATTGCGCAGCTGGCTGCGGAGCGGCGCCAGGCGTCGGTCTACCCGGGCGGCGACGCATTGGTTGCCGACGTCGGAATGCACCGCATAGGCGAAGTCGATGACGGTGGCGTTTTTCGGCAAGACAAAAATTTGCCCGCGGGGGGTGAATACATAGACCTCATCAGGGAACAGATCGACTTTGACATGCTCGAGGAACTCGAGCGAGTTACCGGAGTCTTTCTGCACCTCCAGCAGGTTGCGCAACCAGTCTGCCGCAGCGTCAGGCGTCAGCGCACCTGGACCGGCATCCTTGTACTGCCAGTGCGCGGCGATACCCTCCTCGGCGACACTGTGCATCTCGCGCGTCCGTACCTGAATCTCTATCGGCAAGCCATGCGGGCCAAACAACACGGTATGCAGCGACTGATAGCCGTTGGCTTTCGGGATCGCGATATAGTCCTTGAATCTGCCGGGCACCGGACGATACAGGTTGTGCACGGCGCCCAACACCCGATAGCAGGTATCGACGCTGTCGACGATGATGCGGAACGCGTAAACATCCGCCAGCTCACTCAGTGAGACCTTTTTCTCCAGCATCTTGCGGTAGATGCTATAGACATGTTTTTCGCGCCCGTAGACGTCGCTGTCGAAACCCTCCTGGTGCAGTCGGCTACGCAAGACCTGCTCGATATTGCCGACGACCTCCTTACGGTTGCCGCGACGCTTGCGTAGCGCGGCACGCAGAATCTCATAGCGCCATGGCCAATGCGCCGCCATCCCGAGTTCTTCGAGCTCGTGGCGCATGCTGTTGATGCCGAGACGGTTGGCGATCGGTGCATAGATATCGAGCGTCTCGCGGGCGATTCGACGGGCCTTGTTGGGACCCATCACCCCCAGCGTTCGCATGTTGTGCAAACGGTCCGCCAGCTTGATCATGATGACCCGGATATCCTTGGTCATCGCCAGCATCATCTTGCGGAAATTTTCCGCCTGCGCTTCGGCACGCGAGCGGAATTTTATCTGGGTAAGCTTGCTGACGCCGTCGACCAACTCCGCGATTTCGGTGCCGAACTCTTCCGCCAGTTGGGTCTTCGCGGTCGGCGTATCTTCGATGACATCGTGCAGAATCGCGGCCATCAGGCACTGATGGTCCATCTGCATCCCCGCGAGGATGCGGGCCACCGCCACGGGGTGGTAGATGTAAGGTTCGCCGGAGAGACGGCTTTGCCCTTCATGGGCTTCGGCGCCGAACAGGTAGGCGCGGTAGACCTCGCTGACCTGATCGGGGCTCAGATAGCTTTCGAGGTAGGTACAGAGGTCACTTATCAGAAAACGTGCGTCGTCGGAAATCGTCGCAGCCGATTCGCCGACGACTGGGGGTGCGCTCATCTCAGTGCGCGTCGCATCCACTCCGGCATCTACTCATCATCGTTGCCCATCTCGACTACGCCAAGTTGGCCGGCCAGCGCAGCCGCGAGTTCGTCGTCGATCGACTCGGTGGTCTCTTCCGGTTCGGCAACCGTCTCTTCGGAGATCAAGCCCTCGGCGATTTCCCGAAGTGCGACCACGGTTGGCTTGTCGTTTTCCCACGGCACCAGTGGATCGACACCGTTGACCAGTTGGCGCGCACGGCGACTGGCGAGGAGAACGAGGTCGAAACGGTTATCGACGTTATTGAGGCAATCTTCGACGGTGATACGGGCCATGGCGCGTTGACAACTCCAGCACTGATAAATTTGATCGCGAACTTTCTATTGTAAGAAGATTTGGCCCGTTAGCCAAGCATCTTGACCAGCGATCCGGCCGCGGCATCCGCTTGCCGCGGTTCACGCAGGCGTTCGGCCCGGAAAATCGCCTGCAGATCGGCGAGCGCCGTATCAAAATCATCATTGAACACCAGGTAGTCGTATTCGGGGAAATGCGACAGCTCGCTGCGCGCATCCGCCATCCGGCGCTGGACGACCTCCTCGCTGTCCTGCCCACGACCGGACAGGCGCTCGCGCAACGCCGCAATACTCGGCGGTGCGACAAAAATCGATACGGCGAGCGGGAAACGTTGTCGGACCTGGCGCGCCCCCTGCCAATCGATCTCCAGGATCACATCCTGCCCGGACGCCAATTGGGCCTTAACGGCCGACTCTGACGTACCGTAAAAGTTGTCGAAGACCTGCGCATGTTCGAGAAAGGCACCTGCTTCGATGAGTGCCTCAAACTCGGCAACGCTGACGAAATGGTAATGCACACCATCCTGTTCGCCGTCCCGCATCGGCCGGGTCGCATGCGAGACCGACATCACCAACCGGGTATCAGTCGGCACCAACTGCCGCAACAGGCTGGTTTTGCCCGCGCCCGACGGCGCCGAAACGATAAATAAGATACCTTCCATATTGCGGTCTACTCGATGTTCTGCACTTGCTCGCGCATCTGTTCGATGAGCACCTTCATCTCGACCGACACCGCCGTCGTCTCGCTGTCGGCTGACTTCGAACCCAGCGTATTCGCCTCACGATTGAGTTCCTGCATCAAGAAATCGAGGCGACGTCCGACCGGTTCGTCTTGGCTCAATACGCGGGCGACCTCGTCGAGGTGAGTGCTCAAGCGATCCATTTCTTCATCCACATCGAGACGCTGCGCAAGCAGCGCCATTTCCTGTTCGAGCCGGTCTGGATCTGGGCTTTCGAGAACCTCTGCCAGCCGGCTACGGAGCCGTTGCCGTACAGCGTCGATCACCAGTGGCATGCGTTCACGGGCCTGGGTGACCTGCTCACGCATCGCCGTCAGGCGCTGTTCAACCAGCGCGGACAGTCGCTCGCCCTCGCGCTCGCGCGCCTCAATCAGCGCATCAAACGCCTTCTCAAGTAACTCGAGCGCGGCCGTCTGCACTGGCGACAAATCTTGTTCGCCCGTTTCCATCACACCCGGCCAACGCAGCACATCCATGATGCTCGGATGATGCGAACTGTGCAGCCGATGCGCCACTCGATCTGAGGCCGCCAGGATTTGTTCAACGAGCTTGTCATTGACCTGCAACGCGCCGCCTTGCACCAATCGCTGCACGGTAGCGAAGATTGCATTCGATCTTGCCGCGACCGAGGCGCTTATTAACCCGCTCACGCACGACCGGCTCGATTCCCCGCAGGTCTTCCGGAAGCCGGACCGTTGCCTCCAGGTAACGGTGATTAACCGAACGTATTTCCCATGTGAGCTCGCCCCACTCGCCGTGTCCCTGCTGGCGCGCAAACGCCGTCATGCTTCGAATCATTCGAACCTCAGGTCATACGCCGGCATCCCGTTGATACCGACCGTTGCGTGTATCATAAGGGTCATCCCCCCTCAACGCACCGTGCCGCTTACGCCAGCATGTCATCGACTCCACGCGACAGTCTTCCGATTGGCACCGTGCTCGACTGCTATCGCATCACGAAGCTGATTGGTAGCGGCGGCTTCAGCCTGATCTATCTCGCCGAAGACGAAGACAATCACGATGAAGTGGCGATCAAGGAATATCTGCCGAAACGTTTTGGCGTACGTCAGGATAAATTTGCGGTCTCGGTCGTCGAGGAGGCAAAGTACGAAAGCTTTCAACGCGGCCGCCGCCTGTTCTACCAGGAGGCCCGCGTGCTCGCGACGCTGCGCCATCCCAACATCGTGCATGTGCGCAACTGTTTCCTGGCCAACAATACCGCCTACCTGGTGATGAATTACGAGCCCGGGAAAAACCTCGGGCGCTACATCAAGAAACGTAAAGGGAAACTCAGCACCAATTTCTTGATGACCGTTTTCCCACCACTATTGGACGCCCTCGAGTTGATCCATTCGCGGCAACATCTGCATCTCGATATCAAACCGAGCAACATACACCTCCGTCCCGGTGGGAACCCGCTGCTATTGGATTTCGGCGCGGCCTATCACCTCGATGATGTCGGCGACAAGAAAGCGCAAGTCGTCACCCCAGGTTTCTCACCAATCGAACAGTATTACGCGGCCGGTCAGGTCACGGCCTGCACTGACGTCTATGCGGCAGGGGCGACCATGCGTGCATGCATTGAGGGCAAACCCCCACCGTCAGCCGTTGAGCGTCATGCCGAAGACAAACTGACCCCCGCGATCGACGCGTTCGGCCGGCATTACCCGCGAGAGGTGCTGGAGTCGATCGACTGGGCGATGCAAATCGACCATTCCCGTCGCCCGCGATCCGCCGGCGAGCTGCGCGACGCGCTGCTCGGCCGCATCCGCGTTCCCCGCGACATCTACAACGGCGCCGAGCAGGTTGTGGGATGACCCAGACGTGTGGCAACTTCATTGCGGCCAAGTCGACGGCAACCGGGGCGCGCGACAACAATCAAGATCGCGGTTTCTTCCTGAACGACGGCGCCACACTGCTGCTAGGAATCGCCGATGGCCTGGGTGGCCATCCACGTGGCGAGGTCGCCGCACAGCTGCTCGCCGACGTCTGCGAGACGCAATTTCGCAGCCGTTCGCGGCCGCTCGAAGGGCCTGAGGAGTTTATGCTGGACTGCATCGGCCGCGCCCACCACGCGATCAGGCGTTTCGGCGAACGCCAGCAACCGCCGATAACCCCGCGGACGACCGCAGTGTTGGCGGTGGTTCAGGAAAACCGCGCGCGCTGGGCGCATGTCGGCGACAGTCGGCTCTACCTGTACCGTGACGAACAACTGCTGCTGCAGACAAGGGATCACTCACAAACGCAATACATCCGCCAGACTGTCGATGAACCGCCTCGTGCGCGGACCAGCTTGACACGCTGTCTGGGCGGCCTTCCCCGACCGCCAACGACAACCTGCAGCAGGCCACTATCGCTACAGCCCGGGGACTCATTGCTGCTGTGCTCGGATGGCCTTTGGAGTCAGACGCCCGAACCACAGCTCGCGGCGCTGTTCGACGGCAAACCCGATGATCTCGAGTCGCGCTTGCAGCAATTGGTGCAGCAAGCGGCGACAGTTATGGCGAGTGACAACGTGACCGCCGTGGCGTTGAGCTGGCTCGGACCGGCAGCCGCCGCGACAGACAATAATTGATAACTTATAAGAACCTACCGCGACTACCGCAATCGACCAACACCGCAATATCCAGGAGAGACCATGCGACCCAGTGGCAGAGCCGCAGACCAGATGCGCCCGATTTCATTTGCACCCAATTTCACGATGCATGCCGAAGGATCCGTCCTGGTGGCGTTTGGCAACACCAAGGTGATCTGCACCGCTTCGGTAGAAGAACGCCAGCCACGTTGGCTGCGCGACGAAAATCAGGGCTGGGTGACGGCCGAGTACGGCATGCTGCCGCGTTCCACGCACAGCCGCATGGGACGGGAGGCGGCGCGTGGCGGCCAGGGTGGTCGGACGATGGAGATACAACGCCTGATCGGACGGTCAATGCGTGCGGCTGTCGACCTCAACCGGCTGGGCCCGCGGACCATCACGCTGGACTGCGACGTCATTCAGGCCGATGGCGGCACCCGGACCGCGGCCATCTCCGGTTCCTTCGTGGCGCTCAGCCAGGCACTCGCCGGACTGCGCCTGAGTGGCGCGCTGGAGGATGACCCCATCCTCGGCCACGTCGCCTCGGTGTCGGTCGGCATCTACAACGGCACCGCCGTGCTCGATCTGGACTATGCCGAAGATGCCGCCGCCGAAACGGATATGAATGTTGTCATGAACGACGAGGGACGTTTCATCGAGGTGCAGGGAACCGCCGAGGGCGCGCCTTTCACGAGTGAGGAAATGACCGCGATGTTTGACCTGGCTCGTTTGGGGATCACGCAAATCATCGCCGGCCAGCAGGCCGCGCTGGACCGCGACTGAACCGCCCCCATGCTCAACAAAGGAGCTAACACCGTGGCCCGTATCGTGCTCGCCAGCGGCAACAAAGGCAAAGTGAAAGAATTTAGCGAACTCCTCGCCGACGTCGACATCCGCGTCGTGCCTCAATCAGATTTCGGCGTGCCTGACGCCGAGGAGACCGGCCTGACGTTCGTTGAAAATGCCATCATCAAGGCGAGGAACGCCGCCGCACATACCGACCTGCCAGCCATCGCCGATGACTCGGGGCTGGAGGTGGACTACCTCAACGGGGCACCAGGGATCTACTCCGCACGCTATGCCGGCGGCGGCGGGAGTGCCGCCAACAACGCCAAACTGCTGCGCGTCCTCGACGGCATCGAACAAGACGGGCGTCGCGCCCGGTTTCGATGTGTGCTGGTGTTTTTGCGCCACGCTGACGACCCAACCCCACTGATCTGCCAGGGGACCTGGGAGGGCGAGATCCTCACTGCCGCTCAGGGAGAAGCCGGCTTTGGCTATGACCCGCTGTTTTACGTACCTTCTGAGCACTGCAGCGCCGCCGAGCTGTCGGCGGATCGTAAAAACGCGCTGAGCCATCGTGGCCAGGCGTTGCGTTGTTTATTGGCCGCGCTGCGAGATGCCCGCTGACACCGCAACCTGAGTCACCAGCGATACAAGATCCACTGGTTGATGTTGTTGTGGACCGGCTCGCCGGGCCGGTAGTCGAGCGTGCCGTCATTGTTGACGTCGACAAAATGATAGGGCGGCCCAACACGCGGCTGGACGCGCACCATGTACAGCTCACCATTACGCCGATATTCGTAAACGACTTCGCGCTCCGTGCGTCGAATCGTGACCTCTGGCTCCAACGGCTGGCCTGATTGCAGCGGCGGCGGTGGTGGTGGTGGCGCACTAATCGGCTGAGGGTCCTCGGCGCCCGCGTTACTCGCTATAGACAGCAGCAATACGGTGACCAGAGCCAGCCCAGGAAACCCATCGATGTAATGACCGCGCATGTTGTTACCACCCCGCCTTGGGTTAATGCTTGTTCAGTTTGGCGTTATCGCGAGCGCCATTCCGAGACCCTCCGCGCAGTTTCACCCACTCGCTAGAGTTCGAGCAAGATCTCCTGCTCGGCCTCGGACGGCTCGAGACTGCGTGTCTCGTAGTGCCGGAAGATCGCCTGCACGATCTCTTCCGGCTCATCGCACACCTGCATCAAGTCCATATCATCGGCACCGATCGTCCCTTCCTTGATCAGCGTGTCCTGGAACCAGCCGAGCAACCCCTGCCAGAACGATGACCCGACCAAAATAATCGGGATCCGTCGCGACTTGCCAGTCTGCACCAACGTCAAGATTTCAGCCAATTCATCCAGCGTGCCGAATCCACCGGGCAGCACGACATAGGCCGATGCGTATTTCACGAACATCACCTTGCGGGCGAAGAAGTGCCGAAAATTTAGCGAAATGTCCTGATACTGATTGGCGGTTTGCTCATGCGGCAATTCAATGTTCACGCCGATACTGGGGGATTTGCCGGCCTGCGCACCCTTGTTCGCTGCCTCCATAATGCCGGGGCCGCCACCGCTGACCACCGAGAAACCGGCATCGGACAGCAAGCGTGCAGTCTGTTCGGCCTTTAGGTACCACGGGTGGTCCGGGCCAGTGCGCGCCGAGCCAAACACGCTGATCGATGGCCGGATCAGGCACAGGCGCTCGAAACCCTCGACAAACTCGGCCATGATCTGAAAGATCTTCCACGACTCGCGTTGCAGCTGCGCATCGGCGACGCGCTTGTCGATACGACGACCGATAACCTGGCCCTTTGATTCCACCTGTTTGGTTCCCGTGTTTATTCTTAGCTGGCAACTATCGCACACCTGGCCCGCCCCGCGGCCGGGTCCGCCAAGTCGAAATTGCCTTGCCCGACACCAGGCATCTTGAACTTGGCCAAGTGGGACCTGACCGGTAGCATCGCATGTCCCGACTGACTGGCAAGCCAGTCGCCCACGCACGACCAACCACAAAAGGTCTAAACCAATGAAAGCAACGGTCATCGGCCTCGGGGCCATGGGTGCCGGCATTGCTGGCAATCTCTTTCGAGCCGGGCACCTGAGCCAGGCCTGGAACCGCTCGCCAGAGCGCGCCGCCGCGGCCGCCGAACAACACGGCTTTGCGATTGCTAACTCGCTGGAGGCCGCCGCCGGTCAAGCCGATCTGGTCATCACGTCAGTGTCGGCAGACGCCGACCTGCTGGATGTCGTCGAACGCATCGCACCGGCCATGACAGCTGGGAGCATCGTCATGGATACGTCAACCGTCAGTATCGACACAGCGCGTCGTGTTGAGGAACGTCTGCAGGCACACGGCATCCATTTCCTCGACGCCCCCGTCTCCGGTGGCAAAGAGGGCGCCGAAAAAGCGACCATGGTGATGATGGTGGGTGGCGAAGCCAATGTCCTCGAACACGTATCGCCGTTGCTGGATGCGATCAGTCGCAAAGTCGTGCATATGGGCCCGGTAGGCAGCGGCCAAGCCACCAAAGCGGTAAACCAGATCATGTGTGCCGGGGTGAACCAGGCCGTGACCGAGGCGCTGGCGTTTGGCCAGCATCAGGGCCTCGATATGGACAAGGTCGTTGATGTGGTCAGCAGCGGGGCAGCCGGCAACTGGTTCGTCGAGCATCGTGGGCGAACCATGACCGCTGGCACCTTCGAGCCCGGTTTCCGCGTCGCCCTGCATCATAAAGACCTGAAGATATGCCAAACCATGCTGGCGGCTGACCATGTGCAGCTCCCCATGGTGGAGATGACGCTGGTGCACTACGAGCGACTGATGGCAGCCGGGCATGGTGACGAGGACATCTCGGCGCTGTATCGCATCAAGAAACCGCTGTTTGACGACGAAACATAGCGCCCCGCCGAGCCAGCAGTAGCCAATCATGCATAACCTGAATCCGCGCCAGCGCGAGGCCGTTCGATATCTTGACGGCCCGCTACTCGTGCTGGCGGGCGCCGGCACCGGCAAGACCCGGGTCATTACCGCCAAGATTGCCTTCCTGATCGAGCAGGCCGGCATCGATCCACGCCTTATTACCGCGGTGACGTTCACCAATAAGGCCTCGCGCGAAATGAAAGCCCGCGTCGGCCAGCTGCTCGGCCGCGACCAGGCACGCGGGCTGACGATTTCAACGTTCCATACCCTTGGCCTCAACCTGCTGCGTCGCGAGGCGGCGCAGGCCGGTCTGCGGCCTGGTTTCAGCATCCTCGACGAGCAGGATGTCGAGCAATTACTGCGGGAGCTGGCGAAAAAAAACGACGCCGATAAAGCGGCGCTGCAGCGCGCCCGCGCGCAGATCTCGGCCTGGAAAAACGATCTGATCGACCCAGACCAGGCGACCCGCACTGCTGACGATGATCTGAGCGCGTTTCACGCCGCGTTGTACGGCGCGTACCAGCGCGCGCTGCGTGCGTACAACGCCGTGGACTTCGATGACCTGATCCTGCTGCCGACAACGCTGCTGCGCGACCAGCCTGATTTACGCGAACGCTGGCAAAACCGAATCCGTTATCTGCTGGTGGATGAGTACCAGGATACCAACGGCGCCCAGTACGAACTGGTACGTTTGCTGGTAGGTGTCCGCGGCGCGTTGACGGTGGTTGGTGACGACGACCAGTCGATTTACGCCTGGCGCGGTGCGAAACCGGAGAATCTCGCGCGTTTGCAAGATGATTTTCCCCGTCTCAAGCTGATCAAACTGGAGCAGAACTATCGCTCCACCGGTCGAATCCTGCATGCCGCGAACAGCCTTATCGCCAACAACAGTCACGTGTTCGAAAAGCGTCTTTGGAGTGAATTGGGTCCCGGCGACGAATTGCGCGTTATCAACTGCAAAGATGAAGACGACGAAGCCGAACGCGTCGTCAGCGAGATAGTACACACACGGTTCAACAGCGGCCTGCCTTACCGCAGTTTCGCCATTCTGTATCGCGGTAACCATCAATCCCGCCCCTTCGAAAAGGCGTTGCGCACGCAAAACGTGCCGTATTTTCTCAGCGGCGGTACGTCGTTTTTTGCGCGCAATGAAATCAAAGACGTGATGGCCTACCTGCGACTGCTGGCCAACCCGGATGATGACAGTGCGTTCTTACGGGTCGTCAATACCCCGCGCCGCGAGATCGGAACGTCGACCCTCGAAAAGCTCGCCGACTATGCGGGCCAGCGCGGCTGCGGCCTGATCGACGCAATCGACGAACTCGGCCTCGAGACTGTATTGACGAGTCGTTCACTGCAGCGTTTGCGGGAGTTCGCCCGGTGGCGGGAGCGGCTCGCGCGCCAGGCCGAGACCGCCTCGCCGGTTGCCGCGGTGAGGCAGTTATTGGACGACATCGCCTATTCCGACTGGCTGAAACAGACCAGCACAACCGAGACAGCGGCGACACGACGCCTGGAGAATGTTGACGAGCTATTGAGCTGGCTGACGCGTCTGCAAGACGAGGACGGCAAGGGCCGCGACCTGGCCCAGCTCGTCGCCCACCTGACGCTGATGGACATCATCGAGCGACAGGACGAAGAGGCCGAGGACGACCGGGTGGTGTTGATGACACTTCACGCGGCCAAGGGTCTTGAGTTTCCGCACGTCTACCTGGTTGGGATGGAAGAAGAGCTGCTACCGCACCGCAGCAGCATCGAGGACGACAACATCGCCGAGGAACGGCGTTTGGCCTATGTCGGGCTGACCCGCGCGCAACGCAATCTGGTGATGTCTTGCGCAGAACGTCGCCGCCGCGGTGGGGAACTGGTGCGCTGCGAACCCAGCCGCTTCATCCAGGAGTTGCCGCGTGACGACCTGCGCTGGGAAGGACGCGGCAGCCAATTGTCGGCCGAGGAAAAGCAGGCGCGAGGACAGGCCAGTCTTGCCGGCCTCAAGGCGATGTTGACCGGCGGCTGAAAGCCGCCATGGAAGGTATCTGCCGATCGGTTGCTTGAGCGCCCGGCGTACCGTGACGAAAAACGGCCGCGGAATCGCCGCGGCCGCCCTGCATGGAAACCGTTATTTCACCTGCTCGACCATATAGGCGACGGCGGCCTTGATGTCCGCGTCCGGCAGATCCACGCGTCCACCCTTCGGCGGCATCACGCCGATGCCGTTCAGTGAACTGGCATACAACGCGTCCATGCCCTTCGCGATACGTGGCACCCATAAGTTCTTATCGCCAAGCTTCGGTGCACCTGCCGCGCCGGTGGCGTGGCACGCAAAACATGCGCTGTCATAGACCGACTTGCCAACGGCCAGATCGGGTCCCGCTGCAGCGGCGACTACCGGTGCAGCCTCGGGTGCCGGTGCGGCTTCAGGTGCCGGTGCGGCTTCAGGTGCCGGTGCAGCCTCGGGTGCCGGTGCAGCCTCGGGCATTACCGCGGCGACCATCCCCGATGCCGCGGCAACCGCGTCACTGGCGACCTCTTTGACGGTCTCGACAGCAGCCTCGGCCGGTGCAGGTGCCGACGTCTCGGCCGGTGCAGGTGCATCGCCCGCCGCGACTTCGATTCCACTCTCGGCCAGCATGTGCTCGATCGCGGCACGGATCTCAGCATCGCTGACCTGTGCGCCGCCCCGCGCCGGCATGTTGCCTTTGCCATTGATCGCGCTGGTCGTCAGCCCGTCGATCCCACCTCCGGCCGCAAGGCGTTGGTTCCAGGCGGCAGCATCACCGATTTTGGGCGCACCGAGCACGCCGGCGACGTGGCAGGCATTGCAGGCCACGGCGGAGACATCAGCGCCGCTGCGGACCACTTCTGCAACCGCTTCTGTCGTCGCAGCTGGCGCTCCGGCGACATTGACCGTGCCGATCGGCTTGATCCGCTCGGTAATCGCCGCCCGAAGGCGAGGGTCATCACCACGCGCCTCGTCGGCCGAGGAGGTTATGGTGTTGGCGGCGATCATGATCACCACTGTAAACGCCACGAGCGCCCCAAGAATGATCAGGAACATGCGCATAAAGGTAGAATCGTCATGTGCGGACACGGCTGTCGCTCCCTAAATTCAAGAACTTACCAAGCATCGCCTGGAAAAAACGGCCGCCAGTATAGCGGTTGGCTGCTGCGCTTGGTACCGAGAGGCCCGTCAGACGGCCGATTTCGCCCGGTACTCGGCGAGTTCAGTCAGCGCTGGCAGGTCGAGGATCGTAACCTTCTGCCGCTCGCAAACCATCAGGTGGTCGTCTCGCAGTTTGCGCAGCACCCGGTTGGTATGGACCGGTGTCAGTCCGGTCAGTTCGCCCAGCATTTCCTGCGTCAAGGGAAAGGGCATGTTGAGGTCGGCGGCATCGACATCGCCGCGCTGTTCGAGCCGATGAAAGACGTCGACCACGACGTGCGCGATGCGCTGCTGGGCTGAACGTCGACCTAACCCCAAGACATTGGACTCGCAAGTTTGCAGGTATTGTGCCTGAATCTGGGCGATCCGCCGCCCGATATCACCGTGGCGATCGATCATGGCGTGCAGATCGCTTTGCCGGAAAGCGCAGACAATCGTTGGTGTGATGGCCAGCGCACCGTGTGAATGAAGACCATCCTCTAACGGCGTGTAGCCGACAAAATCACCGGGCAAAGCAATACGGAGGCCTTGCCGATTGCCGCTCGCATCATTGCGATACAAAAGCAGCCAGCCTTCGAACAGCGTGAACGCCATGGTTGCGGGTTGTTTTTCTTGATACAGGTGGCTGCGCGCGGGGAGTTGGTACTGAGCGGCGCGACGGGACTCGGCCTCGTGCAGGTAGTCTTCGGCGACGACCTGGAAAAGCGCCTTCCGCCGAATGGGACAATCTGCGCACTTGGTCGGCGCCGATCGCGCCACGCCATGTTGGATTACCGACACGTCACGCCTCCGTTCACACGCATCAAGACACGCGAGAGTTTGCTTCACACCCCGCCACAGCACGCAAACTGGCAGCGCTGCCCGGGTCGCGGCTTTTGATTAGCTTGACACACTCGGGCGCGGATTTGCTATGCGAAAACGCATCGCGCGAACAGCTGAGAAACGCGATTAGTGTAGACTACGACGCCTCGCGTTCGATTTCCGTCAAATCCCAAAGATGAGCACTACCCCCGCGTGCTGAATGTCGACCAACTGTGCTGCGTGCGCGGCGACCGCGTGCTGATCCGCGACCTAGATTTTGCGTTGACGCCCGGCGAACTGCTCCACCTCAAAGGCCACAACGGCAGCGGTAAAACCACCCTGCTCCGCGCCCTGGCGGGCCTGCTGCTCCCGGAATCCGGGGACATCCTTTGGGAACGCCAACCGATTCGCAAACTGCGCGAGGAGTATAGCCGCCACCTGTTGTTTCTCGGCCACTTGAACGGCATCAAAGGCGATCTCACTGCGGTCGAGAATTTGCGCATCGCAGCGACCCTGGACGGCTACCAGCTGGACGAGACACGGGCCTGGGAGGTTTTGGCAGACATCGGCCTACGGGGTTTTGAGGACCTGCCGAGCAAACACCTCAGCCAGGGCCAGAAACGCCGCGTCGCGCTGGCTCGGCTGCTCGCCAACAACGCCAAGCTATGGATCCTCGATGAGCCGTTCACGGCGCTCGATGTCGCCGCGGTGGAACTCTTGCAGGCGGTAATAAAGGGCCACGTCGATGGCGGCGGCATGGCCGTGGTCACGACTCATCAGGCAGTGGGCCTGATAGACCAGGACACGCGCAGCATCGAACTCGGACGCGGCCATGTTTGAGACGCTACTGCTCGTGGTCAAGCGCGACCTGACCATCGCCCTGCGTCGCCGCGCCGACATCTTCACGACGCTGGTGTTTTTCGCGATCGTCGTCAGTCTGTTTCCGCTTGGCATCGGGCCTGAGCTGGACACCTTGCGCCTGATCGCCCCAGGCGTCGTATGGGTCGGTGCGCTACTCGCCTCGATGTTGGCATTGGAATTGATTTTTTCGGCGGATCACCGCGATGGTTCGCTCGAACAGATGCTGCTGACACCGCAGCCGGTATCGCTGCTGGTCGTCGGCAAGGTCCTGGCGCACTGGCTGGTAACCGGCGTACCGCTGGTGCTGATCGCGCCACTGCTGGGCCTGCAGTACGACCTGAGTCTGCCTGCGCTACAGACGCTGATCGTTTCCCTGCTGCTGGGTACGCCGACGCTCAGCTTGATCGGCGCCATCGGTGCCGCGTTGACCATCGGGCTGCGTTCGGGTGGCGTGTTACTCGCCCTGTTGGTACTGCCTCTCTACATCCCGGTGTTGATCTTCGGTGCAGGCGCCGTGGAAGCGACCGTATCGGGTCTGGGCGGCGGCGCCCACCTATCGATGTTGGCGGCTATTCTGATTTTGAGCCTAGTGCTGGCGCCGCTTGCCACGGCCGCTGCGTTGCGGGTTGCCGAAGACTAAGACAAAAAAAGCTACCGAAACGAATCACCGGGCTTTGCGCTGGTCAGAGCAGTCGGTTAATCTCTGCCCCCTGCTCGCGCTGCGACACGCGCAAGCCCCTGCAAAATCAGGGCTTTTTCGAGATGCCGCCGAAGCAAGACGGAGCAGACGAAGGGGCCTGAAAGCAGTACTGACCCCGATCGCAACTTCAACCACAGGTCTAACCACCGAGGCACGATGGCATCCCGAGTCGTTAACTGGTTTCATTTTTCCTCCCCCGCCACGTTTTTCCCTGTCGCCAGGCGGATAGCGCAGGTCGCCACGGTGATCACTGTGGTGTTACTGGTTATCGGTCTCTACATGAGTTTTTTCGTCGCGCCGACCGACTACAAGCAAGGCGAGGGCTATCGGATCATTTTTGTCCATGTGCCCGCGTCCTGGATGTCCATGTTCATTTACCTGATCATGGCCGGCTGGGCAGCGATCGGACTGATCTTCAACACGCGCCTGTCCGCGATGATGGCGCAGGCGTTGGCCCCGACCGGTGCGATGTTCGCCTTTCTCTCGCTGTGGACCGGCGCCTTCTGGGGTAAGCCGATGTGGGGAACCTGGTGGGTGTGGGATGCACGCATCACCTCGGAACTTATCCTGCTGTTTTTGTATCTTGGATATATGGCGCTGCGCTCTTCGATTGACGACCCGCGTCGCGCCGATCGTGCCAGCGGCATATTGCTGCTGGTTGGGGTGGTGAATATCCCGATAATCTACTACTCGGTGCAGTGGTGGAATACGCTCCACCAGGGTGCGACGATCAAGCTCAATTCGGAAAGCACGATGGACGACACCATGCTCACCGCGATGTTGATCATGACCCTGGCTTTCTGGGCCTATTCGATCGCAGTCGCAATGCAACGCGTTCGCGGCATCATCCTCGAGCGCGAGCGGTCAGCCAACTGGGTGCGCGAAGTGGTTAGCGGAGGTAACTGAGGTGTTGGAGAAACTCGACATGGGCAGACACGCTCTCTACGTTTGGGGCTCTTTTGGGATGACCGCCTTGTGTATGGCGCTCGAACCCTTGCTGCTGCGCAGCCGCGCCAAGCAGATCCGCAAGCGTCTCGCGCGCATGGTCCGCCTTGAACAAGAGGTCCAGTCATGAAAGCACGCCATAAACGTCTGAGTATCGTCTTCGTCGGTCTAATCGGCCTGGGTATCGCAAGCGCGCTGGTACTAAATGCCCTCGAAGGCAACCTGTCTTACTTTTTCTCCCCGACTGAGGTCAACAAGGGCGAGGCGCCGGAAGACCACGTGTTCCGCCTCGGCGGCTTGGTCGAAGCGGGCAGCGTGCAACGCGAGGAAGGTCAGATTGAAATCAACTTCATCGTCACCGACATGGCCGAGCGGGTCAAGGTGAGCTACAGCGGCATCCTGCCGGACCTGTTCGCCGAAGGTCAGGGCGTCGTCGCGCAGGGACGCCTCGGGCCTGGCAACGTGTTCGTCGCCGACGAGGTGCTCGCCAAGCACGACGAAACCTACATGCCGCCCGAAGTCGCCGCTGCGCTCGAGGCGGCCGGCAAGGACGTCAGTAGCGGACCACACCCCGGAGGCAGCACGCTATGATTCCAGAACTCGGACAGATCGCTCTGCTGATCGCCCTGGCCCTGTCGGTCATCCAGGTCGTGTTTCCCCTGCTTGGGGCCCACCGCGGCAACGTCAGCTGGATGATGCTGGCCATCCCCGCTGCCCGCCTTCAGTTGCTGTTCGTTGCGGTTGCGTTCGCGCTACTGACCTATAGTTTCCTGGTCCACGATTTCAGCGTGCGCTACGTCGCTGAGAACTCGAACACCCGGCTACCCACCCAGTACCTGTTCTCTGCGGTCTGGGGAGGCCACGAAGGCTCATTGCTTTTGTGGGCGCTGACCTTGTCGGCGTGGACCGGCGCGGTCACGTGGTTCAGCCGCAGCATCCCGCTGCCGATGATCTCCCGCGTGCTCGCGGTGCTCGGCATCGTCGCGATCGGCTTCCTGCTGTTCATGTTGCTGACCTCCAACCCGTTCGACCGCCTCGCGGTGCCGCCGCCGGACGGACGCGATCTCAACCCACTTTTGCAAGACTTCGGCCTGATCATCCACCCGCCGATGCTGTACATGGGCTATGTCGGCTTCGCGGTGCCGTTTGCATTCGCCGTCGCAGCGATGTTGGCCGGCCGACTCGATGCGGCATGGGCGCGCTGGTCTCGCCCGTGGACCAACGTCGCATGGCTGTCGCTGACCCTTGGGATCGCCCTGGGTAGCTGGTGGGCCTACTACGAGCTTGGCTGGGGCGGCTGGTGGTTTTGGGATCCGGTCGAAAACGCCTCGTTCATGCCGTGGCTGGTCGGCACCGCATTGATGCACTCGCTGGCGGTCACCGAGAAGCGTGGCGCGTTCAAGGCCTGGACAGTGCTGCTTGCGATCTTTGCGTTTTCGCTCAGCCTGCTCGGCACCTTCCTCGTGCGCTCCGGTGTACTGACCTCGGTGCACGCTTTTGCAAACGACCCTGAGCGCGGCGTGTTCATCCTGATGTTCCTGATCGCGATCGTCGGCTCGTCGCTGGCCTTGTATGCGGTCCGGGCGAATCAGATCAAAAGCACTGTGCGGTTCAACCTGTTGTCACGAGAAACCGGGCTGCTGATGAACAACGTGCTGCTGGTGGTCGCGGCGGCGACCATCCTGCTCGGCACGCTTTACCCGCTCGCGATCGATGCCCTCGGGCTCGGCAAGATCTCGGTGGGCCCGCCCTATTTCAACGCGGTGTTTATTCCGCTGACCGCGCCGCTGGCAATGCTGGTCGGTGTCGGCGCGCTGGCACGCTGGAAACGCGACAGCTTCAATAGACTCTGGCCGATCCTGCGTGTCGCGCTCGCGGTGGCGATCGTCGCCGGCATCGCCTACCCGATCCTGTTGACCCCGCAGTTCTTCTGGTCGGCTGCGCTTGGCATGGTGCTGGCTTTCTGGGTCACGGCGTCGACGGTTGTCGCGATCAAGGACCGCCTCGGGCCACATGGCAACTGGCGTCACATCCCGCGCGGCTTCTGGGGCATGGTCCTCGGCCACCTCGGGATTGCGGTGTTCATCGTCGGTGTCACGCTGACGTCGATCTACTCGGACGAACAGGACGTCCGTCTTGCCCCCGGCGAGCGCTACCAGATGGGCGAATACAGCTTTGAGTTCCTCGGCGTCGAAAAGATCGATGGTCCGAACTACACCGCCTACCGTGGCTCATTGATCGCTCGACAAGGTGACGAGATCGTCGGCGAGATGCACCCGGAAAATCGCACCTACCTCGTGCAGACGATGCCGATGACCGAGGCCGCGATCGATGCCGGCCTGACCCGCGACCTGTTCGTTGCGATGGGTGATGACCTGGGCGGCGGCGCTTGGAGCATACGCTTGTACCATAAGCCTTTCGTACGCTGGCTGTGGCTCGGCGCACTGATCATGTCGCTCGGCGCTGCAGTAGCAGCCAGTGACCGGCGATACCGGAAACTCGCCAAGGTCGAGCGCAAAGTGCCCGCACAGGCCGCCGACGCTCGCGCATGAGTAAGGCCTCCATCCCATTAGCGATCTTCGTCGCGATGGCCGGCCTGTTCTGGTACGTGCTCGAGCAGATGAGCGAGGGTGAGTACAACCCGCGCGACGTGCCGACGCAGTTCATCGGCCGCGAAGCACCCGCGTTCGAACTGCCCGACTTGTTCGACATGAACCAGTCGGTAAGCTCCGCCGATATGGCCGGCGAGGTCTGGTTGCTCAACGTTTGGGGCACCTGGTGTCCCGAGTGCTGGAAGGAGCACGAGTACCTGATCCACCTCGCCCGGCGCGAGGGCGTGCCGATCGTTGGGCTGAACTGGCGGGATGATGCCGAAGAGGCAAAGGGCATGCTGGCACGACTGGGCAATCCATTTCTCAAGGTTGGATTCGACCCGAACAGCGACGCGGTGATCGACTGGGGAGTTTATGGCGCGCCCGAGACCTTCTTGATCGATGCAGACGGCATCGTCCGCGAAAAACACACTGGCGCGCTGGGACCCGCTGTATGGGACGAGAAATTCAAACCCTACTTCACCGCACAGGGTGCTGCATCATGATGCGCGCAGTGCTGCTAATGCTGGCGTTGCTCGTCGCGGCCCCGGCGTCGGCAAAAGTCGAGGTTATGCAGTTCGAGACTCCCGAGCAGGAAGCCACCTACAACAAAATGATCGGCGAGCTACGCTGCCTCGTCTGTCAAAACCAAAACCTCGCGGCCTCCAACTCGGAGCTGGCCGTCGACATGCGGCGCAAGACCCACGAGATGGTGCTGCAGAACAAGAGTGACAAGGAGATCGCCGACTTCATGGTCGAACGCTACGGCGACTTCGTGATGTATCGGCCGCCGCTGAACAGCAACACGCTGTTGCTATGGGCCGGTCCCTTTCTGATTTTGCTGGTCGGGGTGACGCTGCTGATTCGCACTGTACTCAGCCGTCGTGCCGTCGTTGCGCACGACATCGATGACGCGCGCCTAAAGGCGGCTGCAACCCTGCTCGACGACAGCCCCGACAAGAGAGACGTATGACCCTGTTTTGGATTCTCGCCGCTGCCATGATCGTGGCGGCTATTGCCCTACTCGCGCCGACATTGCTGCGAATGCACCGCATTGGCAACGATAACACCCAGGCGCTGAATGTCGAGATCGCCCGCGAACGCCTCGCCGAATTACAGAAGACCCGTGATGCCGGGGAGTTGTCGGAAGAGGAATACCTGCAGGGCAAGCAGGACCTCGAACTCGCGCTGGCAGAGGATCTCAGCGATACCGAGCCGACCGGCACCGCTACGGTCGCCGGCGGCAAGGGCGCGCTGCTCGCATCGGTCGTCCTGGTCGTATTGATTACCATTCCAGTGTACCTACAGATCGGTTCGCCCAGCCTGATTGAGGGTGGCCAGCCGGCGATAGCAGGCACCGCCGGCAGCGGCGAAATGCCGTCAATCGACGTACTCGCCGAGCAGCTGCGTGTGCGGATGGCGGAGAACCCGGAGAATGCCGAGGGCTGGTTCTTGCTTGGCCGCACCTACATGCGCATCGAGAACTACCCGCAGGCGGTAGCGGCCTACGAGCAGGTGGTCCGGCTAATGCCCGAAGAGCCGGCTGGCCTGTTGTCGCTGGCGGATGCCCTGATCATGCGCGACGGCATGCGCACCGGTCCCAAGGCCCTGGAACTGTTGGAGAAAACGCTGACGATTGATCCACAGAGCGTGACCGCGTTGTGGCTGCTCGGCAACGCGGCATTCGATAACGGCGCCGTCGCTGGCGCGTTGAGCTACTGGCAGCGTGCCTACCCGCTGCTCGGCGATGAGCCGCAGATGCAGGCCCAACTTGCGCAACGCATCACCAATGCAGGCGGCGAACTGCCGCCCGTCCCCGAACCGTTACCGACTATCATGCCGACCGCCGAGGCGCCCATTACGCCGCCGCAGGCGACGACGGACGCTGCGGCATCGACCGATCCGGTACCAGTGGAAGGCGGCATTCGCGTGCAGGTCGCACTCTCCCCTAGCCTAATGGCACAAGCCCAGCCGACCGACACCGTGTTCGTCCTGGCGCGCGCCGAAAACGGCCCACCGATGCCGCTGGCCGTGGCGCGGCATCAAGTCTCTGACCTGCCGCTCGACGTTACCCTGACGGACGAGATGGCGATGATGCCGGCCATGAAGCTGTCCGCGTTCCCGCGCGTCAATGTCACTGCCAAGGTATCCAAGAGCGGCGGTGCGGCGACCCAGACCGGTGACCTGCTGGCGACATCACAAGTGGTCGACAGCGCTGCGCCGCCCGACAGCGTCCAGTTGTTGATCGACGCGGTGGCCGAGTAACCGCTGGCACCGCAGGCTCACATGTAGCTGATTACCTCGTCGCCCGGGTGCGGTAATCCGGCGATCTGCCACGCATAGCGGCAAGACCCGAATGACTGCTTCACCGCGGACCGGTCGACACCGAGCTTATGGCAGACACTTCGCATTGGCGGGAGTGCACCAAATTGCTGAAAACGGGCCCGCATGAAATCGATAATCAACCAGTGCGTGGGACCGAGTTCATCAACGCCCAATCGCGCCGCAAGCTGGGTCGCGATGTCCCGATTCCACAGTTGGGGATCGATCAAAAACCCCGCATCATCCAACGGCAGGGTGTGTTGGGTGCGATACCCATGATGAGTTTCCGCGGCGATTGGCATCGTTCATCTCCTTGAGGTCTTCCCAAAACAGCTCCGGGCCAATGCTGCAATCTTGCGTCGCGCTACCAGCCGGGCCAGTGAGAATTAAGCGTAGACGGTTTTTTTTGATGCGTGCATATATTTTTTCTATGGTTGTGCGCTACAGCCTCCAGGCGCGGGCACGAGCAGCCCATTGACCATCCACACCGAACAGATCCGGGTCCGCGGCCTGGTCCAGGGGGTCGGCTTTCGCCCGACCGTCTGGCGCATCGCCAACGCGCTTAGCCTGCAGGGTGATGTGATCAACGACGGCGACGGCGTACTGATCCGGGTTTGCGGCGCGCCATCAACGATCGATGTCTTCTGCCGCCAGCTACAGGCGGAATGTCCGCCGCTGGCGAAGATCGACTCGCTCGACCGCCAACCGCATGCCGCGCTTTGTGGAAGTGACGGATTTGTGATCGCCTCGAGCAAGGCCACCACTATCCGCACCGGCGTGGTAGCAGACGCCGCGACCTGCGACGCCTGCCGTAACGAGATCTTTGACCCCAGCGATCGTCGCTACCGCTACCCGTTCACCAACTGCACGCACTGTGGCCCGCGGCTATCGATCATTCAGGGCATCCCCTACGACCGTGCCAACACCAGCATGGCGCCGTTCACCCAATGTGCCGCCTGCCAGGCGGAGTACGATGACCCCGCCGACCGTCGTTTTCACGCGCAGCCAAACGCCTGTCCGGTATGCGGCCCGCAGGTCTGGCTGGTAGAGGGGACAGCGCGTCACGTTGCACCTTCCGCGGATAAGGACGTGATCGCACAAACGGCAGCGCTGCTGGCCGACGGCCAGATCGTCGCGATCAAGGGCATCGGCGGCTTCCATCTCGCCTGCGACGCAAGCAACGCCGCAGCCGTGCAAACCCTGCGCGAGCGCAAACAACGCTACGCCAAGCCCTTCGCCTTAATGGCCGACAGCCTGCAAACGATCGCCCGGTATGTCGTCGTCAACGACGCCGCGGAGGCGCTTCTGCGCAGCCCGGCCGCACCGATCGTGTTGCTGGATCGTCAACCGACCGCCCCCGCGTTGGCACCGGGGGTAGCGCCCGGTCAGGACGCGCTCGGCTTCATGCTGCCGTACAGCCCGCTACACCATCTGCTGTTGGCCGACTGGCAGGCGCTTCGGCCAGGCACACCATTGGTGATGACCAGCGGTAATCTTTCCGACGAACCGCAATGCACCGAAAACGACGAAGCCGGCCAGCGCCTTGCGACCATCGCGGATTACCAACTGCTGCATGACCGTAAGGTGGTCAACCGCGTCGATGACTCGGTGGTCCGCATCGACGCCGGCCAACCGCGCTTGCTGCGTCGCGCGCGCGGCTATGCCCCGACCCCGTTAAAGCTGCCAGCCGGATTTGAGGGCGCCAGCCCGTTACTCGCGCTCGGTGCCGAGCTGAAGAATACCTTTTGCCTGCTGCGCGATGGCCAGGCCGTTGTGTCGCAACATCTCGGGGATCTCGAGGATGCCCGCAGCAGCGACGCCGGGGAACAGGCGCTGACGTTGTACCAGGAGCTTTACCAACACCGACCGCAGACCCTCGTCGTCGACCACCACCCCGATTACCGCTCGACGCGACACGGCCGGGAACTGGCCAAAGCGGCCAACCTGCCGGTCATCGACGTACAACACCACCACGCCCATATTGCCGCCGTAATGGGCGATGCCGGCCACCCGCTCGACGCCGGCCCGGTCCTCGGTATCGCGCTCGATGGCCTCGGCATGGGTAGCGATGGCACCCTGTGGGGCGGTGAATTCATGCAGGTCGATTACCGCGACTTCGAACGGCTCGCGCACTTCCCGGCCGTGCCGCTACCCGGCGGGACCCGCGCGCTGCTCGAGCCCTGGCGGAATACCTGGTCGCAGCTGCAGGCCCATCTTGGTTGGGACCAGGTGGTCACGCAGTGGGGCGAACTCGAGGCCATCCAATGGCTTGAACAGCAACCTTTGCGCACCCTTGCCCAAATGGTGGAGCGCGATCTCAACGCACCGCTGAGCAGCTCCTGCGGGCGACTGTTCGACGCGGTTGCCGGGTTACTGGGGCAGAGTCGAGAAAAGATCGTTTACGAGGGGCAAGCGGCGATCGAACTGGAGGTGCTCGCCAGGCAGGCCAAACAAGAAACCGGGGCCTACCCGATTCCGATGATCAACGGCGCACCGACGTTGACTGCATTGTGGACCGATATGCTCAATGACCTGGCCAAAGGGGTCACGCCCAGTATCGTCGCCGCCCGTTTTCACAACGGGCTGGCCGCTGCGATTGTCGAGATCGCCCGCCACTGGGGCGACGTGCGGGAACTGCAGGACGTCGCGCTATCTGGCGGCGTGTTCCAGAACCGGGCACTCTTCGAACGCGTTGACGAGGGTCTGCGCGAAGCCGGTTTCACCGTGCTCAGCCACCGCCAGCTGCCCAGCAACGACGGCTGCATTGCCTTCGGGCAGGCATTGGTCGGCGCCGCCCGGAACTTCGGCCACTGACGTCAACGTCGAGCGCATTTCGCGAATTAGTTGACCAGCGACAAAACCCCTGACGGCGCATCGGGGTCATAATCGGCCGTCCGATTTTGGAATCGATGATGTTCAGTATTCTGATTCTCGGCCTGCTAGTAGGCCTTCAGCATGCGACGGAGGCCGACCATCTCGCCGCTGTTGCCAGCCTCACAACCCGCAGCCGCAACTTGCGCGACGCCGCGCGCCTGGGCTCCGCCTGGGGGCTTGGCCATACGCTCACCCTGCTGCTGTTTGGCGGAGGCGTGTTGTTGGTCGGCGGGTCGATCCACGCCAACGTCGCGCTCTGGCTCGAGGCCGCCGTCGGCCTGATGCTTTTGCTGCTCGGCGCCGACGTCCTGCGCCGCCTGTGGCTGAAACGGGTGCACTTCCACAGCCACCGCCACGGCCCGCAGACACACTTCCACGCGCACAGCCACCAACCCAAGGTCGACCACGCCGAAGACCCCCATCGCCACAGCCACCGCGCCCAATTGCCGTTGCGGTCGCTGTTCGTCGGCATGATGCACGGCATGGCCGGCTCTGCCGCGTTGATCGTGTTTGCCCTCGCCAGTGTGCAATCGGCCTGGCAAGGGCTTGCCTACATCGTCGTGTTCGGTATCGGCTCGATCATCGGCATGGCGTTGCTAGCCGTGATCATCAGCATCCCGCTGCGCTGGTCGGCCCAAAGTCTGACCTGGGCCCATAATGGCCTGACCGCCGTATTTGGGCTTCTGACCGTGGCCCTTGGCCTATTCGTACTCCATCAAAGCTCGTTGCAACTGCTCGCAAACTCGGGGCTGGCCTGACCGCTCATCGCCTGGGCGCTTTGTTTCAGTAATCCCAATCGGCGACAATTCGGAGCCTTCCATATCAACGCCTGCTCGATGGGCAGAGCCCTCGGCCAGACAACCAAGTGTTGGCGCCCCTCGCTCAGCCGGGTGAGACTCGACCGTCATGCCTGTGGCATAACCCAGCGAATTGAATGACCAGCCATGGATGGCTGGGCCGAAATACACCGAACGTAGGGTTGAATGACCAGCCATGGATGGCTGGGCCGGAAATACACCGACATGGATGTATCCGAGTTCTGCAGTACAATTCACCGCGCAACGCGCCCGTAGCTCAGCTGGGTGAAACTCGACCGTTATGCCTGTGGCATAACGCAGCGAGTTGAACGACCAGCCATGGATGGCTGGGCCGGAATACACCGACATGGATGTATCCGAGTTCTGCAGTACAATTCACCGCGCAACGCGCCCGTAGCTCAGCTGGATAGAGTACCGCCCTCCGAAGGCGGGGGTCACAGGTTCGAATCCTGTCGGGCGCGCCATCCATTTCGGGCCAGAGTAAAAACTCCTCACCTACCACCTTCGACAAGGTCCTGCTTTTCCGGATCAGGGCGAAAGGATTGGACAGCATGCGTCCTTCCCCTATCCCGCAGCAAAACCTCCCACGGCAAACCACCAGAGCCTTGCAGAAAAGGACGACACGGGCGCGCGCGGCTCGGGGACGACCCACAAGCGTTATGACGGAATGGATGATTCCCTACCGCAACGGTGGTTCGGATGATTCGATGGATCGACGAAAATTTTCCGACGATTGAAGCATTGTCTGGACCAGGGTATGACGTCATAACGGCCCTTCAGGTATTTTCTAGTCAAGGAGCTTTACGATGTCGATCAAACTCTCGGCCTCGCTGGCCGCCGCAGCTTTCAGTCTGGCGTTGCTTTCAGGTACCGCTGTTGCATCAACCTCAGAGATGGATGCGTGGGCCAAAGAGGCCTTTTCGGATCCATGCATGAACGGTGACGTACCGGCCGACGGTGTCGTAAGAGCAGACGCTATACCGATGACCGACGCCTAGACTTCGGCCGCCACGGGGCCCGTGCAACGGACCGGTGGCATAACGGGACCGTTACCCCGGCCGCCCATCAGGGTGGCGGCAAATTGATGACAAACCCCGGCTAACGGCTGGGGTTTGTCGTTTTCGGCGGACCTAAGGCTGTCCTGTGAGCTCGGATGAGCCTGGGATCACAAGGGTCACCCGTTCGCTACCCCACACGCCGGGGTTCGTTGTCGATCCCTGTACACTCGCCCCTGATAAGTCGCGAGTGGCTCGGAGGTCTTTGCAGGTGCATGTCAGTTCCGGTTCAGACAGGTTATCTTGAGCGCCCCATCGTCAAAAAATGGGCGGCGGGACGACACCCGCGAGGCAGCGGGTGCCGACCCGGTCAAGGTAGACCGCGACCGATACGAAGGCAGGCAGTTCCGTGCACTGCTGGCCGCACGCAATAACCTTCTGGCCATCTGGACCGCCTCCGCCTATCGCGATCGCAACTTTGAATTCCGCTTCTTGGGCCAACACTATTTCGTCTGTAATGCGCCGGAACTCGTTCGACATGTCTTTCTCGGGGCGCACGATAATTACGACCGCAAGAGCCCGCAGATGCGCCATGCGTTCGAACCGGACCCCGGAGAACCTGAAATACGCGTCAGAGAACTGGCCGATGCGCTCGGCCGGAAACTCGACGAGATGATCGGCGAGCGTATCGAACAATGGTATTGGCTGCCCGGGCTGGACCCGGACCAGCGACTCTCAGCCGCTCAGTACAGCGCCGAGACGACGCCGGCCCGGCGGTGAGATACACGCGACCCAGATGGCCGAAACCCAACAGGACGGAAGACGCTTGACACCCGAAGAACTGAATCGTGCTTTCGGCATCAACGGAGTGGCGAGCTTCGCGGCGGGCGAAGGCGGCCTGCCACGGCTGCACATCGACAACCGGGCCGCCCGGGCCGAGATATCACTGCATGGCGGACAGGTGCTCGCCTACCAACCTGAGAGCGCCAGTCACGCACTGCTGTTCCTCAGCGAACGGGCGTGGTTCCGCGCGGACAAGGCGATAAAGGGTGGCATACCGATCTGCTGGCCGTGGTTCGGCGACGACCCTGACGGGCTCGGGCGACCGGCCCACGGCTTCGCCCGGACGGCCGAGTGGTCGGTCCTGCACATCACGCAGCTGACCCCTGGTCACACGCGGGTCGTGCTCGGCCTTGAAGACGACGCCGCCACCCGCAAGATCTGGCCGCATGCGTTTCGCCTGACGTTGACCGTCGATATCGCCGAACTGCTTACGGTATCACTGGCCACCACCAATACCGGCGACAGACCGTTTCGGATCACCCAGGCGCTGCATACCTATTTCGCGGTCGGTGCGATCGACGCGGTCAGCGTCGACGGACTCGACGGCCTGCGCTATCTGGACAAGGTGCGCGGCTTTGCCGAAGACCGCCAGGCGGGCCCGGTGACATTCAGCACCGAGGTCGACCGCATCTACCAGGGTGTTGAACGAGACCTTTCGATCAACGACACCTCGCTCGGCCACATCATCCACATAAGGCCCGACAACAGCAGGACCGCGGTGGTATGGAATCCCTGGGCAGAACGCTCAGCCGCCGCGCCAGACCTGGCAGATGATGCGTACCGGCGCTTCGTCTGCGTCGAGACGGCAAACGCGGCCGATGAAATCGTCACCGTCGCGCCGGGGGCGGACTATGCGCTGTCTGCCAGCTACCGGCTAGGCAGCTAACCTGACGACGAACACCGGGCGGCGTGCCGCTTCCGCGGCACGCCCACTTTCGGCGTTCGGTGCCCGGCTCAGGGCCGGTCTCGAACCGACAGCTGCCGGCTTTCACCATCCACGTCCGCCGAATCCGCCAGGCTGACGCTGTTGCATCCGCTGCATCTGCCATTGAGAAAGTTCGTCGCGATCGATCGACCCGTTCGAATCGCGGTCGATCTGATCAAAGTTCGACGCTTGGCCGGCATTAGGCAGGCGGTAGCCTTGTTCGGCACGTTCTGCATGACGCTCTCGGCGCACCTGCGCATGCTCTTCGGCGGACACCACGCCATCCCTATTTAGGTCAAGCACCTCGAAAGGCATCGGTCCACGGCGCTCGTAGTACTCATCACGCTCGTACTCACCGGGGCTGGCGATGACGGCGCCGGTCAGCAATACCGCGCTCAGCGTGGCAAGGGAAAAAGTTGTCGAGATGGATCCTGCGTTCATGTTGGCTCTCCTGACGTTGTGCTGGGCACGTGCCTTCCGGGCCCGCCCTGAATAATCCCACTGCATGCGGCTTTCCTTGTGTGATTGTCAGGCTACGCGGTCAAGCTGAAACCTGGCTGAATTGCTCAGCAGATCGGTGCCTTCTTGCCGATGGGGGTCACGACCGCTCCGATGCTTGTGCGTGCGATGCCAGCCACCATCACGACTGCGCACGCCATATTGCGACAAAATATAGAATGCCAGCCGAACACCCAAGATTTTCGGCGATTTATGCAGAACTATTTATTCAAAAACTTAACATAAAGTGAAGATTATCTAGACAATAAGTCAACGGACGCCTAAGCTGGTTTGAGCAATCACCATAACGAGGTCCTGCATGAGCATTCGTACCGTACTGTTAGTCGCATTGGCTCTGCTGCCGCTACTCGCCGCTGATGGGCTGCATGCATCGCCGGCTTGTGGCACCACCGTGGTATCACCTAGCCCGGCACCTTGGTTCTTAGAGACGTTATCGCCGGATCCGGGTTACGAGCAATCTCAGGCGGAGGCCTTGGCAAACAACTGGCAGTCGACAAATTCAGACGCGATTGACCAGGACACGACGGTTCACCGGCAAACGGCAGGGGTGGTGACCGCAGACTGGACAGTCGCGGCGGCCGAGCGACAACCCCGGGTAATCTTGTTCTGAGTCAAGGCATGTGCAACTGCACCCGCGTAGTCGTCTCTACCAAGCGGGTTGGGCGACCAGACAACTGCAAGGAATCCGATACAAAATGCTCCAAGCCGGTGACAAGGCCCCCGACTTTACGCTGTCCGATCAGGACGGTCGCCCGGTAACTTTGTCCGATGCGTGTGCCGAAGGCTCGGTGGTGGTCTACTTTTACCCCGCCGACTTCACCCCCGGCTGCACCAAAGAGGCCTGCGCGATCCGCGACATGCACGACGATATTGTGGCGTCCGGTCTGCGGGTGTTGGGCATCAGCCCGCAGGGCGTGGCCAGCCACACCCGTTTTCACCAACGCTATGGGTTGCCCTTCACACTGCTGGCCGACCCGCAGAAGACCGCGGTCAAGGCCTACGGCGTTGACGGCCCCTTCGGCATCGGCGTGCGTCGCGCGACTTTCCTGGTCAACCCGGACCGCGTCATCGTGTCGAGCGTGGTGGCCGATCTGCGCATCGGCCTTCACGAGGACTTCATTCGTACAGCGCTGTCGTCCGCGCAACGCTGAGTCGGCAGCCCCGGGCCAGCCGACCACCGCGTCTTGGATATCTGCAGGTTGCCCCCCAGCAACGGGGTGACTAAGGTGACAGCAGTCGACAAAAGGCAGCACGCTAGACGGCTATGACATCAGACAAACTCCCCGAAAAATCGAGCCGTTCGGACATTGAGGCGTTTCTCCACAAGGCCGCATCTACCCCGGTCGCCGGCCGGAAGGGCCAGGGCGGTCATTTGATCTTCGCGATGGATGCAACAGCGAGTCGAGAGGCGACCTGGGACAACGCCTGTCACCTTCAGGCCGAGATGTTCTCGGAGACTGCAGGGCTCGGCGGACTCGCCATCAAGCTCTGCTATTACCGCGGCTTCAAAGAATTCAAGGCCAGCGACTGGCTGACGGATACAGCCATACTGCAGCAGCTTATGGCCGCCGTGACCTGCCTCGGCGGGCATACCCAGATCGCCCGGGTGTTGAAACATGCGATAGCACTGGCAAAGCAACAGCACATCGATGCGCTGGTCTTCGTCGGTGATTGCGTCGAAGAGGATGTCGACGACCTCTGTGAGTTCGCCGGTACGCTGGGGATTCACGGCGTCCCGGCCTTCATGTTCCACGAGGGCGGTGATCCAAACGCGGAACGGGCCTTCCGTCAGATTGCCAAACTCACTGGTGGGGCTTATTGCCCATTTGACGCCGGCAGCGCCCAGCAGCTTCGTGACCTGTTGAGCGCGGTCGCCGTCTACGCTGTCGGCGGTCGCAGTGCACTCGAACACTTCGGCCAGCGGCGCGGGGAGATGGTGCGGCGGCTCAGCCATCAGATCGAAAAGGGCTGATCGCCGTTGCGCGCGATTTTCTCGCTACTGGCGCTGGCGGTCGTCTACCTGGCGTTGCGCTGGCTCCTGCGGCAGCCGCAGCGGGCTCAGTTGCAGATTGGTTTGTTCTTATTCGGGCTGGTGCTGATCCTGCTGGCCGCGGCCGGCCGCCTGCCCTGGGTGTTCGGTTTTGCTGGGGCACTCCTGCCATTGCTGGCCGGCATGCTGGGCCTGCGTCGCCAAAACCGGGGAGGGCGTCAAGCCGGACCCGCCCCTTCCGGGGGGCAGTCGGTTGTCGAGACCCGCTTTTTGCGCATGACCCTCGATCATGACAGCGGAGACATGCTGGGGCACGTCCTGGCCGGACGCTTCGCCGGGCAACAACTCGATGCGTTGTCGCAGCGGCAGCTAGTCACCTTACTAGACGACTTTGAGCGCGATGATGAAGAATCCGCGGCATTGCTGCGCGCCTATCTCGATCGCACGTTCGGCCCTGAATGGCAGGAAGCGGCCCCGGGTCGTCCGGAATTTGAGGGCCTCTCCAGCGAGATGACCCGTGAGGAGGCGTACGCGATCCTGGGTCTCGAAGACGGGGCAACCGAGGCCGACATCCTGGCCGCCCACGGCCGACTGATTCAGCGGCTTCACCCGGACCGAGGGGGTTCGACATTCCTTGCGGCCAAGATCAACCAGGCCCGCGACCTGCTGATCAGCGACTGACCTTTCGCCACTGCGCCAGCCCCGCCCGGTCGGCGCAACATGTTCGCATCACGCTGCCCTGTCGCCATCAGCACGGTCCCAGGTGTGGTTTTGCGCAATCTGCCGCGCGAAATCCGCGAAGTCTTTCGGGGCCCTGCCTAATGCGCGTTGCACACCATCGCAGAGATAGGCGTTACGTCCATCGAGCACGGTTTCAAAGAGATAGTTCAGGAGCCAAACGTAGTCGTCGGGTGCCCCTGATTCGCGAACAGCCCGATCGAATGCCGCCTGGGTAATCGGCTCGAACCGCACCTCTCGACCGGTCGCCTGGGAAAGCTCCTTAGCCACATCGGCGAACGTCAGTAGCCGCGGCCCGGTCACTTCATAGAGCGCGTACTCATGTCCCTCCTCCGTCAGGGCGGCCACCGCAACGTCCGCGATATCGTCGACATCGACAAACGGCTCTGGAACATCGCGTGCGGGTAGCGTGATGATGCCGTCCTTCACCATGCCGAGAAACGCGCCCTCGGAAAAATTCTGACTGAACCAGCCAGCACGCACGATGGTCCATGCCGCCCCTGCTTCCTGAACGATCCGTTCGCACGCCTGCGCCGCCTCTTCGCCGCGGCCCGACAGCAACACCAAGCGCCGCACACCGTACTCAACCGCCAGTTTCGTGAATGCCCGGAGGGTCTCGGTGGCACCCGGTACGGCAAGATCCGGTGCAAACGCGATATACACGGCGGTCACGTCGGCCAAAGCGGCCGGCCAGCTGCTCCGATCGTTCCAGTCGAACGGCGGATTACCCGAGCGCGAGCCGACCCGGACAGGTCTGCCCAGGGCCTGCAGCCGCTCGGCAATACGGCGGCCGGTTTTGCCGGTCCCGCCAGTGACAAGGGTGATTCCAAGGCTGGCGTTAGGGTTGTTTGAAGCGTCGTGCATGGCAAGTTCCTCGCAGGTGGTGAATGGGGTGCCGATGGTGATAAGCCTAGAGCCGAAGCCATCAAGCGCCCATGCGCGAGGTACTCAGATGCATACGCATGCGTATCAAGTCCAGCGATGGACAACCTAGGCGGCCTGTTGGACGCACCGCGCGCACGCGGCGCTTTTGCCCTCCGTGCCGTGATGCAGTCGCCTTGGTCGCTACGCGTTCAGGCGGAATCGCCGGTGACGCTGATCGCCGGTGTCGTCGGGGAATTCTGGATCACCCCGGATCAGGGAAAAGCTGTGTGCATCGGGCCGGGGGACATTGCGGTGACGCGAGGCCCCGATCACTACACCGTGAGTGACTCACCGACCACGCCACCGTCCGTCGTCATCCATCCCGGACAGCAGTGCCGCGACCTCGACGGCAACTCGCTGTTGGAAAAAATGATGCATGACGTCCGGACTTGGGGAAACGATCCTGCTGGCGATACCCGCTTTCTGGTCGGGGCCTATGAACACCTCAGCGACATCAGCGATCGCCTGTTGCGGGCATTGCCACCGGTGCTTACCGTTTCCCATGATGAATGGGACTCCCCCATCGTCCCACTGCTCGGCGACGAGATGGCCAAAGACGAACCAGGCCAGGCCGCCGTATTGGACCGGCTTCTGGATCTGTTGTTGACCGCAGTGCTGAAGGCCTGGTTCGGCAAACGCGACTCAACCAGCCCCGAGTGGTGGCGGTATCAAGGCGATCGAATCGTCGAACGGGCACTGCGCTTGATGCACGACCACCCGGGTAGACCCTGGACGCTCGCCGCGCTGGCTGCGGAGACGGGCGCCTCGCGGGCATCTTTGTCTCGTCGTTTCCAGGACCTCGTTGGCGAACCGCCGATGTCTTTTCTGAAGAACTGGCGGATGGCGATGGCGGCGGATCTGTTGTGCAGGCCGAACGAAACCGTGGGCTCGGTGGCCGAGAAGGTAGGCTATGCAACGCCCTTCGCCTTCAGCGCGGCATTCAAGCGGGTCCGGGGCCTGAGCCCACAGGCCCATCGGCAAAGCGCACAGCAGTAGCACAGGCATGTTCGCTTGCCTGTGGTAGCTCCGCCGCAAGCATCGAAGCGATCCCAGTATCTGTCCCCCACTCGAACCAATGACCCTTTGGCGTAAGCGATTGAAGGCAACAAGGTCTCGCGGGGCTTGATTTTCAGTTTCTTGCCGCGACGGTTCGTACACGGCGTCTTCCTTTCGCGAGGTCGCCAGGCAGTCAATCGGCCAACGCCTGGCGCAAGATCGGGAACACATCTTCATCCACCCAGTACATCGTATGGCCGTTCGGCCTCACCGGAAATTCCTGGGGCCACATGTCGCGACCATCCACGGAGCCGTCTTGGCCGCTTGATGAGTCGATGTGGGTACCGACGAAATCGTCGATACGAAAGATATTCACCCAGCGGCTCAGGACCCCCGGATTCTGTTCCGACGGCACGACGCCCTTAGGCCTTTTTCCTAACGCGGGCCGTGACCGATGCGACGGGAAACTGCTCGGAAAGTAGTGATGGTGTAGATGGGTGTACGGTGACCCCATCGTCACCAACATGAGGCATCCACCTTCCGGCATCGCCGCTAGCCAGTTCGCACCTTCCTGGTCGATCACGTCGATCGCAATGACGGTCCCCTGACTGTGCGCAACGATTACCAACACATCGGGACGCTCGTCAGCGATGAGTTGATTGACGAGTACTTTCAATCGATCCTGGATACGCGCGCGACGCCAATATCCTGTCGGCTGATGGGTATCCTCCACCGGCTTGCGCCAACGCAGGGCTCGCTCAACGAACGTCGTTGTCGCGACGCCCTTGCGCACCGACCGCTCCTGGTCATCGTTACTGCTGAACTCCTCGGAGTCCCATGAGTAGTCGTTCAGGTAGGTCAGCACGTCGGTCAGGATGCCGAGAACGGCGGCGAAGGAGGTTTGAAAACTCCCGACAACGACAGCAGCGATCACCGCGGTAATCGTCAGCGCGTGGGGGATAACGCTGACGATCCAGCCGAAAAGCGGGCCTATCGGCGAATGATCGCCCAGTGCAAAGTTCACGAGTGCCGCAAGACTCAGGACCAACATGGTGACGATAAAGGCCCCAAGCACGGCCATCATTCCTTTCGAGACAATCAATCGATACCTTTCGGCAAGCGCGTCGCGCTCCGCCAGATACTCACCGATCGGCTGCCTGCGCAACTCGGCCTTGCGTATCCAGGCAACCACCGCCGCGCCCAGTAACGCTACCAGGGCCAATAGCGCGGGCACCAAGCCCCAAATCCCGATACTGACATGGGCGGGATGTGGGATCGCGTCGCCCACGGTGTTGACGATTGCGGCCCAGACACTGGCCACCGTCACGAACCAAAGCAGCGTCATGAGACCGGTCGCCGGCATCAGCAGGCTGAAGACGCGGCTAGCGCGACGCCGTCTTTCCCTACGCTGCCAGCGCACGACCACGCCGGTGGCCAGCGCGAGCGCAAAGACGACAAGCCAACTGACGGACATCAAGGCCAGCATCCTCAGGCCATAGAGATAGAGTCCCGAGTAACCCGCAATGCAGGCGCTCGTCTCGCCCGGTTTGGCAAAGCTGCAACCCACTTGCTTGAGCCAATCATCAAGCCATGCAAACGGGTCGACGGGAAGGAGACCGCCCAGCCAAAATGTGAGCAGTAAGATCCCGGAAATCAGAAGCCAACCAGCAAAATGCCGCGTAAGGAAGGCATCGCTTCGCCTCAACAGCAGCGCCCCGGCGAGGATGACGAACACCGCGAGCAACGGGGGGGCCAACCATGCCCCACCTATTGCCGAACCGATCGAAGACTGCAGCACCCAGGCGACCAGCACGCCGATGATCAGCACCGCATTGATAGCCGCTATCGGACCGTGAATGGTCAACGCAGCGCCGGAGGCGATACGTCGCATCCAGCAGTCAAAAGGCCGACTGGTTGGAAAGACGTCGCGGGCGTTCTCGCGGATCGCGTGCGATAACCCGAGGATTGTCTTAACCAGCGCGGTCAACAAGCCCAACAGACCGCTACCGATGGCAGCGATATCACCCCAGTAGAAATCGGCAATAACCCGCTCACGCGTGACGTCACTCTGCGCCTCAGAGTCGATATGTCGATAACGGCGAATACGCGCCGGGAACGTCTTGCGCAGCCCTTTCTTGTTATAGATCTCAAGCTCGCGCAGATGGAAGTCATCGCTTGAGTGCGGCCGAAGGCCTCCCTTCGACATATCATCGCGCTTCAGTGCCGTATTTTCTTCAGGGGTGTTCTGCAGCGCAGTCGACAGCAGGTCCGCACTGACCCCGGCCTGCTTCACGCCGACGCCATGCACCACAATGATCAGCTCTTTAGCCACAACGACCTCCAAGTAAATAAGGTGTCCGGCACCAGAAACCAAACCTGCGCACCATCAACCGACGCGACCGACGCAACCACCGCCATGCGAAGGGGTTATCTCCTGTCACCAATGATGCATTCTTTCCCCTCGACCAGGGCCAGCCGACGCAACACCGAATCGATCGCCTCTGAATTCACGCTGCCTGCGTTTTTCAAAGCGTCGAGGCTTCCGTTTAGCCCATCTGTGTCGACATCGGGGTCAATACGGGCAAGCTTGTATGCGTCGACCGTGTCCACATGAATATAGCCGCCTGTCGCCGACTCGACTGCGATAATGTGCGAACGCAGACTCGCCCAGATCAATTTTTCCGACCCGTACGGAATCCTCTACGCAGTGAGCAGGGACTGGCTGCGATATCACCGACACGACGGCCATGCCCCCGGACCAACCCGACATCGGTCGTGTCTGCTTGGCAACAAGCTACAGCGAAGCACGCCGATCTGCATTACGATGCGATGCCCGATCCATTCACCATCATGAATTTGCCCATGCGCATCAAGCTTACTCCGCCCGAGGCCCGGGTCATCGGCTGCCTGATCGAGAAAGCCATCACGACGCCGGCGCAGTACCCATTGTCACTGGCGTCGCTCACAGCCGCCTGCAACCAAAAGAGCAGTCGCGAGCCGGTTATGCAGTTGCGTGACATCGAAGTACAGCAGATCTGCGATGACTTGATAAAGCGACACCTGGTCAGCGACCGTAGCGGCTTTGGCAGCCGGGTGACCAAGTACCAGCATCGTTTCGCCAATGTCGGTTTCGGCAGCCTGGAGTTCAGTTCCCAGGAGTTGGGCATTCTCTGTCTGTTGTTGCTGCGTGGACCGCAAACGCCCGGTGAGCTGCGAAGCCATAGCAATCGGCTATGTAACTTTAGCGACGTCAGCGAAACCGAGGCCGTCCTGAAAGGCCTGGCCGAACGCAGCGACGGCCCGTTTGTCTGTGCATTGGCCCGCGAGCCCGGCCGACGGGAGGTGCGCTATGCACATCTCTTCGGCGACCCGGTCTCGGAACCTGCCGCGCCCGCGCCCGCAACCGCAACCGCAGCGGGACCAGCCGATCCGGTCGAGAGAGAAGACGATCGTGTGGCGCAGCTCGAGGACCTGGTACTCGAGCTTCAGCAGCGCCTGGAGGAGATCGAGGCCCGGCTGGCATCGATTGAACACCCTGCGGAAGACTAAGCCGCAAAGTGTATCTTTTAGGGGTACGTCCCTAATTATTCCTAGTGTCGATACGTTTGATGGCATCTGGTTCGCCACGGACATCGAAGCGGTCAATCATCAGACCGCTCATGAGGCGCGCTTCCTCTATCAGGACGTTGAATATTTGGCGGATCTGCCCGATCCGTTATTCAACGCCGCCACCCTGAACCGCGGACTCCCACCTCGCTACGCGCCATGAGACGGACGGCGGCGTCTCGGCTTGCCCTGGGGTTGGCAGGAGGGCTGGCCGCAGCTGCCGGCAGTGCGCTCGGCGAACTTACGGAAGTCCCGGTGGCCCTGCGTTTAGGCGTCGGGACGCGTGACAACGAGGTCATCCAGTCCCAGCTCGAGGCGATCTCGCCGTGGGCGTGCGCCTTTCCACAACGATCAGCAGCGTCGACATCAGCGCGCTGGCCTACTCAGGCCAAGATCACGAGCCGCTCGGACGACTGACGATCAATGACGGCACCACCGCCGTAGAGCAGTTTTTCCGTCGCCGCGACGTGCTGGGCGTGAGCGCCGAGTCCGCCTTCGGTCCGATCGCCTGGCGTACCGAACTCGCACACCAACCGGGCCGAACCTTCAACACGCGCGACTTCGCGGGTCTAGACACTGTCGAACTCGACCAGACCACCTTGGGTGTGGGCGCAGATGTGGCATTGCCGCTGGACGTCCTCGCCAATGTGCAGGTCGCCTGGGACCAGGTACACGATGCGCCGGCGACCCTGGTTCGACCGGACGAAGACCGGCTTTTCACGCTGTTTTCCCGGCGAAGTTTTGCCTACGAAACCACCCGCACGGAGTTGCGCTGGTACCACTCCCTGACAGACCACGACGATACGATCGTCGCGACGGTCCGCTACGAAATAAGCGACGAGACCAGCGCCTATGTTTCGAGTGAGTGGTTCTCCGGCACACCCGAGGGACTGTTCGGGCAGTTTGCGTCTCAGGACCGCATCTATCTCGGCCTGGCCCATTACTTCTGACAGCATTCGAGACACCGTCTCATTCGCACGACCGGTCGACATCGACACCGTCACTGTTGCCAGCTGGGCCCTGCGGTATGTGTCAACAAAGTTTACAGATCGTCGCGTCGAATCGGGCCAGCAAGAGGTAAGTGCTTGAACTGCGGCGGCCTCTTAGATCGGCATGCAAATTGCAGAGACCTTCTCATTCATTGAGGGCGCCACAACCTGCGGTCAGCAGGACAGCACCCAGGCCGGAAAAACCTGCTGACAGTATTGAAGAGCATGACACCGACACCAAGCACAGACCGCCGCTCCTACCCCCGGAGAGACACCCGCAGCGCTGCCGTTCAATCCTGGGTGTCGACCGCGCAGAGAAATCGGCAACGCTGCCGGATCGTTGAAATCAGCCGCAAAGGTGTTTTTGTTAAATCGACGCAGAGCTTGCGGTCCGGCGCAAAGGTGCAGCTATTCCTGGCTTACCGGAAAGGCCCGAAGGTCACCCAGCTGTTTCGACGCTGGGCGCGCGTCACAAGATGCACAGCCAACGGCTTTGCCGCTGTGTTTGTGACCCAGAAACGGCCTCCGCAGGGCTCGCGGCAGAACGCCACGCGCTGATGATTTCGGCATGCCAGGCAACCTGGTGGGCCATACGCCCGTCCTCGGTCGCGCTGACAGATTGATCGGGTCACATCGTTTGGCTGAGATAATCCCCGAGCTGCATATCCGTTGTCAGAATATGCTCCGTTAACCAGCGCTCCAATACCTGCAGGTGCTCCTCTGTCATACCTTCGTTTGCCGCGAGAATCTCTGCCCTGAATTCCTTGGCGCTATCGATCAACTCGCTGTGCTCAACCTTATGCGCCGCAATTCCCCCATAGCCGTACTGCAGCATCAGCCGTTCCTCATGGCTAAAGTGCCAGACCGTGCAGTTGATCAGCTCGTCGAGCACAGCTGCCAGATAGTCATCGGCTGCGCCCGCTGAGACGGCGCGATTGAGCACATTGAAGGTACTGATCAGCTTGCGGTGATCGTCATCAATCTCATCGACACCGACACTCAGGATGTCACCCCAAACAAGGTCTTTCACGAAGCCTTACCTCCCAGGCACAGTAGTCGAATTCTTCCCGCCGCCAGCAGATCAACCGAGCGCATGGCGACCGATACGAAACTACCATGGCGCAATCTTTCCCCAGCTGTTATGACCCAAGTCAGTGCTTTGCCGCTTTCAAGATGGCGGCGTCACCATGACGTCAATGCGTGACAGTTCAGACTGAAGCTGACTGACAGTGTCAGAAGTCGTCGAGGCAGGAAGAGATTTTGCAGTCGTGTAGACTCGGGTAGCGTGAATGGCGGGTCAACGATCAGGAACTCGTCGTCCGGATAGATGAGCTGTCTACCCGGTTCTCGGCCCAATCTGCCGATCGAGCATCCACCGGCCTGCGACCGCAGTGCGCCTGTTACCGGTCACAAGCGTTGGGAATACTCGGCGAACCTCAGCTTTTTGATTTGATTGCCACACCCTGCTCAAATAGCCCGAGACAGTCCTCTGGCAGTCCGCTGAGGCCATGCTGGCCACCCGCCTCCTGCTTGGCGTTTTTCCAAAAAATTGACGGTTGTAAACATCATGCCAGACACCCTCTCTCTTTCCCGCGCGGCACGACTTGCCAATGTGTCGCGAGGCGACCTGCAGGCACGTCTCAAAGATCTCGACCTTGAAATGTTCGAAGGCAAAATTGCGATCGTAGACCTGCTCCGTGCTTACCCTCAAATCGATATCGACACCGATCCGATGCTCGAGCGGCTGGCGACGATACGCCAAGAGGCCTTTGCCAATCGCGGCAGGAAAGACTCGAAGCTACCGGATGCCGAGGTGCTGATGGCACGCCTGCATGACTTCCAGGCAACGCTGACACGCACCAAGGCCGAGCTGAACAATGCGCAGATGCTGATAGGTGAGCTCAGCGGCGAATTAGACCATGCACTCGAAGGTGATGACCAAAAGCTGCGTGATCTCATTAGCGATCTGCAACGTCGCTTGCAGCGCGCCGCGAAACAAAGTTCGCCGGCCAATGACCGCGAGGCGGCCTTGTTTGCCAAAGACGCGCTGCTCAGCCTGATGAATGCCAGCGTAAAGCTACAGCCTAGCGGCCATGAGTTTTTCGTAGCCGGCCAGGATTCAGTGCTCGAAGCAGCCCTAAAGGCAGGGTTACATCTCGATTACGGCTGCGCGAGCGGGAACTGCGGTCAATGCAAGGTACGCGTGCTTTCGGGGCGGGTGAAGCAGGTGCGAGACTACGACTATGTGCTCACCCCGCGCGAACAGGAGGACGGCTACGTGCTGGCCTGCTCCAACACACCTGTGACAGATCTACTGATCGAAGCGCACGAAGCAGACAAGCCCGCCGACCTACCACATCAGGAAATCCGCGTGCGCGTGCGCAAACAGATCCCGCTCGACAACGATGCTTTGCTGCTTCAAGTTCAGACACCGCGGAGCAACACCTTGCGCTTCATGGCAGGACAACACGTACGAATAACAAGCGACAGCGGCAGTTCGATCGAACTCCCTGTGGCGAGTTGTCCCTGCGATGCACGCAACCTGCAGTTTCTTCTGCGCCGAAAAAACTGTGCGGCGCTGATCGAGGAAAGCCAACCCGACGCCGTGTTGACGATCGATGGCCCGCACGGTGGTTTTCTTCTGCGTGAGGAGTCGGTTGCTCCGGCCGTATTTCTCTCAGTCGGCGACGGGGTCGCGCCGATCAAGAGCCTGGTCGAACACGCGATCGCCATTGACAACGCGGAGATGCTGCACCTGTTCCGCATCGATGACATCCCCGTCGGCAGTCACCTCGGCAATCTGTGCCGCGCCTGGGATGATGCGCTGGATAACTTCACCTACACGCGCCTGCCCGAAACCACGACAGCTGAACAGGCCCTGGACGCGATCGAAAAACGCGTCGTCGATATGCAAAGCTGCGAGTTCTATGTCGCCGGCCCGGCCGAATGGATCAAAGGTATGCGGGCGGCGCTGCAAACCCGCGGCATGGATCCAGACAAGTGGCAGATGGCCGTGATCATCGACAATCTCCAGGCCGAGTAGATCACAGACGATGACACCCGCCAGCAAAGCCTCTTCGCTTATCGCACAATCACTCGGACTCCTCGGTTGGCTCGGCGTCAGTTTCGTTGCCGCCGCAATTGGCGCTATCGCCTCCGTACAGGCCGCGTCTTTTTATGGTCAGCTCGTTCAACCTGAATGGGCACCCCCACCGTGGCTATTCGGGCCTGTCTGGAGCGTGCTTTACACGCTGATGGGCGTCGCTGCGTGGCTGGTTTGGCGCAAAGGCGGCTTTCATGGCAATCGATTGGCGCTGACACTCTTTCTGGTGCAGCTCGCACTGAATGCACTCTGGACCTGGGTATTCTTTGCCTGGCATCTTGGTGCGCTGGCATTGGTCAATATCATCGTGCTGTGGGCCTTGATCGCCACGATACTGGCGCTGTTCTGGCGAGTCAGCGCACTGGCTGGCGCCCTCCTCGTCCCCTACCTCGCGTGGGTAGGTTTTGCAGCTGCTCTGAACTTCTCGCTTTGGCGGTTAAACCCTGGAGTTCTGGGCTAGTCTGTTCGGGAGGAGAGTTCGCTGGCGCAGCTCTCTGCGCGTCGTGAAGGCTGCCGTTCCCTCAATTTCGACGGATGCTGCCAGACCCCTGGACCGTCGTGCGGAGCTCGGCCGGTTCTCCCCGATAGAGGATGTCGCCGCTACCGTTTATCCCGGCGCTGAGCGAGTCGGTCGCGTGAACTAAGGCGTGGCCAGATCCATTGATCCATGCCGAAGTGCTCTCGGCTGTCAATTCCGACGCACGCACGCTGCCCGATCCATTGATGTTCACCGTCAAGTCCTTAACCCGCCCCTCTGCAACGATATCGCCGGAGCCCTGGACCATCAGCGCTGCACTCTCACGAAGCATGTCCTCCAACCGGATGCGCCCGGACCCGTTGATCTCGGTGCGGCTGAGAGACACCGGGGTTTCGATCAGGATCCTGATGCCATGTCGAGTCGAATAGCTCTGTTCCGCGGCAATCTCGATCGCCCCGTTGGACCATCTTGTCGAAATGACGGGCAGGATATTGTCGTCAGCCGTGATCTCACAACGCGGACTCGGACCCTTCACAACCCTCACGTCGGCATTGATGTGCAAGCGGACAGCGTCGAAGGGCTCAAGGTCGCGTTGCTCGTTGGCGATCTTGCCTGATCCCTGCAGCAAGCGACCGGACACCACCGTGCCATCGACGATCACGGTGTCGTTTATGACGGTGACGCTGTCGCCGGACGTCGTGAAGGACCTCCCATTGATCGTGACAGTCGTATCGCCGACTGCACCAGAGGCACAAAGGCCACATGCGGTCATCACCATCAACATTCTCATACCGCTCTCCCGGTCAACTGCCTGTCGTTGGTCCTCTACCCTTATGCATCCTCGGCCGTCGCACCCGGCTGCCCGCAGGTCGACCCCCTGTGCGGCAAAGGGTGGGCGGCAAAGAATGGGCGGCACTCATCGGCTCACCGACGACGCGGGACGCGGGTTGAACGGGGCAGTGAGCGGACAGGGGCGGAATCGCTGCTCCCAATCAGGCCACCGAATCGCCGCTCAAAGGCCGTTCAGCTTCCTCCTGACCGGGCAAGTGCAGATCTGCATCCCATCGCAGCTGCATCGCTTGCTGCACTGTTTGTCGGCCAGGCACTTGACCACCTCGACGTCCCGGTTCATAAACCTTACCGCCGTACAGTCGGTTTCGTCACCGAGGCAAACGAAACCGGCGCTGCATCGTGCGGCTTGCAGGGATTGTGGGTCTATCTCCACGCGGTGAACTGGCATTTCTGTCCCCCCGTCTATTGCGATCCAAGAAACGCCACCAGGATGCGACGCCACCCAGGCGGCCGTAAACTCGGACAAACCCTAACGCTATTTCCGATGAAGCAGAAACGCTATTTGCGGTAACGCAGACACAGGGAGGGATCTCGATTCCTATATACAGTTGGATTAGGGCGACTTTCTCGGCAACAAGATAACAGCGTCCGTCCGCAACCCCACGAAGTTCACCTTTTGCCGCGGTCGGATCAGACGCGACATCCGCACCGCGCAAGCTATCCGGACTTTGTGGCGTCTGGGGACGTCGCGCCGTCGTGAACGACAGAAAATTTTACAGTGCTGCTTGGTTTTCCTGATGGACCGGACGTAAGCCTCTGAAATAACTTGGGTGGCCCGAGGATTGCAAAGCAATCAACACACTGTCACCACCGAAGGGTCAGCCATGTCCAAGAACGCACAAAAGCCGCAAGACAGCGACCGAGAACTCATCGCCCAAAAGGTCGATCGCTGGGTGTCACGCCGACGGTCCCACACCCATGTCGGCCAAGAGTCGGACTGGCTGGGGTGGGACGCCTGGGTCTGCACCGATAGAGCGACGCAGCGCGCGGCACACTGATTCGATCCAACAACGGGGTTTTACCCGCCTTCGCGATCCAATCCAACCCGGTATCGCCAGTCGAGCGGCGCGCAAGGTCTGCTTGGGATAGCAAAGCCGCCGCCCGCAGATCCACCACGCCCATGGCGATCGGTACATAAAGCGGCCGTCGGCCAATCGCGGTGTTCTCAGACCGCCGCGATCATCGAAGCGACCCACTCGCCTCGCCCGAACCTCCGACCACTAACTCGTATTACAGAGACCCTGACGACGCGGTGTCGCCATCGGACTTGCGTTGGGCTAGGGTTTGTCAATCGCTTCACCCGACCTTTAAGGCAATGCTGTATGACTTCCCCCCTTACCTGCGCCTGCATAGGCGCACTGCTGTTGTCTCCGATGGCTTTCGCCGACGTACGCGTCACGTTTTTAGAAGGCGCACCGAAAGATCGTTTCACTTTCGCGAATATCAGCGGGTGCGACTTGACCGACGGCGAGTTGTTTCTCGACCTGTCGACCTCACCTGCCGGATTGATATTCGACACGAGCAGCGAAGGCGCGGGCGTTGACGTCTTTCAGCCACTGGAGATCACCGAGGGCGGCGAATACCTTCGTTCAGTTCCTCAAGTGTCCGATGGCGACAGTCAGATCATCCTCAACTTTGCGTCCTTCCCGAAGGACACGCAGATCTCCTTCACCATTGATGTAGACGATACGATCGGCCAGCGCGAAATCACCGTGAACGGCGCCGAGATCGCAGGGGCCGGATTTACATTGAAGACAACGCATGGAGCGTATCCAGCCCAGTTTAATCAGAACGCCGTCGCTGAAACCAAAGCCGTGTCTTGTCGATCGCGCTAATCTGCCAGTGGATGACTGAATCAACAGCTCACCCAACTGGTCAGGTAGCAGGCGTTAGGCCAACCCAACTGAGGCCGACGTGGATCCGCCTTGGCTGAGTTTCAACCGGCCGGCGACGCCGGTGCAGCGCCACTATCAGCCTGCGTCGCCTCGACCGCCTGCCCTTCGTCTTCGGCAGATTGTTCGTCAGCTGCCTCTTCTGATTCTGCCTCCAGGAAGGGGATTTCCCACGGTGCGGGACGTTCCGTGACGACGCCGCGCAGCTCACCGTAGTCATTCAGCATCGTGACGCCGTAGAGTGGTTTATAGGCGCCTTTGTGACAGGTCTGGCAGCCGACCTTTGGTGCATCACCCTCTGCGCTGAGGCGGTGACTCGGCAACAGCGATGCTACTGGTGTCAGGTATTTTTCGTTGATATCGCGCACCATCCGAATCCCATACCATGCGGTCACGCGCTGCGGCATGCTTTCCTCCCATTTCGCAAGCGCCCGCGTGTTATGGCAATAGGTACAGTTCACGCCCAACGAGTTGGACATGTACATCATCAATGAGTAGGTCCACTCGGCCTGCTTGATCGAGTGGCGGTTTTCGCCGGCCAGCGCGCGGGTACCCTGAACGCCGATCAGCGTGTCGTCCTTGAGGAACGGCGTGAGCGGATCAAACGGCAGCGATGCGTTCCCGTTATTTTTCACACCCGCGACGTTCTGACCACCTTTCTGTGAAAGATAACTGCCGGGCACACGGGGGCCTGGCTCGGTAAACCAGATACCTGAGGGGACGTTCTTGCCGCGATGACAGGTCCAGCAGGTGACCCCGGTCTCGCCGACATGCTGCTTCCAGTTGGTGTTGATGTCTCGCACCATCGTTAGCATGTGTCGAGCGACGTTCTTGCCATATCGCTCGTCCGATGCCATCTCATCGGTGTTGTGGCAGTACTCACAGCCAGCTTCGGGAGACACCCAAGTCGACATTGCCTGCATGAGTCGCGAGAACTCGAGCGGGTTGAGATCGTTGAGGACTTTCACGTTTTCCATGACATCGGATAACGGCGGCAGCCCTTCGATCGGCTCATCCCGATATTCCGGCTCCGGGATCGCGTTCTCAGGGATTTGCGCCTTGATCAAATCCGGGTCGTAGTGTTGGACGAATGACAGGCCGCGCAAGCCGGTCTGCACATTCTGATTTCGGTCGCAGGCTGCGAGGCCACCCAGGACAAGGACAGCGACGATCAGTCGCATAACGAGCTGGCCGGCCGATCGGCTCGGCGACTTATGGGCCGGCACGGATGCGTTGTCCGTGCCCGACCGACGTTCGGTGTTTACAGCTTGAAATACTCGACTATCGGATCTGCGCATTCTGTTTTTGCTCCTAAATCACCCGACGAAAGCTGATGCATACGCAGGGCAACTGTATTTCAAGCGCAGCTTAATGTAAGTTTAGTTTGACATTACGAATTGTCAATTTTACTAGTCACTCGCGTCAGGCGAACGCTGCACGAACACGCCGGGCCTTGCGGCCCTCGCGTGGTTTTCTGCCTGCTGTCTGTGTTCAGGTCTTCTGCGGTTTGAAATTACGGCACCAGCCGGTCGATGGAACGATCCGCTTGCCGAAGAAAGAACAGGGCCCTTCCGCCGAACCCGGCTCGCCTTTGTAGAGCTGGCAAGACGCACAGGATTGTTCGACTGTGTGTTTTTTGTATCGCTTGCTGTTGGCCCGCGTCGTGTCGGTGACGAAGCCCATCGATTTGGCATAGGGATCGTCTTCCGTCAGATGCCCTTTTTCCTCCTCGGCGCTCACGACCGGAATGGTCGCGATGCCTATTGCCCCCACAACAACACGGCCTATGAAGCCGCGGCGATTAATGTCTTTCATACTTTTCTCCTAAATTGATCCAGGTGGTTCGAGCGATTGACCGGATCGGCCGGCCTGCATCGCCGACGCTTCCGAGCACTGCATAATGTCGCTGTTCATAACTCCAGGCCGGGCAACCATGTTCCTTCGGTTACGCCAGCCAATCGGCGCGCGATGGCGCCGGTATGGGTGGTTGTTTGATCAGGGGGCGTGTCGCACGAGACGGACGTACAGCGCCTCGCGCTGCTGCGGATAGCCCACGCCCTCGGCCCCGAAACTCATCGCATAGACCCTTCCAGCCGCCTTGTCACCCACACGCGCGTTGCGACTCCAGTAGTAGTCGGACGGTGTATTGGGAAACACGGCGAGATTGATGCGCGGATCACTGCACTGCGGCTCCGAGATGGTCGCGAGTTCGCGAATGCTCGGCACACGCCAGTCGTCGAAGAAAAAATCGCCGGCTTCATTGACCCGCTCGGCGAGCTGATGCGCATCGTCGACGGTATAAGCCGAAGGCGCCCCTACACAGCCCTCCTGCGACCAGGTCTGCCCACCCGAACAACGCATCCACATCAACATGGTCGTCTTGTCGGTAACAGTGCCATCGCCGTTATCCTCGAAACGAGTAGTCGGTGACGACAGCGCGTGATCGCCGGTCTGGCAGGTCTGTTCGGCGATGCTGGCCGAGCTCAACACGGCCCCGATCAAACAGATTGCTATTCTCATAATCGAGCCTCCGTGCAAACGATGTGCGCAGGCCGTATGGTCTTCCGACACCGCTGTGCGCATATCGTCCGCTTCACGAGCGGCCCCACGATGGCAGCCGGATGGCCGCCACCGCGGGCCGGCGGCTTACTTGTCGTAGCCGATGCCGGTGGGCGTGCGCGTATAACCCGTCCCACTCTGCACAGCGACGGGTGTCGTCTGTCGGGTCGCCAAGCCCGGCTCGATCGGTTTGCCACGGTGCAGATAAAACGCATAGGCCTCGATCGCCGTCATATCCTGACCAGCGACGTCGAGCGGTTCGCCACGCTGCGGGTTCTCGATGCACCAGTTGGACATCTCTCGCCATGACGCGACCCGTCCGAACATCGGCATGTACTTCGGGAAGGTCTGCGGGTTGGACGCCGCGGCATCCGGATGGCAGTTGGCGCAGGCCAGCCCGATCGTCGTTGTACTGGGCATCGAGCCGTGCCAGATCGCGTAACCCTTGTCTACCACTTCAAGTAGCTCCTTCTCCTGGAGGGCAAGGAACTCTTCGTCGTATGGCTGGCGCGCCTGCGCCGTTGCCATCGAGTGTCATCGATACAATCCCGCCACAGCGGCACCTATCTGCCCTTTTTCGTCTTCTTCTATTCTCTCTCCCCTGTTTATACCTTGACGCCTCGAGCCAAAAACGGCGTCAACGAGTCTTCGAACGCATGCCAGTTGGCAATGCCGTAGCCCTCCTTCAGGTCAGCCGACAAGACCCCTTGTCCGTCGGCAGAGATCGATGGGTCGGCCCGGTGCATCTGACTCTCCGGGAACGCGAGTTCGACCGGTGGATAGGGCCATGGCCACGAGGTGCTCATGGAACCGACCGAGCTGAGATTGCCGATCTTGTTGAACACGGTCTGATGCACGTGGCCGTGGAACGCCATGACGTTCTCGAACTTCGACAGGATTCCGCGAATCTCAGCTGCGTCACGCGTCTGGAAGTTCCACCGCGGGTAGTAGTCCCACAACGGCGAGTGCGTGAAGATCACCACAGGGGTATCGGGTTCGACATTGGCAACGTCTTTCTTCAGCCACTCGAGAGCCGGCTCCCTACACCCCACGGGCCGGCGATCGGGCTGGCCAATTTAAAGAACACTTCCATGCGCTCTTTATCGCTCATACCCGCAGCGGTCCAGAAGTCATCCACGAGGATCGAGTTCATGCCGATGAGATGGAAGCCTTTGTGGTTGAACGACCAGTTATCGTCGCCGAACAGACCATGCCAGACCTTACCCATATCGAGATACCAATCGTGCTCTCCGGGGATGACCTTCATCGGCATCTTGAGCTCGGCTAGGATCTTTTGGCCCTTAACCAATTCGGCCTTTTTGCCCGCGTGAGCAATATCGCCGCCATACAGCACGAAGTCCGGCAATGGATCCATCGCGTTGACTTGAGCGACGGCATCCATTAATTGCTGGTCGAATACGTGGTCGGGCATGTCGTAGAGGTGGGAATCAGTAATCATCGCAAAGCGGAAAGGTTCGACGCCGCGTTTTCCGCCCTGGGCCGAAACCACATCGACCATACCAAGGTTTATCCCTACGGCTTTCGCGACCAGGGTTGAGAGTCCTGCTTTTCCAGCGATACCAAGGAAACGGCGCCGGCTTTCGTTATCTAAATCGGACATGCACTCCTCCAGTGGGTATGCATAGTTTTGAGGGAAATCGCCGGTGCGACATTGGCGAGCTTAATGACGGCGATAATTTTTTTTAATTCGCGCGTTAACCTAGGATAGTTAGCAACCCGATGATTGCTAGGAGAGAAATCCTGACAAAATTTGGGAATTCAGCTTTCAAGACTTAGACACGACATGCACCCCGGCGGTAACGGAGCTCGATGTCATCGAAATTGGACAAAACCAAATATGCTTGATGCAGGCCTTGTCAACCTGCCAAAACTTCGCCGCTTGGTTTTTTCGGTTGTCGGATGGTCAGTGGGTGAGTCACTCAACGTCCGTAATTCTGAATTTTCCCATGAAGCGTCAATACCCTGATCCCTGTGGGCATTCCCAATCTACTTCTTCGGGAACGATCGCGATCAAAGGGGTCAGTTTCGATTGATCCGTTCGGCCTTTCGAAAGGCTGTCGACTTTCGATCACCTCCCCTGGCCTGCCTTCTTACCGGCCGCGCTAACATCGCCTCGATCTTACGCAGGAACCATGGGCTACCCAACGCCCACCCCTTGTTCGCAGCATCCCTGATCTCTGCCACCGTCTGATCCAAAAGACCGCGATCGAACAACGCGCGGTAAGCCAATTGACGCTCGGCGGGGGTAGCGCCCAGCTGCAAATACAAATCATGCGGGGAAACCAGATCCGATAGCTTTCCCCCCGCGTTAGCCAGGTAACTCGACCAAGGATAGTCGGCTGGATTTTCAACCATGTTGGCACGCACGGGATTCAGCTCGATGTAGCGGTGGCACGTCAGCAGGTACTGCTCTGAATCGATCAGACTTGCTTTATACCGACCTTCCCAAAGCGTACCGGTCCGACGGTATTGGCGGTTGAAATACTGCACATAGTACCTTCCAATGCTCTGCACCAGCCTACCCAATCCGTCCGTCGTCGAAGGCGTTACCAGGATATGGACGTGATTGGTCATCAAAACATAGGCGTGTATCTCGCAACCATGCTTTAGTGCAGCAGACCGCAACCAGTCCAAATACCTCGCGTAGTCTTGTTCTGCAACAAAGATGGGATCACGATTGTTGCCACGAACAATTACGTGCTGAGGCAGGCCGGGAATCACAAATCGAGGGGGTCTTGGCATATCGCATCCTTGCAATCATTTGCCGAACCACGAGACTACCGCCCTGGCTCACGGGCATCAATCGAAACTGACCCCATTGATCTAAGCATCGTATGATCATCGAAGGCATCACGTGGTGGATGTTCGCTTTCGCCGCTGGTGCATTCGTTTTGGGCGGCATCGTGAAAGGCTTGAGCGGCTTTGGTCTACCGCTTATCGTGATCTCACTTACCTCTACCTTTATGCCGATCGAAGCCGCGCTGGCGATAAACGTTATTCCGCCATTCCTGCTGAACGCTTGGCAAGTCGGTGGCATAGCTCGCGTAAAAAGCACGTGGGACCGCTATGCGCCGGTGTTGATCGGCCTGCCCATCGGTATCGCGGTCGGTGCGGCTTCCGCGGCGGCATTGGAAGCCAACTGGCTGGTCGGTGCGGTCGGTGCGGTGACCGTGACGTTTTGCGTCAGTCAGTTCGCCGGATGGCGGTTGCCGATGTCGCCGGCACAGGTCGCGCCGGCGGGCCTGGCTACCGGGCTGCTATCCGGCTTTCTCGGGTCGCTCACCACGGTCACAGGCCCCCCGCTGGTGATGTATCTGCTCGCGGCGAAGGCGCCGCCCGATGTATTCAAAGCCGCACTTGGCCTGTTTTTCCTCGCGGCCGGCATCATGCTTTCGATAGCGTTTGCCTCGATAGGATTTATGACCTTGCCGCTCGTCCTAGTCGGGTTGCTGATGACACTCCCGGCCGCCGCAGGGATGTGGTTCGGCCGGCAACTGTCATTGCGTATCGATGCAAAGGTCTTTCGTAGCATCGTTCTGGTCTTATTGTTAGTGCTGGGGTTGAACCTTCTCAGAAGGGCCTTCTTCAGCTAACGCGTTGGCCGTCGGCGGGGCGGAAAACCGGGCATCACCAACAGACACACCGGCGTTAAGACTGTGTTTTCCGATACGCAGAACTGGACGTCGAGAGCATGGCGTGACTCGATGAGTCGCTAAGTAATTAAAACCATATCTTGGGCTCGCAGACGCCCGGTTTGCGCGCCAAATATTTCGACCGCCGTTAGTCAAAGACGATCTTGGGTTCGTGACCGGCACGGCAAGAACAGGCTTGGTCTTACCGGCCGGCCAACAACGGTTATGCTTGTGCGCAATTCCCCAGGTCACGGTGTCGCCGATGAACTCGCTCACGCTCTACGATTTCCCTCTTTCCGGTAACTGCTACAAGATTCGTCTGCTGCTCTCTATGCTCGGCGTTGACTACGCACGTGAGTCGGTCGACAGCACGAGCGGTGAGACACAGACCGCCGAGTTCAAGAAGATAAATCCACGCGGCCAGATTCCCGTGCTGATGGATGGTGACTTGGTGCTATGGGATTCGATGGCGATCCTGGTCTACCTCGCCCGCCGTTATGGGCGTGAAGACTGGCTGCCTGCCGACGCTCGCAGTGAAGCGCAGGTGATGCAGTGGCTGGCGGTTTCCGAGAATGAATTGCTTTACGGGCTTGCCCGCGCGCGGGTCGCGGTGCTGTTCGGCAAACCGTTCGATCTCGAGCAGTGCTACCGCGAGGCGCGTCCCGGGCTCGACGCCATGGAAAGGCGCCTTGCAGACAACGAATGGCTTGCGGGTGCCCGGGCGACGATCGCCGATCTGGCCTGTTATCCCTACGTGGCTCTTGCACACGAGGGCCGATTTTCGTTGTCACCGTATCCCGCTGTGCAGCAGTGGGTGGCGAGGGTTGAGAAACTCGATGGCTGGGTACCGATGGTGACATGACGCCCCAAAATCAATCGGGTCAGTTTCGATTGGTCGCCGTTGATCAATCTGCTGTTCCGTGAGGTTGGCATGATCAACCGCAACTGACCCCCGTTGATGCTATTTGATGTCGCATGCCAGACCGGCCACCCCCTTTGGTCGCTTTGCACTCGATCCCCGGACCGCCGGTGGCTTGCTACGCACCCTCGCGCCGCACCGAAATATCGGTGCCGTTGCGAAGGGTCTGAATAACAACGCAGCTGTGTTCCGCGGCCTTCAGCAGCGAAATCAAAAGGGTCAGTTTCGATTGATACTGCCAAGCTCCCGGAGCCGCACATCGATCAACGACGATCAATCGAAACTGACCCCTTTGATTTACCCCTTTGATTTATGATCGGCTGACTTGAAGAACCCGGGGGGGCGGTGCATGGCGGATATCTTTATCAGCTACCGACGCCAGGATACCCGAGCGGACGCCGGTCGACTCTATGACCGACTGCGCGAGCACTTCGGTGACCAGCATGTGTTCATCGACATCGACGATATCGCGCCCGGGGACAATTTCGTTGAGATTCTGGACGCAACACTCGCTGAATGTGACGTGTTGGTCGCCTTGATCGGTCCGCGCTGGGTCGGCGACGGCGAGGAGGATGCGCGGCGTATTGACGACCCCGACGATTTTGTACGCGTGGAGGTGGCAACGGCGTTGCGGCGCAGAATTCCCGTGTTTCCCGTGCTGGTGGGCGGGGCCTCCATGCCGCAAGCGAAGCAGTTGCCAGGCGCGCTATCGGAGCTGGTCGCCAGACAGGCCCTCGAGATTGATGACGCACGTTTTCACCAGGACGTAGACAGGCTCATCGCCGCGCTCGTCGTCGCGGGTGCAAAGCAGACGCCGCCCTCACGGCCCAGGCACCGGCTATGGGCGTGGACCTTGGGTGTGGCGCTAATCCTGATCGCGACCGTGATCGTGTTTTTGGCAGTAGGTTCTACCACGATGGAGCTTCGGCGCACGCCTGCCGCCCTCTCCGTCGAGGAGGTCAAAGCCATGCTGGTCGACAATGATCTCTACGATGCAGGTTGGAACAGCACCGGCGCCGGCGTTGCCAACGACTTCGCAAACCACCGTGTTGGTGAGAAGGTCGTCGTCATCGATGCAACAACCCGGCTCATGTGGCAGAAGGGTGGCTCGCCACTGCAGATGACTTTCTCGGATGCCACCGCCTACGTGCAACGTCTGAACGAAACAGGGCATGCCGGTTTCCATAACTGGCGGCTGCCGACACTCGAGGAGTCGGTCTCATTGCTCGAGCCGCCGACACAGACCGCACGATATGCCGACCCGATCGTGAATGGATCGGTGACGCCCGTCATCTGGACGTCGGACCGCGGCGCAGGGGAAAGCGAGGCGCGCTGGCTCACCTGGCTTGCCGATGGCACCACCCGGCCGGAACGGCCAAGTTTTCACGCATGGGTCAAAGCCGTGCGCAGTCTGGAGTGACGTGTATCGGCGGTAGCGAGGTATGGACAAGACAACTGCCTTTGTTGCCCGGTGGCAGCCCCCGCGAAAATCGCAGCGACCGACGCGCTTCTTCAGCACTGCTCACGGGTTAGTCGGATCAGCAGCGAGGGCACGGTACAAGACCTTACCCCGATGCCTTGCCTTCAGCGCAATGAAAGCGCTGGGTGCGTCCGGAAAGGCGATACCTAACGCCAGCTTGACGCGCGTTCGCGGAAATAGTCGACGAAACCTTTCGTCACATTCGCTTCGCGCCAATCGCGTAGGTTCGCCAGCGTCTCTTCACGATCAATCAACTCCCAGCGTGCATAACGACGTTCAAACCTGAGCTGCATCGGTTGCCTGTAGTCGCGCGCCATCGATTCGATCAAATCCCGTTGAACGCTGTTCGGCATGTTCAACGCACGCTGATAGACCTGTACGCTGGCGTCCGCCGAGCATGACTGGGTTCAATAAATCAAAGGGGTCAGTTTCGATTGATCCTGCCAAGCTCCCGGAGCTGCACATCGATCAACGACGATCAATCGAAACTGACCCCTTTGATGTTCTTTGTGCCGACAAGCGGAACGGTTCAGCTGCCTCGGTAGCAACCGCCGCCAACAACGCAGGCGTGATCCTCGGAACGAGGCTGCGGCGCATTGTCGCGTCGCGCACAGCGGCGAGAGGCCATACTTGGCTGCAAAGTCCTGTGCGCTTGATTCCCTATACTTGGGTGGGATAACTGAAAGGACCATATCGGGGTCTTCGCGCATGAACCTGTTCGCCGAGTTTCTCAACAATGCGGCGTTGTTGCTGTCGCTGGCGCTGCTGTATGGCATCGGCAGGCGATTTCTTCCGCAGGATACGCTGCTGACGCGCGCAGTCATCGGCGTTCTGTTCGGTGGTGTCGCGGTGATGGGCATGCTGATCCCGGTGCACCTGATGCCGGGCGTGATTTTCGACGGCCGTTCGATTGTGATCGCTGCCGCTGGTTTCATCGGTGGCCCGGTCACCGCGGCCGTGTCGATGGTGATCGCCGCTGCCTACCGCTACCAGGTCGGCGGTAGTGGCGCCCTGACCGGCATCGGCACCATTGTCAGCTCGGGCCTCCTCGGTGTGGTCTACCGCCAGCTGGCGATGCGCAATCCCCGGCTCAACGATTGGCTTCCCCTATTCGTTTTCGCTTTCGTGGTCCACATGGTCGTACTGACATGGATGCTGACACTGCCCGATGACCTTGCCTACCGGGTGTTGCCGCAAGTCAGCCTGCCGATGCTGGCGATCTTCCCGCCCGCGATGCTGCTGTTCATCCTGCTGCTGCGCTACATCGACCGGGTCTTCGAGAACGAGCTCGAGCTGGTCGCCAGTGAGCGGCGGTTGCGCGAGACCCAGAGGGCCTCTGGTGTCGGGGTCTGGGAATGGGACATCCGTACCGACAGCCTGTACTGGTCGGATGAGACCATCCGCATGTGGGGTTACACCGCCAAGGATTTTGGTGGGACTTTCGACGCCTTCGCCAGTCGCATCCATCCCGATGATCTCGGGGCATGGCAGTCCGACGTCGACCGATGCCTGCGCGCGGGGAGTAAACACCAGATCGAGATGCGAGTCTGTCTGCCGGATGGCGACATCCGCTGGATCGAGGCGACCGGCAACGCGGAGCGTGATGCAAACGGCGAGGCCATCGTGATGCGCGGCCTGGTGCGCGACATCAGTGAGCGCAAACAGGCGGCGCAATCGTTGCACGACAGCGAAGGGAAGTTCCGGCTGCTGGTCGAGAACCAGACCGACCTGGTCGTCAAGGTCGATTGCGACGGTCGCTTCGAGTTCGTCAGTCCGTCTTACTGCCGGCTGTTCGGCAAGTCCGAGTCTGAGCTGCTCGGCAATCGCTTCCTGCCGCTGGTGCACGAGGACGACCGCGCCACCACCGAGGCGGCGATGCAGCAGCTGTACGCGCCGCCGCATCGTTGCTACCTCGAGCAGCGTGCGATGACGGCCGACGGCTGGCGCTGGCTCGGTTGGTCGGACAATGCCGTCCTCGATGACGATGGCGAGGTCGTCGCCATCGTCGGCAGCGGCCGCGACATCACCGATAGAAAAGCCGCCGAGCTGGCCCTGGAAACGAGCGAGAAGCAGTACCGCGCACTGTTCGAGCACACGCCGCTCGGCATGCTGATCGCCAACGCCGACAGCGACTATCTCGATGCGAACCCCAGTATCTGCAGGATGCTCGGCTATACGCGCGATGAACTGGTCGGTCTGAATGCCCGGGATATCGTTATCCCGACCGAGTTTCCTGACATCGGTCGGGCGCTGAATGAGATCAATGCAGGCAGGGTTCATGAAAAAACCTGGACGTTCAAACGCAAAGACGGCAGCACCTTCCAGGCCGAGGTCACGGCAACCAGCCTGCCGGACGGCGCCCTGCTCGGCACCGTGCGTGACATCACCGAACGCCTGGAGGCCGAGCGTGAACTGCGCGAGAGCGAGGTCCGGTTGCGCGAGGCCGAGCGTGTCGGGCACATCGGCAACTGGGAGTTGGCAGCTGATGGCGAGCACGCGGTCTGGTCCGAGTCGATCCATGAGATCTTCGGCATCAGCCCAACCGCGCCTGTCGGGCCCGAGTTCCTGTCGCGGATGGTGGACCCGAGTGACTGGCCGACCGTCGAGCAGTCGCTGAAGGAGGCGCTGCGTACCGGTACCGTACACGAGATGGAATACCGCATCCGGCGCCCCGATGGCGAACAGCGTTGGGTCTATTGCAGGGGTGAGAGGGTGCCGGACGATTCCGGCACCGCCGTCAAGCTGACCGGCATGCTGCAGGACATCACGGCGCGCAAGCAGGCCGAGGTCGCGCTGCGTGAAAGCGCGCGCCGCTACCGGGCCGTGTTCGACCAGCAGTTCCAGTCGATGGCCATATTGACGCCGGACGGTCGGGTACTGGAGATCAACAATCCGGTGCTCGAAGCGACTGACCGGCAACGCGAGGACCTGGTCGGCAGGCCGATCTGGGACACCCCACCCTGGAGCGATATCGCCGACGCCGAACAGCAATGGCGCGAGCGCCTCGCCAGCATCGCCGACGCAGAAAGTCGGCTGTTCCGGCGCGACACCTACCAGTTGGCGAATGGCGAGGTGCGCACGACCGACTCCGTGACCAAGGCGATCCGCAACGACGACGGCGAGATCGAGATCGTCCTGCTCCAGGCCAACGATATCACCCAGCGGCTGCAGGCAGAGCAGGAGCGCGATCATCTGCTGGCCGAACTGCAGTCGCTGAACGCCGTGCTCGATCAGCGGGTACGCGAGCGCACTGCGGAACTGGTCGCCGCGAACCAGGAACTGGAGTCTTTCACCTATGCCGTGTCGCACGATCTGCGTGCGCCGACGCGAGCGATCTCCGGCTTCCACTCGGCCTTGGTCGAGGACTTCGGCGACAAGCTGCCAGCCGGAGCCCATGAGTTCCTCGACGAGATAAAGATCGGTGCCGAGCGGATGAATCTGCTGATCGACGGGCTGCTCGATCTGTCACGCAGCTCGCGCGGGGATCTCGAATGGGTGGACGTCGACCTCGGTGAACTCGCGCAACAGGTCCGCCAGCAACTCGTCGCCGCCGAGCCCGGCCGGGACATCACGTTCGAACTGCACGGTGACCTGCTGGCTCGCGGCGACCCGCGGCAGTTGCGGACGCTGTTGCAGAACTTGCTCGAAAATGCCTGGAAATACACGGCCGGAGAGCCGCACGCCCGGATATCGCTGAGCGGCGCCTGTCTCGATCAGCAGGCCTGCTTCTGCATCGAGGACAATGGGGTCGGGTTCGACGCCGGCTTCGGTGACAAGCTATTCCAGCCGTTCCAGCGGCTGCACCGTCACGACGAGTTCGTCGGCATCGGTATCGGGCTCGCGACGGCCGCCCGCATCGTGCGCCGCCACGGTGGCGATATCGCCGGTTGTGGCGCGCCTGCGAAGGGGGCACGCTTTTGCTTTACACTGCCACCAGGAAAGCACGGAGCCTGCAATGGATAGCCGAAAGGTACTGTTGGTCGAAGACAACCCGCAGGACGAAAAGCTGACCCTGCGTGCCTTGCGCAGTATTCACGTCGCGAACGAGGTCGATGTCGTCCGTGACGGAGCCGAGGCGCTCGACTACCTGCTCCAGCGCGGTGCGCATGCCGACAAGGCCGGTCAGCAGCCGCCCGCGGTGGTGCTACTCGATATCAAGCTGCCGAAAATGGACGGTATCGAGGTGCTCGCCGCGATCCGCGCGGACCAGGCACTGCGCACCCTGCCGGTCGTCATGCTGACCTCGTCGGACGAAGACCGCGACGTCATTCGCAGCTATATGCACGGCGCTAACAGTTACGTGCGCAAACCGGTTGACGCCAGCGAGTTCAGCCGTGCCGTCGCCCAGCTCGGGCTGTACTGGTTGATCCTGAACGAACCGCCGGTGCGCTGACATGCCGAACCGTTTCCGCCTGCTCGCCATCGAAGACGATGACCAGGATTTCAAGCTGCTGCTGCGCCATCTCGACGGCAACGGCATCGATTACAGCGTCGATCGCGCGGCCAATGCTGCCGAGCTGACCGGGCTGCTCAGCCGGGGGGCCCGCGACTGGAACCTGATCCTCGCCGACTATTCATTGCCGGACATCGATATCCGTACCAAGCTGCACTGGCTGATGTCGAAATTGCCGGACACCCCTGTGATCATGGTCTCCGGTTCGATCGGCGAAGAGCGGGCGGTCGATCTGATGCTCACCGGCGTCGACGATTTCGTCAGCAAGGACAACCTGGCGCGTCTGGTGCCGGCGATGCGCCGCACGATCGATGCGCTCGACTCGCGGCTGGCCAAGCGCAGCGCCGAGACTGAGCTGGAACTGCGCGACCGGGCGCTCGAGGCGGCCAGCAATGGCGTGGTCATCACGCTGGCCGACGGCGATATACCCGTGGTCTACGTCAACCCCGCGTTCTCGCGCATCACTGGCTACAACGAACAGGAACTGCTCGGCCGCAACTGCCGCCTGCTGCAAGGGACGGATACGGCCCAGCCGGCGCTCGATGATATCCGCCATGCGGTGCGCAACGAACAGTCGTGTACCGTGATGCTGCGCAACTATCGTCGTGACGGCTCGATGTTCTGGAACCGAATGAGTATCGCGCCGGTGACGGACCAGCACGGTACGACGACCCATTACGTTGGCATCCTGGAAGACATCTCAGCTTCGGTGGAACAGCAGCAACGCCTGCGGGAATCGGCTGTCGTTTTCGAGAACGCGTTGGAGGGTATGACGGTAACCGATATCGACGGTGCTGTTGTCGAGGTCAACAACGCGTTCACCGAGATCACCGGTTACTCGCGCGATGACGTCATCGGCAAAAATCTGCGCCTGCTGAAATCCGGTCGTCACGGCCCTGATTTCTATCAGACAATGTGGACGTCGCTGAGCCAGACCGGTCGCTGGAGCGGCGAGATCTGGAACCGGCGCAAGTCCGGCGAGCTCTACCCGCAACTGCTCAATATCAGCACGGTGAGGGACTCGGCGGGCGATCCCTGCAAGTATGTCGGCGTGTTTGCCGACATCAGTCACATCAAGCGGTCCGAGGAGAAGCTGGACTTCCTCGCCCACCATGACGCATTGACCGAGTTGCCGAATCGGTTGTTGTTCAATGCCCGGCTGACCCATGCCCTCGAGCATGCAAAGCGGCTTGATAAGTCATTGGCGGTGATGTTTCTCGATCTCGACCGTTTCAAGATGGTCAACGACGCCCATGGCCACCCGGTCGGTGATGCACTGTTACGTGCCGTCGCCGAACGCCTCGTCGAATGCGTGCGTGCCGAGGACACGGTGGCGCGAATCGGTGGTGACGAGTTCGTGGTCCTGCTCGAGCGCATTGCCGCGGCTGAGGACGCGGGTATGGTCGCCAACAAGATCCTGCAGGCCTTCTACCGGCCGATGGTCGTCAATGGCAACGAGCAGTACGCCAGCATGAGCATTGGTATCAGCCTGTTTCCGCGAGACGCCAGTGACGCACCCTCGCTGGTACGCAACGCCGACTCGGCGCTGTACCAGGCCAAGGAATCGGGGCGCAGCACCTATCGCTTCTACTCACCCGACCTGACCGAGCGCGCCACCGAGCGCGCCGGGCTAGCCAACGACCTACACCGTGTGATCGAGCGCGAACAGCTGTCGCTGGTCTACCAACCACAAGTCGACTTGGCGACCGGACAGATGGTCGGCCTCGAGGCGCTGTTGCGCTGGCATCACCCCGTCCACGGCGCCGTGTCGCCGGCAAGCTTCATCCCGATCGCCGAGGAGACGGGCCTGATCAAGGAGATCGGCGAGTGGGTGCTGCAGGCCGCCTGCAAGCAGGCCAGACGCTGGCTCGATGACGGACTCGACTTCGGCAGGATCGCGGTGAACATCGCCGGACCGCAGATCCGTGGCGGTGACCTGCACGTCGTCGTCAGCAAGGCGCTCGAGTCCTCGGGCCTGCCCGCGCAACGGCTCGAACTCGAGGTCACCGAGTCGTTCATCATGCAGGGGACGGAGCAGGGAATCGACGATATGCGACGGTTGCGTGAGCTGGGGCTCGATCTGTCGATCGATGACTTCGGCACCGGCTATTCGTCTCTGTCGTATCTCAAGCGCCTGCCGATCAACCGCCTCAAGATCGACCAGTCGTTCGTGCGTGACCTGCCGGCAGACGAGGAGGATTCGGCCATCTCCTCGGCGGTGATCGCCCTGGGCAGCAGCCTCGGGCTGGATGTCGTCGCCGAGGGCATCGAGACGGCGGAACAGCGCTCGTTTCTGATCGGTGCGGGATGCCCGCGAGGCCAGGGATATCTGTTCAGTCGTCCGCTGGGTGCCGATGCCCTGGCCGCGTGGGTGGCGGACACGCAGGCCACGACGGCCAGACGGGCGACGCCCGGCTGAGGCGGTTCACGTAGACTGCGCGGGTGTCGGCAAAGCCATGGGCGTTGGTTACCCGCCTGTCGTCTGCGTCGGCTGATCCACGCCGGCCGCCTTGCATCCTTGTCGAATGCTTTTACCGGTTGCCGGAGCTTAATCGGGGTACGTCCCCTATTACGCACAACTTAATCTGGAGAGACATCATGACGGATCTAAACTCACCGACGATTCAATGGCTCGACAAGGAAATCAAAAGGCATCAATTCTGGCGAAACCTTTGGTCAGTAGTGTATTTTTCCGGGGCAGCTATTACCGTTATCTGCGGCGCGCTTGCAACAGCCAGCGCTGGCTTCATGGATTCTCTGCCACATGGTCAACTAATCACAGCGGCCCTCGCGGGGCTGACGACGATTTTCGCCAGCCTGGAAAAAGTCCTAAGACTGCGCGAAAAATGGGATCTGCATCGAAACCAGCAAGTGTCGCTGGAGATGATCGTTCTGCGCGCCAAGAGCGGTTTGATTGACAACGCCGAGATCCTCGATAGGGTCGAAAACGCCGCGCATGCTTACAGTACTGAGCTTGCCGAACTGAACACCACCGATTCCAACTCCAGCAACTAACGCCCTTTTGCGCAGGCAGCACATGGGTTTCAGTCATTGCTCGCACTGTCGCTGTGACCGTCTGTTAACCGACGCTTTTTTCTCTCGCCTGCGAATTGTGCCGGACAAGGGTTCGGACAGAACTGTTGTCCCGGATCGTTTCGCGGGGTTCGAGCGATGTCAACAACGACCCTCGGCGATGTCACCGACAATATTTGATATCGACCTGCTCTCCTGGATGGGAGGTAATTATCGAGATCAGTTAGGAAAGATCCGGGGAACGTGCGTTCGGGACCGGATCCCCGTCGCTTGGCACAACTGCCCGCGCGCCTCGCGGTCTCGCTGTGCAGGCCCTGCGCCCAACGGCGCGGTGCGAGCAGTCCTCCGGGCCGACATCCGTGGTGCGGACGGAATCGGGCGAACGGGCCTGCGTTACCACGCTTCTCGCCCCTGGCGCTCGCGTGGCCCGGACGGCGACCACATCGCGGACTATTTGCTGTACCAAGGCCCGACCCGACGGCTTGCGCGCACCGCTCGGCGTGAGTTTCATATAATTACGAACGAACGTAGAAGACGACGGGAAAGGTGAACTATGTATTGTGCAAAATGCGGCGCTGAAAATCCTGATGATGCCCGCTTTTGCGGTGGCTGTGGCGCCTCAGTCCAAGCAGAAACGTCGTCACCCGTGAATGCGCCGCCGCCAGTCACGCGCCTTTTGGAGCCGGGGGCGTCTGCAGAGCCCGTGTCGCCCGGCCTCAAGTGGGGGATACTGGGCGCCAGCCTGTTGTTCCCTCTCGTGGGTATCGGCATGGGGGCGTACTACTGGATCAAGGGAGACTCGGAGGAGAAAAAGGCGATTGGACGGCTTTGGTTCTTTGTAGCGCTCGGGCTCACAATCCTTTACGGCATGCTGGCGGGCGAGGAATACTGACAGACGCTGCAGTCTATGGGTGAATCCTCCGCTATCGTCGAAATCACCCGTGTGCGGACGCTGTCCAATGCACTGCGAACCTTTGCCTTGATTATCGACGGCCACAAGGTCGATAGCCTGAAAGTCGGCGAGACCAAGCGCTTCGCCCTGCCGCAGGGCGCACACGAGATCCGCGTCGGACTCGACTTCTACAAGAGCAAGCCGCTCAAACTAGACCTGCACTCGCGCGAGACACTGGTACTCGAATGCGGCGACAGAGGGCCACAGACGCTTGGGGAAACCCTCTCCATGCGGGGGCTCAGCAACTCGCTCAGTTCAATAGTGTCGCCGTCCGATTTCCTCTATGTCCGTACCGTCGAGCGCAGCGGCGACAGGGACCCTCACAACCATCCCGATCGACCGAAGGGTGCCTCCCCAGCAGATGGTTGGTCTGACGTGAAGCCGGTCCCGGACATGGATCCCGGCCCGACAATCTTTCTATCCTACAGACGCGACGACAGTGAACAGATCACCGGTCGCATACGCGACCGCCTCACGTCGCGATTCGGTAGGGGATCCATATTCCGCGATGTCGATTCGATCCCGATTGGCAGCCGGTTCCGCGAGAAGATTGAGGAAACGATTAAGGCGGCCAAGATCTTCGTCGTGATTATCGGCCCTGAGTGGGTCGGCGCGCTCGACCGCCAGGGGCGGCGCCGACTGGAGCAACCGGACGACCCTGTGCGATTCGAGCTCGAGACGGCCCTTGGCCTCGGTCTGCCCGTCGTACCCGTATTGGTTAAGCATGCGACGATGCCAGCTCAAGACGGGCTTCCGCCGTCGTTGTCCTCACTGCCCGGCATCAATGCGGTCATCCTTCCCGCGGAGCCCTACTTTAACGAGGGCATGGCGCGGCTGAATAGCGCAGTCGAGTCCCTCACAGCACCTGTTCACCCGCAAGCGCCAGAGGCCCCAAAGCGTTTCTGCACCGGCTGCGGCAATTCCATCAATCCCAATCAGGCGTTCTGCACCCAGTGCGGACGGCGGATCGCCTAAAAAACCCGAACCCCACGAAAACCCCGGGTCAGAGAAGAATTTTTCCTAACATTTCGAGCAAAAAATTTTCGAAAGACGGCCCGGCTGCCCCGTTCGTGCGTGACGGTTCGTCGTCGCCTCGATCTCGTCCTTGAAACGGCTGGTTCCATCAACCAGCTCATGACCCACTGCGTCGCGTACATCTGCGATTACACTTGGATCGAGCCAGTGACTAAATAGCGCTCGATAAGTTCTCTGACCCGGATATCACGCGCAGACTGTGCGTGTGTCGAATGCCGTGGGCGTTGGTTATCCGCCTGTCGTCTGCGCCGGCCGAAGGCGCGCCGGCCGCCTTGCATGCTTGTCGAAAACGTTTGCCGATTGCCAGACTGCGTATTTCCCATCAAAACGCTTAGCTGCAATGTGGCATGAAGCGGTGGTGTTTCGGTGAATGATGTGGGATTCGGCCGGCGTGCTGGCAGCTGTGTAAGGGCTTGATCGGGGTATGTCCCCGCTTACGCCGAAAGAACGGGGGCTTTCCCCAACCAGGTTGCAAGTGGCTGAGCGAACTGCACTTGAATACCCGCGATTCAATTCGCCCAAAACATCTCGAAAGGGGCTTTGCGCTGTTGGGCTAACTCTTCCTGTCGGGCTGCTTCGGCTGCTTCGGCTGCAGCGGCAATTGCTGCGGCGTCGGCGCGAGCAGCAGCCTCTGCAGCCAGGCGGTTGGCCTCGGCCTGTCGTTGTCTGACCCCTTCCGCAACCGCGTCTGCTACATCCCCACGCAGGGTAAGAGCACTGGCATGGTTCGGCGACACTCTCAGTGCACGATCTACCAGTCGGCCTGCACGCTCGAGCTCGCCCTTTTGGAATGCCCACTTGGCCAGAACCATATAACGATCGACGACACTCCTCATCCCCGCGATCGCTTCCGCATGTTGTGCATCCTGTTCCAGGACGAGCCTGAAATACTTTACCGCGCTATCAGACTTCGGAACGAGCAGATGATCACGCCGCAACGCCGCGTTTGCCAATTCCAGCCAATCCTCTATGTCGTCGGTATTGTCCGATATGGAGTCAGCTGAGGCGGGGGGCGTCGACACTGGCGCCGAGGCCAGCTCCAATTCGACGTTGCCTTGTCCAGGCAATTGGCGTGACACGATGGCGTCCGAGTTAGCCTGCAATATATCGTCGATGCGGCTCCCGTATGGATGATGCATCGGCATTGGAGCAAATGAGTCTCGTATTGTGACTCGGGTCCAGGCACCAATGTTACCGCGATGCCCCGCGGCGGGAGCTGGCAGCACATCGCTGGGGTCGCCTTTTGCCAGTATATTGAGCAACCTGTTGACGTCGGTCACCGAGCGGATCTCGACAGCTTGTTCGTCAGGCTCACTTACCATGAGCCCTATCGTGTCGTTCGAGGTGCTGTCGTTCGCTTCTATCGGTCCTTCGGCGCTGCGGTCGCCTTCCCTTGCCTGGTCGGCGACTTCCGGTCCATTGGGTGATTCGTCAACAGTCGATGACAACGTCGCGAAGGGGGCCGTTACGCTCAGATCATTGGCAATCGATCGATCGCTGAGCGATGAAGATGCGCTCGGTTTTTGCGCAGTCTGGGGTTGCGGGGGAGGAGGGCCGATGACCTGCCCGGTGGTTACATACCGCGCTGTCAAGATCGCCGCCTCAGCCGGTGGCTCAGGGGCAGGCTGCGTTAAATTTCCAGGTGCGTCGTCACGCTGCGTTTTCGAACCCTGAAACACTACGCCGACGGCAATAGACACCAGCGCTATGCTGGCAACCGCTACCAGCGCCCGTCGATTGCCGAAAACCACTTGCGCCAAACCGGTTATGTTCTGGCTCAGTTTCCCCGAGGGGCGCTTTGGGATAATCGCTCGGAGCTGCTGTTGCGCCAACACCATCGTACGCGCGGTCGATTGGCCCAGCGTGGTGAACCGGTGTCTGAACTGTTGCTTCGCCCAATGTCGAGCTGACGACCCTGACTGCCGGCCTACAGCCGCCAGTGATCGCACGTGGCGCGACACCCCAAGGCCCAGAGAGCGGACAGCTGACATGAAGGACGCTTGGCCGAAGTGGGCCTTTTGCTTCAGGGCTGAAACGCGTTTTACCCTGCCTGGAGGAAATGATGGCTGAACGACGCGTGTCGAGACGCGCTCGATGCTTGGATTCACGGCAGTTGCGGCTGGACGACGAGCTGCCGGGTATCGCGAGCCGGGTACCGCCTGTGCCCTGCCCCCTGTGCGTCGGACATCCAAGGCAGCGACTCCAGGCCGGACCAAACGTTTGGTGTCCGTCGATTCGAGCGGCACCAAGGCCAACTGAAAAATTTCATTTGCATCGGGTCGCCGCTTTGAGGCGGACGCTTTTGCTGGCCCCGTGAAAAGCTCCAAAAGTTCCTCACAGAAATCGTCAACGACTGTTTGCACGTCCAATTCGGTCAGTGCCCGCTTTTCTTCGGCGCAGGCATACAAGAAGAGCCGGCTGCAGATCTTGTTGACCTGACGCGGCAATCCACCGCTGTGCCGATGGATCGCCGCGACGGCGGGTCCGTCGATCGCCGGGGTACCCCGCCAATCCACGCCGGCAAGACGATATTCCAGGTAGGCCTTGGTCTCGGCCGGGCTCATGGGGCACAGCCGACAGCTAGCAATTACACGCTGCTGGATCTGTGCCATCCGCGGCGCACTCATCATCATTTCAAGCTCTTCATGTCCGAGCAGGAAAAGTTGCATGACGGGCTTTGAATTCGACTGCAGATCGGTGAGCAGTCGCAGTGCTTCGAGCGCCTCAGACGACAGGGTATGCGCCTCGTCGACAATGACGAGGGCGCGCCGGTTGGAGTGCGCGAGGTCGATCAGAAATTCTTCGAGACGAAACGCCAGCAGAGCATCATCGAGCTGGTCGATCTCCAGACCGAATGCATGCGCAAGCTGACGATAAAGGGCCGTTGGATCTGCGCTATGTGCGACGAGACGCACGCTAAGCGTTCGGGCGTCATTGAGGTCTTTTAACAGCCGCTCGGCGAGGGTGGTCTTTCCCGACCCGGGTATCCCGGAAACAATGACGATACCCTCACCACGCTGAAGCGCATATTGCATGTATGACCACGCATGTGCGTGACTTGCGTGCAACAGGCATACATTGGGGTCCGGCAAGAGTCGGAATGGGTCGCCGCTGAGTTGATAGAAGTCTTCGTACATACTATCGATCCAATGGGGTCGCCCCTTCGATTTTCACTGGTGCGATGGCATGGTCGATCGAACCGATGTGCATACCCTCCCTCAATAGTAGCGTATACAAAATTGATTTGATTTATCGAAGAGGCGGGCGTGCATGTCTTTTGGGCATCAATGGGGTCAATTGAACCTGACCGCTTGGCTCCTCCACAGTGCTTTTTGCCGGCCCAGGAACCCGGACGGTTGCACTGGTGTTGTTCTTATCAGGGCCAGAGCGGGCTTAGTTATTGTCCATGCTTGTTCGTCTGTCCTTCACCCACTCAATTGCCTTGTCGAGAACAACATCTGATTCACCAATAAAATCTGTGGCGTCCGCGGAGACAGGGATTTCGACAGCGATACCGTTTCCGTCAAATAGCTTTCCGTTGGACCGGAAAGAGGCCATTGACGATAGCTTGACTTCGAGACCGGAATTTGGGAGCTGGAATCTCTGAGTTGCCCCGCTGCCGCCACTACTCGCCTGGCCAATCAGCGCGACTTGGGGAAGTTCGCCGAAAGCACTGAGGAAGCCGTCGGTTGCGCTGAAAGAGGCAGCGTTCGAGAGCACAGCAACTGGTTTTGAATAGTAGTACTGCCTTGGATCGGAAGTGCGATCCAGAAGCATGAAATGCCACTCACTGAAAAGCCCCTCGGGAGGCGTCCATTCGGGCGTGAAGATGCTCAGCGCATTAAGTATTGCTTGGCGTTGCCGGGCATCCCATCCCGCATAGCTGAGTCTGTAGGTGGGCCGATAATGAAGATGATCGGTTTCGAATCGCGAGCTGAGGCGATAAGCGGCGATATTGGATACATAGGGTGACGCGCCCTCCGGCAAGAAGTAGCCATAGAGGGCCCGCAAGATATCGTAGGATCCCCCGCGGTTGTCCCGGACATCGATGATCAATCCGTTGGAGTTGCGAAAGTCTTCCATGGCGGCGAGCACATCATCGACGCCTGAGTCGCTCATACGCCGAATGCGGAGATAGCCAATATTCCCACCGAGAACGGCACTTTTGCGAAGCGGCAGTCTGGCCCTGGACTCCCGCTCGGGGAGGGTGTCCAGCACTTTGGTGGCGTCGCGTCTCCCATCAAACGACTTCAGGGTCAAACGGACCTGCGGCAGGTTTGGAAGGCCAAGCTCTGCGCGCAGTCGGTCGATCGAACGCAGCTCGAGCAGGGATTCATATCGAATCATCTGCGGGGAGCCGTGTGATACGAGTTTGGCGGCGGTGTCGAGCCAGACAGACAGTGGCTGGCCATCGATGCCGGCGAGTACCGGATGCAGGTGGTCGAGAAACCCACTTTGATCCGGGGCGAGGGCCACAACTCCCTGTTTCGAGTCTGCCACGATTATCGGCAGAAACCGGTGATTTGGATCTATATCAACAGGAGTTACCTCCGCGTGCGCATCGCCGATCGCTGCGATTATCTTCCGCAGATGGGAGTTGAATCTGGCGGTCTCGATCGCAGGGGGTATGGTCGCGCGAAGGGACCCGAAGGCTTTCTTGTAATCGAACAGATCTCTTCGCAGGTAGGACGACTGGTCTTGCATGCGCGTTTCGAGATAGTGAAGGTCCTCCAGGGCCTGTTGGCGTGTAAGCACCAACGGAATACCGGGATGTTCAACTTCGGAAGAGGTAAGTACGGGATCAAGGGTGAAGTCGCTGCTCTTTAAGCTTCGGTTGAATCCGTGTACGGCCAGGACATTCCACCCGTCTTTGATCAGCGTCTCGGCGTTGGCGATAGTAAACAACTCGAAATCTTCCGCTTCGTGGTCCTGCACCGACACGCTTCCAAACCGCTGTGTCACTCCAGCCCTGGCGAATTCGATTCCATTCAAATAGGCGACGAAACCATCGTCGTATCGTATGTATAGGAAAAGCTCGGAAAGAGACGCGGCATCGACAACAAGGAACCGATGTCGAATCTGCAGATAGGGCAGGCGTCCCCGCATGGCTTCCAGAACAGTCGAATCGTCATCGTCCCCATAGCCAAAACCGGCAGGGCCGCTGGGCCAGGCGGAATCATCAAAACCGGTTGTGGTCCAGCCATTGCCAGTGAGGGAATCGGATGCGTGATACGTCCAATCTGAATGCGGTGGAATCAGAAATCTGCCCATGGCATTCGGCGCATAGATCGCTGCTAGAAAGAACAATGACCCGAGTATGACAAATAACTGCTTGCCCCAAACCCCGCGCGAGAAAGACGTCGGCCAGTCAAGGGCACCTGGCCCTGGTTGCTCATGTCCGCTCATAGAATCAAACGAATCCGCCTGTGGTCGACTGGGGCGACTTGCAGGCTGGGTGAATTCTTGAGTTGGGCACCTGAATAAAAGGCAAATGAGCCACTCAGTTATCCGTCAACCGATCGCTGGTCAGCTCAGCGTGCGCCGCACCGCGTCGCGCCAGCCAGCGATCAGTCGCTCACGGGTCTCTGTTGACATGTCCGGATCGAAGCGCGCATCCAGAGCCCAGGCCGATGCGAATTCTTGCTCTTCTGGCCATACGCCTTGGTGCATGCCAGCCAACCAGGCGGCACCCAGCGCGGTTGTTTCCAACACTTTCGGGCGGTGTACCGAGCGGTTGAGAATGTCGGCGAGGCGTTGCAGCGTCCAGTCCGACGCGACCATACCGCCATCGACGCGTAAAGGCGCATGGGATGAGCCGGCGACGTCAGACTCCATGGCCTCGAGAAGATCCAGGGTCTGGTAGCAGACGGATTCGAGCGTGGCCCTGGCGAACTCATTTGGCCCTGTAGCGCGCGTAATCCCGTAGATTGCCCCGCGCGCATCGGCGTCCCAATGCGGCGCGCCAAGACCGACGAATGCCGGCACAAGGTAGACGCTTTGCTTGGGATCGGCCTGGTCTGCCATCGGGCCGGTTTGTGCTGCATTGTCGATGATGCCGATACCGTCTCGCAGCCATTGCACAGCCGCACCGGCGACGAAGATCGATCCCTCAAGGGCGTAGGTGGTCTTGCCCCGCAGCCGGTAGCCGATAGTGCTGATCAAGCGGTTCTGAGAGCGCACCAGCTGAGCGCCGGTATTCAGGACAGCGAAACAACCGGTTCCATAGGTCGATTTGATTGCCCCCTGCTCGAAACAGGCCTGACCAATCAGCGCCGCCTGTTGATCGCCGGCGATACCAAGGATCGGGATCGCGCCGCCGAACAACGCCGGGGCTGTCTCGCCGTAATCCGCAGCACTGTCCTTTACTTCGGGCAGCAGCGCGGCGGGCACATCGAGGATGCGCAGCAGTTCGTCGTCCCAGGCGTTATCGCGGATGTTATACAACAGCGTCCGCGAGGCGTTGGTCGCATCGGTCGCGTGGACCCTGCCGCCGGTCAGCCGCCACAGCAGGAAAGAATCTACGGTGCCAAAGGCCAGCTTACCCGCCTCCGCCTTCTCGCGCGCGCCCGGCACGTTGTCGAGCAGCCAGGCCACTTTGGTGCCGCAGAAATAGGGGTCGAGGAGTAACCCGGTCTTTTCACTGAACGTCGCATCCAGACCATCGGCCTTCAGCGCATCAACGTGCGACGCAGTGCGCCGGTCCTGCCAAACGATCGCGCGGTGGATCGGCTTACCTGTCTCGCGGTCCCAGATCAGCGTGGTCTCGCGCTGGTTGGTCATGCCGATCGCTGCGATATCGCTGGCGGATACGTTGGCGCGATCCATGGCCTCGCGCACTGTCGCTACCGTGGTATCCCAGATGTCCTCCGGATCATGCTCGACCCAGCCCGAATCGGGGAAATGTTGTGGGAATTCCTGCTGCCCGGTGCCGACGTTACGGAAAGCCGTGTCGAATACGATGGCTCGCGAACTGGTGGTCCCCTGATCGATGGCGATGATGAAGTCTTTCATGACGAACCCGCTTGTTGTCAGACCCAGGTCCATATGGCCGCCACCAGGACCAGTGAGATGACGATCGCCCAGGTCAATGGCATGCCGAAGAAGAACAGCCAGATTATGTGCACGTAGGCGGCACTGAGCAGCGAGATAAACAGCCGGTCACCGCGGGTTGTGCGCAGGCCGAGGATACCGTCTCGGGCGTTGCCGCCGGGATTGCGGATCTCGAGAACAGTCATCAGGATCAATAGCGACGCGATGCCGCCGAAGAACGCGGCAGTCTGCCAGGTCCATGCCATCCAGGTCAGGCCCATTGTCACACCCGCCCCAGGGCGAAGCCCTTAGCAATGTAATTGCGCACGAAGAAGATCACGATGGCGCCCGGAATCATCGTCAGGGTACCGGCCGCCGCCAACAGACCGAGTTCATAGCCGGACGAGCTCGCGGTGCGTGTCATGACCGCGGCGATCGGCTTGGCCTCCACGGAGGTAAGGGTCTTCGCCAACAGTAGTTCCACCCACGAAAACATAAAGCAGAAGAACGCGGCAACACCGATACCGGCGGCAATCGTGGGCAGGAATATCTTGGTGAAGAATCGGGTGAACGAGTAACCATCGATGTAGGCCGTCTCGTCCAGTTCCTTCGGTACGCCGGACATAAAGCCTTCGAGAATCCATACCGCCAGCGGTATGTTGAACAGGCAGTGCGCCAACGCCACCGCGATATGGGTGTCAAACAGGTTCATTGCCGAGTAAAGCTGAAAAAACGGCAACGCAAAGACGGCGGCCGGCGCCATGCGGTTGGTCAGCAGCCAAAAGAACAGGTGCTTGTCACCGAGGAAGCGGTATCTCGAAAAAGCGTAGGCGGCCGGCAATGCCACGCTGACCGAGATGATGGTGTTCATGCAGACATAGATCAGCGAGTTGATGTAACCCTGGTACCAGGTCGGGTCAGTGAAAATCGCCTTGTAATTGTCTAACGTGAATTCGTGTGGGAACAGGCTGAACGTGCCGAGGATCTCGTTGGTGGTCTTGAACGACATGTTCAGCAGCCAGTAGATCGGCAACATCAGAAAGACGATGTAAAGAAAGGGCACGACCCACTTGAGACTTCTTCTTTGTTCGGGCATCAGTCGTTGTCTCCGCGTGTCATCACCGTGTAGAAGATCCACGAGAACAGCAGGATGATCAGGAAATAGATCAGGCTCATTGCCGCCGCCGGGCCGAGGTCGAACTGACCCAGCGCGATCTTGACCAGGTCGAGTGAAAGCAGCGTCGTCGAGTTTCCAGGCCCACCGCCGGTCAACACAAACGGCTCAGTGTAGATGTTGAAACTGTCCATAAAGCGCAGCAGCACCGCGATGGTCAGGACGTGCTTGAGCTTGGGCAACTGGATATAGCGGAACACCGCCCAGGCGCTCGCGCCGTCGATACGTGCGGCCTGGTAATAGGCATCGGGTATCGAACTGAGGCCCGCATAAGACAGCAACACGACCAACGAGGTCCAGTGCCAGACATCCATCGCAATCAGCGTCGCCCATGCCGAGAACGGCTGACGAGTGAAGTTGTAGTCGAAGCCCATGCTGTTGAGCGTCTTGCCGAGCAGGCCAATTTCGGGAAGCGCGAAAATATTCCACATCGCACCGACCACGTTCCACGGGATCAGCAGTGGCATCGCCATCAGTACCAGGCAGACCGAGGCCCAGAAGCCCTTGCGCGGCATCGCCAGTGCAATGGCTACGCCGAGCGGGATCTCGATAGCCAGAATGATGAACGTGAATTGCAGCTGGCGCAGCAGAGAAGCGTGAAAGCGCTCAGACGTCAGCACCTCTTCGAACCATTTCATGCCTTCGAAGAAGAACAGGTTGTCGCCGAAGGTCTCCTGCACCGAGTAATTGACGACCGTCATCAACGGGATCACGGCGTTGAACGCGACCAGGATCACGACCGGCGCAACCAGCAGCCAGGCCTTCTGGTTTACGGTTTTCGTGCTCATCACTCAGCCCCTCATCCCGCGATCCAGCTGTTGGCATAAATCCAGGTACGCGCCGAATCGAAGCGCACCGCCGCCCTGCCCTCTGGGATCGGTCGCCCTTCGGCGACCAGGGCTCGCACCTTGTGACCGGCGAAATCCGTCTCTACGATCCGATGGCGCCCGGTATCGCGAACGCTGATGACGTCGACCGGCAACGCATCTACACTGCCCGGTTCGACGAAGCTGACAAACTCCGGTCGCACGCCGAGTTCGAGCCGGCTGCCGAGGTCTGTCGTCGCAGGTGGTTTATCGATCGAGACAGGGTGCCCGGAGACGATCGCGCCGCCGTCGCCCAGTTCACAGGGCATCACGTTCATACCCGGCGAACCTATGAAGTGACCGACGAAGGTGTGCTGCGGCTGCTCAAACAGCTCGACGGGCGTGCCCTGTTGTACGACGAGACCATCGTGCATGACCACGACCTTGTCGGCGAAGGTCAGCGCCTCGGTCTGATCATGCGTCACGTAGATCATGGTCGTACCGATCCGCTGGTGCAGTTCCTTGAGCTTCGAGCGCAACTTCCATTTTAGGTGCGGATCGATCACGGTTAGCGGCTCGTCGAACATCACGACATTGACGTCTTCACGTACCAGGCCACGGCCGAGCGATATCTTCTGTTTACCGTCTGCGGTCAACCCGGCGGCCTTCTTGTTCAGCATCTCCGTCAGGTCGGTCATTGCGGCAATCGCACGCACGCGCTTGTCGACCTGCTTCTCGGGCACACCACGGTTGCGCAACGGAAAGGCCAGGTTGTTGTACACGGTCATCGTGTCGTACACGACCGGGAACTGGAAGACCTGGGCGATCTGACGTTCTTCAGGCGACTTGTCGTTAACCCTCTCGCCGTCGAACAGGATGCTGCCTTCGGACGGGGTCAGCAGGCCGGAAATGATGTTGAGTAGGGTCGATTTGCCACAACCTGACGGGCCCAGCAGGGCATACGCGCCGCCGTCGTCCCACACGAGGTCGACCTGCTTGAGCGCGTAGTCGTCATCCTCCTGCGGATTGGACAGATAACTGTGGCGCAGATGCTGGAGGTCGATTCTAGCCATTCAGCACACTATCCCCCATTGCGGCAACCAGGTCGCCCTCGGGCGAAAACAGCATGGAATGGTCGATATCGACATGGAAACGGGCGGTCTGTCCGACGTCAAAGGCATGGACGCCTTGCGCCAGCGAGACCCAGGGCTGGCCGTGCAAGTCGAAGTGTACCGTCGACTCTGAGCCCGAGATCTCGGCGACGTGCACGGTACCTTCAACCACAGCACCGTCTTTACCATCGAGGGCGGGACGAACATGGTGCGGGCGTACGGCGAATTCATAGGGGCCGTCGCTCAACGAGCGATTGACACCTTCGGCGGCCCAGCTGGTACCGTCTGCCAGTTCAAAGCGATCGCCATGCTTGGTCACCGAGATCATGTTGATCGGCGGATCGGAGAACACCCTGGCCGTAGTCTTGTCGACCGGGTGACGGTAGATCTGTCCGGTGGGTCCAAATTGCGTGATTCGACCTTCATGCATCGCCGCCGTGTGCCCGCCCAACAACAGCGCTTCGGACGGCTCGGTCGTGGCATAGACGACGGTGCGTTCGCGCCCAGCGAACAACCGCGGCAACTCTTCGCGCAATTCCTCGCGCAACTTGTAGTCGAGATTGGCTAGCGGTTCGTCGAGCAGCACGAGATCGGAGTCCTTGACGAGCGCCCTGGCCATCGCACAGCGTTGTTGCTGGCCGCCAGAAAGCTCGCTGGGCCTGCGTTTCAGGAAAGGATCGAGGCGCAACAACTCGGCAACCTCTTGCACGCGTTGCTTGATTTCGGCACGACTGAGCTTTGCGAGTTTCAGCGGTGACGCGATGTTGTTGAACACGTTCATGTTCGGGTAGTTGATGAACTGTTGGTACACCATCGCCACATTGCGTTGTTGTACCGGGACACCGGTCACGTTCTTGCCGTTGAACCACACTTCGCCACTGGTCGGCTGAACCAGCCCGGCCATCAGGCGCATCAACGATGTCTTGCCGGCCAACGTCGTACCCAACAGCACGTTGAAACCGTCCGGTGCGAGTTCGACCGTGGTGTCGTAGATGTGTGTCTGTCCATCCACACGCAGAACTGCGTTTTTCAATGCCAGGGTCATGCAGGGCTTACCGGGTCGCCGTTGCCAGGGTGCTCATGGCCCGCGGGCCGAAGATTCGATTGAAGGTAGCGACCGGGCGCCACCCGGCGCCCGGCGAGTGTCACGCTGGATTCCTACTTGGACCAACGCTTGATCAGCTCGTCATAGGCGATCGTTTCGCCCTGCGGCTTTTCGTTAGCGAGCTTGGCCTTCGCGCCACCCTTGCCGAGCCATTCTGCGGCAGGTTTCTCGTCGTTCAGACGCGGGCCGCAGCCACCGTAGACTTCGGCCTTCTCGTCGGCCCGCTGCATACGGGCCATAACGCTATCCATCTCGCCGGCCAGACGATCCATAGCCTGCTGTGGCGTAAACGCGCCGGAGTTCACATCACCGATGTTCTGCCACCATAGCTGTGCCAGCTTCGGATAATCGGGCACGTTGACACCGGTCGGGGACCACATCACGCGGTCGGGCGAGCGGTAGAACTCGACGAGTCCACCGAGCTTGGGTGCGCGGTCCGTGAACGACTCATGATTGATAGTCGAGTCGCGGATGAAGGTCAGGCCGACATGCGACTTCTTCACGTCGACGGTTTTCGACACGACGAACTGCGCGTAAAGCCAGGCCGCCTTGCGACGATCGACCGGGGTCGAGTTGAACAATGTCCAGGATCCGGCGTCCTGATAACCGAGCTTCTGACCCTCTACCCAGTAGGGGCCATGTGGCGAAGGTGCCATGCGCCACAGCGGATTGCCTTCGCCATCGACGGTGTTGTTGCCATCTTCCTTGGGCTTGACCATCGATGCCGTGAACGCCGTGTACCAGAAGATCTGCTGAGCGACATTACCCTGCGACAGGGCCGGCAAGGACTGATAGAAGTCATAGTCGGCCGCACCCGGGGGGGCGTACTTGCGCAGCCACTCATCCCACTTGCGGATCGCATACACGGCGGCCGGACCATTCGCTCCACCGCCGCGAGTCACTGACGCACCGGCTGGATTACACGAACCAGCCTCCATGCGAATGCCCCACTCATCTATCGGCACACCGTTCGGCAGGCCCTTGGAACCGGCACCGGCCATCGACAGCCAGGCGTCCGTCATGCGCCAGCCGAGGTCGGGGGCGCGTTTGCCGTAGTCCATGTGTCCGTAGATCCGAACGCCATCGATCTCTTTGACGTCCTCGGAGAAGAACTTCGCGATGTCCTCATAGGCCGACCAGTTCCTCGGTACGCCAAGCTCATAGCCATACTTCTCTTTGAAGCGTTGTTGTAGATCGGGACGATCGAACCAGTCCTTACGGAACCAGTACAGGTTCGCGAACTGCTGGTCGGGTAACTGATAGAGCTTGCCGTCGGGACCGGTGGTGAAGGACTTACCGATGAAATCGTCGACGTCGAGATTCGGGTTCGTGACGTCCTTGCCGTCACCCGCCATCCAGTCGGTCAGATTCACGGCCAATTGTAGCCGCGAGTGCGTGCCGATCAGATCCGAATCGTTGATGTAGGCATCGTAGAGATTCCGCTTGGTCTGCATCTGGGTCTGCACGGCCTGAACGACCTCGCCCTCACCAAGCAGCTGGTGATTGACCTTGATGCCGGTGATCTCCTCAAACGCCTTGGTCAGCGTCTTGGACTCGTATTCATGTGTGGGGATGGTCTCTGACAGGACGTTGATTTCCATGCCCTTGAACGGTGCGGCTGCCTTGGCAAACCACGCCATCTCTGCCATCTGCTCTGCTTTCGACAGACTGGAAGGTTGGAATTCGCTGTCGATCCATTGCTCGGCTGCGGCCATGTCAGCCTGGGTCGTGCCGGCCAGTAAAACCGATGTCGTCAACGACATGACGGCAGCCAGCGTGCGGTATCTGCGCATGGTGTCTCTCCCTCTCTCTTGGTCTTTGTTGTCTAACCGCTGCCTCGGCAATGTAAACGAAAACAAACGAATGTCAAAAAAATTGTCGCAATTCTGCCTGCATGCCAATTGAGAATTCTTCGCATCTCAATTTATATCAATAAAAATAAATATTTGAAGCTCTCATTAGCGTTACTTTTGAGTCATAACGAAATTTAATGAGGTCATGATGCCGAATCATCATGACGCATTTATATTTTCGTTTCTTTCTATCCCTTTCCAAAACGAAAAAGATACGAAATAATTCGCACATTAATCTGAGGCACCTGCGATCCGTTCATGCAGCCGTTGAGCCCCCGACAATCAGAAATCGTGAAGCTGGCCCGCACCGAGGGCCGGGTCGTCGTCGATGACCTGGTGGCACGCTTCAAGGTCACGCCGCAGACCATCCGACGCGACCTGAACGAGCTCTGCGACTTGGGGGTGCTGCAGCGGTTTCACGGCGGCGCGATGTTCGCGGCGGGTGTCGCGAATGTCGGCTACGAAAATCGCCGCCATATCTCGTCCGATGCCAAAAGGCTGATTGGTGAGCACACCGCGCGACTGATCCCGAACAACTGTTCGCTGTTCGTCAACATCGGCACGACGACCGAAGCGGTCGCGCGCTCACTGCTGCACCACCATGGGCTCATGGTGATTACCAACAACCTCAACGTCGCGCAGTTGCTGCGCGGCCATGCCGGCATCGAGGTAATCGTCGCGGGAGGCGTCTTGCGACCGTCCGACGGCGGCATCGTCGGCGAAGCCACGGTCGACTTCATCCGCCAGTTCAATGTCGATTTCGCGGTCATGGGCGTATCCGCCATCGACACCGATGGCGCCATGCTCGACTACGACTTCCGCGAGGTCAGCGTGTCACGCGCAATCATGGCGGCGAGCCGTCGCACGATCCTCGTCGCCGATGCGATGAAGTTTTCCCGTTCGGCGCCGGTACGGATTGGCCACATCGCCGACCTCGACTACCTCGTGACCGATGAACCGTTGGAACCGGGACTCGCACGGGTCTGCACCGAGAACCACGTCAACGTGGAGCTGGCGCTGAACACGACCGATGGTGACTCGCCGTGACCACCGTCACCGATATCCCTGGCTCGCTGGACCGGCAGCAGGCCCTGCAGCAACTGAAGTCAGGCGGGCGTTTCGACCTGCTGGTCGTGGGCGGTGGTGCGACGGGTCTCGGGGTTGCGCTCGATGCCGCCTCGCGCGGGCTATCGGTGGCACTGGTGGAGCGCGATGATTTTGCTCAGGGTACGTCGTCACGATCGACAAAGCTGGTGCATGGAGGGGTGCGTTACCTCGCGCAGGGCAACCTCAGCCTCGTGAAGGAGGCGCTCCACGAACGCAAGGTGTTGTTGAGCAACGCGCCGCACCTCGCCCAGCCGATGCCCTTTCTCGTTCCCGCATACGGGACCAAGGGGCGCCTGTGGGACAGGCCCTTTTACGGCATCGGCCTGAAGGTGTACGACCTGCTGGCGGGCGAGGCCGGACTCGGCGATACCGAAGTCCTCAATCGTGCGCGCACCACCGAGGCAATGCCCGGCGTAAGCGCCGATGACCTGGTCGGCGCGGTGAAATACTGGGACGGGCAATTCGATGACGCGCGCCTGGCCGTGGCGTTGGCGCGCACGGCCGCCGCGCATGGCGCGGTGGTGTTGAACCATTGCGCGGTGCTGGGGTTGCTGCACGCCGAGGGCAAGGTCAGCGGCGCGACAGTCAACGACGCCGAAACCGGCGAAGCCATCGCCGTGCAGGCGCGCTGCGTGGTCAATGCGACCGGTGTCTGGGTCGATGAACTGAGGCGTCTGGACACGCATCAAGACAGCCAGATGGTGTCGCCCAGCCAGGGGATTCATTTGGCCATCGATCGCGAATTCCTACCCGGCGACCATGCCCTGCTCGTGCCCAAGACCGACGACGGTCGCGTGATGTTTGCCGTACCCTGGCTGGGCAAGGTGCTTTTGGGTACGACGGACACGCCACGCGATGTCATCGAGACCGAACCCACGCCGCTGGCCGACGAAGTGGATTTCATTCTCGGTGAGGCCGGCAAGGTCCTGGCGCGCAAGCCGACGCAGGCTGACGTACGTTCGATCTGGGGTGGCCTGCGGCCGCTGGTGAAATCGCCGAACGACGCGCCACGCGAAACCGATAAGGTGTCACGCGAGCATACCGTCATCGTCGACAAGTCTGGTCTTGTGACGGTCACTGGCGGGAAATGGACGACGTATCGGGCCATGGCGGAAGACGTGATAGCACGATGCATAGAGGCCGGACTGATCGTGTCGGACATGCCATGCCGCACGACAACCCTGCGACTGGTCGGTGCGCCCGCGAGCGTGTCACACAAGATCAGCGACCCACCGGGCGCCCACCTCTACGGCGACGAGGCGGCCCTGTTGGACGACCTGCCTGGGCATCAACGCGAGCTGGGGGCAGGCCTGACCGAGGCGATGGTGCGCTTTGCGGTTCGCCACGAGGGGGCAAGATCCGTCGAAGACGTACTGGCTCGCCGGTCTCGTGTGTTGTTCCTCGATGCGCAGACGGCAGCGGCCATGGCAGAGGATGTCGCCGTTTTGATCGCCGATGAAACCGGTCGAGCGATTGATGACCTTGCGAGCTTCAGACGGCTGGCGCAACGCTATCTAACGCTACCGGCGTCTGCGCGGTACGCACTGCGGCAACCGCAGCCGCTGGGACTACGACGGTGAATCTTCATGCACGAAACCGCTAGCACGATTCCGATTATCGATTTCAAGGCCAGGGCCGATGAACTGCTGCCCGAGGGTGCAAGCTACGACAACTGCTTAAACTGCGGCCTGTGCTCGTCCGGCTGTCCGGCGTCAGGCATGGAGGGGATGGACCCCCGCCGTTTCGTGCGCATGGCGATGCTGGGCCTCAACGAGGAACTCTCCACCACGCCATGGATCTGGACCTGCACCCAGTGCCAGCGCTGCACCTACGTCTGCCCGATGAGTATCGATATCCCGGCGCTGGTCGGGCTGGCGCGGAGCAACTGGCCGCAAGACCGCAAGCCCCAGGGGATAGTGCGTTCCTGCGAGGCACAGCGGCGCTTTCCCGGTACCAGCGCGATGGGCCTGCGCTCCGAAGACTTCGTCGAGATCGTCGAGGAGGTTGCAGCAGAGGTGCGCGAAAGCGATGCCCGCTTCGCCAAACTCGAGGCGCCGATGGATCGACAGGGGGCCTTCTTCTTCATCAACCAGAATTCCCGCGAGCCCGCAGCGGAGCCGGAGGAACTGGGTCCACTGTGGAAGATCTTCGACTATGTCGGCGCGGACTGGACCTATGCGTCCGAGGGCTGGGCGGCCGAGAACTTCTGCATGTTCGCTGGTGACGAGGCAGGTTGGGAGGACACGGTCCGACGCCGGGTAGATGCCGTGAACCGGCTCGGCTGCAAGGTATGGGTCAACACCGAATGCGGCCACTCCTTCTACACGCTGTGGAAAGGGATAGAACGATTCGGCCTGCAGGCAGACTTCGAGGCCGCCAGTCTGATCAGCTACTACGCGCAGTGGATTCGCGAGGGCCGCCTGCCCGTCAACGCAGACTGGAACACGCAGGGCCTCAGGTTCACGTTGCAGGACCCCTGCCAACTCGTGCGCAAGTCGATCGGCGACCCCGTGGCGGACGACCTGCGCTTCGTGGCCAAGCAGCTGGTCGGAGACGAGAACTTCATTGACATGCAGCCATGCCGCTCGGCCAATTATTGCTGCGGTGGCGGTGGCGGTTTCCTGCAGGCCGGGATGAATGATCTACGCCGCGCATACGGGCAGCGCAAGTTCGACCAGATCCAGGCCACCGAGGCCGACTATGTGCTCACCCCGTGCCACAACTGCCACTCGCAGATGGAAGACATCGGCAAGCACTACAACGGCGGCTACCGGGTAGTGCACTTCTGGACGCTGATCTGCCTGTCGCTGGGCATCCTCGGAGAGAACGAACGCAAGTACCTCGGGCCGGACCTGGCACGGGTGGGACTGGCGTGAGGCGATGATCAACGGACCTGACACCAGGGCAGACGAGGTATTGGAGACCGAGGTGCTGATCATCGGTGGTGGTGTTACCGGGACCGGAGTCATGCGCGACCTGGCCCTGCGCGGGGTAGATTGCATCCTGATCGATCGCAAGGACCTCAACGCCGGGGCCTCCGGTGGTAACCACGGACTGCTGCACAGTGGCGGTCGCTATGCCGCGACGGATACCGAGACGGCCGCCGAGTGCCGCGCCGAGAGCGAGCTCCTGAAGCGACTGGCGAGCGAGTGCATCGACGATTGTGGTGGTCTGTTCGTGGGCATTGACGGGGATGATCCGGAATTCGCCGACCGTTTCCCTGAACATTGCGACCGGGCCGGCATCGACTGCCTGCCGCTGACCCCTGCCGAGGCCCGGGAGCTGGAACCTGCGCTATCGGAACGCACATTCGCCGCCTACCAGGTGCCCGATGCATCCGTCGACCCGTTCCGATTGACGCTGGCCAACGTCCATCATGCCCGCCAACTGACCGGTAGCCGCTACCTGCCGCACACCGAGGTCACCGGCTTCGACATCGATAAGGGGCGTATTCGTGGTGTGAACTGCCGCGACGGCCGCAGCGGTGCCAGCCGTCGCATCGTCGCTCGCCAGGTCGTGAATGCCGCCGGCGCCTGGGCCATGGAAGTCGCTCGACTGGCCGGCTGCAACGATGTGCACCTGCTCTATGCCAAGGGCACACTGATCATCAGTAATGTCAGGATCACCGACCGGGTCATCAATCGCCTCCGACCGCCCGGCGACGGCGACATCCTGGTCCCGGGCGGCACCGTCTCGGTGCTTGGGACCACATCGGACAGGGTGTCGAGTCTGGATGTCATCCGACCGACGGCGGACGAAGCCGATCGCAACCTTGCGCAGGGCATACAGATGGTGCCGGCCCTCGCCGGAACCCGTTTTGTCCGTGCCTTCTCGGGCGTGCGGCCCCTGCTGATGTCGGGCGACAGCGGCGCCGACGGTCGCAAGGCCAGTCGGGGTTTCGCCCTGTTTGATCACGATGACCAGGGGCTTAGCAACCTCGTGACGATCACCGGCGGCAAGCTCACGACATATCGCCTGATGGCGGAGAAGGCCGGTGACCTGGTCGCCCAGCGCCTCGACAATGAAGCGCCCGCCAGGACCAACACCGAACCGCTGCCGTCGGTCGATCCCGTGCGCTGGACCGAGCCCGGTTTCTCCGCGCGCCAATGGTTTCGTCGCAAGGACCACGCCGACCCTATCCTGTGCGAGTGCGAAATGGTCCCGGCGTCGACCGTGGATGCCATCGTGCACGATGCGCCCGGGGCCGAACCACATATGTCATTGCGGGCCATCGGTGTGCGCAGCCGTATCGGCAAGGGTTCCTGTCAGGGTGCGTTCTGCGGTATCCGGGTCACGTCACACCTCTATGCCAGCGGTCTCTATGACTCCCGTGACGGTCTGCGGGAAATGAGGTCATTTCTCGAGGAACGTTTCAAGGGCGTGCGGCCCGTCGTGTGGGGTGAGCAGATGCCGCAGCTGGAACTGGCCGAGGCCCTGCACTGCGGTCTGATGGGGCTGGATCACCTGGAGGCCGGGCAAGACGGCGGGACCGGCGGGGGGACGTCCTGATCGCTGCCGAACGCCACTACCGCAGCGAGCTGGCCATCATCGGCACCGGCCTGGCCGGATTTGCCGCCAGCCTGTTCGCCCTCGAGCGCGGTATCTCGGTCGCCCAGGTCGGGAACACCGGCTCCATCGCGTATACCAGCGGTTACCTGGATCTGTTCGGCTATCACGGCAACGACCTCGTGGCGTCCCCCTGGGCAGGTCTGCAGCGGCTGCGCGAGGACGAACCCCGACACCCGTTGTCGCGCATTGCTGAAAGCGACATCCGGCAGGCATTTTTGCGTTTCACGTCAGCGCTGTCGGAGATGGGCGTAAGTTACTCGGTCCCTGGCGAGAACAACCTGCTCGCTCTATCGCCGGCCGGGACCTTGAAGCCGACCTTTTCGGTGCCGCAGACCATGTTGTCCGGTATCGCGCCAGCAGGTGCAGACACCAAGGCGCTCATCGTCGATTTCGAGGGGCTCGAAGGGTTCAGCGCCAATCAACTGGTGATCAATCTCAAAGGTCACCGGCCACGGTTGTCGGCCACCCATATGCGCTTTCCCGGCCGTGAGTCCGGTGGTGCGCTGTATCCGGAAGTCATGGCAAGGGAGCTGGAGGTGCCGGCCCGGCGGCACCAGTTCGCCGAACGTCTAAAGACCCGGCTGGGTGATGCCGAGATGGTCGGCCTGCCCGCCATCCTGGGGATACACGAACCGGACCGGGTCCATGCAGACCTGCAGCAGCTGCTGGGCATAGCCCTGTTCGAGATCCCGACGATGCCGCCAGCGGTACCGGGTATTCGCTTACGCGAGATGTTCGAACAACGGCTGCCGGGCTATGGGCTGACACTGGTGTCCCAGCAAAAGGTGAGGCGCTTGGAGTTAGACAACGAGGTGGTAGTCCTGCATCTGCGCGACAGTTATGGCGACGTCGTGATCGAGGCGCAGACCGCCCTATTGGCCACCGGTCGCTTTCTGTCCGGTGGGCTGAAAGCCGATCGCCAGAGTATCCGCGAGACACTGCTGGACATTCCCGTCAGCCAACCGGGGAGCCGCGATGGTTGGCACCGGGAAGACTACTTCGACCCCCGGGGCCACGAAATCAATCGCGCGGGTATCGACGTGGATGACCGGTTCCGCCCGCTTGGCCGGGACGGCGAGCCACTCAGCGATCGGCTGTTCGCGGCCGGGACCTTGCTGGCCGGACAGGACTGGATCCGTCAACGCTGTGGGGCGGGTGTCGCCATTGCCAGCGCGTACCATGCGATCAAGTCGGCAGCTACCCAACTCGGCTCGGTTCGGTCGTGAGCCTGTTTCCTGTCATTGTTGTGCCTAAAATCGTTGCTCAGTCATCTGCCACCGGAAGCCCCGTCTCAATCGTCGCCATCAACCAATGCGATAACTCGACCCTCAGCAAAACGTTACCCGTCTGTTTTGAAGACCCCGGACGCGACGACCGAAATCCCCGCTGCCCTAGTGGACCATCCTGCCGATCGGCAGCCAGGGGCTAATGAACGAATCGATCAAACCTTCCATGACGTTACTCCAAACCAGCCTATGGGTACTTGTTCCGGTCAGCCGCGAGATCAAACGGGTCAGGTCGACCTGGCAAAGCCTGCAGTCGCGGTGAAGGGTGTCAATAGTCGAGGCAATGTTCTGTTGGCCAAACGGATGTCTGCCGGCTTTGCCGGTGGGCAAATTGCGTTTTTTCATCGCGGCTTTTTTCCGCATGTGTCCTTTGATCCTGATTGTTGGACTCAATACACCTCGAAACGAATAGACGCGTTTTAACCTGAAGCATGGCAGCAGGCCGGGCTCGTGGACTATTGTGGGTTAGCGGCTCAACCTTTCGTTGACGGTAAGGGGAATAGCCGTGATCCCCTCGACAGGGAAAATGCATGTTTGCAGATAGCCGGGGCGAGGTAGGAGAGCAGTTGTACTTGATGTTTCTGGGAGAAGAACGGGATGCGCATCGCAGTAACGAGTCAAAACTTTCGGACCATTACGGGACATGCCGGCAAGACGCGACGTTTCATCGTTTACGAGAGCCAAGCCGATGGCAGCGTCAACGAGTTGGAGCGTCTCGACATGCCGAAAGCGATGTCGCTACATGAGTTCCGGGGCAGTGAACACCCGCTGTTTCAATTCGACGCCGTGATAACGGCCAGTTGTGGTGAGGGCTTCGTCAGGCGCCTCGCTGGTCACGGGGTGAAGGTTGTCGCGACGTCCGAAACCGATCCGACTCTGGCGGCGAAAACACTGGTATCCGGCCAAGTGTTACCCGCACCGCTCCCGCATGATCACTAGCGATGAGGTTTGGCTGCAATATCCAAATTGCCGACCTCACCAATCTCCTTGGTTTTCAGGACGAGCGGGCTAGGACAGCGAGTTCCGAGGCAGGTTGACCGGCAGTTGGCGCAAGCAAGCACACCTAACGGTCCTGTCATCGCGTCTGGTCCGAGAGCGCGTTGCCGTCCCGGCGATCGCGGCCTCAGGCTGCCTGATTGATAGCGCATGAGCGCCTCGAGATGAGGCCTTACGCGTTGAGTGGCTTGCCGCTAATAACCTTCGCTATCCAAGTCGATGATCGGCATAAAAGGCCGATGACGCTGATGGTGGGTCGGCAAGTGCGCGTGCTCGCTGAAGTATGTTCAGCGCTCGGTATCGTATTGAACTGAAACGACAAGCTCGGAGAGATCCGTTCGTTGTGCTGAATAGCGATATTTCAAAACGTTTTCGACTGCATTAACCAATCGAAATTCTGGTAGCGACACCTATAGGATAACGCTAGAGTGGATCACTAGACCTCAGGGTCGAAAAGGGCAGCGTGACATAAAGACTGCCCATCTCTAACGATACTCGACGGAGTCTTCGCAATGAACTTATCCCGAATCGCCGCCAAGGCATTGGGCCTGTTGCTCATGGCCTCAAGCGGCTTGACTGCCGCAAATCAATCGCTGGTCATCGTGACCTCGTTTCCGAACGACCTGACTGGCACTTTCAAAGATGCATTTGAGGCAGAGAATCCTGATATCAACGTTGAGATCCTGAATAAGAAAACCACCGCGGGGGTGAAGTACATCCAGGAGACTGCCAACAATAACCAGACCGACCTATTTTGGGCCTCGGCGCCGGACGCGTTCGAGGTGCTTAAGGGTGACGGTCTACTGCAACGCTACGAAGTTAAAGCAAAAGGTATTCCTGAGAAGATCGGCGCTTACCCGATAAACGACCCTGATGGCTTCTACATGGGATTCGCCGGTGCCGGTTACGGCATCATGTGGAATACCCGGTACGTCAAAGCGAAAAAACTGCCAGAACCAAAGGAGTGGTCGGATCTTGCCAAACCCGTCTACCACAACCACGTCGGAATGTCCGCGCCATCGCGCTCCGGCACGACGCACCTGACCGTAGAAACGCTACTGCAGGGAGAGGGCTGGGACAAAGGTTGGGCCGAGTGGAAGCGAATAGCGGGTAACTTCAAGACGGTTACCGAACGCAGTTTCGGCGTCCCAGATGGCGTCAACTCGGGCCAGTTCGGCGTTGGGATTGTGATCGATTTCTTCGGCCTCTCGTCTCAGGGTTCGGGCTTCCCGGTCGAGTTCGTCTACCCAACTGTGACCACGTTGGTTCCGGCTAACATCGGTATCGTGCGCAAGGCACCCAATGTCGAGGCCGCGGGGAAATTCGTGGAGTTCCTGCTTTCTGATGCCGGTCAAGAACTACTGCTGGATCCAAAAATCCGTCGTCTGCCGGTCAGAGAAAGCGTTTACGCAAAGGCGCCAAAAGGCTTCCCCAATCCCTTTGAAAACTCGAGTCTTGGCGCAGCGGTGAAGTTCGATGTGCTGACATCCAAGAACCGCTATAACCTCGTCAACTCGCTGTTCGATGTGATGATCACCTACCGCCTTGATGATCTGCGCGATGCGACGAAGGCGATACAGGATGCTTCGGCCGCACTCGAGGGCAACTCGAATGCCGAAGCAGCTGCGCTGATAGCCAAGGCGCAGGCACTGGTAGACGAGGTACCGATTGACGAGGCCCAATCGTTGGACCCCAACTTTGCCGCCATATTTACGAAGAAACGCAAGAAGGCTACAGATCAGATCGTCGGGCGACAGGCCGAGGTCGAACAGCGTTGGGACAGCATGGTCAAGAAGAACTATGCCGAGGCCAGGGAGTTGGCCGAAAGAGCGAAGGCGATGCTCTGACGGTTGGCTGATCCTTCTGTGTAAGGGGATATGGGGCGGACATTGCTTGTCCGCTCAGGCACGTACAGCAGGGGCCCGGATGGCCTGGTGCCGACTAACACTGACCAAGAACGGCCGATGCGGGGAGCCCTGTCCCGCGTCGGTCATTCATACGCCGAGCGCTGATGACTAACTATTCCAAGCCAGGCGCTGGAACGATTTCCGTTGCATTGCTGCTCGGTATGTTCCTGCTCGTTTTTCTGGTCATCCCGGTGGCCCAGGTCGTTTTCGTCGCCTTCCAGGACCCGCATACCGGCGCATTCACGCTGGTCAATTTCATCGACTTCTTCAAGACACCCCTGTTTCAGGAGTCTTTCCTGAACTCGATCTATGTGTCGTCGATGTCTGTTGTCTTGGCGTCACTGATCGCCCTTCCGCTTGCCTATTTCACTTCGCGCTTCAACTTTGGCGGTTCGGTACTGATTCAGACCTTGGGCTTCGTGCCGTTGATCATGCCGCCTTTCGTTGGCGCGGTGGCGATGCAGTTGCTGTTCGGCGATAACGGATCGATCAACCTGCTGCTTGGCGAATGGTTCGATATCAATATCCCTTTCATGACCGGATTGAACGGCGTCATTCTGGTCGAAAGCATCCATTACTTTCCGTTCATCCTGATCAATTTGTCCGCCGCCCTGACCAACATCGATCGTTCGATGGAAGAGTCCGCTCAGAATCTCGGCAGTCGGGGCGTCAGGCTTTTTCGCCGGATCGTCTTCCCGTTGGCGATGCCCGGATACGTTGCGGGGGCTTCGTTGGTGTTTCTTAAGGTATTCGACGATCTCGGTACGCCGCTGCTGCTCAATGTCAACGACATGCTTGCACCACAGGCTTACTTGCGGATCTCGTCAATCGGTATTTCCGATCCAATGGGCTACGTAATCTCGGTCATGCTGGTATTGTTTTCGTTGTTCGCGCTGTGGACCTCTTTTCTTGCTTTGAAGGGGCGTGACTATGCGACGGCACAGAAAGGCGGCGGCGGCCTGATGAAACGCGATATGCGTGCTTGGGAAAAGGTGGGTGCTTATGCTGTGGTCATCTTCATCCTGTTGGTAGTGCTGTCGCCGCACATCGGTTTGCTGTTGTTGTCGTTCGGTACCATCTGGTCGTTCAGTGTGCTACCCGATGCCTACACCCTCGATCACTACGTCGAAGTGCTGGCCAACTCGTCCGAATTCATCACCAATACGCTGCTGTATGCGGGTCTTGCCGCGCTGGCCGATGTGGTTGTCGGTACCGCGATTGCCTACCTGGTGTGGCGTACGAAGCTCCGGGGTCGCAAGATGCTCGACTATGCAGCGACCGCTTCGCTGGCGATCCCCGGCGTCGTGCTCGGGATCGGCTACCTGCGGACTTTCCACGACATGAACCTGCCGGGGCTCGACAAGCCGCTGGCGAGTTGGTGGGTGATCATCGTCATTGCGCTGATGATCCGGCGCTTACCCTATGCATTGCGTGCCTGCATGGCCGCGCTCCAACAGATCTCCGTGGCACTTGAAGAGGCGGCAGAAAATTTGGGCGCCTCAAAGTACCGGACCGTTACGCGTATCGTCGTACCGTTGATGTCGGGCGGCATTCTTGCGGGTTTCGTGACCAGCTTCGCAACGGCTGCAGTCGAACTGTCCGCAACCATCATGCTGGTATCGAGTGAATCCGATGCCCCGCTCTCCTATGGCATCTATGTGTTCATGCAGAGCGCTGCCGGTCGTGGACCAGGCGCGGCACTTGGCGTGATCGCCGTGGTACTGGTTGGTATCGGAACGTATTTTTCACACCGATTCATCGAAAAGGGCAAACAAGACCGCGCGCGCGCCGATGCTGGAGTAGAAATATGAACATCGCTTCAAACCAAAAATCTGTCGGTTTGCTGATCGAAGACGTCCACTTGTCGTTCGGTGACACCAAGGTCCTCGAGGGTGTGAACTTGCAGATCGCGCCAGGCGAATTTTTCGCTTTTCTCGGCCCTTCTGGCTCTGGTAAATCGACCTTGCTGCGCGCCATAGCCGGATTTGGTCCTCGCCCACAGGGTCGTATCCTGATCGATGGTGACGATGTTTTATCGGTACCTGCATGGAAACGAAACGTCGGCATGGTTTTTCAAAGTTACGCGCTGTGGCCGCACATGACGGTTCGCAAAAACGTCGCCTTCGGTCTCGAGGAGAGAAAGCTACCGCAGACTGAGATCCAACAGCGCGTCGAGCAGGCGCTGGACCTCGTTGGACTACTCCACCTGGCTGACCGGCGCCCGTCTCAACTCTCCGGGGGGCAGCAGCAGCGTATCGCATTGGCCCGCACGATCGTGGTCGAGCCCCGCGTCCTTCTGTTGGATGAGCCACTTTCCAATCTGGACGCCAAACTGAGAGTTCAGATGCGGCGCGATATTCTCGATCTGCAGCGCAAGCTCGAGTTGACAACCATCTTCGTGACGCATGACCAGGAGGAAGCCAACACGGTCTCCGATCGCATGGCGGTGCTGGACAAGGGGGTCATCCAGCAGGTAGGCGCGCCAATGAACCTCTATGACCAACCGGTGAACCTATTCGTTGCCGAGTTCCTTGGTACGGCCAATATTGTCCGGGGAGAGGTCACCGCCAATGACGACCGCAGTTGGTTCACTGGGGAGGACGGGTGGCATATCCAACTGCCGCAGTCATTGAAAGCCGGTGGTCAGGGTGCTCTTGTCTTCCGCCCGCAGAACGTTGCGGTTTCCGCCGCTGACGAGCAGCCGCGAGAGAGCGAGCTTTTCGGTGAGATTGAGTATCGCGAGTTTCTCGGTAGCGTCCTGCGTTACGGCGTCAAGGTCGGAGCCAACCGTGTGCTGATCGACGAACATCATCGCCAGGGCGTACCCCCGCTGCAGAGCGGACAGATGGTCAAATTGTCCGTGGACGCCGACAGCCTGGCATGGATACCCCGTTAGCCTGCGCCTTTAGATAAGCATGGCGGGCGACGATAACTCCCTGATACTCCCCACGCTTTATCTGGCCAGACACTGTAAGACGCAGTGGAACCAATCTGGCCGATTGCAGGGCAGTCAGGACCTGAATCTGTCTGAGGCAGGTCGAGCTCAAGCTCGCAATATTGCCCAGGGCCTGGAGCGTTTGTGTCTCGATAGTATTGTTTCGAGTCCGTATCGGAGGGCGATTGAAACGGCATCTATTTATGCCGAGTCTCTGCAGATCAATGTCGAGGTGGTTGATGGCTTGAAGGAGTTAAACCATGGTCAGTGGGAAGGTCAGGTAATCGACGAACTCCTGCGGGAGCCGGCGTCCCAATACGCGCGATGGCTAATCGATCCCGTGAACACGCCAATCCCGGATGGCGAAAACGTCGTGGCCGCGCAACAACGCATCACCCGGGCACTGCACACGATTATCGAGACCTACCCCGGACAGAGGGTCTTGGTCATCACGCATAAACACATCCGTGCCCTTCTGGACTGTCGGCTAAATCGCCTCGACCTCAATCAATTCAGCAAAACCATCAAGGAGTCGGTCGAGCCTGATGAGATCCCGTCGACAGTGTTACGACATCTTGGAGAAAATTAGCCTGACGTCATAAATGGGGGCGGAGGCTTTTCGCGGTAGCTGTTTTGTGGGCAGCCGCTTGAGGGGTTGTAGACATGATGTCTAGCCTGGGCACTGAGCATGTTTCTGGCGCGGTTGAACCACGTGGGACCGGCAGCCCTACCGCATCGCGATAGACTGACGACCGATTTTCAGAACACAGTTGCTGCCAGCGCTTTTGCATCCAGATGGACTCCAGGCAACGATCAATCCAGTGTTGCGTCTCCACGATGGTTCTGCTGTTCCTGCTCCAGCCAATCCCTTATCGGCTCAAGACAGGCCTTGTATCCCAGTTGTGCCACAGACTCGACCTTATCGAAATCGAGTAAGCCGACTTTCTTGACCTGTATGTTCTGATAGTAATCCGCCGCGCCCAGTTTCAGATCCCGTTTTCTCGCAATACTGGATCCGAGGATGACCGACTGCATGATGACCGCACCGATAGCCGGACTCTTGATTTTTTTCCCGAACGGATTCAACGACCTCAACAGGACATGCCAACCCGAAAGCTCCATGCCGTAGTCCTGTTTGGCGCGGGTCCCGTTCACAGGGACAACGTCGAACGCCAGGATCCGACCCGAGGGATTCATTTCCCGCATCACACTGATAGGGAGATTATTCAAAACTCCCCCATCGACCAACAGGTCTCCATTGAGCGGCACCGGCGGCAAGATACCGGGAATCGACACACTCGCCCGGCATGCGACAGCGCTGTTCCCCCGCTTATGCACCACCTCGTGGGCACGGGTGAGGTTGGTCGAAACACAGAAAAAAGGAATCCAGAAATCTTCAATATCCCAATCATTTGTCTGGGTCTGGATGGTTTCGGCGATGCGCTTGCCGCGTAGCATTGAGGTAAGCGGTAAAGTCCAATCAATGAGACGCTTGAAGAGTTCTGCTGTCAGTTCTTGAACCTTGTCCGGCGAGTATCCCTGGGCCACCAGCACGGCGATCGGGGCGCCTATACTGCTACCACCGATCATGTCGATGGGCACCCCCAATTCCTGAAGTGCCTTAATGACGCCAATGTGCGCGAAACCACGGGCACCACCTCCTCCCAACACCAGGCTGTTGGCTTTCCCCCCCAGAATCCTTGCCAACCGGCCGACATCGTCCGAGTGCCGCTTGCGTACGTGAAAAACCCGCTCGGCAGCAGCATCTTGTATCCACTGCGCCGTTCTGCGCGGGCGATCAAGGTTACCAGGATGCAGCAGCACCAGACTCCATTGCTGATTTGTCTTTCGGACCTTTTGCAAAAGATCACTGAAATCACAGCTATGTTCCGTGTCAGCAATAACGACCAATTCATCGGCCTGAGTAACGCAACGCCAGGTCCAGTTGCCCCAGCCCTGACCAGCCCGATAGATCACGTAGTCCGAGAGATTTTCGCGGCTATTTAGCCAACGCATCAGACCGAGATTCGCGGCCGCCGATGTATCTACATCGGCTATACCTGGCGTGGCCAGCTGGTGATCCACGGTGTCGCGACTCAATAACTGAATACGGCCGAGCTTTGCCAGCGCGCGCTGCAATGACTCAACCAGCTCCTCACTATCTTCTGTCTGACCAATGGTTAATAGCGCAATGTTGGTTTTCTTCGGGCGATATGGCGCCTGTGAGCGGCTGCGAATGAAACGTTCCGAGATCGTCCGGTAGATATTGAACATCAAGCGAGGGTATCCATCTGCGATACGACGAAAGTGTTCGATCGGGATTCTGAAAAGCTCGCAGTTGCGTATGGCAACAACATTGGCACTTCGATCCTCATCGGCAACCAAAGCCATTTCACCGATGATTTCACCATGCATCACGCGATCGACTTCCTGGGTGGTGTCCTCCACTGCCAACGTGACGCTCATCACACCGGAAACCAGCATGTAGGCGCCGTCAGCCGTATCCCCCTGGTGGAACAGATACTCTCCACGGTCAAGGTTCACCCATTCAATCGAATCGACCAACTCGTCGAGTGCCTGTTCTTCAAACGCCAGCCACTCCTGCTCCAACAAGCGATTGTCCTTCCCGTAATTAGCGCCATGCTGACCGGACCTGAACAGACTCGACAGGTAACGCATTACCAGTAGACGGTAGGTCTTAGGACGGGAATATGCAGAAAGGTCGCCTATCACCGCGTCCTTGAGCGCGAGAATATGCATGTACTGGGCGAACGGTATGGACAGCAAAAGGCTGTCTTCCTGCGCGATCAGATCACACTGATAACTGACCTCGTCCAGTAACTCTGCTTCGGCCAGCAAGTATCCTTGCGACGCATGCTCAAGAACCTTTTTCCTGCCATCTAAATCCAAGCAAACGGCGTTGACGCTTCCTTCGAGAAGGACAAATGCCTCCTCAATGGCATCTCCTGCACGAACGACCACATCACTTCTTCCAACATGCTTCAACGTCGAGACGCGGATCAATTCCCGCAAAGCGGCATCGGTCAGGTGCTGTATCACCAGGCACTTTTTTCTTAATTCGTCTTCTAGATCCATGCCCTTTCCTCCGCCGATCAGCATGCCGGAAGCTATCGCGTGATGACTTGATCGGCTGCCAGTCAATATCGAGTAGGGTAGCGCGATTGCCAATCCCGGGGTCCAAAGGACAAACAGCAACCAAGGAACCGTCAGGCGGCACCGATCGGCAGACATAGCAGGGATGCAGGCAACACGGCTGTGACGGAACCTGGCGTTGCGACGCCTGTCTTTTTTAAAAGCCCGGCGATAGCGCCGACGCACCTCTATTTTTTGTGCAAGCCCATGACCAAAGTCCGCGTTGCCCGCAAACCAACGACAGCGCAAGTGGAAAAGCCGTCCACTCGGCCCCTGACGCATCACGAAATCCTTGGCTCGATCAGACCCTTTACAGAACGTGGACGGCATTTGGACATGGCCGCGAGCCGACGCGCAGAACGCGAGCTGCATTTCCAGCCGGTCGACCACGCCCCTGCGACTGCGGACACGCCGTCGATACGCGAGGAGCTGGTTCTGGTCATCCCGGAACGCGGCGATTACAAATTGGAGAGAAGACTGACACGCCTTACCAGTACCGACAATCGCGAATCGGCCACTTTGACGGTGTCCGGCCGCGATGCCGGCATGCTGCTGGACGAGGTGGATCGCTTCCCAATCGAGCGGCATTTTCCGACCCATGCCGGAATCGTGCTGCAGCGCAGCTACCGCCTGGTCCCGCGCGACGGACAGGACGGACCGGGTGGCCCAATCTGGGACACGCGCCTGATCGATGCCGTGGCCGAGTTTGGTGCCGTCCGGCTGGATGTCGACGCCAGCATCCGCGGCCTGCCGGTGAAGATCCGCATCAGCGCGCAATCCGGGCAGCGTCTGGTAGTCCCGCGGGATCTATTAGCGGTCCTTGGCTGGCCCTGGCGACCGCTCGTCGGCTACACCAGCCACTGGCGCAGCAGCATTCGAGTTCCGAAGCGTGAACCGCAGCGTACGAGCGATATCGAACACAAGCTCGGGCGCACTGTTTGCCATCTCGCCGAGACCCTGGCGCAACCGCCGGCACAGTTCCATGGGCGCCACCTGCAGGGGCGCTGGCGCGCCGCGTTGCAGAACGGTATCCCCTTGTTCGCGGCACTCGGCCTGATCGGTGGTGCCCTGTCCCTGACCCAGATGCCGATCGAGAACGAGGCGGTATTTCAGATGCTGGCCTTCTACGTGCCGCCGCTGATGCTGCTGCTATTCTTCTTCGGGTTCGATGACCTACCAAGCATCGAGATCCCTCGGGTGCCGCGGGAATTGCAGCAAGACAGCTGGCTGGTCAGCGTCAATGGCTAAGGAGTAAGGTGCCGTGCAGGGCAACCCGATGAATATCCCGCCGGTGTCGATCGCCGCCGCCAAGCAGGCGCTGATCGCGCAGTATGCAGACGCCGCATTACGCCGCCGGGCAACGATGCTGTGGGGCACGCGTGGCGTCGGCAAATCATCGATCGTGCACCAGGTTGCCGCACACTGCGGGGTGCCGCTGATCGACCTGCGCCTGACGACGATCGAACCGGTCGATATCCGCGGCGCCATCTATGCCGACGACGAACAGGCCAAGACGGTCTGGTTCCCACCGGAGTTCCTGCCGGGCCCAGACCAGCCCGAGGGTTTGTTGTTCCTCGACGAATTGACTGCGGCCGACCAGCGGCTGCAGATCTCTGCCTACTCGCTGATCCTCGACCGGCGTGTCGGTCACTACGAGCTGCCCGACGGCTGGCTGGTCGTCGCCGCCGGCAATGCCGCGTTCCATGGTGCGGTCAGCCACGACATGGGCACAGCGCTGGCGGACCGCATGTTTCACTTCAATGTGCAGACAGTGATCGGCGCCTTTCTCGATTACGCGATCGCGAACGACCTCGCGCCCGAGGTGATGGCGTATCTGAAGGTCCGCCCGGACAAGCTGGATGACACCCAGTCGCAACTCGCTAATGATCACCTGATCGGCGCCAGCCCGCGCGGTTGGGAGGACGTCTCGAACGTCATCCGCTCGGACCTTTCCGACGAGGCCAAACGCGTCTTCGTCCAGGGCCGGATCGGCGCAGCCAATGCCGCCGAGTTCTTCGGCGTCCTGCGCGAGCTGCAGGCCGGCGCCGACGTGGTCCAACTGCTCGAGGCGCGGCGAGGACCAGAGACCGCCGCGCTGCTGCCGCGCTCGCTCGACGCCCTCTACGGCATGACCTATGCGCTGCTCTCAGCGGCCAGCGAACCGGTCAAGCTGGGGCGGGCGCTGGAGATCATCGAACAACTGCCCGACATCAAGGCCGACTCGCCGCTCCCGGTACGAGAGGTGCAGACCCTCGCCATGGAACTGCTGTTCGAGACATCGCTGGAGAACGGCCTCGAGGCGACCGTGCTCGAGAGTCCGGTCTACGCACGTTACCTGCAACAACGAGAGGCGGCAGGTGCCGCCTGACCGAATGGATCCCTATGTGCATCGTGGCACCCGGGCCGTGCAGCGCATGGTTGAGTACGCGCCGGCGACCGGCAGCCTGGCGCTGTGGATCCGGCACCGCGACGTCGCTGCGGGTGAACAGGACATCGCCGCCTGTAACGATGGGCTGACGATCACCTATGCACCCGGATTCGAGCGCCTCTCGCTGCCCCGTCAGACCGGCCTGGTTGCGCACCAGGTCATGCACGTCGCGCTGCGGCATGCACCAAGGTACCTGGAGTTGCGACGCCAGGTCGGCGACGTGGATCTCAAGCTGTATAACGTGTGTGCCGACGCGATCGTCAACAGTGCCCTTATGCACCTTGGCTGGCTCGAGCTCGGCCCGAAACCCGTCCTGCTCGAAGAGCTGCTCGGCAAGGTGCTCGGCGTTCAGCAGGAGGCAACCAGCGCATTGCTCGAGTGGGATCTCGAACGCCTGTACCGGGCGATCGACGACCGTCGTTTCTCATCGTCCGCAAACAAGGTAAAACGCAACAAAAAGGACCAAAACGGCCGCTCGGCCGGGGACAGCGACCAGCAGCGCGCCCGTGACCCCAGCCGTCGTGTCGACGGCGCTCGCGCCGCACGGGTTCGGGCAATGGGCGCGCACGACGGCCGCGACCTCGTGCCGAACGAGGAGGTCGACAGCCCGGAGACCGAGGTCGAAGCGGCCAGAGAATGGCGTGAACGGGTCATGCGCGGCCATGCCGGCGACGGCGCATATTCGATGTTGCGCGGCCTGCTGGCCGATCTGCCGAAGGTCAAGACACCCTGGGAACAGTTGTTGCGAACCCAGCTGACCCGCGGGCTCTCACAACAGCGCGCCCTGTCATGGTCACGCCCGGCGCGTTCCTACATCGCCAACCAGGGCCGCATGCGCAACGGCGCGCGGATGCCCTGGGAGCCCGGGTGGTCATCCAACCGCGCGGTTGCGAGGCTCGCTGTGATGCTGGATGTCTCCGGCTCGATCGATGGCGCCTTGCTGACCCGGTTCGCGCACGAGGTCGCGGCGATAACACGACGACAGGAGGCGCGCGCCATCGTCATCATCGGCGACGACCGGGTGCGCCGCGTCGTCGTTTTCGAGCCCGGCCGCACCGACCTCGACGACATCGAGTACCCCGGCGGTGGCGGAACCGACTTCTCGCCTCTTCTTGCGGAGGCCGATGGCTGGGCACCGGACATCGGGGTCTTCTTCACGGATCTCGAAGGGCCGGCGTCGTACCGACCGGCCTTCCCGGTGATCTGGGCCGTCACCAAGCCGAACGCCCATCTGGCCGTCCCGTTCGGACGCAAGTTGGTGCTCGACTGACGCCATGGACGAGCGGCCGCCGGTGTCAGTGGTGACGGGTGCCAACGCCGGTCTCGGCAGGGCCGTGGCGCGGGCGCTCGCTGCTGCGGGCGACCGGGTGTTCATGGTCGCGCGGGATGCATCGCGCGGTGCGGCCGCCCGGGACCAGTTGATCGCGGAGACCGGCAATTCGCGCGTCGAACTATTGGTTGCCGACCTGGCATCGCAGGCCGACGTGCGCAGACTGGCCGACGCGCTCGGCGAACGGGCCGACCAGATAGACCGGCTCATCAACAACGCCGGCACGGCCTTCCCCGTCCGCGGGCTGACCGCAGACGGCATCGAGCGCACCTTCGCGGTCAACCATCTCGCCCCTTTCCTGCTCACCAACCTGCTTTTGCCACTGCTTGAGCGCGCCGCAGCGGCGCGCATCGTCAACGTCGGCACACGCATCGATACCGAAATCGAGCTCGACGATATCAACTTCGATCGGCGGCGTTACTCGATGATGCGGGCCTATGGGCAAGCGAAGCTGGGCAATATCCTGTTCACCCGCGGACTGGCTGCACGGCTGGGCAGCACCGGCATCACGGCGAACTGTGTGTTTCCCGGCGTGTTCCGCTCGAATCTCGGTGGGACAGATGGTGCGCAATCGGCCCTGCTCCGACTCTTCGCACGGACCTTCGGCTGGGCGCTGCCTACCCCTGAGAGCGCTGCCAAGCGGGTGCTGTACCTGCTGCAGTCCGCTGACGTGTCAGACACCAGCGGCGGCTATTTCGGCAAGCGACGACTGCTCCGTGCGCCGGCCCAGGCCGATGATCCGGCCGCCGTCGAACAGCTGTGGCGGTTGAGCGCCGAGCTGACGGGCCTGCAGGCCGATGGCGCTTAACCCGATGGGAGGGCGTCCTGCTCCACCGGCAACAGTATCTCGTTGCGGCGCAGGAAACCCGGCGTGAAGGGATCGTTGTAGTAGGCGTAGGTCGGCGGGCCGATCGGTGACAGCCCGCGTCCTTCCATCCAGCTGCGCAGACGCTGCGCCTGCCTGGCAATCAGCGCGTCGTCGGTCCGGCCACTGAAGCGCACCGCGACCATCCGACGCGCAGGCAACTCGCTCAGCCGGACTGCATCATTACCCGGACTCGGCAGCGCCTCCAGTGTCAGTGCAGACGGCATGATGAAGCGCACGAGCCAGCTGTTGGCGCCGTCCGGCAACTGGGTCACCGGTGCGGTCATCGCGATCTTCTGGTCCGCCGCAATGGCCTGCTGCTGAACCGGTGCGGTCATCGCGATCGGTTCCCCGCCGCGCTCGCGCGCGAAGATGTAGCGCGCCAGCGGACCGAAACCTTCCCGCAGCCCCTGCTCCCGGTCACCGCTGCGGCGCACCTCGGCGACGACCAGCGACGGGTAGTCGCGCACCTCGAAATCGCCGTCGAGCAAAACCGATGTGTAAGCCGGTTGTTCGACGTTCTGCACGACGTAGACGAACACCAGCAGCGCAGCGAATGCCAGCAGCACGAGCACGGTCAGGCCGATGATCAGGGTCTTCAGCATTTGATCGAGGTCACCTCGGTGTCACCACCCGTCGAAGAAATTTGCGGCAAACACCGAGGAATCCGGGGTCAGAGCGTCTCGCCCAGGCCAGCGTCTTCGTTGGCTGCTGAAGTCGACTCCTGGGTGGGGACGCCGCCTGGTGAGGCGGGCTCGACGGGCGGCGCAGCGCCCGGCCCGGGAGCCGGGGCCAGGTCCTGCAGGGCGTTGTTGAGCAGCGCGCGCATCCGCTCGCGGGACGCAGCGGCCTCCTGCGCGAAACGCTCTTCCTCCGCACGCAAGACGCCCTGCCGGCGCTGCAGTTCCTCTTCTCGCTCGGCGAGCTGGGCCATCCGCTCTTCCATCAGCCGACCCATCTCGGCCAGGACCTGGTCCCGCTCGGCCCGCACCGCAGTGACGGATTCCTCGACGCGCGCGGCGATGGCGGCCTCCGCGGCGTCGATCTTTTCATCCATCACCTGCGTGAGATTGGCGTTCTCCGCCCGGGCCGCGGCAAGCTGCTCGCGCAGGGCCTCGAGTTCTTGCGCCTGACTCTCTCTCAACGCCGACACCTGGTCGTTTACGGAGACCAGCGCCACCGTTTGGCCTGAAGCCGTTTCAGTGAGGGTCCGGGTCACCGCCTCGTTGGCCAACGCCAGACGATCCGCCTGTTCGCGCTGAGCGACCTCGACCGCCTCGCGGACGGTCGCCATGGCCGCGACCTGTTCGTCTCCGGCCTCGCTGAGCCGGCGGGTGATCTGCGTCTCGACCGCGGCGAGCCGCTCGGCCTGCTCGGCCCGGGTGGCGGAAACGACCTGCTCGAGACCGACCAGCGTTTCTGCCTGTTGACCCACCTGCTGAGTCATGGCCTCACGGGTTGCCTGCACTTCGCCGCCAACCCTTGCCACCTCGGCCTGCACCGCCTGGCGGGTCGCTTCGACCCGACCATCCACCTCGGTGAGGAGCGTCGTCTGCCGCCCCACCTCCTCGTTGACGCGTTCGCTAATCAGGTTCAGGTCCTGGCGCTGCTGTTCGGTGGCCGCCTGCACCGCCTGGCGGGTCGCTTCGACCCGACCATCCACCTCGGTGAGGAGCGTCGTCTGCCGCCCCACTTCCTGGTTGACGCGTTCGCTGATCAGGTTCAGGTCCTGGCGCTGCTGTTCGGTGGCCGCCTGCACCGTTTCGCGGGTCGTCGCTAGGGTGCCGCCAAAGTCCTCGACGCGGTCGGCCACTTGTTCACTCGCCGCCCGAAGTTGCACGAAGTAATACACCCCGGCACCAGCGGCTATCAGCAGCATCAGGCTGACGAACACCAGCCAGCCGTTCGCTCGGCGTTGCCGATGTAGCGCTTCCTGCATGTCCCCGATGGCCCGTTCCTGTCGCTCTGCCTCCTGCTGGCGCAGCGCATGCAGTTGCTTTAGCCGACCCACGGCCTCGTTCAGCGCCTCGGCGGGAACCTCGACATTGCCACCGCCGCTGAGTGCGGCAGCCGTTGATTCGGCGGCGGTCATCTGGCCGCTCAGGCTGCTGTCTTCGCCGCTCTGTTTGGACTCGTCCGCATCTTGGCCCGCTGCAGCGGCGTCGGAGCCGGCGGTCGTTGGCTGTTCCGCTGAGTCTTCACGGTTTTCATTCTCGGACTGCTGCGCTTCACGGTCGCTTCGATCAGACATGTCGGGTTTTCTCCCTTGCTTTTAATCATGAAATGGCGAGCACTGCTAGCGGCAGACCATACCGAGTGAGTTCGGCCGGCCGCAAGGGCGGTTTCCCGCAACCCTGACCCGTTAGCCCGCATCGCCAACCAAGCGTGCTCCGTTTGGCAATCGATGGCCTTGTCCGCGCAAACGGCGTTGGCCTGTTCAGGACAAATCGCAGTGGCGACCAATGCGTTTGCGACGCTGAATCCCATGGCGCTGCGGAAGGAAGCGGGTGCGTCAACAGCCGTATCGGGCAAAGACTGGTCAGCCGTTGCCGATACCGGTGCCTATCTCAATGCGGCCGCCGGCGAGGCGGTAGAATGCGCGGCGCATGACGCGGAATCACTCACGAAGATCCGATATCCCGAAGGCGCGGCCGCTACGGTGCGCGGCCGCGGCGCGTGTGCGCTTGCTTTTGCTGTCGGTCATGCTGTCAGTTGCCGGCCTTATTGCCGGTGCGGCGCAGGGTGCCGATGACCAGCCGATCAGCCGCTGGTACGGCCGTTGGGTCGCGGCGGATCCGGCCCGGTTGGGCTATGACAACGCCAGGCTGCACGCAGCGATCGAGGCGATCGGTGCCATGCGCGGTGTTCAGGGTCTGATCGTCCTGCGTCGCGGGTACCTGGTCGCCGAGCATTACTGGCGCGGTGGTGCGCTGGACGTGCCGCACAACATGAAGTCGGCATCCAAGAGCGTGATGTCGGCGCTGACCGGGATCGCGGTGGCGCGCGGTGACCTGGCACTGGACCAACCGGTTGTCGAACTACTGCCGGATCGTGTCCGTGTTGCAGATCCGGCCAAGCGCAAAGTCACCGTGCGGCATCTCCTGACAATGACCTCAGGTCTGCAATCCGCCAGCTACCAGGGTTACGACCAGTGGGTCACGCGAGACGACTGGACCGGGGCGGTCCTGCGGCCACCGCTCGAGGCCGAACCGGGGGAGCGTTTCGGCTACAGCACGGGAAATACGCACCTGCTGTCGGCGATCCTGTCAGCCCAGACCGGGAACAGCACACGTCAATTTGCGAATGACGCGTTGTTCACGCCAATGGATATCGATATCCAGGAATGGCAAACGGATCCCGATGGCATCCCGATCGGCGGCAACAACCTCTGGTTGATGCCGCGCGACCTGGCCAAGTTCGGGCAGCTCTACCTCGACCGGGGGCGCTGGGGTGACCGTCAGCTGCTCGACCCGGACTGGATCAGGAAATCGACTGCGCCCGGCGGTCTTACCGAGCACGAGACCTATGGCGATTACGGTTTTCTCTGGTGGGTGCCGGAGCCTGCCGGCAGTTTCGTCGCGGTCGGCTACGGCGGGCAGTACATCCTGGTAACCCCGCGCGACGACACGGTCGTCGTGATCACCTCGACACTGGACTCCAAGGGTGACCACTGGGAGGGGCGGTTGTTCGAGCTGCTGCGCAGCGGGATCGCCGACAGTCTGGTCGACCCGGCACTGCCGCTGACTGCCGTCGTCCCGGTCGATAGCCCGCTGCGTGATGCACCGCAGCCCGGTGCGCCATTGGTCGGTGATCTGACGAACGGCCAGGTTGTCGATGTGCTCGACCAACGGGATGGCTGGGCGCTGGTTCACGCGCAGGGCCGGCAGGGCTGGGTGGCGGACGGATACATACGGATGCATGCCGCCGCAGTCCCCGAGTTGCCGGCAGTCGCCGATCGCGATGGGGACTCCGCTGTGCGACCGCCATTCCTGGTATTGCCGTCGGCCCGCTTGGATCAATTGCAGGCGCGTGCCGAAGCACTGGAAGACCTCGCGCACGAACCAGCGCCGTTGCCGACGTACCGCGTCAGCCGCGGCGTCAACTTCCGGCGCAGCCCGAGTCTGCGCGGGGAACGCCTGCGCACCCTGCAGGCGGGCACTGAGTTCCAGGCGCTCGAGCGGTCCGAGTCCTGGTTGATGGCGCGTGTCGATGGGCAGCTGGGCTGGTTGCACAGCGATTTCGTCGAGGTCGCGGCGCGACCTTCGCCGCAGGACAGCAAGGACCGGATCAACGTTGCGATCGGCGATCTCGTCGACGCGATCGCCGATCTCGATCGTGTCGACGACGACGTATCTGCGGCACCGACCCTTGTTCAGGAGCTGCAGCGAGCCCAGGCCGCCTTGGGTCGCGCCGGTCGCGATGCCGATACCCTGCGCACGGTGGCGGCTCAGCATGAGCGCGCGTTGCTTGATGCGACCCGGGCGCTTAGCGCACTGCGCGCAAGCAGCGACGTCGAGCGCGACCGTCGCAGCGACGAGATCGACGAACTGAAACAGGCGCTGGGCCGCGCATCGGCCAAGATTGAGGCGTTACGCAAGACCGGGAAGATGCAACAGGCCGGGCTCGACGAAGAACTGGCCGGGATGCAGACGATCAATGCCCGACTCGAAGACCGGTTGGCGACGTCTCAGGCATCGATGAGTCGGCTGCAACACGACCTGCAACAGGCGCAGGCACGCAATACGACCCTGACCGCGCAGGCCGAGCAGCAGCAGGACGCGACGCAGGCCCTGGACGGCGAGATGCGGCAGCTCACCGAGACCGTTCAGCAGCGGACCGCGGCGCTCGAACGCAGCGCGGCACAGATTGCCCAGCTACAGGGCGATGCCAAGCAGGCCGCCGAACAGCACTCGCAGGTTGAACAGGCCCTGCGCGATGCCATGGTGCGGATCGAGACGCTGGGTACGCAACTGGTCGCATTGCGTGCGGCGGAGCAGCGCTCGCTGGTGCAGGCGGAACAGGCAACGGTGCGCGCCGACGAACAGGCCGCCAGCATCGAACGCCTGGGCAAGGCCAATGCCGCGCAGCAAGCGGCCCTGGTGACGGCAAGGGCGCTTTCCGCTGAACTGTCGGCGGCGCTTGCTGCCGCACGCGAGGATCAGGCGACACTGGCGAATCAATTCGAAGCCAGCCGTAACGAAATCACTAGGAAGGACACCGAACTGGCGACGCTGGCAGAGACCGGCCGGCAGCAACAACACGCCTTCGACGCCGCACAAAGCGAGTTGCAAAGCCTGAAAGCTGCCCTGGCGACGAGCACCGAGCGGTCGGAAGTCGCCGAGCAGGCCAAAGAGGCTGCGCAGGCAGCGCTGCAGGATGCCAAACAGGCGCTCGAGAGCCAGCTCGCATCCAATCAGCGGCAGTCGTCGGCGCTCAGCGAGGCCGAACGGCTGACCGTTGGATTGCGGGAGAAACTCGCGCAGCGTGACCAGGCGATCGCGACGTTGGTCACTGAGCGCAACGAGTTGACGGCCGCACGCGCGGCCGAGGCGCAGGAGATGACGGCGTTGACCGACCGCGCCGCCGAGCAGCGGCAACAACTGCAGGACTCGGCCTCGCGCGTCGCCGCGCTGGAGCAGCAACTGGCCGGTGTGGCCATCCGGCGCGCCGACCTCGCGGCAGCCCTGGCCCGCAGCACCGAAGACAACACGGCACTGATCAGTGGCCTGAGCCGGACCTGGATGGGCCAGGCCCTGGCGCTGGCCGAGGTCGACCGCGCCGGGGCAGCACTGGCCAGCGAGAAAGCCGCCGGCAGCGCCGCCCAACAGGCCGCTGCGGCCGAGTTGGCGCGCCTGCGGGCGGACCTCGGCCTGCAGAAAGAACAACAACAGACGCTGGATGCCGAGAACGACCGGCTGGAGGCCGAGGTCGCGACGACGCGCGAGGCGCTGGCGCTGAGCGAGGATCAGGTCGCGGTGCTCGGCCGCGAGCGCGACGCGTTGGCGCGCGCGCGCGATCTGCAGACGCTGAAGATCGCGACGTTGACCGATAGCGCCGCAGAGCAGCGGCAACAACTGCAGGGCTCGGCCTCGCGCGTCGCCGCGCTGGAGCAGCAACTGGCCGATGTGGCCGCCCGGCGTGCCGATCTCGACACCGCGCTGTCCCGCAGCAGGACAGACACCACGGCGCTGGTCAGTGGCCTTACCCAGGCCTGGATGAACCAGGGCCTGGCAGTCGCCGAGATCGATCGGGCCCGCGCCGATCAGGCCGCCGCGACGGTCGGCCGCAAGGCCGCCGAGGCTGCCGCCGCCGCGGCCGAAGCGGAATCAGCGGCGGGTTCGGTCGAGATCGAGCGCCTGCGCAACGCACTCGCGCTCGGCGAACAGCGCGAGGCGGCCCTGGAGAAAGCGGTCGCGCAGCGTGAAGAACAGCGCGCGTCCGTGGCCGCGGGGCTCGAGAAGGCGCTGGCCGAGAAAGAAATCGCACAACAACGAATCACCGCTCTCACGCAAGGCCTGGCAGATCGCGAGCGTGCCGAAGATGCGCTGAGAACGCAGCTTTCCGACCTTCAGGCGAACGAACGTCGACAGCGGGAGGCCATCGACGCGGCCCATGCACGGGTGGTCGAGCTGGAAGCCCGGTTCTCGGCGGCCGAACAACAGCGCACCGAGCTGGGCGAGGCGCTGGCGGCAGCCGAGGCAGCCGCATCGGCCGGGGCGAAGACATCGCAGGGACTGCAGCAACGGGCAGTGCTGCAGAAAGCGCGGCTGGACGAGGCGCAAACCCGTATCGCCGCGTTACAGGCCGATCTGGCCGCGGCCGAGTCGGTGCGCGAAGCGCTGTCGGCGAAGCTGGGGCAGACAGAGGCGCGTGCTGCGGGACTGGTATCGGACCTGGCGGCACAACGTGGCGTCGATGCCGAACGCGAGCGCGCAGTCATCGAGATGCGCGCCCGACTCGTCGACCTCGAGGCGTCGCTTCAGGATGCATTGACAGATCGTGATCTCCTCGCCGATGCGCTCGAGAAAGCCCGGGGCGATGGGACGAAACTGGCAGAACAACTGGCCGCGATTCGTGCCAGAGACAACCGCAATACAGAGGCGCTCGAAGCGGCACAGGCGCGCGTCGCCGAGTTGGAGACCTCGCTCGAGGTATCGGACAGCGAGCGCGTCGAGCTCGCCGACGCGCTCGAGAAGGCCAATGCGCTGGTCGAGACCACCGAGCAACAGTTGGGCGCGCTGCAGGAGACCGACGCAAACCAGGTAAACGCGCTCGAGGAGAATCGCCAGCGGGTCGCGCTGCTCGAAGAGCAACTCAAAGTGTCGGCAGGCAAGATAGAAACACTCAGTGCCAGGCTGCAACAGGGCGAGCAGGCGGGCAAGGCACAAGCCGACCAGTTGCTGGCCTTGCGTGAAGCCATCGCATTACGTGACAAGGCGTTGGACGACGGTCGTCGACGTATCGTCGATCTCGAAGCAGAAACAGCGTCGCTGGCAACCGAAAAGGATGAACTGGCCGCCGCAGTCCGGCGCGCTGATAGCGCTGCGGAGGCACTGCGCGGGCGGTTGGCCGGATTGGTGGACAACGCCTCGGCCGCTGACACGCAGCGCGACAAACTCCTCGCCGAACTGGAACAGGCCCGTCTGGATGTGCGCACGCAACAGCGTATCGCTGAGGAAATGCGGCAGGCCGACAACGAACAACAAAAAGCGCAGGCCGCACTGACGACGTCACTGCGCGATGTGCGTTCGGAGCACGCCGCCCTCGCCGAAGCCGTCGACGAGATAACCCGGTCTCGCGATGAAGCCCGTCGCCAGCTCGCGCAGAGCCTGCAAACGATCGATGCGTTGAACGACCAGCTGGAAGACCGGGATGGCCGCCTGGGCGATGCACTGGGCGAGATTGCCACGCTCAACGAAAACGTTGACGCGTTGCAAGAACAGACAGCCGCATTGACGCAACAGGCTTCCGAGCGGCAGGCCTGGCTGGAGGATGAGAGGCAGCGGCTTGTGTTACAGCTGGACGTCTCGGAAAAGACCATCGTCCGGCTCAAGAAGCTCGCGGACGAGCGCCAGTCAATGCTCGGCAAGAACGCGCAGGCCCTGGGTGAAGCGCGCACAACGATCGCCGGGCTCAGGCAGGCCGAGCAGTCCCTGCGTGACCGACTTGGCAGCCAGCCGGCACCGTTGCCCGAGATCCGCAAACAACTCGAAGCGAAGCGCGTGCAGCTGGCCGATGCCGAGGGGCAACTCGGAAAACAGCTTGAGTCGGCGGTTGCGCAGCTGGCAGCGTCGCCAACCGTCGCCGGGCAGGTCGAACCGGCGGCTATGGCGCGTAGCGCTGAACCAGCGGCTGCCGCCGCGACGCAACCGGTGGCAGAGGTCGTCGAGCCAGCGATTGCGCCAGCCCCGGTCGTGGCGCCACAGTCGCGGTTGCCGGGCGCGTCGATGCCGGCAGGATCCGCGATCACGCTGGTGCAGGACTGGGCCAGTGCCTGGTCAAGCCAGGATGTCGATGCCTACCTCGGCTTCTATGCGGCCGACTTCAGGCCCGAAAGCGGTGCCAGCCGGCGGACCTGGGTCGCGCAGCGGCGACAGCGCCTGACCCGCCCGAAGTTCATCGTTGTGGAGATCGGCAACCCGGTGGTGAAGCAACTCGACCCCGACCACGTCGAGGTGACTTTCGAGCAGGCCTACCAGGCCAACCACTATCGGGACCGTGTTACCAAGACCCTGGCGCTGATACGCGACAGCGGCAGTTGGAAGATCCAGCGCGAGTGGAGTCGTTAACCTGCAAATTGCACCAGTATCCGGGCCCTCGCTGTTCCAGGCACACTCGGCCTTGCGCTTGCGCTGCGCAGCCCTGTTGGATTGCATTCAATATTGACTCGCCCTTGCATGTAACGCTGATCCGATTGTGAGCTTCTGTTGGTTTGAAACCTCGAAGAAAAACATGGCGGGAGGCGGTTCATGCAGAACTACAGAGCTGGTGCATACCGGCATGCATATCAACAGGGCCAAGACCCGATGCGCAGAGCTCAAGCGACCGGAGCAGCCCTGCCTGGTGAGGGCTGACCGGACACCCTGGCTTGGTTTCTGACATCCGGATTCAGTGTCCAAGGCGCGCTGTCCTCGGGCGGGACGCTACAGGCCGAGGCCAGCCTAAAGGCACTGAGGGCTCCGCCGATAGGAAGATGATGACCCTCCCAGAGCCCGACGGTGGTTGTTGATATGAACCTGACGCCGATGCTTTTTGCTGCAGCGCTCTTGTGCAATACCGCCTCTGTCGGCGCAGGCGGTTACGGCACCCCGGTCCCGATGACATTGAAGGGATCGCAGACGTTTTACGTTTCGGGGTGGATCCCCGGCGTCGAGCCGACCGAGTTCATGGTCGACACCGGTTCAAGCTATCTGACGATCAATCAGGTCACGCTAGATCAGCTGAGACTCCATGGGCAGGCAGAGTATCTACGCGATCTCATCGCCGTGCTAGCCAATGGTGACGAACTGGTGATGCCGGTATACCGAATTGCAAAAATCGTTTTCGGCGACCGTTGCGAGCTGTTTGAAGTCGAGGCGGTGGTGTTTCCCGGTGAAACCCGACAGATCCTCGGATTGAGCGCGCTGCGGAAGGCCGCGCCCTTTTCGTTCTCGATAGATCCGCCAGAGCTTCAGCTCAGTAACTGCACTCAGCAGCTCAGTCGGGCTGAGTAACGGGCGCCCCGGGCTTCGCAGACTAACCACCTCGGTCCGCGGGCCCGGGACAACACCTGGAAAACTTCCTACTGATCCGTGGTCATCTCCATCTTTTGCTCCAAGGCGCTGAACTCAGCACGTTCAAGCTGGCCGTCTCCGTTGGCATCGGCGGAAGTCCAGTCTTGCATCAGCGCCGGATCGGCCGCTGCCTCTTCACTGGAGATCATGCCGTTGCCGTCAGTATCCAACTTGCTGAATTCGGCTGACTCACCAGCAATGGTGTTTGCCGTAAATGCCAACGAGGCCACGAAGGCTGATGTAGCGATCAGATTCACAATTTTCATAGGTCAACTCCTCACTTTCGGTTTAATAGGGGTGGGCTTTATCAACCCACGTGAGAAGTAAACACCTGAACCACCGTATGAAACCTGCACGCGATCACAGTTTGCATTGCTGTCAACCAAACATCGATTTCAGAAAGAAGTGTCCTGCTTTCAGATGATTAGCTGCGAGTCCGGACGCGTTCGATAGCATCCCCTGCAGCTCTTGTGACGCCGGTCACAGCCATCGACAGTGAGCCGGTCAAGGCACCGGCAAACATTGGGGGTTCAAGAGTGCCGGGCGGGCCTGCGCGACGCAGATGCCACAAAGCGGATCTATCGGATGGCGGCCACAACCTATCGACCTAGTGTCTGAGAAATGTCCGTCGAGCCATCGTTGATCACGCCCTTTAACTGCCTATCAATGCATCCCAAGCCGAGAGAGAAGCCGGGGTCTGTCCCACATGGCACTTCCGAGGTTCGCTAACCGGCCCGGCTGCGGCGACGGCAGAGACTATGCTGCCATCTACATGTGGGTAGCCGTGACTTGACAATTCGAGATATTTGGTTAGGATTCCTACCTATGAAGTTTGACGCGATCACAGAACCGCTGGCTCAGCGCCTAGCCGATGGCCTCACCAGGCTCGCGGCGGTCGCTCGCCAGTTGGATTGGCAGGCAGCCGCGACGGCTGGACTGTCACCGACTCAGGCCGACATTCTGCGGTTCGTCTCAAACCGCCCAGAAGGCGCGCGTCTGACCGCGGCCGCTGCACATATCGGCGTGCGAAAGGCCACGGCCAGCGATGCGGTGACCACCCTGGAAACCAAGTCGCTTTTGCGCAAGCAGGCAGACGCCTCGGATGGTCGCGCCATCGCGCTGAAGGCGACGGCCAAGGGGAGTCGAGTCGCCCGGGAATGGCCAGCCAGCTTCGGGCCGGTGGTTGAAGGGCTCTCGGACAACGAGCAGGAGATGCTATTGGCATTGGTGATCAAGATGATCCGCCAGCTGCAACTTCGTGAATTGATTGCACCTCAGCGAACTTGCGTGACGTGTCGCCACTTCCGTGAAAACGTCGCGCCGGGCACAGAGTCACCGCACTTCTGTGCCTTCGTCGGGGCACCGATGGCCGAACGCCACTTGCGCGTCGACTGCCCGGAGCACGAATCCACCGCCTAACGGCGGCTTAATCCTCCCCGCTTTGGGTGTTCGGGGATTCAATGACTAATTTAGTTAGGAGTCCTTACATGAAAGTCCAAGCCTTTTCCTATCACGCCGGTTGCCCCGTGTGTATCGCCGCGGAACCGCAGATCGCCGATGCGATCGATCCTGCCCGCTTCGATGTCGAGAGCGTCCATCTGGGCGAAACCCAGGCGCGCATCGGCGAAGCCGAATCTGCAGGCGTCGAGTCCGTGCCCGCACTCGTGATCAGTGGACAAACTTTCCACATCAACTTCGGCGCAGCGATCGCCGACCTGAAGTAGGGAGGAAAACCCGATGAAAGCAAAGATTCTGGCCGCGTTATATGCGGCATCGACCACTACTGTCCTCGCGGCCGAGCCACAGGTCCCCTATCCGGCCGGGTACCGCGACTGGCACCACGTCAAGAGCATGGTGATCGAGGAAGGCCATCCGCTTCATTCAGCATTTGGCGGCATCCACCATATCTATGCCAACGACAAGGCACTCGACGGCTACCGTAAGGGGAGCTTCCCCGACGGCGCCGTGATCATCTTCGATCTGCTCGAAGCCACCCGTGCCGACAATGCGATCACAGAGGGCCAGCGCAAGGTAGTAGGCGTCATGCACAAGGACGCGCGGCAGTTCGCAGCAACCGGTGGCTGGGGCTTCGAAGGCTTCGGCGGCGGTGACCCGACCGGCCGAGTCGTTGGCAAGGACGCGGCCTCGGCCTGCTTTGACTGCCACGAGCCGCAGCGGGACCGGGACTATACCTTCAGCCAACTTCGCGATTGAGGCAGGCCATGGACCAGCACGGATTGGCACCTGAGTGGCAAATCGCGGAATGGTTGAACGCGTCGGCGCCAATCCGGCTGGAGGAACAGCGCGGTCGAGTCGTGGTCGTCGGCGCCTTCCAGATGCTTTGCCCCGGCTGTGTCGCCCACGCCATTCCTCAGCTCAAGGCAGTGTATGAACTATTCGCGCCGCAAGGTGTGGTCGTCGTGGGCCTGCACACGGTGTTCGAGCACCACGAAGCGATGACAACCACCTCGCTGCGCGCATTTCTGCATGAGAATCGGATTCACTTCCCTGTCGGTGTGGACTCGCCACCTGATGACGGCGGGATGGTGCCCCGGACCATGCAGGCGTATCAGATGCAGGGCACGCCAACGCTGCTGCTGATCGACCATGCTGGACGGTTGCGCAGGCAGGTTTTTAGCCGCATCTCAGACCTCGAACTCGGGGCTACGATAGCGAGCATCGTCGCCGAACCCGGGTAGTCCGAATTGGATCTATTCGGTACTGCCGGACTGTAGGTACTTATCGAAGAAGATTCGAACCAGGTCTGACCGGGTGACCATACCCACCGCGTGCCGCTCATCGTTGCAAACGATGATGCGTTTGACGCGATGCTGCTTCATCAACTGGATGACATCGTCGACGTAGTGATCCGGCGATGTACAAACCACATCGCTTACCATGTGTCCCGCGACCGGGTCCTCCGGACCCTCGCGTTCACCATGATGTGCAAGATGACCAAACATGGCTTCCAGCGTCTGCCAGAGATTTTGTGTCGGATGATGGGCAGGCACGCCCAATCCTCGCAGGAAATCGGCTTCCGTGATAATCCCAACCAATCGGTCATCGTTGTCGACGACCGGTAGACCGCTGATGCGTTGGGTAACCATCAGGTGAGCGGCGTCGGACATCGTGGTCTGCTCGCGGACAACCCGTACCGGGTGGCTCATGATGCGCGATATCTTCAACGATTCGGTCGCGCGCTGGCTGGCGAAATATTGCGCCCTTTCCGCCAACGTCATCAGATCGTTGACCTCGATGTCCATAAACGTACCCATGCTTTGCAGGGCGCGTTCATAGTCCTCTTGAAGCGTGTTGTGTGTTGTAGGCTTAGCTGCCATCGGCATGCTCCATCAACGGCGCACCTTCCTCGCCAGTCGTACCCGCCGATGCCTTCGCGCCTGTGCTCTCTGACCACGCCGCGGGATAGCGACGCCAGGCAAACGGCGCATTGAATAGCAATGCCACCAGCAGGATCGTGATGGCATTGAGCATGACCGGGGTTATCACGAACTGATAGCCAAGCTGGTGCACTGCGTCTCCGCCGAGCACTGCACCGAGGGCAGTCGCCCCACCCGGGGGATGGATGCAACGCAGATAGTGCATTGCACCGATCGCCAGCGCGACGGCTATGGCGGCCGCCAGCATGGAAGCGGGGATCAGCTTGACGCAGGTGACACCCACGATTGCTGACACCAGATGTCCACCGAACACCGACCAAGGCTGAGAAAGCGGGCCGTGCGGCACGGCGAACAACAAGACGGCTGAAGAACCCATGGAAGCGATGATGCTGGCGCTGCCCACCAACCCAAGTTGCGATTGACTGACCTGCGCGACCCCGATGATCCCTACAAGCCCCCCGGCCGTCGACAACCATTTCTCCGCGTTCGTGGACAGATCATTCCCGATCCCCACCCATCTGCGCAGGCCTGCCAATACGGATCTCACCGGTGAAGTTCCTTTGTTCTCAACTACTGCAATGCATCGTATTGGTGCGAGATAGACTTTGACAAACGAAATTTATTCGCTATTCATATCGTATATTTCGATATTATTCGAGGAGGCGCACCAACATGGACGTCGATCAGGCCCGGACGTTTCTCGCCATCGCCGCGCACGGCAGTTTCCTTGAGGCCGCCAAGCGGATTCACGTGACCCAGTCGACGGTCAGCGCGCGCATCCAGAATCTGGAATCCGAACTGGGCGCCCAGTTGTTCGTACGCAATCGTGCCGGCGCCACCCTGACTGCCGCCGGGCGTCGGTTCATGCAACATGCCAAATCGCTGGTCTTGACGATCGAGCAGGCCCGCCATGATGTCGGGCTCCCAAGCCGTTACCGGGCCACCGTGCGGATCGGCGGCCGGATCGCGCTATGGGAAGAGTTCTTGCCCAGTTGGGCTGGATGGATGCGCCGATCTGCACCCGATGTGTCTATCCGCAGTGAGATTGGATTCGAAGAAGACCTCATGCGACGGCTGGTCGAAGGCACCTTGGACATGGGCGTCATGTACACGCCAAGTCACGCACCGGGGCTGATCGTCGAGCACCTGTTCGACGAGACGCTGGTTATGGTCAGTACGGATCCCGAAACACGCTGGCCGGGCGACGACTATGTCTATGTGGAATGGGGGCCAGGCTTCTACGCGAAGCACCAGGAAAGCTACCCGGATCTTGCGCGACCGCCACAGGTCGTCAATATCGGCTGGCTGGGCATCCAACTGATACTCGCCAATGGCGGCTCCTGCTTTCTCCCGATCCGCATGGCGCGTTCGCTGATCGAAGCCAGGAAACTCTACCAAGTCGCATCGGCACCCGAGTTTCCTCACCCGGCTTATATGGTCTTTCCACGCGAATCCGACAGCGAGGTGCTGCAGCAGGCCGTCGAAGGGTTACGAGAACTGGCACACAAGGAGCAGACCCAGAACCAGTAGGCTCGGGTCAGCTTCCGGCCATCTGGGCCTTGAGCTTCCCGGAAATCCTATTGGTCGGCCAGTCGCGCCTGTGTTTCGCCGGTGGCCATGTCGACTTCCATCTGCACGACGCAGTACTCGTGGTGGGATTCAACAGGTGTCGGGTCGTCGGCACAGCAAGCGCCAGCGTTGATTCCCGCGAAGAACACCCCAACCCGCACCGCGACATGATCTCCTCGGTCTTCGATGCTGTTGATCATCACCGCTGGTCTTTCGTCGGCAACAAAATTGCCGAACTGAAGCGCCTGTGCCAATGGAAATTCACTAATCACCAGATGCTCGATCTCATCTTTCAGCACCTCGCGGAACTTTGCGGTTCCCCAGGCTTTAATGGATTTAGCGAGCCTCATTGACGACCTCCCCGACCGTTATCAAAAAACGTGATAAAGGTGAACTAACACTTCGTCCGTGCTCAGTGCTCACCTTTCGTACGAAGCAGCCCAGCGAGACGGTTGCCCTGTTTCTGCGGGCCGCCGCGCGGGAACATACGATGTAGGTAACGGTTCGACCCTCTTTCGGCATCCCATAGCTTGCGGAAGTGTCGGATCATTTCGCGCACGCTGGCTTGCGAGCCGTGGCGTGCATAGTGCTCGCGCAGGTAACGAATGACCTCCCAGTGCTCATTACCAAGCTCGAGGTCTTCGCGGTTGGCTATTGTCTTGGCGAAAGCTTCGGACCAATCGGCTGGATCCACCAGATATCCCTCGCTGTCCGTTAGGACATCACGGCCATCGACCTCAACCACGCGTGTTGTCATTCCGGCATAGGCATTACTGCCGGCCGGAAATAGACCCGGCATCCCGGTTGAGTCGTTTGGCGATTGGGTTATGGACCAGAGTTCGATCGCGATTTCGCCGTCGAGCCGGCCGTGGAACCGCTCCACGCCTGACACCAACACCTTACCGCTCCCGGGCGGTAGATCGAACTCTGCCACGCCCGCGCGATCGGTCAGAACAGGCCCGATGGGTGCTCCATCAGCATCCATCTGCAGGACCACCGGTGTCCGTTTCAAGGGCTCGTGCCCGTATTTCATTGCGACTCTTACTGAAATCACTGCTAACTCGCCCCTTGCCGAACACTCGACTAACACGCCTGAATCAACGCTAGGTGAGCTTGGGCTCATGTTTCGCCGCCCTCAACCAACAGGTTGCCGCTACTCCCTGCGGCCACGCGACACACACCGTCCGGACCGACCGCTGCGGTTCCAATGCACCTGTGCTTCAATTTACGACTGATAGTGAGATCCAAAAAGCGAATTTAATCGGACATTGATATCGATATGCTCGATAGCAGGGGTTTTCGAGGATCTCCAGACAGGGGCAAAAACCCAGCCTGCTTGTTGCGCGAGTATCCGGGATGATCGTGCCGGTCAGGTGCGGTTGGGCGCCGCTCTGGAACGACAATACCGCCGGGAGCGATATTGCGCGTAAGCCCCGCACGGGTGAGGCGCAGGGAAGCGCCGAACAGGACCATAGCCGTCGCTATGGTTTGAGCGACCAATCCGCCCGGAGCGGATTTGGACTGGCGAAGACAGGCCCGCAGGGCGTTGCACAGGGAGGTGCGACGCAAGCGCAAGGCCAGGCGTGCCTGGACAAGCGAGGGCCCGGATAGATCATAGGCGAGTCACAAACTGCTTCAGCAATAAGCTGCGACGATTTCGGGATCCAGCGTACCCATTACGGATCTAACTAACTCGCCTCTGATCGACTGGGTAGAGTCGACGACTGACGCGGTAACCACAGGTCGTGGGGAGTCGCTGTTGCCGGCGGCTTTCACCCTGCGCCGGTGCCTCAATCCAGACCATAGTCCCGTTTCCAGTCGCCGCTCGTCGCACCGGACGTGCGGATCTCCCGCATCCGGCGCTCGGACGAGGTGTCATGCCGTCGCCCACGGCGGGTCACGCGTGCGCACCAACAACCGTTGCAGTCCTAAAACGTCTCAGAACGGCTTGCCAGGAAATCGTGCAGCTCCCCTGACCCAGTTGCGGATGTTGCCTGCGTGACCACCGGTTCAGCCACCTGAGTAGGTGGCTTGCGCCAGTTCACCCAATCGTCAAAACAGATCGGACGATTCCTTCGCTTTCGCATGAAGTGCCTGCTGAAGTTTCTTGACCGTCATCGGCGCTTATAGGCTCACACCAGTCTCCTCGACCTCACTTCTTTCAACACTGCCCCCGAACTGAGGCCCCTTCCCTCCACCGGCGTTACCCGGCCTCAGCGGTACTACGGGCCTCCCGCCACCCCAAACAGCCGGCCTGGCCCTCGCGGGTTGCCGGTTGGTGCACACGCTACACCACCGCCTGGGGCTTCCCGTGTTGCGTCGCTCTCCCTTGTACATGCATGCCGTCGCCACTACCCCGGCGGAACCGCTGGGTGCGTTCATCGCTTGCTTCCCCAGCAACAGCGGCCTTCCCCGAATTACAGGCGGGTCGGCTTCCGCATTACCTTTTTCGAGGCCTGCTCAGCGTTCACTACGCGTTACGGCCTGCATGCTCGCAGAACCACTGAATGGTCCTTTACATCAGAGGCTTCGACTGCTTCGTTACCTCCACAGCCGCTCCGATTGCTACCGGCTGGAGCGATACTTGCCGGGTGGGAATTCCACCCACTGAGAGAACGCGCCTTTTCACGGCGCACTGCAGTTTGCAGTTTAAGGCCACTTTCCTGCAGATAAGGTGTTGAGTTGTTGCAACGACAGGGGGCGCAGGCGGAAGCGCTCGCCGTTGTCAACGGTCAGCCAGTTACCGTCGTTGGAGATTCGAACACGGGGACTCTCATGCAACGCCTTATCTGGCTCGTGGATCACAACCGGCTCGGAAACGCCGCCCTCAGGGTCGCGATACCAGACCAGCAGGCCGCCGCTTTTCAGTGTCGCCGCGATCGCGGTATCGCCAACCGCGGCCGCGGTCCAGGCCAAGACGAGATCGCCGGTCGGTGCGGGCAGCGCGACACCCTGTGCCTTCGCTCTCCCCGCATCAATGGTGTACCACCAGGGGCTGCCGTTGGCATCGGTGGCCAGCGCATGTCTACCGTCTCTGGTGACGACCAGACTGTGGGGTTGAATGGTGGGACTCAGAGACAGGGATCGGGTCGCATCGGAGCCCGGGCCATACAGCGTGAGGTTGTTCTCATGCAGACCAATCAGCTGGGCGGTGCCGTCGACGAATCTCAGATCGGCATCTTTTACGGTCAGTTCGACGCGGCCCATGGTATTGAGATCAATGGCAGTCGCCTGCGTCTTCAATCGTAAAAGCAGTCGATCGTCGTTGCTTGAGAACAGGACCTGATTCAACCCCTTGGTGTCTTGCTCGTATGCTTGAACAGGCGCTTTGCCGGCCTGACTGAACTGCCAGAGGCGAAACAGCCCTTTTTTGTCCAGGGTGGCGAGCCAGCGACCCTTATTGCTGGACTCGAAGTAGCGATAGTCGCCCGGGCGCATCAGGGTATTGGCCAGCGAGACGCTATTGGTGCCGCTGCGCAGGTCGAGCAGCCCCATCAGGGAACGGAACAATTGCAGCTTACCGCTGATGCGACCGGCCGCCAGACCGATGTGGCCTTCGCCAACAAGCAGCTCCATCCAGGGCGCGTCCGGTATCAGTTCGGGGTCGTCGGCGTGTGCCCGCTGCAGGATCTGTATCCAGCGCTCATCCTGGAGTGCGAAGCTCTGTGACTGACCAAACGCGGGGGCTTCGTCGAGGTTCCACAGGCGCAGTCTTGCCGCGCCGGGTGTGGGCATGATGTGCAGGCCGATTAACCAGGGGAAGCGAAAAGCGTATGCCCGCATCGGCAGTTCATCCAGCGACAGCGGCGCGGCAAAAGGCTGCCCGGCTTTAAGGTCCCAGAGATACAAATTGTTTTCCAGATCGCGGGTCAGCAGAAAGCTGTCGCCGGCGATGGTTTCGCGGTTGCTGCCGGTACCGAGACGGGGATGGGCCTGATGCCACAGTCGGGCCCGACCCTCCCGGTCATGTGAGACAAGCAGCGGCGAGGATGCGGAAAGCCAGATACGTTGCACCGCGCCGGCGTGCCCATGCCAGGTGTGCGTGGGTACGTTGTGACTTGGCTCGATGTGCTGCCATTCCCAGAACCTGATATCGCCGTTGTTGTGTCCGGTGATAATCCAACGGCGGTCGGGAGACGTCGCGTAGCTGCTTACCTCTTTGGCGAGCCGGACGCGTTCGTGAACACCGCTCTGCAGCACCAGGTCGCCCTGAAAGCCCAGCGTAACAATCGCGTGTTCGCCCGGCAGAAAACGGCCTTCCTGGACACCGAAGCGGGACAGGTCTTTTATCAGCAGGCTGTCTTGGGACAGGATCTCGTCGTTGAAACTGGACGAAGACGACTCGGCCAAATCACCGAACAGCGCAGCATGGCCCTGGCGTGCCGACCAGGGGGGGAAGGCGCCGCTTAGCGAGAACACACCGGCCATGCCCAGTTGTTGATCGGCAAAATCCTCGTCCATCCGTACCCTGTATTGCGCCAGCACGGCGTCGCCATCATCGGAAATCTCGATGTCGCCGCTGAGATCAAAACGATTGAAGGGTGTGCCTTCCATCTCGATCAGATCGGCATGCAGGCCGAACAGCGAGCCCAGTGGATCCGGCTCCTGGTCCGTGAGCCGCCAGAGCTGGGAACGAATGTCCAACAGCACCAGGGTGTTGCCATGCACACCGGCGCTCAGTGGTTCTGTCGCGGGCGAGCGGAATTCACGGGCACTGCCGTCGCTGGTGTCGATCAGACGTGCCGCACCGGGCACAACGATGGCCAGGGAATCGCAATTGTCGGAAAACTGCACCAGCGGATCGTCGAGCGCCTGCACCCATTGGCCCCGTGGCTGGCCGGGGTGCAGGGGGTCGAGCAGTTCCACGCGGTCCTTGCGGATCACGGCCACCAGTCCACGGGGCCTGCAGAACGCGTAGTCGGTCTCCCACTGGTCACCGCGAAAACGGTGAACCGGTTGCCAGTCAGACTGGCGGTAGATGGTGCGATCGAGGTCACCGGCGTCGCCAACATCAGGCGTTCGAGTCAGTACGAAGACCTCGTTGTCGACCACGAAATAGTTACCCGGCGTGCCGGCGAACTCTGCGGGTACACGCGATCGTTCGGGCCGTGTCAGACCAAAGCGTGCGGGCTCCTGGTAGCGGATAATCTCCCCTTGGTTGCTGTCGATGAAGATCAGCTCTTGCTCATCAGACGTGAATACCGCACGTCCTTTGCCGAGCGGTTGTCCGGCGCTACCCTGCAGCACCTGCTGCAGGGCGCTCATGGCCGCGGGCACCAAAGGGTCGCCGGGGACCTGGAAGATCTCGACACCGCGTCTCGCCAGTTGCATTGCCTCGTCAGGATTGCTGGCCAACGCGGCCTGCGCCTGCACGGCGTAACGTGACGCGGACTCCTTGCGGGCGGTCACGGCTTCACGTTGCGCCTGCGAGCGCGCGGTCTGTTCGGCTATGCCGAACCACACCGCCAGCCCGGCAAGTATCGCGAGCACCAGCGAGGTGATTCCGAGCGCCTGTGTCCGGCGTCGTTCGATTCTCGGCCCCTGCAGGGTGCGGGCGAGTTGTGAAACGGTCTGCTGACTGGGGCGCAGTCGATCGTCGAGGTCTGACTCAATCAGGCGCAGGCGTTCACCCAGCAGTTGCAGCAGCGGGTGCGTAGCTTCGTCGGAAAGGTCCGCATGCAGAGAGATGGCGACGACGGTGCGTTTGCTGCTGGTGAACAGCTGCACCTCTTTTTCGATCCAGGTCGGCCTCTCCATCGCGCCGGGCGACACGATAACCACGAGCATGGTGCTTTTTGCCAATGCAGCCTGGATGGCGTCGGTGAGTTCCTGCCCGGCCAGCAGTTCCTCGTGGTCGATGAACACGCGGTAACCAAGCTCCCCCAGAGTCTCGTGCAATTGTTTGGCATAGCCCTGGGCATCTCCCCGCGAGTAGGAGATGAAGAAGTCGTAACCAAACAGGCGACGCATGATCCCGACCATATCCGCACCCAGACAAAACCGGCCAGCCGTCTCATGAGGATAGAGCATGTATCAGGATCGTCTGCCTGATATGAAACAAGGGGACGGAGGTACTAAAAAAAAGATTTCCTCTGAGAATCCTCCAGCTGCCTCCGCAAGCGGATGCTATCCGATGTAGTGCCACCGTTACGGAACACCTCCAAGCGCGGAGCGGAAATCGGGAAAGAGCACGACGCGTCACTGCCGCGAAAATTGAAGCAACCAACTTGTTGAATTGCGCTGAACATTGAACCACTTTTGCATCAAAACTTGCCCCCCACGACGAAATTGCATCTGTATGCAACCTCGAAGGGAGACATGACTCGAGGTAATCCACGCAAGTATGAAAATCCGGGTCAAATAGGCACACAATTCGACACACGGCCCACGCCCTTGGTGTGCCGCTACGCGGCCCGGGAGCGACCGCGCGGTCAAACCGTCAACGAATAGACGAACAGGCTGACGGCCCCCAGCAACAACAGCGCAAGCGGAGGCGTAGCGATATTGAGTGGCGAATTTACCAGCACCTTGCCGCCCGATATCGCTAGCCCCACCGGCTGTCCTGTCCGGTAGACGAAGGTCAGCAGCGAGTTGTCGGCGATGTGCGTGCGAGTCTCCCCTTGTTCGTCAACGTAGCGGATCTCCAAATGCATCGAGGGGCCGCCATCGTCCTGCTCCAGGTAGCTCATGCGGCGGACGCGCAACACGGTGCCCTGCACTTGTTTCGCTCGACGCAGATAGCTAAGCCGGCGCCAGAGCAGCGCAAATGATCCGCCGACCAACGCGATACCGATAGCCAGAAAGTAATACGCCATATTCATACCTATAGCATCAAGAAAAGAAAAGCTGGCCGGCACGGTAACCGACTTCGAAAGAGACGCCGGCTGGTTTCGTGACAGTCTTGGTACGTTTGGCTGTTGCCATGCGTCTTCTCCCTTTGCTTGGTCGGTAAGGGGAACGTCGTCCCAACAGCGGACGCCGACGACGGCAAAGGCGATGCCATCTTTGGCGACAGACCAGAAACCGGGGTCTGTCCCCGATTAAGCGAAACAAGAATCTATTGGCTGAGCATGCGAATTCGTTTTCATTAACGCGTAATGTGTCCGGGCTACTTGGAAAGTGCCAAATGCGCGTCACCTTCTGCACGGGCCTATTGATGAAGCTGTCTACAGACGACGTATCGAGGATTATAGAAATGGCTTGGGAGGACAGAACCCCCTTCGAGGCCATTGAAGCGCAATTCGATATGGATGAGCGGCAGGTGATCGCGATCATGCGGTGTACCCTGAAGCCTGCCAGCTTCAAGTTATGGCGAAAAAGGGTATCCGGACGCAGGACGAAGCACGCGAAGCTTCGCGGCCAAGATGTCACAAGGGCGTACTGTCCATCGCAATACAAACACCGATGATCAAGCCACCGAGTCTCTATGAACTGTGAAGCTCATGGTTCAATACCGGTCTAGCGAGAAACGCCGGCGCAAGAATCTGGCGATACCGTCCTGATCATGATGCCCGATCACTGCTGATGCGGCTGATTTGATCGCATCGTTGGCATTGGCAGGTGCGTAGCACTCATCCGCTGCCTCGAACATACTCAAGTCGTTATCACTATCACCGAAACAAATCACTCGTTCCAGGCCAAGCAGCCCTTTCAAGTCAGTAACCGCCCCGCCCTTGCTGGCGTCGCTGTGATGAACATCAAGCCAGTGCCAATTGGGCCCCTCGAGAGCGAGTCCGGAATAAGCGACGAGATGCGCCTCGCCTGCCACCCGGTCCAAAACCGCCTGAATAGCGTCCGGCGCGCCGATCGCGTTTATGTGGGTAACAGCAGCATCTCTTGGCAATTCCGAGGTCGGCCGCATGCGGATACTGCCATCCAGACAGAGGAACCGAAGAAGTTCTTTGTCTGCTTCTGACGCTACCTCGGGGTGGTAGACCGTACTGTTTTGCGCATCATCCAGGGTGAAGATGAAGGGCGTCAAACCCGCTGCGTTATAAGCACTGACGACACTGTCGAGCTCAACGAGTGTCAGCGTCCTGCGGATCGAATAACTTTTCTGCAGGGGATCCCAGACCATCACGCCGTTTTTGTAGATCTGCGGCAGCAGGAAACGATGACCTTCCAGAATTGCTCTAGCCCCATGCAGTGTACGGCCGGTCGCCACCGTGTACGCGATGTTCTGCTCTGACAGCAGTTTGAGTGTCTCGCTCGTGTAGTCCGATATCACCGAGTTGCGGTCAAGCAATGTCCCATCGAGATCGAAAACAATGAGTTCCATCAGTCCTTAACCTTCGCATGGTGACGGTGTGTGATTCTGCTGTTAGAGCTCCACGAAGAAAACCTGACCAAGACTAAATACGAGAGATTCGGCCGGCTCGAGTGACCTGTAGGCATATGTACCTACAGCAGGTCAGGTCGACGGCGAGTCACCCGGCCCTGAGCACCACTGTTTGCAGCGGACAGACCAAGTCTGGCGAATACTGTCGATGAAACCGTCATGGGTTGGATCCGTGGCGTTCATGGAGCTAGCGCCCGTTTTTGACCGCTTTGCGTTTGCGTCCTAACTGTGGCGACAACGGGATCAGGCCGCCATTTGCTCCCAGCATTTGTTTTGGCACGCGGACGTCTCGCGCGATTGCAGCACTGGCGTCAGTTGCCGCGGCGGATGTCAGGCCAAGATGGCACCACATCCGAAATGCGTTGGGGATCAGTGCATAGCCTCAACGGTTTGAAAAAGGACGCGGTTCTCAAGTCGCCGGCAGTGTTCCTTTGAAGTGTCGCACTCAACTTCGCAGGCGTTTCCCACGCCACATTTTGCTTCTAGTCAAGTAGGTATGTGGCAACCGAACCTCGCCGTCTCCGGACGGCCAGGTCTGATCCCAACACCGACTATTCAGGCAGCCGCCTGCTCTCTGAGGCTGAGCACGCCGGGCTTGGCAGTCTTCTCTTCAGCGACGCCTTGCCGCGCTAGACCGCGCTCGACCAGTTCGTTGAGCGTGATGTTGTCGACGAACTCAAAGATCTGATGGCTCAGGTCGTCCCACAGGCCGCGCGTGGTGCACTGGGTCTCGACGACCGGCTGTTGCTCAGCTCTTGCCCGTGTGTACTCTACCCACTCGTCCACGGCACAGATTACGTCGGCAACGGAGATGTCTTTCGCATCGCGCCCGAGATAGTACCCGCCGCCCGGACCTCGCACCCCACGCACCAGACCCTTGGACCGGAGCGCTGCAAACAGTTGCTCAAGGTAGGACAGGGATATGCTCTGATTTTCGGAAATGTCGGCCAGCGTCACGGGGCCTCTAGCGCCGTTCAGCGTGAGATCGAGCATTGCGGTAACGGCATAGCGGCTTTTGGTAGAAAGTCTCATGGTCGGATTCCTTGTGTCGGCACGTTTAAGTGAATTGCCACCGGCTTTCGGCTGATGGTGAGCCGCTGACCTGCTTGGGCAGTACCAGCGGCTGACGCTACAAAATCTAGACAGATCTGAGTCTTTTGTCCAGACAAAATTTATACAAATGGAAAAATATTCTGCAAAAGACTGAACAAAAAGGGTTTTATTGTCCCGGTCATCGTTAGCGACACGATCATCCGACTCGAATTCGAGGCGTTTGAGCCCGGTTTGCGGAGCAGCCGACGGTACCGCGAACCAGAATGCCGATGTCGAGACCTCTAACGGACGGTTACGTGACGAGTGCCTTGACGAGCACTGGTTTGTCAGCCTCCGTCACGCACGGTTGCTTATCCGAGCATGGGGACGCGAACACCAAGCCGAGAGACCAAAGAAAACACGCGGCGGGCTGACGCCCACCGGCTATGCCCAGCAGCTCGCTGCAAGGGTGGTGATATTCGGCCCAGGTCTCTAAATCGAAACGCTACTCAGTGAGAGGTACCATCCGATCTTGCTTATGGGGACCTGACGAAGTCGTTAAGGCGAGGCGCATGATTTGATGACTCATCTGGTAAGCAAGGTTTGGCCATCTATCAACCCGGCGGGGCCACGCCCCACCGGTCTCCCTATCTCTTCTTCGATTTCGCCCAAGGATCGAAGCTTTCCGTCGACGAGGAAACCGAAGCGGCTGACGAATCACGCTTATTCTTACGCGAGTCGTTGTCGCCAGGGTCGTGATTCCGGTCGCGTTGAGCATCAGCACGTTTTCGCGAACTCGAGCGATTCTTCGTACCCCGCTCATAAGAGGCTGCTTTCTTGGCACGCTTCTGCTGCAGTCGTTCGGCATCCTCCAAGCTCAACTCAGCAGGATCGCCCGCCTTTTGATCGTCCGGGATAATCCTGTCTCGGGGTGACAGCAGAAACTGTTCGGAAGATGCCCGAGGCAAATTCTTGAACTGGTACAAATAGAAGTTTTCAACTTTCTCGCGCGCCCAATCGGTTTTCTTCAAAAACTTGACGCTGGAAGCGATACTTGGGTTGGCCTTGAAGCAATTGATATTCAAGTAGGCAAAGAGAATCTCAAAACCATAGTGATCCGTCACCTCGGTCAGCATCTTTTTTAAACTGACACCGTGCAGAGGATTGTTTTTGTAATTGATCTCGTCGTTCATGCCAACATTCTACTGGGGTGGCGCAAAAAACGCCGCTCAGTTAGCAGCGGCATGAAATTTGATCGAAATCGACCAGGTACTCTCCTGACTTCAAGACCCATCTACCCGAAAGGCTCTGACAAGGTGAGGCCAGAAATGCTGCCCGGAGCGGATTTCTGCATCTTCCGCCGAGCTGGCGAAGAGTGAACGAAGCCTGTCGACGATTTTGCGAATACATTAAAAGCTTTCAATCTGGGTACGCCCCTGATCAGTCCGGCAGTGACGACGGTACAACCCGGGGCAGATCATCGGTATGTCGCGCAGGTCGGCTGCGGCAATATTTTTGGCGCAAACCGCTTGGATGTTGCAGAATCGGCGCGAAAGGGAGGCACGCATTTGCGAGATCAGCGGACCGGCGTGGACGATGAAACAGGCACTTCGCAAGCGGAGATGTCGAACGGCCTGTCGCGTCGCGACTTCATTCGACTGAACCTCGCGCTGATCGCGCTGGCCGGGACGCCTGCCTGCACAGGCCCGAGGCTGCCACCCGACGGCCGCCGGATCATCCACCTGCTGCGCGCCGACGATCTGCTTTCCCTACAGGTCGAACTGATCAACCTCGAGATCATCGACAGGCGAGATCGCCCCGCGCTTCTCTCGCGTGCGGACTCCGGCAGAGACGCCTTTCTGGTCGTACGTTTTCCCGGTCAGCACATCGCCGAGCAGGCCTTCAACGAGGCGGATGATTCGCTACTGACCCTGCCCGCAAAGGCCGGCATTGCCCGTCCATCGCAACTGGTGTTTCGTCTGCCGCCGTCTGTTGACGCCGTCGACCTCACCCTGGCCTCACTGCTCGACTGGCAGGACCTGGAACTCCACGTACCCGATGATGCATCGGCAATCACCCGTGGCTCCGGTCGGCGGACGACACGGATCGAGCTGCCCACCGGCCTGGTGCTCACGCCGGACGACAGCGTTGCTTGGCGACACGCCGTCAACCCGGTCCGCCACAACGGTCGCGTCGAGCTCTGGCACACCAGATTGCTCGGGACTGATCCGGCATCACCGGCCCGCATGCATATCCAGCCACCCGGTTACCGACCGAAGACCGGCTTCCCGACCGCACTCGAACGATGCGACCGGGAACGCCTGGTCGGCAAGCAGGCGGACGCCCATACGCTGATCCTGTCACCGATGGGCGGTTGGTTGGACATCCGTGGGCGCTGGGAGCCCGCGGCCGGCCCTGACATTACACGCTGGGAACACCGCGCGACGGCCGGACAGGATCAGAAGGTCGTGCTGGAGTACAACGACGGGTTCCTCTACCCCTTCGGTCATCGCGCCACCGTCGTCAGTGTCACCGAGCGCAGGCTCGAGCCGGCCACCGGCAACGGTACGGAATGGCAACCGCAGACGGCTGTGCTACGCAAGCGCGACTTCATCGTCGTCAAGACGCCGACCAGGACCTACGACCACGGCGACATGGCCGTCGAGACGATCACCGTCGAGAGCGTGGTGACCCCTGCCCTGAAAATCCCTAACGAATTCGATGGTGCCTTCTGGATCGAGACGGCGCCGGGCAAACCGTTTCCGTTCCAGTTCAGTGCAAACGACTGGGACCGCAGCGAACTCGCGTTCGAGGGTGCCGCGGTATTCGTGCAGGACAAACCCAAACGGAAGGAGACCGCTGCCGATCTGTACGCCAACAAAGGCTACCAACAGCACAGACAGATCGCCCTGCGCGGCCAGACGGCCGCGGTCGCACGATACGAACCCGAGACGCCGACGGACAAGGCATTGCCTGGCGACGCCGAGAAGGAGGAGCGTTCCGCCGGCAATACGACACTGCACCTGTTGTTGCTCGAACTGGCAGGTTCGCCGCTGCCCGTGCCCGACGGCGACCCACCGTTCAGCTGCCGCACCGAGGCGATGGAAGTCAGACTCCCCGCCCTCGAGCCCTACCTGGATGACGCCACCAACCGTGGCTGGTTCCGCCTGCGTGATCCCGACGATCCGGGCAACAAGGGTGAGGTCTTCGCCGTCGCGCTGCGCGATAGATCTGCACCGATCCCGATGTACTTCGACCAGCAGGCCGACCTGGCCGGTGGCCTGGCCGCGCCCAGCTTCGATGTCGACGGCCTGTCGCGGATTCACGGACCGGTTGGGGACGCGGAGCAGATTGCCTCCGGCGCCGAGATCAACTTCAAAGACTATTTCGTCGACGGCAAGGCATTCCTGCTCGGTGGCTTCTCAAGCTCATCCCCCTGCTCGCCGCCGGGAGCGCCGGCAAGTCGCTCGCGATACCGAAGATCGAATTCATCCTGGCGCGCAAGCAGCCATCCGAGAAACCCAAGCCTGATCGGAAGCCCGATCCCGACAAGGATACCGACGAAGAACCGAAGCAGAAGGACGACGACAAGCCGGCTTACTGGGAGTCCGGTATTGGTCTCAGCTGGAAGATCCCGCTCGGTACCGACAAGGCCCCGATTGAGCCGGACAAAAGACCACCCGTAGTGGCCTTCGAGGCCGTCCACGACGAAGACGGCAAGTCCACGTGCGCGCTCGAGATCGGGGTCAAGGCGACGCGTCGGATCGGCGGGAAGACCAAGTCCAAGGCAGCAAAACCGGCGGACGGACCGGCAGCAAAAACCAACCCCGACGATGGCGCCGGGAAATCCGGCACCGACCTCAGCGCGTCGGGCAAGATCAAGAACTTCGCGCTGGCTCTCAATCTCAACGACACCGACGGCCTGCGTATCCAGTTCGATCACCTGTCGGTGAAACTGGGGCCACCCAAGAAACCGAAGGACAAGACGGACAACAAAGACACCGACAAGGAATCCCCTGGCGACAAGGAAGAGAAGAAGGACGACAAGGCGCGCTTCGAACCGGAGATCGAACTCAAGCTCAAGCGCATCGACGCGTCGGGGGCGCTGGCCTTTATCGGAGAGGTCATCGCGGCGGCAACGAAACTGCCCTTACCGCGACTACCTGCCGGGGAGGAACCATCAGGGGCCTACCCGGCCAAGCTGCCGGACAAGGGTGATGCGGACCTGAGCGTGACCCTGGGCCCATTCGAGGCACCGAAGTTCAAGCTGCTCCAGTTCGAGGTATCGCGGGTCAGCGCCACGCTCGGGATCGGCCTCAATTTTCTGCCGCGTGCGACTGAACCCGGTGGCAAACCACGCGTCCCCGACCACGTCTTTTCGATCCGGGTTGCCAGTGCAGACAAGCCACTGACCCTGCTCGCCGCACCCTGGGGCGGCATCGCGCACCTCGGCCTCAACTTCACGACCCGGCAGCTGACCGCCTTCCAGTACAGCATGGGCGTCATCTACAAAGCCGAGTTCGACCTGGCGGTCACCAAGGCGACCTGCGAGGGTTCGCTGGCGGCGATGTTTACCTACACCGCGAAGGGGCCGCCCGACCAGGTTAAACCGCTCTACCAGGTCGACCTGATACTGAAGCTCTCCGGCCAGGCGAAGCTGTGGTTCTTCGACATCCATCTCCTGCTGGTCACGGTCGGCTCCTGGGCCAACCACGTCTGGTCATTCGACGCGCTCCTCACGGTAAGGGTCCAGATCGGCTTCTTCACCGTCAAGGCGAGTTACGGGCTGCACTACACGATCGCGGACCCATGCAAGCAGACGACCAGTTCGACAATGCGCAGCGAACAGGATGAAGGCCAGGCATCCGAGCAAGAGTGGCTCGCCTATCGGCGTGCGTTCGCGTCAGGTGCTGTTGCATGACATCGATTACGCTGACCTGGACGGCACTGCCGAACGGCATATACCGAAGCGATGCCGATGATGCCTGGCGGGCCCGGCTGTCGGTGTTTCTGACCCCGCGCCTCGAAGTAGACGCGGCGGCGACGCTCGATGCCTTTCCGGTCTTTGCCGACTGGCCGAAGCGCTGCGGGACACCGGACCCACCGGGCTGTCTTTCGCCGTCGCGCTGAACGACGGCAGGTCCTTGCGAGCACCCGTCGTCGTACCCGCCGGGGGCGATGCGCCGGACAGCGCGGCATGGCGGGCGATCTTCACGCGCGATCTCGCTGTGCTTCCGTTCAAGATGCCCGAAGACCCGGGGACCGATGCAGCAAACAAGCAACAGGACATGCTCTCCTACAGCAGCGGCAGCGTTGCAGCGCATGTCCGCGGGGTCTATGCGCAGACGCTGGCTCACCAGCTCGGCGTGGCCGACGGACCGGCCGACGCTCGGGGCCTTCGCCGCAGCGGGCGGCAAGCGCAAGGCGTCGACGAGCGATGCGATTGCCGCATTCGCCGACTTTCATCGACCGCCAGAGAAATCAGCGGCAGGGCGCAAGACCGCCACCGACAACTGCCCCGACTTTCACCAGGTCGTCGCCGGGCTGGGCAGTCACCCAAGGCTGATGCGCAGACTGGGACTGGTCTTCGACCTCGAACTGCCGCTCGACGAACTCGGCCTCGAGGAGCTGACCGGCAGACCGGTGATACGTGCCGTGCCGTTGAACGCGGCGTTCGATGGCGTGACCCACCAGGCGCTCTGGTCAGCGGTCGAGTACGACACAGACAGGTCAGCGCGCTATCGCACCTTCCGCGTCGCCAGCCATCGCAAACTCGGCAGTGGCGGACTCAGCGCGCTCGGTGCAGCGACTGTCTCGATCACCCAGGAACGACTCGAGCACGCGACGTTCGCGCTGATGCAGCAGGAACAACTGAGCGATAACAGCGGGCAGGCTCCGCCGACGATGCCGGCACTGCTGCAGGGCGGCATGCGTGTCGCGCACGACGCACGGCCGATCGTCATGCGCACCGCGATGGGCGAACAGTCCCGGCTGAGCAAGACATTCAGCGGCTCCGGTCGCTTCGGCGTCGACAGTGATGCCACGCCAAGCGACCAAGAGACGATCCTCGCGGATCACGTGAACCGTGGATTTCGTGTCGATGTGCAGAATGTCCGCACGGGGCAATGGCGCTCACTTTGTCGTCGCCATTTCCAATACCGGGTGGATGACGACTGGTCATGGCCCGCCGCGGTCGATCAGCTCGAAGACGAGGGCACGCTGGAGCCCGTTATCGCCGAAGAACCCCGGTCAACGTTCACCGTTTTTAAGATGACGGATGACCTGTTCGAATGGGACGGCTGGAGCCTGGTGGTGCAGCGTCGCGACGACAACACCGTTGATGCCGAGCAGGCCCAATCGAAATGCAGCAATCAGTTGACCACCCGCTACCAGGTACCACCGGGCAGTCTCGAACCACAGCGCTTCGGCGAGACCTACCGATTCCGTCTGCGCAGCGTCGACCTCGCCGGTAATTCACTGTCGGTGGCGGAGGCCAACGCGCTCGACGGACAGGCCGGAGACGGCGCGACAGTCACCCCGCAGACCCCCTGCCTGCGCGTCGAGAGCGTCAAGCCGCCGGTGGTCGTTCGCGGTCAACCCCGTGGCATTGGCGAGGCGGGCGATCTCGTCGTACTGCGTGATGCCGACGCGCGCGAACACCAGACGGCCGAGTGTCGGCTGCACCTGGCACCGCCCGACGTGTCGTATCGGATCGCCGAAAAACACGGCCTGTTCGACGACCTGTCGGACAGCGCCGCCTGGCAACTGATCGATGCGCATCGGCGGGCACCGGGCAGGGACGAGAACGGCGATCCGATCGAATCGATCGAGGCCGATGAGTTCTACACGCCTTACCTCGCCGACCCCCTGGCCGGGCAGGCCGTACTGATCCTGCCCGACGGCGGTGGCGTCATCGACCTGCCCCGCTTTGATGATATCCCCTGGCTGCAGCGGCGACGCGAACTGGCGCGCTCGTGCCGGCTGATCATCCGCAAGGGCCGCGACCGGGTGCGTGCGCGTGTCGATGGTCGCACGGTGGTCGTCGAGGTTCCGCCCGGACGGCTGCATACCCTGCAACTCGCCGCGCGGCTGGAGGCTGCGGACCTCGACCTGCTCGCCCTGGCGCGCAAGGAGTGGCTTGGTAGCGACACGCTGGAAACCGCAGCGAATCGCGAGGTCCTGATCCGCAAGGCGGCGCGCGGCGAGACACCGCTACTGGCGCCTGCCGCGGAACTCAAGGTCCTGTACGCCACCCAACGGCCACTGCGTGCCCCGGCATTCGGACGCCCGTTGATCATGCCGCGCACCGCCGATGCGACCAGCGCGCTGTTGGCCGACGATGCGTTGATCTTCGACCGCCCCAGTACCGGACGTATCGATGTCTACGCCCGCTGGGAGGACCCTGTCGACGATCCGGACCAGGACGGGTGGCAGGTCGTTGAACGGGAGATATACGCCGGTGGCGTGCGCATCGGTAACGACGACAACAAACCCCTCGACCCGATCGAACTGGCCGAGTCACCACGTTCCCCGTTGGCGCATGACCTCGGCGACACGCGACACCACCGGATCACCTACACCGCAAGCGCCTTGTCACGCTTTGTCGAATTCTACGTCGCGTCGCTCACCGAGGATCCGCAGAACACCACGCTGCGTTCAGAACCGGTCACGTTGGATATCCCGGCAACGGCACCCCCGGCGATACCCGATATCGCCTTCGTGCTGCCGACGTTCGCCGACAGCGACATGGGCACAAACGCCGCCGGCGAGCAGACCCGTCGGCGCAGCGGCAGCGGGCTGCGCCTGTACATGAACCGGGGCTGGTTCTCGTCGGGAGACGGCGAACAGCTGGCACTGGTGTTGTCGACGACGGCTGCCGGCTCGGCAGACCTGCCCGTGTGCGAATGGGGAGAGAACCCGCTGCACGAGGCTGCACCGCTACCGGGGCCGTTACGGCTCCAGCATGTCTGGAGTGGCGCCGACCGGATCGACCGATTCATGCTCGACGAGCAGCCGGTCGCGCTGGCGATCCACGACGTGGCGTTCAGCGAGGAACACGGCCTGCCGTTCGTCGATATCGAGTTCCTCGCGCAACGGGCCTTCATGCCGATGGTGCGACTCGCGGTTGCGCGCTTCCAGAAGCACGCCATCGACGGCTGCCATCTGTCGGCGATCGCGCAGGCCGATTTCGTCCCCCTCGCCCCGGGCCGCGCCCTGACCGTCCGCCAGTCGGGCATCGGCACCTGGGGCCTGGTCCTGCGCGGTTTCAGTTTCCAGGAGCGACATCGACTCACCCGCCTGCCGACCACCGTCGTGATGGCACACATCGAGTGCATGCCAATCGCGCAGCCGGATGATCCGGCGGCATGGCGGGCGGCGAGCGAGCCCGTGCAGCTCAGCGCGGACGCGATCGAGCCCTGGCACTTCCAATGGGGGGGGCGGGTCGAGATTGCGGACACCGACCTGCTTACCCGGCACTGGCGCCGGCGATTGGTGATCCAGGAGTTCGAGCCCTTCGCCTCCGCTGCCGGCGATGACCTGCCGGTGGCCGAGCGTTCACGGCTCGTCTATGCCCAGACGGTACCGCTGACGTGATGTGGCCCTGCCGGATGGGGCCGATGATCTGTGTCGTCGCTGTCTGCTCAGTGCTGTGGGGCTGCGCAGATCCGGAAGCACCGCCCAAGCCGGGGCCGGACAGCGGTGCGCGGGTCGATGTCGCGGTCGTAACCGTGATCACTGCCGAGTACGAGGCCATCCTGGCAAAGATGGATCGCGTCTTTCCGGTCGCCGTACCCGAAGGCCGCGTCAACAGCTTCGCGTGGCAGGGTGCCGAGATCAACCGGGCCGACGGTAGGCCGCCACTGCGATTGGTCATCGCGCTCGCCGGCGAGGCCGGGACCACGTCGGGGGCCCTCGCCGTCATCGAAACCGCCAGGACCTGGCAACCCGCGGTGCTCGTGCTGGCGGGCATTGCCGGTGGCCTGCCGCCGCAGGTCGAACGCGGCGACGTCGTTATCTCGCGGGCGGTCTGGGGCTACGAGTACGGTGCCATCGCCGCCGAGTTTGCACCGCGACGCGACTGGGTCTTTCAACCCGACCCGGTGCTGTTGGAGGCGGCATCCGATTATACCGGTGCGTGGCAGCGCGAGATCAGCGTGCCCCGCCCGGACGACACCGGAAGGCCGAGACACCGGGTGGGTGTAACGGCCTCCGGCAACAAGGTTATCGAGACGCTGGATTCGGACTATGTGGACGGCGTGCTGTCACGCCTGCCGATGACCGCCTCAGTCGAGATGGAGGCCGCCGGGGCCTTTGCCGCGGCCGAACTGTTGTCGCAGGACACGCAGGGGCCGGCATTGCTGATGCTGCGCGGGATCTCGGACATCCCCGATCCGCGCGCCGGCATGCTGGGCAGCAAGGCCGACCGCGAGCGCTGGAAACAGTACGCCGCCGATACCGTCGCCGCATTCACCAAATCCTTCCTGCGCGATGCCCTGCCGAACCCGGGCCCAGTGCCATCCGATGCGCTCAGCGACGTGCTGATCGTGACCTATTCGCCGGAGGTCTGCGCAGCGATCAATACCCGGATGCCGGCAAGCGGGGCGGCATCGGCCGCTGGAATGCGTCGGGTCAAGTTGGATACCGCAAGTCACCAGGCAGGTCTGCAGGCCACGGTCGCCTGCCTCGACGACCCATCCGATGGCGTCGCCCTGGACGCGGCGGTCGATGCGTCGAGACCGGTCGCGGTGCTGCTGGTCGACACCGCACGCGGCGCCGGCAAGTCCACTATCGGGGATGTCGCCGTGGCCCGGTTGGTGGTACCCGTCGACCACCGTGCCGGGCAGACGGTGGTGCGTAACACCGATGCCAGACGCGGCACCCGGGCCCTGGTCGCCGCTGCACAGGCCGCGTCAGGGATGGCAACCCTTGGCGACAACGAGGCCCGGTTCGGCGTCGTTGCTGCCACCCCGGCGGCTGGAGATTGGCCTGCACCGGAGACCGTCGAGGCGATACTGGCAACCAACCCCAGGACCATAGCGATCGATCTCGAGAGCGCGATGGTGCTCTCGGCATTGGCCGCGCACGCCGACCGAACGCGCCCACCGTTGTTCCTGAGCATTCAGGGGATAGACCGCACAGTCGGCACCAGCGGCCAGGATGTTGCCAGGGCCGCCGGCAACGCGACAACCTTGCTGATGGCGCTACTCGAACGGGCCTGGCCGCTCCCGTCGCGCGATTGACCACCCAGTGGGCCTCGCCCAACACCAGGACGTGTCGCAGATCGGCGGCATGGTCGATTCGCAGGTGCGGGCTGCGCCCGAAACGGGTGAATACCGGTTCCGGTGCCAGGCCCGCCCGGGCACGATGCTGGGATGTGTTGCCGGTCTTGCATTCACGGTGCCACGTGCGCAGTTTTAGCGAGCCAACTTAGGCTGAAAAAAGCGGGCGTGGAACGGGCGACCGATCTATCGTACTGTGCTGAGATCCGGCGCGGCAGTTGGCGGTCGGTGCGGTTCATCACACCTGACGACGCCCGGCCGAATGCACGACTACGACGGCTTCATCTCCTACAGTCACTCTGCCGACGGCCAGTTGGCGCCGGCACTGCAGTCGTGCCTGCACCGCTTTGCCAAGCCCTGGTACCGCATGCGTGCATTGCGGACCTTCCGCGACTCAACCAATCTCTCGGTCAGCCCCGGACTTTGGGACAGCATTGCCGAGGCATTGGCGGACGCCAACTATTTTCTGCTGCTGGCATCGCCGCGCGCGGCGCAATCGAAGTGGGTGCAGCGCGAGGTCGATTACTGGCTGACCAGTCGCGAACATGACCACCTGTTGATCGTGTTGACCGAAGGCGAGCTGCGCTGGTCCGAGGAACAGGTTGATTTTGATTGGTCGATCACGGACGCCGTGCCGCGCCAGTTGGCCGGTAGGTTCACCGACCAACCGCTGTACCTCGATCTGCGCTGGGCGCGTGATGACACGGACCTGTCATTACACAACCCGCGCTTTCTTGACGCGATCGCCCAGATCGCCGCACCGATGCATGGTCGCTCCAAGGATGAATTGGTCGGTGAGGACGTGCGCCAACACAAGCGCACCCGCGTGGTCGTGCGCAGCGTCGGTCTGGCATTGGCGGGACTGACGCTGGCTTCGTTGCTGGCGGCCGGTTTCGCCTACCAGCAGAAGCGGCTCGCCGATGATCGTCTGGTGCAGGCGACCGAGGCGCAGCGCAGTGCCGAATCCCGCCTGCTGTCATCGCAGGCGACCCGTTTCATGTACCAGGATGATGCCCTGCTGACGCGTGCAACCTTGCTGGCAATCGAATCACTCAGGCTACAGGGAGGCGATGGTGCAGCGAACGTGTTGCGCGCCGGACTTGCCCGCCTCGCCAGGCCGTTGGCGGTCTTGAAGGTCAACCCGCAAGACACGACGCTGCATAGCGCCGACCGGCGACTGACGGTGGAATTAGACAATGGCCGGTCGGTCTTTGCCGGTGGCTCGAAGTGGTCGGTGAATGCGCATTGGGACGGCAAGCTACTGGCCACGGTCCGCTCGATCACGTGGGGAGCCGAACCATGTGGCAGGCACCCCGAATGGCTGGAAACCGATATCTCCTATGCCGACAAGGTTCTGCGGATCACCGACACACGCACCGGGCAGACACTGCATGCATCGCACGACGGTGCGATCACCGGCTGCGCCATCAGCCCAAACGGCGACAGGCTGGTCACCGTCAGCGGCGATATCGCGCGGGAACTGCCACCCGTGCCGATACCTGGCGACCAAACCCTGCGGGTCTGGGACATCCGCCCAACGCTCTACGCGCTCGGACAGGAACAGGCGCCAAGGCCCTACCTGATCAGCACCGACTTCAGTACCGACGGGCGCTTCGCCGCGGCTGGCTTCAACAATGCGCCAGCGGTGCGCGTGTTCGATCTTGCCGACGCCGTGCAGATTGCGACACTACCGGTCGAGAGGCACGCAACCGTCGTCGACGTGATGTTCAGTCCCGACACCGGATACCTGGTGGCGCTGCCGATCTATGCCACCCAGGGTTACCTGTGGTCGACCGAAGACTGGCAAGAACACGCTGTGCTGGATCAAAACATCAGCGAGGGTGGCGTTGATTTCAGCGCCGATGCCCGCGTACTCGCGGTGGACTACGGCGGCTTGAATTCGTCAGGTGACGCAACCTATTGGGATGTAGCGACGGGGCACAAGATTCCCGAACTCGTCAGCCGGTCAAACACTGCCAGGACCGATGTGAAGTTCCTTGCGGACAGCAGAGGGCTGGTCAAGTTCTCGTTCCGCCGGCCTGCCGAGATCTGGGATGTCGCCACACGCAGACCGGTAGGCAAGATCGGGCCGGTAGATGCGCGTGGAGGACTCGTCAGCCCCGATGGGAAACGTATCGCGTTTCACGACTACAGCGACACCGTAACGATCTGGTCAATTGACGCCGGAGAGCGGGAACTGACATTGCGGACCCAGCAGGGGGGTGCCGTGCCGAAGGCATTCAGCCCGGACGGTAAGCTGTTGGCGATCGCTGGAGAGGGCGGGTCATTGAGCATCTGGGACCTGCAGACGCAGGAGCCTGTGCATACCCTGGCCTATACGGAAACGATCGGTGGCGTGGCTTTCTCGGACGACGGTCGATTGCTCGCCGCGGCGACCTACGCCTACGGGGGTAGCGAGGTGAATGCGTTTCGCGTGTCGAACGTGGCCGACATCTACGACACCGGGAGCTGGCAACGTCTTGCGCGGCTCAGTCATCAGGGGCTGGTATCCGCATTGGCGTTCAGCGCAGACAACCGATACCTACGCGCCGATGTGCATCTCAGCGAAGAATCCGGCATGGCACCGGGGCACCTCTGGCTGTGGCAGGCCCAGGACCTGATCACCGCCGCATGTGCCCGGCTCACACGCAACATGACAGCCGACGAGTGGGCCGAGTTCATGCCATCGCAGCCGTATCGCGAAACCTGTCCCAACCTGCCCGTTGCGGTCACAGTCGATGGAAGTCACGGTCGGATGTAACCCGCAGGCATCATCAAATTCAGTTACCGGGAAGGCAGAAGGATGAGAATAAGCACCGTCGACGATTTCGCCGACAGCAAAAAAAGCATTTCCACGAACGCCCCACTTCGTGTCTTGCTCAATCAGCGGCAGCTACCGCTGTCAATCCGCGGCGCCGGCCGCAAAGCCATACAACCACGCCAGCAAGCCGTAGCGCTCGGCGCCCCACAAAAGCAGACCGAGCAGCACCAGGACGAAGAGCGAGCGCCAACGGTGGAAAAGCTCGCGCGCGCTGGTCAGCCCACTGGGGTAACGGGGCTCAAAGGTGAAGCTGCGGGCCTGCGCGCCGGTCAGCCACATACGGTCATTGACTGCCCAGCCAGCGCCTTCCAACAGCGAGCTCAGATCCCGCGCGCGCAGGCGCAGCCAGGCGAACACGGCCGTCGGCAACAACACGGCGAGCGCGGCCAGCGTCAGCCCACCCAGGGCGCCCTGCCAACTCAGCGTGGACAGGGTCTTGGTGATGAAGGCTGCCGACGAACCTAACGCCGCTATAGCGATACCACCACCCGCCAGCATCCCGCCGCTGGTGCCACCTGGCTTATCCGGGGTCGATATATCGGTCACCCGTGTCACCGTGTCGCCACCTACTTTGCTAAGCTTCTGCTCCGCCACGGATGTGATCTCCTGCAGCTTCTTGGCAATCGTCCGCCCCAGTCGCTTGAACGGCGCGGCGATCGCCTCTGACAGGCTGATGGGGTTCTCCACAATCGCCACCACACGGGCGTGCCGCTCACTGCCGTCGATGTGCTGGAAGATGCCCCAGGCACCAACCTGCAGCCGACCCTTGCCGCCACTGGTGACGGGGACTGCAATCTCGTAGGCCTTGCTACCGTCGACGCCACTCACCTCCACATAGAGCATAAAAATGTTGCTCTGCTCCGACAGCCGGACATGCCGGTCGCGGTCTGGTACCCGCACGCTGAGAGTGAAGTGACGGCCGTCCATGATCAGCGTGCCCATCTCGAACAGGGCGCGTCTGTCGGGGTCGTAAAGGTCGGGAAAGCTGACGAAGCTATTCGCCATCGGCAGCAGATAAGCCTGGTACAGGATCAACCTTTCCACCAGCCGCAGATTGTCATGGGCGATGGCGCGCCGTTGGCTGTCGTCGAGCAACGCCAAGGCCGACTCGTAGTAGTGGGGATCGGTAACGTAGGCGCGCAGGCGCGTCATATCCAGTTCCGCCACCCGAGTCTGCGGGCACGAGCGCGCCCAAGTCGCATGAGCGGCCAGGGCCTCTTTCACAGCTTCCCAGCGCGCTGCACTCAAGCGAGGCCCTTCGGCGCCGGGCAGACGCTGAACGCAAAGCGCTTGAAAGGCGCGCAAATCCTCGGCAAACCGTGGATTAAGATCCCCTGCCAAATCCAACACACAGGTGGCCACCGGCGCCGCCAACGGCGCCTGTTCCACTAACGACCGAATGTGATCACTACCCGCCGATACCAGACTCTGCGGCGAACCCACGGATCCACTCGCCACCTCACCCGAAAACGACGATACGGCCAGCCATTCACACAGGGCGAAAAATCGGTCGAGCGGTTCTTGCAGACGTTCGAACAGGGTGAAGACAGATGACGTATCCTCGCCCAGCGGCATGAGCTGTTGGTCTCGGTCGACACCCGCCCGGTCGTACCAGGCCAGGTAGGCGCGCGCCTCGTCGATGAATCTAGTCAGTGCACGCGCATCAACCCCGGCCTGGCCGCTCGGGAGTTCCTCGCCGCCCATAATCGCCAGCACATCATGCAGAAACTCGCGCAGCGCCTCGTCAGGCGCGGTCTGCGGCGGGACCAGTCCAGCATATCCCAGGCCGCCGGCCTCCACTGAATACAAGAGTTCACGCACCTCGCTAAGCGTGATACTCGATCGCGCCGACCCGCCGACACGGTCGCGCACCTTGCCGGCGGCGAGCAGAATCGCCTCGCCATCAGGGGCCGCGGGGTCGACCGTTGCCAGGTCCAGTTCGGTGTTGTCGGCACGGATGCAGTCGGGATTATTGAGGTGGTCTAGCAGCCAGGAAATGGCGGAACGAAATTCCTCAACGCGTACCCGGCCATCATTGTCACGATCCAGCGATGCCAGGAATCCCGGATCCGCGTTGATGGTCAGAATAGGCGCGCTGGTAGACACCCAATGGGCCTCGTCTAACTTCAGGACATGACGCAGATCGGCGGCACTGTCGATCCGCAGATGCAGACTCCGCCCGAAACGTATGAACACCGGATCCGGCTCTTTGTCCGCCAAGGCGCGATGCGCAGGTTTTTTGTCGGTCATGGGCTCATGTTACCGCGTGCGCAGGATCAGCTACCTGACCGCCACTCTTGAACGGGCGGTGACCAATCAACAGGTACCGCCCCGCATCCCCAAAGCTGGATTTTGCCGCTGTGATCCGACCGTGGAAACGGGACAATCAAAGGGGACGGTTTCGGTTGATCGCCGTTGATCAAGATGCCGCTCCCTGAGGCTCGCAAGAGCAATCGAATCTGGGACCTTCGATGCTAAATGATCTCGCCGCGTGGGCCTCGTGCGCGACCACCGCGAAAACCGTCCAGCGTGATCCGGCCGAGCGGCTGAATGTTGATGGTCGGCCGCAGCTCGAAATAAGACAGTGCAAAAAGCTTTGGCATCGAGTGTGAGACAAGCCGCCGGATGAAGGCCCTGATACCGATCACTGTGAGAATCGGTGGCACCTGACAGTCGTCTGGCAGCCGCCGCAGGGATTGCTCGATCGCGTCGACGATCGCGGCCAACTGTTCCGGCGGCATCTCGACATACGCGCCGGTCGGTGTGTAGCGCATCGCGTCTTGCACCGCCTTCTCGATGGCAGGGTCGAGCAGCCACACCACCAGCGTGTCGGACCCGCGAGCGAACTTATGCGTAATCTGGCGTTTCAGTTCGGCCCGCGCGTGCTCGGCGAGGTAAAGCGGGTCCTGCTCGGTGCGTCCCCAGTACGCCATCGCCATCAGGATTGTCCTGAGGTCACGAATCGATATCTGTTCGTCGACCAGCCGTTTCAGTACGTCGGTCAGCAATATCAGCGGTATCACGCCAGGCACGCATTCACTCACCAATCCCGGGTAGACCCGGCTCACCCGGTGCAACATACGACCGACGACCTCGACATCGAGAAACGCAGCGGCCTTGCGCCGCAGCAACGCCGACAGGGTCAGCAGCAGCAAGCCATGGTAATCCCAGGTCACCGAACCCTGGCGCTCTACAATGTCGCGATCGGCAGTCGATATCCAGGCGCAGCGGGTCTGACTGGCCGGGTTGACAGCATCCTCCGACGCGATTCCAAGAGCATGCAGCTCCTCTGCGCGACTGTTCACCAGTAAACGCTGTGTATCGACGGCTACGTCGAGTTCGGGCACGCCGTGGATTGCAATGCGCAGAGTTGCCGGCGGCAAGTGGTCGTCTACCTGGAACTCCGGGGCCGGAAACTTCACGCCGAGTTCAAAAAAAAGCCCGTCGCGCATCATCGGAATAAGCTGGTCCCGGAGCAGCGCCTCAGGTTCGGGATCGAGATACAGCGGTGCCGATCCTGGCGCGACCGAGATCGTCAGCGGCGCCATGACGCTCGGCTCGACCGGTGCGGCGATCTCGCTGTCCGGTATGACAAGGTCGGAGCTGTCGCTGAGATTGCGGATGCCTATCAGTAGACGACGCAGTTCCTCTGGGTACTCGTCGCCTTCAAGCCGCGCGTAACTGCGCGCGCGAGCGAAGTCCGGGACGCTGCCGTGCGCCCCCGCACACTTTGCGAACAGCAGCGGGATGCCGCGCTGCGCAGCGGCGTCATGTACCTCGCGCATCCATTCCGGGCCGATCCAGGTTGACGCAGTATGTGATGGCGAGAGCAACGCGATCACGCAGGCGCAGTCATTCAAGGGGCTTCTGACGGATTGCCGGCCGGGTATACCGCCACCACCTTCCCATTGATCTGTTATGACCACCAGGCCGGCGCTCCGGAGATCGCTGCCGACGCGCCGTGCAATCCCGGCGTACGCGTCGCTGAAGCACAACACGACCCTGGTGCGCGCAGTGCTGCCGGTCCTGGCGGTCACTCTTTCAGCCCCCCCGCTACTCGAATCTGCCCGAGCGCCTGCAGCGGGATGGACGGGTTCAGATCGCTGCGCGAATACACCGGGGTCGATGGAAACTCGAGTTCAATCAGTCGGCGCAGATAGCGACGGATGCGAAAGTCGTCGACGATTATGATCGCCGCGGCATCTGCGCAGTCGGGGACGGACAGCCGCTCCCGCACTGCTGCGCTGATCTGCTGGGTGACTTCCGGCGCCAAGTAGAAACAAGGGCCGGCCTCCGTCAGTTTGATCGCGTCACGCATTGTTTGCTCGATCGAGGAGTGAAGCGAAATCACATTCAATGGTTCGCCGTGCGGAGACAGACAGCGGCTGATCTGATCGCGCAATCCATGCCGTGCGAATTCAGTCAACGCAATGACATCGGGCAATTCGTCGGTGTGTTGCGCGATCGCTGAAAGAATTATTGGCAGCGCGGCAATAGATATTCGCTCGGCGACAAGAAGCTGAAGAACCTCAGTTAAGTCGCTCCAGGACACTGCCGTCGGCAGGCCTGGCGTCGCACCGGTGCCGGATTTGGTCGTGGCGTCGGCAACCAGCGACATCGCGGTATCGATGTCGATGAACATCGCGGCATTGGCGGCCATGAGCGCCTGCAGTACCGCGAGCAGATAGTCGACTGGGTCCAGCACACTGACACCGGCATGCCTTACTGCGCCTTCGTGCCCTCGATCGATCCAGCTCCAATGCGAAAAAGCGGATTCAACGCATGGTGTGCCACTAATACCGATCCTGGCCAGCGCGTCCGCACCGGCCTCGGCGACCACCTGTTGTTCCGGCATCTGCAACGACAGTTCAGGGATCTCATCGAACAGGATCACGGCGGCGAATGGCAACATGTCGGTCTCAACGCCACGAAAATGGACTGGTGGAAACTGGAAGCCGAGTTCGTTTTTCAGCGCCTCACCCTGGGCCGGCAGACGTTCCCCCAGGATGCGGCGTCCGGCCGCGCCTTCGAAACTGGGTATGAGCCCGGCACCGATCTCGACCGCAACCCGATAGACGAGCGGCACGAGCTGTGGCATGTCGGCGCCGTCGACGGCTTGCCGGTCAGACGCGGTTTGCACGGGGGGGCTGCCTGTGTAGTGACTCAGCAAATCGATGAGGTGACGCAGGCCGAGCGGATAGCTGCCGCCGATGATGTCAGCATGACTGCGCTGGGCGAGGAAATCGGGTATCTCGCAAGACTCGCCGCGCACCGGTATCAGTGCAACACGTTGTCGGCGGGTCTCTTGCTCGAATTTGCGCCGCCACTCGCGTTCGACCCAGTTGGATTTGACGCTCGCCGCAGTCAGCAACACGACGACGACGTCCGCCTCGTCGACACCACGTTCGACCAGTTCCTCGATCGCGTCGCCGACGCCTATCACCCACTGATCGAGCCAAACGTCGAAGCCCGCTTCGCCCAGATCCCTTGCAAGGCGGCGGGCCAGCGCCTTATCGTCGCTGCTGTGCGAAAGGAATACCTTCGCCTGATCCGACATATCCACCCCACATTGATTGGGCAGTATGGACGTTGCACCTGTGGGGGATTGTAGCCGCTACATGACCGGCGACTTTGCGGAAACCGGGGTCCGTCCCCGATTACGCTCTACGATGACGCATGCCAAACTCAATCCTTCTTTACGATGCCCTGTGGTCTCTGAATAAGGGCCATCTATTGCGTAAGGCCGGCGGCTTGAGCAACGGTCTGTATCTGGAATACGTGCCCGAAATTGCGTTGGTGTTCGATCGCCTACAACGCGACGGCTATCTGCGCGCGGTCGTTTTCCCCGATCGTAATCCGGACTCGATCCAGTTCTTCGCCCTTAGCGAAGCGGGTCGAGAGAAACTACACGAGGTTTCGCGCTGGTACAAAAAGCTGCCGTGGTACTTGAAACTCTGGGGCCGGTTGGGACTCCCGCTATCGGACTCATGACAGCTGGTGATTCGCCAGCGTGACACCGGCGCGAACAACCTCCAGATGGTTGAATTGCATTCAATATTGAACCGCCTTTGCATCTAACGTCGACCCGATTGCGAGCTTCGATTTGTTAGAGACCTCTAAGAAAAACATGGTGGGAGGCGGTTCACGCAACAATTCAGATCTGGGGCATACCGGCACGCAGATCAACAGTCGGGGCGTTTGCCGCATGCATGGCGCGCAACGCTTGTTTTCAAGGGACTCCCGACAAAGCTGCGCGCACGGGATAGCGGCCCTGATTGCTACAGATCAGGATCGGAGCGCTCCGGGACCGCAGCAGGCAATCGACGAGTCAGGCAGATTCGGAAACGGCTTCGGTTTCCGGCAGAAAGCCGCCGGCCTGCATGTTCCACAGGCGGGCGTAATGACCGTTGCGGCGCAGCAGTTCAGCGTGACTGCCATCCTCCACGACCCTGCCTTCGTCGAACACCAGGATGCGGTCCATGTGCGAGATCGTTGACAGCCGGTGTGCGACCACGACCACGGTCTTGTCCCGCATCAGGTAGTCCAGACCCTGCTGGATCTTTTTCTCGGTTACCGAATCGAGCGCCGATGTTGCCTCGTCCAGGATCAGGATCGGGGCATCCTTGAGGATCGCGCGGGCAATAGCGATCCGTTGACGCTGCCCGCCGGACAGCTTGACGCCGCGCTCCCCGACCAGCGACGCGTAACCCGTCTCCGACTGCACGATGAATTCGTGTGCGTGCGCCTTTCTCGCCGCTTCGATCACGTCATCATCGCTGGCATCAAGTCGGCCGTAGCGGATATTCTCCATCAGCGAGCGATGGAACAGCATCGGATCCTGCGGGATCATGGCAACGTTCTCGCGCAGGCTGTCCTGGGTGACCGCGAGAATATCCTGGCCATCTATCGCGATGATGCCACCCTGCGGCTCGAACAGGCGAAGAACGAGATTGACGAAGGTCGATTTACCGGAGCCGGAAAAACCCACCAGGCCGACCTGCTGACCTGGCTCGATGGTCACCGTCAGGTGATCGAAGACCCTTGCGCCCTCCTTGTAATCGAACGTTACATCGCGAAATGCGATCTCGCCGCGGGTCACCTGCAATGCTTTCGCACCGGGTCGGTCGACGATTTCATGCGGTTGAATGAAGATCGACACCCCGTCACTGATGTTACCGAGGTATTCGAAGAACTCGAGGAAACTGCGGCTCAGGCCACGTGCCGCCTCGATGAGCATAATCGCCAGGCCCGCGACCATGGAGAACTCACCGACGCTCATGTTCCCTTCAGACCAGATCTTCAACGCGTAGCCCACCATCGCGATCATCAACACCATCGCCGCAGTGAACTGGAACCAGCGCAGCTTCTCCATGTACCAGTAGGTGCGCAGCGCGTGGTCCACCTCGTGGTTCAGGTAGTCGGTCAGGTAGTCCTCTTCGAAGCGACGTCGCGCGAACATCTTCGCGTTCATCATGTTGGTGACCGAGTCCACCACCTTGCCGGTGACCAACGAACGCGCCTCGGCGAAATCCTTTGCATACACGCGACAACGCTTGGCCAGGAGGTAAGAAACATAGACATAGATCGCCAACCACAACGTCAGGACCAGCGCCAGCTGGCTGCTTGCGCCGAACAATATGATCAGTGCCACGATCGACTTGATGATCAGCGGGTAGAAATCGAAGGTGATCGCCCACAGCGCATGCATGCTGCTCATCGATACCTCGGCGATGCGGTTGGCCAGCGACCCGGCGAAGTGCGAAATGAAGTAGCGATGCGAGTGATGCTGCAGGTAGCTGAACAGCGCCCTGCGGATCTCGGCGCGCAGGCGCGGGCCCGTCATCACCAGCACCGCCCCGCTGGCGCGGCTGAACAACACGATACCCACGTTGAGCAGGCCGAAGAGTATCAGTGGGTTCTGCGTCGCCTCGAAGATGTCGGTGCCGGTCTCATTGGCCAAGGTCACCGCATCGATGATCTCTTTCACCGCGTAGGGCAGCAGTATGGTGCAGGCCGCTTGCGCCGCCTCGAATACGAAGATCGCAATCAGGGAGACCCGCGCTTTCAGGTAGAAATGCAGCGCAAAGCGCCAGGGTGAACGGGATAGCGCGGGGGCGTCCTCGGCAATGGCAAATGTCTTATCCATCAGGCAAAAAAAGCGGGGTCGCTGTTCTCCGGCACGCCGCCGATGCGGGGCGACGTGCATGTTCGACGGCATCCAATCCGCTGCGCGCCTGGTCTGGCACGCCAACAGGGGGGACTACAGGCTTCGCCTGGGTGCGATCACGGGCCGCCAATCATCCGGTGAAAATTGGTGGCGTGAATGAACGAAGGATAACTGCCTTTTTGGCCATTGGCAGTCCCTGCTTGCGCCGTTAGCCTGCAGGTGCCCCAGTATCCGGGATGCTCGCGCCGGCCGCGATCATTGGAAGATGATCGGCACGACCAGTGCATCGTCGAGCTCACGGCGATCACTCGGGTTGTCCTTCTTGAGGATCAATCGCCCCGGACCTGGCGGCGGCGACTCAAACCGCAGAGATGCTGAGAAAGGGACAAAGTCGTTCGTCATCCATTCCCCCTGGGCAGTGGCGAACCCCTGCGCGATGGGGTTGCCGCGGTCGTCTGTCAGGATCACTGGGAAATCCCCCTCGAAGAACCAGGTCCCGCGGGCGCGGCCACGAAGCGCCAGTGGCGAACTGATCACGGCGTTGCGCCTAGGCAAGGTGAGGACGATCTGATCGCCGCGGCAGTCGCCGGTGGGCAACGCACTGACCAGCCGGGTCACGCGCCATCCGGCGCTATAGTCCGCACCGAAGCCGGAGGCCGGTGGCTCGCTGGGGTGGCCCGCCAGTACCGTCAACAACGGTGTATAGGCCTGCGCCCCCGCAACTGCATCACGATGGGCCGCGATAAGCGCCGCCAGCGCGGGCGAGTCACCCACCAGCCAGTGGGCCTGCGGCTCTGCGCAGGGTTCAAACAACCGCACTTCGTGACCGATCGTGACCAGCCCCTCGACGATTCGCTCTCCGGGGTCGAGCCGACCGACAAGGGTCATGCCCTCATCATCCAGGGTCAGATAAGCGGTACGGTTGTGCGTGGGTTGCGCCGCCATCGGTTCGCCCGGGGCGCGGTCCAGGTAGTCAACGACGACCAGACCGTGGAGCAGATCGAGTCGGCGCGGCGCGATGCGATCGCCGATCAGCACCGCCTGGCCGCCACGATAGCCACCGTCCACCCGGTATGCCACGGCTGCGTAGGTGAAGGTCCCACTGCCGCCAGGCTGGTGCGAGAGAAAAAGCAGCGCATCACTATCACCGTCCCCATCGACATCGCCGTAGGCGGGGGCGCCGACCACATGGGTCTTGATGCTGGCCGCCGAGCCTGGCGCCGCCGGCTGCCCCTCGGCCTGTCCCCGGTGCAGGGCTACCGGCGCCCCCTCGATCATATAAGTCGCGTTGAACGGACTGTCCGCTGGCCCGCTGCCCGCCGACATGGCCTGTCCGGCGCTTGCCGTGGCCATCCCGACGGCCAGCAGGATCACGTTTGCGGCGCTTACCCCATTGACTCGCATATCTGACGGCCTTTGCAGTGAGCGGGTATCGTAGCGAGGTTTCCTCGCCAGTCGAGAGCGCGATGGTTCCCAATCATGCCGCGCGCAGAGGCAGCGGCGCTGTTCTGGCGGTAGCTGAGACCAATGTCGCGATCGTCTGGCACTGTCTCATCGACCGGAAATAGGCGACAGTACTGCCCCATGGATGAGCAGCTCTACCGAAAACGACTTACGCTGCCTGTGTTCGCCGTCGGGGCGCTGTCGATCCTGCTGTGCGTCGCCGGGCTTGCAAAACTCACGCAGGCCAACGCCGGTGTCGTGGTTGAGCGCACACAACTGGGGCCGACTCCGGTGACCGTGTTTCGAGTCGGAGAGGCGGCGACCGACGCGGGCCGGCCTGTCGTCGTCATCGCGCATGGGTTCGCCGGTTCGCAGCAACTCATGCAGTCCTTCGCGGTCACGCTTGCGAAAAACGGTTACCTGGCGGTGACGTTCGACTATTTGGGACACGGCCGCAACCTGAAGCCCCTCGGCGGCGATCTGACCAAGGTCGCCGGCGCCACCCAGCTGCTGCTGGCGCAGACCCGCAGCGTCGTCGACTATGCGCTGTCGTTACCCGGCGCCGACGGCGGCCTCGCGCTGATCGGCCATTCGATGGCGTCCGACCTGGTTGTGCGCTATGCGCAGAGCGACCAACGCGTCGATGCGACCGTGGCAGTGTCGATGTTCTCACCGGCCGTTACCGCGACGTCGCCAAAAAACCTGCTGATCATCGTTGGCGGCCTGGAGCGTTTCCTGAAACAGGAGGCGCTGCGCGCATTGGCGCTGGTTACCGAGACGCCCGCGCCGGGTGTCACCGTCGGCAGCTTCGACCAGGGCTCCGCACGCCGCGTCGCATTCGCCGACGGCGTAGAACACGTCGGCGTGCTTTACAGTCGTGCAAGCATGCGGGAGACCGTCAGCTGGCTCGACCAGGTCTACGACCGCACCGGCGTCGGCCACGCGGATGCCCGTGGGCCGGCGATCGTCCTGCTGATCGTCGGGGCTGTGATGCTGGCATGGCCTTTGTCGAGACTGCTGCCGGTGGTCAGTCGGCCGCCGACCGGGGCATCGCTGCCGTGGCGCCAACTGCTGCCGGCCGCGGCGATTCCGGCGATCACCACGCCGCTATTGCTCTGGTGGTTTCCGGCTGACTTTCTCGGCGTACTCGTCGGTGGCTATCTCGCGATTCACTTCCTCGTCTACGGTCTGGTCACCGCAGGCTGTCTCTGGTGGGTCAGTCGCGCCGGCGGGCCACGTATCGACCGCCGGACGCACGCGGGGTATCTCGTGGCAAGCAGCGTCGCCGCGACGTTCTACGTGGCGGGCGTGGTCGCGATGATCCTAGACAACTACGTCACATCCTTTGCGATCACGGCACCGCGCCTGCCACTGGTCTTCCTGATGTTGGCAGGCACCTTGAGTTATTTTCTTGCCGACGAATGGCTAACGCACGGTGCCAAGACGGCGCGTGGTGGACACCTGTTCACCCGGTTCTGTTTTCTGGTTTCACTGGGGATCGCCGTTGCGCTATCGTTCGAGGACCTTTTCTTTCTCTTGATCATCGCCGCGGTCATCGTCGTGTACTTCCTGGTGTACGGGCTCTTCAGCAAGTGGATCTACCGGGCGACCGGGCACCCGGCCGTCGGCGCGATCGCCAACGCGGTTGCGTTCGCATGGGCGCTCGCCGCCGTGTTCCCGATGTTGTCCAGATAGACGGCCTGCTCGGAGCCTTGAACATGACTCAGAAGGGTTTCGCCCGGAAGTTGGCCCAGTCGCTCAAGGGCTGGGCAAGGACGCTGTCGTCAGGCGCCCCAGAGGGGATGGAGTATGTCGAAACCAGGTACCGGCGAGCGTCACGGATTGCAAAGCCCGCCACGTTGCGAGAGCTACTCGCTCCCTACAAGCGATTGCTCGAAAACGACAGGTATGCCGCGTCTGAGTACCAGATCCCGGAAAACGGGATCGGTAAGCTCTACCATCGCGATTATCGAATCTCGTTCGACACGACGGATTCGCCCGAATCCATCATCTTCGCCGTGACTCAGGATCTGAACAGATTCGCAAACACAACGCTGGCCCGGTTCCAAAAAACCCGCGGCACCGGCGCCGGCTGCAGCGTGGGGGACCGCTTCAACATCATCATTAGCGGACCCTGGAACGGCCCGGTTGAAGTCGTTGATTGCCAGCCCGGTCAATTCTCGTTGATCACGTTGAAGGGCCACCTCGAATCGGGATTCATCACCTTCGGCGTCACCAAGACAGCGGCCGGACGCGCGCAGTTCCGGATTCGGTCATGGGCTACCTGTTCGGATCTGCTGGTGTGGGTCTCGTACGTTGTCTTTGGTCTGAGCAGATACATGCAGACGAAGATGTGGCGGTTCTTCTGCCTGAAAGTGGCACAGGAATTCGGTCAGGCATGCGGGGACCTTAGGGTAACGACCTACACACTTGCGAGAGATCGGGAATGACGGTTCAGGCGGTGTCCCGGGACAGGTTGGCGGCGAAACTACAGCACTTGGCAGAGCTTCCGTTCAATTTCGACCCGGCGTCCGAGCCCGCGGAAGCCGACATCTGGTTCAAAGACGAATACACCATACGCATCCCTTCCGAGGCGCCGGGGAGCGTCGTCGAGGGCGGGTCCTTTGAGGTTGCAAAGGACTATCTTTCCTCCTATCGCTTCCCGAACCCTCGCAGGATCGTGGGCTATTTCGACCGCGAGGCCCCGTTGCAAGGTCGCAACATGCTCCTACGGGCATCGTTTGCCGGTTTCGTGTTTGAGTTCGGCGTCCGCGTTTTCAGGGTCATTGACGAACAGGTGGACTCGGCACAGGGGCCGCTCGCTGTTTGGGGATACAGTTATCGCACGCTGGAAGGTCACTGGGAAAAGGGAGAGATCTGCTTCTGCGTCGAAAAGCAGCTGAACTCGGGCCGAGTGACGGTAAGGATTCGCTCCCATTCCCGCATCGGATCCATTCCCAACGTCATTCACCGCGCCGGTTTCAGGTTGGCCGGCCGATCGCTACAGAAGGAATTCGCCCGAGACGGTATGCATCGGACCCGGGCACACGTCGAGCGGCATCTGCGCAAGACGTCGACGCAACTCGCCCCTCAGCCGGACGAGGCTTGATCGCGATCGGATCCAGCCCGGTCAGTGCGTCCAGCCGATGCCGGCGTCGCCTCGAGCGGACGATGCAGGGCTGCGGATCGGTCGATACCTCGAGCGCCAGGGCCTATGGGAACGGGATGCGGAGAACAGCTGTCTGGCCGGCGATGGCCTTGAGGCCGAGCCGCAACAGCAGCAAACCCGCAGCTGGAGTGGCCGCAGAATGTCCGCTCGGGAGGATTTTGGATGTCTCCCGAGCTCGGGTGCTTTTGACCGGAGAGTGTTGGTTACGGACCCGTGTCCCCGCATTGCGCTCGAGCGCTCAACCTAGACGAGCCCTCTCGTCCCTTGTCGGCAAGGAACGGACCTCCGGACCACATCCTCACCACCGTTCCAGCCGCGCAAGCAATAACTTAATCCAAGCCCCCCTTTGGTTTTTGCGGTTCTGCCCCAACTCTCCGGCGATGGACTCAGATCCGCTGCTGCGAAAGAGCGTCATACTAACCGCCTCCTTTGTCGCTCTTCTATGGGGCATCAAACTGTGGGAGTGGGTTTCGGATTGGCCACTCGTAACACTGGGCGTTTATCCGCTCTCGACAAAGAATCTCGCGGGCATCTTACTCGGACCGCTCATTCACGGTTCGTTTGTGCATATCGCGACAAACACTTTCGGTGTGCTTATTTTGGGTACCGCCCTGCTGTACGGTTTTCCAAAGTCCCGCTGGCGGGTTTTGGCAACGATCTGGGTGCTATCCGGTATTGGTGTCTGGTTGTTCGGCCGCCCCAGCTACCATATCGGCGCGAGTGGTCTAACGCATGGACTGTTCTTTTTCTTGTTGGTCGTCAGTGTGCTTCGGCGGGACAGACGTTCGATCGCGCTGATGATGATGGCTTCTTTGCTATTCGGCGGCATGTTCTGGGGTGTGTTGCCGAGCGAACAACATGTCTCGTTTGAGTACCACCTGTTTGGTGGTGCAGCCGGTGTGCTAGCTGCGCTGTTGTTCTGGCGGACTGATCCGAAACCAGCGGAGAAGCGTTACGATTGGGAGAACGAGGCCGACGGGCCTCCGCCAGATGACACCTCTCACTGATAGTGAATGAAATCCCCAATGTTTGACGGAGCCCAGAAGAAGGCTTCGTGAGGCGTTTTCCAATATCTGGTTAGGGCGTTCCCGGCCATGAGCGGCCGGTTGCCAAACCTTAACTGCAGCCATCCGAACGACTGCTGTACTCCGCAAGCTGCCGGAAGGCCAATTCACAATGCTCGGCCGAAGCTGCCGGTGGCGATTCGACCGGGCAGCGACTGCAATGGGTTGGTGACCGGTCGTAGGCCTGGAAAGCTGGCCGAAAGTCAGCTTTTTCATCTCTCGACCCTTAAATCAGCATCTGTTTTTTCCCGCGCGTGTTCCCAACACTGAGTCCTGTCACCAACGACAGGAGCCCGTGATGAACGACAGCGAATCACCTGACACGCGAGAGCAATACTGGAAAGCGCAGATTGATGCCTGGCAGGTCTCCGGTCAAAGCCAGCAGGCATTCTGCAAAGCCAACGACCTGAGTTATCCGCGCTTCGGCTATTGGCTGCGCAAGTTTCGGCAGCAAGGGTCGGTGGCGGCGGCACGGCGTCGTTTATCCGGTTTCGTGCCGGTTGTCGCCGCACCGGTAGGTGACGGTCTGAGCGTGCACCTGCCCAATGGTATCGAGCTGCGCGGGGTCAGCGAGCAGAATCTGCACGTGGTGGAGCAACTGCTGGTACGGCTATGAAGAACCGCTATCTGCGCCCAGCGTTGTCGATGCCGCGGATCTATCTTTACCGAGACCCGGTGGATTTTCGCAAGAGCTATCGCGGCCTGGCTGCCATCGTCGAACAAGAGCTCGGACACAATCCCTTCGACGGCGGCCTGTACGCCTTTACCAATCGGCAGCGCAATAAGATCAAGCTGCTGATGTGGGAGGACAACGGTTTCGTGCTGTATTACAAGGCGCTGGCCGAGGAGAAATTCCGTTGGCCGCGGCCGGAAGACGAGGTCATGCCGTTGAGCGGCGAACAGATCAACTGGCTGTTGGATGGCTACGACATCAGCCTGATGAAAGGGCATCGAAAGCTGCATTACGAGGCCAGTTTCTGATCTAAAAAGGACGCTTTTTTGGTAAACTGTACGGCATGCGAACCGTCGCTGATCAACAGCCCACACCGCCTGATTTGGCGTCGCTGCCTCCCGCCGAACTCCGCGCCTTGCTGGCAGAGAAAGATCGTGTCATTGCTGAGCGTGATCATGTCATTGCCGATCACCGGCGCGTCATCGCCGACCACGAGCACGTCATTGCGGATCATCAGCGCGTCATTGCTGACCGCGAGCATGTCATCGGTGAGCAGCAGAAGCTGCTCAAACTGCTGGAAGAGGAACTGCGCCTTGCCAGGCAACGGCGCTTTGGCGCCAGCAGCGAGAAGCTGCCGTTTCAGGGCGACTTTTTCGACGAGGCCGAACTGGAACAGGCGCTCAGTGATGTCGAACAGCAACTGACTGAGGCGGGTGAGCCGCCGCGTAACAAGGCCGCACGCAAGTCACGCCAAGGTTTCTCAGACAAACTGCCGCGCATCCGCGTCGATCTGACGTTAAGCGATGCCGACAAGGCCGGTGCCAGCCGAACCTTCTTCACCAAGGTCAAGGAAGAACTGGACATCGTGCCGGCCAAGGCGCAGGTCATCGAATACTGGCAAGAGAAGGCGGTGTTTGATGACGAGCGCGGTGGGCAACGGATCGAGGCAGCACCGCGCCAGCCGCACCCACTGGGTAAATGCATCGCCAGCGTCTCGCTGCTGGCCTACATCCTGACCGCCAAGTATGCCGATGCCTTGCCGTTGTACCGGTTGGAGAAGATTCTGGGTCGTTATGGCGGCCACATCAGCCGCACGGCGATGGCGAACTGGATCATCCGGCTGGATGATGTCTTCAAGCCGTTGGTCAACCTGCTGCAGGAACACCAACGCGGGAGCGATTATCTGCAGGCCGATGAAACACGGATCCAGGTACTCAAGGAAGACGGCAAGGTGGCCACCTCGGACAAATGGATGTGGCTGATCCGCGGCGGGCCGCCGGATCAGCCAGTGGTGTTATTCCATTACGATGCCTCACGCAGCGAGGCCGTCCCGTCGCGCCTGCTCGATGGCTACACGGGTGTGCTGCAGACAGATGGCTATGCCGGCTACAACAAGGTATGCCGGGACAACCCGATCACCCGCATCGGCTGCTGGGATCATGCCCGGCGCAAATTTGTCGAGGCCAGCAAGGCAGCACCGGCCAAAAAGAAGGGCCAGAAAGCCAGCAAGGCGGATGTAGCCATCGGCAAGATCCGTAAGCTGTATGCCATCGAAACCCGGATCAAGGATCTGGAGTCCGACCAGAAAACCGCACAGCGGCAACAACTCGCCCAACCGGTGCTCGATGATCTGAAGACCTGGTTGCAGGCAAACGCCAGTCGCGTACCGAAGGAAAGTCTGACCTACAAGGCCATTCAGTACACCCTGAATCAGTGGGACACCCTGATCGGTTATCTCAACGATGGCCGCCTGAACATCAGCAACGCGCTGGCCGAGAATGCCGTCCGCCCGTTTGCTGTCGGACGGAAGAATTGGCTCTTCGCCGATACCTCACGCGGCGCGCGGGCCAGTGCCACGGGCACCGCCGAGTAGTTACATCTTCTGAATTGGCTCACAACCTCATGAAACTGCATTTTGTTCTTGCCGCGCTGCAAACGTCCTTTGTACGCCCCAATCAGGTAGTCGCGCGGATGTCTAAAATAGATTAGGACAGTCAGCGCTGCGCTGCTCCTGCTCAATTTTGAGATCTGCTTGCTGACTCAATAAGGACATGGCCGCGCGCTAAGCGATCGGGAGGGGGGGGAGAACGCGAGGTGGTCGGAGTTGGCCATTCTCGCTCAAGTTGAGGCCGACCTCCTCTAGGCGCGTGCGCCGACCGGCATAGAGAAGCAGACGAGGACTGAGTGGGCCGGCTCGCGGTCCGGATCCAGGCCGACCCGCGCGTGGGTACAAGATGCCGTGTTGAGCCAATGCATCACTGTGGCTCGCACACCACTGTTGCAGTGTTGTGGTGCCGGTTTTATGGGTTCCGATGTGAAGAATGAAATCTGGCATCGCGGTCGACTTCGGTAATTAGAAACAGAAAAGTCTTCGTTACGGTCGGCTGAATTCCCTGCGCGCCTCTCCTTACTGCTGGTTGGACGCCGATTAAACTAAAAAAATTAGCTCCGGCGACGACCGTTGTCGAGCATTCATAGATGCTATCAGGGCAATGCGCGAGTGGCTGCGTTTGGCCGGACTCGCCCGTCATCACTCAATCAGGGGTTGCCTGCTTCTGACAGAGGCAGGCGTTGCAGCAGGACCGAGCAAACATTTCTTTAGCGTCGGGACCAGCCTCAACCTGACGGACCGCTACGAAGTAGCCTGACCCCATCCGTCAGCAAATGCTTAAAGACAGATCCGTGTTGGTTGCTGCCGTCCGCCGATGATCGGGTTCATGGACAGCAGAGCCGCGGGCGACTGCCCCGGCTTAAGTCTTTAGTGGGTAGTTGGCGGGCTTCTCAACCGCCGCTAAAAATCGAAGCGACCCACACTCTTCTCCCACGTGCACCTAACCGACTGATCCCCGCGGGCATTCCCAACCCACTCCTCCATAATCCGCGGAATTGATTCGCAAACATCAGGACACCGCCCTTTCGCCACCGCCCCAGGAAGAGGTTCGGCCAGACGTGTTGCTCGGCGTGGTTTGTCTGCGTTATTCGGGGTACGTCCCCAATTGTTCACAATTGCGCTCGTCAAAGGATAACAATTAGTATTTTATAATTTGTTAAATTAGGTTAGTCTGCGATTTTTCCAACGAAGCGGGCGCGTGAACGCGACCGCGACCAAAAAAAACGCAGGGAGAACACCATGCCAGTCTGGGCACTTATCGTTTGGTTGATTATCGGCGCCGCCGCCGGGTTTGTTGCACGGAAGATCCTCGGCGGTCAGTCACCCGGCGGCCTACTCGGCGATCTCGTACTCGGCATCCTCGGCGCCATCGTTGGTGGCTACGGGCTTTCGCTGCTCGGCATCGCCGGCAACGGGGGGCTGGTCGCGACCTTTATCGTCGCCCTCGTCGGTGCCTTGTTCCTGGTCTGGATCGCACGCCAGTTCAAGAAAGCGGCGTGACCACGAGGCCGACACCATGAGTGAAAAGAGCTGGTTAGATAATCTGTCTGAAATTCTCAGCAAGCCGCTGCCGGGCACCGAGCAGCAACCGCGGGCGCCTGCAGAGAAGCCGGTGGTATTCAGCGACGACGATGACGACAACTCGCTGTTGGACCAGATCACCGACATCCTGAGCAAACCCCTACCCGGCACAGCATCGGCGGACGGCACGGAGGTTGCTGCGACCGAACCGGAGAATCCCGGCGAGGTCGCCGTGCGCGAGGCCGAGGCGCCGGACGCCGATCCGGTCTCAACCACGGCTGCCGCGGGGGCCGACTGGATGCAACGCGAGTATGAGCGCTTCAATGCGCATCAGGAACAGACTCGACAGGCATTTGCTGAGCAGCAACGTGTAGAGCAGGAGCGCTTCGCGGCCTATCAGCGCGCGCGACTCGAGCAGTTCACGACCTCACAGGACCGTGAGCGCGTTGTCTTCAAACGCCACCAGGAGGCACGCTTTCGAAGCTGGCAACAGGACCTGCGTCGACGTTATGCACCTCATGCAATGGCGCCGGCGCCGATGCGCCCGGGTATGTTGCCACCACCGCCACCCCCCTGGTGGCGCAAGCGCTGAACGCCTGACACGACCAGACGGGGGCAACACGCCCCCAATGGCAGCAGGCGCGGCTCAGCGCATGAATTTTCCGGCCATACCCAGCACATTGCGGCATGACTAGGAATTCGCCTTGCATAGAATAGCCCCAATGCGGCTGCTATCGGGCTGTATGGCCGTCAGCGCCTGCCTGAATTCGACTCAGCGCTTCGTTGGTTGGCAGAACAAAGGGGTTTTTACAGGCGTCAGCCCCCTTCGGCAGGCGAGCCAAATGACAAAAGCGTAGAATGCCCTCCCGCTTTTTCACAGCAGCGCTCTTGAGCCCGGAAATATCATGCTTACCACCGCCAATATCACCATGCAGTTTGGTGCTGCGCCCCTGTTCGAGGATGTCTCGGTCAAGTTTACCGACGGCAATCGCTACGGCCTGATCGGCGCCAATGGTTGCGGCAAATCGACGTTCATGAAGATCCTTGGCGGCGATCTCGAACCCTCCTCAGGTAATGTGTCCAAGGACCCGAACCAGCGCATCGGCAAGCTGAAGCAGGATCAATTCGCCTACGAAGATTCCGCGGTCATCGACACGGTCATCATGGGCCACAAGGAACTCTGGGCGACCAAGTCGGAGCGTGACGCGATCTACGCCAAGCCGGAGATGAGCGAAGAAGACGGCATGCGCGCCGCGCATCTGGAGGCGCATTTCGCCGAGATGGACGGCTACACTGCCGAGGCCCGGGCCGGCGAATTGCTGCTCGGCGTCGGCATCCCGGTTGAACAACATTTCGGTCCGATGAGCGAGGTCGCACCTGGCTGGAAGCTGCGCGTGCTGCTTGCGCAGGTGCTGTTTTCGGATCCTGACATCATGTTGCTCGATGAGCCGACCAACAACCTCGACATCAATGCCATTCGCTGGCTGGAAGGCATCCTCAACGAGCGCAACTGCACCATGATCATCATTTCGCACGACCGCCACTTCCTGAACAGTGTCTGCAGCCATATGGCCGACCTGGACTACGGCGAGGTACGCATCTACCCCGGCTCCTATGATCAATACATGACCGCTGCGACCCAGGCCGCAGAACGACTGCAGACAGACAATGCGAAGAAGAAGGCCAAGATCGCCGAGCTAAATGCTTTTGTCAGTCGCTTCTCTGCCAATGCGTCCAAGTCCAAGCAGGCCACCTCGCGCGCCCGGCAGATCGACAAGATCGAGCTCACCGAGATCAAGCCGTCTAGCCGACGAAATCCTTTCATTCGATTCAACCAGGAGAAGAAACTGCACCGCCTGGCATTGGAGGTGAAGGGTCTTTGCAAACACTACGGCGAGGAGTTGTTCTCGGGGCTCGACCTGACCATCGAAGTCGGCGAGCGCGTCGCCATCATTGGCCCGAACGGTATTGGCAAATCTACCCTGTTGAAGTGCCTGGTCGGCGAGGCGACGCCCTCTGCCGGCACCATCAAATGGTCGGAGAATGCGCAGCTTGGTTACTACGCCCAGGACCATGCACGTGATTTCGCCGGTGGCGAAGCCCTATTCGAATGGATGCAGCAATGGGGTGCACCGAGCGATGATGAACAGGTTATCCGCGGCATCCTCGGTCGCCTGCTGTTCTCGCAGAACGAGATCGAGAAATCGGTCAGCGTGATCTCCGGCGGTGAACAGGGCCGCATGCTGTTCGGCAAACTGATGCTTCAACAGCCCAATATCATGTTGATGGACGAGCCGACCAACCATCTCGACATGGAATCAATAGAATCGTTGAACCTGGCGCTGGAAAACTATCCGGGCACGCTGCTATTCGTCAGCCATGACCGGGAGTTTGTTTCCTCGCTGGCCACGCGTATTCTCGAACTGACGCCAACCGGAATCGTTGACTTCCGTGGCAGCTATGAAGACTACCTGCGCAAACAAGAGGCCGCATAAGCCGATGAAACTTCTGGTCCGCAATCTGGCCCGCAACACCAGCGAAGCCGCACTGCTGGGGATGTTCGAAGCGCTCGGCACGGTCCAGTCGTGCACGCTGGTGATGGATCAAAAAGCCGGCACCTCGAAGGGCTTTGGCTTTGTCGAGATGCCGCGCGAGGGCGAGGCCAAGGCGGCGATGAAAACGCTCAACGGCAAATCCGTCGACGGACAGATCATCCGGGTCAAAAAAGCTGGGCCGAAGACGGTATCGGCAAATCGCAAGTGACCAACGAATCCGGAGCCGGAGACCCGCTGCACGGCATCACACTGAAAGCGTTGCTGACAGAATTGGTGGAGATCTATGGCTGGGAGGAACTTGCCCGCCGGATCAGGATCAAGTGCTTCGCCAAAGACCCCAGCATCAACTCCAGCCTGAAGTTACTGCGCAAGACACCCTGGGCACGTAAAAAGGTCGAGATGCTCTATCTCCAGGCCAAGCATCCCAACAGCGATATCTGGGGCTGAAATGCGCCGCCCCAAGCCTATTCTTTGAGCGTAGGAGGTGTAGGGGTTCGATGGTGTCGGTCACCGAGATAGTCGGTATTTTTGCCTCCCTAACCGAGGTGTTCAGGGTTCCTTGCTGAACACTTGGCATCAGCGGGGAGCGCCGAGCGATAAGTACAATCATCGAACGCCAACAACCTTTCTACCGATGGCATACCCGTTGAAACTTTACTCGGCATCTTGCTCGGTCAACATACAATTGCGCGTGTAGCACGCATGTGCTACTTTCGTTGTAGGTAAGCGCAACAGGAGAATGCTCGATGTCGACTACCACTATCCGTTTACCAAATGACCTCAAGAAACGTATTGCCCAAGCCGCCGAGAGGGCTGGCACGAGTTCTCATGCCTTCATTATCGAAGCGATAGCAGACAGCGTAGAGGCCACCGAGCGCCGTAACGACTTTTACGATGTTGCCAACAGCCGATACACCGATATCGTGGCTACTGGTAAGACGATTCCATGGGAAGAAATGCGTACTTACCTATTGGATCGTGTAGCTGGTAAGAAAGCGAGTCGACCCCGACCAAAAAAGTTGGCTCGCTGAACAACCTCAGGCATGTCGCGCATTGAAGTCGCTCCCAAGGTTCGCGAAGATGTGGATCGAATTCTCGAACATTTGAAAAAGTTCGAGGTTGAAGAACCGTCTGCTCGCATTGACGATATAGTCCAAGGCATATCGGTTCTCGAGCATAATCCACTGATTGGCCGCCTGGTACGGAATGACCTGAGAGAACTAATAATCGGTCGAGGCGCGCATGGATACGTCGCGCTCTATCAGTATGTAGTCAAAGTCGACACAGTGTTCTTGCTGGCGATTAGAAATCAGCGGGAGGCTGGCTATCGAAAACTTTGACTACCGGTTAGCCCGGTATTCATACGGGTTGCTCCGATGGACATAGTTCGAATCTTTTCATCCGCCGCGAGAATCGAAGCGACCCACTCTCGCCTCCCACGCGCACCTTACTGCCCGCTCTTCGTGGGCATTCCCAACCCACTGCCTCATAGTCGGCTTCGGCTGAAATCTTTCAGAAACACCAGGACAACCACTTGAGCCACCGTCTCAAGAAAAGGTTCGCCCTCACCGGCTTCAAATCGATGCAATGGGAGCAGATGAGAAAGTCGTTAAGGGGGTCGGTGGATTAGCGCCTGACCACTTGGGCAACACCTGTCACAGCCACCAGCATGCCGGCCATGGCGAGCAGGCCCAGATTTTCGTCGAACAGCAGAAAGCCGAGAACAGCGGTCAATGGTGGCGTCAGGTAGAAGAGACTGGTAACGCGGGCTGCCGAGCCGTGTTTGATCAATACCATTAGCAACATCACTGCCCCGATGGAGAGCACGAGGATCAGCCAGCCGAGGGCGAACAGGAATTCGCCGGTCCAATGGATCTCGCGGGTTTCGAATAGCAAAGAGCCCAGGCTCATCACGGTCGCGGCCGATAGGTACTGAATGGTGGTGCCGCTGATCAGATCCATGTCCGTGCAGTAACGCTTCTGATACACGGTGGCGGTGGTGATTCCGATCAAGGCGGTGAGAATGGCGGCAATGGCGAGGAATGACAGATCACTGCCGTCACCGGTTCTGTCCAGCAGCGTCATGGCAGCGCCGACAAAGCCCAGTAACAGGCCGGACCATTGCCTCAGGGATACGGATTCACGCAGCGCAATCTGCGCCAGGATGGCGGTCAGAATCGGCTGCAGGCCCACGATTAAGGCCGCAATTCCTGTCGGCATGCCCAGTTCGATGGCGTAGAACACGCCACCCAGGTAGCAGGCATGCAAAAGGAAGCCGACCAAAGCAATATGGCCGGTGTCCATCCAACGCGCCGGCCAGCGAGATCTGAGCACAAGACCGACCACTCCCAGCAGGGCGGCGGTGATGGCAAGACGAATGCCAAGGAAGGTGAAGGGTTCCGAATAGGGCAGCCCGAGGCGCGCACCGATGAACCCCGTGCTCCATAGCATCACGAAGGTGGTCGGAATCAGTATCTGCGCAGTGCGGGTCTGCATAGCATGCCGAAAGTGAGAAAAACAGGACACCACCTTGCTTCAACGTTCGTCGATTCACCAGCTGTGATTTGATTGTCGGCAAGCACTTGCACTGAGCCGGCCTACGCGAAGTGTCGATTGGGGTTGGCAATGCGACCGAAGCGAACCTCACGGCACGCCAACGGTCTCGCATCAATTAGCCGGGTTCGTCCTGGAGGCGGGTTTTCAGCCCGACCCGTGTGACGCGATTGCCATTCACTTCACGCACGACGAACTCGACGCCGCCGAGTCGAATCCTGTCACCAACGACTGGCCGGGGATAGCGACGCAACAGGAACTCCCCGACACTGAGGTTTGCATCCGCGGGATCTATGCCGAATCGATAAGCGTCATCCAAAGCCCGCAGCGTCGCATCGGGTCGGATAAAGAAATCACCGAAGAACGCGCGTTCGCCCAAACGCAGTGGATCGCGTTCTGCGAGGATCCGCCTGTCAAGTTGTCGCATCTCTATGGACCGCGCAAGAAGTTAGATCTGGTCGCCCTCCACCAATCCTGCAACTTCTTCGATCTTTATCGTCTGCCCTTGCCGGATGACCGGAAGTGCGCGCACGTCACCAGGCCAATCCACTAGAGCGGCGCAGGCACCGAGCAGGGGGCTGTCCCGATCGATCCGGTAACCAACAAGTTCAATCTCTTCTTGGCCTGGCATGCCGAGTTCCACGCGCTGCATCCGACCTGTACGCGAAGGTACTTCCAGCTTCGTCCACCGCGCGAGCGGTGACACGGTCCAACCCTGTAACAGAAGGCTTACCAGCACCACAAAGAAAGCCACGTTGAAGTAGATTTGCCAGTTCTCAAATCCCGCAATCCAAGGGAACATCGCCAGGATGATCGGGACGGCGCCACGCAGACCGACCCAAGAGATGAATGCCTGTTCGCGCCATGCGAAGCGGAACGGTGCAAGGCAGGCGATGACCGCGAACGGCCGGGCAACGGGGATCAGGGCAAGCCCGATCAACAGGGCGCCAAGCGCATGCGGAAGAAGATTGGTGGGCGCCACCAGCAGGCCGAGAACCAGGAACATGCTGATCTGGCTGAGCCATGCGGCGCCGTCGACGAAGCGTTGAATGTTGTAGAGGCCGCGGGACACGCGTCTGGCCATCGTCAACCCGGCCACGTAAACGGCAAGGAAGCCGCTGGTATCCAGCAGTGCTGCGATGCCAAAACACCTGACCGACTGATCCCCGTGTGCATCCTCAGCTCACTCCGTCATACTCGCCTGAGTTCCTTCGCAAACACCAGGCTAATCCCTTGAGCCACCGTCCCAGGAAAAGGTTCGGCCAGAAGTGTTGCCCGGCGTGGTTTGACTGCGTTTTTTATGACATACGAAGAGTGGGAATGAGGTCTGCCAGCGATTTCGCCGCCAGTCTATTCTTTAAGCGCACCTCTTGTAGCGTCCCTTTCTCCAATCAATAGAAGGCTTAAATGTCATGAACACTACAGCGGATAACGCGCGACTGGTCACCCTGCACAATGGCGTCAGCATGCCCACTCTGGCCTTTGGCTGTGCCTTCGGTGATTGGGTGGGCGCCAATGAGTTCCAGGGTTTTCAGCCCGAACAGGCCTGGCGGGCCGTTTCGCTGGCACTCGATAATGGCTACCGAGCCTTCGATGGCGCACGGGTATACGGTACCGAACGTATTGTCGGGACGCTACTCGGCCAGCGCTTCAGCAGCGGCGAACTGACTCGCGACGACCTTTTTATCACCACCAAGCTCGCGCACCCGGCAGCGCCACCGCATATCAACATTTCGCACCGCCGAACCTGGGACTTCGACAAGGTCGACGATATCGCACAGAAGGTCCGTGACGACATGGTCGACACCCTCGACGACCTCGGCCTCGGCTATGCGGACCTGCTACTGATGCACTGGCCCGGAGGCTTTGGGCAACCGAGCAGTGCAGACCCCAACTTCCCGCGCAAGGCTCGCGCCACCATCTGGCGCACCTTCTGCGAGATCGCCGATAAAGGCGCCGCACGCGCCATCGGCGTGTCTAACTTCACAATCGCTCACCTGCGTCAGCTCATGGAAGATATCCCGGAGCCGGAACGTCGTCCCACCGTTAACCAGATCGAGATCCATCCATACTGCCGTGATCCTGAGCTGGAGTCCTTCTGCAACGAACACGGTATCGTCGTGACTGCTTACGCGCCCTTTGCGAGCGGCGCCTTCGGCATGCTGAACGACCCGCTACTGCGAACCATCGCCACACAGCATGGCAAGACCCCGGGGCAGATAGTACTGCGCTGGCATGTGCAGAGCGGTCGAACCGCACTACCAAAGACTTCGAAAGAGAAGCGCATGGCCGAGAACCGTGACATCTACGACTTTGAACTCAGCAATGATGAAATGCAGAGTATCGACGCTCTGGGTGCCGAAGGCGCGCGCCGCACCTGCCCAGATCCATCGACTATTGCATAACAACAACATCGAGCTGTGCAACCTGCCGAGTGATGGGGAGGTTTCATTACGCCGTCGCGTCGTGCCGATCCGGGATGCTGGACGTCAGGGCTTCATAAACAGCCCCAGCCATCAACCGATATCCTTCTTCACTTGGATGAACACCATCATCAAGCCATTGGTTCGGACTTGATTCACTGACAGACCAATGTTCATAAATGGGCACACAAACCACGCTTAGCGTCTTGGCCACTTGGTGCATTGCCAGCCGGAAGGGCTCAAGCATGAGGTTTTCCTGTGGGGGATAAACCGGTGGTGGAGGTATCAGCAGAACAATGCCCTTTGGGCATTCCGTTTGATAGCCCTGCACTATTTGCCGTACCGCTGCCTGGAATTCAGATGCCGAAATACCAACAAAGCAATCATTGATGCCAAATTGAACTAAAGCGATGTCAGCTGGCGGGTGCAACAAAGTCCCCCGTAGACGACGTAGACCGTCCTGGGCGGTATCACCGCATACCCCATGATTATGCAATCGAAACAGGTGGGACGGATAACCCTTGGCCAATAGCTCCATCAGCATGTCAATGTAGCCGGCTGGCACCATGTATCCATGGCTTAAGGAATCGCCAAGCACAGAAAGGGTGATTTGATGTTGATCCTTGATGAGCGAAGCAAAAGAACTATTCATTATTGTTCCAGAAAGGCGAAGGCTGTTACTGGAGGATCAAGGACTACGACCGCAACGTGGAATTTAGCTCTGCGGATCCAGCCGATTCGGCTGTAACGATCGGCGCGCTGGCAATCATGCCCATCGATGATCATTAGCCACGCGCATTCACACGAGGATCGATGGCATCACAATGCACGCGTACCGCGGCACTTGGGGAAATCCGCACAGCCGCAGAAGGCTTTTCCAGCGTTTGCACCACAACGGGCCTCACGCTTCACCATTGGACCGCCACAGCCGGGACACAGAGGCATGGCCGCCGTTTCGGTCACGATCGGTTCTTGCCGTGTTGAATTGCACTGAACATTGAACCACTTTTGCATCGAAGCTTGACCCGACGACGAAACTCCATCTATTTGAAACCTCGAAGAAATGCATGACTCGAGGTGATCCACGCAAGTATGCAAATCTGGGTCAAACGAGCACGCAATTCAACACCCGAAGTCCGATTCGGTGCAATAACCAAAGTTGCGGGTCCTTAATGGGATGCTCTGATGTGCTCAGGGATTAAGTGCCGGCAACCCCCGCTTACGTGATTTCCTTGACCGCCTACCCATCGCCGGCAACGATCCAGGCCGAATCTCCCTCTTAAACAACTCCTTCCAATTATGAAAATTCTCCAGCGGTTTCTTGCCAAAGATGGCTGCATCCAGCTCCCCCAGTAGGTCGTACATCTGTTCCTCATCAGCCCGAGGATGAATCTCGACAATATACCCAGCCAACCGGTGTAGAGAGATCTGCGCCGGGATACCGAGGCGGCGCTCCGCCAGGAAGCGCAGCACCTGCAGCCAGAACTCAGGATCGGTTTCGTTGTCGGCCACGCGGACACAGTACCAAAGCCGCCAAGAACGAGGCAGGGAGTTGGCGAAGGTACGGCGTACTTGGTGCAGATGCCGGCGCGGCGAGAGCCTGTGTAGCCAGAAGATCGCCGTCTTGTGGATCGGCGCTGTCACCATCATGATGTGTTTGGCGTAGCGTTCGCCAAAGGTCTTGCTCTTTGCCCAGATCAGCGACCAGTAGAGGCCGGTGATAAAGGCGACCAGCAGCAGCGGCAGCCATAGGTACCAGCGGAAGCCTTTGTCGACCTGGACCGTGCCGTCGGCATTGAGCTGCGTCGTCCGGTGTTCGTTTTCGCCCAGCATGCGCATCGGCAGCAGCGAACTCTCCGCCTGGGAATTTTTTAGATTCCACCACTGCACCTGGATCGAGGGAAGGAACAGCTGTTCATCCTTACCGGGTAGCAGGGTGTAGTGTTCGGTGCGTTTGCCATAGAGCTTACCGTCGGCCTTCAGCTTGCCTTCGTTTTCGGTCTTTTCCCGGTAGACGCGCAGACCGGCCGACTTGAGCTGCTTTTCAAAGGTGGGCAACTGGGCGCCGGTGAAACCGATGACAGACATCTCCATGGTCAGGGAGGCGGGTTCGCCTTGCATCAGCGCCTCTTCGTTGGACAGCCTGGCGTTGAGGCTAAGGCTCTCCAGTGGCAGCCAGGGCTGTATGCCTGGCTCGGGTGGCGCGACCTCGAACTGCAGGGTTTGCGGCAGGCGCAGATCGAATTCACGATGTGCGGCTGTCTTTCCGCTGGCGCTCAAATCGTTCAGCGTGAAGCTGCCCGCCCGCAGGGGGATGACCAGGTACTGCTCCCTGGTGACGATTTCACGATTGGCTTCTTTTCCCCTGACGCTGGCGGTGCGTTTGCCCAGGGATTTGATGATGAAGGCATCGTTTTGCGGCAGGGTGACATCCAGTGTGGCGAGATTGACGCCGCTGATCACCTCCAGTGTCAGCACCAGATTTTGATAGACATAGGCCTTGTCGGCGCTGATTTCCGCTTCCAGCCTGACCTTTTTGTCGCCATATTGCTGCTGGCCGGGGTAGCCGTATTGCGGTTGGCCGGAATAGCCGTATTGCGGCTGTGCCGGCTCGCCATACCGGGGTTGCGGGTAGCCGAATTGCGGCTGAGGCTGGCCGTATTGCGGTGGCGCCGGCCGTCCTTGTTGGGGCCGCCAGCCATACGGTTGCTGAGAGGGTTGACCATATTGGGGTTGTCCGGGGAGGCCGAAGCTCCTCTGGTCCGGGTTGTACTGCCGCGGTACTTCGGATGGCCGGAACTCGGCGGGGTCGACGCCATGAGCCGGCTGGAGCATGTTCAGCAAAAGGATGAAAACGACGGCTCCCTCCCTGCCCCTCGACTTTGGCGTCCTGCCTCGCCCTGCCGCCTCCATTCTCGGAGACGCCCTCCCACATGGGGGAGGAGATTGGTTGGCGCGAAAACTCAGGCAACGTTTAGTGCTTACCATGGTCTCGGCTCGTAGAGTGGGCGGCTGGGCATCTCCTGTCGTCGGCGATGCTCTTCCAAAATGAACTGGTTGCGTAGCAGGTTGGCGGGATCACCCTCGATGGAGTCGAGCCACTGTTGCGTCAGGATCATGACGTCCTTGGCGGGTCCGGCACCGGCCTGCTCCGCGTTTTTCTGAGGTTCCTCGGCCGCGGGATCGGCTTCAGGGCCCTTCTGATCGAAATCGAGCACCGCCTCGACCTCTTTGCCCGGCTCTTTCATCGGGTCGGGTTCATCCAGGCTGTCTGGGGCCGACGGCTTGGTCTTGTCCTGGCGCTCGTCGGCCTGCTGCGACTTCTCGTTCTCCTGGTCTTTCCCGCCGTCGGCCTCTTCCTGCTGTTGTTCGGTCTTGTCGCTGCCTTCATCCGGTTGCTGCTGGTCGAATTCCTCTTCGCCCGCTCCCTCTTCCCGCTGCTCTTTGTCTCCCTGCTCCTTGTCCTGTTGTTGTTCCTTCTCTTCCTGGCCCTCGGCCGTTTCCTTCAGCTCTTTATCACCCGACTCGCTGTCGTGACTGTCGTGCTTCTCTGCGGTGTCACCGCGCTTCTCTTCTTCCGACTGCTGTTCTGATTCGCCATTTTTCTCCGGCTCATCGGTTCGGCGGCCTTCCTGTTCCTGCTCTTCCTTCTGCTCGCTGCCGGATTGCTGCTGTTCCTGCTGCTGGCTGTCGTCCTGCTGTTCCTCCTCCTGCTGTTGCTCGCCGGAATCCTGTTGTTCCGACGCTTTCTGTTGCCCGGATTCCTGCTGCTGTTCCGACGCCTTCTGCTCCTCGGATTCCTGTTGCTGCTCTGACGCTTCTTGCTGTTCGGACTGCTGCTGTTCCGACGCCTTCTGCTCCTCGGATTCCTGCTGCTGCTCTGACGCTTCTTGCTGTTCGGACTGCTGCTGTTCCGACGCCTTCTGCTCCTCGGATTCCTGCTGCTGCTCTGACGCTTCTTGCTGTTCGGACTGCTGCTGCTCTTCCTGCTGTTTCTCTTCTTCTTCCTTTTCCTGCTCGGCCTGTTCCTGCTGTTTCTTCTCCTGTTCCCGTTCCCTCTTCTTTTCCTCTTCCTTCCGCTGCTTCTTTTCCTCCTCCACCTGGGCGTCGGCTTGCGTCGCCTTCGCCAGGGCCAGGTTGAAACGGGCATCCCGGTGATTCGGGTCTACCTCCAGTGCCTTTTCGTAGGCACTGATCGCCTGGTCGTATTCACCCAGGCGGAAATGGGCATTACCCTGGTTGTGCTTGGCCTTGGATGCCACCTCTTCCCGTTCGACCCGGGAGAAGGATTCAGCCGCGGCACGATATTCACCCTGACGGTATTGCGCCACCCCACGGCGGTAGTCGTCGCCAAACTTCTTTGCGGCGGCGGCATAGTCACCCTGTTCAAACAACCGGGCCGCCTCCTGCTCCTGGTTTTCGAACCATCCGGCGTGGGCCGCTGTGGTGAACAACAGGCTGATGATGGCGGTATGAAGGATTCTCATTGGCCACCGACTTTGCGCTGTCCGGAGGGCATGCTCACCCAGCGATAACCGGGCAGCAGGACGATCATCACCAGCGCAACCAGCCCGTAGAATCGGTCATTCCAGACCCGGGTCTTTTCCTCGGCCTCCTTGGCGGCTGGGGAGTGGCGTTTGACGATGGCGAGGATCGCGTGGGTGTCGGCGTCGTTGAAATCGGCATTGACATAGATGCCGTTACCTTTCTCCGCAATCTTCTTCAGGCTGGCTTCGTCCAGCCGAGTGAGGATCTCGCCGCCGCTGCGTTCGCGCAGGGCGCGGCCTTCGCTGGTCAGAACTGCACCGCCCTGCTTAGTACCGATACCCATCACATGAACCTTGATGTCCTGCCGGGTCAATTGTTGCAGCAGGTCTTCATGGGCTTGGTCGCCGAAGTCGCCGTCGGTTATCACCAGCACGTGCTTGCCGCTCGCATGCGGTTGGCCGGAGAAGAGGTTCTTGGCACGGATCAGCGCCTCGGTCAGGCGACTGCCCTTCAGCTCGGTCAGGTCGGAGGTCAGGGCCGGCAGCAGGGCATGCAGGCTTTGAGTGTCCTCGGTCAACGGCGCGACTACATGGGCCAGGGTGGCGAAGGCCACCAGGCCGATGCGGGCGTTGCGATTCTCTCTGATGATGTCGACGATCTCCTGACGGGCCCGGGTCAGGCGGTTGGGGCTGACGTCGCTGGTATTCATCGACTGGGAGATATCGAGCAGGATCAGCAGGTCGTTGCCCGGTCGGAACAGATGGATGTCGGTGTAATCCCAGCGCGGTCCTGCCATGGCGCAGGCAAGCAGGCTCCACAAGGCAGCCCAGCGAAGAAAGTGTCTGCGCTGTTGGGCCGACACGACCTCGCGTATGCCCAGCAGAAACGGCAACAGATGGGCATCGGCGTAGTTGCGGTAGCGGTCGGTGTCGTGGCGCGGGGAGGTAAGGCGCAGCCACAGGTAGACCACTGCCGGGACCAGCAGGATCAGCAGCCACAGAGGTTGATCGAAGTGGAAGCCACCGTCGTTCATCCCTGTTGCCCCTTGTTCAGAATTCGCGCCCTGCCCTCGGGAAACATGCCCATCAGCAGCAACGCCACCAGGGCACCGGACAGCGGCCAGCGAAACAGCGGATGGGGGATCATCATGGTGCGTAAGTCGGCCTGGGTCTTTTCCAGTTCATCGATGCGCTGGTAGATCTCCTCCAGGACATGGGTGTTGGAGGCGCGGAAGTAGGCGCCGCCGGTCAAGCCCGCGATCTGCTGCAATACTTCTTCGTCCATCGTGAGGTCGTCACGGGTGGTGAGCTGGCCTTTCTCGTAGATCTGCACACGCTTTTGGGTGCTACCGACGCCGATGGTGTAGATGCGCACCCCTTCGTGGGCCGCCAGCCGCGCCGCCTCGCGCGGAGGGATCAGGCCGGCGTTGCTGTCGCCATCGGTGACCAGAATCAGTACCCGCGATCCTTCCGGACGCTCACGCAGCTTCTTCACGCCCAGGCCGATGGCGTCGCCCATGGCGGTGCCCTGGCCGGCGATGTTGGCGGTCAGATTTTGCAGTTGGGTGCTTACTGCCTTCAAGTCGTAGGTCAGCGGCGAGAGCACATAGGCCATGCTGCCGTAGACAACCAGTCCGACGCGGTCGCCGCTACGGTTCTTGATGAAGCTGTCGAGAACACCTTTCAACACCGCCATGCGGGTTACCTGGCGACCCTGCACGGCAAAGTCCATCGCCTCCATGGAGTGGGAGGCATCCACCGCCAGCATAAGATCGTAGCCCAGTGCCTGGGTCTCGGTGTAGGGTTCCAGCCACTGGGGGCGCATCATTGTCAGCGTGAGAAAGAGCCACAACAGCGCCTGCAGCAGGCTGCTGAATCGGGTGGCGAAAGTGCCGCTGCTGGCCTTGCTCTTGAAGCAGTCCTGCAGGTTCTCGATGGCCGGATGCAGCAGGGTATCGGTCTCGACTTCGTCCGCCTCGTCATGGTTCGAGGAGGTCGATTTCACCCAGAAAAGGCGAACCAGCAAGGGCACGACAATCAGCAGCGCCATATAGGGCCAGGCGAACGCGAAGTTACCGAAATCAGGCATCCGCCTTCCCCCGGCATGCCGACTCGGTCCAGAGGTGGGCCGCCTTGATCATCTGCTCGAACTCTGGACGGTGGTCGTCTTCCATGGGTGGGGCATAGACCAGTTCCTGCAACGACTCGCCGTGTTCGTTCCAGTCGAAGGAACCGGGATCGTTCTCAGTCAGCCACGCCAACCACGCCTTGCCGGAGAGGCCGGCGCAGGTCTCACGGCCGCAACGGGCCACGGCAATACGGCGGATCAACTCGGAGAACTCGGCGGCCAGGGTCTTCTGATCGGCGATGTCGAGGCGCTTACGTAATGTATTCAGTTGCCGGCGGGCATCGCGGCGCCACGGGGCACGCGGACGCCGATACCAGGCGAGCAGTGTCTTCCAGTTCCGCTTGATCAGGTAGAACAGCAGGATCAGGGCGATGGCAAGTACCCACCAGCCCGGACCGGGCGGGAACCAGCCGACCGAATCGATGCCGTTAATGTCGCGCAGGGCGGTGTTCACAGGTAACTCCTTGAACGAGCCCGCATCTCCAGGCCTTCCATCAACGAGCGGTGCACCTCCTTGTCGGTTTGCACCGGGATTACAGCGATCCGTAGTTTATTGGCCATGCGGATCAGCGACTGTCTCCTGTCCTCCCAGTTCTTCGAATAGGCCTTTCGCCCCTGCTCGTTGTCGGTATCCACTTCGATCATGTGGCCGTCCGGTGCGCGGAACAGGGTGCGCCCCATGGAGGGCAGATTCTTCTCGGCGGGATCGTCAACCGGGATTAGCACCACCGAATGACGCTGGCTCAATTGCCCCAGCCCCTTGTAGAGGTTATCCACGTTGCGGTTGAAGTCGGCGATGACGAAGATCAGTGCGCCAGTGCCGGCGCCGCGGTCGGCGCGTCGCAATACCTGGTCGAGGCAGTCGACCCCAGACTGGGTGTCGTTGGCGGGCTCGGATAGTCCCTTGAGGGTCTGCCACAGGGCGCGGCGGCCCTTGGTGGGTCTGTAGTATTGCGGCCCGGTTTCGGCATCGCCAAACAGGACGCCGCCGACGCGGTCGTTGAGGCTGTTGGCGGCCCATCCGAGCAGGGCGGCGGCACGAGCCGCCTGGATGAACTTGAAGGTACCGCGGGTGCCAAAGTGCATGTGCGGACCCTTGTCGACACAAAGCACCACGCTGCGTTCACGCTCCTCCCGGTAGACCTTCAGGTGGGGCTGGTTGGTGCGAGCGGTGACCTTCCAATCCATGTTACGGATGTCGTCACCCTCGTAGTACTGGCGCACCTCCTCGAAATTGAGGCCCTGGCCGCGGAATACCGAGGCATAGATTCCGTGGAAGGATGAGTTGACCAAGTGGTGCGACGCCAGTCCCAGGGTATGGGCCTGATGCTGCAACTCGATCAGATCGTCAAGACGCGGTTTTTTCGCCAATTGCGTACACCATGCTGAACGCCAGGCCCAGAAGAGTTGGGGGGTTCCATCTCAAGGAATGGCGACCAGTTCCAGCAGGCGTTTGATGAAGTCGTCGGTGGTAACACCCTCGGCCTCTGCCTCGAAGTTCAGCAGAATGCGATGACGCAGTATCTCCGGTGCCACCAGCTGGATGTGCTCTGGAGAGACATAGGTGTCGCCATTGAGCCAAGCGCGAGTACGGGCACAGCGGGCCAGGGCGATGGAGGCACGCGGCGAGGCGCCGAACCGGATACAACGGCCTAGTTCGGCGTCGTAACGGCTAGGATCGCGGGAGCCCTGCACCAGGTCGACAATGTAGCGGTTCAGCTTCGGGTCGAGGTACATCTCGGCCACCTTGTTGCGCATGTCAAACAGAGTCTCCTGCGGCAGCGCGCTAGCAGGCGGCTTGAGTTCGGTCTTTTGCTTATTGTTGTCCAGATCCAGAATCTTCAGCTCTTCGTCGTGGCTCGGGTAGCCGACCTCAACATGCATCAGGAAACGGTCGAGCTGTGCCTCGGGAAGGTGGTAGGTGCCCTCCTGCTCGATCGGGTTCTGGGTGGCGAGTACCATGAACAGCCTTGGTAGCGGATAGGTGGTCTGGCCCACGGTAATATGGCGCTCCGCCATCGCTTCCAGCAACGCAGCCTGCACCTTGGCCGGCGCCCGGTTGACTTCGTCCGCCAGCAGGATGTTGTGAAACAGCGGACCAGGACGGAACTCGAAATCACCCTGTTCGTGGCGATAGATGTCGGTACCGACCAGGTCGGAGGGCAGCAGGTCGGGGGTGAACTGGACGCGATGGAAGTCGCCTTCGATCGCCTCGGAAAGTGCGTTCACCGCAGTAGTCTTCGCCAGGCCCGGCAGGCCCTGCACCAGCAGGTGGCCGTCGCTAAGCAGGCAGGTAATCATGCTGTCAACCAGCCGCTGCTGACCGATGACGCGCGAGCCGATATGGTCGCGCAGGGCATCGAGATCCTTTGGAGTACTCATGGAACGTCCGGCTTGGTGGTGAAATTGCATTCTATAGACCTTACAGCTAGCCCGGCTATCGGCGAAGCGTTGCGTCGACGCCGATAGGCGCTGGCTGCCGAGCCTATTTGCCGGGCGCCGCCCTTCCGTTGCCTGGAGGCGTTCCTACAAACTTATGATGTCCTCCTGTTTGGCCGCGGTGCTGATGACTGCCCGGGGATTCTGACGCCCCCCGCCCGGTGACTGATGCCTGCAGCTGTTGATCGGCCCCGCAATCTGACCCACCTGAGTGGGCAATTTGCGTCGGGTTTTGGGCCACGTGAAACCGCCGTAGCCGCTGATAACTGCTTCGTCTGCAGTTCAGGCACTGCCCACGGGGCGTACTTTTCGAGCCTTTGCGTTACCACGGACAATCGAGCCTACGGCATCACCCCAACTCATCACTCGGGCGCTCAACGAGATGGGCGTCCACATCTGCGCTCTGATGAACAACGCCGACCACCTCGATGCTGTCGATTTGCATTGAAAGATGACCCGCCGGAACGACAGCGAGTGCCCGTGTGACGGGTGTTTTCTGATCCTGGTCTGGGTCAGCAATTCGATAAAAATGTGCGAAGCACTGGATCAATCGAGCGTGCAAATCAACAAAATCACCGCCCAGCAGCTCGACGCGTTGGGCACAATTTTCCCCTGCCAGCTGCAGCCGAATGCTGGAGAGGCGGAACTCCTCACCGAACTCTTCTCCGCGCGTGGCCTCTACCACGATCCCGAGGCGATGCCACGCCGCCGGACACTCCACTCGATCATTAGTTGATCTGACTTCCACCCGTTGTTCTGGTTACATCCTTGCAAAGGAGTGTCAAATCAAACGACCACTATTAACGGAAGGGGTCACTAGCATATAGCTTCGGCCGTTCAGCGCATTGCTGATTCTTCTTCCATTCGACGTATTGATATATTGCTTGTTCAAACTCTGATATCTGGCTTGTGTCGAATTCGACCATTGCTACCCAATCCGCTTCACTGATGCCTTCTTCAGTATCCAAATCTTCGGAACTGAAGTCGAATAGCAATTTTACTTCGCAAGCCTCATTCAAAAACATGTAAGCGTCGCGATCATGCCGGCGCCCAGCTTTGTCCCAGGCTTGCTCGTATATTTCTTGCCAATCAGCCGCCGCAAATTTAATCCAGGTTGTCCCGCCAAGGGTCCGAGGTTGGTCACGTATGTATACGTTGACATCTGCAAGTGGTGTGACGATGGCTTCCAGTGGATCATAAAGCAGAGTTTCGTAGTCGATCATCTTCAAGCTCCTTGGTTCAGATGTACCGCAGCTTCTTTCAGTTTTCGCTTGAACCAAGTGTGTACATCATGTGTTTTATCTTCAATGAACAGCAACCTTGCTCGCGCCTGCTCGGTTTCTTTGTCGAAAGTTAATTCAACGCGGAAGTTTCGGTCCGGGTCCAAGCTAGTATGACGCGCGATGGGAGATACAGGTCCCTCGATCGTACGGTTACTACTCTGTTGCTTCTGCTTATCGCGCTTGAGGATGGTTTTCTGTACATTTTTCCAGTGTTCGAGGCTAACAACTATCGAGCACCATCCGCTATAATATCGGTGTTCGTATACTGTTACGCCAGCCTCCTCTATCCACTCAGCAATTTGCTCCAGTCGCCATTGGGTGTCCGGCAAATTGGGGTTTTCAAGGAGTTCAATTGTATTCATCCGATGCATCTTCAAGCCCCTTTGTACATATACTGCTAGTACCGGGGTAAGCGGCAGTTGGCGGCCGAACATTAGTTCTTTTAGAAAAGAGTCGCTTTGTTCCTAAGCGGTATGGATGCTGTTCGTTTGTTTGCGGTATGAAGGTTGAATTGCATCCGCAATTGACCCAGCAGTAGGCATTTGTTGGATCGACTAAGTGACCCATAGCGCTCGCCACAGAGGCTTGATGACTGGCGAGTGTTCTAATGCCAGTAAGGGTCAGTATTCAATGCCAAACCTGGATCAGAGTTCAGTGCAAATCAACACATCAAGATGGACCGGATATCGCGCAATACGCCCCAACTATCGTGCGCCTGCGCGACGGTGTTATCGAGACTATAGACCCAAGGATACGGAAGTCTGCGGCGGAGGAAATCTGAGGGCAGGAGAGAGCGCCTGTTGCAACGGTTGATACGGATTGCCGATCAGCCGAAACGAACGCCAGCAATCCTGGATTTCGGGATCTCCCGAACGGACAACTCGCGCGTTCACGCGCCGGATTAGATCCCCAGTATCCAGTACTCCATTGCCCGACAAGATATCCAGCATGTACCGGGTAATCTTGGCCAAGGGCTGAATTTTGACGGCGTCACAAGCACCCAAAAAAGCGCCGCAGCGTGCTTCCATCACCCATTGCAGACCCATCGGCAGCGAGTATTCCTTATCCTGCGCCAGGCTGCTGCAAGACAGTGAAATCATTGTGCCGATAGGGGCCTGTTGGGGATGTGGCGCGACGTGTTTCCACCGAAAACCCTGGTAACCCGACCAGCCGCGGCTGCGCCCGTGGCCTACGTACATGGCCAGCGTACAGCCCTCGCTCAGTATCTCACCGAGTTCGGTATTGAGGACCTCGTCGGGGAAATGGCAGTGAAGCCTGCCGTTGTCGAAGCGATGGGCCGCGAGGGCCGCGCGAATGCGTTCGGCCCATTTGAGGTAAAAGGGTTTCATCATCGACAAAACCAGGGCTTTGTCCGGCAGATTCCGGGGTGCTTGTCGGACCATCCGCCACCATCGCGCAACGGCGTCGGGATCATTGTAAAAAACGTATGAAACGACGGCTTGGCCAACCATGGGTCCCGGAAATGCTTCTGGCGGCGCGATGCCGTAGGGAACAAACACCCAGACCCGGATCGGGACATCGGCCCGAAACACGGGGAGTCGCGAGAATTGCCGGGCGTCAGCCGGGATTTCTTCTATCTGGTCCCAGCTTTCCCACGACAGCGATTCGCCAAGAACCGGCTGCAGGTGATCGTGGATTTCAGATGTGGAAACAATCCGGAGCATCGATCGCGATGTTGGAGAAACGCTCGGACAGTTGCCGGCTGGTCGGGGAGTCTGCCAGTTGTCTAAGCACTTTGAACCATAACCTGATACGGATCCCAGGAGGCGGAGTCGTAGGAGATCGGGTTACCGTTCGTCCCTTCGATGCGCAAGTGATTGCGCGTGAACCAATGCATGATGATCTGGCCTTGCTGTTCGCGATTGAACTGCTCGAAATCGCCGTTGGCATTGTTCAAGGCACCATCAGCGTGCAGCCCAACGGCTCCTCCCTCGAAAAAGTCGCGCATGCGTCCGTCGTAGCGGTCTTCGATACACAGTTTCCGATGGACCACAACATCGTCTCCCGCGTCGGGCGGCGCTACGAAAGTGATGTCGATGTCGCCGGTCACGTAATCGATCGTTCCGGATTGAATTCCCGGCCCCACGATATTCCCGGCTCCATCGTCGGTGCCTAGCGGATCACCGTCGGTATCGCCCGCAAAGACATTCAGTGAGTTGGGCGTAACAGGCGCAACGATGGAATCCGAGAAATTCGCCTCCGTGCCGTTTCCACTGCCGATACGATCTCCGGTAAATCCGAAATAGCCGTAGTTGTACGGATCATCGCTGCCGGGATCGGGTCGGGCGAATAAGGCTTCGGCGGCGTACATGCCGCCAATCTCTTTGTACTGCCAGACGTGAACCAGTTCGTGGATCAGGGTCGGGCGGTCGAAATTGTTGTCTTCGGGATCAAAATTAATGAGGTTTCCGGTGACAAACGCCCGCGATTCGGGATTCTTGGTTAAAAAATCCTGAACCCCAAAGACGATGTCGTTACCAGGGTCTTCGTTCGACAGAAAGATCAAGTCGTAGTCCAGGCTGTTTCCGAACGCGAGCCGCGCGTCTGCGATTTCCTCGTCGGTCATGCGGCGGTAGGTGCCCAGGGTGTCGAAAAATTTGAAAATGATCGCGTTGATCACATCGGCCTTCAGCCTGAAGGATGCCTCCAGAATCGCCAGGACCGCCTGGCCCAGTTCCAGCAGCGTGTCGACGACTTGATCCAGGAACTCCTCTGCGGTCTCAATAATGACGGCTTCGAGCAGATCGTCGAGGGTTTGGCCGATATCGAACATCGCCTGGATGAACGTATTGAGTGCATTGCGCGGATCGGTGACGACTTCCACCAGCATTTGGCCGATGGTCACGCCCATGTCCAGCGCGGCACGAATGATGTCCCCGCAGATTTCGAGCGCCTGACCGACGCCCCAGCTGATCAGTTCCGCTATCGCCCGACCGCCCTGTATCAACCCCCGTGTAACGGCAAAAAAGTAATCCGGGACGCTGGTTGTCATAAAGTTGTAAAGGTAATAAACCGAATTGCCGATGTGGGCGGTGGCCTCTCCGATCATGAACCAGACCAGCTCTCCTGCGGTCCGGGCCCACTCGTACAAAGTCAGCAGTGCCTCGCCAATCGACTCCCAGGCACGGATGACCGCTTCGAACACAGCTGCGGTCTGGTCGGCCATCCAGTCCAGCACGTCGGTGAGGGTCGCCTCAGCAAATCGCAGGGCCAGCAGAGTACTGCGCCACAGGTTGCTGGCTGCGTTCTCGGCCAGGTTTAGGACGGCGTCCATGATTTCGCCCACCCGGCCCAGGTTGCGCACGATACCGGTCACCATGCGACGCAGGGCAAAGTAGGACTGGTTCACCACCGTTTCCATCAGGTCGAGAACGCGAAAGCCTGCGGCGAAGGCTGCTTCGACAAAGGTTGTAACTGCGTCGTAAGCCCAGTCGAAGACCGCCGCCACGAATTCGACCAACTCACGCCCGGCCTCGATCAGCGCCGCCAACAAGTTGGCCATCTGGTCGGCGGTCCATGTAACGACGTCTTCGAATAAATCAACTAGGGCCGCACCAACATCTGTAGCGGCGTCGAGGATGGCGTCGACCGCTTCGAGAATGGCATCGACGCCATCTTCTAGCGTATCTACCAGCCATTCACCTGCGTCACCGAGAGCGTCGACCACCGCGCCGGCGGTGTCAGAAGGCTTGATATTGTGCTTGCGCAGCACTTTTCCGGCGCTTTCGAGCCACAGGGCGATATCTGGCATGCTGCCACCGGCATCCATAAAGTCGCCCATCACGGGCCTGAGCTCGCTGCGCTTCAGCCCCGACATTTTTTGGATGAGAAAGAGTTTGCTGGCCTGACCACCGGCGTCCATCACACCGGCCAGCATTTGTTTGCGGGCGGGTGCTTCCAGCGCGATTCCGGTGTCGAACAGGCGGTCGGCTTCGACCAGAAACTGGCTTGTGTCGGTTTCGGTGGCGATCAGGCCGCGCGAAAAGTTGTATACCGCTTCGGGCGAGACTGCGGCGGCTTCCTGGAGCCGGGCGGGAACTTCTTGAGGCCCGATGTTTTGCCGACGGATTTGCCGACCGAGGCGTTGGGGATCGGTGAGGGAAAAATCGAGGGAATTTTGGGAAGTGGACATGGGAATCAGGGATAGAAGGTCATAATTGTTGAATTGCAGTCAGCATTGAGCCGCTTTTGCATCCAAGCTTGACCCGACCTTGAATTCCTATTTGCTTGAAACCTCGAAGAAATACAGAGTCGGAGGCGGTTCACGGAAAAATGAAACCCTGGGTCATACTGATATGCAAATCTACAGACGTTCCATCCAACAGCCCGCGCATGGGTTGTGACGGTAAGCGCTGCCAAAAAGATCGTGGCGATAGTGTTGGTGGATCCAGCAATCGAGCATTTCATCAGTGGTGTCTCCTGACGTTCGTCAACAATTTGCAGTTTTCAGGGCATCGTCTCGGCAGTTACGGTCTCGCCTCGGGAACCTGCGGATAGATTCGCCATCTCTGGAGCACTGTGCGGTAATGGATTACCACCAGCCGTGTGAATTATTCACATTAGCGATCACTGTCACATTGCCGAGATAGAGCGGGGTTACAACGTCACGACAGTTGTTCAACTGATGACCGACTTCATCGCCGAGGTCGAAAAGCGGAGTAAGCAATGAGAAGCGTGCTGACAATCACCCTGTCATCCGACTGGAATGCGAACCTGGAAAAAGCGGCGGCAACGATTCAGCGCGGGATTCACTCAGGCAAGTATCACGGCGAGGTATTGAACTGCGAATCGCCAGCAGTAATGTTCGGCAAACTGAGGGACCGCCGCTGAAACTTAGTACGTGAACTTCAACGTGCCGAAGAAGCAATCGGAGTACGGGAGATCGCTAGCCCGCATATTGCACCAGTATCCGAGATGATCGCGCCGGACAGGTGCGGTCGGACGCCGCCCTGGAGCGACAATACCGCCTGGAGCGGTATTGCGCGCAAGCCCCGCAGGGGTGAGGCGCAGGGAAGCGCCGAACAGGACCATAGCCGTAGCTATGGGTTGAGTGAAGGGCAAGTGCAAGCGTGCCTGGACAAGCGAGGGCTCGGATAGATCGGGGACGAGGGAACAAACTGTCACGTTTCAATCGTGCTCCAGAATTCGCTTTCGCCCCTTCGTCGTCGATTCGATTTCAGGCGTCCCCGATCGACTGGTGCAATATGCGGGCTAGACGTGTAAAGCGCGATGTGCGCCGGGTACATGACGATCCTAGCGGTATTGCTTGCGCTGGGTCTGATCGAGCGGACAGATATTGAGTTGATTGTCTGTCCATTCGGTGAGTTTCCACGTCGACATGCACATTAGGGCGGCGTGACTAGACTACAGATCATGCAACGCGACTGAGCCGGCTTAAGCCATTTTCGACGATCCGGTGCACAGCCCACAGGCAACCGCTCAATCGGTTGTGTTCAGGGCGCCCTCTGCGCAATCAGCTGGGCACGGTTGCGTAAGCCCTTCGTCACGTCACCGACACAGCCTTCCTCCCGGTAGAGGCGCACCACCAGATCCGGAAACAGGCGGAGCAACTCGTTGCGCTGCAGGCGGAAGGCCGGATTGCCTGGGCCGCCGTCGTCGACGCGATCTTCGGTAAAGGTCTGGTAGTAAAGCAACCCGCCCGGTCTGAGTGCTGCGGCGATTCTTGGACACAGCGGCCGGGCGAGGAAATGCCCGACGCAGATCACGTCGAAACTGTCGGGATCCGGTGGATGCGCCAGCACGTCACGTTCCTCGGCGAGGATCTCCGCTGTGGCGACACGCTGCCGTAGGCGGTCGATGGCGACACGCGACAGATCCCAGGCCCGGGTGCGAAAACCCAGCCCCGCGAGGTAGAGGGCGCTGCCACCGAGGCCACACGCCAGATCGAGTGCCTCACCCGAAGCCGGCAGTAGGTGCGCGTTGTCGGTCAGCACCTCCAGTGGTGTCGCAGGGCCTTCGGTGCCTCGGTAGCGCTTGTCCCACTTCTTTCGGGTACCGGACGAATTCATACGACAAAGGTATCCCCCGGACCGGTTGACGTCCATTTCGCCTATTCGGCAACAGATGGCGTCGAACCCCGAAACCGCAGCGGTGCGCCAACACCCGAACAAGCTTCCCTGCCAGCCGAAAACGGCAACATGATCGCATCCTTGCGCTTTTGTGCTGCGACTCAAGTTGCCAGCCTATGGCGGAAGCACGCAACAGTCTGGGGAACTGGCGATTCAAACCGCCGCGAAAATCGAAACGACCCATTCTTTTCTCCCGCCAGCACCTAACCGACTGATCCCCGTAAGCATTCCCAACCCACTGCTTCATACTCGATTAAATTCTCTGTCAATTGGAAGGCGATCCGCTTGAGCCACCGTCCCAGGAAAAGGTTCGGCCAGGAGTGCAGCCCGGAGTGTTTATCTGCGGATTACAAGGAGTCAGAGATACGGGATAGCGGGTCGTCAACGATATCGATGACACCAAAGTCACAGGAAGCGTCTTCACTCGTGCGTAGCGCGTGGATTGCGTGACGCGCGGTTCGCCAACCAGCGCGGCCAGGTTATCGATAGATGTACCCAGCTAGTCTCCATAGTCCCCTACCCAAATCGCTAGCACGCGTGCGGTGAACATCACGACTGCGGCTGAACTAGCAAGCAAGACAAGCCCGATTATCCAGTACCAGAATCGAATGAGCTTTCGTTTCGCCCGCGCAAAGAATCCCAGGTTTGCTTCCGGACGCTTTGGGACGCCGCTAAACGTCTCTACAAACGCATAGAAGCTGAGCATCCATAAGAACCCCAAAATACTTGGGAACAAATACTTGTCGCCCTCAACTGACGTTGATGTGAAGGCAATGAAAATCGCATAAACAAAACACAACAGCGCAATGGCCAAAGAGGGCGCTGCCAATCGCTTTGCCGATTGAGCAATGGTCATCAGACGGTCAATCATCGAGTGAGTAATCCCTGGCCAAGACAAACAAGTCTTGACTGTCACCGATGCCGAGAACGATTGATAGCCGCGTCATGATTAGGACTGCGCCCAGCGGGGCCATGAGTACTCAGCGTCTGTTTGAACCGGGCCAGAAACCAGCAGATTTTTCCGCCTTGCCAAGCAGGTTGCGAAGGCGCGAGCGCGCCTTCCTCTGGCCGGGAGTTCGGTCGCGACACCACTCGCGCAATGTGGCCAGAAAGATTCCCGTTAGCACGATCTCTTCGACTTCCCTGCGGCGCCCCCCGGCACCTAGTCCGGCCGCATCGCGCCAAAATTGAATCAGACGCGACAAATCAAAGACCATGGGCACCCAATGATGAATGTGTGGTGCATGTAGTTTGGATCCCAGCATCTGAGCAGTGACCTGATGAAACGGCGCGAGGCTATCGAACCAGCGCTGCATGATGATTTCCAGCCGCATGCTGACCGGCAATGCATCGATGTTATCGTCGTTGACAAGCATGGCATCCAAGGCCCGCGCAAACCAAGCGTTGGCAATGGCGTTGGTATCCGCGTAGTGGTGGCGAATCTCGTTTACGGACAACTTGCAACGAGTCGCCAAGTCACCGAAGCCCAAGTCGTACCAGTTATTTCTTTCGTGTGCTAGTGCCAAAGCGACGTCGAGTATTCGGTTGGCTTCGACTGCTTGAGGGTCTTGCCTACCATGCAGATCGTTATTCATCGCACCGTCCTTCCGCCCGCCAGGCTTTTTTTGATTCGTGAAGGTTGCGGTTCAGGCAAACGAAATCAACAAGGCCGCGGGCCTGCTGATCATTTTTGCGGCAGGCATTTTCAGGCCGACGTAGCCTGCAGACGCTTCCCACGCGAATGGCAGTATGCCGCGGCTGCGTTTGCTAGTGGGCCATGCGGATAATTCTGTAATGCTCAGAGCCACTGTGCGGGTGCGAATCAAGACGCGTTTCGCAGGCAATGGTTATTCCCCTTGGCAAGAAACGCAACGCAGAGTCGCGGTCGCACAGGGGCTCCCGAAGGGCCGCGGCACAAGTGTCGTGGCCTGCGTTGCAGCCCTTGGAAAGGGCCTGCCATTCCCTGCGGACTGCGCCTTGCCCACAACACTTGTGCCACGGCTGAGCGTTACAGAATTATCCGCATGGCCCACTAGGGACCAGGCATCGCTTCGAACTGATTGGCCCAGGTCTTGAACACCAACCAGGATCTGTGACCACCGTTTTCCCTTGTGGTTTCAGCCGACAAACTGCCTGACTGGCTGAAACCACCTTCGGTATTGTCCGGATCCCAGGTGATCGTACTCATATACCGCTGTTTGTAGGGATCTCCGTTGTTCTGGGCCAGGGTGACGTACTGATATGAGCATGAAGCGACAGCGCATATCCCCTCACCCACTTGATCGAACTTATCCAGGGTTTTGTTGTGCTTATAGATTTCAAGCTGATTGCCAGCCACACGACGCAACCACATACGATTTTTGATCGCATAGCGCACTTGACCGAGATCGTCGAGGACCTCGATCTTTAGCTGCAGTTCAAGGATCTCTTCGTCTTTGACCAGGGTAAGGAAGACATTCTGCGGAATCGTGGCCCAGGTGTTTTCATCCCGTGAAGTTAGCTCCCGAGCCTCGGATGCCAGACTCTGGAAGGTACCGGAAAACGGCAGCGGAAAACTCTTGCTCTCGCTGGCTTCAGCAACTGCCGTGACTGTCAGCGAAAGAAAGCCCAGGAAAAGGCCAAGGACGCTGCCAAGGCCGTCGCTACGCCGGAGTCTAACAAGTGTCACGTTCGGCGCACCAAGAGCTGAAAAGCTGGCTAACGTTTAGCAAAATACGCCACTGCAGCGAAACGTGCGCTACGTTGCTACTGTGGCCCTGGTCACTTCTATGCACGCGTTTATCCTTCGGCCAGCAGCCGCTGAATGGTCCGCTCCCGGTAGTCGAAAATGCGCCTGAGCTGGTATCTGACCAACGGCAGGGCCGGCAGCCCGAGTGGACCCAGGGGCAGCCGGTATTCCACCCGGTCGTCCATCCGGGTGCCATCGCGCTCGCACCTAAACGTGTGGGTGTGGACCCACTGCGTGTATGGACCGCGCAGCTGTCGATCGACGAAGCGGTATGGCGGCTCCCAGTGGTCTATCGTCGTGAGCCAGCCGAACGGGACGCCGAACAGCCCGAGGCGGTACTCGATTGTCGCGCCCATCCGCATATCGACCGGCAGACGGCTGACGATCCGAAAGCGCAGCGCCGGCGGCGTGATGCGTTCCAAATTGCCCGCATCGGCGAAGAACTCGAACACCTCCGCTATCGGCCTCGCAATCCAGGTGCTGCGTTCGAGCAGATGGGGCATAGAACAACCTTCGCCAGTGTACCGTTCGGCGCTCAGCGCCCGAATCGAGCATGCAGCCGTCGCCGGGCCAGTCTCTTACCCTGTGACACGTATTGCTGGTTCATGGTTCGGCTTAGGCCCTCGCATCAACACGCATGGTGCGATCCACGACCCCGTCGTCGCTGCTCAACAGACATACCGAGCCCAAGCGCGCCCGTGACCCCATAAATCAGGAATTCACCACACACACACCTGTGCAGGGATTTGTTGCCAATCGATCGTCGGTGCGAATATCGGAGGTGATTCTCTCGCCTAGGTTTTATGAGCGTTGGTCTTGCCGCGCCCCTTCGGCGCGACATCGCGACATTTGGCCTCAACCTGATGCGCGATGCGCTGCACCATGACGGCGGGCAACTGTGAGCCGTGATAGTGGACAATAGCCTGCTTGGACTCCTTTGCGTTGAATACCAGCACGTCACCGATCTTCTTCCGCTCTACAAACCACCCGGGAATCACGAGTGCGGGCTTGACGGGCACCTTCTCGCCCACGGCACTGGTGAGCCATCGAGATAGCCAAATCGATTGTCTGCGCGCCTGTTCGATCGAGTCCCGGTCAGTCCAGTTGGGAAAAACCAGCTCGCGGTCATTACAGACAACCGTTGGGCCTTCGCCCCCCACGGGCGCCTGGCGCCCCACTCGCCCGATCCTGCCGATCCATTAGTCACGATCTAGGTGCTGGCGATCATGCGCGTTGAGAAGCACTAACGACGACCCAACCAGCATCCCACCAAGCCGCCGGGGCGTTCGATGGTTCCTAGGTCAGCCTAGTAAATCTTAGTCAGTGGTATCAGGCTCTGCGCTTCCATATTCATCTCGCCGCAGTGGCGGACTATCTCAGTCGATAGATCATCAAGATCAAGCGAGACACCCGGAATACGCCCTCTATCGGCCTCATACTTCGCATCTTTGGTGAAGCCGCCGGTGCTCACGTAGAGGCCCTTGTCATCTTTGTGGCGACCACCGAGAAAACTACGGAGCTCCTGCGTGTTGATTCGCACTGAAATCTGACCCCGGTTGTGCATTGAAAGATGATCCGCCAGACCTACAGCACGCGCCCGAGTGACGGGTGTTTTCTAATCCCGGCCTGGGTCAGCAATTCGATACAAATGTGCGACGCACCGGGTCAATCGAGCGTGCAAATCAACAGCCCGGATGGGATTAGCGGCGGAGAAACTCGAAGCGGGGCGTCGGCGGGACGCAGCATTGTCAAGCACAAGTGGCTATGAAGCGGAGATCTGCTTCCCAGACAATGGACAGACCGCCGAACAGATTGTAAAAACCCAGCTTGCCGTGGCTGACTATGGGTGCATCCTTACTGACGCCGGTGTAAGGACGGATACCCAAGCGTTTCTTCTGTTCGCAGAACTGATCAACGTCGTTCACGAGCACGCGCCGAAGAGCAAGGATCTGTTTCGTTACCGGCCCTACCGACTCAGTTGACACCGTGAAGCGATGGATAAATCCCGTCTGGAATATATGAACAGAATCACCATCTTTTTGCTCGCGTCCCTACTGGCCGGAACGGTTTGTGCCGGACATCGACTGGGAGATATCCAACCAGGCTTTGCCTGCGTCGGGATTCCTCAGGTAGAGAGGCGCCTGGGATCAATCGAGTTGGCCGCTCAGGACAAAGATGGGGTCAGCAAATATTCGGGAAAACAGGGAGGATTCGAGGCGGTTGTCGTTTATCACTGCGATAGGGGACAACTGGCCGAGCAGGAAATCATCGTCACGACTACTACGCAGGGTAATGCTTACCAGATTGCCAACGAACTAAGGAAAGATCTTGCCAACAACTTTGGCGAACCTATTCACGATGGACTGAATCTAAAGGCATGGAGAACGATGATGTTCGGTGTTCTGGGAGCGGATCTTGAGTACCTGACTTCCGTCGTCGTTTGGGGCAGAGAAAAAGACGATTTGATGCTGTCAGTAAGGGAAAAAGAGGACAACCTCTGGGTAATCATAATTTCTCAGGGCAGTTCAAAAATGGAATACATCCTCAATTCATAGGCCGGGTATAGGAATGCAAGCGGATCGCTCGCTCGGAGGTTCCGTGTCGTAATGCGAATCGCTGTGAACATATTTGAAGGCCAGCGGGCTGCGCGCGGATCCGCTGCTTTCGGGCATTGGCATTTTGAATCGCCGCGAGTATCGAAGAAACCCACTCGACTGTTGAATCGCACCAGACATTGACGCGGCGGTTAGCGTTTTTTTTACATCGACGAATGACCGGCAGAGCTAGCCGGGGCATCGTGAAGTATGGCCAGTAGTCAACTGCCAGCAGGGTCAATATTCGACGCAAAACCTGGGTCAGTTTTCAGCGCAAATCAACACAAGCGACCTTGATCCCTCGAGCGCTCGCGGCGCGGGAATCCAATGAACTGATGGTCTCGATAGACCTGCGGCCGCGCAAACACTACACTCGGCGTACTCGATTTCGACTTTGTTTTGCGGTCGTTCGACCCAGCCACCATCCGGCAGGTACTTTGCTTACGCATCGAATTGCTATTGGGACGAGGTTACGATCGATGACCCTGCCAAGAGTCACGTCGTTGGTCGGCATGCATCGCGAGTCTGCCTCATGACGGCAACGCCGCCAAAGACCTCCCGGCTGATGCTGCGCCTGCTGGATCAGCGCAGCAAAGTCGATTATGTCTACGCATTCGCATTGGCGGCTTTTCCGCTGCTGCTGTCGTTGATCATGAAAGCAGTTGACGTGGACATCGGGTATCACCACGCCCTGAATTTCACATCACTCGTCGTCATTTTGCCGGGACTGCTGTGGCTGCTGCGCTGGGCGATGGGACGAATCGTGCCGGTGCTCGAGCCGTGGCCACCTTCCGTGCGACCGCCGATTCTGGAGTTACTCGACACCGAGGCCGGCAAGGAGAACGTCTACCAAGCACTTCGTAGCTGGGTTCTGTCACCACGAATTACCTGGGCGGCGTTGCTCGCCGCGATCACGGTTCAGATCTTGGATATGTGGAGGCTGCTTGTAGGGCACTACCTAGGATCCTGCATGCCGGCAAACATCGACTGGACCGTCATGTTCTACTACGACGAGATATCGATGCAGGCCAATCTTGCTTTCGTGCTTGTTGCCTACTCGGTTCAGTTTGCCGTCGTCGTCATAGCCTTTGCGATGGGCTTGTTGATGCTTGCGCACAATCTGTTTTTCCTGCGCCGCATCTATCAGCGACGGTGGGTCCCAGATGGACAAGAGGCAGACTATTTCCAGATTGATCTTACCGACGATGACCGATGCTTCGGTTTCCGCGAAGCAAACGATACGTTCAACACGCAGGTAGTGCTGCTGATGTCTGGTGGGGTCTTGATGCTCGTGTCCCGTTTCGTGTTCGCCCCGACCTGGGAGGAGCTGGCGCAGGATCCCAACTCCATACTTCCCACCGTCGGACAGACCATTCTCGCCTTTGGATGGGTGGCTGCACTGTTGGTCGTTGCGATGCCGGCGCTGGTCAAGCTGCTGCCGCGCCTTCCGATTGGCGGCAGTTCGCGCGCGAGTCGCACGATCACCAGCTACCTGCGTGAATTTATTTCACCGGATCGCTGGCCGTTCGGCATCAAACCCGAGACAGCGGAGGTAAGGGCATTGGCGGCAAGGTTTGCAAGCCACAGTTTTTGGCCAACCGGCAATAATCGCGGCTCCCAGCTGTTCTTTGGCGCCATCTGGATTGGCCTGGTGGTCTTCTTCACCCCGCCCACCGACAACAAGCTCTACCTGATCGCCACGTTGATCATGATGGGGGTGTTGGCCTACCACGGCAGGAATTTCCTGTTCCGACTGATGAACTCCTCGCTGGGTTACGTCGACAAGAGCCTCGTCGAGCCTCCGCAGGGTGAGCAACCCTATGTACGAATGCCCGGTGCGAAGCTGGACACTGGCGTCTTTATTAGTTATCGCCGCTCCGATACCGCAGCCTACACCGGCCGTCTGTACGACTACCTGACCGACCATTTCCATCGTGATTTGATCTTTGTCGATCTGGACAACATCGTCGCCGGCGACAGACTTCCCGACGTGCTGGATAAGGCGCTTTCGACAAGCTCGGTGATGCTGGTCATGATTGGCCCGACTTGGTCGACGAGCAAAGGCCTGGATGGAAAACCGCGGCTGATGAACGCAGATGACTGGGTGCGAATTGAGGTAGCGACTGCGCTCAAACGTGACATCAAGGTTGTGCCGGTTTTGGTCGGCGGTGCCCAGATGCCGCAGGCCGAAGACCTGCCGGCGGAACTTTACGATCTACAGTACCGCCATGCACACGAAATCTCAGACAATCGTTGGGATCACGATGCCAAACTGTTGATGGAAGCCTTGCGGCATACCCTGAGATCGTGACCTGTGCCTTGAAAAAACTCCATCGATTGGAATTCCTTAAAGTTCCTTGGCGTTTGTTGAAGCATCATCGGCATGCCGAGCCGCGTGTTGACAGTACGAACAACATTTTGCTCGCTATTCCAGTCGCACCGACGATTGGCCCTCGAGCATTTGGCCCTGCGCCAGCAGCTCGCAATGCTCAAGCCGTCGGTGAAACGCCCTTATGCGTAGACACCGACCGTGCTGCCTGCCTCGGAAAAGAGCGAGGAGGAAGTTCTTCTTATCAGCGTCGAAACCCCGCCCTGTTGATTTGCACTGAAAGCTGACCCAGGATTTGCATTGAAAGATGACCCGCCGGGACTACAGCAAAGGCCCGAGTGACGGTTGTTTTCGGATCCTAGTCTGGGCCAGCAATTCGATACAAATGTGCGAAACGCTGGATCAATCGAGTGTGCAAATCAACACCCAACCCACTGATCCCGTGGGCAGGCCGGACTCACTGCTTCATACTCGTCTGAGTGCTTTCGGAACATCAGGCCGATTTTTGGCGCCATCCAAGGATACCCCTCCGGTACCTCTTATTTGCTGGCACTGAACTTGCCTTTCGTTACCCCAAGACTTTCAAGAGGAGCGCAGAACATGGCCTTTCATAGCAACTACGTGAATCTGGTCACGGAGAGACCTCAGGCCCACACTCGCCTGATCCGCGACTACGACGGTAGCAACCGAGATTTCGATTACATCATCGTCGGCTCGGGCATGGGAGGCGGGCTGCTGGCCGATGACTTGGCCGATCGATTAGGGGGCAGCCGACGCATTTTGGTGCTGGATGCGGGCTCCTTCATCTATCCCACGCATGTTTACAACATCAGCCGCATCCCCAACGGCGCGGTCGCCAATCACTTTGGCGTGGACAATTTCCAGCAGGCGCCCAATGATCAAGAATTCCTCGGCAGCAAACCACAATTTGCGCTGGGCGGGCGTTCGGTGTTCTGGTCTGGGCTGATTCCGCAGGCACAGGCTTGGGAGATGGAATTCTTTCCCGATCAGGTGCGCGCCGATCTGACAAACACCTTTTTCGACCTGGCCGCCGATCGCATGAACGAGTCGATCTCACTCGGTAGCAAGGCCAAGCAACTGGTCGAACACTTTCGCAATAGCTCGCTCAACGATGACTTTGAGATCCAGGAGACACCCAGGGCGCTGCACCAGCCCTACCTGCATGCCGATGGGACGCCGCGTGACCAGTTCATCACCGAACCGACCGGGGTATTCAACACCGCCGAACTGCTGATCAATCAGATAGGCCTGACGCCCGGGGCCGATCAAAACGGGCCAGGCCTGTTCGTCAGGCTGAACAGCTTTGTCGAGTCGATCAACGATGTGCCGTTCGGCTGGTATGCAGTGAATGCCACCGACACGGTCAGCGGCCAACCAGTGACCTTTTATACCCCGAAGGTGATCATCGCCGCCGGTTCCATGGAGAGCCCCAAGCTGATCAATCGATCGTCTGTCTACCCGCAGTTGCCCGATCCCATCCGTGGCCTCGTCGGCTTCGGTCTGACCGATCACCCGGTCAGCGCCGAGTCGCAGGCCTATGTGTCATCGCTGGGCGACATCCCGCTGAGCCGCGCCGATCATGCAAAGATAGTCTTCTATTCGCGCGGCCGGCACGATCCCAGCGGCCATGTGACCTTCCCGTTCAACATCGAGATGAACATCAACCACGAGTACTGGCATTTGCGCAATAACGATCCTTCTGCCGAACCGGTACCGGACAACACCGCCAAGACGCGTGTCGACATCAAGTTCAGCTTTGGTAACTGCCTGGATGACTACAACGGCATCTTCTCGCACGCCAACGACGGCTACACGCCATACGTGCGCTTCAAACGCTTTTCCTACCTGGAAGATCTGCTGCATGCGCGCTTCCCGGCCCTGGCGGGTTGGCACAAGAGCCAGCAGGACTTCTTCAATCTGCTCAACGGCACCCGCGACCGGGTGTTTGGCGAGTTCAATGGATTGCAGTGGATCACCGGTCCCTACGGCGACGGCTCGGGCCAACAGTGGCCATTCGGCTGGGGCACCGTACACCACGCCTGCGGTACCCTTCGCATGCCTTGGAAATCCAGCCGCAATGCCGCCTTCAACCAACAATCGGTGGTCGATGAGAACCTCAAAGTGCAGGGTTCAAACGGGCTGTACGTGTGCGATATGTCGGTGATGCCATTCAGCACCGCGGCCAACCCGATGCGTTCACTAGCCGGGCTGGCACTACGCTTGTCGAAACACTTGGGCTGAGGGGTACATCCAATGTCCAGGCGGCTGAGGCTGATATTGGAGAGCCGGAGAAAGGCAGTCGACGGCGATTACGTGTTCCTCGGTCAAGTTTGGCGGCCACAAGTCGATCAAGAACAACGGCGCTTTGGAGGCGGCGTTCGAGAGGGCTGGATTGGATTTGTCGTCCCATAACCTCCGAAGACATTTGCTACCCGTCTACTCAGTCGAGGTGCCGCGATTACCGATGTTCAGCAACTGCTAGGTCATGCATCGGCCAAGACGACTGAGAGAGCCGATACCGCATTCGTCAGGAATGAGCGGTTCAAGCAGACGATCGCTCTACTCGACGAGACCACGCCGACCGAGCTAACCGTAGTCAAGTGAGTGGATCAGAGCCAGGTCCCGCCTTATCGCAGATCCCGGATTCCCCGAAACACTGGAGAAATGTCAATGTAAGAATTTCTTGTTATGCTAATTTGCACACTTAATCTTTGTCATGCAGTACCGACGAGATGAAATTACTGACGATCATAGGCGCCTTGCTTCTTGCGCAAATAACCTATGCGGGTGACGCATCAACCTTTGCGACACCCAAGTATCCCCCGGCTGACGACGATTCGAAGGCTATCTCGGCGAGAGCCACTGAGCGATCTGCAAACAGCCGGTTTCCCAGTGATGATAGCTCGAAGCCTCTGTGGATCGAGCGAGATCTTCGTTTTGATTACCGACCGACCGACTTTGTGTCAGATCACGGACAGTATCGACCCGGTCACTGGTAATCCTCTGGCGACGCGGAACGAGAGCAATGTTTTCGCGTCTCTAGCCACCTCGTAGCATCCCGCATGTTGATTTGCACTGAAAACTGACCCGGGACTGGCATCCAAAGTTGCCCCATCGGAACTACAGCAAGCATCAGAGTTACGGGAATTTTTTGATCCTGGTCTGGGTCAGCGATCCGATGCAAATGCGTGAAGCACTGGATCAATCGAGCGTGCAAATCAACAGAGATGCATAACCCGATACGAGCAGCGCAGACTGGGCACGTTTCAGGTCGGGCAAGACAACGTCTTCAACCTTGCCCGCGTCCAGATTAAGCGGAAAGCGGTGCCCGTCCGGCCAACTCAACCCTGCACTCATCCCAATCGAAGCCGGTGCCTAGTGCCCAATCGATCATAGATTTATATTGTCTTCATATACATGGTCAGACAACACAACAAGCACTGCACCCGACCGACATGTTGGCCGATCAACACACCAATCGGTTTTCCGGACCGCCGCGAAAATCGAAGCGATCCACTCGCTTCTCCTACGCACTCCTAACACCCTGATTTGCGCAGGTCTCTGGTTTTGCCCGCAACTTAACACCCTCATTTCTCAGACTTTTGGAAGGCTAACCCCTTGAGCCACCGTCCCAGGAAAGGGTTCGGCCAGGAGTGTTGCCCGGTGAGATGTTTCTGCGGATTACGCGGAGTTAGAAACGTGGGAATGGGTGCTATCGACGATGTCGATGACAGCTTTCTTTGGGGCTCGTTCACATCCTCCGCACGGGTCAAATAACCGCGAACAGCGTCGCGCAATAGGCCATCATTCAACTGTTGCCATTCTTGACAACACGAAAGAGTGTTGTCACAATTGACAACATGAAAGCTGGACTCATCCACCGCTTCAAAAACATCACGCCAGAGGGCGACATCATTGAAGCAGTCATCTGGAAGTTACCGAACCCGGTCAAACCCTCAGAGCATCTGTACAAGTATCGTATGGTCTATGTGGTGAACGGCAAGCGCGTGGTCGGCTTCGACAATGAGCGTGGCAAGGGTGATCACTGCCACCTTGACGGGATTGAGCAGACTTACAACTTCACGACTGTTGACCAATTGATGGCCGACTTCATCGCTGAGATCGAAAAACGGAGGAAGCAATGAAAAGAGTGCTCACGATCACCCTGTCATCCGACTGGAAAGGGAACCTGGAGAAAGCAGCGGCAACAATGCAACGCGGCATCAAGTCAGGCAAGTATCAAGGCGAGGTTCTGAACTTCGAATCGCCGGCTGTTTTGTTCGGAAAACTGACGGAACGCCGCTGGAACCTGGTACGTGAAATTCAGCGTGCCGAGAAACCGGTCGGGGTACGGGAGATCGCTAGACGAGTGAAGCGCGATGTGCGTCGGGTACATGACGATCTGGCGGTGCTGCTCGAGCTTGGCCTGATCGAGCGAACAGATGATGAGGCGATTGTCTGTCCATTCAGCGATATTCACGTCGATATGCACATGCGGGCGGCGTGACCAAAATCGACGAGCCTCCGCGATAGTCGGGACGATTCAGTCGCTAGGACCACCCTAATCAGGCTCTCAACAATCCAAGTTGGTATTCTCGGTCTGGAGTATTCGACCCATCTCAACCGCCGCGAAAATCGAAGCGACCCATTCTTTTCTCCCGCCAGCACCTAACCGACTGATCCCCGTGGGCATTCCCAACCCACTACTTCATAATCGGCTGCAATCTTTCGCAAACACCAGGATCCCCCTTGAGCCACCGCCCCAGGAAAAGGTTCGGCCAGAAGTGTTGCCCGGCGTGGTTTTTCTGCGGATTCTGCGGAGTCAGAAATGGTCGGGAGGCGGCCGCCCATGATTTCGTCAGCACGACCGACGGAATCCGTGCCACCTCCCCCTAATCGTTCCCAATACGACCCTCAGTTACGCCCCCGCTGCCTTGTGCTATAACGTGTACATGTGATCACAACTGGATCAGAACCATGTCGACGACCATGACCATTCGTCTGGAACCCGAACTGAAACAGCGCCTGGATCGCTTGGCGAAGGCGACCCAGCGGTCAAAATCCTTTCTGGCTGCCGAAGCACTGCGGGATTTTGTTGAACTGAATGAATGGCAGATCGGTGAGATCAAAGCGGCCATCGGGGAAGCCGATAAGGGTGATTTCGCCTCAGACAAGGCTGTGAAGAAGACACTTGGCAAGTGGGGAGTCGATGCAGGTTAAGTGGCTGCGAAAGGCGCTACAGAATCTCGACGACGAGGCTGAATACATCGCGCAGGAAGATCCGGCGGCGGCCCGCCTGATAGTTGAGCACATCGTCAAGACTATCAACCTACTGAAAGATAATCCTGCCCTTGGCCATCCCGGCCGAATTCACGGCACCCGGGAGTTAGTGGTACCCGATACCCGCTATATCGTCCCTTATCGCGTCAGGCCCAGCCTGCAGCGCATCGAAGTTCTTCGCATATTCCATACATCTCGGCGCCCACCAAAGCGGTGGTGAAGGCTGATGGTTAAGCCTGCACTGGCGCGGCAAAAGGGGACGGCAAAAGGGGACGCATCTATTTTCCGCCCACACCGCCAAAACCGGTAAGTATCAGATCAGGTCGCGACCACTACACATGAGGCGTAAATAGATGAAGGCGCAAATAGATGCGTCCCCTTTAGCAAATAGTGCGTCCCCTTTATGCGGTGTTTATCAGTCGGATCGTCGGAGCCGGATCGGTACCAGCCAGACCATCAGTTTCGATCGATCGCTCTTGGTCAATGTGCCGCGCCGCTAAACAAGCAAGATCGATCGAAACTTACCCTTTTGATCTGCACGGCGACCGATCGAGTAAACTGTCGTTTTGGGATACGGTTGCGCGCCGCGTCACGAAACAACCACAACTTTGGAGAACCAGAATGGGTTTGTTTGATTTTGCGAAAGACATGGGAAAGAAACTGTTTGGTGGCGAAGATGATCCTGCGGAGAAGATCAAGGACAATATCGCTGCGGCCAACCCCGGCGTCGACAGCCTGGATGTCACGTTCGAGGACGGTGTCGTGCATCTGAGCGGCAAGGCCGATTCGGCCGAGGCCCTGGAAAAGGCAGTATTGATGGCCGGCAATGTGCACGGGGTCACCGAGGTTAAGGTCGATGGTCTGGCGGCCCCGGAGCCGGCGCCGAACGTCGACTACTACACCATCGTCAGCGGCGACAGTCTGTCCAAGATCGCCAAGCAGTACTACGGTAACGCGATGGATTATCCCAAGCTGTTCGAGGCCAACCGCGAAGTCATCCAAGATCCAGACCTGATCTACCCGGGACAAAAAATCCGTATCCCGCCCAAGACCTGGTAACTCACCGGGCCGCGGGGCCGGGTTCAATGCGGCCACTTACCACAGCGGCTGCAAATTACACCGGATCTCGCGATGCTGGCGAGTCTTGCGGACCGGCCCCAGATCGGAGGAATGCCATCATTCCAGCGATGCAGGCCACCATCGCTGGGGGCAGGCAAAAGGGGACGCATCTATTTTCCGCCCACACCGCCAAAACCGCCAAAACCGCCAAAACCGATAAGTATCAGATCAGGTCGCGACCACTACACATGAGGCGTAAATAGATGAAGGCGCAAATAGATGCGTCCCCTTTATGCTGACACGTTGCGTTGCTAGCACGCCTGTAATACAGTTTGTATTACATCTAATTAGAGGAGAGTGGCAGTGGGAACCAGAACTGTGCGACTCGACGACGAAGCCGAGAAGACCCTAGCGAAGTTGAAAAAAGTCACTGGGTTGTCAATTTCCGAGGTTCTTAAGCGCGGTCTGAGTGCCTACGAGGAACAGGCAATGCAGCAGGCTGTCCGCAATCCTTATGCCATCTACCGCGAGCTGGAACTTGGCGAGGGCGGTTACGCGATTGAGCCTGCCCGGCACGCCAAGTCTGCGATCAAAGAAGCAATCCGTCGGAAACACAAGGGATGATTCTGGCCGATACCGGGCCACTCGTCGCGCTCTTCGACCCTGCCGATCAAGATCACAAACGATGCGTAGCCGTGCTCAGGCGTATTGAGGAACCCTTGTGCACCACGATTCCCGTTCTCACGGAAGCTTTTCACCTGCTCGACCCAGGCAGCATCGGCGCACAACGCCTGATGGACTTTGTCACAGACCAAGGACTCAATCTCTGGTATCTCGACGACAAGATTTTGACCAGGATGTTCGAGCTGATGGTGCAGTACGCAGATCACCTCATGGACCTTGCTGACGCGTCACTGGTGGCGCTCGCGGAGGCCCTAAAGGTACGCAAGGTTTTCACCATCGATCGCGGCGATTTCTCAAGCTACCGCATCAAGCGAGGACACCGCCATACGACTTTCGAGATCCTCTCCTCGTAGCGAAAGGGGACGCATCTATTTTCAGCCGGTAGACTGACGCAGGGAAGGAATCCGAACGGGAGGCGGGATGCCAAGGAAAGCCCGGGTGCTGGTGCCGAACTGCCCACACCACATCGTGCAACGCGGTCACAATCGTCAAGTGGTGTTTGTCGCGGACGAGGACTATCAGTTCTATCTGGACAATCTGGCCGAATGGAAAGTGCGGCTGGACATCAAACTCTACGCCTGGTGCCTGATGACCAACCACATCCATTTGGTGGTCGAGCCGGGCGAGGATGCCGCCACGGTTTCGTTGCTGATGAAGCGGCTTGCCGGTCGGCAGGCCGCATTCGTGAACAAACAGGAACAGCGTAGCGGCGCGCTGTGGGAAGGTCGTTTTAAGGCCAGCCCGGTGCAGCGAGATACCTACTTGTTGGCGTGTTGCCGTTATGTGGAGATGAATCCGGCGCGGGCCGGCATGGTGGCCGGCCCCCGGCAGTATCGCTGGTCGAGCTATCGGGAACGGATGGGCCTGGCTGGCCGAAGCTTGTTAGACCGGGATGCCGGCTATTTGGCGCTGGGTGATGACGAAACACAGCGCCGCCAGCGCTACCAGGCCTATATCCGGCAGGGGGCATCCGATCAGGAGATGGCGTTGGTGCGCTCGGCATGGGCACGGAATCAGTTGACCGGCAACCCGCGTTTTGTCGACGAGATCGAGCGGCGAATCGGCCAGCGGATCGAGTGCCGAGGCCGGGGTAAGCCAAAAAATGGAGCGTAAATAGATGCGTCCCCTTTATGTCCGGTCGGCTTGTCGGCCCCGGGCGCGCGGAACAACCGCTCCGCCGCCTTGATCATCGTGAAGGTCTTTCCGCTGCCCTGGGTGTGCCAGACAAGTCCACGGGTACGATCTGGATCAAGCGCGCGGCCGACGGTTGCATCGACAGCGCCGGTCTGGTGCTGGCGCAGGATGTACTTATTCAGTTCCTCGTCCTTCTCGGCAAAGACGATGTAGTCCTTCAGAAAGGCGAGCACCTGCGGGATGGCGCAGAAGCTCTTAACCTTCGCTTCAAGCTTGCCCACCTCGTCGTGCTTCCAGTTGAAGATGTTCCGCCGCACGGTGTTCCAGCTCACCCCGTAGGAAAAGCCGATCGCATCGGTAGCGGTAAACAGCTGTTCAGGCACGAACAGCTCGGGCGTCTCACGGTGGTAACGGCGGATCTGGTCGACGCCAAGCGCGATGGCTTCGTCCTTGTTGGCGTTCTTGCACTCGATCACCAGCACCGGGATGCCATTGATGAGAAAGACGATATCCTCCCGAGTGCCGTAGTGGCCGTTGTGAAAGGCCCACTCCTCGGTGACCTCGTAAACGTTCCGCGCCGGGTCGTCAAAATCAATCAGGATCAGGTCCCGCTCGCGTTTTTCCTCGTCGTCATAGAACTTTCCGCGGTTGCGCAAATACTCGACGAACTCCCGGTTACCGTAGATGTCGGTGTGGAGATGGCGGAACTGTCCGAGGAGGGCGCCCTCGGCGTCGGTGTAACGGGGGTTGAAAGCCCGCACTTTGGCGTCGAGCAGGTCGTCGAAGAAGAGCGAGCGGTTCCTGGCGCGGTCGGCGGGCGGGGCCTCGGGATCAAAGCCGCGCCGCTGTTCGGCTTCCTCGCGAGACACAATCGTCCAACCGATGGCCTCGGCGTATTCGAGGATCCGGGCTTGGACGGTCTTGTGTTCTCCGGGTGTTGGCATCCTGAATCCCCGTCAACGCCAGCCTTGCCGCCACGTCTGGTACTCGGCCGGGCGCAGGCGGTAGCGCGCGATGTTGCCCTCGTGGAGGCTCATTATCTCGGTCTCCACGACTTCGACAAATCGCGCCTGGTCCGCCGGTGGCACCTGCTCCGCTGCACGTTGGCGTGCCAATGCAGTCGCCGCTTTCTTGTCCATTTCCGCACGCACCACCGCGGCGACCAGCTCGGCAACCAGCGCCCGGTAGCGCAGGCGGAACGGATCGGGCTCGCCCAGGGACTGGCGGACCGCCGAGTACCGTGCGCTCGAACGCTCGTAGGCCCAGACGAACACGTCGCGCAGCAGCTCGATGCGATTCAGCTCGTAGATGGCCAGCACGCCGTCGATATAGGCGCGCTCCGGCACGTCCACGAAGGACAGGGGGCAGAGGTTGCCGCGGATCAGCGGGATATTCGCGGCGAGGCGGGACACCCGCTTGTTGACGTCCTCGAAGCCCTGCAGGTAGGCGAGGTGCACGAGCGCGAAAAAGGCCTGCTCGAAGGGGTCCGTGATCGCGGCCGCGGTGTCGAGAATGGTCTCGAAGCACTCTTCGATGAGCTGCGGCACTTCCAGCGGGTGGTAGACGGTGCCGTCGATGCCCACCGGTATGCGCCGCAGGCGGCCGCCCGCCTGCGGGTCGGCGAGCAGGTTGTCCGCGAGCAGGGCGTGCAGGTTCAGGATGGTGTAGCGGTTGAAGCCGATCTCGTCGGCCTGGTCGACGAGCAGCTCGATGGCGGCCTTGTGGTTCAGGATCATCTGCGCTTCCAGCGCATCCTTGCCCTCGGCGGTCTCGCCGAGCTCCAGCAGGCGCTCGGTTTCGAGGAGTGAGTAGGTGTTGCCTTCCAGGCGGCTGGAGTTCCACGAAAGGTCGATCAGCAAACGGCTGTAGATCGTGCGGGCGTAGGTTCCCGCCGGGCGTTCGCCGTCGGGCGGGCGACCCGTTTCGAGCAGGCGCTGGCGCGTTGCCGCCGGCAGGTAGTGAGTTTCGTTGGGCCGGTAGTCGTCCAGAAAGTCGCGCTGGTAGCCGACCGGCTGCCGTTCTTGGACCGGCGCGCGAACCGCGTCCCTGATCGCTTCCGCCTCGGGCGAGATCGGCACATAGACCTCTCCTCGCGCCGCGACCGTCGCACGCCCCGCGACCAGACTTCCTTTGCCGGTTATCGTGGCAGGGACGCGATAGCGACGGCCCTTGCCTCGCCCGTCGGCGATCAGCCGCTTTTGTTCCACCAGCAGGGCGAGGCGGCGCTGCAGTGTCCGCGGGGGCATGTCAGACGGCAGCCCCGCGCGGATGGTGCTGACCGATACGCCCTCAGGATGTGCCGCCACGACCGCCAGGATGGCGTCGAGCTCTTGTTCGGAGATCCGCTTCGGCATGTGACGAATTATATGTCGCTAAAACGCTTTATGCGACAGATAAAGCGCTCGATCTGACGCATATCGCCTTTTGTGTCGCATAAGACGCTTTTACCGTCGCAAACGTGCCCGTCATGGCGCTCCTTTGATCGCCTCGTACGCCTCGAACAGGAACACCGCGAGGGTCGAGGCGGCGCCGATGGCGAGGCTCGGATCCTTCTACACCGAGTCCTGCATCCGCCGGGCAGGCCCGGCGAGATGGCTCGCGTCGAGCAGCCGCTTGTCGCGCATGCCGAGCGAACTCACGCGGCACGATCCTCGGAGGGCAGATCGAGATCGTGAACGCGGATCTTCGCGGTCATCAGTTCGTGAAGGAGGGTGCGGAAGAGGTCTTGGAGTTGTTCCAGCTTGGACCGATGGAGGGCGAGCTTCCGATCCAGTGCTGTTGCACGGGCCACGACTTCGGCCTGCTCATCCAAACTCGGTTTTGGTACGGGAAAGCCTTTCAGTCGAGTCGCGCTGATATTGCTTTGGCTGACTGCCCTTGTAGCAATTGTCTTTAGCCGAGCCTGAATCTCGTCGGTGTTGAAGTAGCAGTTGAGGAAAAATGGATTCAGCTTCGTCTCGTCTGTCCGTAGCCGGATTAGATATGACGCGAACACGAATTCACCTTCGATATCGAAAATCGCTGTCCGGCCAACGAGGTCAAGACTGTTGGTGCGATTGAAGAGAATGTCTCCGCGCTCTACCCTGAATTTCTCAAAGTCGCCTTCCGTGATCTCGACAAATTGGAGATTCCGCCCGACGACCTGCCCATCGACCTGATTGGTCATTCGGAGAATCGGGTAATTCCCTTCGGGACTCCCCTTTACCGACATTCCGTACTGAGCGATTTCAGGCAGCTCGCCCAGCGGCACCACTTCCCAGCTTTCGGGTACGGGGCCGATTTCGGTTTGCTTTTGGGGTTCGTTGCAGAGGCCTTCGGTGAAGAGCTTGTGCATGAGGGCCTTTTTCAGCTCGGTGGTGGTCTGAATGATCCGGGCAAAAGGGGACGCATCTATTTTCCGCCCACACCGCCAAAACCGGTAAGTATCAGATCAGGTCGCGACCACTACACATGAGGCGTAAATAGATGAAGGCGCAAAGACTATCAGTTCTTCTGGACAATCGCCGAATGGAAAGTCCGGCTGGACCAAACCCGCCTGGTGCCTGATGAAACACATCCCAGTGGTCGAGCCGGGGAGGATGCGTCGCCTTTACTGTTTCGTTGCTGATGAAGCGGCTTGCCGGTCGGCAGGCCGCATTCGTGAACAAACAGGAACAGCGTAGCGGCGCGCTGTGGGAAGGTCGTTTTAAGGCCAGCCCGGTGCAGCGAGATACCTACTTGTTGGCGTGTTGCCGTTATGTGGAGATGAATCCGGCGCGGGCCGGCATGGTGGCCGGCCCCCGGCAGTATCGCTGGTCGAGCTATCGGGAACGGATGGGCCTGGCTGGCCGAAGCTTGTTAGACCGGGATGCCGGCTATTTGGCACTGGGTGATGACGAAACACAGCGCCGCCAGCGCTACCAGGCCTATGTCCAGCAGGGGGCATCCGATCAGGAGATGGCGTTGGTGCGCTCGGCATGGGCACGGAATCAGTTGACCGGCAACCCGCGTTTTGTCGACGAGATCGAGCGGCGAATCGGCCAGCGGATCGAGTGCCGAGGCCGGGGTAAGCCAAAAAATGGAGCGTAAAAAGTTGCGTCCCCTTGCGGGCGCGCGGGGTCCAGGGGGGGGGGGGGGGGGGGGGGGGGGGGGGGGGGGGACCGCGAGGCGAGGCGGCGCCGATGGCGAGGCGCGGGAGGCCGGGAGGGTGCGGGGGGGGGGGGGGGGGACGTAGGGCGAACAGCTCGGGCGTCCACGGTGGTATCGGCGACCTGGCAACGCCAGGGGGCCCGCGGGGCGCGCCCCAGTACCGGGATGCCGTTGATGAGAAAGACCACATCTTCCCGCGTACCATAATGGCCGGTGTGGAAGGCCCATTCCTCGGTGACCTGGTAGACGTTATTCGCCGGGTCGTCGTAATCAATCAGGATCAGGTCTCGCTCGCGTTTTTCCTCGTCGTCATAGAACTTTCCCCGGTTGCGCAAATACTCGACGAATCCCGGTTACCGAGATATCGGTATGGGGCGGGCGAGCGCCCGGCTAGCGCGGGTGGGGGGACGGGGCTCTGGGTCCCCCGCCGGCGCTCCGCCTCCTCGCGAGGCACAATCGTCCAGCCGATAGCCTCAGCGGGGCAAAAGGGGACGCATCTATTTTCCGCCCACACCGCCAAAACCGGTAAGTATCAGATCAGGTCGCGACCACTACACATGAGGCGTAAATAGATGAAGGCGCAAATAGATGCGTCCCCTTTATGCTGGATGCCGCCACGGTTTCGTTGCTGATGAAACGGCTTGCCGGTCGGCAGGCCGCATGCAACGGACGGCCGTCTGGGAGGTCTTTCAGCCCGGCACGCATGACTGTTGGGGTTGCCGTTAGAGTGATCCGCGCGGGCGGGGTGCGCCCCTGCGTTCGCTGGTCGAGCCGGACGATGAGCCTGGCTGGCCGAAGCTTGTTGACCGGGATGCCAGCTACTTGGCGCTGGGCGATGACGAGGCACAGCGTCGCGAGCGACAGGCCTTATCCGGCAGGGCATCGAATCGAGATGGCGTGGTGCGCTGGCATGGGACACGCTGACCGGCAACCCGCGTTTTGTCGACGAGATCAAGCGGCGAATCGGCCAGCGGATCGAGTGCCGAGGCCGGGGTAAGCCAAAAAATGGAGCGTGAATAGATGCGTCCCCTTTATGTTCGGAGTTAGGGAGGTGGGAATGAGGGCTGTCGACGATTTCGCCGACAGCTTTTGACTTCAGCGGCAGCACTGACCGACTGTGCCCTAGTTCGAGCCGTTCGGTGAGCTAGCGAATCGGATAGAAGCGCCGAGAACCGTCACAAATCTGTGATGCGACGGAGTTCGTCGATCAAGCGATCGATGTCGTCGCTGACAATACTCCACAGCGTGTCATTATCAATGCCGAGATACCCATGGATCAGGCGGTTTCGCGTCGCGATGACCTGCCGCCACGGAATGTCCGCATGCTGCTCGCGCACCTCGGCCGGCACATGGGTCGCCGCTTCCCCGATCAATTCGAGGTTGCGGAGGATGGCATCGTACTTAAGCTCGTCCTGTTCGAAAGTAAGCCGGTCAATACCCGCGCTGTACGTGCGCACCTTTTCGGCAAAGCGCAGCATGTCGTCGATATAGAACCTCCACTCGCGCTCAGACATTAAGCGCCTCGCGCTCGATGTAAGGCCTGAGTTCCGCCCGCAACGCCTTTTCGGTTACCAGATCGACGGCACAGCCCAGTTCATCTTCCAGATAAAACTGCACGCCGAAGTAACGGGCCGAGGTAGCCGGCCCGTCGAAGCCGACGACGATATCCACGTCACTATCCGGTCGCGCTTCACCCCGAGCGGTCGAGCCGAATATCGCAAGCCGCGTGACACCGTAGCGCTCGGCGAGCACCGGTTTGGCTGCACGCAACGTCTGCAAGACCTGCTGCCTGTTCATCGCTCCACCTCGAAAACTCACCATCCCATGATACGACCGGGACCTGTGGCTGGCGAATTCGTGATTTCCACCTGAATTTGGCAACTTAGGCAGTCTTGCCCCTGACTGCGGCGCCTGTGCTTTCTGGAAACTTCATGGGTGGGAAATCCTTGAAGTTCCTTGCCGTCTGTTGAAGCATCATTGGCATGCTGAATCGGCTGCTGGCAGCACTGACAACCTTGTGCTCGCTATTCCAGTCGCACCGACGATTGGCCCTTGAGAATCTGGCGCTGCGCCAGCAGCTCGCCATGCTCAAGTCGTCGGTGAAGCGCCCACGGACGTCCGCTCCTGATCGGCTGTTCTGGGTTCTGTTCGCGAAGTATGTGAACGCATGACGGGCGATGCTACACGCATTGCACCCCGATACCGTCGTGCGTTGGCACCGAGAAGGCTTTCGACGCCATTGGCGTTGGAAAAGTCGGCACCGGCGCGTTGGCCGGCCGCCGATCGATCGCGAAGTACGAAATCTCATCCATGAAATGCAGTCGGCCAATACTGGATGGGGTGCTCCACGAATTCATGGAGAACTGCTCAAGCTCGGCATTGCGGTCTCTCAAGCCACAGTTTCGAAGTACATGGCACGTCATCGAAAACCACCATCACAGACTTGGCGTACCTTCCTCGAGAATCATGTCGCGGACCTGGTCTCGGTGGACTTCTTCACCGTTCCGACCGCCACGTTTCGTGTGCTCTATGTGTTCATCGTCCTCCGTCATGACCGTCGTCAGATCGTGCACTTCAATGTTGCCGCTCACCCGACGGCTCAATGGGCTGCCCAACAAATCGTGGAGGCCTTTCCGTTTGATACCGCGTCGCGTTATCTGTTGCAAGATCGGGATGGCATCTATGGAAATACGGTCCAACGACGGATCAAGAGCTTGGGTATCGAGGAGGTGCTTACAGCGCCTCGCTCGCCTTGGCAAAACGCATTCGTGGAACGCGTGATCCGTACCATACGTCGAGAATGTTTGGATCACGTCATCGTGCTGAACGAGCGACACCTGCGCCGGGTGCTTCGCGAATACTTTGGCTCCTAACATACCTGCAGGACGCATCTGTCGCTGGGCAAAGATTCGCCAAAGCCGCGCACGATTCAGCCGCCGGACTTGGGTAAAACTGCCGCGTTTCCATGTGTTGGCGGACTACACCATCGCTACGTACGATTAGCGGCGTAGACGCTTTGCACAAGAACGACGATAGATGCGTCGCGATTTAATTTTCAGAATGGACAGATGAGCTACGCTAGCGGGGAGCCCCCGGCTTTAACCGCCACGAAAATCGAAGCGACCCACTCTGTTCTCGCACGCGCTCCTAACACCCTGATTTGCGCAGTCCTTTGGTTTTGCCCGACACTTAACGCATTCATTCCTCAGACTTTTGGAAGGCTATCCCCTTGAGCCACCGTCCCAGGAAAAGGTTCGGCCAGAAGTGTTGCCCGGGGTGGTTTCTCTGCGGATTTTGCGGAGTTAGAGCGGTGGGAATGAGGGCTGTCGATGATATATATGACAGATAATTCAGCAGGATAGCAAGGGAACAACTTAAAGAAGGCGCACGCCGGACAGGACCGGCGCACCAAATTGTGGTCAGAAACTAGCTATTCAGGCCTCAGCGTCGGATAGGCTTGCGTGTATACCCAGTCCGTGGCTTTCGCTGGCACATGACAACCCAGACAATCCTTCTTGTAGTCGACAGCGATATTCTTGGCGGGGTCGTCGGGTCGGTACAACGCCCAGCCCCAGCCGTTGCCCCATAAGGGATTGCCGGCGAAGCGCCCTTGCGTATCCTTGATCATCACGAACCACTGCTTCAGCCCGTCAGTAGCATAACTCACGCCTTTACCGGTGGTGTAGTCCCCCGCTTCGTGTGACCGAAGCTCTTTGACCAGCGTGGCGCCATCAGGGAATTTCCCCGTCCTCCGGTAGGCCTCGACCGTCTCTTGCTCGGTGTACACGTCATGAAAGCCGCTGGCCTCTCCATCTGGTACAAACCAAGATCCCAGATGAACCATCGATAGACGAAAACCGGGCGGCAGCTGGATACTGCCACGACTGTCGACGTGGGCTGAAAAGCCATCGTTTGCGGCCACCGAACCATTAACCAGCGTCAACACCACAGTGGCGCAGGCGACGATTGCAGACTTTCGCGCGCAGCTGAGCATGATCATTTCCGCATGGCCGAGACTGGTAGCAGTGAGTCAGTGTGGCCACCGCTCGCCACCTCGCCAGTTCCTTTCCCGGCGCGCAGAACCGGATAGTACTGAGTGAACACGAAGTCATCACCAGCCGACGCCTGATGACAGGCATTGCAGGAAGCGGCTGGAAACGCCTTGGCAGTGGGCGTCAGTGCCTTGTGGTCCGGTGTCGAAAAACTGAAATAGGCCCAATTTCCCGGTTCCTTTGGAAAGTGCTCCTTGCTCTTGATTGTGGCCTCCAGCCCGATGAACTCGCCCTGGAAGTAACCATTGCCACTGACAGCGGCCTTGGCGCCCACACTGACGAGTTCCTTCATCAGAATCGCTCCATCTCGAAACTGGCCGGTCTTCTTCCAGTGCGCCCAGCTCGCCGGATCGATGTAGACATTGTGATGCTCTGGAAAGGGTGCCTTGCCATCGTTCATATCATTTGGCGTTACAGGCGTTCCAACGTAGACCCACTCACGATACCCGGTCGGCCGCTGCAGTTCGCCGTCGCTGATGGAGTAGAAATCACCTGCACTCGCCCCTGCTGTCGATGCAACGAGCAGAGCACCGGCAAGCAGGCTTGGCATGCAAAAGTGGGTGGCGGTACGCTTGGACATATACTCGGCTCTCCGTATTCGTCTTTGTTGAATTGATCTTCACGCTTGCGTTATCGGAAGTTGCCGTAATTATGACTGAGTGGATGGGCTCAACCTGGTATCCGAGAGAATCATTGTGGCGACTGAACGGCTCAATCAAGAAACCGACTTCGATCTTCTGAGCGATATCCTGGAAACCTTGCGTTTCCGCGGCTCGATATTCTTTCGCGCGGAACTCGCCGCACCCTGGGGTATGTCGTTGCCAGAGATGGGCAGTCCACGCTTCCATATAGCGTTGTCCGGCGATTGTTTCGTCGGGACAGGAACTCACCGGTCAATCCAGATCGGCGAGTCCGATATCCTCATGCTACCGAACGGCGACTCGCACTGGATTGCGGACAGCCCAGGCCGAGAACTGGTGCCGAGCGAGCGCGCGGGGCAAGCCTGTGAACTGGGAGACCCGCTGTTTCAGCACGGTGAAATCACCCATCGTCTGATGTGTGGCGTGGTTAGCTTCGATAAGGGCGCGGCACACCCGATTTTCGATGCCCTGCCAGCGATGATGCACTTTCCCGCGCTCGAATCCGGCGGACCGATATGGTCTACCGTATCGCTAATCGACGCCGAACTGCGCAGCCACAACGGCACGCATAGCCGCATCGCTGATCGACTGACAGAAGTCCTGTTCTTGCAATTGCTCAAGCATTACGTGAGTCATAGCGAGGAGAAAATAGGTTTCCTGGCTGCGCTGCGGGATCGGCGTGTGTACCGTGCCCTGACTCTCATACACAATGCACCTGAATTCAACTGGACGTTGTCCGCTCTTGGCGATGAAGTCGGTATGTCACGCGCGACGCTCGTCCGACGCTTCCAGGACATCGTCGGTGTCGCACCGATGGCTTACATCATGGATTGGCGATTGATGAAGGCGCACGAACTCGTCAAACACACTATGCAGTCGCTGGAGCGTATCGCCCAGGCGACGGGTTTTTCATCCGCACGCACGTTGAGCAGGGCCTTCAAGCGGCATTACGGGTCTACGCCGCATGAAATGAGGCAATCACACCTTGAAACGTGATGACGACAACCCGTTTGCTGAGCTGGTACTTGCAGTCCAGAGATGTCGACTGTGCGAGGCATCGCTGCCGATGGGTCCCAGACCGGTGCTTCAAATCGACCCGCAAGCCAGAATCCTGATCGCCGGGCAGGCTCCCGGGCGGCGCGTTCATGAGACCGGCGTGCCGTTTGACGATCCCAGCGGGGAACGTCTGCGAGACTGGCTAGGTGTTTCGCGTGACGTATTTTACGACGCCGCGCAAATCGCCATCCTGCCAATGGGTTTCTGCTATCCGGGAACGGGGAAATCCGGCGACCTGCCACCACGCCCAGAATGCGAGAAGGCCTGGCGGACTCAACTGATGGGTTGCTTAGACAATGTCCAGCTGACAATCGTGATTGGCCAGTACGCGCAGATATGGCCCTGCCGTCGGTGAAGCGCAACCTCACCGAAACAGTGCGGGCATGGCGGGACTATGGCAGCGGGGTTATACCACTGCCCCACCCCAGCCCAAGAAACAACATCTGGATCAAGAAAAACCCGTGGTTTGTCGAAACGCTGCTTCCAGCGCTTCGCCAATCGGTCAGCGATGCACTTGCTTAGGGAAACGGCGATACCATCGGTACCGGTTTCAACATGAGAAGTTGAGAAACGCTTTCGAGGTTGAAGTTGCCACGGTTAGCCATCACTTTCGAATCTCGCGAGAGGAGTGCGCAATGAAGACCTACCAGAAATCACTGGATGCCATCGCCAAGCTCGACGCCGAGCAACACCGTGTCACGCAGGAAAACGGCACCGAGCGGCCCGGTACGGGGGAATATCTGCATAACCACGAACCCGGCATCTACGTTGATATCGTATCCGGCGAACCACTGTTTGCATCGTCCGACAAGTTTGAGTCCGGCTGCGGCTGGCCGAGCTTCACGAAACCGATCGAGCCTGCCCACTTAAACGAATTACGGGATACCAGCCATGGCATGGTCCGCACTGAAGTGCGCAGCAGCCATGGTGACAGCCACTTGGGGCACGTGTTTCCCGATGGCCCCGAGGATCGCGGTGGGCTGCGCTACTGCATCAACTCAGCATCGCTGCGGTTCGTGCATCGTGATGACATGGCAGCGGAAGGTTATGGCGATTATCTCGACCAGGTGGCGGACGTTTAAATGGCACAAGAATGCGCAGTGCTGGCCGGGGGGTTGCTTCCGGGGTATGCAGGACCTGATCCGCAAACTCCCGGGAGTCGTTGCCACACGAGTCGGCCATACCGGTGGCAACGTACCCAACGCGACCAATCGTAACCACGGGACGCATGCCGAAGGGAACGAGATCCTGTTTGATCCAGCTCCACGACAGGCATTGGACAGGAGAAATTCCTCATCACCATCGACCGCCGCGAAAATCGTAGCGACCCACTCACTCCTCCCGCGGTCACCTAACCGACTGATCCCCGTGGGCATTCCCAACTCACTCCTTCATAATCCGCTGAATTCTTTCGCAAACATCAGGACAATCCCTTGAGCCACCGTCCCAGGAAAAGGTTCGGCCAGAACTTCCTGCGCGATCAATCCGTGATCGAGCGTATTGTCGATTGCATCAATCCCAAAGCGGGAGAACATCTGGTCGAGATCGGGCCAGGCCAGGGGGCACTGACGGCTGGCTTGTTGTCACGCATCGACTCGTTGGATGCGATCGAACTCGATCGCGATCTCGTCCAACCCCTGATCGAGCAATTCGACCGGTTCGGCGCAACCAAAGACCTGCGCATCCACCAGGCCGATGCGCTGAAGTTCGACTTTCAACAGTTGCGCAGCGACGCAGAAAAACTCCGCCTGGTCGGCAACCTGCCGTACAACATCTCGACGCCGTTGCTGTTCCACCTGATCGACCAGGCGGCAGTCATTCAAGACATGCATTTCATGCTGCAGAAAGAGGTGGTTGATCGCATGGCGGCAGGGCCGGGCTCGAAGACCTATGGTCGGCTGTCGGTGATGCTGCAGATCAGCTGTGAGGTGACGCCGCTGTTCGACATCAGTCCGGAGGCCTTCTACCCGCCGCCCAAGGTTCAGTCGACGGTGGTTCGGCTCGTACCGCTGGCAAGCCCATTGGTTGCGGCCGAATCGATGCCGGGCTTCGCGGCATTGGTCACGGCCGCGTTCAACCAACGGCGCAAGACATTGCGCAACAACCTCAAGCATCTGATCAACGAAGCAGAAATCGCCGCGGTCGGTATCGACCCCACCGCGCGCAGCGAGACTCTGTCACCACAGCAATTTGTCGCGCTCTATCGACATCACTCAATCAAGCTTTCTGCTAAGTGATTGGGAAACCAATGCTTTTTATGTCAGCTGCTTTTACAACCAACAATCAAAGCGCCGTCGAATTACGGCTAAGTTGCTGAAATTACTGCCTTTTCGATTTTTGGCATTAACCCTGCTTTACCTAATGCGATACGACGCACCGCTGGTCTTAGATAGCGCCAACAACACGCCTGTGCCGGGTGTGGACAATACAAGAAGTGGTGTTTGACCAGCGGCGCGTCATTTTTTTTCGGTTGTCTCTTCAGCCGATTGGTCGGCGCCCGCCTCTTCATCGACTACCAGCCCCAAGCGACGGGCACGACGCTCCCAGTTGCGGCGTGCCAGCACGCGCATATCGTCGGTATGATCAGATTCGTCGACGATCTCGATGCCGATCAGGGTTTCGATCACGTCTTCCATCGTGACGATCCCGGCCATCCCGCCAAACTGATCGACCACCAGGGCGATGTGCTCACGGGTTGAAAGAAACCGGTTGAACAACTCGAGGATCGGATGGTCTTCGCTGACCGCAATGATCTCGCGCTGCAATGACCGCAACTCATCGCCACTGCGACCTTCCACCATCCGCGCCAGCAGCTGGTCTTTCAGGAAGTAACCGATCACATGGTCGCGCGAGGCCTCGTCGTACAGCGGGATCCGTGAGAACCGGCACTCGCGATGGGCCTCGAAGAAAGCCCCGATGGTCTGGCTGGCCGGTGCAGCCTTTACCACGGTGCGCGGTGTCATCACGTCTTTCGCACGTACATCCTTGAAGCGCAGCAGGTTGCCAAGAATCTCTGATTCCTGCTGCTCGAACACACCATGCTGGGCGCCGATATCGGCCATCGCCAGAAAGTCGTTACGGCTGAAGGCACTGCCGACGTTTTCTTTCTTGAGCGCCTTGGTGATGAATTGACTGAACCAGACCAGCGGATACAAGACCTTGATCATCAATGCCAGCGAACGCGCGGTGAAGGGTGCCAGCTCTTTCCAATAATTCGCTCCGAGGGTCTTCGGGATCAGCTCTGACAGGACCAGAATCGCCAGCGTCATCGCCGCCGGCACCAACAAGCCGGTGATCAGGGGATTGGCCTCAGACCAGATCTTGCTGGCCTGATCACCGACGCCGATCGCCCCCACGGTGTGGGCGATGGTGTTCAGTGTGAGGATGGCCGCGAGCGGGCGGTCAATGTTGTCCTTGAAGGCCTGTAGCCGACGACCGAGCGCGCCACCGGCTTGAACCTGGATCTGTGCATAGGACGGCGTGATGCTCAGCAGCACCGCCTCCCAGAGTGAACACAGAAACGACACCACGATGGCGATCAGAAAAAATACCAGCAGCAGACTCAACATGATCCGCGGGGGCCCCTCGCTAGGAAAAGCTTTAACTGCAATAAAAACGGGGCCTGGGCCCCGTACGTAACGTGCTTAACCGCAGACGCAGCTCAAAACGGAATATCGTCTTCGAAGCCGTTGTCGACCGGTGCTTTCTGCGCGGCCGGTTGATTTTGCTGGGGCGCGGCGGCGCGCGACCCACCGCTGTACTCGGCACTGCCACCCCGGCTGTCGAGCATCTGCATCTCATCGGCGACCACTTCGGTCGTGTAGCGATCCTGGCCCTGTTGGTCCTGCCACTTGCGCGTCTGCAGCTTGCCTTCCAGATAGACCTTCGAGCCCTTCTTGAGGTACTCGCCGGCAATCTCGGCCAGGCGCCGGAACATCACCACGCGATGCCATTCCGTCTTCTCTTGCTGTTCGCCCGAATTCTTGTCTTTCCACGTCTCGGAGGTGGCAACCGTTATGTTGCACACCGCGCCGCCGTTGGGCATATAGCGCACCTCAGGGTCCTGCCCGAGATTGCCGATCAAGATGACTTTGTTGATGCCTCTGCTTGCCATTTTTCCTCCTGATTACGGCGCCGCATTCCGTGCCACGCCGTTGTTTTCGAAACCCGGCAGTCTACGCCGGCCGGGCGACGATTTCATCCAGTGCCCGGGCGTCGAGTCGGTCACGATCGACCTTTAGATACGCCACGCCCTCTTCGGCCACCACCACTGCTTCAACCACCCCGGGCACGTTCCGCAGCCGGTTGACCAGATCACCCGCCGCCGGGCTGTCGGGCGGGCCGATATTGACCAAGCGACTCGAGTAACGACCCGGTTTGCGCATCCCCGACGCGATCAGCAGCCAGACGGTCGCGGCGGCCGCACCGGCGGCAAAGACCGCCGCGAAACCGAACTGCTGATGCACCCAGCCACCGATCAAGCCACCGGAAAATGCCCCGATGAACTGCGAAGACGAGTACACCCCCATCGCGGTGCCTTTGGCCTCGACCGGCGCCACCTTCGAGACCAGCGACGGCAGCATCGCTTCGAGCAGGTTGATCGCGCTGAAGAACAGCACCAGTGCGGCGACAAAACCCCAGAAACTGGCGATCGTGTAGCCCAGGGCCAGTTGTGCCACGACCATGCTGAGGATGGCGCCAAGCAGGACCTGCTTCGCCATCCCGCGACGCTCGGCGAGGATGATGAACGGCACCATCACCGCCAGCGAGGCCAGCATCACCGGCAGGTACAGCAGGCCGTGCTGGGCGGGCGCCAGGCCGAGGTCGCGCAGCACCAGCGGCACGGCCAGAAACAGCGCGGTCAGAATCAGGTGCAGCGTGAAGATGCCGAAATCGAGCCGCAACAGATCGACGTTGCGGATCACCCGGCGAAACATCGCCGGCACGGTCTCGGCATCGTGATGCACGAAGCTGCGGGTGGGCGTCGGCACGACCAGCGCGACCAGCGCGATGCCGAGCAGGGCCATCACCACGGTCAGCCAGAAAATGCCGCTCACACCGAACAGCTCGCCGAGCGCCGGTCCGGCCAGCATCGCGAGCATGAACGAGACGCCGATCGTCATGCCGATGGTCGCCATCGCCTTGGTGCGCTGCTCTTCGCGGGTGAGGTCCGCGGCGAGTGCCATGACGGCCGCCGATATGGCGCCGGCGCCCTGGATGGCCCGGCCGAGGATGACGATCCAGATGTCGGTCGCCAGTGCCGCAATCAGGCTGCCCAGCGCAAACAGCAGCAGCCCGCCAAAGATCACCGGCTTGCGGCCAATGCGATCCGACAGCAGGCCGAACGGCACCTGCAGCATCGCCTGGGTCAGCCCGTAGACACCCACGGCCAGGCCGATCAGCAACGGCGTCGCACCGGGCAGGCCTTCGGCAAACAGCGCAAACACCGGCAGGACCAGAAACAGGCCGAGCATGCGAAAGCCGTAGACCCCGGCCAAACCGAGGGTCGCGCGCCGCTCTCCAGCTGTCATCTTGGAAGATGAGGTTTCCTGCACAGGGAGGTTCCGAAAAAACCGAGTCTCGTATATTAACCTGTATCCCGCGCGTGACGCAGGCAACGCCGTCAGGCCCCCGGTTTCCCTACCGCGACCAACGTTTCGCCGCGGCCGATGCTGCCGTAAACTCGGTCGGTTCTATTAGCCGCCGATGAAGTCATGGAAACCATCCATATCCGGGGCGCCCGCACCCACAATCTGAAGAATATCGACCTCGATCTGCCGCGCGACAAACTGATCGTGATCACCGGCCTGTCCGGCTCGGGCAAGTCGTCATTGGCATTCGACACGATCTACGCCGAGGGCCAGCGTCGCTACGTCGAGTCGCTGTCGGCCTATGCGCGGCAGTTTCTGTCGATGATGGAAAAACCCGATGTCGACCACATCGAGGGGCTGTCGCCGGCGATCTCGATCGAGCAGAAGACCACCAGCCACAACCCGCGCTCGACGGTCGGCACGATCACCGAGATCTACGACTACCTGCGGCTGCTGTTTGCCCGCGCCGGCACGCCGCGCTGCCCCACGCACGGCGAGACGCTCGAGGCGCAGACGGTCAGCCAGATGGTCGACCAGGTCCTGGCCCTGCCGGCAGGCAGCAAGCTGATGTTGTTGGCGCCGGTGATCTCCGAGCGCAAAGGCGAATACCACAAACTGCTCGCCGAACTGCATGCCCAGGGCTATATCCGTGCACGGATCGACGGTGAGGTCTATGAGCTCGATGACCCACCCGATCTCGAGTTGCACAAGAAACACACCATCGAGGTCGTCGTCGACCGCTTCAAGGTGCGGGATGACCTCGCCCTGCGGCTGGCCGAGTCCTTCGAGACCGCGCTGCACCTGGCCGAAGGGGTGGTGCGGGTCGCGTGGATGGACGATGCATCACACGATGAGATCGTGTTCTCCGCCAACTTCGCCTGCCCGGTCTGCGGCTACAGCATCGAGGAACTCGAGCCACGGCTGTTTTCGTTCAACAACCCGGTCGGTGCCTGCGCCAGCTGCGACGGGCTCGGCGTCGAGCAGTACTTCGATCCCGACAAGGTCGTCGCCAACCCGGACCTGTCTCTGGCCGGCGGCGCGGTGCGCGGCTGGGACCGGCGCAATGCGTACTATTTTCAAATGATCCGCTCGCTCGGCGAACACTTCGGTTTCGATCCCGAGACCCCGTGGGCAAAGTTGCCCGAGAGCGTGCGCGACACCGTGCTGCGTGGCAGTGGTTTTGAAGCGGTCCAATTCAGCTACTTCAACGATCGCGGCCGCGTGGTCAAAAAGCAGCATCCGTTCGAGGGCATCCTGAACAACATGCAGCGCCGTTATCGCGAGACCGAGTCCAACGCGGTGCGCGAAGAGTTGTCGCGCTACATCTCGTCGCAGGCCTGCCCGGAGTGTCGCGGAACCCGTCTCAACGAGGGCGCGCGGAACGTCTTTGTCGACGAGCACAACCTCCCGTCACTGACCGCGATGGCCGTCGAGCACAGCCTGGCATTTTTCGAACACCTCGAACTGCCCGGCAAGCAGGGCAAGATCGCGACCAAGATCGTCAAAGAGATCAACGACCGGCTGCGATTTCTGGTCAACGTTGGCCTGAACTACCTGACCCTCGATCGCAGTGCCGAGACCCTGTCCGGCGGCGAGGCGCAGCGCATCCGGCTGGCCAGCCAGATCGGTGCGGGGCTGGTGGGGGTGATGTATGTGCTGGATGAACCGTCGATCGGCCTGCATCAGCGTGACAACGAGCGGCTGCTGAAAACGCTGACCTACCTGCGCGATCTCGGCAATACGGTGATCGTCGTCGAGCATGACGAGGACGCCATCCGCAGCGCCGACCATATCGTCGATATCGGTCCGGGGGCCGGCGTGCATGGCGGTGAAATCATCGCCCAAGGCGGTGTCGATGACCTGTGCGCGGTCGACCGGTCGGTCACCGGTCATTATCTGTCGGGTCGCGAATCGATCGAGATCCCCGCTTCACGCCATCCGTTCAACAAAAAGCAGGTGCTGAAGATCGAAGGTGCGCGCGGCAACAATCTCAAGCAGGTCAAACTCGAAATCCCCGCCGGCCTTTTCACCTGTGTGACCGGTGTGTCCGGTTCCGGCAAATCGACCTTGATCAACGACACCCTGTATCCGTTGGCCGCGAACGCGCTGAACAAGGCCAGCCACACCATCGCGCCGTTCAAGAAGGTGACGGGGATGAAGCACTTCGACAAAGTCGTCGATATCGACCAGTCACCGATCGGCCGCACGCCACGTTCCAACCCCGCAACCTACACCGGGCTGTTCACGCCGATTCGGGAGCTGTTTGCGAATGTGCCCGAGGCACGCTCGCGCGGCTATACCCCGGGGCGCTTCAGCTTCAATGTCAAAGGTGGCCGCTGCGAGGCCTGCAAGGGCGATGGCGTGATCAAGGTCGAGATGCATTTCCTGCCCGACATCTATGTGCAGTGCGACGTGTGCAAGGGCAAACGCTACAACCGCGAGACGCTGGAGATCCAGTACAAGGGCAAGCGCATCAATGAAGTGCTGGATATGACGGTCGAGGATGCCCTGGCCTTTTTCGACGCCGTGCCGGCGTTGAAGCGCAAGCTGCAGACGCTGATGGACGTCGGCCTCAGCTACATCACGCTGGGGCAAAATGCGACCACCCTGTCGGGTGGCGAGGCCCAACGGGTGAAGCTGTCGCGCGAGTTGTCCAAACGCGACACCGGCAGGACGCTCTATATCCTCGACGAACCCACCACCGGCCTGCACTTCCATGACGTGAAGCAGCTGCTCGGCGTGCTGCATCGACTGCGTGACCACGGCAACACCGTGGTCGTGATCGAACACAATATGGATGTCATCAAGACGGCGGATTGGTTGATCGATTTAGGTCCGGAGGGCGGGGATGGCGGCGGCGAGATCATCGCGACCGGAACACCGGAGGCGGTCGCGGCACTGTCGCAGTCGCATACCGGCCGATTCCTCGCGCCGCTCCTGAAGTAAGGAGAATCGGGTGAGGTTCAGAAGTCCGCGTTGATCACACGATCGGCACTCAGCTTAGGGTCGACGCGCGACTGCAACTGATAATACCGGTCCGTCAGCATCGCCAGCTCGCGACGCTTTTCGGTGAGCTGCTGCTTGAGCGTCGCGACCTCGCGTTGCTGATCTTCGAGACGTTGCGACAGCGGTTGCACGGCCGCCGTCGCATCCCGGAGTTGGGTTTTCAGGCGACGATGGCTGAGGCGCAATTTATCGCGCTCGCGTTCGAGTGTCTTGTTGGCGTATTGCAGCTCACGAAGTTTATGCGTTCGCTCGACCAGCGCACTCCGCTGTGCCTGAATGAGCTGCTTTGCGGCGGGCGACTCACCCAATCCGGCCTCGGCCTCCGCCAATCGCGCGTGTAAGCGATCATTGCTCTCGATCAGCATCTGGTTTTCCAACAGCAGATTACGATAGGCGTCCTCGAGCGCCGCGCCGTGCAGCGTCGGCACTGAATGCACGTCGGCGCTGGCCGTCTTCGGCTGCCGTGAGAATCCGCGAAATACTGAAAAGCCACGCTTTGTTTTCATGTCGCTAACCCTTTTATCACCAGTCATCCTTCCGTTGCTGGGTTGCCAGACAATGACGTGCTGCGCCGATGACAATGGCGCACGCCCAAAAGCCGTTTCATGCTGGACCCGCTGGTGCCCCGCCCTTGTTCAGGCGGGGTCGCGCTTTGCTGAAAGTCCGGCGATAGACAGGAGTCGGTCGATCACCGGGATCGCAGGGTGTCAATCTACCAGGACTTTATCGCCTAAGGCCAGCGAAAAGCGCTTTGCCGCCGACCCGCCGTTGACCGCGATTTCCAGCAGGCCGAGGGAGTTCCAGTACCAAAATGCGCTACCTGGCCGCACATCGCTAAAGGTCTCGGCCCGCGCCAAGGGCTGCTTACCGACGGCTACCGAATTGATTGCCGGTGTTTTTTTTCGACTTATGCCGATCATCACGTTGCCGTAACCATCGATGTAGACCACCGCCGGCAGGCCGACTGGCCAGTCTCCACCGACCAACGCTTGCAACGGAAGTTCAGTACACGCGACCGGCTTTCCGCTCGCCAGGCGGGCCGCAACCGGGGCGAACAGGTCGCGGCCGTGGAAGCTCGGCGCGAGTTCATCCGGCCGCCACGTGATCTCGGCGACCCCGCGGATGTCGGGCAATTGCGAGAACAGACCGTTATCCGGACCGATGAAGGTCGTCCGCGCTGTCTCCACCACCAGCGGGCGACGGGCACCACCCACCCCGGGGTCGACAACGCCCAACACGACCGATCCTTCAGGCAGCGCGGCACAGCTTGCGGGTAGCAGATAGGCCGCGAGGTCAGGCCGCATCGGAGGCGCGTCGTGCATGAGGTCAATAACGCGTAGCGCGACATCTTCGGCAACGATTCGCGCATGCAATTGGCCAACATAGGGCCCCTGGGTGCTGAAATCCGTGAACAAATAGATAGGCGGGAGCACTAGCACCTCTATTTAATGTATCTGAACTCGCCCTTGGGGACGCCATTCGACTTCAGGGGGACAAATCAAACGCGAAATATCGTCGGAAACTAGCGCGAAATATCGCGTGAGCGATATTTCGCGCTACTCGGTGTTCAGAAGCTTTACACCGGCGACGCCATCAGACCGAAGTTGCCCAATAAGCTAGGTCGATTGCAGCCTTGTCCAGGTTTAGCGAAATTTAGGCCGCTTTCAGGACCTTACCGTGTTAGGGCAAAGATACTTGCCCGCCGCATCAATAACTTAATTTATCAAAAACCTAATTTTGAGTGGGTTTTCAGCATTTTCCGATGTCCAGGCTTTTTACAGCTAAGGGAAATCCCTTACTTTTCTATTTAGCTTTGTTTATCAATAGGTTGTGATCTCTATTCAACACTGGTCCGAAAAATGCTTGGTTATTGACGCCGAGGCGGAGGCGCAGCTTTTCGCCCGCATAAAGGAAAAAGCGTTCGGCTTGCCGAACCGAAAAATTTACTAGAGGTGAAATATCATGACCAAGTTTAAATTACTCACGCTGTCCGCAGCGATTGCGCTGGCGCTCGGTAGCACTACCACCGCCTTCGCAGCTCCTGAAGACAACGCAATCTCGGCGACCGGCAATGCGGTCTCTGATTCCAACGGCGCTAATGTCTCCGACGACACCCAGTCTGGCGTGGGTGACGGCAATGCCAACGACATGAGCACCATCACCAACACGACCAACACCAACCAGCCGGACAACCGGAACAGCAATAACCAGGACAACGACACCACGACAACTGTCGACGGCCGCGACTTGTCAGACCAACGCGACCTGTCTGACAGCAGTAGCTATAACAACAACAACGACACCACGACTACCGACAGCCGCGATCTGTCTGACAGCCGTACCTACGACAACAACAACGACACCACGACTACCGATAGTCGTGATCAGTCCGACAACACCAACAACAGTAACAGCGACAACAACGCCGAACTGTTGAGTCGTAACGATGTCGATATCGACGCCCGCGACAACAGCGACAGCAGCGATAACAGCTCGGGTCGTAACCAGGACAACGACTTCCAGAGCGACAACACCAACACCGCTGAGCTGCTGAGCCGCAACGATGTAACCGTCAATGCCAACGACAACAGCGACAGCCGTGATATGTCCGACAGCCGTGATATGTCCGACAGCCGTGATATGTCCGACAGCCGTGATATGTCCGACAGCAGCGACAACAGCTTGACCGGCAGCCAGAACGACAGCCGTGATATGTCCGATAGCCGTGATATGTCTGACAGTCGTGATATGTCTGACAGCCGTGATATGTCCGACAGCAGCGACAACAGCCTGACCGGCAGCCAGAACGACAGCCGTGATATGTCCGACAGTCGTGACATGTCTGACAGCCGTGATATGTCCGACAGCAGCGACAACAGCCTGACCGGCAGCCAGAACGACAGCCGCGACCTGTCCGACAGCCGCGATATGTCCGACAGCAGCGACAACAGCCTGACCGGCAGCCAGAACGACAGCCGCGACCTGTCCGACAGCAGCGACAACAGCCTGACCGGCAGCCAGAACGACAGCCGCGACCTGTCCGACAGCCGTGATATGTCCGACAGCAGCGACAACAGCCTGACTGGCAGCCAGAATGACAGCCGTGACTTGTCCGACAGCCGCGACATGTCCGACAGCCGCGACATGTCCGACAGCCGCGATATGTCCGACAGCCGCGATATGTCCGACAGCCGCGATATGTCCGACAGCCGCGATATGTCCGACAACAGCAACGACCAAGAGACCTCGGGTGAGGCAGTGGCCGCGCAGGATCAGGCAATCGCCGTTGGTCTGAACGACAACGCCTTGGCCGTCGATGAAAGCACAGCTGCCTCGAACGGCGATGCAACCACCCAGGAAGTTCAGCAGGGCGGGATTGCAGCCAATGGTGGTGACGCCGCTGACAACAGCGATCAGGGCAACACCAACGAGTTCCTGAGCCGCAACGACGTCGCTGTTGATATCGATAACAGCGACAACAGCTCTGGTCGTAACGACAATCGTGATCAAAGCGATAGCCGCGACCAAAGCATCGCTGACAGCCGCGACCAGAGCGATAACCGCGACCAGAGTTCCGGTCGTAATACCGACAACAGCAACCAGGGCAACACGGCCAATTCTGGCAACACGGCGATGTCGTACAACGCGAACCAGTCGTACAACGACATCGACAACAGCATCGATGTGCAGATTGGTGACGTGGCGGTGAATGCTTCCGCGCTGCAAGGCAACGTGTCCGGCAACATGGTCGATTTCACCCCGATGGGTGGCACAACGACCGAGGCGGGCCCAGGCCGGGCTGCCAACGGCTCGCAGGCCTACGTGAAGTACGGTGCCGACAACACCATCTCCCGCTCGTTCAACGGCTTCGCCGGCCAGAGCCTCGCGGTGCAAAACACCGGTGCCAACTCTCTGACCCAGCAACAGGTCAGCTTCCAGGGCAACATCAATGCCAACCAGGGAGGTCAGTAACGGGCAGCAACACTGCGTAGCAGTTAGCTAAGGCCGTGCGGCTGGTGGGTGTCAAAACCCACCGGCCGATAGGCCTTCCAGCCATGGCAAAGGTATATGACTTTAGGAGTCGGCCATGAAACACAACCTGAAAATAGTCTTCGTGGTGTGTGCGCTGGGCCTCTCGTCGGTACTCCAGGCCGAAACGGCCCTGGGGGAGGACGACACGCTCCTGATGAGCGAAGCATTGAGTGAAGAGGCGCTTTCTGAACAACGCGGCGAAGGGACCGTGCTGATCGACGATATCTCGGTCAACCAAGCCGATCTGGACGCAGTCAGTGTGGGCAACTCGGTGGCGAATTCGGTGACCGGCGGCAACTACATCAGTGGTACCGCCTTCAACGGCGCCAATGGGATGTTCGATACGATCCAGAACAGCGGTAACAACGTGCTGATTCAGAAAGCAACCATCGTTAACATTACTTTGGAATGAGGCATGATCGGGAAGCGCGGAGAAAGGCAGGCAAACAAATGGCAGCTGGGGCTCATAATGAGCGCCATCGGCTTGTTGGTTTGTTCGGCGCCCGCCTCTGCGCTTTCCCTTTCCTTACCCACCCCACTGGGTAACTACACGACGGAGGTAGTCAGCTTCCAGGAAGCGAAGTTTAAATCCGTCATACGTCAACAATACGATTTCAGCTGTGGGTCAGCGGCCGTCGCATCGCTACTGACCTACCACTATGACGACCCGCACCAGGAACAAGAGGTGTTCCAGACGATGTGGGCCAATGGCGACCAGGCGCTAATCAAGCAGCAGGGTTTCTCGCTGCTCGACATGAAGCGCTTTCTTGAACACAGCGGTTATCGCGCGGACGGCTTTCGCATTCCGCTCGATCGCCTGCAAAAGATCGGTGTGCCGGCGATCACGCTGATCAACAACGACGGCTACATGCACTTCGTTGTGATCAAGGGGATCCGCGAAAACAGCATCCTCCTCGGCGACCCCGTGCGCGGGGTGCGCGTCGTGCCACGCGACAAGTTCGAGGCACAATGGAGTGGCGGCATCATTTTTCTGATCAAAAACAAAGCGCGGATTGCCAAGGCAAGCTTCAACCGCGAAGAGAGCTGGCAGACCGTGGCTGGCGCACCGCTAAGCTATGGCAAATTGCAGAGTATTCGTTCGCTCGCCGACTTCAACCTACTCGTGCCCGCCCGGTCGGATTTTTGAGGCTCGCCACAGGCGCCTGCCATGAAACAATCCCGCGACCTTCGATCCCATCGCCTTGTTCGGGTCACATTGACCGCCTTGCTTGCGAGTTTTTGTTTGCATGCCGGACTGACCTTTGGCGCCGATCTGGCAAGTCCACGGCTTACCCAGCCAGGGGTCGAACCTGACGCCTCGAAAGGCATTGCCGACTTGCGAAGTTCACTCCAGGCAATGGAGCGCTCGATAACGCTCACGCGCCAACAGCAGCATACTCATCAACAGGCGGAATTGCGATCGGCGCTGACGCGACTGGCGAGATCTTCGGCCGCAACGAGCGGCAAGCTCGTCCCGCGGCTGCATCAGGGGCCGTCAGAGCAAGCCAGGCGGGCCAGTAACAACGCCCTGTCATTACTCGCCAGCCAGCTGGTAACCGTACAACAACGGTTTCCGGGCGCAGCAGCGGTCGCTGCTGAGGCGGCGGACATCAACGACTTAAGACAGGCCATGCGCCGGTTCGATGTCGTCACCGACACGATCGTCAGCGAGACGTTCTCGACGGCGCTGCTCGGACTGACCGGGATGATGCCGACCCTGTCTGACGATCTAATGTCTTATCCTCGGGTTTCCAAACACGACCTGCGTGAACGGGTCGTCGATACCCGGCTCGCCAACTCGGGCATAGCGCGCCCAGCTTCATCACATTCGTCAGGACAGCCCGGCGAGACAGCGTTGCGCGGCATCGCGCAGGGTGAGTCCCTGATGGCTGGTGCGCCCACACTGTCTCACGGTGATGAGATCGCCAGCCTCGACGGAGCGATGGGTGAGATCGCTCTCGGGGAGATGGCGGCGGTAAGCGAACCGGCCTGGTCTACCGCCGGAGCGGCAGAGGCACAATACGCCATGGAAGACGACCTGTTGCTGGATGAGATCAATATCGACGAACTCGGCAGCGGCACTATTGCGAGCCTCGCGTCACCTGTCGCACCCGACGACCTGCAGGACACCCGTGCAGGCTTCATGCTGCCGAACGGCGTGCGCATCGATTTCGCCGTTACTCGCATGACGTCGCTCGACGGCCTCGACAGTCTGCAAACCATTGCCAACCTCCCAGCGGAACTCGATTCCCAGGCCTTGAGCCAGATCTCCGGCGGACGCTTAGCCAATACCCAGGTGCTATCACCGAACGGCGGATCGATGTTCACGTTGATCCAGAACGATCTCGACAACCAACGCATTGTCGACGTCACCACGATCGATATCGGCATCAAGAACCTTGGGGTGCGGGCCAGCGACTTCGTCCCACGTTCGTTGATCCCGTTCAATCCGCGACCACTCGAGCTGAATCGCTGACGCGATAACGTCGGCGTTTTCCGGGCTATGAGGTACAAGAAAGGGGCCTTTCATTGGCACGGGTGTCGGTGATGCTGACATGGTGCAGGCAACGACACTGATGAAGCCGCGTTACCCTGAGCAGCACAGGATTTTTGTCAGGCGCCGCTTGCAAAGCCCCTGACATCCCCATGATTTATGGTATATTTTCCAGAACTTTTAGTACGCGGCGGCAGGTAGAGGATATGTCCTTAAAATTGCTACAGACGTTGGTGGCCACCGGCCTTGCCACATCCATCGCAACGGCAGCCGCCGAATCGGGCGATCAGTTCTCGGGTATCAAAAAACAACTCGCTGCTGAGCAACAGGCGATTGAGTCGGTCGAACTCAAGCGCCTGATCGAGATCGAGCGCAGAAATCTGCAGGAAGGCCTCAAGCGCCTGCAGGCACTCGAGGCGCGCGTTGCAAAAATGGACGGCGGCAAGGCGCAGCCGGCCAAGGCAGCGGCCAAGCCACCGGCACCTACCGCCCGAACGCAGCAGCCGCAGCAGACTGCACAGGCACAGCGGCCGACACAAGCGGTCGGTGAGCAGCGCGAGGCCGCCGCGCGCGACGAGAAAACCCGCAGCGCGCAGGCAGTGGCGGCAACCAGCCAAGAGGTCCAGGGCATCCTGACCCCCAAGGGCACGTTGACGATCGAGCCATCGATCAAATACACCAATGCATCGACCAATCGCGTCTACCTGGAGGGCTTTGGCCCGCTCATCCTACCGGCGTTCTTTCTCGGCATCATCGATATTCGCGAAGTGGACCGCACGACTCTGGTGGGGGCGGTTTCGGCACGCTACGGCATCAACAACCGGCTGCAGATATCCGGCCGGGTGCCGTTCGTCTATCGCGACGACAACACCAGGTCGCAACCCATTTCGGTGGACTTGATCGATGACGGCGTGTTTAACGCCGACGGCTCGGGTATCGGCGATATCGAGGTCGGCCTCGATTACCAGTTCAATGACGGCGCAGATGGTTGGCCCTTCATCACCGGCGGCCTACGCGTCAAGGCGCCGACCGGCACCAACCCCTACGAAGTCGAGACCGTTGGCCGAAGCCTCGAAGACCCGGACAACCCCGGTACCTGTTCGATACCCGGCACGCCACTGGCCGAGTGTTTCCAGAGATTCCCAAAAGAGCTGCCGACCGGTACTGGCACCTGGAGCGTACAGCCGAGTGTTACGTTCCTCTACCCGACCGACCCGGCCGTGTTCTACGGCACGCTGGACTATAGCTTCAACCTCGAGGAAGACTTCCGCGATGTCGGGACGATAGATCCCGGCGATTCCTTCGGGCTCAGCGGCGGCATGGGATTTGCCATCAACGACCGCTCGTCGTTCTCGGTCGGGTTCTCGTACACCCACGGTTTCGAGACCAAACAAAACGGTTCCAAACTCAATGGCACGGACTATGACATCGGCCGGATGTTGTTCGGGTACTCGTTCCGTTGGTCGGAGGACACCACGGTCAACCTGACGGTGGGTATCGGGGCAACCGAAGACGCGCAGGACTTCGATCTGCAATTGAGCGTACCGACCAATTTCGCGCTCTAAGGCCGACGGTAAGCAGCGGCCGTAAACCGGCCGTTAGTGCGGCATCAGAAAAAAGACATCGCGCAGCAGCAGATACCCGCCGACGATCAGGCCACACACCAACACCAGCAGGGCCATGCTGCTCCAGAAGTAGCCCGGCTCGGATCTCGTCGACGACCTTTTGGTCGCGGTGTCGGTGTCCGAAGACTGACCATCACCCAACCGTTCGCGCTGCGCTTCATTCAAAGACTTCATCAAGCGTGACATAACTTTCGGCCCTACCGTCGCGAGGCAACAGACCCAACAAGATCGCGACTTGAAGCGATCAACCAGACCCTGCCAATTTGTTCTGTAGCAGTATGAAAGTGCGCGGACCTACGATGCCATCAGGCGCCAATCCGGCCTGGCGTTGGAACCGCTTCACCCGCGCCGCCAGCGTGGCATCGTACACATTACCGCTCGTCGCCGTCCCCTCGACCCGATCGATGGCCCGCCTGACCCATAGCACCGCCGGACCCGTCATCCCCTCCCTAAGGAGGCTGCCGACACCCGCCGGCTTCTGCCACAACAACAGGAAACGTCCATCCCAGACTTCATTCAGCGAACTGGCGGGAATCACATGCTCCTGGTCCAGCACATCGAGCACGACGCTCGAAGCACTCGCTTTGAGGACAACGGCATACGACGAGACGTTGTCAATGGTCAGAAAGATGATCGCTGGACGGTCGTAAAGGTACAGTCCCCGCAGTTGGCTGCTTTCGTTCAGACACTCAAGCCCCTGGCGTGCGGCGGTCTGGCAGAAATCCAGTCCGACGGTCTCGCTACCGGTGATCCCCCACATCGACAACAATTTTCGCTCGGCGTAACTCCGTGTGAAATCGGCGAGCGACTGCTCGGGCGTGGCCGCAACGACGGCAGGCTGCCGTTGCGCTGCTGGCGGGGTCTTTGTCGGCGGCACTTCCGCAGGCGCAATACCCGACGGCGGGGGCGGCGTTGGGGCCGCGGCGGGCGCTTCTGCGATAGCCGCTACCGGCGCCGAGGCATCTCCAATCGCGTCCACAACCGCAGCGTCGGACGCGGGCGTCGGGCGTTCGGCATCTTCGACAACTGGCGCAGGGTTCAACGTCTCGGTTTCAGCCGCGCTCGCCATGGCATTCGCAGCTGGCGTCGTCGGTTCGAGCGATGCGGCGACCTCCGGCTGGGTCAGGCTCGACGGCTGCTCCGCAGGGAGCGCCGGAGAGGTAACGGGTTCGCCATCGGCTGCCGGCGGCCTGTCGGCAGGCCCCGTTGCCGGAACCGCCTCAACGACGACGGCCTCGCGCTCCGTCGCCGACGGTGTCACGTCATCCGCCGATTTCGGCACCGGCGGCGTCGCCGCCACCGGATCCGCTGGTCGCTGCGTCGCGACGACCGGTTCGTCGCCAGCCAGGCCAAACTGCTCATTAACCCAGAAACGCAAGCCACCGGTATCCGTCCAATAGGCGCCAACCAGGGCCAACAGCAACACGACCAGGGTGATGCTGGCCGCTTTCGCCAGCCAGGCACCATTCGACGGGCTTCGGTCGACCGCCGGCAGGTTGCCGACCATGCGGCCTTCCGCTTCTTTGACAACCTTCGCGTCGATGCGCTCGGTACCGTTTTCGTAGGCACTCAGCAGGGCCTTGTCACACAAGACGTTGATCACCCGGGGAACGCCTTTGGAAAAGGCATAGATGCGACGCAGGCCGGATGACGTGAAATCAAGCTCGGCAGGCGCACCTGCGACATCGAGCCGCCGCATGATATAGCTCTCGGTATCGTCCAACCCCAGCGGCCCGAGGTGATAGCGCGAGGTTATGCGCTGCGAGACCTGCGCCATCTCGGGACGATCCAACATGGCGCGCAACTCGGGCTGTCCGATCAGGAAGATCTGCAGCAGCTTATCCGTGGCGGTTTCCAGATTTGTCAGCAGGCGGATCTGCTCGAGCAGTTCCTGCGACAGGTTTTGTGCCTCGTCGACGATCAGGATGGTTTTTTGTCCGACCGCATAGACCTGTAGCAAAAACCGATTGAGCTGATCGATCAGGTTCTTGTTCGACTCGCGACTTCCTTCAATGACGAGATCCAGTTCGTCGCAGATCGTCTGCAGAAATTCATTCAGCGTCAGGACGGGGTTCAGGATCAGCGCGACCTCCGTGCGCGGAGGCAGCTTCTCTAGAAAGGTCCGGCAGATGGTTGTCTTGCCGGTGCCAACGTCACCGGTAAGCAGGACGAAGCCATTGACACCGCCGGTGGCACCGGATTCCAGGTGCTCCAATGCCGCGCGGTGAATATCGCTGAGGTAGACAAAGCGAGGGTCGGGCGTAATCGAGAACGGGTGTTCCCGAAGGCCGAAGTACTCTTCGTAGACGTGCGTGTTACCCACAGTAAAACAACCTCGATCCCTCTCCTGTCTTGCCCGAAAACCGGCGGTTTCCCTCCAGCCGGGCTAATGCCCGCAACGATTCAAACAAAGACATCAAAAATCCAAACCGGCCCCATCGGATCTCACCACCGGTCAGGGTCTTCTTAGTCTAGCAAGAAGCGCTTGGCCCCAGCGGTTTGCCGTGATTTAGCCGCCGGCAACGACCGACCACCCGCCACTCTGCGGCTTTGTTGTCATTGTTTTGCAGCTTCGCGAGTGAGCGACGCCAATGCCTCTCTCGACGCGGGTGAGATGTCGATGATCTGTGCACCCGCCCATTGTGTATCTCGCTGACTGGCAGGGCTGGTCCAGAGCACCTGCATGCCGAGAGCGAATCGCATCTCCTGCCCTTTGGGCCCGCTGCTCACACACTCAACCTGGTACAGACTGTCGCAAGCAACCGGCGCCGAGGAGATGATCATCAGACCGCTGGTCGACAGGTTGACAATGTCACCAAGCTTTTGGCCGCTGAGTTGATCCATCAGCTCCGCTCGCCAACCTAGCGCTGCGAGCTCGATACGCTGTTGTTTGCGCTTATTCATGTGCAGGGGGTCATCCGTTGCGCCATTAGCGGCGCTTTTCCAGTGAGTTCAGCGCACGCTCCAGGGAGGATTCGACATACGAGGCCCCGGTCGCCAGCAGAACGTGCGCGCGTCCGCGGTCGATCTGATCGGCCAGCTTTTTCAATGGCACGACCAATGCCTTCGCGCCAGCCTGGTCGACGAAAAGGAAACGCTCGGTCTTATGGTTGAACCACGATAGCTTGACGACGCGATCACCGTCGGTCTCATGAAACACGACCCAACTGCCGGAGGGCAGCTTGGGCAAGCGCTCCAACAAAACCGCACCACCGGACGACAGATCGACTTTTACCGCGGCCTCAGGCTGATGCAGCGGTCGTGGTGCAACAATCGCGATCTCATGTTCGCCACTGAACAGGGCGAAGAGCTGTTGTACTTTGGCCTCGTAGTGCGGTATCGCGTCGCCGAGTCGCTGGGTGATTTCTGTGTGCAGGACATCCAATTCTTCCTCGCGGGGCGCATTGCCAGCGCTGAAGTCGGCGACACACTGCCCCAGCCGATCACACAGCCGCAAGGCGCCTCGCCATATCGCGGTGTCGGTATCGCCATTGCTGCGCAGATACAGGAGCGTCATGTAATCGGTCCACGGCCCGTTGAGGAACTCCTGGTACCGCACCGGTGTTTTCGCTGTCCCGACGCTCTGCTGAATTGCAGCGGCCGCCGCGACCTTTGCCTCGTCTAGTCGTGCCTTGCCCTTCTCAGCCTCAACGGTCCGTACCTCACGTACCCGCTGCCGCTCAACCCGCAGCTTGATATCGGCGGACAGACCCTCGTTAATCTCTTGCAGCAGCATCAGCGGCTTTTCGCCGGCCTTCATGACGAGGTCGACGATGCGTTGGAGCCGGGGAAAGATCCCACTGGTCAGATCACGTTCGTCGACCCAGCGAGACCCCGCTTCGATCATATTTTCCAGCAGGAGGCGCGCCGGGTGTTGTCGATCTTTCAGGAACCCGCGGTCGCGCACCGCCAATTTAAGGTAGGGGGTGTGAAGGTGACTGAGCAACGCCTTGACGGTATTGTTCAGCCGATCGTCGTTGAGCATTACCTCAAACAGCATCCCGACGATATCGATCGTGTCTTCGTCGAGATAGCTGAGCTTGTCTTCGCCGACGGATTTCTTGATTGTCGATCGTTGCGTCGCCAGCGCCACACGGAGTTTCTCGAGTAGCTCGCGCGTTACCACGACACGCTGGACGTTTTCTTCGAACACGCCCGTGTTGGGCAGGACATGCTGCTTTTCCGCATAGCCACGATCGATCGCCGCGGCTACCGCCGCAGGCGATGCCGGACGTGGCGGGTCCGACCGAACCGGGCCGCCGGTATGGGCGCGTCGCGCACGCTGCGCAACCAACAAATCGCGGATCCTGCCGAGAAGCTGATCGGCCACGGCATGAGCACCCTCGCCGCCGGCTGGATAGAGCGGGTCGCCGAGGCCAGGACTTGACAGTGCGCCCTGGTCCGCCTGGCTCAGCGGCGAGCCGTCGTCGGAATGGTCGGGAAAACCTGTGTATCGCGGTAACGCAGGATCAACCGAAGACCGACGCGTCGGACGGTTAGCGGCGCTCGCTTGAGCAGCACCGTCCTTGACCGAACCAGGATTGCCCACTGACCCGCCGCCAGCTACAAACGGCGAGTTAGCCGCACCCGTCGCGGGCCAAGACCCAGACGGGTTACCGGCCCCGACCGACGCCGCAGCGGCAGGTTCGGTCTGAGCCTTCGCTGCACCCGGCTCCTTTCGATGGCTAGCCCTGTTCGGATCCAGCTTCAGTTCATAGCGAAGGTTTGGCAGGATGCCGCCTTGGCGCAAAGATTCGTTTAATTCGTGGTGCCAGTCGACAGACTCCCGGATCACTTCGCGTTCAAACAAGGTGTAGAACGCCAACAACACTTGTCGACCCACTGACATGACGCCCGCGGCGTTCTCAAAAACCTTAGCCAGTTGATAAGGGCCGGCCGGCAGCTGTTCGTACGGCGTCGAAGGGCCACCGCTTATCACCCCTAGCCGTTGTGACAGGGCGTAATAGAGCTCCTGATGGTGTTTTATTGCCTGCTCGCAGATTGTCTCGAGTGCAAGGCTGCGTTCAAACGAATCCTTGCTGACCAGACTCAAGACCTCGGCGCCTGGCGCGTCACTACGCGGAGGCGGTCGCAGAAACTCAAACAGCCCCGTGGTGAGGTGCTCTTCGAATAGGCTTGCTACTTCGTCCTTTTTGCGCCAAAGCTCCCGCCGACCCTCGAAGAAAGTCGTCTGGATAGCATTGCTTTCCGCTTTTTCGGCATATTCAATCAGCACCTCATCTGCGGAATCAAACAGGTTCCGCAGCAAAGACCCGGCAGCAGGGATAACTTGGCTCTGCCAGCGCAGCATCAGCCTTCTGGTCTGTTCTTTTTTCACCGCAACTCAACCTGGGTTGTTCCCAAACGCCTCTATGATGAAGGGCCTCAAAAGCGGCATCTGGGACGGCATCCGTGTCGCTGTTTCAGCGGGCCCTTCACACTATTCCTTAACCGGCTTTTTTAGTGGTTATTATTCCGTATGTTGGACCGAAATGGCGCAATAGTCACATTCATCTCGTTCCTGAACGACAAATGCGACCGCCGAATACTTGACGATGCCGGCGACAACACGCAAAGCGACTCCGACCACCCCCTGCAAAGCCGCTGGACAAAAAAAACCGGGCACCAAGGCCCGGTTTGTCTCTACCTGATTACGACTTTTCGATTCAATCGACGGCTTCTTCCGCTTCAACCTCTGGGCGATCGACCAATTCGACAAATGCCATTGGTGCCTTGTCGCCGGGACGATTGCCGCACTTCAGGATACGTAGGTATCCGCCGGTCCGCTCCTTGTATCGCGGACCAAGCTCGGCGAACAGCTTACCGACCGCCGCATCGCTACGCAGTCGCGAGAAGGCCAAACGGCGCTTCGCTACGTTGTCTTCCTTGGCCATGGTAATCAGCGGCTCGGCAACGCGGCGCAGTTCCTTGGCTTTTGGCAGAGTGGTCTTGATCAGCTCGTGTTCGATCAACGACACAGTCATGTTTTTGAACATCGCTTTGCGATGCGAGCTATTACGGTTCAGCTGCCGTCCGGATTTGCGGTGACGCATGGGTCGACTTCCTAGTTAAACGGTTTATCGAAACGCTTCTCAGCGTGCCATTAATTCTTCAAGATTTTCGGGCGGCCAGTTTTCCAGGCGCATACCCAGCGACAGACCACGCGTGGCCAGTACGTCTTTAATCTCGGTCAACGACTTCTTGCCGAGGTTCGGCGTCTTCAGCAACTCCACCTCAGTGCGCTGAATGAGATCGCCGATCAAGAAGATGTTCTCGGCCTTCAGGCAGTTCGCCGAGCGAACCGTCAGCTCGAGATCATCCACCGGACGCAACAGAATCGGATCGACCGAAGGCTCTGAGCGCTCCTGCTCGGCGACCGTGCTAGTGGTCTCGTCGAGTTTGACGAATGCCGACAGCTGCTCCTGCAGGATCGTCGCCGAACGGCGGATCGCGTCCTCCGGATCAATCGTGCCATCGGTCTCGATCTCGATCACCAGGCGATCCAGGTTGGTGCGTTGCTCAACCCGTGCCGCCTCAACGACGTAGGCAACCCGGCGAACCGGGCTAAACGTCGCATCTAACTGCAGATGACCGATCGGACGGTCGTCGCCGGCCGCGCTCTCGCGGTTGGCTGCCGGCTCGTAACCACGCCCGCGGCGAACCTTCATGGTCATCGCGAACTCACCCTTGTCGGTGAGTCGTGCGATCACGAGATCCGGATTGCAGATGGTCATGCCGTGCGACAGCTGGATATCACCGGCGGTGACCACCGACCCACCCTTGGCATTCAGGCTGACGATCGCCTCATCACGATCTTCCATCGTGATGGCAACTTCTTTCAAGTTCAGCAAAATCTCGAGCACGTCTTCTTGGACGCCCTCGATTGCGCTGTATTCATGCAACACGCCTTCGATCTCGGCCTCGACGACCGCGCAACCGGGCATCGATGACAGCAGAATGCGTCGCAAGGCATTGCCCAGCGTATGACCAAAACCGCGCTCGAGCGGCTCCAGCGACACTTTTGCATGGCGCTCGTGTACCGTCTGTACGTTGACGATGCGTGGCTTGAGGAATTCGGTGACGGACTCCGTCATGTATGACCCTCTCAGTTCCGTTTACTTGGAATACAGTTCGACGATCAACTGTTCGTTGATCTCGGCCGGCAGTTCGACACGATCAGGCAGGCGTTTGAACGTGCCCGTCATTCCCTTGGTGTCGACCTCTACCCACTCGGGGATGCCGTACTGCTCAGCAAGACTAAGCGCGCTTTTGACGCGCTCCTGTTTTTGCGCCTTTTCGATCACCGCGACGACGTCTTCGGGGCGCACGGTGTACGACGCGACGTTGACGGTCTTTCCGTTGACGGTGATCGCCTTGTGACTGACCAGCTGACGCGCCTCGGAGCGTGTCGCACCAAAGCCCATCCGGTAGACGACGTTGTCGAGACGGCTTTCCAGCAGCTTCAACAGGTTCTCACCGGTCGGGCCTTTGACCCGATCCGCCTGCTTGTAATAGTTGCGGAACTGGCGCTCGAGGACGCCGTACAAGCGGCGCACTTTTTGTTTTTCGCGCAACTGGACGCCATAGTCCGACAGCCGGCGGCGGCGATCGCTCTGCTGGCCAGGGACTTTTTCCATGTTGCACTTGGAATCAATTGAGCGCACACGGCTCTTGAGGAACAGGTCAGTGCCCTCGCGACGCATCAATTTACATTTGGGACCGATGTAACGTGCCATGCTTAAAACTCCAGGTCAGACGCGACGCTTTTTGGGCGGACGGCAACCATTGTGCGGAATGGGGGTGACGTCAGAGATACTGGTGATCTTGAAACCGGCATTGTTCAATGCACGCACAGCCGATTCACGACCCGGCCCCGGCCCCTTGACGTGAACGTCGAGGTTCTTGACCCCATATTCCTTCGCGACCTGGCCGGCACGATCAGCCGCGACCTGCGCAGCGAACGGTGTGCTCTTGCGCGAACCGCGGAAGCCGGAGCCACCGGAGGTTGCCCAGCACAGGGCATTTCCCTGGCGATCGGTGATAGTGATGATGGTGTTGTTGAACGACGCGTGAACGTGCGCAACACCGTCAGTGACAACCTTTTTTACCTTTTTACGGGTACGGGTCGGGGTCTTGGCCATTTGCCTTATCCTAAAAAACTAGCGGGTGCTTATCGTCTGATCGGTTTACGGGGGCCCTTGCGGGTCCGCGCGTTGGTCCGGGTACGCTGGCCGCGCAGCGGCAAACCGCGGCGGTGACGAATACCACGGTTACAACCCAGGTCCATCAAACGCTTGATGTTCATCGACACTTCGCGACGCAAGTCGCCTTCGGTGGCGAACTTCGCGACTTCGCCGCGCAGCTTCTCCACTTCCTCTTCGGTAAGCTCCATGATCTTGCGGTCGGTGGCGACACTTGCCGCCTCGCAGATCTGCTTCGCCCGGGTCGGACCAATGCCGTAAATGGACGTCAGCGCGATCACGGCGTGCTTGCGATCCGGTATGTTGACTCCAGCAATACGGGCCATCGTCGATTCTCTCCTGGTACTCGCTATCGCGCGAAAAGGCGCGAAATTTTACTAAAATTTCAGTGTTTTAGCAATGCCGGACGATTAGCCCTGGCGTTGCTTGTGGCGCGGATCACTGCAGATCACGCGGACGACACCGCGACGTTTGATAATCTTGCAGTGGCGGCACATCTTCTTAACAGAGGCACGGACTTTCATGCGTTGTCTCCCAATCCAATCAATCGGTCAGCGAGGCATGCCCGTGCCGCCGATACCCTTCAAATTCGCTTTCTTCATCAGGCCTTCGTACTGGTGCGACATCACATGCGCCTGTATCTGGGCCATAAAATCCATCACTACGACCACGACGATCAGCAACGACGTGCCACCGAAGTAGAACGGCACGTTCCATCCGACGATCAGGAACTCCGGCATCAGGCAGACAGCCGTGATGTACAGCGCACCGGCAAACGTCAGTCGAGACATCACCTGGTCGATATAACGGGCAGTCTGTTCGCCGGGTCGGATCCCGGGGATGAATGCACCGGAACGCTTCAAGTTATCCGCGGTGTCCTTCGAATTGAACACGAGCGCGGTGTAAAAGAAGCAGAAAAAGATGATCGCGGCCGCGTACATCGCCACGTAGATCGGCTCACCCGGCGACAGCTTGGCGACGATGTCTTGCAGCCAACGCATGTCCTCAGAACTACCGGCCCACTGCGCCAACGTCGTCGGGAACAGAATAATGCTCGATGCGAAGATCGGCGGGATAACGCCGGCCATGTTCAGCTTCAGCGGCAAATGGCTGCTTTGAGCGGCATACATCTTGCGGCCCTGCTGACGCTTCGCATAGTTGACGGTGATCCGGCGCTGACCGCGCTCGACGAACACCACGAAGCCGGTGACGGCTATTGCCAGGGCGAACAGGAACAATGCAAACAGCGCATTCATCTCGCCGTTGCTGACCAGTTCGACGACCGAGCCGAACGCCGACGGCAAGCCGGCCACGATGCCGGCGAAGATAATCATCGAGATACCGTTGCCGAGCCCGCGCTCGGTTATCTGTTCGCCCAGCCACATCAGGAACATGGTCCCAGTGACGAGCGAAACGGTCGCCGTAAAGACAAAGCCGGGTCCGGTGCTGACGACCAATCCCTCGCCGAACTGCCCCTGCAGCGCGACCGAAATACCGATCGCCTGGAAGGTCGCGAGGCCTAGCGTGCCGTAGCGGGTGTACTGGGTGATCTTGCGACGACCCGCCTCACCTTCCTTCTTTAGCTGTTCCAGCTTCGGGATAACCGCGGTCATCAACTGAACGATGATCGATGCCGAGATGTACGGCATGATGCCCAACGCAAACAGGCTGGCACGGCTCAGCGCACCACCCGAAAACATGTTGAACATGTCGAGAATGGTGCCCTGTTGCTGATCAAACAGCGCCGCCAACGCCGCGGGGTTGACCCCCGGTACCGGAATAAAGGTACCGATGCGGTAGACGATCAGCGCACCGAGCAGAAACAACAAACGCTGACGCAACTCGGTGAGTCGCCCCAGGTTCATGCCGCCAGTGCTTGCCGGATTAAGCGCCATAGTTCTTTGACTCAGTCCTCGACCTTGCCGCCGGCTGCCTCTATCGCGGCGCGCGCACCCTTGGTGACGCGGAGCCCCTGGACAGTCACTGCGCGCTCGATCACGCCAGACAAGATGACTTTTGCCCGCGTTACTGAGTCGGGAAGGATGTCAGCTTTTTGCAGCGCCGCCAGATCCACGACGTCTCCGTCGACCTTGGCCAACTCGTGCAAACGGACCTCGCCGGTGGCGCGCGCCAACTTGGAGCGGAAACCGACTTTCGGCAACCGGCGCTGTAATGGCATCTGGCCGCCTTCAAAGCCGACCTTATGAAAACCACCCGATCGCGCCTTTTGACCCTTGTGGCCACGACCGCTGGTCTTGCCAAGGCCGCTACCGATTCCGCGGCCGACGCGTTTGCGGTCGGTCTTGCTGCCCTCGGCAGGCTTGAGTGAATTCAGACGCATCTCAGGCTTCCTCCACCAACTTGACCATGTACGAGACCTTATTGAGCATGCCGCGTGTCGCCGGCGTGTCTTCGACCTCAACCTCTTGATGCATGCGTCGCAGTCCGAGCCCGCGCACGCAGTCACGGTGGGCGGCAAGCCGCCCGTGAATGCTGCGAACCAGCTTAACTTTCATCGTTTTCTTGTCGGCCATGCCTGCTTACCCCAGGATCTCTGCAACCGTTTTGCCGCGCTTGGCGGCGACGAATTCGGGATCGTCCATGTCGGTGAGGCCATTCATCGTGGCACGCACGACGTTGATCGGGTTGTTCGTCCCGATACACTTGGCCAACACGTTATTGACGCCAACGACCTCGAAGATCGCGCGCATCGCGCCACCGGCGATGATGCCGGTACCTTCAGAAGCCGGCTGCATGTAAACCTTGGCGGCACCGTGACGACCCGTCAGCGAATATTGCAGCGTTCCATTCTTGAGCTTTACGCCCTTCATGTTGCGCCGCGCCATATCCATGGCTTTTTGAATAGCGACCGGGACTTCTTTCGCCTTGCCGGTACCAAAACCGACCTTGCCGTTTCCATCACCGACCACAACCAATGCGGCGAACCCAAACACCCGTCCGCCTTTCACAACCTTGGCAACACGATTGACGCCGATAAGCTTTTCAATCAGGTCATCACCAGAGGGTTTCGTTTCGAAGTTAGCCATCTGTCAAGACCCCTTAAAACTCAAGCCCGGCTTCGCGGGCGGCGTCGGCCAGGGCCTTCACCCGACCGTGATAACGAAAACCAGAGCGATCGAACGCCACGCGGCCGATGCCTTTATCTTTTGCACGCTGTGCGACTACCCGCCCCACCACGGCAGCGGCGGCTGTATTGCCACCGTGGCCGCCGATATCGGCTGACACGGTTTTTTCGATCGTCGACGCCGACGCGATGACCTGCGCGCTGTCGGGTGCGATCACCTGTGCATAGATGTGCCGAGGCGTGCGGTGAATGGTTAAACGGTGCACACCCAGTTCGCGAATTTTTGCGCGAGCACGGCGTGCACGACGAATGCGAGATGCTTTCTTGTCCATCGTCCGAGCTCCCTTACTTCTTCTTCGCTTCTTTGCGGATAATGCGTTCGTCGGCGTACCGAACACCCTTGCCCTTATAAGGCTCAGGCGGACGGAAGCCGCGAATCTCTGCGGCTACCTGACCGACCGTCTGCTTGTCAGCACCGGAGACCACGACCTCGGTTTGCGACGGGGTCTCGACGGTGATGCCTTCCGGTACGCTGTAATCAATCGGATGCGAAAAGCCAAGACTCAGATTGAGAACCTTGCCCTTCGCCTGGGCGCGATAACCAACCCCGACCAGCTGCAACTTTTTCTGAAAACCCTCGCCGCAACCCTGGACCATGTTGGCGAGCAGCGAACGCATCGTTCCCGCCATTGCCCAGGCGGTATCGTCCGCTGGCGTCACGGTGATAACACCGTCGTCGAGCTTGACCGACACCGTCGGGTGGACCGCCAGCTCCATCGTGCCCTTGCTGCCCTTGACCATGATCTGTCGGCCGTCGATTTTGACATCGACGCCTTTCGCGACCGCGATCGGCGCTTTAGCTATACGTGACATGAAATCTCTCCCCGTCAGGCAACGAAGGCCACAACTTCACCACCGTGACCCTGCTTACGGGCCTCGCGGTCAGTCATAACGCCTTTCGAGGTGGAGACGATCGCGATGCCCAGCCCACCACGCACCTTGGGCAGTTCTTCGCGGCTCTTGTAGATACGCAAACCGGGCCGGCTGACACGCTTTACGAAATCGATAACCGGTTCGCCCTGAAAGTACTTGAGGGTAACTTCCAGCGCAGGCTTGCCGCTCACCTCGGCATCGCCGAAATCTAGGATGTAACCCTCGTCCTTCAGGACCTGCGCGATGGCGGCTTTCTGTTTCGACGCGGGCATACGGACGGCTGCTTTACCTGCAGCTTGCCCGTTGCGGATGCGGGTCAGCATATCCGCAATCGGATCTGACATGCTCATGGAGCGACTCCTTTTGGTCAGTCCACCCTGTTGCAGGGTGCGATACCGGCTTACGAAAAAAGGCCCCCTACTCGAGGGAGCCGCATAATATAGCCTAATTTTTTTGGAATGGCTAGCGGGATATTACCAGCTAGCCTTCTTCAATCCAGGCACATCGCCACGCATCGCAGCCTCACGCAACATGTTGCGACACAGGCCGAACTTGCGATAGACGCCATGCGGCCGACCGGACACACGGCAACGCCGCCGCTGCCGTGAGGGACTCGCGTCGCGGGGCAGTTTCTGCAGCGCAACGACTGCCGCATCGACTTCTTCGTCCGCCTTGCTGCGATCGTTGATGATTGCCTTGAGCTCTGCGCGCTTGTTGGCGTATTTCGCCACCACCTTGGTGCGTTTGCCCTCGCGGGCCCACATGCTTTTCTTTGCCATGATGTTTAGCCGTATCTATTTAAACGGGAAGTTGAAGCCGTCGAGCAAAGCACGACACTCGTCGTCATTTTTTGCGGAGGTCGTGATCGTGATATCCATGCCACGCAGCGCGTCTATCTTGTCGTATTCGACTTCCGGAAAAATGATCTGTTCTTTGACGCCCATGCTGTAGTTGCCGCGGCCGTCGAACGACTTAGCGCTCATACCGCGGAAATCACGCACACGGGGCAATGCGATGTTGATCAGGCGATCGAGGAACTCATACATGCGATCGCGGCGCAGCGTAACTTTGCAGCCGATCGGCCAGCCGTCACGGATCTTGAAGCCGGCAACCGACTTTTTCGCCTTGTTCACAACCGGCTTTTGCCCGGCGATTTTCTGCATGTCGCCAACGGCGAACTCCATCACCTTCTTGTCACCGACTGCCTCGCCGACGCCCATGTTCAGGGTGATTTTCTCGATCCGCGGCACCTGCATGACGGTGCTGTAGCCGAACTTTTCCATCAGCTGCGGAACGACCTGCTCTTTAAAATGTTCTTGGAGCCTTGTCATCAGTCTCGCCTCAAACGTCCACGACTTCGCCGTTGGACTTGAATACTCGCACCTTGCGACCGTCGTCGAGGGTCTTGAAACCGACACGGTCACCTTTATCGACGGTCGGGTTGAAAACCGCGACATTGGAAATATGCAAAGGCATCTCCTTGTCGACGATGCCGCCCTGTTCGCCTTTGTTTGGATTCGGCTTGACGTGCTTTTTGACGAGGTTGATGTTTTCGACCACCACACGCTCGTCCAGCACACGGAGCACGGTTCCCCGTTTACCTTTGTCCTTGCCAGCGAGAACGATGACATCGTCGCCTTTGCGAATTCTGTTAGCCATCTACGTTTACCTCAAAGCACTTCTGGCGCGAGCGAAATAATTTTCATAAATTTTTCGCCACGCAGTTCACGGGTGACAGGCCCAAAGATGCGGGTGCCGATCGGTTCCAGCTTGCTGTTCAGCAAGACGGCAGCGTTACCGTCGAAGCGAATCAGCGAGCCATCCGGGCGCCGCACCCCTTTCCGAGTGCGCACGACGACCGCGTTGAACACGTCGCCCTTCTTCACCTTGCCGCGCGGGTTAGCGTCTTTGATAGACACCTTGATGACGTCCCCAATGCCGGCGTAGCGCCGATGGGAACCCCCCAGTACTTTGATGCACTGTACGCTGCGTGCGCCGCTGTTGTCGGCGACGTTGAGCAAAGACTGCATCTGGATCATGACACTATCCCACCAAATTCAAAAATTAAGACGACAAACCGATTAACTAGCGCGTTCGATCAGCTTGATGAAGCGCCACTTCTTGGTTTTCGACAGCGGCCGACACTGCTCTACAACAACGACGTCGCCAACTTGGCATTCGTTGTTCTCGTCGTGCGCGTGCACCTTGGTCGATTTACGAACGAACTTGCCGTAGAGCGGGTGCTTGACGCGACGCTCGATCATAACGGTGACGCTCTTGTCCATTTTGTCGCTAACCACGCGGCCCTGAAGGATGCGGTTGTCGACTGCCTGCTGCTCGCTCATGCTTCACCTGCCTGGCGCTTTTGGTTCATCACGGTTTTTACGCGCGCAATGTTTCGGCGCACATCTTTCATTAAGTGCGGACGCGAAAATTGCCCGGTCCCACGTTGCATACGCAGGTTGAATTGCTCTTTGAGCAGATCATGCAGTGTGTCGCGCAATTCAGCCGGGGTCTTACCCTTAAGTTCAGACGCTTTCATTACAGAATCATCCGTTTTACAAACGCGGTCTGCACGGGAAGCTTGGCCGCCGCGAGCGTAAAGGCTTCGCGCGCCAGGTCCTCGTCGACCCCTTCAATCTCATACAACATCCGGCCTGGCTGGACCTGCGCCACCCAGTACTCGACGTTACCCTTTCCTTTACCCATCCGGACTTCGAGCGGCTTTTTGGAGATCGGCTTGTCTGGGAAGACCCGGATCCACAATTTACCGCCACGTTTCACCGTACGGGTGATCGTTCGGCGAGCGGCCTCAATCTGGCGCGCGGTAATGCGGCCCCGACCGGTGGCCTTCAGGCCAAACTCGCCGAAGCTAACTCTGTTGCCCGATTGAGCCAGACCGCGGTTGCGGCCTTTCATCTGCTTCCGGAACTTGGTGCGTTTTGGCTGCAGCATCAGTCAATCATCCTCTCGGCGCGGCTTTTGCCGGCGCCGATGCTTCTTTTTCTTCTGGCCGGTCGCCGAAAACCTCGCCTTTGAAGATCCAGGTTTTGACGCCGATAATCCCGTAGGTGGTCAACGCCTCGGCGAAGCCGTAATCAATATCCGCACGCAGGGTATGCAGCGGCACGCGGCCCTCGCGATACCACTCACTGCGGGCAATCTCTGCACCATTCAGGCGGCCGGCAATGTTTACCTTGATGCCCTGCGCACCCAATCGCATGGTGTTTTGCACAGCACGCTTCATCGCGCGACGGAACATGATCCGGCGCTCAAGCTGCTGCGCAATGCCCTCGGCGACCAGCTGCGCGTCCAGCTCGGGCTTGCGAATTTCCTCGATGCTGATATGCACCGGAATACCCATGCGACCCGCGACCTCTTTACGCAGCGCGTCGATGTCCTCGCCTTTCTTACCGATTACCAATCCAGGGCGGGCCGTATGGATCGTGATGTGTGCGTTCTTCGCCGGACGGTCGATTTGTATACGACTCACCGAGGCCTGGCGCAGCTTGTTCTTCAGGAAGTTGCGCACCTCGAGATCGGTATTCAGAAGATCTGCGTAACTGCCGCTGTCGGCATACCAGCGCGAGGTCCAGTCCTTGACGATACCCAGGCGAAATCCAATTGGATGTATTTTTTGTCCCATAGTTCTTGTCCGCTTACTCGTCAGCTACCGTGACGGTGATATGGCTGGTGCGCTTTAGGATTCGTGCCGCACGGCCTTTGGCGCGAGCGCGAATGCGTTTCATGGTTGGCCCCTCGTCAACGCAAACCGTCTTGACTTTGAGCTCATCCACGTCGGCGCCTTCGTTGTTTTCGGCGTTAGCCACTGCCGAATCGAGCACCTTCTTCATCATCACCGCACCCTTTTTGGTGCTGAATGACAGGATGTTGAGCGCTTGTTCCACCGGCAGGCCGCGGATCTGATCCGCTACCAGTCGCCCCTTTTGGGCCGAAAGCCGCGCAAAGCGCAATTTTGCTACCGCTTGCATGCTGGTCTCCTTAGCGCGATTTCTTGTCGGCAACGTGACCACGGTAATTCCGCGTCAACGCGAATTCGCCGAGCTTGTGCCCGACCATGTTTTCAGAAACAAGCACGGGCACGTGTTGTTTGCCGTTGTGTACAGCGATCGTCAGGCCGACCATGTCCGGGCTGACCATGGAGCGACGCGACCACGTCTTGATCGGACGGCGGTCGTTGGCCTCGCGCGCGGCATCCACCTTCTTCTGCAGGTGGAGATCAATAAAAGGACCCTTGCGAATGGAACGTGGCATTGCCTTCTAACCCCTAACCTGATTACTTGCGACGACGGTCGCGCACAATAAATTTGTCGGTGCGCTTGTTGGAGCGCGTCTTATAGCCTTTGGTCGGCGTACCCCACGGACTGACCGGGTGACGGCCACCCGAGGTACGACCCTCACCGCCACCATGCGGGTGATCGACCGGGTTCATGACCACACCGCGAACCGTTGGCCGCACGCCACGCCAGCGGCTGGCGCCTGCCTTGCCGAGCTTACGCAGACTGTGTTCCGCGTTGCTCGCTGCGCCTAATGTGGCGCGGCACTCGGCGTGCACTTTGCGCATCTCGCCGGAACGCAGACGCAGAGTGGCATAGTCGCCTTCCCGTGCAATTAATTGCGCCGAGGCGCCGGCACTGCGCGCCAGTTGCGCACCCTTGCCGATTTTCAGCTCAACGCAATGCACCGTACTACCCACCGGGATGTTGCGCAGCGGCATCGCGTTGCCAGCCACGATCGGCGCCTCGAGTCCCGAGCGAATCTCAGTACCGGTCTTAACACCGGACGGCGCAATAATGTAGCGACGCTCACCGTCGGCATACTTGATCAGCGCAATATGCGCGGTGCGGTTGGGGTCGTATTCGATACGCTCAACGACACCGGGGATACCGTCTTTGTCGCGTTTGAAGTCGATGACGCGATAACGCTGCTTGTGGCCACCACCCTTATGACGCGTGGTGACGCGACCGCCATTGTTGCGACCACCCGACTTGCTCTTAGGAGCAATCAGCGGCGCATGCGGCTCACCCTTGTGCAGCCCTTCGCTCTTGACCTGCACCACATGGCGACGGCCGGGCGAGGTTGGTTTTGTCTTGACGATTGCCATTGTTCTATCCGTTCTCTATCTCGCAGCCGAAATCAGGCGCCGCCCGCGAAGTCGATATCGAAGCCTTCCTGCAACCGCACATAGGCTTTCTTCCAATTGTTACGGCGTCCCATGACGGCGCCGAAGCGTTTTTGTTTGCCCTTCATATTCACCGTCCGGACCTGGTCGACCTTGACGTCGAACATCAGCTCAACGGCCTCGGCAATCTCAGGCTTGGAGGCATCGGTCATCACCTTGAAGGCGAACTGGTTACTGGCATCAGCCGCCAATGCGCTCTTCTCCGAGACGATCGGGCTCAGCAACACATTCATTAGACGCGTCTTGCTCATGCCAGCTTCTCCTCGAGAATTTTCAGCGCAGCCGCCGTGATCACGACGGTTTCGAAACCGATCAGACTCACGGGGTCGAGTTCGGTCAGCGACCGTGCGTCGACATGGTAAAGATTGCGACTCGCCAACATCAGGTTTTCATCGAAACCCTCGGTGACGATCAATGCATCGGAAATATCCATGGCGTTGAGCTTGCCCAACAACTCTTTCGTCTGCGGTGCGCTGACGCTGAACTCGTCGACGACCACCAGGCGGTTTTGCCGAACCAGCTCAGACAGAATCGAGCGGACTGCGCCGCGATACATCTTGCGGTTGACCTTTTGCCCATAGCTGCGCGGCTGAGCGGCAAACGTGACACCACCTGACCGCATAATCGGGCTACGGCTGGTGCCCTGACGCGCACGGCCGGTACCCTTCTGCCGGAAAGGCTTCGCACCACCGCCACTGACAGCGGAGCGGTTTTTCTGTGCCTTGGTGCCCGAGCGCGACGCTGCCATGAAGGCAACAACGACCTGATGCACCAGGGCCTCTTTGAAATCAGCACCGAACACCGCATCGGAGACCTGAATGCTGGCACCACCTTGTACGTTGAGGTCCATCGCCATTAACCCTTGTTCTTCAGTTTCATCGCCGGCGTGATGACAACATCACCACCGCGAGCACCCGGCACGGCGCCCTTGACCAGCAACAGGTTGCGATCGGTATCGACGCGCACCACCTCGATGTTCTGGGTGGTCACGCGCTCTGCGCCCAGATGACCGGCCATCTTTTTGCCCTTGAAAACGCGACCCGGCGTCTGGCACTGACCAATCGAACCTGCCGCACGGTGCGACAAGGAGTTGCCGTGAGTCGCATCCTGGGTGCGGAAGTTGTGACGCTTCACGCCGCCCTGGAAGCCTTTGCCCTTGCTGACGCCGCGGACGTCGACCACCTGACCGGCCTCGAAGAGATCCGCTTTGATCTCAGCCCCAACTTCAGGCACGTCGCCACCGTGATCATCGGTCCGGAACTCCCACAAACCACGGCCTGCTTCGACACCGGCCTTGGCATAGTGCCCCGACAACGGCTTGTTCAGGCGCGAGGCCTTCTTGTTGCCAACGGTGACCTGGATGGCGCTGTAGCCATCGGCTTCCGCCGAACGAACCTGTGTTACCCGATTCGGCTCGACCTCTATCACCGTCACCGGCACCGAAACGCCATCGTCGGTAAAAACGCGGGTCATGCCAGCCTTGCGGCCTACGATTCCAATCGTCATCGTTCTAACCTCAGTTCAGCTTGATCTGAACGTCGACACCCGCCGCCAGATCGAGCTTCATCAACGCATCGACCGTTTTGTCGGTAGGGTCCACGATGTCCATCAGACGCTTATGGGTGCGGATCTCGTATTGATCACGCGCGTCCTTGTTGACGTGCGGCGAGATGAGCACGGTGAAGCGCTCCTTCTTGGTCGGCAGCGGGATCGGCCCCAGCACTTGGGCGCCCGTGCGCTTCGCGGTGTCAACAATTTCACGCGCGGACTGATCGATCAACCGGTGATCGAAGGATTTCAAACGGATACGGATACGCTGGTTGCTCATCGTGTTCACTCAATAATCTTGGCAACGACGCCGGCGCCGACGGTACGGCCACCTTCGCGGATCGCAAACCGCAGACCTTCGTCCATCGCGATCGGCGCAATCAGCTTCACCACCATCTTCACGTTGTCGCCCGGCATCACCATCTCAATACCCTCTGGCAACTCGCAGGCACCGGTCACGTCCGTCGTGCGGAAATAAAACTGCGGACGGTAGCCATTGAAAAACGGCGTGTGGCGACCACCTTCGTCCTTGCTCAACACATACACTTCCGCTTCAAAGTGGGTGTGCGGATTGATCGACCCCGGCTTCGCCAGCACCTGGCCACGCTCGACGTCGTCACGCTTCGTACCACGCAACAACACACCAACGTTGTCACCCGCCTCGCCGCGGTCCAGCAACTTGCGGAACATCTCCACACCCGTACACGTCGTCTTCGTCGTGTCCTTGATGCCGACAATCTCAATCTCGTCACTGACGTTGACCACGCCTCGCTCGATCCGCCCGGTCACCACCGTGCCCCGACCCGAGATCGAGAACACGTCCTCGATCGGCATGATGAAATCACCATCGATCGCACGCTCCGGCGTCGGAATGTAGTTGTCCAGCGCCTCGACCAGCTTGTCGATCGACGGCGTGCCGATGTCCGAGGTATCACCCTCCAGCGCCTTCAGCGCCGAACCCGTGATGATCGGGGTGTCGTCACCCGGGAATTCATACGAATCCAGCAGCTCACGGATCTCCATCTCGACCAGCTCCAGGAGCTCCTCGTCGTCGACCATGTCCGCCTTGTTCATGTACACAATGATGTACGGCACACCAACCTGGCGTGACAGCAGAATGTGCTCGCGCGTCTGCGGCATCGGACCATCAGCCGCCGACACCACCAGGATCGCGCCGTCCATCTGCGCCGCACCGGTGATCATGTTCTTCACATAGTCCGCGTGCCCCGGGCAGTCGACGTGTGCGTAGTGACGCGCTGCCGACTCATATTCCACGTGGGCCGTCGCGATCGTAATGCCGCGCTCACGCTCTTCCGGCGCATTGTCGATCTGGTCGTAAGCCTTCGTCTCACCACCGAACTTCGAGGCCTGGTGCGTCGTGATCGCCGCCGTCAACGTCGTCTTACCGTGGTCTACGTGACCAATCGTGCCAACGTTTACGTGCGGTTTTGTACGTTCAAATTTTTCCTTGGACACCGTCGTACCCCTTATCTACTTGCTGTCAGATCGCGCAAACGCTGACTGTTACTGTTTCTTCATGATGGCCTCAGCAACACTGCTGGGCACTTCGTTGTATTTCGAAAATTCCATGCTGTATGAGGCACGACCCTGGGTCGAACTCCGCAGCGAGGTCGCGTAGCCGAACATTTCTGCCAACGGCACTTCGGCATTGACCATCTTGCCGGTCGGACCATCTTCCATACCCTGGACCATGCCGCGACGGGAGTTCAGATCGCCGATCACGTCGCCCATGTACTCTTCGGGCGTCTCGACCTCGACCTTCATCATCGGCTCGAGAATGACCGGCTTGGCCTTTTGCACGCCCGCCTTGAATCCCATCGAACCGGCGATCTTGAACGCGTTTTCGTTCGAGTCGACCTCATGATAAGACCCGTCGTACAGCGTGACCTTGATGTCGACGACCGGATAGCCGGCGATCACGCCGCCTTCCATCGCCTCCTGGATGCCCTTGTCGACTGCAGGAATGTATTCCTTCGGCACCACACCACCGACAATCTGGTTGACGAACTCGTATCCGAGGCCCGCTTCCTGTGGTTCGATCTTCAGCCAGACATGGCCGAATTGTCCGCGACCACCCGACTGGCGGACGAATTTGCCCTCGGACTCGGTGGCGGCCCGAATGGTCTCACGATAGGCAACCTGCGGCGCTCCGACGTTCGCTTCGACTTTGAACTCACGCCGCATACGATCGACCAGGATGTCGAGGTGTAGCTCACCCATCCCGGAGATAATCGTCTGGCCAGACTCTTCGTCGGTGTGAACACGGAAAGACGGATCTTCCTGCGCCAGACGACCCAGCGCGATGCCCATCTTTTCCTGGTCGCTCTTGGTCTTCGGCTCAACCGCGACGGAGATAACCGGCTCCGGAAACTCCATGCGCTCCAGCGTGATAATGCTATTGAGGTCGCAGAGGGTATCGCCTGTCGTGACGTCCTTGAGGCCGACGGCCGCAGCGATATCGCCAGCACGCACTTCCTTGATCTCTTCCCGCGAGTTGGCGTGCATCTGCAGAATTCGACCGACGCGCTCTTTCTTGCGCTTGACCGGGTTGTAAACGGAGTCGCCGGAGTTCAGCACACCCGAGTAACAACGGAAGAAGGTCAGCGAACCAACAAACGGGTCGGTGGCAATCTTGAATGCCAAGGCGGAGAACGGCGCGCTATCGGAAGACGCGCGAGTCTCCTCGGTCTCGTCATCGTCGAGAATACCCTTGATCGGCGGCACGTCGGTCGGCGCCGGCATCAACTCGATGACCTTATCGAGCATGGCCTGAACGCCCTTGTTCTTAAAGGCCGTGCCACAGGTCATAGGCACGATTTCCAGACTCAGGGTGCGCAGTCGCAGGCCTTCTAGGATTTCGTCCTCGTTGAGCGCGATGCCCTCGAGATACTTTTCCATCAGCTCTTCGTTGGCCTCAGCTGCCGCCTCGACCATCTTCTCGCGCCACTCCTCACAGGTGTCCTGCAGGTCGGCCGGGATCTCGACATACTCGAACTCGGTACCCATGTTCTCTTCGGACCAACTGATCGCCTTCATCTTGATGAGGTCGACGACACCCGCGAAATCTTCTTCTGCGCCGATCGGCACCTGAATCGGCACTGCAACAGCGCCGAGACGCTTCTCCAGCTGGCCGACGACACGGAAGAAATCCGCGCCCATGCGGTCCATTTTGTTGACGAACGCCATCCGCGGCACTTTGTAGCGGTTGGCCTGGCGCCAAACCGTCTCGGACTGGGGCTGGACACCACCGACCGCGCAGAGCACAAACACGGCACCGTCAAGCACTCGCAATGAGCGCTCGACTTCGATCGTGAAGTCCACGTGTCCCGGCGTATCGATGATGTTGATGCGGTGCTCGGGATACTGCTTACCCATTCCGCTCCAGAAACAGGTGGTCGCGGCAGAGGTTATCGTGATGCCACGCTCCTGCTCCTGCTCCATCCAGTCCATGGTCGCAGCGCCGTCGTGAACCTCACCAATTTTGTGAGACACACCGGTGTAATAGAGCACGCGCTCAGTCGTGGTCGTCTTACCGGCATCGATATGAGCCATGATGCCGATATTGCGATAGCGCTCAATGGGTGTGGTACGTGCCACTGTCTTATCCCGCCCCGTGATGTAAAAGAACGATGAAGCTGGTACTTACCAGCGGTAATGAGAGAACGCCTTGTTCGCCTCAGCCATGCGATGGGTCTCTTCTTTCTTTTTGACGGCAGAGCCCTTCTGATCGGAAGCATCCATCAATTCGCCGGCAAGCCGGGCCGCCATCGATTTTTCGCTGCGCTTGCGCGCCGCATCGATCAGCCAGCGCATTGCCAGCGCGTTGCGACGCACCGGCCGCACCTCTACCGGCACCTGGTAAGTCGCACCACCGACCCGACGAGACTTGACCTCGACCACCGGCCGGACGTTCTCGAGCGCCTGCTCCAGTGTCTCCATCGGATCACCGCCTCGTTTGGTCGTGACGGCGTCGAGCGCACCATAGAGAATGCGCTCAGCGACGGCTTTTTTGCCGTCGACCATGACCATGTTGACGAACTTTGCCAGCGTCTGACTGCCGAACTTTGGGTCTGGCAGGATTTCGCGTTTGGCGGCTACTCTTCTTCTAGGCATTTTGCTCTACTCTCGATCTACTCGTGGCTGGCGGCTACCAGCCCCATTCAACGCTGCACTCACCGCAGGCCGGAATCAGCCTTTGGGGCGCTTCGCGCCGTACTTCGAACGTCCCTGGCGACGCTTATCGACACCGGAGGTGTCGAGGCTGCCGCGCACCACGTGGTAGCGCACACCCGGGAGGTCTTTCACACGACCGCCACGGATCAGCACAACGCTGTGTTCCTGCAGGTTATGGCCTTCACCACCGATGTAACTGGAAACCTCGAAACCGTTGGTTAAGCGCACCCGAGCGACCTTCCGCAGCGCCGAGTTCGGCTTCTTCGGCGTCGTCGTGTAGACACGCGTGCACACGCCACGCTTTTGCGGACATGCCTCGAGCGCGGGAACCGTACTCTTCTCCACTTTCCGCCTGCGCGGCTTGCGGACCAATTGATTGATTGTTGCCATCTAACCTTCCGTTACCTGATCGCCGATACCCGTATCGACGCCAAAAATTCGCGTAGCCGATCCCGTCCGGGCCGCTTGGTGAAAGCGCCGGGCGCGGATGCGATTACTCGAATCTCTAATCTGTTCGCGAAGCGACTGATTTGCCGCAGTTTTTTCAAGGCGCACTCGGGGTGTGCCTTTAGCGAAGGCTGCGAATTCTATGCCCCTGCCCGATCGCTGTCAACAGCGATCGGGCACCTCAGGGCTATTCGCTGTCGCTGGTGTTCAGTGCCTGCTTGATCGCCTCTTCGACCTCTTCGGTCGCCATCTCTACCGGTGCACCAGCCGCCAACGCCTCCTGGCGCACACGGCGACGCTCGTTGTGATGCGCCAAACCGGTACCTGCCGGGATCAGCCGACCAACGATGACGTTTTCCTTCAGACCATTGAGCGTGTCGCGGGTGCCGCGGACCGAGGCCTCGGTCAACACGCGGGTCGTCTCCTGGAACGACGCGGCCGAGATGAACGATTCCGTCGCCAGCGAGGCCTTGGTAATGCCCAACAGCAACGGCTCATACCTGGCGGTGAGCTTATCTTCCGCCTCCGCCCGCTCGTTTTCTTCGAGGAAACGCGCACGCTCGACCTGCTCACCGCGTAGCAGCTTGGTTTCACCGGCATCGGTGATCTCGATTTTGCGCAGCATCTGGCGAATGATCACCTCGATGTGCTTATCGTTGATGCCAACGCCCTGCAGACGGTAGACATCCTGGATCTCTTTCACCAGATACTCGGCGAGATCGGTCACCCCTTTCAGGCGCAGAATGTCATGCGGATTGAGTTCGCCGTCCGCAATGACTTCACCGCGTTCCACGTGCTCGCCCTCGAACACGTTGACGTGTCGCCACTTCGGAATCAGCAGCTCATTGGTCTCGCCATCTGCCATGGTGATCACCAGCCGCTGCTTGCCCTTGGTGTCTTTACCGAATCCAACGGTACCGCTCGCCTCGGCAAGGATCGCCGGCTCTTTCGGTTTGCGGGCCTCGAACAGGTCCGCGACCCGCGGCAAACCACCGGTGATATCACGCGTTTTCGATGACTCTTGCGGAATACGCGCCAGCACGTCACCGACCCCAACGTTGGCGCCGTCGCTAACACCGACGATGGCACCGCCCGGCAGGAAGTAATTCGCCGGTAGCGTAGTGCCCGCGATATTGACGTCATTGCCCTTTTCATCGACCAGCTTGACCATCGGCCGGAGGTCTTTGCCGCTCGCCGGACGCTGTTTCGGATCCAGGACAACGATCGATGACAGACCCGTCACATCGTCGGTCTGCTTCTGAACGGTCACACCGTCGGCGAAGTCAACGAAGCGCAACGTACCCGCGACCTCGGTGATAACCGGGTGGGTATGCGGATCCCAGTTGGCCACCATCTGGCCGCCTTCGACCGCGTCACCGTCGTGCACATGCAGCACCGCACCGTACGGCAGCTTGTAACGCTCCCGCTCGCGGCCGACCGTGTCGGCGACCACCACTTCACCGGAACGCGATACCGCGACCAGGTTGCCATTGGCATGCTCGACCGTCTTGATGTTTTGCAGTTTGACCGTGCCGGCGTTTTTCACTTCGATGCTGTTGACCGCGGCCGACCGCGACGCCGCTCCACCGATGTGGAAGGTACGCATCGTCAGCTGGGTACCTGGCTCACCAATCGATTGCGCCGCGATGACGCCCACCGACTCGCCGATGTTGACGCCATGCCCGCGCGCGAGATCACGGCCATAGCATTGGCCGCAGATACCGTGACGGGTTTCGCAGGTGATCGGCGAACGTACCAGCAACTGGTCGACGCCAGCCGCCTCGAGATCATCGACCCACTTCTCGTCGAACAAGGTACCGGCTTCACAGATCACTTCATCGCTGTTCGGACGCATGACGTCCTGCGCGGCGACCCGACCGAGGATGCGTTCACGCAACGGCTCAACGACATCACCACCTTCGATGATCGGCTGCATCAGCAGTCCATTCTGTGTGCCGCAATCGACCGTAGTGATCACCATATCCTGCGCAACATCGACCAGGCGACGGGTCAGGTAACCGGAGTTGGCGGTCTTCAGCGCGGTATCGGCCAGACCTTTACGGGCGCCGTGGGTCGAGATGAAGTACTGCAGGACATCCAAACCTTCGCGGAAGTTTGCGGTAATCGGGGTCTCGATGATCGAGCCATCCGGCTTGGCCATCAGGCCACGCATGCCGGCCAGCTGCCGAATTTGCGCGGCCGAACCACGCGCACCGGAATCGGCCATCATGTAAATCGAGTTGAACGAATCCTGCTCTTCGGTCTCGCCATCGCGATTGATAACCTGCTCTTTACCGAGCCGACCCATCATCGCGCGCGCCACCTGGTCGTTGGTATGTGACCAGATATCGATAACCTTGTTGTAGCGCTCACCGGTGGTGACCAGACCCGAGGAGTACTGGTTTTCGATCTCCTTCACCTCGGTTTCCGCCGCCTCGAGGATCTCCGCCTTTTCTGGTGGGATCACCATGTCGTTGACGCCGATCGATACGCCGGCGCGTGCCGCCTGGCGGAAGCCCAGATACATGAGTTGATCGGCAAACACGACCGTGTCTTTCAGGCCCAGCCGACGATAACAGGCATTGACCAACTGCGAGATGGACTTCTTAGTCATCGCCTTGTTGACCAGCTCGAACGGCAGACCGGCGGGCACGATATCCCACAGCAGCGCACGGCCGACGGTCGTGTCCTTCACCAGACAGCTGGCGGCAACCTCGCCCTCCTCGCTGGTCTCGACCTCGTCGATGCGCACTTTGACGCGGGCATGGAGATCGGCATGGCCGGTCTCATAGGCGCGACGCGCTTCTTCTATATTGCTGAACGCCATGCCTTCACCGTTCGCATTCACGCGCTCGCGAGTCATGTAATACAGACCCAAAACAACGTCCTGGGTCGGCACGATGACCGGCTCACCGTTGGCCGGTGAAAGCACGTTGTTGGACGACATCATCAGGGTACGCGCTTCGAGCTGTGCCTCGATCGACAGCGGTACGTGAACCGCCATCTGGTCACCGTCGAAGTCGGCGTTGAACGCAGTACAGACCAGCGGGTGCAGCTGAATGGCCTTACCCTCGATCAAGACCGGCTCGAACGCCTGGATGCCCAAGCGGTGCAGCGTCGGGGCGCGGTTGAGCATGATGGGATGCTCACGGATGACATCTTCGAGGATATCCCAGACCTCCGGTGCGCCGCGCTCGACCAGTTTCTTGGCCGCTTTGATGGTGGTTGCCAGGCCGCGGAACTGCAGCTTCGAGAAGATGAACGGCTTGAACAACTCGAGCGCCATCTTCTTCGGGATTCCACACTGATGCAGTTTCAGCGTCGGGCCGACCACGATGACTGAGCGACCCGAATAATCGACCCGCTTGCCGAGCAGGTTTTGACGGAAACGCCCCTGCTTGCCCTTGATCATATCGGCCAGCGACTTCAACGGCCGCTTATTGGTGCCGGTAATCGCGCGACCGCGTCTGCCGTTATCGAGCAGCGCATCGACCGACTCCTGCAACATGCGCTTCTCGTTGCGCACGATGATGTCCGGCGCGTTGAGGTCGAGCAGCCGCTTGAGGCGATTGTTGCGGTTGATGACACGGCGGTACAGGTCGTTGAGATCCGAGGTGGCGAAACGACCACCGTCCAGCGGGACCAGCGGACGCAACTCCGGCGGCAGCACCGGCAACACGGTCAGGATCATCCACTCCGGGCGATTGCCCGAGACCTGCAACGACTCCAACAGCTTGAGTCGCTTGGCGATCTTCTTGATTTTGGTCTCGGAGTTGGTTGCCTCGACCTCTTCGCGCATCCGCACGATCTCTTTCTGGATGTCGATGGTGCGCAGCAGTTCGTAGACCGCCTCGGCGCCCATGCGCGCATCGAACTCGTCACCGTTTTCCTCAATCGCCTCGAGATACTGATCGTCTGTCAGCAGCTGGAAACGTTCCAGCGGCGTCATGCCCGGGTCGATCACCACATAAGACTCGAAGTACAGCACGCGCTCGATGTCACGCAGGGTGATATCCAACAGCAGCCCGATGCGCGACGGCAACGACTTCAGATACCAGATATGCGCGACCGGGCTGGCCAGTTGGATGTGGCCCATGCGCTCGCGCCGGACCTTGGCCAGCGTGACCTCCACACCACACTTCTCGCACACCACACCGCGGTGCTTGAGGCGCTTGTACTTGCCGCACAGGCACTCGTAATCGCTGATCGGGCCAAAGATCTTGGCGCAGAACAGCCCTTCACGCTCCGGCTTGAAGGTACGGTAGTTGATGGTCTCGGGCTTTTTGACTTCACCGTACGACCAGGAGCGGATCATTTCGGGCGACGCCAAGCCGATACGAATCGCGTCGAATTCCTCGTTTTGACCCTGCTGCTTCAGAATCTTCAGGAGATCTTTCATGAATCCTGCTCCAGTTCAATGTTGATGCCGAGCGAGCGAATCTCTTTCACCAGCACGTTGAAGGACTCCGGCATACCGGGCTCCATGCGATGGTCGCCGTCGACAATATTTTTGTACATGCGCGTCCGTCCGTTTACATCGTCGGACTTGACCGTCAGCATTTCCTGCAAGGTGTAGGCCGCACCATAGGCCTCGAGCGCCCAGACCTCCATCTCACCAAACCGCTGTCCACCAAACTGCGCTTTACCACCCAGCGGCTGCTGGGTGACCAGACTGTATGGGCCGGTTGAGCGGGCGTGCATCTTGTCGTCAACGAGGTGATTCAGTTTGATCATGTACATGTAGCCAACCGTGACGCGACGCTCAAACGCCTCGCCGGTGCGGCCGTCGTACAGCTGGGTCTGACCATCCGCGTCTTCGCCGGCCAACTCCAGCATGTGACGGATCTCGTCTTCGTGCGCGCCATCGAACACCGGCGTGGCGGTTGGGACACCGCCGCGCAGGTTGTTCGCCATCTCGAACAGGTCTTCATCGCTGAAACTATCGAGGTCTTCCTTCTTACCGCTGGTGTTGTACACCTGGTCGAGGAAATCGCGCAGTTCTTTGGCTTTTACTTGCGCATCGAGCATCCGCCCGATACGTTCGCCCACCCCTTTGGCGGCGAAACCGAGGTGGGTCTCGAGGATCTGACCGATATTCATCCGTGACGGCACACCCAACGGGTTCAACACGATGTCGACCGGACGACCGCGCTCATCGAACGGCATATCTTCGACCGGCACGATCATCGAGATCACACCCTTGTTACCGTGCCGACCGGCCATCTTGTCACCAGGCTGAATGCGGCGTTTCACGGCCACATAGACCTTGACCATTTTCAACACGCCCGGCGCGAGGTCGTCACCGGCGGTCAGCTTGCGCTTCTTCTCTTCGTAACGCTCACGGAAGTCTTCCCGCAGTTGCTCGACCTGCTTGGCGATTGCCTCGAGCTGCGCCGCAGACTCTTCGTTCTTGAGCCGAATCTCCAACCAATGATCACGTTCGAGCTCGCCCAGGTAGGCCTTGGTAATCTTCGCACCAGCCTTGAGCTTGTTCGGTCCACCGTCTGCAACCTTGCCGATCAGCATCTTCTCGACACGATCGAAGGTGTCTTCTTCCATGATGCGTAACTGGTCGTTCATGTCCTTGCGGACCATCGCCAGTTCAGCCTCCTCGATCTGCAACGCGCGGGCGTCTTTCTCGACACCGTCACGCGTGAACACCTGCACATCGATAACCGTGCCGGCCATACCGGATGAGACGCGCAGCGACGTGTCCTTCACGTCGGAGGCCTTCTCGCCGAAGATCGCGCGTAACAGCTTCTCTTCCGGGGTCAGCTGCGTCTCGCCCTTCGGCGTGACCTTGCCGACCAGGATATCGCCCTCGCGCACCTCGGCACCGACGTAAACGATGCCCGATTCATCGAGCTTGGCAAGCGCGGCTTCACCGACGTTCGGGATATCACCGGTGATCTCTTCCGAACCCAGCTTGGTATCCCGCGCCATGCAGGTCATTTCTTCGATGTGGATCGTGGTGAACCGATCTTCTTTGACGACCTGCTCGGAGATCAGGATTGAGTCTTCGAAGTTGTAGCCGTTCCATGGCATGAACGCGACCCGCAGGTTTTGCCCCAGCGCCAGTTCACCCATGTCGGTCGACGGCCCGTCAGCCAGCACGTCACCGCGCGAGATCGAATCGCCGACCAACACCAGCGGACGCTGGTTGATACAAGTGTTCTGGTTCGAACGGGTGTACTTGGTCAGGTTGTAGATGTCGACACCCGGCTCGCCGGCGACCGTCTCGTCGTCATTCACGCGCACGACGATCCGCGCCGCATCGACCGACTCGATCGCGCCGCCACGCTTGGCAACGACGGTGACCCCGGAATCGACCGCGACCGTACGCTCCATACCGGTGCCGACCAGCGGCTTCTCGGCCCGCAACGTCGGAACGGCCTGGCGCTGCATGTTCGAACCCATCAATGCCCGGTTGGCGTCGTCGTGCTCGAGGAACGGAATCATCGACGCCGCGACCGAAACGATCTGTTTCGGCGACACGTCCATGTATTCGATCTTATCCGGCGTCGACAGGGTGAATTCGTTCTTGTGACGACAGGAGATCAGGTCATCCGTCAGGCGGCCCTTGTCGTCCAGCGCGGCGTTGGCCTGCGCGATCACATAGCGGCCTTCCTCGATCGCCGACAGGTAGTCGATCTGATCAGTGACGGCGCCGTTCTCGACCTTGCGATACGGCGTCTCGAGGAAGCCATAGCGGTTAGTCCGCGCGTAGACCGCGAGCGAGTTGATCAAACCGATGTTCGGACCTTCCGGGGTCTCGATCGGGCACACACGACCGTAGTGGGTCGGGTGTACGTCGCGGACCTCAAAGCCGGCACGCTCACGCGCCAAACCACCCGGGCCGAGCGCCGAGACACGACGCTTGTGGGTGACTTCCGACAGCGGGTTGTTCTGATCCATGAACTGCGACAGTTGCGACGAACCGAAGAATTCCTTGATCGCCGCCGAGACCGGCTTGGCGTTGATCATCTCCTGCGGCATCAGACCTTCCGACTCCGCCAGGGTCAGGCGCTCCTTCACGGCGCGCTCGACACGCACCAGGCCGACGCGGAACTGGTTTTCGGCCATCTCACCCACGCAGCGCACGCGGCGGTTGCCGAGATGGTCGATGTCATCGACGGTGCCGTTGCCGTTGCGGATGTCGACCAGCGTTCTCAGTGCTTCGACGATGTCGGATGTCTCACCGAGACGCTCAACGAAACCCTTCGAGGTCTCGTCATCGCGCCTTGAGAAATACTTGTGGTCATAGAGGATGCCGACACCCTCGGCCTCATCCCGCCCGAGCCGGCGGTTGAATTTCATCCGACCAACGGCCGACAGATCGTAACGGTCATCGGTGAAAAACAGGTTGTGAAACAGATTCTGTGCTGCCTCTTTGGTGGGCGGTTCACCGGGGCGCATCATCCGGTAAATCTCCACCATCGCCTCGAGTGCGTTGGTAGTCGGATCGATGCGCAGCGTATCGGAGATGAACGGACCATGATCGAGGTCATTGGTGAACAACGTCTCGATGGTCTTGACACCCTTCTCTGCCAACTGACCGCTAAGCTCTTCGGTAATCTCATCGTTGGCCTTGGCCAACAGCTCACCGGTCTCCGGGTCAATTACGTCATGCGCCAGCGTGCGGTCGACCAGGAAGTCGTGCGGCACTTCGAGCTTTTTGACACCCGCTTCTTCGAGCTGCTTGATGTGGCGCGCGGTGATGCGCTTGCCGGCCTCGACGATGACGGTCTTGCCCGCCTTGATATCGAAGCTCGCCGTATCACCGCGCAGGCGCGCGGGGACCAGCGCCAGCTCGATTTTCTTTTTGCCGATCTGGAAGATGTCCTTGTCAAAGAAGGCATCCAGAATTTCGGCGGTCTCGTAGCCCAGCGCGCGCAGCAAGATGGTCGCCGGCAACTTGCGGCGACGGTCGATGCGCACGAACACGGAATCCTTCGGATCGAACTCAAAGTCCAACCACGACCCGCGGTAAGGGATCACCCTGGCCGAGAACAGCAGTTTGCCTGACGAGTGCGTCTTGCCCTTGTCGTGATCGAAGAAAACCCCCGGCGAACGATGCAATTGCGACACGATCACGCGTTCGGTGCCGTTGATGATGAAGGTGCCGTTATCCGTCATGAGCGGCAACTCGCCCATGTAGATCTCCTGCTCCTTGATGTCCTTGACCTGCTTGGCACCCGCAGGGGCCTCTTTGTCGTAGATCACCAGGCGGACCAGCACGCGCAGCGGCGCTGCGAAGGTTGCGCCCCGCAGCTGACACTCGCGCTCATCGAACACCGGCTCGCCAAGGCGGTAGTGGACATATTCGAGCGCCGCGTTACCCGAGTAGCTGACGATCGGGAAAACGGAATTGAAAGCGGCATGCAAGCCGAGATTGTCGCGTTCGTCTGGCTGCTGATCAGCCTGCAGAAACCCGCGATAGGACTCGATCTGTGTTGCCAGCAGGAAGGGCACCTCCAGAATGCTGGAGCGCTTGCCAAAGTCCTTGCGGATGCGTTTCTTTTCGGTGAACGAATAGGCCATGCCTGCCTTACCTCGAGTAAGCTATCTGAAACCGCACGCGACCCATCAGGCGATGGACGGGGTGCGGCAAACCGCGTTGAAGACCGGCTGAACCGGTCGGTTTGAGCGCTTTGCGCTCAACACTTTCCCAAACACGCCAGCAGGAAAAGGCCGGTGGCCAAGTGGCCACCAGCCCCGTCCCGATTGACGCGAGACGCTATCAAGCTTGATTACTTGAGCTCGACGGTTGCGCCTGCCTCTTCCAAGGTCTTCTTGGCCGCTTCGGCCTCTTCCTTGCTGATGCCTTCTTTCAGCGTGCTCGGGGCGCTCTCGACGGCCTCTTTTGCCTCTTTCAGACCGAGACCGGTCAGACCACGAACGGCTTTGATCACGGCGACTTTGTTTTCACCGAAGCTACCGAGCACAACATCGAACTCGGTCTGTTCTTCAGCGGCCGCGCCACCAGCGTCACCACCCGCACCCGGGGCAGCTACGGCGACCGCAGCCGCCGCGGTGACACCGAACTTCTCTTCCATCGCGGAGATCAGCTCGACTACTTCCATCACCGACATATTGGCGATGGCTTCAAGGATGTCTTCTTTCGACATGGTAAAACTCCAAAAAATGCTTTAGCACAAAAGGTTAAAGATGCTGCGATCAGGCAGCCTCTTTGGCGTCGCGAATTGCTGCAACCGTGCGAACAAGTTTGCCCGGCACCTCGTTCATGGTCTGTGCCAGCTTCTGAATCGGCGCTTGTATCACCGACATCAGCATGCTGATGGCCTGATCGTAGGTAGGCATCTTTGCAAGGGTATCGAGCTCGCTAGCTTCGAGCATCTGACCGCCGATGGACACCAGGGTGACCTTCAGCTTGTCATGTTCCTTTGCAAAGTCCTTGATAACGCGAGCGGCGGCACCCGGGTCTTCCTGCGAGAAAGCCAACACCAGCGGACCGGTCAGACCTTCTGTCATGCATTCAAACTCGGTGTCTTTCACCGCGCGACGAGCCAGCGTGTTTTTCACCACCCGTAGATACACACCGTTGTTACGCGCGTCAGCGCGCAATGCGGTCATGTCTTCCACGGTGATGCCACGATACTCGGCCGCAACGGCAGAAAAGGCCGTGCTTGCCACTTCAGCAACTTCGGCGACGATGGCTTGCTTCTGCTCAAAATTGAGTGCCAAAGTCGTCACCTCCCGACAACGTGGGACAAAGTCCCGTTTAACACCTGAGACCCGAAGATCTCACCTAGTTTGGTGCCCGTTATCAGGAGAACCTGATACCGGAGCGCCATCTGCGCAGGCGGTGATTAAGCCGCTTTCGGCACCTGCGGTCTTTGACGGCAACCGCTGCATGAATCCATGCAGCGACGCCCCCAATGCGATCGGCACAGGCGCAACGCCTGAGCCGGATTTTGATCACGCCAGCGTGAGGCTCGCCTGATCAAGCGAAAGACCCGGACCCATCGTGGATGAGACCGTGACCTTCTTCACGTAAATACCCTTGGCCGCGCTTGGCTTGAGCTTCCTGATATCGTTCAGCAACGCCTCAAGGTTCTGCTGTAGCGCGCTGGGCTCGAAGCCGATGCTGCCAATCGAGGCATGCACAATGCCTGCCTTGTCGGTACGGAACCGCGCCTGGCCCGACTTGGCGTTCTTTACCGCCTGGGCGACATCCGGCGTCACGGTGCCAACCTTCGGGTTCGGCATCAGGCCGCGCGGACCGAGGATCTGACCCAACTGGCCGACGACACGCATCGCGTCCGGTGCTGCAACAACGACGTCGAAATCGAGATTGCCCGCCTTGACCTCTTCAGCGAGGTCATCCATGCCGACCTTGTCAGCGCCCGCCTCGGCGGCAGCCTCTGCGGCAGGTCCCTGTGCGAACACCGCGACCCGAACGACCTTGCCGGTACCATTCGGCATGACAGTGGAGCCGCGCACGACCTGATCCGATTTCCGCGGGTCGACGCCGAGATTTACAGCGACGTCAACCGACTCGCTGAACTTCACGCTCGACAGCTCTTTGAGAAGCGCGAAGGCCTCATCGACCGGGTAAAGCTTTTGCGGATCGATCTTTTCGCGGATCGCCTTTTGGCGTTTCGTCAATTTGGCCATTATTCGACCCCCTCAACATTCAAACCCATGCTGCGCGCCGATCCGGCAATCGTGCGAACCGCCGCATCCATGCTTGCCGCGGTCAGGTCTGGATCTTTTGCCTTGGCAATGTCTTCCAGCTGCTCGCGCGTGACGGTCCCGACCTTCTCGGTGTTAGGCCGGCCACTGCCACTCTGGATACCGGCCGCCTTCTTCAACAGGATCGACGCCGGCGGCGTCTTCATCACGAACGTGAAGGAGCGGTCGGTGTAGACCGTGATCACGACAGGGATCGGCAGACCCTTCTCGGTGCTCTGGGTTTGCGCGTTGAACGCCTTACAGAACTCCATGATGTTCACGCCATGCTGGCCCAACGCTGGGCCGACCGGCGGACTCGGATTCGCCTCTTGTGCCTTGACCTGCAACTTAATGTAGGCCTGAATCTTTTTTGCCACATTTACCTCGCTTCGGGTTCAGACGCCGTGGGACTGGTTACCCTGGCTCCCCGGTTTGTTGTGCCTGCGGGGGCAAACCCAGCGGGCGGAAATTCATAACTCGATCCCAGTTTGTACTGAGAACCCGTCCATGGAGCGACGGCCAGCTCGGCCATCCACGGCGTCAGGCTTTTATCGCTGCGCTGAATCACGGCTTTCCTCGCCATCCATGGCGCAACGTTGGAGGTTTTCTCTACCCCCGGCCCGGGCTTCCTGCCCGGGCGTTCGCCGCGCTGCGTCATGCCACTGGCATGACGGTCGCGGCTCACCCTTTCTCAACTTGCCCGAATTCGAGATCGACGGGGGTCGAGCGACCGAAGATCAATACGGACACCTTCAGGCGGCTCTTTTCGTAATCGACTTCTTCAACGACGCCATTGAAGTCGTTGAATGGACCATCGGTCACACGCACCACCTCGCCTGGCTCGAACAGCACCTTGGGCTTCGGCTTGTCGACGCCCTCCTGCATGCGCTGCAGAATCGCATCGGCCTCTTTGTCGCTGATTGGCGCCGGCCGGTCGCCGGTCCCTCCGATGAAGCCCATCACCTTTGGCACGTCTTTCACCAGGTGCCAGGTATCGTCAGTCATCTCCATATGGACCAGCACATAACCCGGAAAGAATTTGCGCTCACTGCGGCGCTGGGCACCGGCGCGCATCTCGACGACCTCTTCGGTCGGCACCAAAATCTCGTCAAACAGCTCCTGCATGCCAGCACGCTCGATTCGCTCTTCAAGCGAACGCTTAACGTGCGACTCGAAGCCCGAGTAAGCGTGGACGACGTACCAGCGTTTAGCCATCTCAGTCCCCTTGGCCGGTCAGGTAGCGCACGATCATGAACAATACCGAATCGATCGCCCATAAAAACAGCGCGGTAAGCAGCACGGCGATCACAATGATCAGCAAGGTCTGCAATGTCTCCTGGCGCGTTGGCCAGACGACCTTGCGGACCTCGGTGCGCGAGTCGGTTGCAAATTGCCAAACCGTCCGCCCAACCGCCGTCTGCAAAGCGACAAACGCCGCAGCCCCGATCACCAACAACAGACCCGCCAAACGGACCCATAGCGGCTGATCGGCAAAGCTGTAGAAGCCGTACACACCTGCAGCAAGCAGCGCGACGACGACGATCAACTTCACCGTGTCGAAACCAGACCCAGATTCTTCCGTACTTGCGTTCATCACCAGCCGAAAATGGCAGGCCAAGAGGGACTCGAACCCCCAACCTGCGGTTTTGGAGACCGCTGCTCTACCAATTGAGCTATTGGCCTAAAAGTTTTTCCACCGAGCAGCGTACCACCAGCAGCATGCTATCCGACGAAATTCGTGGTCTCGCGTTCACTGTCGTTACCCTCCCAAGTGGGGGCTGCGTGACAGCGATAGACGCCAACCTTCCCAAAAATCAAAAACGAGCCGCCCCCAGCAGGGGGCGGCCCGCAAAGCCTTAACCGAGCGTCGCGTTATTCAATAATCTTGGCGACGACGCCGGCGCCGACGGTGCGGCCACCTTCGCGGATCGCAAACCGCAGACCTTCGTCCATCGCGATCGGCGCAATCAGCTTCACCACCATCTTCACGTTGTCGCCCGGCATCACCATCTCAATACCCTCTGGCAACTCGCAGGCACCGGTCACGTCCGTCGTGCGGAAATAAAACTGCGGACGGTAGCCATTGAAAAACGGCGTGTGGCGACCACCTTCGTCCTTGCTCAACACATACACTTCCGCTTCAAAGTGGGTGTGCGGATTGATCGACCCCGGCTTCGCCAGCACCTGGCCACGCTCGACGTCGTCACGCTTCGTACCACGCAACAACACACCAACGTTGTCACCCGCCTCGCCGCGGTCCAGCAACTTGCGGAACATCTCCACACCGGTACACGTCGTCTTCGTCGTGTCCTTGATGCCGACAATCTCAATCTCGTCACTGACGTTGACCACGCCTCGCTCGATCCGCCCGGTCACCACCGTGCCCCGACCCGAGATCGAGAACACGTCCTCGATCGGCATGATGAAATCACCATCGATCGCACGCTCCGGCGTCGGAATGTAGTTGTCCAGCGCCTCGACCAGCTTGTCGATCGACGGCGTGCCGATGTCCGAGGTATCACCCTCCAGCGCCTTCAGCGCCGAACCCGTGATGATCGGGGTGTCGTCACCCGGGAATTCATACGAATCCAGCAGCTCACGGATCTCCATCTCGACCAGCTCCAGGAGCTCCTCGTCGTCGACCATGTCCGCCTTGTTCATGTACACAATGATGTACGGCACACCAACCTGGCGTGACAGCAGAATGTGCTCGCGCGTCTGCGGCATCGGACCATCAGCCGCCGACACCACCAGGATCGCGCCGTCCATCTGCGCCGCACCGGTGATCATGTTCTTCACATAGTCCGCGTGCCCCGGGCAGTCGACGTGTGCGTAGTGACGCGCTGCCGACTCATATTCCACGTGGGCCGTCGCGATCGTAATGCCGCGCTCACGCTCTTCCGGCGCATTGTCGATCTGGTCGTAAGCCTTCGTCTCACCACCGAACTTCGAGGCCTGGTGCGTCGTGATCGCCGCCGTCAACGTCGTCTTACCGTGGTCTACGTGACCAATCGTGCCAACGTTTACGTGCGGTTTTGTACGTTCAAATTTTTCCTTGGACATAGTCGCTCGATCTCTCAGAAGAATATGATCTACGTTTTCAACAAACCCGCCGCTTTCAGCGCCGGCACCGAAACAAACTGGAGCCCAGGAGCAGATTTGAACTGCCGACCTCACCCTTACCAAGGGTGTGCTCTACCAACTGAGCTACCTGGGCCAAAACTCTCGCCGGCTCGAGGATCCAGATGCACCGCGCGGGGAACCCCCCTCGCCCAATCGCCTCTTACCTCGGCCCAAACAACATTGGAGCGGGTGATGGGAATCGAACCCACATAATCAGCTTGGAAGGCTGAGGTTCTACCATTGAACTACACCCGCATCATTTAAGATGCACCACCCGCCCCGGGCGTATGGCGCTGCGCGCCGCTACTGAACCAAATCGTTCTATTCTTCCCCCCCCCCGGTACCGCGGTTGAGGGTCGATTCTGCTTCTTGTGGAGGGGGGAGGATTACTCCCCGTCTCCGGCGTTTCGCCCTTCGGGCCGCCGCGCTGCGCGCGACGTTCTCCAGCGCTACGCGCTTCCGTCGAACCTCTCTGCGGTTCTCATCCTCCCCCGTTTCAACGGTTGAGGGTAAATTCTGCCTATGGTGGAGGGGGGAGGATTACTCCACGCCTCCGGCGTTTCGCCCTTCGGGCCGCCGCGCTGCGCGCGACGTTCTCCAGCGCTACGCGCTTCCGTCGAACCTCTTTTCGGTTCTCATCCTCCCCCGTTTCAACGGTTGAGGGTAAATTCTGCCTATGGTGGAGGGGGGAGGATTCGAACCTCCGAAGGCTGAGCCGTCAGATTTACAGTCTGATCCCTTTGACCGCTCGGGAACCCCTCCAAAAAAGAGGCCGTATTCTCTGGTAAGGGCTTGATGGTGTCAACACAAATCCTGCGAATCCCGATCGGGCGACAGCACCAAACAACCAAAATGATTGTGGTAATCTCGCGATCTGCTGAACGCGGGCGGAAGATCCCCGCGAGGGGACCTCCGCTGAAGCGCGCTCCACATCGTTGGCCGCTTCAACCAGCGGACCGACTAAATTATTGTATTTTCAGGATTATCGATGAAGTTAACGATATTCGGTAGTGGCTACGTTGGACTTGTCACAGGCGCCTGCCTTGCCGAAGTCGGCAACAAGGTGATGTGTGTCGACGTCGACCCCGCAAAGATCGATCTGCTGAACAGTGGCGGGGTACCTATCTACGAACCGGGTCTCACCGAAATGGTGCAGCGCAACCGCGAGGCCGGTCGCCTGCAATTCACCACCGACGCAAAACAAGGCGTCGATTTTGGCCAGTTTCAGTTCATCGCGGTCGGCACGCCGCCCGATGAGGACGGCTCGGCGGATCTGCAGTACGTCCTCGCCGTCGCCACATCGATCGCCCAACACATGACCGACTTCAAAATCGTGGTGGATAAGTCCACGGTGCCGGTCGGCACCGGCGACAAAGTCGCCGCACGCATCCGCGAGACGCTGGCCGAACGCGGTGCCAACATCGCTTTCGATGTTGTCTCGAACCCGGAATTCCTCAAGGAAGGTGCCGCGATCGGTGACTTCATGAAACCCGACCGCATCGTCGTCGGCACCGAGAACCCACGCTCGATCGACGCGATGCGCGACCTCTATGGCCCGTTCAACCGCAACCACGAGCGGCTGCTGTTCATGGATATCCGGTCAGCCGAACTGACCAAGTACGCAGCCAACGCGATGCTCGCGACCAAGATCAGCTTCATGAACGAACTATCGAACATTGCCGAGATTCTCGACGCCGATATCGAAAAAGTGCGAATCGGCATCGGCTCAGACCCGCGGATCGGCTTCCAATTTATTTACCCGGGCTGTGGCTACGGCGGCTCCTGTTTTCCGAAGGATGTGCAGGCGCTCGAGAAGACCGCACTCGGTGTTGGCTACGAGCCTCAGTTACTGCACGCGGTCGAGGCCGTGAACCACCGCCAGAAAGAACTGCTGTTCGCCAAGATCAACAGCTTTTTCGACGGCGATCTCTCGGGCAAAACCATCGCCATGTGGGGATTGGCCTTCAAACCCAACACCGACGACATGCGTGCCGCATCCAGCCGGACGCTGATGGAAGCACTATGGGACGCGGGCGCAAGCGTTCGCGCCTTCGATCCTGTGGCGCACGAGGAAGTACAGCGTATTTATGGCGACCGTCCCGATTTGACAATCTGCCGGCATGCCGATGACACCCTCGACGGCGCCGACGTGCTGGCCGTGGTTACCGAATGGATCGAATTCCGCAGTCCAGACTTCCGCGAGATCAAGGAAAAACTGAACTTCCCCGCGATATTCGACGGCCGCAACATCTACGATCCGCATACCGTCGCCAACGCCGGCCTGATCCACTACAGCATCGGCCGGCAACCCGTTCGACCGAGCTAGCTAGCGCCCCCAGGCGCTTTGATCCGCGACAAAAATTGTGCATGCATAAGTCAAAACCACTTGACGGCAGGTACAATTTGCGCGAGTTTTTAAAAGGTAAAAAAATCCTGCGCAGACAGGAATTTAACTCAATAAATTCCGGACGAGTCAAGGAAATGACACGCCTGTGATAGCGGCCACGGCCCTTTTTCGCGCCCGCCGCCTTTGACCAAAGCCACATTACAGAGAGGATCGATCATGGATTTTGCATCCAGTGCCCGCAGCGTCGCGTTCGCCGTAGCGAGCACGCTATCCATCGGCGCCAACGCCGCCGTTTCCAAAGACCTGCCCTATCCAACCGGCGGAAACCTTACCGCTGATCAAATCATCGAGCAGACCTACTTCGTCAACCATTTCTACGCCTTCGACAACTACGCGATCACCGAGCAGGATCGGGACATCACCGTGCTGGTGATTAAAGGCGAGGGGAAAAAGCCCACCACCAACACCCTCGAACGCTACCTGAACAATACGTATGCCGCAGATGACGCGATCAAGGCACAGGACCTCGCAATTTTCCGCTCAGGCAAGCTGAGAGGCACCGGCATGTTGATCACCGACTATCAAGACGACGCGAAGAGCCAGTCCTACATGATCTGGTTACCGGCGCTGCGCAAGATCCGCCGCTTCGCCGAACCCGCGCACGATGACGCCTGGGGCGGTTCCGATTTCACGTTTGGCGACGTTGCACTGCGCAAGCCGTTCCACGAGACACATGAATTGCTCGGCACCGAAACCTTCAATGACTGCCTTGGCTACATGGCGGTCGGCGACGACGAACAGACCCGCTACACGAAGGGGCTGCCGACCTCCGGCGCTTGCGAGCACAAGGGCAAAGATGTCTACAAAGTGAAGTCCACCACCAAATTTGAGAACTGGTGGTACGACTACCGCGTGTCGTACATCGACAGCAAGACCTTCGCTGACTATCGCACCGAGTACTTCAAGGGCGGCGAGCAGGTAAAGGTGATCGACCGCAACTGGGTCCCGCTGGGCAAGTCGGACGATCCGCGTGCCGTCGGCTGGGGCTACTGGTACGGCAAGACGCTGGCCACGGGCAACCAGACCTGGGCGGTTATCCCGGCCAACGTCAACCAGGTCAATGCTGAATACGACGATGCCTGGTGGTCCGAGAGAACCCTGCGCAAGATCAAGCGCTAAGGGCACATCACAACACATAACAGCGATCGGGGCCTCCGTGCCCCGACACACCAAGAGGACGCGCTAAGCGCGGAGGGAGTTGAAAATGTTCCGGAAGTCACCCCTTGGGCTGGCCATCGCCGCCCTGGTCGCCGCGCCAATCTGCGCGCAGGCCGAACTGGAAATCTCTGCCGAACTCAAGAACGAGACCGCGATTTACATCAACTCTGGTCAAACGACCGGCCAAGCCAAGACCACGCTGGATAACAGCGACAACAGCTTTGGCGACATCATGAAGTTTGAGAACTCGGCCCGGATCTTCATTAACGGCGATGTCGGCGAGGAAAGCACCTGGCACGCGGAACTGCGACCAGTATGGGATCCAGCGGCCGAAACCGCGGACTACAAGTACCACCGCAATTACACCCAGAACGACTATCTACGCGAGCTGTATATCGATACCAGCGGGGGCGACTGGGATTTCCGACTCGGTAAGCAGCAGGTCGTCTGGGGCACCGCCGATGGCATCAAGCTGCTCGACATCATCAACCCGACCGATTTTCGCGAGCTCAATCAAAACGCTTTCGAAGCCTCGCGCATCCCAGTCTGGATGATCAACGCCGAGCGCTACATCGGTGAGCGCGGCAACATTCAATTGATACTTTCGCAGGCCGAGACCAATAAGGTGCCGGGGTTGTGGACACAGGATGATGGCTCTAGCCGGGCCACAACTGGAACGGCGGCAGTTGGGGAGCCCTTACCACCTGGCGCTGCTTTCGAGACCGGCTACAGGTTTAGAGGAAACGGCCAGCTCAGCGGCCAGGACAGCGGCCACCCATTCATCTTGAATGGCGTTGACGTCATCACTGGCGGCGTGAATGGCTTCTTCAATATGGGGGCCGCATTCGGCGCCGTCACCAACACCTTTGCCGGAGGCGGCTTCACGTTCGCCGCAGCGGGCGGCACACAGGGCACCGTTGATGGTTTTGTTAGCACCCCCCTCGCGGGTCCGGCGGCTGCAGCTTGCGGAAGCGTTGGCGCCGCCGATGGCGCTGCCTGCCTTGAGCGCTTCACCGAAGGCACCAACCAGAACGTTACCAACCTGATTGATGTCACCGTTGACGGCGGCGGCAATGGTACCGGCTGGGATGTCACGAACCCCAACTCCGCCTGGGAACACTTCCCCAACGCCAGCTTTTATACCTTCAACGCAATGGTTGGTATGAAAACACGTTACGAGCGTAACTACGACGATGACTTTCTGCCTTCAGATTTCAATGCTGGCGGACGTTTTCGTAGTTATCTCGATAACGGCCTGAACTACAGCTTCAACTACTTCTACGGTTACGACGCAAACCCACATGTGAATCTGCATTGGGAAAATGATAGCGGCCAACGTCTGTTCGTCGACGAAACCGTTAGCGTTGCAGCAGGTACCGGCACAAACGTTTTTGGCACCCGCGACATCAAAGTTCTGCAGTTCAGGAACGCTGATGGATCTGAATACTATGGCGCGAACACTGATCCGGCTCCAGGTCTGGTACCGGTTACGCCCGCCAACAACGGCGGCGCGGCTACGCTCGTTTTTGAAGAGGAACGAAACCGCATACACAACCTGGGGACCTCTTTTGACTACGCCACTGAAGCAGCTGATGTTCCACTCGTTATTCGAGGCGAGTTTCTTTATCAAAAAGACGTGATGCAGCCGGTCGTCGACCGCGGCGCGCTCGCTGACGGCAACCTCGTTGAGGCGCTGAAGAGCGAAAAGCATGACTTCTTCAAGTATGTCATCGGAGTCGATGCCACCGTGATGACCAACCTGCTCGTCAGCGGCCAGTTCATCCAGTTCCGCAACCTCGATTTCCGCAACGAGGGTTGCACCTTTACAACACAGGCCGGCAATACGGCTGACTGCTCACGATACACCGGCGACCCAGCCGTCATGAACGTCGAGAACGGCTTGAAGAAGGGCTACAAGAACAAGGAGTTCTACTCGTTGTTCCTGTCCAAGCCGTTTGGCGAGAACCAACTCGGCCGCTGGAACAACATCATCATCTACGAAGAGGGCGGCGGCTACTGGAACCGCCTCGATGCAGAGTACTCGCTGTCTGACCAGTTCATTGTTTCGGGTGAGATCAACATGTATTTTGGCGATGATGAAACCTTGTTCGGTCAGTTCGAGAACTCGTCGAACATCCAGGTCGGGCTGAAGTACATCATCGACTAGGCCGCGATCGAACAGAGCCATCTCGTAAGCGGCGTACGGTCTGACCGACGCCGCTTTTTTGCCGCTGCAAGAGGCAGCAATCGGGGACAAAGAAAATGAAAGCCAAGGAAAACGCGTGGGCCAATGCCTATGCCGACGTTGTCATTCGCAACCGCTGGGCGATCATCGTCCTGCTCATCATCGCAACCGTCGTCGCCGCATTGCAGATTCACAAGCTGGATATCCGCAACGATCCCGACACCCTGCTGCCACCAAGCAACCGTTACGTCGCCACCAACCTATACGCCGAGCACAACTTCGGTATGGGCAACCTGATGGTGTTTGCCCTGAAGGTGAAAGAAGGCGATATCTGGCAGCCCTGGTTCATCAACAAGATTCAAGAGCTTCATAATCGTCTCGAGGCCCTGCCGCATTCCCGCACCGCGAACTTCATCGATATCGCGGCGCAGAAGATCAAATACATGGGCACCGATGAAAACGGCCTGGTGTTCAAACGCCTGATCCCCACCGAGGGCATCAGCGACGATCCGGCGCAGGCGGAAGAGCAGCTGGCCTTCCTGCGCGAGGGCGTCAAGAACAACCCGGTGATGGCGCCGATGTTGGTTTCGATGTGGGATGCCGACGGCAACCGTTGCGCCTACGAAGACTACGACAAGGATTTCTGCGTCGCCCGGGCCGCCTACGTGATCGCGGACTACACCGACGAGGTCAAGGCGATCTACCTGCCCTGGGTCCGCGAAGTGCGCGCGATGATGGACGAGTTCAGCCAGGACGAGCGCGTTGAGCTGCTGGTCGCCGGTGAGCCCTACTTCCTCGCCTGGATGCTCGCTGATCTCGTCGACAAGTGGTGGCTGTTCGTCATCTCGATACTGATCGCGGTCGGCGTGCTGTGGGCCGAGTTCCGCAACTGGCGCGGCGCCCTGTTCCCGATGATCGGCGTCGGCATGACCATCGCGATGACGTTGGGCCTGATGGGCTTCACCGAGTTCAAGCTGACGACCATGATGGTCCTGACGCCGATGCTGTTGCTGGCGATCGGGATCGGCCACTCGGTGCAGGTTACCCGGCGTTTCATGCTCGAGTACAACACGTCGGGCGACCCGAAAGATGCCGCACGCGAGTCTATCCGTCACACCATCATTCCCGCCACGCTGTCGATCATCACCGACATGGTCGGTTTCGCAACACTCGCGACGGTCGACATCTCGTTCTACAAGGCCTATGCCTACTTCGGCATGTTCGGCATGCTCACGCTGCTCGCCACGACAACGACGCTGATACCACTGCTGCTGACCCTGATGCCTCCGGTCCGAGAAAAGACGCAGGACGGCGATGCGCACGGCTGGGAGGTCGGTGTCGGCGGGGTGCTGACCGCGATCATCACGGGGCCCGGCAAATGGTTGCCGATCGCCGTGGTCGTGCTGGTTACGATGGGTTCGGCGTATTTCACCAACATCATGAATTGGCGCGGCATCCCCGAACATGAAACCCGTCTGGTCGAAGAAAACGACTACATGCCCGGCGTCGAGAAAGGCATCAACTATGCGCGGGCCGCGTTTAAGGGCTCTTCCGACACATGGAAAGATCTCGTACAGCTGAACGAGATCATGCCCGGCGTTATCTCCGTGGCAATACCGATCCGCGGTAAAGAGGCCAACCTGCGCGGCTGCATCGATGACTATTTCCCCGATGAAATTTTCGACATCGAAGACCCGCTCGAAAAAGCCAAGGCGTGTAATACCGCGAAAAAGGCGCTCGGCTGTTGGGACAGCGAACCCTGTGGCGCGCAAGGCGTCTTCAACACGGTCGAACTGCATACCGACCTGGAGAAGATGGAAAACTGGATGCGTGATCACGAGTTCATCGGCTACACCGGGTCTTACACCCAGTACGTGCGCCTCGTGAACATGTTGCTCACCGCAGAAGTCGGCGAGGCGACGAAACTCAGCGACCTGCGCGTGCCTAACAAGGACTACCTGCTCGCGATCGATCCCGATGACGACCGCAGTCCGACCGATATCGTGCGGATGTACAACGGTCTGCTGGAGTCGATGACGTCGGCGGGTGATATGGACTCGTTCGTCAATACCGAAACGTGGAACGAGGGTGTCATTCTTGGGTTTATCAACACGATGGACCCGGTAGAGACACATCAGGTCACGATGGATATCCAGCAGTACATCGAGGACCACAAGAATGAACCGGGGTTCTCGCTGGTGAATTTCGGCCTGCGCAACGCCGACACATCGGGTGACACCAACGAACTGGCACAAGATGGTGAAAACTACGTGCGACCGGGAATCGGCGGCTTCCTCGGCGCAACCGAGGCAACCCGCGAGGTGGCGATGACCAATTGGTTGATAGGTCCGCTCCAGACGGCACTGGCGATCTTCCTGATCGCCGCGCTGATGTTCCGATCGGTGTTGATCTCGGCGATGCTGACGCTGACCCTTTTCATCACCTTATTCGCGCAGTACGGTCTCGGTGGTTACTTCACGTCCGTTGAGAACTGGTCCGGCAACCTCGCGTTCCACCTACTGGTGACACTGTCGATCGCGATGGGCCTCGGCGTGGACTACGGCATTTACATGATTTCGCGCCTGCGCGAAGAGATGCAGGCCACCGATGGCAACTGGTTGCAGGCACTGCGCAACACCCAGAACACCACCGGCTCGGCGGTTATCGTGTCAATCATCGTGCTGCTGGGCAGCTTCATCCCGCTGGTCGGCACCACGCTGGCCAATACCTGGGGGCTCAGCATCTACATCGGCTGGGCGTTGATCATCGACGTCTTTACCGCGCTGATGTTGCTGCCGCTGATGGTGAAATGGTTCAAGCCGAAATACGTGTTCGAACCATAGAGCGTTCGGCACGCACAGCGTGCCCTACGAACAAAAACAGCCCGTCATTCCGACAAAGTTGTCAGCAACAGTTTTGAGCAGCGGAGCTGGCCCGAAGGGTGTAGGGCAGGAAGCCCGGAACAACGTAGCGCAGGCAGCTCATGGAGATCGCCACGCCGCTTCGCGGCTCGCGATGACGGTGTAAGCCTGTAGGTCGGGCCGCGCCCGACAATAGGCGCACTCAATCCGCGGCGTGCAGCAGGTTCATCGCCTTCTGCAGATCGCCGGACTGGATTAGCCCCCAGTTCCTGAACGCCTGTTCGAGCGCGTCGTCGATCGCCTCGTGTTCTACCTTCGCTGGGCGCGAAAGCACGTAACCGACGACCGCAGATTTATGGCCGGGATGGCCGATACCGACACGCAGGCGCAGGAAGTCCTTGCTGCCCAGCGCCGAACAGATGTCACGCATCCCGTTATGTCCGCCGTGGCCGCCACCCTTTTTGAGCCGCAACACCCCGGGCGGCAGATCGAGCTCGTCGTAAACCACGAGCAGATTTTCCGGCGGAATCCGATAGAAACTGCAGAACGCACTGACCGCGCGTCCGCTATGGTTCATGAAGGTGCTCGGCTTCAACAGCCAACAGTCGCCTGCCGGCGTGTGGATGCGACCGACCTCGCCGAAAAACTTGCTCTCGGCGCGCAGCACCGCATCATGCCGGCGTGCCAGCTCATCGACGAACCAGAAACCCGCGTTGTGACGGGTTTCCTCGTACTTGGCCCCGGGGTTACCTAAACCGACGACACACTGCAACACAGCTTTCTCATCCTCAACTGGCTTCAACAACAAAAACGGCGGCATGAAGCCGCCGTTGGTTGCTCACAACCCGCGAGATCAGTCTTCTGCTTCCGGCTCCGAACCGCCCGTGGGCTTCGGTGCCTCTTCTTGCCCTTCGTCGGTGATCTCTTCGTCCTCTTCGGCGGCACGCATAACTTCAATGGAGACGACGATAGGATCATTTTCCTCGTCAATCTGGTCCGCACCGACGAGCGTGACTCCCTTGGGCAGGGTCAACTCGGAGAGATGGACGAGGCCGCCGATCTCCATCTCGGACACGTCGACGGCAATGTACTCCGGAAGATCGCTCGGAAGACACTCGATCTCCAGGTCACTCATGGCGTGCAGTACCGTTCCACCCAGCTTGACACCCGGACAACCCTCTTCGCCTTCGAAATGCAGGGGCACGGTCATGCGGATTTCCTCATCCATAACCACGCGCAGCAGGTCAAGATGCGTGACAAACGGCTTGGAGGGATGGCGCTGCAGGTCTTTCAGCACGACCTGCTGGGATTTGCCATCCATCTTTACGTTGAGGATATGCGAGTAGAACGCCTCGTTGTCCAGATGCTGAATCAGTTCGTTGTGCTTGGTGGCAACCATTTCCGGATCTTTGCCACCACCGTAGATGATGCCGGGAACCAGCCCTTCACGACGCAGGCGGCGGCTCGCACCTTTCCCCTGCTCGCTGCGCGGCTCGGCAACGATTTCAAAATTTTCTTGCATGGTCAGTTACTCACTTTTCAGTTGGCCGTTTGCGAAGCCCGCGACCAGGCCTTTACCGCAAACCGCGTTAAATGAGGGCGAAAGCGCCCCGCTTTTCGTCAGTCCACAAACAGCGAACTGACAGATTCTTCATTATTGATCCGACGGATCGTTTCGGCCAGCAAACCGGCGATCGATAACGGCCGAATCCTGGTGCACGCCACCGCGTCATCACGCAGCGGAATCGTGTTCGTCACAACCAGTTCATCGAGCTGTGATGTTTCGATATTGGCGACCGCCGGGCCAGACAACACCGCATGCGAGCAATAAGCGACGACTTTGTTTGCCCCGTGCTCCTTGAGTGCGCCGGCCGCTTTACACAACGTGCCCGCCGTATCGACCAGATCATCGATCAAGATACAGGTGCGGCCGGACACATCACCAATAATGTTCATGACCTGCGCCACGTTGGTCTTTGGTCGGCGCTTATCGATGATCGCCAATTCTGCGTCGTCGAGGCGCTTGGCCAGCGCGCGCGCGCGGACCACACCACCAACGTCCGGCGACACTACCATCTGATTCGGATACTTCTGGCGCCAGATATCGCCTAACAAAATCGGCGACGCGTACACATTGTCGACCGGGATATCAAAGAATCCCTGGATCTGGTCGGCGTGCAGATCCATCGTCAGCACCCGATCAGCACCTGCAGTCCCGATCATTTTCGCGGCCAATCGCGCCGTGATCGGAACCCGTGCCGAGCGCGGCCGACGATCCTGCCGCGCGTAACCAAAGTACGGGATGACCGCCGTCACTCGCTTGACCGATGACCAGCGCAAGGCATCGATCATCACCAGCAGTTCCATCAAATTGTCGTTGGTCGGTTCGCAGGTCGGCTGAACCACAAACACATCGCGGCCACGCACGTTTTCCTGGATCTCGACCATCGACTCGCCGTCGCTAAACTGGCCGACGGACGCTTTGCCCTGCGGGATGTCGAGGTAGTTCGCGATGTCCGCAGTCAACTGCGGGTTCGCGTTACCCGAGAAAACCATCATGCCGCTGGTCGCCACCATGCACTCCCGTTTTTGCCGAAGCGGGGCTTTTTCGGCGCCGCATGCGCGCTGATCGGACCTGCCAGATCGCTCGTTGCCGCGAGCCGATAACCGGCTTGCGGCGCCTCCAATATGGCTGGGGTGGGTGAGCACGACCGTTTGTCCGGTGGACAAACGCAGCGTGCGAACGACTCGTCACGGATGACGAGGCTGGCACCCACCGCCAGGGACGGCTCAACAACGCCGCCATCTGCCGCCACGTAGCGGCTGTATTTGGCTGGGGTGGTAGGATTCGAACCTACGAATGCCGGAGTCAAAGTCCGGTGCCTTAACCGCTTGGCCACACCCCAAAAAAAATCTGCTATCCCACCGTTTCCAGTGGCGATCGATTCAGGCCGGCTACAACGAAGCCTCTAATCGATGAGGGCAGCTCGCTAAGCCAACCAGTTGCCTGCTCAGCATCGGCGCACTCGGCGAATACGCAAGCGCCGGTGCCTGTCATCTGCGCCGTTGCCCTTTCATCAAGCCAATCAAAGGCTTGCGCGACACGTGGGTAGCGTTTTCGCACCACGGCCAAGCAATCATTACGACGCTCGCCGGCGAGAAAGGCGCGTATTGTGGTTCTGGGTGAATTCCTTGTCAAATCCGGATCTTGGAACACTTTACCGGTGTCGACGTGTTCTTGCGGTATCAGCAGCAGGTAAGAGGGCTCCGGCGGTGTCAGGTCGACCAGCTGTTCACCGACGCCCTCCGCCCAGGCCGCGCGCCCGTGGATGAAGATGGGCACGTCAGCGCCCAACCGCAAACCCAACGCCATCAGCGCCGTCTTATCAAGCCCACAGCGCCAAAGCGCGTTGAGTGCTACCAACGTCGTGGCAGCATCCGAACTGCCTCCACCCAGCCCGGCGCCCATCGGGATGCGCTTCTCCAGCGCAATATCCACGCCCTGCGAACAATTGGCCGCCGTCTGCAACAATCGCGCGGCACGAACCACCAGATCCTGATCCTCTTCGACCCCGGCAATGGGATTGACGCGACGTATCAGACCGTCCGACCGAATGACAAACCGGAGCTCATCGGTCAGATCGATGAACTGGAAAACCGTTTGCAGCAGGTGATAGCCGTCGTCGCGGCGCCCGACCACGCGCAACATCAAATTCAGCTTGGCCGGCGCAGGCCAAAACGGCGCCTCCGTCACAAGTCGACCTGAAGCCTCTTGAGCACGTTGCGGATCTTTTCGCTATCCGGGTTGTGGTCTAAAGATTCGGCCCAGACCGATCGCGCCGCGTCACGGTCGCCCTTCATCCACAACACCTCGCCCAGATGGGATGCGATCTCATCGTCCTGCGCACTCAGGGCCAGGGCCCGGCGCAGGTAGTCGGCGGCCTTTTCCAGGTCGCCCTGGCGGTACAGCACCCAGCCCATGCTGTCGAGAATCGCAGGGTTCTCGGGCCTAAGCTGTATCGCGCGCGCGATGTATTGGTAGGCTTCGTCCAGTCGCTCGTTGCGATCAGCCATGGTGTAACCGAGTGCGTTGAGCGAATCAACGTGATCGGGCTCTTCTTCCAGGATCTCGAGCAGCGCCTGCTCCATGCCGGCGAAATCGCCCTGATCGACCAAAAACAGCCCGCGGTTGTATCGCAGGTCGAGGTTGCTTGGAAAAGCCGCGATTGCAGTCTCGTAAAGGGCGATCGCGGCGGCGGCTGAACCGTAGTCCTGCACGACCTGGGTCTCGGCGATATAAAGATCGGCGGCGCGGTCCGGATTCGCGATGCGTGCCTGCTGCAAGGCCTCCTGGGCATCGGCAAGCCGACCGGTGCGGCCGTAGATCTGGGCCAGTCGCATGACCGCATCGACCTTCAACTCGTCGCCGGATACAGACCGGTACAGACCGATGGCTAGTTCTTCGTTGCCGCTTTCCTCTTCGATCTGGGCCAGATAGTAGCTCGCTTCATCGCGGCGCTCCGCATCGTTGCGAAGTTCCTGCCACAAGCCACGCGCCTCATCCCAGGATTCCTGTTGTGTGGCCAGCATCGCATAGCCAAACGTGATCTCAGTATCGTCCGGCGTAAGGCGATGCAGCGCCTGGAACTGCTCCAACGCGCCGGCATAGTCGGCCGCATCGACCAGCGTGCGCGAGTAGGTCGTGCGGAGAAGCGCGCTGTCCGGGTAGCTCCGCACACTGTCTGCCAGGAAATCGACCGCGTCGTCACGGCGGTCCTGCGTGGTCAGGACGCGCGCCAAAAGTACGCGCGGCTGGTGCCAATCCGGTTTGTTGGCGATGACCTGTCGCAGACGCTGCTCGGCAGCCTCGAATTTGCGATGGGCGGTCTCCATCACGGCGACGGCGTAGAGCGAACGAATATCGTCCGGGTGGCGCGCCTGCAGGTCGACCACGAGTTGCTCAGCACCGTCACGATCGCGCTCGACGCTCAACACGCTAGCCGCCTGCAGGAAGCCGTCGGCGCCTCGGGCATCGGCGATTTTGACCAGCGCATCAAGCTGCGCGCCGGCCTCGACCGGCTGGGCGTTACGCAGAAACAATACCGCTGCGATTTGCCGCGCGGTCATGTCGTTTGGGGCCAGCTCAACCCAGCGGCTGACGGACGCGAGTCCGGACTGGTAATCCTTGAGATGCAGCGCGATCCGCGTGGCGCGCTCGGCGGCGTACGCGTCCTGGGCGAGAATCGCGGCGTGCTGATAGTGCGACTGCGAGAGTCGCAACTCACCGCGGTCGGCCCCGATCTCACCAACCAGGTAGCTGTAGATGAGGTCTTCGTCGAGTTCACGGGGGGCTCGTGTCGGCTCCGGGAAGGGCAGCACAATGGCCTCTTCCGACCCCGGGTCGCCGTCAGAAGAGTTCTTCACCCCAGTGGTCTGACAACCCGTCAGGACCAGCAGCGAAAGCCCCAGCAGGCCGAGCGTAAGTATTTTCACACCCGCCAGGGTACTGGATGGCCGGTATTGTTCAATAGCCCGCTGCGCTTTCAGACCGTTCGTCGAAACTCTGTCCAACTTGCATTCAACCCTTTGATATCTCAAACTTTCGGCTGGTCTTGCTAAACAACCGGCCACCATGCCTCTGCTCACGATCGGCCTCAACCATACAACGGCTCCTGTAAGTATCCGCGAACGGGTAACGTTCGGCCCGGATATTGTGGTCGCTGCACTGCGCAGTTTGACGGAATTGCCGGGTATACACGAAGCGGTCATCCTGTCGACCTGCAATCGCACCGAACTTTACTGCGAAGCTGAACCCGACGCTGAAGAGTCGACTCGCGAATGGCTCGCCGGGTTCCATGGTCTCGCCATCGAGGACGTCTCACCGTACCTGTATTCGCACCAGGGGCGCTATGCGGTCGGCCATCTTCTCTGCGTCGCGAGTGGCCTTGATTCACTGGTGCTCGGCGAACCACAGATCCTCGGTCAGGTGAAAAGCGCCTTTCAAACCGCGCACGATGCGGGCCGCGTCAGCAAGGTCGTCACCCGGCTATTCCAACATGCCTTTGCAACGGCCAAGCAGGTGCGGACCGATACGGCAATCGGCGACAGTCCGGTATCGGTTGCCTTTGCAGCGGTCAGCCTGGCACGCCAGATCTTCGCCGACCTGACCGAGCAGACCGCGCTGTTGATCGGCGCCGGGGAAACCATCGAACTAGCCGCACGACATCTGACGCAAAATGGCGTTGGCCGCGTAATCGTTGCCAACCGCACGATTTCCCGCGCACAGGAGCTGGCCGAGCAATTCGACGCCTATGCGATCAGTCTGGCGGAGATCCCGACCCACCTCGCCGATGCCGACATCGTGATTTCATCGACCGCCAGCCCGGTACCGATCCTCGGCAAAGGCACCGTTGAAAGCGCACTGAAGCGCCGCCGCCATCAACCGATGTTCATGGTCGATATCGCCGTGCCGCGCGATATCGAAGCCGAGGTTGCCGGACTCGAGGACGTGTACCTCTACACCGTCGATGATCTCGATGAGGTGATTCAGGGCAATTTGAAATCCCGCCAGGACGCCGCCGCCCAGGCTCAGGAAATCATCGAATTCCAAGTCGACGAATTCATCGCCTGGCTACGCTCTCTCGATGCGGTCGGTCTGATTCAGCACTACCGCCGCCAGGCGCACGGCACGCGAGACGAGGTGCTACACAAGGCACTGCGCATGGTCGAGGCCGGCAAATCGCCCGAAGAGGCCCTGGCCTTCCTTGCCAACACGCTGACCAACAAGCTGCTCCATACCCCCAGCACGCAAATGCGCGAGGCCTGCAGTAGCGGGAAAACCGAGTTACTCGAGGCCGCCAATACGCTATTCCAGCTCGGCCAAGGCAAGTCTGGCGGTCACTAGCTGACTGACGGCAGGCTCGTCCAACCGTCGCCACCGGGGAACACCGGCTGGCACCCCCCTTTCCCGTACGATCGCCCGACCCATGAAGCCCAGCATTCGGCAGAAACTTGAGCACATCAGTGAGCGCTACCAGGAGATCACTGTGCTGCTATCCGACCCTGAGGTGCAGGCAGACAGTGACCGGTTCCGCGAACTGAGCCAAGAACTCGCGCAGTTGGAACCCGTCACCGCCTGCTATGCGCAGTACGGCGCGGCCGAAGCGGAGTTGCGCAACGCCGAGGAGATGCTTGCCGACCCGGAGATGGCCGAGCTGGCTGCCGACGCCCGCGAAGAGGCCAGGCAGGCCGTTGACAGGCTTGAGCCGCAGCTGCAGCGTTTACTGCTACCGAAAGACCCGAACGACGAGCGCAATGTGTACCTCGAGGTTCGCGCCGGTACCGGCGGCGCCGAGGCGGCGCTGTTTGCCGGTGATCTGCTGCGCATGTATCTCCGTTACGCCGAGCGCAACCGTTGGAAGACCGAAACGATCAGTGAAAGCCTGGGCGAACACGGCGGCTATAAAGAGGTCGTCGTGCGCATCGTCGGGCACGGCGTTTACGCCAGATTGAAGTTCGAGTCGGGCGCTCACCGGGTGCAGCGCGTGCCGGAGACCGAGTCGCAAGGCCGTATTCATACCTCGGCCTGCACGGTTGCGATCCTGCCCGAGGCCGAGGCGGTGGATGCCATCGATATAAACGCGAACGACCTGCGCATCGACACCTTTCGCTCTTCAGGCGCTGGCGGGCAGCACGTCAATACAACCGACTCGGCCGTGCGCATCACCCATTTACCGACCGGCGTGGTCGTCGAATGTCAGGACGAGCGGTCTCAACATAAGAACAAAGCACGGGCGATGTCGCTGCTCCAGGCGCGACTGCTGGCCGCCGCACAGGCCTCGGCAGCCGCCACCCGCGCCGAGGACCGACGCCTGCAGGTCGGCAGCGGCGACCGCTCAGAGCGCATCCGCACCTACAATTTTCCGCAAAACCGACTGACGGACCATCGCATCAACCTTACCCTGTACAAGCTGGACGAGGTCATGCAAGGCGGGTTGGATCAAGTCACCGACCCGCTGCGTCAAGAGCATCAAGCCGAATTACTGGCGACCCTCGGCGACGAATGAACAGCATCCGAGACCTGTTGGCCGACGCAACCAAGCGGCTCAGGGCGAACAGCGAAACCCCGGAAATTGACGCGCAAGCCCTGCTCGCCCGTGCCCTCGGTCGTGATCGCAGCTGGTTGTTTGCCTGGCCGGAGTTAGTGCCCGACGCTGACACGCGGGAGGCCTTCGCAGCATTGCTCGCCCGCCGCGAGCACGGCGAGCCGGTCGCCTACCTGACTGGCGAACGGGAATTTTGGTCGCTCAGCCTGACTGTCACCGCCGACACCCTGATTCCTCGGCCCGAAACCGAGCTATTGGTCGAAACGCTGCTTGCCCTGGATCTGCCCGACGACGCACGCGTTTTGGACCTGGGGACTGGCAGCGGCGCGCTGGCCTTGGCCCTGGCGACCGAACGGCCGCGATGGCGTATCACCGCCAGCGACCGCTCGACAGCCGCACTCGAGGTTGCCCAAGGGAACGGCGAACGTCTCGGGCTCTGTAACGTCGTGTTCTGCCGCGGCGATTGGTTCGAGGCCCTCGCACGCGACGCGCGCTTCGATGCCATTGTCAGCAACCCACCCTACGTGGCTGACAACGACACCCATCTGGCCCGGGGCGACGTGCGCTTCGAACCCGCTGCCGCGCTGCGCGCCGGTAGCGACGGACTCGATGCCCTACGGACGATAATCCGTCACGCCCCGGACCATTTGGACGTTGCGGGCTATCTTTGGCTGGAGCATGGCGCAGACCAGGGACGGGCAGTGCGTGAACTGCTCGCGAGCGCGCGTTTCGGCGACGTCGCCACACAACTCGATTTCGCAGGACTGGCGCGCTGTAGCGGCGGAAAACTGGCGCTTACATCAATCGAATAGGGCCGGCACCAAGTCCCCTTGACCTATGCGGCCATTTGGCGCCAGCATTGGCGGATGGAGGAGCCGGAAGAAAATCTTTTGAAGGTGCGCGAAATCGCCTTCTGCACATTGCATCCTGATCCGAACCAGGCGGGCTCGGCAGCGGTCCTGTTGATGGACGTCGATGGCGTTCAGCGCGTCGATGTGGAACAGCCGGCTGTCCTGCATGTCACCTACCACCTGCTCGCCGTCTGTTTGGCCGATATCGAGGCGCTGCTGGAAGACAATGGTTTCCATCTCGATAACCGTGTCGTCCACAAAATCCGTCGCGCCCTGTTTCATTACACCGAAGAAACACAGCGCGCGAATCTAGGCTGCCCCAAAGGTGATGCAAACTGCACCCAAAAGGTTTTCGTCAACCGCTATCGCAAGCGCGATCATGGATGTCAGGACGACCGCCCGGAACACTGGCGACGCTACCTCTGAGCGCAGTCAGACAGACACCGAAACCCCAGAAGAGACTGCCGACTGGTGGATGACACCGATCTCTTGCGGTACAGCCGGCAGATCATGTTGCCGGAACTCGATATCGCGGGACAGTCGCGGCTCGCCGCGAGCCGCGCGCTAGTGATCGGCCTGGGGGGGCTGGGGTCGCCGGCGGCAATGTATCTGGCAGCGGCCGGGGTGGGCACCCTGGACCTGTGCGACGACGATGAGGTCGACCTGACCAATCTGCAACGTCAGATCGCGCACACCACCGACCGCATTGGTGAGCCCAAGGTGGCTTCTGCAACGACCACCATCCATGCCCTAAACCCGACTGTGACGCTGTTGCCGAGACCGGCAAGGCTGACGGGGGCTGCATTGGAGGCCGCGGTAGCCGCCGCCGACGTGGTGCTCGACTGCAGCGACAACTTCGAGACGCGTTTCGCCGTGAATGCGGCCTGCCATCGCCATCGAATCCCCTTGATATCCGGCGCAGCCATTCGGTGGGACGGCCAGATCAGCGTTTTCAACCAAACCGCCGACGGACCCTGCTACCGCTGTCTCTACAGCGACGCCGGCGACGATGACCTGCGCTGCAGTTCGAATGGCGTCGTGGCGCCGCTGGTTGGCGTGATCGGGGCCATGCAGGCGCTCGAGGCGATAAAGCTGTTGTGCGGCATCGGCGAATCACTCGACGGACGTCTGTTAGTGCTCGATGGGCTGCGCATGCAATGGCGGGAACTGCAACTGAGGCGTGATCCTGCCTGTCCGGTTTGTGCAGCATGATCCTGTTTATCCACGGTTTCGGCAGCTGCGGCTGGGGAGGCAAATCGCTGGCATTGCGGCGACATTTCGGGGTCAGCAACGTTATTGCCCCTGACCTGCCCTTTGACCCGCAGCAGGCTGCAGAAAAGATCGCCAGCATCTTGCGGCGGTACCCCGTCTCGGCGATGGTCGGTTCATCGCTCGGTGGCTTTTTTGCTACCTGGCTAAACCGACAAAACCCGTTGCCGACCGTTCTGATCAATCCCGCGCTGCGGCCGCATGACAAACTTGGCCCTCACCTCGGCCACCATCGACGTTGGTGCGATGCGATGCCTTTCAGCGTGACCGAAGATTTTCTGGCCAGCCTGAAAGCTATGCATCGCAACCGGTTGGCGCCGCAAGAGCGTTACCTGGTGCTGCTGCAACAAGCCGATGAGGTACTGGATTATCGCGAAGCCGCCGACTACTACCGTGAGAAACATCTGCGCTTGCTGCCAGGTGGCAGTCACCGCTTCGATGACTTCAATGCGTATCTTCCGGACATTGCCGACTGGTTGGGGCAGGTGGGGAAGATTCCCTCATGACTAACAAAAGCAAACCGCCGCTCGATATCGAGCGATTGCGCCAAGACATTGTTTTTCGCGACTCACTGCTTGGCCATGAGCTTGAATTTCATACGACCTGGGGGCTATTCTCGCCAAAAGCTATCGACGAGGGCAGTCGCCTGCTGCTTGAGCATCTGGACGTCGCATCGGATGAACGCGCGATAGACCTGGGCTGCGGATACGGCCCACTTGGGCTGGCTATTGCCAAGTCAGCACCGGCTGGGCACTGTCTGATGGTCGATAAAGACTTCGTCGCCGTCGACTACGCCAACGCCAACGCCGCGCGCAACGGTATCGACAACGCACAGGCCATACTCAGCGACGGGCTAAAGCACGTGCCGCCACAGCGCTTTTCGCTGGCCGTGACAAATTTGCCGGCGAAAACCAGCAAAGAGCATTACTATCTATTCTTCCACGACATCTACGACGCCCTCGAACCGGGAGGCCGCTTCTACGTCGTGGTCATCAGCGGCCTGCGTCAGTTTATCGCCCGTGCTTTTCAGGAAGTGTTCGGCAACCATAAAAAACTCAAGCAGGGACGCCAATATACGGTCGCAAGGGCGGAAAAGTTGGATTAAAGACAGAGATGGACCGGGCCGCTATGTTTTCGACGGTCGAAGCAGAAAAGGCAGGAGTGGAGATTTAGGCATGAGCACAGGGCCGAACGAAAAAACCGCAGAGGCCGCTGCTGAGTACTTGCGGATGACGCTCCCATTGATGTCGCGCCACCAGGTCCCTGCAACTCCAGAGAACTACGCGATCTGGTACAACTATGTAACCGGAGACGACCCTGAGCTGAAAGCCGAGATCGACCGACTGATCGGCGATCAAACACCATTCACGGCGGCGTTGAATGCCGAACTCTATCAACAGTTCATCGCCGAGCATGACATCAGCACCATCGACAAGGTGCGAGAAGGTCTCAGCCAGGTCCTCGTTGAAGTCAGTTCCTCGCTGGCCGATGCCGGTAACGATGCCGATGCCTATTCCGGCACCCTCGATAAGTTTGCCGAACAGGCAGACCAACAAGACGGCATCGCCGGGGTTCGTGGCCTGCTGAAGGCGTTGATCAACGAAACCCGGTCCATGCAGGAAACCGCGCGCAACATGCATGCGAACTTTGAGTCGAAGACCCAGGAAATCGAGGAACTGCAGGAAGAACTCAAACGCGAACGCAAGCGCGCCATTACCGACCCACTGACCGGGCTGTTCAATCGACTCGCGTTGATTGATCGCCTACAGGCCGTGCTCGGTGAGTTTGTCGAAGGCGGCGAGCCACCGTCGATGGCCATGTTCGACATCGACCATTTCAAAAAGGTCAACGATACACACGGACACCTGATCGGCGATCGCGTAATCCGCTTTGTTGCCCAGGCTCTGCAGAAAAACATCAAGGGCAAAGACTGCGCGGCACGATACGGCGGCGAAGAATTTATCGTACTGCTGCCGGAAACGCCGCCGCACGGCGCCAAAGCCGTGGCAGAGAACATTCTGAAGACGGTCTCACAGGCACAGCTGGTGCGCGCTGACAGCAAGAAACCGCTGGGTCAAATCACCGTATCGGCAGGTGTCGCCCACTATCGGCGCGGCGAAGACATCATGGACTTTATCGAGCGCGCCGACCGGGCCTTGTACCAGTCCAAGGCCGATGGTCGCAATCGCGTCACCGTGGCCGCAGAGTAAACCCTGCGTCAGGCCAGGCCACGCGCCAGCCAGGGACCCAGCATTCGACTGACGCCGACCGGCAGCCTCTTCCAGGCGTTGATAAAGATGCGGTACTTGGGATTGTTGGGGTTGAGGTCGGGCATCTCGGTCGCATTGACGAGATGGTACTCGTAGCTGAGCGGCTCGGGCTCAAAACCCCAGTGTTTTTTGAATCGATAGGAACCGGTATCGATTTTGCTTCGACCGAAATCAAATACCCGGCAACCGCGTTCGACCGCTCGACGCATGACTTCCCAGTACATGAAGTCGTTTGCCGCCAGATTACGCGCAGCAGCAATACCCCCGCCATAGAACGGCAACACCTGGTCGCGGAAGTAATAGTTCATGACCGATGCGACGACGGTTCCGTCATGCCGCACCGTGACCACATCGACGTCGTCGCCAAACTCGGCCCGAATAGCGAGAAAATGCGCCTTGGCGAATACCGGCGTGCCAAGGTTACGAACGCTTTCGGAGTACGCGGCGTACAGGTTGTCGATGCCATCATCCAACTCGCTGACCAGCCCGGCCTTGATGCCTTTACGGACCATCGCCCGCTGTTTGCGGGGGATCGCCGTCAGATTCGCCTCGTGGTCCTCACTGAGGGCTTTCTTGAACGTCACATACAGACTGTCTTTGCGCAGCCAGTCATCCCGCACGGGACGCTCGTTACGCATCTCAATATGGTCTACGCCAAGCTCTTCACCGAGGTGCATCGCACGCAACTCCAGCGCCTCTCGCGTCTGATCGTCGTCGGCCAGCACCCCACCGTATACGGCGAACGGCACGGACAACAGCGCATGGCCAAACAACAGATGTTTCACTTCACCGAGTGGGAGCACACCGCACAGCTGGCCACCGTGTTCCGCGATCAGGTAGTGGCCCGAATGGCGATGGGTTACTTCATTCAGGCGTTTCCAGCCGTAGCGATGAAAGAAAGTCCCCTGTGGATGGGCTGCCACATAAGCATCCCAAGCCAAGGCGTCGGCATCATCGGCGAGACGGATATCAACAGTCATGGTTTCACGAAATTATTGGGTCGGTTGAGAGCCAGGGCTGCATCACGCCCGCTAAGGCGGTTACCAAGTCTGCCAGTGGAACAGTCGTTCGATTCGCCCGGCTTGATCCAGCCAGCCAACCAAATGACAGCGCCACGCAGCTCCCTTCCGCGGGCTGTTGGCAACGCAAGCGGCACATTGACCCCATCCCGAAATCAGTACCACCATTGCTGGGACGTCGAACTATGACAGCTTTTTCCTCAGCAGCTCATTGACCTGTTGGGGGTTTGCCTTGCCCTGTGATTTCTTCATGATCTGGCCGACAAAAAAGCCAATCATCTTCGGTTGCTTGCCGGGGTCCGCCTGCCGATAGTTTTCGACCTGCTCCGGGTGCGCGCTAAGCACTTCGTCGACCAGAGACTCAATCGCGTCGCTGTCGGTGATTTGCTTGAGGCCCTTGGCCTCGATAACGGCATCGGCAGACCCCTCGCCCGCCCACATTGCAGCGAACACGTCTTTGGCAATCTTGCCGGAGATCGTCTTATCGTGGATTCGACCAACCAGTTGACCCAAGGCCTCGGCATCGACCGGCGCATCGGTGATCGTTTGCCCGTCACGATTCAGCGCAGCGGAGAACTCGCCCATCACCCAGTTGGCGGCCAATTTGGCATCGCCGCCCCGTGCCGCGACAGTTTCAAAGTATTCCGCCAGTTCGCGACTGGCCGTCAGCACATCAGCGTCATAAGGCGACAAGCCATACGCCGATTCGAAACGCGCCCGACGTCGATCGGGCAGTTCCGGCATGTCGGCAACAACCTCGGCGATCAACGCGTCATCGATCTCCAACGGCAGCAGGTCCGGATCGGGGAAATACCGGTAATCGTTGGCCTCCTCTTTCGACCGCATCGACCGGGTTTCGTCTTTGGTCGAGTCGTACAGGCGCGTTTCCTGGACCACTTTGCCGCCATCCTCGAGCACCTCTATCTGGCGCTCGACCTCAAAATTGATGGCCTTTTCGAGGAACCGGAACGAGTTGATGTTCTTGAGTTCGGCACGCGTACCGAATGCCTGTTGACCGCGCGGTCGGATTGATACGTTGGCATCCATGCGAAACGACCCTTCTTGCATGTTACCGTCACAGATGCCGATGTAGGTGACGATCTGGTGGATCTTTTTTGCATAGGCCACGGCTTCCTTGGCCGAACGCATGTCGGGCTCGGAGACGATCTCCAGCAGCGGTGTACCTGCCCGATTGAGATCGATGCCGGTCATGCCATGAAAATCCTCGTGGAGCGACTTGCCAGCGTCCTCCTCGAGATGGGCGCGGGTAACACCGATCGGCTTTTCTGAACCGTCGTCGAGGGTGATTTCCACTTGACCCTCGCCAACCACGGGAAGCTCGTATTGGCTGATCTGGTAGCCCTTTGGCAGATCCGGATAGAAATAATTTTTGCGCGCAAACACCGATCGCTTTGCCAGCTTGGCATCGATCGCCTTACCAAAACGCACCGCCATGCGGACCGCCCCGGCATTCAGTACCGGCAACACCCCCGGCATCCCCAGATCGATCAGCGCTGCGTGCGTGTTCGGTGCAGCGCCGAACGCCGTTGAGGCGCCGGAAAAGATCTTTGACTGGGTCGCCAACTGCGTGTGAATCTCCAGCCCGATAACGGTTTCCCATTGCATGCGTGATGTTCCCAGAATCAGTCGGTCGGTCGAAAAACCAGGGCGGTCGGATAGCCGGTCATTAGCGTCACCACGTCGTCCTAGGGGTTCAGAAACCTGGCGGACAGGCCCGGTGCCAGTCCGTCGCCAGTTGCAGTTGGTGCGCCACGTTGAGCAACCGCGCTTCTTCAAAGTAGTTGCCAATCAGCTGCAACCCCACCGGCATACCGTCGGCGGCTGGCGCCGGCACGGACATGCCCGGCAACCCCGCGAGATTGACGGCGATCGTATAGATATCCTGAAGATACATCGAGACCGGATCATTGGCCTTGTCACCGAGCTTGAACGCCGTTTCCGGTGCTGTCGGACTGGCAATGACGTCGCATCGTTCGAACGCCTGACGAAAATCGTCAGCGATCAGTCGACGCACCTTCTGCGCCTTGAGGTAATAGGCATCATAGTAGCCGGCTGACAACGCATAGGTGCCAATCATGATGCGTCGTTGCACCTCAGCACCAAAGCCCTCGGAGCGAGACCGCTTGTAAAGGTCCTCGAGGTCACGGGGGGCTTCACAGCGATGCCCGTAGCGTACGCCATCGAATCGCGCGAGATTTGACGAGCACTCAGCAGGCGCCACGACATAATAGGCCGGCACCGAAAGCCCGGCGTTCGGCAGGCTGACGTCGACGAGCTCGACCCCAAGGTCCTGCAGGGCATCAAATGCCGCTTGTACCGAGGCAGCAACGCCCGCATCCAAACCGTCGCCCATGAACTCCTTGACGATACCGACCCGCAGGCCCTGCAAGGGATTGCCGAGGCCGCCGACATAGTCATCAACGGGCCGCTCGGCGCTGGTCGAATCACGTGCGTCGAAACCGGCCATCGCCGACAGCATCAACGCGGCATCCTCGGCGCTGCGGGCCATTGGGCCGGCCTGATCGAGCGAAGAGGCGAATGCGATCATGCCCCACCGCGAACAGCGCCCGTAGGTTGGTTTCAGGCCGGTAATACCGGTCAGCGCTGCCGGTTGCCTTATCGATCCGCCCGTGTCCGTCCCCGTTGCAGCGACACACAAACGCGCCGCTACCGCGGCCGCCGAACCACCGGACGACCCGCCGGGTACGGTCTCTCCGTCCCAGGGGTTGCGAACCACACCGAAGTAGCTGGTTTCGTTCGACGACCCCATCGCAAATTCGTCCATGTTGGTCTTGCCGAGCATTACCGCGCCAGCTGATTGCAGGCGGCTGACCACGGTCGCGTCGTAGGGCGCGACGAAATCCGCCAGCATCCGCGACCCACAGCTGGTGCGAACGTCTTTGGTGCAAAAAATGTCTTTGTGCGCTATCGGGACACCGGTCAGCGGCGTGGCCTCCCCCGCGGCAATCCGCTTGTCCGCCGCCTCGGCCTGGGCGAGCGCGACGTCCTCAGACACCGTGATGAAACTGTTCAACGATGTGCCAGTCGTCGTGATGCGCTGCAGCATATACCGCGTCAATTCGACGCTGGAGACATCACCACCGCGCAGGGCAGCGGACAGTTCTGCAATCGACTTCGTATGCATAGAGATTTAAAGCAGTTGGTTGCTGAGGAAGGCCAGACAATTGCCGTCAAACGAACCGACGCGGGATCATTCGAGCACTTTCGGGACCAGAAACAGGCCGTTCTCAACCGCTGGGGCGTTGGCCTGGTAGGCCTCGCGATGATCGGTTTCGGTCACCTGATCAGGGCGGAGACGCTGCGTCATGTCGAGCGGATGCGCCATCGGCGTCACCGCATCGGTATCCGCGGCATCCATCTGCGCGACCAGATCCAGAATGGTCGAGAGTTCGCGACCGAGGGACTCGGCGTCCGCCGGGTCGACTGCTAAACGGGCCAAGTGAGCGATCTTGGCGACGTCGTCGTTGGACAGCGACATGGAAGGTTGGATCCTGTGGGTGATTTTGGGTGGCTGAGACGTGCAAAATTACCACAGACTCGATAGGCGCCGAAACAGCCGCACCGTCAGTTTGCTTGCCGAAGCCACACCCCATTGTTAGATTACCGTCCTTTCCCGACCCCCGAGTCGTCGTTGGATGCGACCTGCGACCGGATTTCGGGCCACACAGCATCACATTTTTCGGCGAAGGCCCCGAGTCGGGGTATCCAAGCCACCCATCGGAAATCACGACATGTTCCTTCGCCGTATTCGTGGACTCTTTTCCAACGACCTTTCAATCGATCTCGGCACCGCCAATACGCTGATCTACGCACGCGATCAAGGCATCGTGTTGAACGAACCGTCGGTGGTTGCCATTCGCCAGGACCGCGGGCCGGGCGGCCCCAAATCCGTTGCTGCGGTTGGCGAGGAAGCCAAAAAAATGCTCGGCCGCACGCCGGCAAATATCACTGCCATCAGACCGATGAAAGAAGGCGTGATCGCCGACTTCACGGTCACCGAAAAAATGTTGCAGTACTTTATTCACAAGGTCCACGAGTCCCGCCTGATCCGGCCGAGTCCTCGCGTGCTGGTCTGCGTGCCCTGCGGGTCAACCCAGGTCGAACGCCGGGCGATCAAGGAATCCGCCGCCGGCGCCGGCGCGCGCGAGGTCTACCTGATCGAGGAGCCGATGTCGGCGGCGATTGGCGCAGGTCTGCCGGTCGATGAGGCGCGCGGCTCGATGGTTCTGGATATCGGCGGCGGCACCTCAGAGGTCGCCATCATCTCGCTGAATGGCATCGTCTACTCGAATTCGGTGCGTATCGGCGGTGACAAGTTCGATGAGGCGATCATCAACTACGTGCGCCGCAATTACGGCACCTTGATCGGCGAGGCAACGGCCGAGCGCGTCAAAAAAGAAATTGGCTCGGCCTACCCGGGCAACGAGGTTCGGGAACTCGAGGTGAAAGGTCGCAACCTGGCTGAAGGCGTGCCACGCAGCTTTACCCTGAGTTCCAACGAAATCCTCGAGGCGTTGCAGGAACCGCTGTCTGGCATCGTCGATGCGGTCAAGAAGGCGCTGGAGCAGACACCGCCGGAGCTGGGGGCTGACGTTGCGGAACGCGGCATCGTGCTCACCGGTGGCGGTGCGATCCTCAAGGACCTCGATCGCCTGATTGAGGAGGAAACCGGCCTGCCCGTGATCATCGCCGAAGATCCCCTGACCTGTGTGGCACGTGGGGGCGGGCGGGCGCTCGAGCTGATGGACGAGCGCGGAGGCGACATCTTTACGGTCGAGTAAAACGTTTTCAGCCGGCGGCCGTGACCGCGGCAACCCGCAGTAACGGAGCGACGCGCCATCAAGCTGATTTTCGCACAGGGACCCTCGCAGACCACCCGCGTCGTGGTCGCCGTGCTGCTCTCATTGGCGCTGCTGGTTCTCGACCATCGCTTTCAGCACCTCGAACGGCTCCGCAGCGGCCTGGCATTCGTCACTTATCCCCTGCAGTACCTCGCTGACCTGCCCTTTACGACATCGCGCTGGCTCGACGAGACCACCAGCAGCCGGGAGACCCTGCGGGCGGAAAATCAGTCGCTGCGCGAACGTAACCTGCGCCTGCTGGCCGATTTACAGAAGTACGAGGCACTTGAAGCAGAAAACATGCGCCTGCGCGACCTGCTCGATTCGTCCTTCAAGATCGGTGACCGGGTATTGGTCGCCGAACTGGCATCGGTCGACCTCGATCCGTACAAACAACAGGTCGTGATCAACAAGGGCAGCGCATCCGGTGTTTTTCGGGGACAACCGGTCCTCGATGCGCGCGCCGTGATGGGGCAGGTAACCCACGTCAACCGGTTTTCCTCGACGGTATTGCTGATCACCGACAGCAGTCACGCCTTGCCTGTACAGGTGCTGCGCAACGGTTTGCGGACGATCGCGATCGGCACCGGGCGTATCGACGAGCTCAAGCTGCCATATCTGCCAACCAACTCCGATATCGTCGAGGGCGATCTGCTGGTCACGTCAGGACTGGGCGGAAAATTTCCGCCCGGCTATCCCGTTGCCCGGGTGACCAAAATCGATCAGTCGCCCGATGCGCCATTTTCGAACGTCCGCGCAGAGCCCCGAGCACATCTCGATCGCAGCCGCGAGGTCCTGCTGGTCTGGACGATACCCCGTGAGTTATCGCTGGGCAGCCCTCGGCTGCCGCCCCCTGCCGAGGTCACCCCGGACACGCCCGATGCCGGCGCACCAGCCGCTGCCGAGATCCCACCGGACGCGCCCGCCGCCGCCGGACCACCCGAACCACCCGCGCCGGCAACCACCGGGGATCAACCGTGAGCGGCAGCAGCGAGGGCCGGCTGATCATCGTCACCACGATCGCCGTCGCGATGTTGTTGATGATTCTGCCCATTCCGGATTGGGCCCGCCCCTATCGCCCGCAATGGGTAACGCTGGTGCTCCTCTATTGGACCATCGCACTGCCACATCGCGTCGGCGTCGGCAGTGGTTTCCTCGCTGGCATCATCCTCGATGTACTGACCGGCACCTTGCTGGGGCAACACGCCCTCGGTCTTTCGATCGTGATGTTTATCGCAATTCAGCTGCATCAACGCATTCGGGTGTTTCCGTTCTGGCAACAATCGCTGGGCATACTGGTATTGTTGTTGGTCGAGCATCTCTTATCGCTTTGGGTGATTGGTGCAACCCGCGGTCTGGCGCCTGGTCTGAGCTACTGGACGGTGCCGCTGATCGGTGCCTTGTTATGGCCGTGGATTTTTGTCACGCTGCGCAAGATCCGGCGCCACTTCAAGGTGAACTGATCACGCAGAGCGCCGCCGGAGGCGCAGCTTCATGCAAATCAAGGACACCATTCGCGAAAGCCAGGCCTTTCTGTCCCGCGCCATCGTTGCGGGACTGCTTGTGTTCGCCGCCATTTTTTTGGTGATCTGGCGGATGACGCAGCTGCAGGTGGTCGACCACGAGCACTTCACCACGCTATCCCAGGAAAATCGGGTCAAGGTATTGCCGCTGCCGCCGACCCGCGGCCTGATCTACGACCGCCGTGGCGTATTGCTGGCACAGAATCGTCCCGCCTATAGCCTGGAAATCACCCCCGAGCAGGTCGACGATCTTGAAGTGACCATCGATGAGCTTGGGCGAATTATTCCAATCAGCGAAGAAGATCAAGAACGCTTCTGGGAACTCAGAAAGCGCAAACGCCGCTTCGACAGCGTACCGATCCGGGTCAATCTAAGCCCAGAGGAAACCGCGCAGTTCTCGGTACACCGGCATCGTTTCGCCGGCGTCGAGATCAAGGCCCAACTGCTGCGGCACTATCCATTTGCCGATACGACAAACCACGTGTTGGGCTATGTTGGCCGCATCAGTCAGCGCGATCTAGAACAGATCGACGCATCCAACTACGCGGGCACCAGCCATATTGGCAAAATCGGTGTCGAGAAAGCCTACGAATCGGCACTGCACGGCGAGGTCGGTCTCGAACGCGTCGAGGTGAATGCCGCAGGTCGCCGGGTACGCACCTTGACCCAGTCTCCGCCAAAGCCTGGCGTGGATATCCATCTGCATATCGATATCGAACTGCAGGACGTCGCGACCCGCGCCTTCGGCGACAATAACGGCGCAGCCGTCGCGATCAATCCTAAAAACGGCGGCGTGCTGGCATTTGTCAGCCAACCCGGCTACGACCCTAATGCGTTCGTCGAGGGGATCAGCAGCAAAAAATACAAGGCCCTGCAACAAAACGATAGCCGGCCGCTCTACAACCGTGCACTTCGCGGCCAATATCCACCCGGCTCAACGGTCAAACCCTTCATGGGACTGGCCGGCCTGGAGCTCGACGCGATCCAATTTGATAGCAGCACCTACTGCCCCGGCTTTTACCAGCTGCCAGGCAACAGCCACCGCTATCGTGACTGGAAAAAGGGAGGCCACGGCACGATGGATATCGAGTCGGCGATCGTGCAATCGTGCGATGTGTTCTTTTACAATCTGGCGCACGATCTCGGCGTCGACAAACTGAATGGTTACCTGTCTTACTTTGGCTTTGGCGACCAGACCGACATCGATCTGACCGGGGAATCCGGCGGACTTCTGCCATCGCGCGAGTGGAAACGGCGCGCTCGGCGCCAGCCCTGGTATCCCGGCGAAACGCTTATCATGGGCATCGGTCAAGGGTATTTTCTGACGACGCCTTTACAACTTGCGGCCGCAACCGCTGCGATCGCCAACAACGGCACGTTTTTCGCGCCGCGCGTGGTGGATTACCTACGCTCGCGGGACAACGGTGAAATAAACCCGATTCCTGCGCGCGGCCAGCCCATCCCGATAGACCACCCGGAACACTGGAACGACGTCAGAAAAGCCATGGTCGAGGTCGTTGAAGGGCGACGCGGCACCGCCAAGCGCATCCGCAGTGATCAGTACCGCATTGCCGGCAAGACCGGTACCGCGCAGGTCTTCACGATCGCGCAAGATGAGGAGTATGACGAGGAGGGGCTCGACAAGAAGCTCAAGGATCACGCGCTGTTCATCGCCTATGCGCCGGCTGAAGACCCGCAGATTGCGGTAGCCGTGGTGGTTGAAAATGGCGGATCAGGGGGTGCCGTGGCGGCACCCATCGCGCGCCAGATCATGGACGCCTATCTGATGCCGGAGTCCAAATTGGCCGGGGGCGGCGCGTGAACCTATCGACACGCCAGCTTGGCGACCTCACCCCGACCAACCCGAACCGCCGCCAAGGTCTGCTGGCCGTCTTTCATATCGACCTACCGCTGCTCGTCGGGCTGCTTTTGCTGTGCGGTTTCGGGCTGCTGGTGTTGTATTCCGCATCAGGCGAGAACATCGCCCAGACCCAGCGCCAGGCGGTACGCATCGGCGTGGCTTTCGTCGTGATGCTGGCCGTTGCCCAGATCAACCCGATCACCCTGAGACGCTGGAGTCCCTGGCTTTATGCGGTCGGCCTTTTGATGCTGATCGCGGTGCTGGTTTTCGGTGAGATTGGCAAGGGTGCGCAACGTTGGCTGGACCTTGGTGTGCTGCGCTTTCAGCCATCCGAGATGGTCAAACTGGCGGTGCCGCTGATGATTGCCTGGTACCTCGCCGAAAAGCGTTTACCGCCAAGCTGGTTACGCCTGTCTACCGCCGCGCTGATGATCGTCGTGCCCGTGCTACTCATCGCCAAACAGCCCGATCTCGGCACCGCCGTGCTGGTTGCCAGCGCCGGGATCTTCGTGTTGTTTCTGGCTGGGATCAGCTGGCGTCTGATCGGCGGCCTCATCGTCACGGCCGCGGCAGCGGCACCACTGGCCTGGTATCTCATGCGTGACTACCAACGCCAGCGTGTACTCACCTTCCTCGACCCCGAAAAAGACCCGCTTGGCGCCGGCTATCACATTATTCAGTCAAAAATCGCGATCGGCTCTGGCGGGGTCTACGGCAAAGGCTGGCTGAACGGCACCCAGTCGCAGCTGGATTTCCTGCCGGAACGGCACACCGACTTCATTTTCGCGGTGCTATCAGAGGAGTTTGGATTGGTCGGCGTCCTCATTCTACTGTCGCTCTATCTGTTCATCGTCGCGCGCGGGCTGTTCATCGCCGCGCGGGCACAAGACACCTTTACCCGTTTGCTGGCAGGTACGCTGACCCTGGTATTTTTCGTTTATCTGTTCGTCAACACCGGCATGGTTACCGGCCTGATGCCCGTGGTGGGCGTGCCATTACCCCTGGTCAGTTACGGGGGAACCTCCCTGGTGACCCTGATGGCCGGGTTCGGTATTCTGATGTCGATTCACACCCACCGACGGTTACTGCCAACTTGATGAAACGGTTCACCCTGTTACTCGCCACAATCGCGATGCTGACCACGGCGGCATTCGCCAAGACGCCCGACCAGCTACGCGAGGACTTCATCGACCAGATGGTTGAACGATACGGCTTTTCACGCGACGAGGTCACCCGAACCCTCTACCAGGCGCAATTGCGCAAACCGATTCTCGACGCCATCGCCAGGCCGGCCGAAAAACGCCTGAACTGGACGGCTTATCGCAAGATCTTCCTAACGCCTTCGCGGATCGATGGCGGCGTCGCATTCTGGCGGGAACATGCCAAGACGTTGTCGCGGGCAGAACAGCAATACGGCGTGCCACCGCAAATCATTGTTGCGATCCTGGGTGTGGAAACTCGCTACGGCGCCTTTACCGGCGGGCATCGCGTGCTCGATGCCTTGCATACGCTGGGCTTTCACTATCCTCGTCGGGGTCGTTTCTTTCGCGAACAGCTGAGCCATTTTTTGCGCTTCGCCCGTGAGGAGCGGATTGCACCGACTTACCCCACCGGGTCCTATGCCGGCGCCATGGGCATGCCACAGTTTATGCCCGACAGCTTCCGCATTTATGCGGTCGACTTCGATGGTGATGGTCGCCGTGATATCTGGGAGAACCCCCAGGACGTGATCGGTAGCGTTGCAAACTATTTCGTCAAGAAGGGGAACTGGCGGGCCGGCGAACCGGTCGCCGCGCCAGCGAAAGGCGTCACCGCCGCACACCGCGAGCTGATCGACGCCGGTGCCAAACCGACGCTGGCTGCCAACAAGGTGCGCAAGGCGGGCATCGACGCGGACATCCTCGCGGAGGCGCCGGGAAAGGTCAGTTTGCTGGCCTTTGAGACGGACCAGGGCCAGGAACATTGGGTCGGCCTGAATAACTTCTACGCAATCATGCGCTACAACCCACGAACCAAGTACGCAATGGCGGTCTATCAACTGAGCGAGGCGATCCGCAAGCGTTACCAGGAAAGCGGACAATAGATGCCCACCGGTCTCGTGACACATCGCAAAGCGGCCACTTTTGGCCTTTGGCTGATGATCGGGTTGGTCGTCACGGCTTGTGGCACGCGCGTTTTTGAAGAATCAGACGGCCCCGGCGAACACCGTGATGTGAGCCAGGTGCCGGATGCCGTGCCGCGCGTCGAGCCGCTGAGTCGTGGAGGAAACCCGAGCAGCTACGTCGTTTTCGGCAAGCGGTATTACCCGATGAAACAGAACCGTGGCTTCATGCAGCGCGGGATAGCGTCCTGGTACGGCCGAAAATTTCACGGCCGCAAGACCTCGAACGGCGAAACCTACGACATGTACGCGATGACGGCGGCCCACAAGCGGCTGCCTCTGCCCAGCTTCGTCGAGGTCACCAACCTGGAGAACGGCCGGCGGGTGGTGGTCAGGGTCAATGATCGTGGCCCCTTCCATGAGAACCGCGTTATCGATCTATCATACGCCGCCGCTTCGCGCATCGGCATGCTCGGCAAGGGCACTGCATTGGTCGAGGTCCGCGCGATCGATCCCCGCGCGCCGTCTGCCGTCCCCCGAACAGCGACATCGCCGCGGCCGGGGAAGCCGAGCGCGCTATCCACTCCGGTTGGGCAAGCGCCGCGAATCTTTCTGCAAGCCGGCGCGTTTGCCGACAGCGCGAACGCTGAAAAGCTGCGAACACGCCTCCAGAACCAGCTGTCGAGAAACGTGCGCATCGCTGCCGCCGATGCCAGTTTCGGCCGCGTTCACCGCGTGCAGGTCGGCCCTCTCGCCTCCGTCGAAATCGCGGATCAAGTCAGTACAAACCTTCATGAGCTGGGAATCGCGGCACCGCTTGTGGTGATCGACTGACGGCGAGAATCGATGTTGTTGGGGATATCACCCTGACGGTCGCCGAGCCCAGCCGTTAGAATGTCCCGTGACCCAGTAGCAGACAGCAAAATGTGCGCCAACCCGCAGCCTTGGCTGTCTGAATCCGTATCCTTTACGGCCCTGATTTTAAACACTGCCTTCGAGGAACGCTGCACCGTGTTAAAGCCCGCTATCGTCGTCCTCCTTGTTTTTTTGGCCTCGCTCGCCCCTGCTGCGGGCGACGTCGCGCCCGCACCGCCGCAAGTCGCGGCGAGCGGATTCCTGTTGATGGACATGGACAGCAATACGCTGCTGGCGGCGGAAGCGATCGATCAGCGTTTGGAGCCGGCAAGCCTGACCAAGATAATGACGGCCTACGCCGTTTTCCGTGAACTGCAAAGCGGCTCCATCAGCCTCACCGATCTTGTCTTGATCAGCGAAAAGGCCTGGAAAACACCGGGCTCACGCATGTTTATCGAGGTCAACAAGCGAGTGTCTGTCGAAGACCTGTTGAAAGGCATGATCGTACAGTCCGGTAACGATGCGAGCGTGGCACTTGCCGAGCATGTTGCCGGCAGCGAAGAGGCTTTTGCGAATCTGATGAACGATCATGCGCAACGCTTGGGCATGAAAGACAGCAACTTCAGGAACTCGACAGGCCTGCCAGATCCACAGCACTACACAACGCCGCGCGACATCGCCCTGGTCACCCAAGCGATGATTCGGGAGTTCCCCGAGCGTTACAAGATGTACTCGATTCGTGAATTCACCTTCAACGATATCCGCCAGAATAACCGCAACCGGCTGCTGTGGCGGGACGATGCGGTCGACGGCGTAAAGACCGGCCACACCGAAGCTGCGGGCTACTGCCTTGTCGCATCAGCAATGCGCGACGGGATGCGGCTGATATCTGTCGTGATGGGTACGGATAGCGAAAAAGCGCGGATCGAGGAGAGCCAGTCGTTGCTCAATTTCGGCTTCCGTTTCTATGAGACACACCGCCTTTACGGCGCGGGGGACCGGTTGACCCGGGCACGCGTCTGGTTTGGCGCGACCGAGGACGTCCCGCTGGGGCTCGCAAACGATCTCTACGTCACGATACCGCGACGCCAATATGATCAGCTGGATGCCCGCACCGAGCTCAAGCCAACGCTGCGCGCGCCGATCGAGACCGGGCAGGCGGTCGGGGAGGTCGTCGTTGAATTGAATGGTTCACCGGTGACACGTCAGCCTCTTGTCGCACTGGCCAGCGTGCCTGAAGGTGGCATCTGGCGTAGCGTTGTCGATAACGTCCTGATGCTTCTGGAGTAAATCGCCGATGAGCGATGCGCTGCTGGCCTATGTGAACGGCAATTACCTGCCACGCAGCGAGGCCTGCTTGCCGATCATGGACCGCGGCCTCCTGTTCGGTGATAGCGTTTACGAGGTTATCCCTGCCTACGGCGGCCAACCGTTTCGCGTAGCACATCATCTTGATCGGCTTACGCGCAGCCTTGCTGCGCTGCGCATGCCGCCCCCACTCGATTATCCGGCATGGCACGAGATCATCTGCCGACTAACAAAGCAATTGCCCAAGCAGGATCAATCGGTCTACCTGCAGGTCACCCGAGGCGCGCACCCGATTCGCAGGCTGCCGATACCCAAAGACTGTCAACCCAACGTCTTTGCCTTTACCAGCCTGAAGCCGAGCCATGATGATGCCGACCAGGCGCGCGGAATAAGCGCAGTGACCCTAGAGGATCTCCGTTGGCATCAATGCAACATCAAGGCGACCACCTTGCTTGCTAACGTGCTGGCACGGGCTCAAGCGGATGAGGCCGGTGCGGATGAGGCGATCTTTATCCGCGAAGAAGCGGCTACCGAGGGCACTGCAAGCAACCTCTTCATCGTCAGCGGCGGTCTGTTGATTACCCCGCCGGTCAGCAAGGAACTGCTGCCAGGCGTTACCCGGGATGTCGTTCTGGAACTTGCCGATAAGGCAGGCATCCCTTTTGCCGAGGCCAGGATCAGCAGGGAAACCCTGGCACAAGCCGACGAGGTATGGCTGACCAGTTCAACGCGCGAAGTCGGCGCGGTCGTTCGCCTGGATGATCAGCCGGTAGGAAACGGCAAGCCGGGACCCCGTTGGCATCAGATGTACGGGCTTTTTAAAGATTACACTGGACGCTTACGCATGAGGGAGGAATGCCATGACAACTGAAGACGCACCGGGCTTCGAGTTCCCCTGCGATTATCAGATTAAGGCCATGGGTCACGACGACGGCCATTTCCACAAAGTGGTCATCGAGATCGTTGCCAGGCATTGCGAAACCATCCGCCATGAAAGCCTCAACCATCGCCGAAGCCGCGGCGGGAAATATGTCTCGGTCAGTCTTGTCATCGAAGCGACCAGCCGCGAGCAGCTAGATGCGATCTATGACGATTTGACTGAACACGAAAAGGTATTGATGCGCCTTTGATCACCGTGATCATCTGAGCCTACAGGGCCTTGGCGGCGTGATTTTTGCCAGGCCGGGGGTGCTATTTCGTTGTTACCGAATCACTGCGAGGATGTGCCGTCAAGCCGACGCTCGTAATCGAGCAGGTGCTCGACCGGCATAACGACGCTTCCATCATCCAGATCGCGGGTCATGTCACGATAGTGGGCAAGTGGAATCGCCTTGCGCAGAACCGGCGGTCTGATGACCGGATAGTCAGGAAAAGCAGACGTCGGCAGATGGCCTTGCATGTGCCGACGATCAGAATAAAGACGGCTTAGATAAGCGACCGCGGGAATTTCGCGTACCCAAGCGCGCCACTTGGCCGGCAGCTGACGTTGCGGGGGAAATGACCCGGCCAGATAGCCGCTGGCCGGCGAAGGGAAGCTAAGCCTTGTATCAAAGTCAAAGACCTGTCGTTGCCCGATCCGCTCAGCGACCAGCACGACATGGTAATCCCACGCCATCAAGCCGCCGTCAGGCGCAGCACGCTGATTCAGCAACGCGATAGATGCACCGGCGTTACTGAAAAGCCAAACGGACATCGCCGATAACGATAAGTCCTCATCGCGCAGGGCACGGGCCAGCCACCAAATATTTTCTTCACAGAAATAGGGCGTGTAGCGGTACTGACGACGCTGATCGTGCATGACGCCTACCATAATCGAACACGCGCCCCGGGTGGCCAAGCCCGCAGGTTGCCCCGGTCGACCAACACCTGCGGCCTAACCTGCAAATTGCACCCGTCGATCACAGGCGGATTCGTTTGATCCGTAACGGGTAAGCTGCGCTCGAAATCGTCGTAGCTCATCGCTGTTGCAGTTTATAACTCGCCTGTGATCTATCCGGGCCCTCGCTGGTCCAGGCACACTTGGCCTTGCTGTTGCGTCGCACATCCCTGTGTATCGCCCTGCGGGCCTGGCTTCGCCAAGCCAAAGCCGGTCTGGGCGGATTGGTCGCTGAAACCATGCTACGGCTATGATCCTGTTCGGCGCTTCACTGCGCCTCACCGCTTCGCGGCTTGCGCGCTATACCGCTCCAGGCGGTGTTGTCGTTCCACACCGGCACCACAGCGGCTGCGAAGCCGGCCGTTTCTCGGAATGCCCGGGCAACATGCGGCCAGGATGGCCCCAAACTTGCGGCTTTTTTCGACTGGTTGCGTTATCTGTCGTGCAGGACACCGCTTCACCACAAACACGCGTATCGGCGAGCGGCACTGCACCAAATTCATGCATACAGGGCACACAAGATGAGCAAGAAAACGAAAAAGTCGAAAACCAAAATCATCAAGGTCGAGGTGGCCAACGAATCGCTTAATGTCGGCGTAACCGCCAAACCCTGCCTCGTGACACTGTTCGAAGCCCGCGAAGTCGCCGCCAAAGCCAGCGTGATGGGGCCACTTGGTGGTCTCGATCTCACAGGCTACAGCGAGTACCGGCTGACACTCCACTTTGTCGGGGAGACCGGCACGCCGTTTACCATCAACGAATTATTCGGCCCCGCGGGCAATGTCGATCAGATGAAGTTCACCGTCGGCAGCGGCCAGATCGGACCACGCGGTACCCTCAACTACCGCGCACGCTTCGACATATTTGGTCCGCGCAACCTGTTTTTGCAGATCACCAATGAAGGCGACGAGGCTTTCCAGGTGAACGGGACGCTGTACGCCGTTCAGTAGCAGGGGCCGGCACCGCGCTACGTTTTTTTCAGGCGATCGGCTTCGTGGCGTACGCCGGCCAAGGCGCTGGCCAGACCCGCCGAGTCCGGGTTCCGCGCCGCCCGCGCCAACTCAGCCAGCGCAGCATGCAGCGCCGGCAGACTACAGATCGCGGCCGCACCCTGCAGCTTGTGGGTTGCCTGCCAAAGCGCCTGCCACTCCCGCGCGGCAAATGCGGCATCAATTTCGCTCATCGCCACCGGTAAAGCCGCCAGGAAGTCTCGAAACAGCGAATCCGCAATGGACTCCGATCCCGCAGCCTGGCGAATCGCGCGCGCGCGATCACGCATCTGCCCCGTGCCAGGCGGGGCCCCGGGATCGGTTCCGGCCGCCGGATCGCCGTCAACTGGATCGGCATCCTGCAACTCGCCAGCCAACACCGTTTCAATCTCCAATGCCTCCGCAATAACCTGATTGAAGTCACCCTCATCGAAGGGCTTGATCAATACAGCAAAGAACGTTTTGTCACTCGTTTCCAGGTCTTGCTGCATCGTTGCATCGGCGGTCAGTGCAACCATCGGCAGGCGAGGCTTGGCAGCGTGGATCTGCCGGGCCAGTTCGATGCCATTGAGTTCTGGCATATGGATGTCCAAAAAGGCCATATCGATATCTGTGGTCAACGCCATTTCCCGTGCAGTCAGGCCATCGGTTGCACTCACGATGCTGCCACCATGGCTGACCAACAGGGTCTCTACCAGATGCAGGTTGATGGGGTTGTCGTCGGCGACCAGAAACACCCGCCCCGCGAGCCAGTCGTGAGTGACGGCACTGCTTGGCTGCCTGACCTCGTTGGCCGCACGCGCCGGGTGCCCGGACGATCCTGCATGTTGGAAAGGCAGCCTGACCGTGAACTTGGATCCGACACCCTCCTCGCTGGTCACGTGGATGCTGCCGCCCATAGCCTGGCTCAGGCGTTGGGCGATGTTCAATCCCAGACCGGTGCCACCAAATACCCGCATCGTCGACAAGGCGCCCTGACTGAAGGGGTCAAACAGCCTGTCTATCGCGTCCGCCGGGATACCTATCCCCGTATCAGAGACGGTAAAGGTCAACCAAGCGGTGTCTTGCTGTTCGCGCGCGCGCTCCACGCATACCGAGACCTCTCCGCTGCTCGTGAATTTGACCGCATTGCTGACAAAATTATTGAGAATCTGGCGCAAACGCAATGCGTCGCCCAGCAGGGCATCAGGCACGTCAGGTTCGACGCTGGACATCAAAACCAGCCCTTTCTCTTTGGCTTGGCCATGGAACAGCTGAACAACACTTTCGACAACCTCGCGTAAGCTGAAAACATCGACTTCGAGGCTTAGCTTGCCTGCCTCCATTTTTGAAAAATCCAGGATTTCATTGATGCTCGATAGCAGGCTGGTAGCCGACTCGATGATGGTATTCACATAACCCTGCTGCGTCGCATCGAGACCTGACTTACGCAACAATCCGGCGAAGCCAAGCACACCATTCATCGGCGTTCTGATTTCATGGCTCATATTGGCCAGAAATTCAGACTTGGCGGCACTCGCCTGCATTGCCCGTTTACGTGCGAGATCGAGTTCGATATTGCGCACCTCCAGGGCATCCATCGTCTGCTGCAGATCGGAGGTGGCCTGCGCCACTTCGCGCTGCATCTCGTCAGCTGAAATCGCAATGGCGTCAGCCATGTTATTCACACCTGATTCAAGATCGCCGATCTCGCCAGCCGCTGTTTCGGGCAGACGGATATCGAAATCGCCCTGCGTAATCTTGCTGACCGCCTCTCGCAGCCTCACCAGAGGCCGGGCGATCTGCCGACCAACCATCGCAGCGATCAGCAAGGTCCCCAAAACAGCGGCCAGGGTAATCAGGATTGCGTTGCGAACAATCGCCGACGCCCTTGCTGCGGCACCGGTTTGGCTGAATCTCACGACTGCCCGGCCAATCGGATTGGGCGTCATTTGCTCCTCGGGCGATCCGAACGGCAGCGCTGGTGGTTGGACCGGCGCAGAAAACGCGATCAATTGATCGTCTGATCCACTGACTTCTCCACGCCCTGCGCGGGCCACCGTCGCGCCAAGTTGATCAAGCACCAAGACTTCAACGACATCGGTGTCCTGCGACAGATGCTGCTGACTGGCCCTGATCAATACCTGCCTGTCTCCGGTAAACAGACCAAGCAAAGCCGCGGACGCCATCTCCCGCGCGCTGGCTTTGCCGCGTTCCTCGAAGGCCTCATCCAAGTCACCAAGACGCGCGTTAATGACGTAGCTGGACAGAATCAACGCAAGCAAGAGAATTGGCGTCAAAGCGACAATAAGGATTTTCGCGAAAATGGTCTTAGACCCAGGCAATTTCAAAACTGCCCTCCCCGCAAACGCTTGACCATCACATCCTCCGCGACTGCTTCGATGCCCAAGGAGCGCAGCACATCCCGGTTGAAGCTGACAGAAAGACTCGGCGAGCTTCGCGCCGGCCGCAGCTGCCGGGTCGCCCCATAGTGCAAAATCTCAGCCGCAAGATCCCGTCCTGCATCCTGCGGCGAAACCAGCACGGCCGCTGCCGAACCGGCACGCACCATGGCATTTGAGTAAGCGACCACCGGCAGCCGGGCGCTGTAACTGGCCAACAGCAACGGGTAAATCGTCTGTGAATTGAAAACCACGGGATCGGGCAGCGCGATAAGAACCGCGACGTCGTCCAGCAGCTTGCGCAAGGCCGGACCGACCTCGTCTGCCGTCTTCACCCAAGCGACCGACAGCTTGACACCCACCTGGGCCGCCGCCCGTCGAAGCTCGGTTTCGGTCGACTTCGAGACGGGACCCAACAAAACGCCGAACTGTTGAGCCGACGGCGAGACCGCCTGCGCCAGCTGCAGGTACTCAATCGGCGCCCGATCAAGAAACAAGGCAGAAACTTTGCTGTCCGGTTTGACGCAACACCCCTTGATTTGCTGCCAGACCGATCGGGGGATAAACCCGTACAACCGCGGGCTCGATTCCCCGCTACGCGCCAAGGCGTTGGACGCGCTTGTGCCTATCGCGATGCGCAAGTCAGCGCTTGGAGACGCCGCTTGGTTATCGATGTCTTCGATCGAACGCTGGCGAATTTTCACGTCAAGCGATTGGCTGTCCGCGAGCGCTTGCTCAAGTGCCGCGACGAGCTCGGCCTGCGGCGGGTTGGGCGGGCCGATGAACAGATCAACCCGCAGCGCCGATTCGGCGAACGAGGCACCCGACAGAAAGAGTCCGATCGACAGTGACAGGACGGCTCGGGAACAACGGCGGCAAGACAATCTGATCAACTTACCGATGGCCGTTTTGCATGGCAGGGCGGGACCATCCATTGCTTATCAGCTGCAGGCCCTAACGCAACAGATATCTGAGCTCGAGGAAAATGCGCCGCTCAGCGCGGTTTCCTGGCAACGGCACGGTCGGGTCGGGTGGCTCGAACTCATAGTGGTCATCGTCGAACAGATTCTGCACGTTGAGCGACCATACCCAATCGCCGCCCGGCGAACGCAAACGTTTGGCCAGCTTGGCATCGACCCGGCTCAGCCGGTCGACTGCCTCGCCTTCCCCCATATACGTCATATCGCTCACGTAAGACCAGCTACCACTGATCGTCCAGTCGTTCGCCAGTGCCTGGGAGGCCAAAACGGTCAGCGTGTGGCGCGGTACCTTGTCGTCATTGGGCTTCGGTATGCCGTCAGCCGGATCGACCTCGTTGACCGTCTCGAGGCGGCTACCACCGGCGTCTGCGTAAGCATAGGCCAGGTGCAATAGACTGCCGGGTGACGGTCGCAGGCTGAGCTGCACCTCGACGCCGTTGACATCGAAATCACCGGCCTCGATAAAGCGCCGGAAATCATCGCTGGCAGGGGTATTGCGTTCATCGTCGACATCATCGATCACCGGGTCGTGATCGAAATGGAACAGGCGGACATCCAGTAAGCCGTCCCAGGCTGGCAGTTCGCGCAGGTAGGCGAGTTCCAGCGAATTCACGCGCACGGCATCCAACCCGGTTTCACCTAACAACACGGGAATGTTGCCGCCAGGCGTTTGGACCTCGACCCCGCCACGCCGTTCGAGGAAGGTCGGGATCCGGTAAGCACGCGCGGCGCTCGCCCGAATGGTCTGATGGCGATCGAGTAACCAATTGGCCGCGAGACGCGGCGAGAAATAATCTCCGACATCGTCGTAATGCTCGGCCATCAGGCCGCCATTGATCACGACATCGGGGGCCGCCCGCCATTCCAGGTTGCCGAAGGCCCGCAGCTGGTCGCGTTGCAAGTCATCATCGGTGTCATAAATGCCGCCCGACACGGTGTCGCGTCGCGTGCCAGCCCCCCACGACAACCGCCAGTGTTCGGCAGGCTGCCAGCGGTGCTGCAGCTCAATGTCGAGGCGCTCGGATGAAAGCGAGTAGTCGACGATGCCAATGCCGACGTCGGCGACATCCGGTGATCGAAAATTGGTCCGATAAACCTGCAGCTGAAGGTCCTCGCCGGCGTCGAGCATCCTGTTCCAGGTGAGTTGCTGATAGTCCGACTTGAACACCCGCTGGCGCGGGTAACGAAACGCCTCACTATCGAAATCGGTCTCCCGAGCACCGAGCCGCACCGTGACCTCATCGCCGAGCGTGGGCCTGTAAGTACCCTGCAGGTTGACGATAGACGAATTACTGGTATCGAACTTGTCGGCGAATCCGCCGTCCCTCGAACGACTTGCGTCGATCCGATAGGCCATGTCGCCGTGTATCGCCGCGTGCGAAAACTCACCCGCCGAGACACCGCCCGTTCCGCCCATCGCCCTGACCTGGAGACGGTCACTGGTCTCGGCCGAGCGGGTGATAATGTTGATCGTACCCATCACCGCATTGGCGCCATAGGCCGCCGCATTCGAGCCGCGCACCACCTCGATCCGTTCGATCTGATTGAGCGTCACCGGGATCGACGACCAGACCACGCCGTTGAGGGCGGGGTCGTAGACCGAACGGCCATCGACCAGCACCTGCATATGACGCGGGAAGTCGTCGGCAAACCCATGGTACGAGGCGATCGTGTCGATACCCTCTTTGCGCGCGACCTGGAATCCGGGCACGAGGCGCAGCAGCTCGACGACATCGGTGGCGCTGGAGGCCTCGATCAGGTCACGATCGATCACGGTCATTGCGATCGGTGCCTCGCTGAGCGGCTGGGCGAGCCGAGCCCCGGTCAAGACAATCGGCATCGGCGCAAAAAAAACCTCCTCGGTTAGCGGCGGCTCGGCCATACCCGGAAAGGCTAGGCCCAGCAACCCAAGCGAAAAGCCGACTTTCTCGGTAAGCGAATTAAACACCCTAACTTTCCTTGTTGCCTGACGCACTGCCCAATTGTCACAAATTTCCAGCGATTAGGCATTGCCACCGGCCTTGCCATGGGCGAACCAGGCGCATTCGCTATGATTGGCACAGCCCGAACCCCTATTCTTTCGAAGGACAGCCATGTCCGCGCCCGAGCTAAAAATCCGACACCTGGGACGCCAGCCGTACGAAAAAACCTGGCGAGCGATGCGCCACTTCACCGACTCGCGCGACGAGCACACGCCATCGGAGCTCTGGGTTGTCGAGCACCCCGCGGTATTCACGCAGGGACAGGCCGGCAAGGCCGAGCATCTGCTCGCCACCGGTGATATCCCGGTGGTGCAGACCGACCGGGGTGGCCAAGTGACTTACCACGGCCCCGGACAACTGGTTGTCTACCTGCTGATCGGGTTACGCGAGGCCGGGCTCGGTATTCGCGCCCTGGTAACCGAGATGGAAAATGCCGTGATCGGTCTACTGGCCGACTACGGCGTTGACGCGTCTTCCAGGCACGACGCCCCAGGCGTGTATGTTGACGGGCGAAAAATTGCCGCACTGGGCCTGCGGGTACGGCGCGGCTACACCTACCACGGCTTGGCATTGAATGTTCACAACGATCTCAGCCCGTTCGATTGCATCAATCCCTGCGGCTTTGCGGGACTCATGGTTACCCGAACGAGGGATCTCGGGATCACCGCCGGCATCGACGACATCGCCGACCGGTTGATCGAACACCTGGCGGAGCAGCTCGGCTATCGCCCGGTTCGGATCGATCCATCCGCAACTGATGACCAACCCGTGTGACGCGTCTCCCCGCGTCTTGCCCGAGGGGATCGGGCGAGATGCAACGCCAGATGTTCCCGGCAGCCGATCAGGACACTAGCCCGACCGGTTTGAAGTCGTCCTGCGCACTGTTTATGGTGTGTCATCTCTTCAAACCAAACGAAACGACTATGTGTGGAATTTGCGGGGAAATCCGCTTCGACGGATCGGCGCCCTCGGTAGACAACATCGCGCGGATGAACCGGGTACTGTTTCCACGTGGCCCCGACGGTAACGGCATCTTCCAGTCTCGGCATATCGCCGTCGGCCACCAGCGCCTGAAGATCCTGGATCTCAGCGAGCATGCGCAACAGCCGATGATCGACAATGAGCTCGGTCTGGGCATTGTGTTCAACGGTTGCATCTACAACTTCCGCGACCTGCGGGCTGAGCTGGAGGCGCTGGGTTACCGATTTTTCTCCGATGGCGACACCGAGGTAATTCTGAAGGCCTATGCCGCCTGGGGCGAGCGTTGCGTCGAGCGGTTCCACGGTATGTTCGCTTTCGCGTTATGGGAGCGCGACTCGGGTCGCCTGGTGCTGGGGCGAGACCGTCTCGGGATCAAGCCGCTCTATTACAGCGAGCTCAATAAAGGCCTGCGTTTCGCATCCACGCTTCCCGCCCTGCTCGCGACGCCCGATATCGATACGGCCGTCGATCCTGTCGCACTGCATCACTACATGACCTTCCATGCCGTGGTACCGGCACCGTTCACGATCCTGCGCGGCGTTCGCAAGCTGCCGCCGGCAACAGTGCGGGTCATCGAGGCCGATGGACGCAGTCGCGATATTGCCTATTGGCAGATAACCTTCGGGGCAACCCAGGAAGAAAGCAAACTCGGCTACGAAGACTGGCAGGCGCTGACGTTGGATGCGCTGCGCAAGGCGGTTGACCGGCGCCTTGTTGCGGACGTCCCCGTCGGCGTGCTGCTGTCGGGCGGGCTCGATTCGAGCCTCATCGTCGGACTGCTGGCTGAACAGGGCCAACGCGGTCTCAACACGTTCTCGGTTGGCTTTGAATCCGTCGATGATGAAAAGGGCGATGAGTTCCAATACTCAGATATCATCGCCAGGCATTTCGGCACCGACCACCATCAGATCCGGGTTGACTCTGCGAAGTTGCTGCCCGCGCTGGACAAATGCATCACGGCGATGAGCGAGCCGATGGTCAGTCATGACGTGATCGGCTTTTACCTGCTGTCGGAACGCGTCTCTCAGCACGTCAAAGTGGTGCAGAGCGGACAAGGTGCGGACGAGGTATTTGCCGGCTACCATTGGTATCCGCCAATGCTGGAAAGCAACCATCCCGTCGATGATTACGCCGCGGTCTTCTTCGACCGCGACCACACCGAATTCAGCGAGGCGGTCACCGACGGATTCGTCGGCGACGACCACAGCAGGGCCTTCGTTGAACGCCACTTTTCGACCACCGGCGCAACCCGTGCAATCGACAAAGCCCTGCGCATCGACACGAATACGATGCTGGTCGACGACCCCGTCAAACGGGTCGACAACATGACAATGGCGTGGGGGCTTGAGGCACGGGTGCCCTTCCTGGACCACGAACTGGTCGAATTGGCCGCGCGGATCCCGGCCGAATTCAAGACGGCCGATGGGGGTAAAGGCGTGCTGAAACAATGCGCTCGGGCAGTGATTCCCAACGAAGTCATCGACCGGCCAAAGGGGTATTTTCCGGTCCCTGCATTAAAGTACCTGGAAGGCGCCTACCTCGGTTATGTGCAAGATGCCCTGTCCCGACCTGCCGCGCGTCAGCGTGGTTTGTTTCGCGATGACTACCTCGAACGCTTGATGCGGGACCCAAAAGCACATATCACGCCACTGCGCGGCTCGAAAGTCTGGCAAATCGCGCTGCTTGAATTGTGGTTCCAGCAACACGGGCTTTGAGGTGCGCTATGAGTAGAGAGGAACACTATCGCTCACGACTGGCCCGAACGCGGTCACGCAGCGTATCCGGGAGCCGCGGACACGTGGGTACCGACGCCTTATCAGCGACATCCAACGCGATCGTTGACTGTGGCTGGGGACGACTGATTTTTGCCCACACCTTTGACGACAACCGTAAGCTGGCGGATGCTTTACTCGAGGAAATCCCGGGCAAACGCGACATCGCGTTCTATGTCAGCGATCCGCACGTGCTGCTGGCCCTGGAGCCGCACAACCTGTTTCTCGACCCCTCCCACACGTTTCGACTCTGGCTTGATCGCTACACCGTATCGCAGCGCCGGCCACGTGGCTTCACGGTACATCTGCTAAACACGCGCGAAGAGGCAGAGGCGCTACAACGAGTTTATCTGTCGCGCCATATGATCCCGCCCCCGATTGAGTTCATCTGGGCGCAGCGGGCGTCTCGCGTCGTTCAATTTTTCATTGCCTCCGATCTCCAGTCCGGCGAGGTGCTCGGTGTCGCCACCGGCGTCGATCATGTCGAGGCCTTCGGCGATCCGGAACGGGGCGCCAGCCTCTGGGCGCTCGCGGTCGACCCGCAGGCGCGTCAACCCGGTGTGGGGCAAGCATTGGTGCGACACATGGCCGAATACTTCATCGCACGGGGGCGAAGCTACCTGGATCTTTCGGTCATTCACAGCAACCGAGAAGCGATTCGCCTCTATGAGCACCTGAGGTTCAAGCGCATCAATGTCTTTACGGTGAAGAACAAGAATTCGTTCAATGAACCGTTGTTCATTGGCAACCAACCGGATGAAAAGCTTAACCCCTACGCGCGCATTATCGTACGCGAGGCTCAGCGGCGCGGGATCGGTGTTGAAGTCCTGGATCCGGAGGCCGGCTTCTTCTCACTCACGTTTGGCGGACGCAGTGTCACCTGTCGCGAGTCGCTCAGCGAACTCACGACCTCGATCGCGATGAGTCGATGCGATGATAAAGCGGTTACCCATCGCCTGTTAAAGCGCGCGAAGCTGCGTGTCCCGGGCCAAATTGCTGTGACCAACACGGAGCAGGCGGAGAATTTCTTGGCCCAACTCGGCTCGGTGGTCGTAAAGCCGGCCCGCGGAGAACAAGGCGCCGGCATCAGTGTCGACGTACGTGACAGCGAGGCGCTGCATAGCGCGATCTCGACCGCCAAGCAGTTTTGTGAAAACGTGCTGCTCGAAGAGTACGTGCAGGGGATTGATCTGCGAGTCATCGTCATCGGCGGCAAGGTGGTTGCCGCGGCGACCCGCCGACCGCCCCGCATCCAAGGTACCGGCCAGGCCACGATCAGCGAACTCATCGACAAACAGAGCCGCCGCCGTCAAGCTGCGACGGATGGGGAAAGCAGTATTCCCATCGATGCGGAAACCGAACGTTGCGTTGCCGAAGCCGGATACTCGATGGATGTCGTACTACCCTACGGGGAGTATCTGACTGTGCGGAAAACCGCAAACCTGCACACCGGCGGCACGATTCATGACGTAACCGACCGGTTGCATCCAACCATCATTCGCGCGGCCAAGGACGCCGCTGCGGCAATCGACATCCCGGTCACCGGGCTGGACTTTATCGTTAAATACCCATCGGATGAGCACTACGTCATCATTGAGGCGAACGAGCGACCCGGTCTTGCCAACCACGAACCTCAGCCCACTGCCGAGCGTTTTGTCGACCTGTTATTCCCAAACACCATCGGCAGTTAACCTTTTCGGCATCGAACCAACACTATGAAATCACTCCCGATCGACCAGCGTTATACGCAAGATGTGCTGTTCCGGCTGCTCAATACGCCAAGCCCGAGTGGCTACACCGACCGCGCGGTGCACTTGGTAGCGGACGAACTCGATAAACTCGGCGTTCCGATTGAACTGACGCGCCGCGGGGCCATTCGCGCAACGCTCAAGGGTCAGCGCAGCAGCCCAGACCGCGCGATAGTGGCGCATATCGATACGCTTGGGGCGATGGTCAAGAACCTCAAATCGAATGGGCGTGCCGAGTTGGTGCCGATTGGTCATTGGAACGCCCGGTTCGCCGAAGGTGCACGGGTAACCTTGTTTACCGATCTGAGTTCACATCGCGGAACGATCCTCCCACTCAAGGCGTCGGGCCACACGTTTGCCGATGAGATCGACAAGCAACCGTCGAACTGGCAAAACGTTGAGCTACGCATCGATGAGCGGTGCGACACGCGCGAAGATCTGATGCGACTCGGCGTTCATATCGGCGATTTTATCGCCATCGATCCGCAACCCGAGGTAATGGAAAACGGCTACATCGCGTCCCGCCATCTCGACGACAAAGCCGGCGCAGCGGTACTGCTCGGCGCTATCAAAGCGGTCGTAGAGCATGACGTAGAGCTCCCGGTCGACTGCCATCCGCTGTTTACGATTTCCGAAGAGGTCGGCTCTGGTGCGTCCGCCGCACTGCACCAGGACGTCGCCGAAATGCTGACACTCGACAATGGCACGACGGCGCCCGGACAGAACTCCAGTGAGTTCGGGGTAACGATCTGCATGGCGGATATGAGTGGGCCTTTCGATTACCACCTGACGCACTACATCATCCAGCTATGTCAGGAATTCCAGATACCCTATCAACGCGACATCTTTCGATTTTATCGCTCAGACAGCGCTGCGGCCGTGGAGGCCGGGGCAGATTTGCGAACCGCGCTGGCCACGTTCGGCATCGACGCATCTCACGGGTGGGAGCGCATTCATTGGAACGCACTGGAATCACTCGCCCGCCTGGTCACGATGTATATGCAGTCGCCGCCCTTATTCCTGCGCGACCAAGAGGATATCGGACCGCGGGCGGGCTTTCCGATGCAGTCCGGCTAGCGGATCGTTTCCGCTAGCAGCTGTTGAAGCTCCACTCCGGCCGCCCGTCGTTGCGCTCACCCTTGACCCATATCTGGAAAAATCGCTTGGCAAAATCGTCAGACTGTATCCGCTGTACCGCCTCATCGTCGCGGATCAGCACACCACCGACCGAATCTGCGACGCAGTAGGTGTAGGTGTCGCCATTGTTGACGTCGGCGTAAGCACTGTTTAGGCCTTGCAAGAGATCGATGTACTTGGCGGCGACGTCGGCGCCGTGGCGTTTGGCAAACACCTCGGTCGTCCCCTCGCTGAGTTCGTCCGCCGAAAAGTTGCGCAGATAGGAAACCCGAACACAACGCGCATCGTTGGCACCCGCCAGATAGTCCACGTCGTAGAGTTTGATGAAGCCGAGATAACAGGCCCTGGCCTGGTCACGCAGCTCAAGCGAGTCGTCAACCGGCGGCAACGCCATCGTCGGTGCGCTGAAAGCCGCAAGCAAAACACCAAAAATCATCCAGCCACGCATCATGCACCTCCTTCTTTCTTTTGGAAAAACAGCGTTACTTCGCCGACCCTAAAACCAAATTTACTCACCGTCGCACGATTGACCAACACGCCATCCGGCTGCAAAAACATCCAGTCGTTCAGCGCGACGTCGATTGTCGAGCCTTTATAGGGCAGCTGCAGCGTATAGCGCCAGTTCAGGGCTTGGCCGTAGGCCACCCCTTCCGCTACCCCCACCACGTCATCGGCGCGACCTTCAAATCGGTTTTCGTCCAGACGTGTGATTCGCCAGATCCGCTGCGACTCTTCGCCATCCGCATACACAAAGTCTTCAACGAGCGTCAGCAGATTGCCTTCAACGGTACCCTCGATATCAACGGTGAACTGGCGCTTCAACGTGCCTGCACGATCCTGGAAGATTCCCCAGGCCTTGGTCGGGCCACGAAAATATTCGAAAAGATTGAAGTGCGGCGTCGTACCTTCAAAGTCTTTTGGTTGCATTCCACTACACCCGGCGAGAAGCGTTAACGGCAGGATGAGAATCAACAGGCGGATGAACGTCATCCGAAACCTCCTTTTTTTCGTGAGCAACATCGACTCCCGTCGACATCAGCACAGATCGCTGCAACGCCAACACGGCGAGCAGCTTGATGAGAACAGGCAGACCGGCGTAAAGCCAAGGCACCACATCGCCCTGCGTACGCCCCGTTTCCGGCGATGACAACCACGCGAGAAGCGGCAAGGCCAAACCGGCAGACAACGCCAGAGCCAGCTTGCTGGCCATCCCCCATAGTCCGAACAAGGCCCCGCCCCGGGGCTTGTCGAGGGCACGCGATTCATTGACAACCAGACGACCCTGCAGCGCCGCTGGCAATGCAATATCGGCACCTAGCGTGGCACCCGTAACGATACAGACCAGCGCAAACGCAACCACGTCGCCGGCGCCAAGAAAGGCCGCCGGCAAGAAGCCCGCAGCGGCCAACAACATCGCGGCCCGCCACGCGCGCACCTCGCCGATACGTCGCGACACGCGCACCCAAAGGGGTAACGCGGCCAACCCAACGAGAAAATACAGCAACAACAGCATGCCGGCCGCCTGCTCCTCCAGCCCCAGGGCATCACGGGTGAAGATCAGAAACAGCGTCGCTGCGGTGCCACCGGCCAAGGTGTTGAGCAGATGAATCGACACCACCTGACGTGCCGGCCGCGAGGTTTCCTGCCACATCGCCCAGAGCCCCGCAGACTTCGATTGGATCTTTGCGACCACGCCCTCGGCCCGAATCAGCCATGCAGCCGCCAACGCCAATGGCACCAGCCAGAGCAGTACGGTGGCACTGAAATCCAAGGTGTCGGTTGCACCGAAAGCCACCGGCAGCAGCAGCGCCAGCAAGGTACCGGCGATCATGCCCGCCTCACGCCACGCCGCGACATGCGTCTGGCCGCGAACGTCGCCGACCTCGGCGCCCAGGGCGTAGTACGGGATCGCGATCAAGGTCCAACCGAGGTAAGTGACCGTGAGGGTCACGAAAAGATAGCCTGCGCCGGCTTCGATGTCGGGACGAAAGAGAAACACCGCCCCGCCCAACAGTAAAGCCGCACCAAGCGTCATCAACCATTGCGGCCGGATACGCGCGCGCGTGCGGTCGACCAACAGGCCAACCAGCGGATCCGTGACCAGGTCGAGCAGCCGCGCCACCAGCAACACGACACCGACGGTCGCCAAACCGATCGCGGGAAGGTCAGCGTACGCCGCGGGCAGATGCACATACAGCGGCAACCCGAGAAACGCCAACGGCACTGCGGGCAGCGCATAGGCCGTCAAAGACGGTTGTTTGGCTTTCACGGTTTTGCAAACGTGCACTGCACAACGTCAATGTGTTGCGCACGGAAGCCCGCCTCGCAAAACGCGAGGTAGTACTGCCACATACGCCGAAATCGTTGGTCATAGCCGTGGCTTTCAAGCCAGTCAGTAGACGCATTGAAACGCTCGTGCCACTGTGCCAGCGTATCGGCGTAATCGATTCCGAATGGCATCATGTCGACGTGCGTCAATCCAGCGCCGGCGCCCAGCTCATCCAAGTGCTGTTTGGTCGGCAACATACCGCCGGGGAATATGTAGGTCTGGATGAAACCGCCAGGGACGGCCTCGTATCGGTCGAACTTTGTCTCGTCAATGGTAATCACCTGAAGGGACGCCCGACCACCCGGACGTAGACTGCGCTGCACGACGTCAAAATATCCTGCCCAGTATTCACGCCCGACGGCTTCGAACATCTCGATCGAGACCACATGGTCGGCGGCGACCTGGCTGTCGCGATAGTCGCAGAGCTTGAATTCTGCTAACGCGTTTAGCCCGGCGTCCTGAATCCGCTGACGCGCGTACTCGAGCTGTTCGGCGGACAGGGTCAGACCGGTCACGCGCATACCCCGCTTTGCCGCGTACTCCGCAAAACCTCCCCAGCCACAGCCGATCTCGAGGATATGGTCTCCGGGTTTCGCCGCGAGCTCATCGAGCATGCGCGCATATTTGCGCTGCTGCGCTTCTTCCAAAGCGATTCCCTGATCGAAAAGCGCCGCGGAGTAGGTCATGCTCGTGTCGAGCCATTGCGCGTAAAAATCATTGCCGAGATCGTAGTGGGCAGCAATGTTGCGACGGCTACCACTGCGGGTGTTGCGATTCGCCCAGTGCTGCAGCCTTATCCGAGTCTGCGAGAGCAGGTGCCGATCTTCGGTGCCGGCGTAGGCGTCCAAATTGAGCGCCAAGACCTCGAGAAGCCGGGCAAGATCTGGGCTATCCCAGTCTTCGGCAATAAATCCTTCGCCGAAGCCCAAATCGCCGCGCCAGAAGAGTCGTCGCATCAGTGCACCTGGCCGGTCAATCTTGATCGACGCATCCGGGCCATCTTCCACACCGTGAAGTGTGAAAGGCTTGTGCGCAGCGATTTGCACCGTCAGGGAACCCCGGCGGAGCTGTGCCAAGTGGTCGACAAGACGTCGATGATGCCAGGGCATCGACAGGACGAACGGCGGACGCGCCGCCAGGGTTGCTGTTTGTGGGCGCATGTCAGCTTACCTCTTCGATTGGGGGTGCCGGCTTACGGTGGAATTGCCCACCTTGCAGCCAAATTTTCAATGCGTGCCAGTGAATGGCGGTCAGTACCTTCAACGTCTGTAGCGGGACGCGAAGGGTTTGAGATAACAACGTCGTACTTTTGAACGGCAGCCGCCGACCCATCTGTGTGGCCACCAGCATAAGTCGGCTGTCCTGCAGTTCTCGGATGATCACGCGCAGCCTCTCGTCGGGCCGTGACAAACGAAACTGGTACCCAGCGTCCATCGAAATGAACGGCGAGACGTGAAAATCCTTGCTGTGCGATTGCCGCAGCGGCCATCCCGGTTTGCCGGGTTGGGGCTTAAGCAAGTAGCAATGGCGCTCGCCAAAGGTGTTGCGCACCTCGGCGATCACGGCGACCGGCGCGCCGTTCGCGTCTTCACAGTACCAAAGGCTCAGCGGGTTAAAGACCCACCCCAGCACCCGTGGAAAGCACAGCAGACTGATCTGTAGACCAGGCGTCGAGATCCCTCCACCGGCGAGCACCCCTTCTGCCCAGCCGCGCAGGTCAGTGGCGCCAGCTGGCAAGTGGTCGCGATCGTAAAAGCTCAGCAGGTTGAAACGATTTCGCGAAAACAACCGGCTTGTCGCCGTGGTGCGATCGATCGTATCGATGTTCAGCAAGAGACTGAAGACACGATAACGGAAGCGATAGGGTGTCGAACCGAGGCGCTGATGCATCACTTCGCTCGAGTAAACACAGGCATCGTCGAGGCGAGCACTCATGCGGCTTTTCGCACCAGTTGTGGCACCAGTGTGAGATCCCTCGAGGCCTCGACCTGTTCTCTCCACGGGACGGCGGCGCCAAGTGCTTCGGCGACTTCGACGCCAGACCGCATGCCGTCTTCATGAAAGCCATACCCGGTCCACGCCCCCGCAAACCAGATGCCGTCGCGACCCTGGATCCGATGCAATTGCTTTTGCGCCGCCAACGCATCGAGGCTGAATACCGGGTGATGATATTCGTACTCAGCGATGACCGTGGCCGGACTAGGGTCACGTAGGGGATTGAGCGAAACAAAATAGTTTTGCGCGGTATCAAGGCGTTGCAGGGAATTCATCCAATAGGTCACTGCGACCGCGCGGCCCGCATCAGCGCGATGATCGGCCAGGTAGTTCCAGGAAGACCAAACCCGTCGCTGCTTCGGCATAAGTGCGGCATCACGGTGCAGCAACACCCGGTTGGGCTGGTAGGGGATGGCAGCCAGCACGGCCGATTCGCTCGGCGCTGGCGATTCGATCAGTCTCAGGGCTTGATCGCTATGGCAGGCCAGGACGACATCGTCGAAGCGCTCGGTTTGGCCGTCCTGTTGCATCACATCGACGCCGTGCTCTCGCCGGATCACCTTGCGAATCGCCCGCCCGCTGAGCGCCCGCTCCCCTAAATCTTCGATCAGTCGACGCATGTAACGGCTAGAGCCCCCTTCGACGGTTTGCCACTGCGGTCTGTCGCTAATTTTTATCAGACCGTGGTTGCTGAAAAACCGCAGAAATGTCAGCGCCGGGAAGCGACCGATTTCGCCGCGCGGACACGACCAGATCGCCGCCGCCATCGGGTAGAGGTAGTGGTCGCGGAATTTTTGCCCCAACCCCGCTTTGTCCAGAAAACGATCGAGGGTCATCGTCGGATCGATAGTGTCTTGCAGCGCCCGGTGGCCGCGACGGTTGAACGCAAGGATGTCGACTAACAGTCGCCAGAACGAGGGATTTAGCAGATTACGCCGTTGACCGAACAGGCCGTTGAGATCGGTGCCGGCGTACTCCAAGCGACCGTCGTCGATCGAGGCCGAAAACGACATATCGGTCGGATAGGTCGCGACACCGAGGTGCTCGAACAACGATGTCATCAAAGGATAGTTCGGCCGATTGAAGACCATGAAACCGGTATCGACCGCTACAGGCCCGCGCGGGTCGTCGACAATCGCGGTGTTGGTATGCCCGCCAAAACGTTGCTCCGCCTCGAACAAGGTCACATCGACGTGATCCCTCAGCAGCCACGCGGCACTGGCTCCACCGATGCCGCTGCCAACGATTGCCACACGTCTGTTTTTGTTCATTAAAGTCGCCCTGTATGTATGTGTTTTATTGCAAACAGCTTACGTTATTGCTATACATAATCTAAACACATCGAGCAAAGAGTCAAGTTTTTCCACATGAAACCTGTACACTTCTTATTCAGCGCGGCAATTTCCTTGACGATTCTTGGTCTCGCCGGCCCGGGTCTCGCGGCCGGTAGCGCCAGCACGGTCCTCGATCACGAGGTCAGACGACTCGGCAGTGACGAGACGGTGAACCTTCAGGAGACCTATGGCGGAAAGGTGGTTTTGATCGTCAATACCGCCAGCCGCTGTGCGTTCACCGACCAGTATGCCGGGCTGGAGTCGCTCTACGCGGACTACCGCGATCAGGGGCTGGTTGTTCTGGGGTTTCCGTCGAATGACTTCGGCAACCAGGAGCCCGGCACCGAAGGCGAGATCAAAGACTTTTGCCGACTCACTTATGGCGTGAAATTCCCTATGTTTGCAAAAACAAAGGTAACAGAAAGCAACGCTGATCCCCTCTTTACGGCGCTTGGTGAGGCGGCCGGACGGTTCCCAGGTTGGAATTTCCACAAATATTTAATTGGAAGGGACGGTCGGCTCGTCGAAAACTACCTCAGCATCACACCGCCACAAAGCAGCAGAATTATCCGAGATATCGAGGCGCTCTTATGATGGTCGAGATTGTCGGTAATTCATGGCACCGCGAGCGTGCCTGGCTGGGCTACGCCGGGCTTATTCCTTTTCTTGCCGGCACCGGCGCACTGCTGCTGTCGTCCGACGCTGCGCTGACCGCGTCAGCCGTCGACGTGATGCGTTCGTACGCAGCGATAATCGCCAGCTTCCTCGGGGCCGTTCATTGGGGCGTCGCGACGCAGGATGACGGGAACCTCAAACGCCGGCTTCGCTGGGGCGTGATGCCGGCGCTGCTGGCCTGGACGTTGTTGCTGTTGCCGGCAGGGCCGGCGTTCCTCGGTTTTGCAGCACTGTTCGCGGCGATTTTGTACGTCGACGTGCGACTCCTGCCTGTGCTTGACGCCCGTTACCAACAGCTGCGCTTCCGCCTGACGTCGGTTGTGATCGCCTGCACGCTGATCGCAGGGATCATCGGATCGAGGGCTGCTGCATGAGCAGCGCGCCGAAACATGCCTGGCTGATTGGTGCCAGCGCCGGGATGGGGCTGGAAGTCGGCCGAGGGCTGCGAGAAGCCGGCTGGCAGGTGACGTTGTCGGCGCGCAATCCAGAACGGCTGGCAGCAGCCGCCGCTGAAATCGGCGCCGAATCTCGCGCCGTCGATGTAACCGATGCGGCAGCCGTGGCTGCCGCCGCGTCGGCGCTCTTTCAGGCCACGCCGCCGACGCTCGTGCTGGTTAATGCCGGTGACTACGAACCTATGCCGATCGAGGCGTATGACACAGCCCTGTTTGCACGCCTCAACGCGGTCAATTACATGGGCCCGGTCAACGTGCTCGGCGCTGTTCTGCCTTTGATGCGCGACGCGGGCGGCGGCGAGATACTACTCAATGCGAGTGCAGCCGGTTTCCGAGGCCTGCCGCGCTCGGCGCCCTATTCTGCCCCCAAGGCCGCAACGATCCATCTCGCAGAGGCGTTGAAGCCGGAAGCCAAGCAATGGGGTATCCAACTGCGCGTGATCAACCCAGGATTCGTGCGCAGCCGCCTGACCGACAAAAACAGCTTTAAGATGCCGGCACTGCTGACCGAACAACAGGCCGCCAGCAAGATCATTGCTGAAATCGGCAGGCCACACTTTGAGATCAGCTTCCCACGCCGTCTGATCTGGCCGCTGAAGCTGCTGCGGTGTCTACCCTACGGCCTGTTTTTCCGCCTTATTGAACGCCGGGTAATGCAGGCATGACTGCGCACGTGACCCGCTATATCGCATTCTTCGAAGATATGACGCCGGCCTCGCTGGCGCAGCTTGACGAGGTCTTCACAGACTCTGCGCGCTTCATCGATCCGTTCAACGACGTGCGCGGCATCGCGAAAATCAAACGTGTTTTCGAGCACATGTACGAAACCGTCGAAACGCCTCGTTTCAACGTCTCCGAACATGTGTACACAGACCCGATCTGCTACTTGCGTTGGACATTCTCGTTCAGCACACGGGGCCGCCCACAGAAGATTGACGGCGTCAGCCGCGTGCAATTCAACGCCGACGGCAAGGCGGAAGAACACGTTGATTTCTGGGATCCATCCCGACAACTCTACGAGCGCATTCCGGTGCTCGGAAAAATATTAAAACGCGTGCGGCGTCAACTCGGCGCCGCGCAAATCATCAACTCAACCAAACGAAGTGACAGTTCGCTTGCGACAGAGAGGTAGTTAAGCAATGACAACGGCATCGAACGAAGCAAACGGCGCTTACCGCATAGGCGCGGTTGCCCGTCTTACGGGCATATCGCCAGATACGCTGCGAATCTGGGAGCGCCGATACGACATCGTCGAACCCGAACGCACACCGAAGGGCGGGCGTCTTTACAGCCAACAGGACGTTACCCGCCTTACTATGATCAAGACACTGGTCGACCAGGGGCACGCCATCAGCACGGTCGCCAACCTGTCAGCCGAGGAGCTGAATCGACGCCTGAACTTGGCGCAGCCCGCCAACCTGCCCCCACCGGGCAGTGGTCAGCATGAGGTCTGTGTAGTGGGTCAGGCGATATCAGTGCGCGCCTGCAATACCGAACGCCTGCCGGAGGGCCTCGAACTCGCGGGTGCCTACACCGATCTGGAGTCGTTCCTCGAAGACGAGACCAACTGCGATACCCTCGTAATCGAGCTCCCGTTCCTCGATCGCAACATTGCGAAAGATCTGAATTCGCCGGACCTGCGCAAACGGGCGCAGCGGATCATCGTGATCTACGCCTTCAGTCCGTCGAACATCGTCAGTCAGCTGCAGCGTTATGGTCTGCAGACCCTGCGCGCACCGGTCGCGCTCGAACACATCTGGCAGCACTGCCAGTTGAGCCAGACGCGCCAGGTGGACTGGAAGCCGCCGGAGTGGGATCCGCGCGTCGCCAGCAGCGACCCGCTTCCGCCGAAGCGTTTCACCCACGAGCAACTGGTGCGCCTATCGCAAATCAGCACCAGCCTGGAATGCGAGTGCCCGCACCACATGGCCAGCGTGATCGAGCAGCTGGCGGCATTTGAGGACTACAGCGCACGCTGCGAGGTCAGCACCAGCCAGGACGCTGCCTTGCACGGCTACCTGCACCAGATGACCGCGCGCGCCCGCTGGCTCATGGAGGTCGCCCTCGAGCGCCTTGCCGACGTAGAAAATATCGACGTCAACGCACGCTAGCGCTTGGTATCGTTCAAAAGGGCCCGCCCAGCGTCGATGGGCGGGTTTTTTTGACCCTGGTCAAATAACCACAGGGGCGGTGATCACCAACGGCACTGCGTCACAAATCGTCTGCCGAAAGCGGTCTATAAACAGATCGGTAACGCCTCCGTGCGCTACCGCCGATACCGATATCGGTATCGGTACGATGCTTTTTGAACAGGATGCAATCGATCAACCATGGCGAAGATGGCCGAACACCGCTTTATTGACCCCCGCACCAACGCGGACTCCACTCTCGACAGCTGTTACGGCGACCTGCGCAAGGGTGCTTTTCTTCGCAGACGTTCGGCTTACCGATCACGCGACAAAAACGCCTCAGTAACGCGCGGTGGCGTCGACGCCGGCGACCCGGGAAGGGTCACCGCCAAGACCGCTTGATCTCACCGCCCATCTATCGCGCCGACCGCAACGGCAAAGACGGCGACTAGCGCTTTTTGAGTTGGTCCCAAACGGCCAGCGCGCGCTGTCGACTCGCCTTCAGGTCACAGATCGGCGCCGGGTAATCTTCGCCCAAACGAATGCCGGCCGCTGCCATGACATCGGCCGGTGCTTCCCACGGCTGATGCAGGTACTTGTCGGGCAGGTCTGCGATTTCAGGCACCCAACGGCGTACGTAGACGCCTCGCTTGTCGAATTTCTGACCTTGCAGCACCGGATTGAACACTCGGAAATACGGTGCTGCATCTGCCCCACTACCGGCTGTCCACTGCCAGCCCAGGCTGTTGCTGGCCAGATCGGCGTCGACCAAGGTATCCCAAAACCATCGGGCACCCTCCTGCCACGGGAGTAGCAGATTTTTGGTCAGAAACGACGCAACGATCATCCGCACCCGGTTATGCATCCAGCCGGTTTCCCACAACTCACGCATTCCCGCATCGACCAATGGGATGCCCGTCTGGCCCTGTTGCCACGCGCGCAGCTCATTGTCGGCTTTGCGCCAGGGGAAGCCATCGAAACGCACATCCATCGGCGCGTCAGTGGTGTGCGGAAAATGATAAAGCTGGTAGTGGGCGAACTCCCGCCAACCGATTTCGCGGAGAAACGCTGCGCCACCTGGGTCGCCCTTCGGCGTTGCCGCGACAATCTCGCGGGGGCCGAGCTGGCCAAAATGAAGATAGGGCGATAAGCGCGACACCCAGTCCTCGCCCGGCAGGTCCCGCCCCTCGTCGTAACGCCTGAGATTGGTCGCTAGAAACTCATCCAGCCGGGCAACGCCTGCCGCCCTGGTTGGCTGCCATGCGCGTGCCAGGCCATGATCCCAGGGGATGTCGGGTAATAGTTCCAACCCATCTAGCGGAGCTTGCGCGCAATCTGCTGGATCGACGAGCCTACCCGACAGATCGGGCGCTGGCAGCGGCCGATCGGGTAAGCCGATATTCAGCAGAGACTTCCAGAACGGCGTGAATACCCGGAATGGCAGGCCCTGTTTGTTGGCAACAGACCAGGGTTCGAACAGCAAGGACGCGTTTGCACTAGCCGTGGTTACGCCGGCATCGCGCAATGTCTGTTTGATCTCGGTGTCACGCGCGATGGCCGCCGGCTCGTACAAGCGATTCCAGTAAACCGCTTCCGCACCGGTCTCGGTGATGAGATCTTGTAGCGTCTCCAGCGCCGGGCCGACACGCAACAACAGCCGTCCGCCCAATGCCTGGCGCAGATCATCGAGCGCGTGATGCAACCACCAGTTACTCGCCGCACCCGCATCCCAAGGCGCCGATGCAGCTGGTTGGATGTAGACCGGCAGGACCTGGTCGTAGTTGGCCAGGGCTTCCGTCAGCGCCGGGTTATCGGCTAGCCTGAGGTCGCGACGAAACCAGACAATGGCAAGTGACATTTAGCGTGCCTCCGATCAGGCGACAGGAGCCGTCGCTACCATCGAGGGTCGCGCGGCAAAGGTCGCGTGCCATTTCGACAACGCCGGACGCAGTGCGCGCCAGTCGCCGACCACATTTCGCAGGTCGAGATAGGCGAGCGCGACCGCGATGCTCACCGTACCCAGGTCAACGCGAGGCGTGAGCCTGTCGGTACGCGTCTCGAGCTGGTCGAGCGATCGCTCGATGGCATGCCGTTTCAGCGTCAACCACCAATCCCACCGTTTCGCCTGCGGTCGCTTGCCCAGCTCCAGAAATATCAGGACCGCGCAATCCAGCATGCCATCGGCGAGCGCCTGGTCGCACATCACCTGCCATCGATCCTGGCCATCCGGGATCATCGCCGGGTCGCCGTACTGGCTATCCAGGTAGTCGCAGATCACCGCGCTGTCAAAAAGCGCCCGACCGTCATCCAGCAACAGTGTTGGTACCATCGATAGTGGATTTTCCACCGTGAGAACATCCGGCTCTGACCAACCATCGACGGCATCTATCGTTACCCGGTCGACCAGCCCTTTCTCATGCAGCAGCACCATGACCTTGCGCACGAACGGCGAGGTCGGGGAGTGTCGCAGTATCATTGATCAGTTCCGCTAAGCCGGTGATGCCGAAAGTATCCGAACTCCAGCGGTGCCTAGCCACTTGCGAACTACGCGGTTGTTTTGGGGCGCCCCGTTTACGCCGCGTCTTCTCCGCTAATCAAATACACCGGCAGGTCTTCCATCGCATGCCGCTGATCATCCACCAGCAGATCTGCAGCGAATGCCGCCTCATCCACGTTGGCCCCGAGGTATTCGGCGACCTTGCGCATATCGACCTCGGCGTTTTCGAGACAACAGGTTGCGCCCGGTGAAGGCGTCATGTTGAAGATCGCCCCGACGCCCGTATCGATCTTTGCCTCACCCATCATCAATGTCCGATGGTCTTTGTCGATCAACTGCGGACGGATACCACCGACATGGTGGGCAAACTTGAGATCTTTGTATTTCAAGTCTGGCACGATCTTGCGGGCGTCCTTTAAGAATAGTGCCCGGCGTAAAATCGGCACCTCGAAAAGAAAGTTTTTCAGCATGTAATTGCGGATGTCCGTGACCTTTAGCAGGTCATACAAGACATCCCAGACCTTGCGGTCGAAGCGAAACACCCGCAGAAAATCTTTCAGCGTTTCCCAGTTATAGCGCTCAAGCACCGGCAGGACCAGGGCGGTCGGCCCCCAGCGTGTCTTGCCCGGCACCATGACGTCCGGGTCACCGTGGATCGCCGCAAATGGCAGCTTGTCGTTTTGCACCGTGTAGACCTTGCCCTTCAGCACCTGCGGTGTGAAGTAATAACTCCCGGCCACCGGTAACACCGAGAAGTGGTGGCCATAGCCGAGATCGTGCGCGAGCTTGAGGCTGTGCCCACCGGCACAAACGACGATCGAGCGGGCCTGAAAGCTCGTCGTCCCGGTCTCGATAACGAACAGATCACCTTGGCGACGGATATGCTTGACGCTCTGGTTGTAGCCGACCGCGACCCTGGTGTCTTCACAACGCCGCGCCTGACGAACAAAGGACCGCGCCAAGGCCTCGAAATTGACCGCGGTGTATTCGTTCTCAGAGCCCAACGCGATAATTTCCTCCTGACGCAAGCCACCGCCCGAATAGGCCACGGCGGGCTCGATTCGGGCGATGTCCTTGGCGTCGAGAAGCTGTAGATTGGGGTAATGCGGCGACAAGCTATCGAACCGCTCTCGCAGCTGCTGGCACTCCCTGGTCCCGACGCCCAGCACCATTTTCGGATACCTGAAAATCAGATGATCGATGTCGGGCTGCGCGATCGCATAGTTCTCGACCATGCGCGCAGCGCGTTGCACCTTGAGGGCCTTATCGAGGCTGTAATTGGTTTCAATGTCCCCGCAGTGCAGGGTCTGGCTGTTGTTGCTATGCAGCGAATTGACGCGCGCAGGTGCCGCATATTTTTCCAACATGCCGACATGCTCGATGTCTGTGTATTTCGCGGTCAGGTAAAGCAACGCCGATCCGGTGACACCACCGCCAACGATCAGCAGGTCAAACACCTGGCTCATTACAGCCTCCCTCCCAACATCTAAAGCTGGCGGAAGGATACCGGCCCCCGCGCGCGGAACCCCATGATGTTTTTTGCTGTGTGGCCATTGAAGCTTTTGGCCACTCTGGGACATCTGTAAAAAAGTTTATTGACATTTTAGTAGTTACTTATATACTTCTTCTCCATCGGCACGCTGTATCGCCGGCCGCGACCCACAAGCGGCAACAGATTTCTAACTTACGGGCCACGCCCAACCTTAAAATTCGGAGACTTCGACCATGAAAAAAATTATCGCTATCGCCGCTATCCTCGCCGCCACCCAAGCCTCGGCCTTCTGGGGCAACGGCTACAACAACGGCTACAACAACGGCTACGGCTACGGCAACACCGCCGCTAACGGCGTGATGGACGGTACCGCTGACGGCGCCGCTGAAGGTACCTTCAGCATGAGCTTCTCCGGTCGCGGCAACACCAACATGCGCGGCTACGGCAACGGCTACGGCGCTGGCGACGGCTGGGGCCGCGGTTACAACTACTCCGCGCCTGGCTACGGCTACGCCCCTTACGGCTACGCCCCGATGGCGCCGGTCGCGCCGGCTGCACCTGAAGCACCTGTCGCCGAGTAAGCCTCTCGACCCAGGTCATCACCCCGCAAGCGGGTGATCAAAAACCCCCGCACCTGCGTGCGGGGGTTTTTTTGTGCGACACCGTCCGGGTACCTGCGGCAAACTTCCCGCCTTGGCCAATTTCCCGGAGAACCGCCGATGTCGCGCTTTGCCCTTGCAATGCTCATTGCCTGCCTCACCCCGGTATCGACAGCAACCGCCACAGAGACCGACCCGACTTTCAATCGTGTGACGCTCAACGAGTCGGCCCAGCGCGCCGTCGAAAACGACCGCTTGGTCGTCATATTGTTTGCACAAGCCGAAGGCAAGCAGGCCGCGCCCCCGGCAGACGAGGTCAACCGGCTGATGGACTGGGCATTGGCAGTGGCCAACAGTCATGCCGGGATCGAGGTGCAGACCGAAGGGTACAGCAGCAACCCGATCTACAAGGACGGCCGCATCCGGGGCTGGCGCGTTCGACAGTCCCTGCGCCTTGAAGGCGGAGACAGCCGACTGATCGGCGACCTTGCCGGCCAACTGCAGCAGAAGCTCAGCATCCAGTCGATCGCCTATCAGTTATCCGAGGCCCAGCAGCGCACACACCGCGCCACGCTGACCGAGGCCGCTTTGCAGCGTTTTCAGTCCCGCGCGGCCGCTATCGCGGACGCGTTGGGCCGCGACAGTTACCGGATCGTGCGACTCAACATCAACGACAATCACCGTCAACCTGCGCCGATGATGCGCGCCATGACGGCCGGGGCCAGCGCCGACGCAAGCCCTGCACCGGCTCGGATCCAGACGGGCACCCAGCTGATGTCGGTCAACGTCAGTGGCGAAATCGAGTTGTCCGAGGACTGATCCAGGCAGCGCGATTGTGTTCAGTTGAGCCTCGCTCGCTGATTCAATGCGGCGAGACGGTCGCCGATCTGCCGAAGCCGGGCCGCTGCCGCGGTCGGCGGCTCGGCACATCGTGCAACACACTGTTCGGCGGACGCATAGACGGCACTGAGTTGCTCGGCATCGAACAGCGCGAGGGCCGCGGCCAGGGCCGGTTCGTCTTCGGACAGCAGGGTCGGCGCAAGATCCTCTCGCGCTATCGTGCTGTCAGGGTGCAAAAGATCGGCGACCAACGGAAACCGCAACAGCTCGAAATGGGTCGATCGCGCCGCGCGTTCCTGCGCCAACTCGTCAGCCGCCTGTGGGTCGGCCCCCGCGCCGCGCTCGACATTGCGCATGATGACGTCGAGCAGGTCGGCAATCGCCGACTGATTGCCTGCCTGCTCATCGGCCAGACCGGCCGATTGTTCGTATAGGCGATCGAACTGTTCTTTCAATTCGAGGATGACCTCGCTGCCCTCATTCGGCTTGAGCGTAACCGCGCGCTGCACCGTTTGACGCAACGCCTGCAAGAAAGCGATCAGCTCCTCATGGTCGAGTCGCTGGATCTCCAGCAGTGCGTCGTCATCACGCGCCACCGCGCGGTCGCCGAACAACGGATTGTCGAGACGCCGCCGATAATGCCGCTCATGGCGTCCCGGCTTTTCGCTGAGCGGGATCTTCATATCGCGCGCGCCCCCCGACATCGCCTGCAAACTACGTCACGCGCGACCAGGAGACCGGCTGGCTTGCTCATGATGAACAGCTGACCGCCAACTCACGCCCCCAACCCGGCGGCTCTTTGGCGTAATCCGCCATCTCGGGCTGCTCGTCGAACGGCCTCTCCAACAGCAAGCGCAGCCGCTCGATTTCCCGATAATCCCCGGCTTCTGCAAATCGGATCGCCTGCTCTGCAAGGTAGTTACGCAGGATGTAACGGGGGTTGACCGCGTTCATGGCGGCGCGGCGGACATGCGCGTCCCGACCTTCCGCGCGCAGACGCGCACGGTACTGCGACAACCAGCTGTCGAACGCCTCACGCTCGACGAACCGATCACGCAGGCGCCGGTCGGGTAGATCATTGTTGGCATCGATGCCGGCCAGATCGCGAAACAGATTGGTGTAATCGGCCGCGCTCTGGTGCATCAACTCGAGCAGCCGAGCCGTCAGTGCCTGGTCTTGTTCGCTTTGCTCAACCAACCCCAGCTTGGCCCGCATACCGGCAGAGAAGGCCGTGGTCAACTCGGCCTGATAGCCGTCCAGGATGTCGCGTGCCTTTGCCGCAGCCGCCTCGCCATCATCGGCATCGAATAGCGGCAGCATCGCCTGCGCGAGGCAAGTCAGGTTCCATAATCCGACCGAGGGCTGGCGCTCGAACGCGTACCGACCCTGGTAGTCCGAGTGGTTGCAGATGAACCCCGGGTCGTAGTCATCAAGGAAACCAAACGGCCCGTAGTCGAGCGTCAGGCCCAGGATCGACATGTTGTCGGTATTCATTACGCCGTGGGCAAACCCGACCAACTGCCACTGCGCCATCAATCGCGCGGTTCGCTTTACGACCTCACGCAACAACGCATCGTAAGGCGCCGACTGCTCCTGCAACGCCGGGTAATCATGGTCGATGACGTAATCCGCGAGCGCCTTCACCCGGCCGTACTGCTGGCGGTGGTAAAAAAACTCGAACGAGCCAAAGCGAACATGGCTTGGTGCCAGTCGGACCAGCAGCGCACCGCGCTCCATGCGTTCGCGATAGACCTCTTCATCGCTGTCGAAAAGGCACAGGGCGCGCGTCGTGGGGATGCCCAGCCCGTGCATTGCCTCCGAGCAAAGGTATTCCCGGATCGTCGAGCGCAATACCGCACGGCCATCACCGTCGCGGGAAAAGGGGGTCAGGCCGGCGCCTTTGAGCTGAACCTCCCAGTGGGTCGCGTCCGCCCCCTGCAGCTCGCCCAGCACAATCGCCCGGCCGTCGCCGAGTTGCGGCACAAAATGGCCAAACTGATGACCCGCGTAGCACATCGCGACAGCATCACTCCCGGGGAAGGGGCGATCGCCGCTCAACCAGCCCTGCAGTGGCTCATCGAATAACTGGTGCGGACGCAGGCCGAGCAGTCGCGCAGCGTCCGGGCTGACGCCGACCAATCGACTCCCGGCCAGCGCGGTCGGCGCGACCCGTGCATGAAACCCTTCCGGGAGGCGCGCATAGCTGTTTCGGAACCGAAGATCAGGCTGCGTGTTCATAACCCGGATGCTGTATCGCAAAGACCGCGCTTTCAACCCGAGCCACCAACGGTTGTCGGCCGGCCCACCAGCTAACGACCATCCGAGCCATGGAGGGGTCAATCAAATCTCGGTACCGGGTTCGTGCGATACCAGGTCTTACCTTCGTCCTCGCTTTCCCAGATCTGCTGATCGACAAGTTGGCGGACGACCTGGCGGTCTGTCAGCACGTATTTGATGACCGCTGTCTGGACCCAGCGAGTGTCGCTGACCTTGGTCAAAGGACTCGACTCATAGCCGGTTACACGAATATTGTCGAGACCTTCCTGTGCAGTAATCGCCTCATTCTCGTCAGGTTTGAGGAATAAAACCATCTTCTCCAGCGCGCCCCAGCGGACCGTGTCCTCAAACGCGCTGACCTTGTAGGCCAGGTCCTTCGGCTTGTCGCCATAGGCCAGGGTCTGGCAACCGGCCAATAAAACCAACAGACAGCAGACGAGAGCACGCATGGGCATCACGACAAGATTCGGAAACAAGGCCCCATGTTAGATATGATGCAAAGCCCCATGCAAGGAGCTCTACATGCCGGTCGTTGACGCTTCCCCCGCCGACAGCGAATCGCAGAACCCAAACCTGCTGCGCGTGGTGCAGCATGGCGACACGTCGATCACGCTACTCGGCACCGCGCATATCTCGCGCTCCAGCGCCGACCAAGTGGCCCGCGAACTCGACAGCAAAGCCTATGAAGCGGTAGCGATCGAGCTCTGCCCAAGTCGGTTCGACGCGCTCAACAATCCACAGCGCCTGGCTGAATTGGATCTGATGCAGGTGCTGCGCCAGGGCAAGGCTTCGATGGTGATGGCCAACCTGGCCATGGCGGCCTACCAGCAACGACTCGGCGAGCAGCTCGGCATCGAGCCGGGGGCCGAGATGCGTATGGCGATCGAGCAGGCCGACAAACATGACCTGCCGGTGGTACTGATCGACCGCGAAATCGGCACGACGCTCAAACGCACGGCCCGCAATCTCAGTTGGTGGCGGCGCGGCATGTTATTCAGCGGGCTGGTGGCCAGCCTGGTGTCGCGCGAGGAAGTCAGCGAGGAAGACATCGAGCACCTCAAAGAAGGCGATGTACTGGAAACCACCTTCGCCGAGTTCGCCCACGACAGGGATGATCTGTACCAACCGCTGATCGATGAGCGAGATCGCTACATGGCGGCCAAGCTCCGCGCCGCGGCCGCTGAGCACCCCGGCCGCCCGCTGCTCGCCGTGGTTGGCGCCGGACACCTGAACGGGATTGAAAAGTACCTGCGCGACCCATCGCCACCCCATGAGATCTTGACCGAACTGGACACCGTGCCGGCCAAATCGCGCTGGCCGAAACTGATCCCATGGGCAATTGCAGGGCTGGTGCTGGTCGGCTTCTACATTGGATTTTCGCGCAATCCGGATCTCGGCTGGCAGCTGGTCAGGGACTGGGTGCTCATTAACGGCGGATTATCGGCTCTCGGCGCATTGCTCGCCGCCGCCCACCCATTGACCGTGATCACGGCTTTTCTGGCCGCGCCGTTAACGTCTCTTAACCCCACGATCGGTGCCGGCATGGTCACGGCGGCCGCGGAGTTGATGCTGCGCAAGCCGCGGGTCGGGGACTTCAGCCGTCTGCGCGCCGATACAACAGAGCTGCGCGGCTGGTGGAAAAACCGTGTGTCCCGAACCCTGTTGGTGTTTCTGTTCAGCACGATCGGCTCTGCGGTAGGCACTTACGTCGCCGGTTTCCTAATCTATGACCGACTTAACACTTGATCGCGAAGGTCGTTCCTGATGGGCTGTTTTTTTCTTTGAAAGACAAAGCGTTAGCGGCCTTTCGGGATTTCCCTTAAGTATTTCCCCACCTGTACAGGGCAGCCGCAAGTCTTACCCTTAACGGTAATGGCTCATGCCAGATTAAAGCCACCGACAGGTATTGGTGGTCCCGGTCAAGCCAACGAACATCGGCCCCCTCCGGTCGACGGACTCCACGGCCACCGGCAAGTTACGGAGAGTTCCGTGGGGCGGTTGGATTGTCCCGAAAAACTGTGCAGAACAGGCCCCGCTGATGCGGGGTCTGTTCTTTGCGCAGTAGCGACATCGCCCGATGTCTCCGCGCTATATCGGTCGCTTCACTCCTGCGCCAAAAGCGACCCGGTCCGTTTGTACATGACGCCGTAATAGACCACCGGGATGACGATCAAGGTCAGGATCGTCGAGACGAATAGACCGAAAATCAGCGACACCGCCAGACCAGCGAATATCGGGTCATCCAGGATGAAGAAGGCACCCGCCATCGCCGCCAAACCGGTCAACACGATTGGCTTCGCACGGACCGCAGCGGAGCGAATGACCGCGCGATCTAAGGCCACACCAGCGCGCAGTTCCTGATTGATGAAATCGACCAACAAGATCGAGTTTCGAACGATGATGCCGGCCAGCGCGATCATGCCGATCATCGAGGTCGCGGTGAATTGCCCACCGCCGGTAAGCATCCCGACGATCGCGTGTCCGGGAAGGATGCCGATAACGGTAAGCGGGATCGGCGCCATGATGACCAGCGGCACCAGGTAGGACTTGAATTGCGCAACCACCAGCAAGTAGATCAGTAGCAGGCCAACCGAGTAGGCGATCCCCATGTCCCGGAAGGTCTCATAAGTCACCTGCCATTCGCCATCCCACTTGATACTGTAGTCATAGGGATTGGTCGGCGGCGATAACATCCATTGCTCTGGCCCACCTGCGGCTTCCAGGCGATCGGAGATTGCAAAAAGCCCATACAGCGGGCTGTCCGTTGGTCCCGCCATATCCCCGGTGACGTAAACCACCGGCAACAGATCCTTGTGCTGAATACTGAACTCGCGAACCGCAGGGACCACTGCCGCGATCTCCGATAACGGCACCAGAGCGCCGCTTTCACTCCTTACCTTAAGCGCCAAGACCTGTGACAGATCGGCGCGATCACGCTCCGAATACCGTACCCGGATCGGCACGGCATATTTGAAATGGGTCGCATGCAAATAGCTCATGTCTTCGCCACCGAGCGCTATCCCCAACGCATCAACCACCGCGCTCTGCGGTATCCCGAGGCGCGCAGCCTTGGCCCGGTCTACCAGTACGACGCCTTTTTCCGACGGAAACTCGACCGAATCATCGACGTCGACGATATCGGTGGTCGACTCGAACACCTGGCGCAAGGCCTTGGCCGCGGCTATCTGGCCCTCGTAGTCGAGCCCGTAGACCTCGGCCACCAGCGGCGCCATCACCGGCGGGCCCGGCGGCACTTCAACGATCTTCGCGTTACCCCCCTGCGTCAGGGCGATCGCCTGAACGGACTCACGGACCTCTCTAGCGATGTCGTGACTCTTGCGATCGCGTTCAGTGGCGGCGGTCAGGTTGACCTGGATATCACCCAGGTGGGCGCCCTCGCGCAGATAATACTGCCGCACCAGGCCGTTGAAGCTGATCGGCGCTGCGGTACCCGCATACACCTGGTAGTCAGCCACTTCCGGCACCGATGCCAGAAAAACGCCGATCTCGTTGAGCACCCGACTGGTACGTTCGAGACTCGTACCTTCGGGCATATCGAGGACGACCTGGAACTCCGATTTGTTGTCGAACGGCAGCATTTTGAGGATCACCGCGCGATTCACGACCAACAGGACCGACGCCCCGATCATTAGCAAGATCGCGGCCAGCAACAGCCAACGATTGCGATGCCCCCGCTTACCCAATAGGAAAGGTGACATCACGCGGTCGAAGAAGCGCTCCAGACCCGCATGACTTTCACCTTCGCCATGCTCCGCAAACCGATGAGCCACGGGCGCCAGCAGACGATTACTCATCCAGGGGGTGAAGACGAACGCGACGACCAGCGAAATCAGCATGCCGAGCGAGGCATTGATCGGGATCGGGCTCATATACGGCCCCATCAACCCCGAGACGAAGGCCATCGGTAACAATGCCGCGATGACGGTGAACGTCGCCAGGATCGTCGGTCCACCTACCTCGTCCACCGCGGCGGGTATCGCATCGAGCAGGCGTTTGGCACCGAGCGACAGATGCCGGTGAATATTCTCGACGACGACGATCGCATCGTCGACAAGGATGCCAATCGAGAAGATCAGCGCGAATAACGAGACCCGATTGAGGGTAAAGCCCCAGGCCCAGGAGGCGAACAACGTCATCGCCAGGGTAACCACAACGGCCGCGCCGACGATCAGCGATTCACGCCAGCCCAGCGCCAGGAACACCAGCAACACCACCGAGGCCGTCGCAAAGACCAGCTTGCTGATCAGCTTCTTGGCCTTGGTGTCGGCCGTCGCACCATAGTTGCGGGTGACCTGCACGCCAATGCCGTCGGGTATGTAGATCCCCTCGAGTTGACCGAAGCGATCGATAACCCGTTGCGCAATCTCTACCGCATTGGTGCCCGGCTTCTTGGCGATCGCCAGGGTCACCGCCGGCGCCTCGCCGACATCGCGCAGCGCGGCATCCTGACTCGCTGACCCGGCGCCGGTCCAGACGTATGTCGTCGGGGTATCCGGGCCGCGGCGTACAGTGGCGACATCGCGCAGAAACACCGGCTTGCCGTCATGCAGACCCACCACCAGGTCACCGATCTCGTCTGCGTGACTGAGAAACACGCCGGCTTGAACCAGCAGTTCGTTGTCACTGGCCAGAATGCGAATATTGTCACGTGTGGTATTTGCCGCCTGCAGGGCCATTCTGAGGTCGCGCGGATCGAGGCCATGCGATGCCAGCGACTGCGGGTCTAGATCTACCGCAACGACATGATCGGCCGCTCCGATGGTGTATATGTCACGTGTTCCCGGTACGCGCTTGAGTTCAGATTCGATCGCATGGGCAACCTGTCCCAGTTCAAAGGCACCCTTGGCAGGGTCTTCAGACCACAGCGTCACGGTCACGATCGGCACATCGTCGATACCCTTCGGCTTGACGATCGGCGACCCGACCCCTGCCCCGGGTGGTACCCAGTCCCGGTTCGACATGATCTTGCTGTAAAGGCGCACGATGGCGTCGGTGCGGTCTTCGCCGACCAGGTATTGCACCGTCAATACGGCCATACCCGGCATCGATGTCGAATAAACGTGGTCGATACCGTCTATCTCGTCGAGCACCTGTTCTGCGGGCGAGGCCACCAGGCTCTCCACTTCGCGCGCCGAGGCACCTGGAAACGGGATGAACACATTGGCGAAGGTGACATTGATCTGCGGTTCTTCCTCGCGCGGGGTCACCAACACGGCGAACACGCCCAGCAACAGGCCGACCAACGCCAACAACGGCGTTATCTGGGTGTTTTGAAAACGCGCCGCCACCCCTCCGGAAAAGCTCAGCTTGGCCATCGCCGATCACCCGCCGCTGATCAGTTTGCGACGCTGCGCCTTCAAGCGAATCCCCGCAGCTACCGGATTGGTGGCCACCAGTTCGCCCTCGACCAGCCCGGAAAGCACGCTGACATGCTCCGGGCCGGCGGGTGAACCCAGCCGCACCTGGCGCAGGAACACCCGGCCGGTCGCGTCGACCACGTAAACCCCAACCACCTCTGATCGGGTCAAAACCGACGACAATGGGATCACCAGAGCCGACTGCGTACCTGACATGAACCCGACCTTGACGTACATGCCAGGGAAGACATTCTCGACGCCATCGGGCAAACGCAAACGGACTTCAAAGGTGTCCGAGCGCGGATCCGCGACCGGAAACACCGTCACCGCATCGGCGCTAATCCAGCGTTGCCCAATCTGCGCCTGCGCCTTGCGCTCGGCGCGAATCGCGTCAACCAGATTTTGTGGCACATTGACCGAGATCCGCATGCTGTCGAGCGACAAGCCAGTCATCAGTGGCCGCCCCGGCTGCACGGTCTCACCGATCTCGACATGGCGCTCAATGACGATGCCGTTATAGGGCGCTTTCACCTCGGTGTAGGCCAGCTCCTGGCGAGCCTGCTGCAACGCGGCCGTGGCCGCGTCTTCGTTCGCGCGCGCCTGCTTGCGCGCGGTGGTCGCCCGATCCATATCCGCTTGGGCAACAGCCTGTTTCTCGAACACACCGCGAATCCGGGCAAACTCCTGTTCGGCATCGCGCCGCTGGGCCGTTGCCGCCTGGACGTTGGCCTCTGCCTGCCGAACCGCGGCGCGTTGCTGCGCATCGTCTATCCGAACGATCAGATCACCGGCACCAACATAGTCATCGATATCAAACCGGACATCGACCACCTGGCCACTGGTCTGCGCCGACACCGTGGTTCGATTGGTGGCCTCGGCGACCCCGTCAAGGCGGTAGATGCGTGGCAGCTCAGCGCGCGTGACCGGCACCGTTTCAAGTGCCGGTATTGTCTCCTCCGCATGCGCCGACATCACGCCCAATAGACTGACCGACAACACCAGTGGCCATAGACTGCTCGTATTCATTGCATCCGCCCCGTTCGGACCCTTATTCCCTACAGACGTCGTGAGTATAGTGGCTCCAGGCAGAGACTGTATGACGACGGCTTTAACCCAGATGTGGCCTGCCAAGAAACGCCGGTGTCTGCATCTCCATGATCCGGCTCATGGTGCGCTGAAACTCGAACGCCAGGCGTTCGCCGACATACAGACGCTGAATGGGGGCTTCGGCACTCACCACCAGTTTCACCCGCCGGTCGTAAAACTCATCGATCAGGAAGATGAAACGCCTGGTCCGGTCATCGCGCGAGCCACCCATCACAGGGATATCGGAGAGAAAGACCATTTGATGGCAACGCGCCAGCTCAATGTAATCATTTTGGCTTCGGGGTGGGCCACAGAGCGCCTCGAAATCAAACCAAACCATCGCTTCATCACGTAACCGGTAAGGCATCGATCGATGGTTGATGACGAGCTCACCGGGGCCGACCGGCTGCAGGCTGCTGAGCCGTTCGAACTCCGCCAACAGATGCCGATCGGTATCAGCACCTAGCGGCGTGTGATACATCTGCGCCTGCTCCAGGACCTGCCGGCGGTAGTCGCGAACACCGCCAAGCTCAACGACTTGGGTCCGTTGGTTCAGGAGATCGATCGCAGGCAAAAAACTTGCACGCTGAATGCCATCGCGATAGAGCGCATCAGGCACCACATTAGAGGTGGTCACCAGCACGATGTTCTGATCGAACAGGCTCCGTAGCAGGCCCGCAAGGATCACGGCATCGCCGATATCGACAACATTGAATTCGTCGAGACACAGCAGACGCCAGTCTTTGGCCATGCGCTGAGCGATCAGTCGCAAGGGATCAGACTTTCCGTGGATGCCGGTAAGTTCACTGTGAACCAGCTGCATGAACCGATGGAAGTGCAGACGCTTGCGAGGCAAGTCACCCAGCGCTTCGCAAAATAGATCCATCAACCATGTCTTACCGCGGCCCACGCCCCCCCAGAGGTAAGCGCCGCGGACCACGGGCGCTGGGCGGCTTATCCAGGTCTTCCAACCACGCTCGACCGGCTGAGTAAGCTCATCGGCAACCCGCTGAAGTGCTTTCAGCGCGCCGCGCTGATCGAGATCCGCAGTCAGGCTGTCGGCAACCAGCCGCTCATCATAGATCCTGAGCAGGTCTGGCGATCGGCTCCGATCGGTGCTGATCAATGGTGCCGCTCAGGCATCCTCGGGCAACTCATGCCGGCGCGACACCAGGTAGGGTCATCAACAACGCTAACTTCGCGGATAACGATCATCGAGGTTCGCTGGACACAACACACTCCGCATCGTGCCAACCAGTTCGAGCAATTTGCCATTGCGAATGCGGTAGTAGATGCGATTGGCCTCTTTGCGCGATGTCACGATGTTCTTGTTACGCAACTGCTCCAGATGCTGCGAAATATTGCTCTGTGACGTGCCCGTCTGTTCCACGATCTCACCCACTGACAATTCGCGGTCACCCAGCGTGCAAAGAATCTTCCATCGCAGGGGGTGGGCCATCGCTTTCAGCGCATTGGCGGTCATGGTCGGATCTTCATCCGCGGGTGGTTGCGGTTCCATCGGCTCTGTCATGAGTCACTCCTGCATCAACCAGCCGCAGTCGAAGCACCCGCATGCCCGCCAATCTTTCGATAGCCGCGCATGTTCTTCGCTATGCAGATGATGTCATCAATGTCACCGTCGGGGTTGAGTACCGCGGTGCGGGAAAATAAAATAGGCAGACGCTCACCGCTCTTGGCGATGAATGCCGCATCGATGTCACGCAGTGCACCGGTGCGGATCAGTGCCTCAAGCCAGGTGCCCAAAAAGGCATCCGCCTGCTCCTGTCCCTCTTCTTCGAACACGTCACCAATCGACATGCCAACGAGCTCACGCGGCGAATAACCCAGCATGTCACAAGCGGCCGGATTAACCTCGCGGATAACGCCGTCGGGCCTCAGGACCAACAAGGCCTCGCCCATGTATTTGACGATGTTCTCAAGATATTGTTTTGCTTGCGCAAGCTCTGCGGTGCGCTGCGCAACCTGCTCTTCGAGCACGCGATTGAGTTCGCGCTCCTTCTCGATCAGACGAAAGTAGGTGCTGATCTTGTTGATGAACTGGTTATCGTCGATCGGCTTGAGCAGATAATCCGCCGCGCCGACGTCGTAGCCCTTCCGTTGAAACTCTTCTGTTTTGAACGCCGCGGTAAGGAAGATGATCGGGATGTCGCGGGTTTTCTTGCGCAACTTGAGCATCTGGGCCGTTTCAAAGCCATCGACCTCGGGCATTTGCACATCGAGGATGATCAGGTCGATATCGGGCTGGGCCTGGGCGATCTCGAGCGCTTGGGTGCCGCTGCTCGCCTCGAGAATGGCGACATCCATATGCTGCTCAACCAACGCCCGAAGCGTGAACAGGTTGTGCGGATTATCGTCTACTGCCAGCAGTTTGAAACCAGAGTAACGTTTCATGTCCCGTATCGGCCGGCTTGCGACGGCAGATGTCGGCTCAGGATCTCCGACATCGCTGCGGCGTCAGCAGGCAGTGCCACCAAGTCGTCTGCACCGTTGTTCAGACACGTCTCGCGCGCGTCTTGACGATCTGGCGGGATCAAGCCGATCACTACCGTTGACTCACCAAGCCGGTCCCGCAGGGCTCTGATCGTATCACATGCACCATCATTGGGCATGAGGGCATCGATCATCAGAAAATCAACCTGATCCAATTCTTCCAGCGTCTCAATCGCCTCATCGAGATCATCCGCGAGATGGACCGCCATATCCCACCCACAGAGGATGCCGCTGACTTGCAACTGCCTGCGTACGTCTGGCTCCATTACCAGGACATGGCGGCCGGCAAGACTGACTGGCGGCGCCATGACCTCCTCGACGACCGGTAACAGTGTCGCTCTTGCGGTCGCCGCAGAAGCGACCGCCTCGCCGCCACATTTCGGGGGCAGCAACAAGGTGAAGGTCGAGCCTTGTCCACTGTCGCTGCTCAGTCGTATCTCACCGCCGAGAAGATCGGCCAGCTGACGACTGATGGTCAGCCCTAGTCCGGTACCCCCGTAACGTCGACTGGTTGAGCCATCGGCCTGCTGGAAGGCCTCGAAGATCGCCTCCTGTTTCGCCGGCGGGATGCCGATGCCGGTATCGGTGACCGACAACGCCAAACGATAAGGCCCGGCGGCTGGCCCGGCACGCAACGTGACCGTTCCCCGATCCGTGAACTTGACCGCGTTGGCAAGGAAGTTTTTCAACACCTGGCGGACCTTATCGACGTCCGTTTCAATCAGCCGCGCTGCGTCATCAGCGATCTCGACGCGCAACGTCAGGCCCTTGTCTTCAAACTGCGGCGCCAGCAGCAGGCGCAGATCATCGAGCAACTCCTCGACGCCGATATTCTCGACATGCAGATCGAGCCGCCCCGCTTCGATCCGCGACAGGTCGAGGATGTTGTCGATCAGCGAGCGCAGATCGCAACCGGCTTTGTGGATCACCTCAGCGCGTTGCCGTACCTGCGGGCGCAGCTCGCTGTCTGAGGAGGCCAGCAGCTTGGACAGCAGCAGAATGCTGTTGAGCGGCGTGCGCAGTTCATGACTCACATTGGCCAGGAACTCGGACTTGTAGCGATTGGTCGCCTCCAGCTCCCGGGTATGCGCGCGCAGATTGCGGGTCTGACTGGCATGCATTTCTGACAGCCGCGTCAGATCATCCGCCAACTGCCGTAGCTCGGGTGAGCCCGACCAGTCGAACACGACCGGTTTATCCGACTGCAGCGTTTGCTGGACGCCCTCAGTAAGCTGTTTACCAATGTTCTCAGCACGCCGCGTAATCCAGCGGGCGACCATGAACTGAAACACGACCAGCGCCAGCACGATCAGCAACACGCGAATCACGATTTCTGTACGGAACGCCTGCAGCGGCTGGCCATCAACCGGCCGACCGACCCACAGCGTACGGCCATCTACAGTGCGGAACATCGGCACCCAAATCGCACGCTGCTTGCCCTGCTCCCATAACGCAACCCGGTTGGCTTTGAAGCTTTCTTCCAGGCCGGCAAAGTCCTCGAACGCGCTACCCGATCGCCCAGGCCTGTCCGGCAGCTGCAGATAACGCCCGTCGTCGTGTACCCAAAAGGTTTTGTCATCCCGGCGGACCAAGCCGGCGATATCCAGGGTGATCGCCACCACACCGATTGCGGGTTCATCGGGCACCGCTGACGCAATCGGGCTCAGCAGTTGCAGGGTGAATACACGTGCAGGGTCGCTGGCCTCGAGGTCGACGCGTAGCGGACTGAGCACAACGTTGTTCAGTTGCCCAGACAGCAGCATCGCGACCTGCTCTGTGGCCACCCCCCGAATGCGCCGCGACGTCGGCTGCCAATCACCGGTGGTGGTGTCACGTTCGAGCCAGAATCGATCGACCCCTTGTTCGTCGAGGAACAGAATCTCCGTGATGTCCCGCTCCTCGCCAAGGATGCGGTTGATCCACTGGGTGTAGCGGGCACGGGCAAGATCGATCTCAGCCTCATCCATACTGCCGCTGTTACCGACCAACGCGCCCGGTTCCGGTAGCCGCGCCAACAGCCGTACACTGGCATCTCGACTGGCAAGATGCTGATCGAGGTCGCTGAAATCCGCGCGCAGATTTTGCAAGAACGCCGCCCGGTAAAATAAATCCACACGCTCCAAGACCAGCGGCAAATTGATCACCACGGCCAGCAGCAACGGCACGAGACCGAACAGGAACAGAAACGCCAGGATGCGCATGCGCAGGGACATACCGGCACCTTAGCGCCTGGATCGGCTTATGAAAATCCCCGACACGTTTGGACCACCGATGACGCTGAGCATTTTGTACCGTGACAGCGACTATGTGCTGATCGACAAGCCGGCTGGCATGCTGGTGCACCGCAGCAGAATAGCCCAGGATCGGGTGTTCGTCCTGCAGACGCTGCGCGACCAGATTGGCCAGCGGGTGTATCCCGTGCACCGACTCGATCGCGCGACCTCCGGGGTGCTGGCGTTCGGCCTCAGCGCAGAGACCGCTCAGCGCCTGGCCGATCAGTTTGCCGCACGGGAGACCGAAAAGCGTTACCTGGCCGTGACCCGCGGCTGGATTGCAAGCGACGGCTGGATCGACCACCCCGTCGCAGACCAAGACGCCAGTGCGACCATGCAGCCGGCCAAGACCCGCTTTCACTGCCTCAGCCAGATCGAGCTGCCGCATGCCGTCGATCGCTATCCGACCTCCCGTTACAGCCTGGTCTGCCTGGAACCGATCACCGGCCGCCGCCAACAGATCCGCAAGCACTGCAAGCACATCTCGCATCACCTGATTGGCGATACCACGCATGGCAATGGTCGGCACAACCGCTTCTTTCGCGCCCATTTTGGCATCCAGCGGCTGTTGCTAATGGCCTGGCGACTGCGCTTCGTCCATCCCCGTTTCAAGAAACCCATCGACGCGACCGCCCCTTTCGACGCCGACTGGCAGAAGATGCTCGAGCTTTTCGGTATCTCTGCAGAAGACCTGAAATCCTGCTGACGACCGTTTCATCGCTGCCACGCGACGCTGGTGCCCGGCCGGGCCTGGTGGCACAGTAGCCCGCAGTGAAACAATTCAAGCTTCTGCTAACCCCGTTGTTGTCCAGCGCCCGGGATTTGTTGCCCATCGCGGTCGTTATCGCAGCGTTTCAATTATTGGTGTTGCAGCAACCGATCCCGAACGCCGGCACACTACTGATCGGCGCGTTGTTCGTGGTCATCGGTCTCGCACTGTTCGTGCGCGGCCTCGAGTTGGGCCTGTTCCCGATCGGCGAGACGATGGCCTATGCGTTTGCGCGCAAGGGTTCGCTGAGTTGGCTGTTGGCATTTGCATTCGCGTTGGGGTTTGGCACCACGGTGGCAGAACCGGCCCTGATCGCCGTTGCGGCCGAGGCCGCGAAGATCGCGGCCGCCGGACAAATGATCGCTGACACCGATGCCGCAAGAACCGGCTATGCGGACGGCTTGCGTATCACCGTCGCACTTTCCGTTGGTTTCGCCATCCTGGTAGGGGTGTTGAGGATCATCCGCGGCTGGCCAATTCATTACCTGATCATCGCCGGCTACATCGGTGTGATCATCATGACGGCATTCGCGCCGCCGGAAATTATCGGCATCGCCTACGATTCGGGCGGCGTCACGACGTCGACAATCACCGTGCCGCTGGTGACGGCTTTGGGGGTTGGACTCGCAACATCGATCAAGGGGCGAAACCCGATGATCGATGGATTCGGCCTGATTGCATTCGCATCACTGACGCCGATGATTTTCGTCATGGCCTACGGCATATTCGGTGTCGGCGAGAACGCCCAACAACTCGATGGCCCGATCGGCCAGGCCTTTCGCGCGGTGCTCGCCGACAGCGAGCGCCTGATCGTATTGTTGTTGTCCCCTGTCACCAATCTGCTGCACTGGGCTTTTGACCCCATCGTTTCGGCACTGACGTCACTCCCGGGCCTGCTCGGCGACCTGATGGATACCCTGCTGGATACGGTCGCTGACGTCGTACCGATCGCCAGCGTTATTTTCGGATTCCAACTATTTGTGCTGAGAAAGTCGATCCCGCATCTTGGTCGCGTCATCCGCGGCTTCATTGCCGTACTCATCGGCCTGGCGTTCTTCCTCGATGGCCTGGAGCTGGCCCTGTTTCCGTTGGGCAAGCTGATGGCCAGCCAATTGACAGACCCTGACTTTATCAGCAACTTCACGGACTATGAGGACGGACTCAACTGGGCGGACTATCGCTGGGTGTTCCTGTTTGCCTTCGCAATCGGCTTTTCGACAACGATCGCCGAGCCCTCGTTACTGGCCGTGGCGTTGAAGGCGAACCAGGTATCCGCTGGCAGCATCGCGGTCATGGGCCTGCGGGTCGCCGTGGCATTGGGCGTCGCGATTGGTATCGCGCTGGGAACATTCCGCATCGTCACCGGCACCCCATTGCACTGGTACATCATCACCGGTTACGTCGTCGTCGTCATCCAGACATTTTTCGCGCCACGGATGATCGTGGCGCTGGCTTACGATTCAGGCGGCGTTACGACATCGACGGTGACGGTGCCGCTGGTCGCCGCACTGGGTCTCGGATTGGCCAGCACCGTGCCGGGGCGCAGCGCCCTGCTGGATGGCTTTGGCCTGATCGCATTTGCCAGCCTGTTTCCAATGATGACCGTTATGGCCTATGCGCAGATCACGGCATGGCGCGCGAAACGCCAGAAAAAATTGAACTGAGGGGAAGACAATATGCACTTTAAACTCTTGATCGCCTTCGTCGACGACGACCGCACTGACGCGGTCCTGAAACGTGCGCGCGAAGCCGGAGCAACCGGCGCGACAGTGATCAATAACGCGCGCGGTGAAGGCCTCAACCAGGCCAAGACATTTTTCGGCCTGTCGCTGGATACACAGCGCGACATGATCCTGTTTCTGGTTGAGGAACATATGGCGCGCGCAATTCTCGAGGAGATTGCTGCCGCCGGCGAGTTCGAATCACGACCAGGTAGCGGCATTGCGGTACAGATCGATACCGAGGACGCGGTCGGCGTCACCTCCCAGGTCGCAAAATTGCAGGAAAAGGTGGAGGAAGAGATATGAGCCAACCCGATTTGATTCGTGTCCGTGACGTTATGAAAGTCAAATTCGATACCGTTGATGGGATTGCAACCGTGGCTGATGCGCTGCGATCAATGCAACATCTCGAAAACAAGGCGCTCGTCGTTCGTCGCCGCAATGACGATGACGAACTCGGGATAGTCGAACTCGAAGATATCGCGACCGAAGTTTTGGCGAAAAACCGCTCGGCGGAACGCGTCAATATCTACGAGATCATGGAGAAGCCGTTAATCGGCATCGACCCGGAAATGGATATCCGCTATTGCGCCCGTTTGTTCGAGCGCCATCATTTGAATCGCGCAGCGGTCGTCGAAAATCGTCAGGTCATCGGCATCATCGACTATGCAGATATCGTGGTCAAAGGCATGGGCAAGCTGCTCAAAGCGAATGATGACGACGCCCAATAAGCGTCGGCATCTGTCAGATTCGGCCAACGCCTGACGAGGTCGGGTGCCGGTTAGATGACAGCAGCAGCCTTGCTGTCAGGTCAGTGCCGACTTGAACATCGGCCGGGCTTCATAGCGCGCGAACCAATTCGAGGATTTGTTCGGCGTGACCCTTGGGCTTGACGTCGTACAGCGCATGACGGACGGTGCCTGCAGCGTCTACGATAAACGTTGACCGCAGGATTCCGAGTTTTTTCTCGCCGTTCTTCTCCTTTTCACGCCAGACGTCGTAGGCCTCGCATAATGCGCCTTCGACATCAGCAAGCAGCCGCATGTTCAGACCATACTTGTCGCGAAACGCCGCATGACTGGCACAGGTATCGCGACTAACGCCGATGATCTGTACGCCGCGCTGCTCGAACTCACCCATCAACTCTGTGAACTCGATGCCTTCCATCGTGCAGCCTGGGGTGTCGTCCTTGGGATAGAAATAGATGACATAAGGGTTGCCGGCGAGCGCAGCCGAGCTGGTATTGCTCATATCCGCATCCGGCAAATCGAATTCAGGCGCTGTATCACCAACTTGAATCATCTCCCCTCCTCCGGTTCGAAGTGGTGGCCGCCCGAGGCGCAGACCAACACGTTTATTGGACGTTATTTTTGTCGCAATGTAGGGCTAGCCGATGAGGGCGTCAAGCGCCCTTTGCGACCGGTAAAGCCCGCGCCAGCTGTTCGCGCAGGCACCGGTGCAAAGCACCAGAGCCGGCCAGCCCAAACGCCTCGCAGACGCGCTCGACCGACCAATGCTGGAGACGCCATGCGAGTAACGGTGCGATGTCGCGATCAGTCACACCTTCGGCGCCCATCATGACGACCCAACGCCAGAGCGCCGCCGCTGCGGTTTCAACCTGGCGCGCCCCGCTGGCAATCCGCGACAACGCGGCCCGGTCGTCGTCATCGAGTGCGACATCGCTGCAATCACGGCCCCGCAGCAGGCGTAACGCGAGACCGGGATCCAGGTCAGACAACACGGCACCCAGCGCCCACGGCAGGTCGCGTTGGAACTGGCGTCGCGCACGCTGACTCAGCTGGCGTCCTGCGGCTGTCAGGCCTTGTGTCATCAGCAAGGTCCTGGCCGCACTCGCCGGATCGATGCGCATACCCAGTCGAGCGAACGACAGGCCTCGGTTTTGCCAAAACGTCATCAGCTTGGGGTCGATCCCGAACGCACAACCGATAAAGTCGACGCCTTCGCGTGCCGCCCAGCTGGTGGCACTGGCGAGCAACCTGCTGCCCAGTCCCTGGCGTTGGAATTCCGGGTGTACCGCGATGCGTTGAATACGCAGTGCACGCAATCGCAAGGCCTCACCCAGCCCGGCATGCACGGCCAGCGACTGGTTGAGCAGGTGTCCGTGCACACGCCTTCGACCGGCCAACACATCGGCGCAGACCGCTGGATCGAGATCACCCTCCAGGCTGCCCAGCAGGACACCGACGACTTGCCGCCCGGATAGCACCACCCAGATGCGCAACAATGGGTCATCGAGTAAGGCCCGCAAGTCTGATGGACGCGTCTGGTAATGCGCCATGACCAGCAAACCAAAGAGCGCGCGCAACAGCGACTCGTCATCAGCCAATGCAGATGCCGCGAGGGCGATGACCTTGCAGTCTGCCCCCGGCTGCGGCATTGCCGCCTCAGCGTCGAGCAGCAGGCTGCGATTGACCAGGGCCTCGAGCGGATCGTTGCTCGCCCAGCGCACCGGGGCATCAAGGCGGGCGCGCCGGAACTGCGGCATCTCGCGCGCGACCAGCGTTTCAAAACGTAATCGAAAACCCTGTCCACTCCCCTCGTAACCATTTTCCGTCGTTGCAAAAACCAGCCGGTTACTCAGCCGCAACAGACCTTGGAGCACCGTTACGGGCATTGACGCCGCCTCGTCGACCAGGAGCAAACCCGGCGCACTGTTGCGGGCCGACAGACACTCGTAGGGCAAGCGAAAACGCAGCTCGCCGTCACCTATCCGGCTGTCTTTGACCGACTCAAATGCGATGCCGCCCGCTTCGCAAGCGTGACGAAACAGCGTCGACACCGCACGTCGATGTGGCGCGATAACGGTGATGCGGGGCCACCCCGCTACCAATAGACCCGCGGCGGCAATACCAAGCACGGTGGACTTACCACGACCGCGATCCGCGCTGAGCAGCAAGGGGCGGCGCGCATGTCCTTTCGCAACCCGAATAATCTGCGCAGCGACACCTTGTTGCGACTCAGTCAGGGAGATCGGCGACGGTGGATTTTTTACCGCGACGTTGATTTCGCAGGGGGCGTCGGTGACGCAGCGCACAACCCGCTGATCCGCAGACCAGCACGCGCACAAGCGGGTCAGATAATTCGCGCGAAAGTCACTGGGGCCGAATGGGAACGTCGCCATGCGCAGCCAGTAGGGGTCTGCTGCGCTTGGCCAGACAGCCAACGGCGGGGTCAAGATCACGCAGTCGCCACCGCCACGCAGCGTACCCACGGCAGCCGCAAATGCATCGGGGTCAAAGCCATCGAAGGCATTGAACACCACCAGGCCAAATTCGTTACCGAGATAACGCCGCACCCGACTCGGCTCGACGGCGCGCCATGGCGCCGGTGCCGTCACGCCCACCCAGAGCACATCATCCGGATCTTCGCCGTCAAGGGTTTTCGCCAAGTCCGCAATCGTCGCGATTGGCTCGCCGCTGGCGACCACCAGGCGACGGCAGGCGGCTCGCGACGCCCCGTTTCGAGCCGACCGCTCAGACCGATTCATCGGACCACAAGAAGGGCTCCTGGTAGCAACCGCCCTCTCCTTTAGACGCCTGCATTCGCGCCTGTACCCGAATGACCCGCAACAGCTGCTGGTCGATAATCTTGGGATACAGCCGAAAGAGTCGTTCAACTACCGGCGCTCGACGGACCGCTGAACGTTCCAGGTCCGCGCGCTCGAAATCATCCAGATGCTGTAGCTGGAGCAACGCGGGTGCCCACCAAGCGATGAAGCTTTCGGCCAGAACACAGAGGCGTTGGTCCGGCCAGGCCGTGGTCAACAACAGGCGTGGAAACGCGGTCGCAGGTAACCGCTCGCCATCAGCGCCAAGCACGTCACCGCCGCGATCACGCAAAAACCAGCGCGCCCGGGGCCGCGGACCGCCGCGCATTTTGACCGCGGCCTCAAGCCGGTCAAGGCCAGCGAACTCGGCTTGCGCCGCGCAGCCGGGCAACCAGCGTGCGGTCTCCACGGCAGACAGGGGTTCGTCAGGGAGACGGGTATCGATCAGTACGAGCGGCGCGCCGGTTTGATGATCAACTAACCAGCACTCATGCGAGTCGGCCAACGCGAACGGGGCGTCAGCGGCGCATTGTTCCAAAGCGCCGATCAGCGGCTCGCCGATCGCCTCGATCAACCCGCCGGCGGCGGTACCGCGCACCGCAGCCCGGCGCAGTCCCTCGACCGCCGACCATGTCCCGAACCGTACCTCCGAGAGTCCCGAGTGGGCGAGGATGTCTGGGTGCGCCACGTACAGCACCCAGCTGATCCCGTCGGTGCTCTCGGCCTCGCCATGGCCGACCCGAACCACCTGCAGGACACCCTGAAAGGGCGCCATAATCCGCCGGGCGAAGCACTCGACGGTCATCGGCGGCCTCGTCGGACGAAGCCACTAACAGGGTACGTTGTAAATCCGGGGTCCAGGTCAGCAGTCGACAAGGCAACAGGCGGTCGGGTGTAATCTTACCCCGAGTTAAGCACCTGCATCGGCGGCACCGCAAGCAGGCGACGCGTGGCCAGCCATCCGACGAATGCCACGACCAGGGTGCCCAAACCGATACCAAACACCCAAACGGCCGGGCCTATCTGACCGGGCAGATCGAACAGCTGGATCGCGATCAGGTAGCCACTGACCGCCGCCAATGCTGCGCCGAGCAGCCCGCCGACAAACCCCAACAGGCCAAACTCGGCCAACACAGCGCCGAGTAGAAGCCGCCGCGACGCGCCGATCGTGCGCATCACCGCAACTTCGCGGGCCCGGGCATCCCGACTGACCTGGGCGGCGGCAAACGTCACCAGCGCGGCGGCAATCAGGGTGAACGCAAACACCATCTCGACCGCCAGGGAACCGCGCGCCATGATGTCTCTGACCTGCGCAAGAATCGGCCGCAGGTCGAGCACCGAGACCGCCGGAAAGCGTTGTGCAATCTGCACGGTCAAGTCAGCCGACCCTTCATCGACGTACATACTGGAGAGGTAGGCGACCGGCAGATCTCGCGCCAACATCGGCGTACCGACAACGAAGAAATTGACGTTGAAAGAATCCCACGCGACAGAACGCACACTGGTCACCGGGGCGCGGACCTGTTGCCCGGCCACATCGAAGGTGAGCACGTCGCCAACCTTCAGCCCGAGGGTTTGCGCCATGCCCTCTTCGACCGAAAATGCCGGCTCGCTCGACGCTTGCCCGGTCCACCAGCGGCCGGCCTTTATCCGATTGTCGGCCTGCATCTCGGCATTGAAGCTGAGGCTGTATTCGCGCGCCACGAACCGCCGCGAGCGGGCGTTCGTATAGGCGTCCGGCTGGACATCCGCGTCGTTGATCTTCACCAGGCGCGCGCGGGTGGTCGGGTGCAGGCCGGAATTCGGTATCTGCTGATCATCCAACAGTGCCTGCATCGCCACCCGTTCGTCGGGCTGGATGTTGATCATGAAGTGGTTCGGCGCGTTTTCCGGCAGGCTCGCCTGCCAGGTCTCGATAATGTCGACCCGGATCACGGCAAGCAGCAGCAGTAAGGTGATCCCGAGACCGAAGCCGGCCAGTTGCAACAACGTCAACTGGGGGTAGCGCGCCAACGCGGCCAGACCCAACGCGGCCGTGCCGCCGGTTCGGCGCAGCGGCGCCAGCGCGCGCAACATCAGGTACCCGGCCAGCATCAGCAGCAACAAGGCGGCAAACACAGCCAGGGCGATACTGGTCGCCAGGCGCAGGTCGCGGACCTGCCAGATCATCAAGCCGACGAAAACGCCGGCACCGACCAGCCAGGTCAGCCAGCCGGCGAGCCCGGGCGCATCGAGCTCTCGGCGTAGCACGCGCAGTGGCGGTACGCGGCCGACCCGCAACATGGTGGGTATCGAGAACCCGACGACCAACGCCATGCCGAACGCCAAACCGACCAACATCGGCCGTAGACCCGGCGCCGGCAGCGCCTGGCCGAACCAATCACCGACGACTGCCGTCAGCGCCTGTTGGCCAAGCAGCCCGAGCAGGCTGCCAACGCCGACAGCGATCGCGACAACAACGAGCAACTGGATCAGATGCCAACGCAGCACTGCAGCGCCACGCATCCCCAGCGTGCGCAGCACCGCAGCACCATCGAGCGCACGGTCGACGTAGCGTCGGGTGGCGAGCAAGATTGCGATGCCGGAGAGCAGACTGGCGCACAATGCCGCCAGGCCGAGGAAACGTTCTGCGCGTTCGAGCGCGGTGCGCAGTTCGGGGCGCGCGTTTTCGATGTCTGCCAGCGAACTGCCACTCGGCAACCGCGTCTCCAACCAGGCGCGCATCGTGGCGACCGTCGCGGCATCGCCAGCCATCAGTAGGCGATGCTTGACCCGGCTCGCCGGTCCCAACAGACCGCTGCGCTCGACGTCGGCATAGCTGACCATCAGGCGAGGCGACAGCTGAAACAGGTTCCCGCCACGGTCAGGCTCGTAGCTCAGGACCCCGGCGGCGCTGAGATCGATCTCGCCGAGTTGCAGACGGGTCTCACCGATCTGCGCACCGAGCCTGTCGCGCAGACGACCTTCCAACCAGGCCTGGCCCGGCAGCGGGGCCGCCGACATCTCGCCGTCCGGCGTATCGACCTGCAGCTTGCCGCGCAGCGGGTAGCTCGGCTCGACCGCCTTGACCTGAACCAGCACCGGGGTCTCGGCAGCGACGATCACGGTCGGAAATGTGACGATCCGCGCGGTCTGTAGACCCAAGCCTTCGGCATGCTCACGCCATTCGGGGTCGAGCGGGTCGCCCTGCTCGACGACCAGATCGGCGGCCATCAGGGCTGCGCCCTGCAGCACCAGTGCCCGTTCCACGCGGTCGGCGAAAAAACCGACCGACGTCAGTGCCGCGACCGCGACGAGCACGGCCGCAGCCAGCAAGCGCAAGCCGGGGTCATGCAGGGCAGCACGCCAGCTGCCGATCACCGGGTTGCGCAGGCTCATGCCGCTTCCTGCATCAGCCGACCGGCATTTAAGCGCAGTACGCGGTCACACCGTTTGGCCAGCTGCAGATCATGCGTCACCAGCAGCAGCGTGCTGCCGGCCCGATCCCGGAGCCGGAACAGCAGATCGATGATCCGCTCGCCCGATGCGGCATCGAGATTTCCGGTGGGCTCGTCAGCGAATAAAACCTCGGGCTCACCGGCAAATGCCCGGGCAAGCGCCACACGCTGTTGCTCGCCACCCGACAGCTGCCGGGGGAGGTGCGTCAACCGCTCGCCAAGCCCAACCTCTTTGAGCAGCACCTCGGCCTGCCCACGCGCGGCTTTCACGCCGCCGATCTGCAGGGGTAGCGCGACGTTCTCCAGCGCGGTCATGCCCGGCAACAATTGAAACGACTGGAAGACGAAACCGATGCGACCGGCCCTCAAGGCGGCGCGCTGGTCTTCGTCCATCGCACCGAGATCATGGCCGAGCAGTGAAACCTGGCCTGAGCTCGGGGTGTCCAAGCCAGCGAGAAGCCCGAGCAAGGTCGATTTCCCCGATCCCGACGGGCCGAGAATTGCCACGGCTTCGCCGGCGTTGACCCGCATGTCGATCGCCGCGAGGATGTCGAGAACCCTGCCATCTGGCATTTGCACCTGTTTTGCCAAGCGAGTCGTCGTTATGCGTGTTTTGTTATCCATCTTTTTCCTGGTAGTTCTATCCGGTCTGCCATTGCGGGCGTTATCTGCCGAATCGATCCTGGTGATCGGCGACAGTCTGAGCGCCGCCTACGGTATCGACCAGCAGCAAGGCTGGGTCGCGCTGCTCAATCAGCGCTTCCGGCGTGAAGGACTGCGCTACCGCGCGGTCAATGCCAGCATCACGGGCGACACCACAAGGGGCGGACTCACCCGCCTGCCTGCAGCGTTACAACGCGAGACCCCCACCGTCGTCGTGATCGCGCTGGGCGGCAACGACGGGCTGCGCGGCTTCGCGCCCGAGCAGATGAAGGACAACCTCAGGGCAATGATCACGAAAAGCCGTGCATTTGGCGCGAAAGTACTGCTGTTAGGCGTCAAAATTCCAGAAAATTATGGCAGGGCCTTCGTCGAGAAGTTCCACCGGGTCTATCTGGAATTGGCGGCAGAAACCGGCACCGCGCTGGTACCGTTTTTCCTCGAGGGCGTCGCCGAGACCCGCGCGCTGATGCAGCCGGATGGCATCCATCCCGCGGCAGCTGCACAACCGCGCATGCTCGAGAATGTCTGGGAAGGGCTCGAACCGCTGCTTGAGGAACCGGCGCAGCGACGGGCGGCCAAATAATCGAGAAAGCCATCGTCGGCGCGAAAGCCGACGATGGCTTGCGTGGATCAGGTTGCCTTGCCGGGGTAGTCGGCAATGCCCGGGTCGTTCAACACGCCAACCAGCGTCGGGTGATTGATCTTCGGCAGCTTCAGCACGTTGTCGGAGCCGCGTTTGGCCAGGATGTAGTCGTGCACCACATCCCACATCAGACGCCCCTCTGGTGTCCGATTGACCGTTGCCCAGCCGGCGACCGAATAAGTGGTTCCCGCCTCGACCACGTGGCCGTTGTCGAGCATTACGTTGCTGATCCGCTGACCGAGCGGCTTGCTTGGCTCGATCGTGTAGTCGAGGCCACCGACGCGCACCATGTCACCACCAGACTGTAGATACGGGTCGGGATCGAATAGGTTATCCGCCACGCCTTCCAGCATGTTCAGGATCTCTGCACCGGTCATTTCGGCCACATAGGTCTCCGCATAGGTCATCGAGCACTGCGTCATCACATCTTCCATCGTGATCCAGTCACCCTCGAGCGTCGTCGTACCCCAGCGAACGCCGGCCGACAAGGCGATATCGGCGTCGTATTCGTGACGCAGGGCGTTACACAGGACCTGGTCCCAAGTACCCATAAAGTTGCCGCGTCGGTATAGGGTCCGGTCGGCTATCGCGAGCTTTTCGGAAAGGATCTCGTCAAACGTCTTGCCAACGCGCGACTTGTTGAAAAACAGATCGCTCCGTCGCGACTCGACGATCGACTCGTCGTACTTGGTCTGCCGCATCTGGCTGATGTAGGCCTCCATCTCTTTGTCAGCCGGCAGCCAATCGGTGATGACCGGTAGCATTTTGTAGTCCATACCCTTGAGCTGCCCGTCCTGGATATCGAAATCCATCACGCCGACGAATTTGCTGTTGGAGCCGGCGTTGGTGACCCAGCACTCATTGCCGTCGACGTTTTTGACCTTCACGGGGCGAGGGATGCCGTCGTGGGTGTGACCGCCAAACACCGCGTTGAGCCCCGGCACCCGTTCGGCCATCTTGATATCGACATCCATGCCGTTGTGCGACAGCAACACGATGGCGGCCGGTTTTTCATCTTCGCGAATCTGCTTGACCAATGAAGCCATGTCGTCTTCGCGCAGACCGAACGACCAGTCGGGGAAAAACTCCTGCGGATTTGCGTTGGCTGTGCGGGGGAAAGCCTGGCCGACGACAGCAATCCGTGCGCCGTTGATTTCTTTGATCACATAGGGCTGGAAGGCGTGCCCGGTGTCTTCATCAAACAGGCCACGCCCGTCATATTTTTCAACCAGCGCCGGATATTCGTCGCTGAACAGCGAATCGGGTTTCACGCGCACATTTTGGCCGATGAAGTCGCCCTTGAACAAAGCCACGTTCGACAACACCTCGTCTTCGCGATAGGTAAACTCCCAGTGCCCGACCATCACATCGAGGCCGAGAATGTTCGATGCCTCGACCATGTCCACTCCACGCGTCCACAGCGACGTACCCGAGCCTTGCCAGAGGTCGCCGCCATCGATGGTCAGGGTGTTGGCGCGTCCGCCCGCTTGTTCACGCAACTGGTCAAGCAGCGATTTTAGCTGCGCGAATCCCCCGGTTTGTCCAAATTTCAGTGCCGCTTCGTCGAAATTCAAATAGGTATAGGCGTAGGCCTCGGGTGAGCCCGGGTCCAAACCCATTTTTTCGAGCAGCTTTTCACCGACAATGTGCGGCGGCCTGCCGAACGCGTCGCCGACGCCAAGATTGACATTCGGCTCGCGAAAATAAACCGGGCGGAGTTGACCGTGGACGTCGGTGATGTGGAGTATGCGAACACTGCCCCGCAGCGGCGCGTCGTAAAAGCCATCCGGCATCTTGGTGCCTGCCATGACCCGGTTGGCGACCAATGGTGCGGCACCCGCGGCAGCCCCCAGGCCCATCACTTTCAGAAAATCACGGCGGTCGATCTTTGGCATACTAAGAGCCCTGTCGGTTGAAGTGTTGATCGGCAAACTTGAAATCTGAAATGGCTAGCAGAGCCATTCCTCACATCGCGGCATTGTTATTGTCATCGTCCGCGGCCGTTGAGTGTAGCAACGCACGGCGTGTGACTCTACCATTCCGCGGTGCGAGCAACCCGCGGCAGCGTCGCTCTGTCCTCAAACCCCAAAATCCAATGCCTAAAATAGTTGTGGTTCTTGTTCGCCTGCTCGTTGCCCTTGGCCTGCTGGGGTCGCTGGCCCCGGCGGCGGCTGACGTCGTCAAGCCTGCCCTCGTCGAGATCAGCGTGTACAACGACGGACGGCTCGAGGTAGAGATCCGCGCAAGCATAGAGGCACTGCTGACCGGGATCAACGGACAGTATCAAAACACCACCGAGGCGCCGACGGCGGAAGAATATGACCGCCTGCGCGTCTTGGCGGCGGATGAGCTGCAAACGGCCTTTGACCCGTTCCGACAACGCATGTTGGAAGCGATAGAGCTCCAGCTGGACGACACCAAGGCCCCCCTGCAGATTACCAAAACCGATATTCCGGTCCCTGGCTACACGAAGGTACCCCGCATCAGCGTGATCGTGTTGGAGGGAGAGGTGCCAGAAGGGTCCCGTGCTCTGACCTGGTACTACCCATCCGCGTTTGGTGACAACGCCGTTCGCGTTCGGCAGATCGACGAGATACAGGAAAAGTGGCATTGGTCGGCATGGCAGTGGATCCGTGAGGATCGCGCCAGCGACGCCTTTTCGCTGACCGAGGTGTTCAGCCCGCCCGGACCGCTGGATATCGCCAAGGAATACACGCAAGCCGGCTTCGATCACATCGTCCCGCGCGGGGCGGATCACATCCTGTTTGTGATCGGGCTATTTCTGCTCAGCACCCAGGTCAAACCTCTGCTCTGGCAAGTGACGATGTTCACCATTGCTCATTCGATAACGCTTGGCCTAGCAATGGCGGACATTATCAAGTTGCCGGCCAGCGTCGTCGAACCACTCATCGCGCTGTCGATTGCCTATATCGGCATCGAGAACATCTGGCACCGGCGTCTGCACAACAGTCGCCTCTTGTTGGTATTCGGGTTTGGATTGCTGCATGGGCTCGGCTTCGCCAGCATGCTGTCCGACTTCGGGATGCCGGAAGACGCCTTTCTGACCGCGCTGATCAGCTTCAACGTCGGCGTCGAGCTCGGCCAACTGGCCGTCCTGGCAATCGCTTACCTCACGGTTGGCTTTTGGTTTGGCAACAAAGACTTTTACCGCAATGTGATCGTCATTCCCGGCTCGCTGCTGATCGGCGTAGTCGGCCTCATCTGGACGTGGCAGCGCTTGAGCTTCTAGCCTGCAAATTGCACCAGTATCCGGGATGATCGCGCCGGCCAGGTGCGGTTGGACGCCGCTCTGGAACGACAATACCGCCTGGAGCGGTATTGCGCGCAAGCCCCGCAGGGGTGAGGCGCAGGGAAGCGCCGAACAGGACCATAGCCTTAGCTATGGTTTGAGCGAAGAGCAAGTACAAGTGTGCCTGGACAAGCGAGGGCCCGGATAGATCACAGGCGAGTTACAAACTGTAACAGCAATGAGCTACGACGATTTCGACATCCAGCATACCCATTACGGATCAAACGCATCCGCCTGTGATCGACTGGTGCAATTTGCAGGCTAGCCCCCTCGGGCAGAGGCATTGATTGCCGTTCGAGGCAAGGGATCGAGCAGGTCGTCTAACAGTGTCGGTCGCGAAATCGCATAACCCTGAGCATAATCGACGCCGATTTCGGCCACCAGATTGAGAATCTTTTCATCGGCGACGTACTCGGCAATGGTCTGCTTGCCAAGGAACTGGCCAATCTCATTGATCGACTTGACGACCGCATAGTCACTGCGATCAGCAGCAATCTTGCGCACGAAAGCGCCGTCGATCTTCAACCAGTCGACCGGCAACTCCTTGAGGTAGGAATAAGATGCCAACCCGCTGCCGAAATCATCCAAAGCAACATGACAACCGAGACGCTTGAGATCCTGCACGATACCGGCACTGGCGGCCAGATCGGCCACCGCAGCGGTCTCGGTTACCTCGAAACTCAGCCAGGAAGGATCGATTTCGGTGCGTTGAAACTGCTCGCGGATGAAATCTATGAACGCCGGGTCGCTCGCCGTCTGCCCGGACAAGTTGACGGCCAACCCCTGCACTCGCGGCATCACAACACGGTTGGCAGCAATCCATTCCATCACGGTTCGCGTCACCCATCGGTCAACCGAGCGCATGCGGTTATAACGCTCGGCCGCGTCAATGAATTCGGCGATAGGCAATGATTCCTGGTTACCATCGGACACTCCGAGCAACACCTCGTAGTGACCGACCAGTCCGGCATCCGCCCGAACCGGCACGATCGGCTGACAGCGCAGGTTCAACTGGCCGCGTTCCAGTGCGTCATCGACGCGCACGACCCATTCGACGGACTTACGGTGCTTTTGAATCTCTGGGTCGTCGTCTTTGTAGCAATAGACCCGGTTGCCGCCGTTGGCTTTGGCCGCAGACAGGGCATCGTCGGCGGCCTGCAATAGGACACCGAGCGCGCTATCGGCGGCGCTTACCTCTACAAGACCGATAGAGATGCTGGCCGACAGTGTCTGGTCCGCCACCCGGAAGGGCATACTGACGACTTTATTGCGCAGCTGTTCTGCATATCCGGTGGCGTCGCTTACCGCCGCGTCAGGGCAAAACACAGCAAACTTATCCGCACCGACGTGAGCGAGCACCTGGGCACCCCGCGCCTGTTCCAGCAACCGGGCTACCGCAACCAGCAGGCGATCGCCGGCCTCGAAACCATGCATATCATTGACCAGCCGAAACTGGTCGATATCGATCCACAGCAACGCGCCGGGCTCCCTGCTCGGGCGTCGCAGCACCTGTTCGAGCGCGGCCTTGAACTGGTTGCGGTTGATCAAGCCAGTCAGGGAATCATGCGATGCCTGATGCGAAAGTCGCTGTTCCATGCGCGACAACAGCGTATCCAGGGCCTGCTCGGTCAACGGCTTGCCATCGACCTGCTCCAGCTGCACTTCCCGACGATACAGGCCGAGCGCCAGTTCGGCGCGGCCGATATCCCTCGCCTTCAGCCCCCGGTAGTCAACGAGGGTGAATAGCCCCCTGTCCTGCCGAATCCACGCGACGCGCAGCCCGTTCGCGGCGCCCTCGCCGAGTGCCAGGAAACGCAGTCGGTCACCGACATGGATGGTTTCGCAACTCGCCAGTATCCGCGGCCAGGCATCGGCTGCAATCCCCGCCGGCACATCCAGCGAGCCGGCCGGATCCGTCGGCTCGGGCAATGGCGCGAAGCGAACCAAGCGCACGGGGTGATTGCCGGTTTGCAAGAGCTCGCTGCGCAGCCGTTTTTCGACCGCGGCAACGCGAAACGGATCGAACGCTGTATTGGCAAGTTCAGCCGCCACGCCCTCAAGTAAGGCATCCGGCGAGATGTCGCCCGGGTCGCAGTCATAGGCCTCGCCGCCAAGTTTCGCCACCAGTACATCAACCATGTGCAGATAGTTGGCGAAGCCTGCGCCATCGCGGCCCTCCCTGAGTGCTGCCAGTTCCAACACCGACCGCCAGCCCGTCTCCAGCAGTTCGAGGACCACCTCGGGCACCTCACGACCGGCATAACGCTCGTTCAACAACGCCACGACACGGGCACGCGAGGACCGAATCCGTTCTTGCCCGTCACTGGCCTCAACGACACGCTCAACGTTATGTTGGTAGTGCCGGCTTTGTTCCTCGGTCAGACCATTTAGCCCTTTGGCAACCGCCTGGACCGTGTGTTCATCATTTTGGCCCCGCGCAATCGGCTCGAGCAGCCGGTTGACCCGCTGACGCGTTGCATCCGATGCGAGAGGTGCATCTGGCGCTGGCCTGAACATTTGCAGATGACCCAAGGCATCGATGATCTCGCGCAGTGGATGGTCCGGTTGGTGGAACAACTGCGGATCTGCGATCGCCTGTTTCTGTAGGGGATCCCCCAGCAACGCCAGCCAAGACTGCAGGCTCTCCGTCATCCCTGGCAGGTTTTGGACCTGCTGCAACAAGTCGCCCGCCATCTCCGCACGTTGCGCACTGCTACGCGCCTGCGCCCCGGCAATGACGCTGGGATCAACCGGCACCGACAAACCAGGCGCGCCCCAGCGTTCAGCTGCTGGCGATGGCGTTTCCGGCGCGCGCTCCGACACGGCATCGGCGGCCACCGATCCGTCTTCCGGCAACCTCCCGGCGCTCGACTGTGCAACCACGGCCTTGTTCCCGCCGCCCAGTGGGCGGTTCCGCGCAGCCGGGGCGCCTATCGCATCGAGCGCGGCATCGAGTTCCGCATAAAAATCGGCGAGGCGATCGCCAAGCACTTGATTGACGGCCCCGAACAGCACGGCCCGGGTGGTCTTGCCGACCGCAAGCTCCTGGGCGATCAATTTGACCGCATTGGTGAACTGCTGGGGCTCAAAAGGGGTGTGCAGCGCGGGCGAGGCGTCATCACCATGCAGCGCCGCCAGGCGGGAGCCCAGCGCGCCCAGCTGTTTGCTGAAACGCCTTTCCAATGATGTCGCGACCCGCGAGGACTCCAGCCAACGTTCAAACTCGTCAGGGTCGACCAGCGTGAGTTCATCGACGGTGCTGGGCTGAGCAGAGCTATCAAGGTCGCGTTCGCCTTCTTCCAAGACCGCGTTGATCAGGCGGTCGCTGTTACGCAATCCATCGAGGGCAAGCATGTCGGCGAATAGCTGGCTCTGCTCACTGTTCGACGATGCGCGGTCCGCCTGATCGAGCAAGCGCTCATTGAGCTCCAACAACATGTCGCGCAGCACCGCTGGCAGCAGCCGTTTGGCGACCTGCCGCATGCGCGCCTTTGCTCGAACCTCACCGCTCGATGCGTGGGCATCGTGCTGGAAAGGCTGCTGTTGGGCCTGTTTGTGGTTGAGCAACCGCTGCAGAAGCTCTGAGGAGGGTTGCTCAAAGGCCATCCCAAAGTAGTCATTTCGCGCCCATACCACCTGGCCAACCATCGTCACGGGACGGAGACCATTTTTGCCGGTCAGCTTCGCGTGGATGTGCACCATCTGGCCGGTTACCGGCCGCGCGTCATCGCCGTCGCTGCATTGGACCAAAACACCGGCCTCGCAGAAATCCTCCACCCGACACTGTCGCGCAGGCGCGCCAAGCGGGCTGAACAAGGCGTCCAGCTCGATAGCGTGCCGCGGATGGCGTCGTCGGTTGATGTTCGCGGTCAAACGGATTCCCTGTCCAAGCGATACGATTGAACGGTCGCGACGAACCTCACAGGTTGCCGCCCCTTACAGGAATAGCGCCCAAATTCGCTGGGAGTTGAATCGGTCCGCGGTCGCCACTGGCAAACGGCTCGCGTTTTGACAATGTCCACCCCTTGAGAGAGTAAATCTGGACAGGCCCTGTACGCCAACCACCGCAAATTACGGCAGACCTTCCAGCCGCTTTACAAGCTGCGCTGCATTCGATCAACTCGGGGGTTGGTCCAGTCGCTTCAAACATTGAAATGAAACAAAGTCGCCTGATTTACACAAGCATCGCCACCGCCGACGTGGTGTCCAACGAGACCCTGCGAGACCTTTCGGACAAGGCGGCCGCTGCCAATGCCGAGCACAAGATCACCGGCCTGCTGATTCTTAGCGGCAACCGGTTTTTGCAGGTGCTCGAGGGGCCCCAGCGAATGATCAACACGCTGTACCGGAATATCGTTCGGGACGCTCGACATCACGATGTGGAGCTTGTCACCTACGAACCCATCAGCAGCCGTTACTTCGACGACTGGACGATGCGGTTGGTCGACCTCTACGACCTCCCCCGCCAGCCGCGGGATTACCTGGCTGCAAAATATCGTCACAAAGACGGCATCATCCAGATTCCGGAAAGGCTGCACGAGGTCTATGCGCTGTTGCTCGACGCCAAAGTCCTGTGTCTTTCCAACCCGTGGGCGACTGACGATGCGCCCGATCTGGCGCCGCACAAAAAAGCGGCGACAGCCGATTAACCGGCAACTTATACCGGTGCCTGGTGCAACTTGCAGGCGGGTAATCAGGGCTCATACGCCAGGTTGGGCGCCAACCATTTCTCCACCACGGCCGCCTCGACTCCTTTGCGGCGCGCATAGTCTTCGACCTGATCCCGGTTGATCTTACCGATCGCAAAATAACGGGCGGCCGGGTGCGCAAAATACAGCCCGCTTACCGCAGCGGTGGGGACCATGGCCTTCGACTCCGTCAGCCAGATCCCGGTGTTGGCCTCGGCATCGAGTAACGCCCAAAGCAGATCTTTCTCGGTGTGGTCAGGGGATGCGGGATAGCCCATCGCAGGCCGAATACCCTGATACTTTTCGGCAATCAGCGCATCGCTGTCCAGCGCCTCGCCGGCAGCATAGCCCCACAGCTCGGTCCGTACTTTTTGATGCAACCACTCCGTCAAGGCCTCGGCCAGGCGGTCGGCCAGGGCTTTGAGCATGATGCTGTTGTAGTCGTCATGATCGGCATCGAATTCGGCCAACTTGGCATCAATACCGATCCCCGCTGTCGCGGCGAAGCCACCGATATAGTCAGCGATACCGCTGTCCTTTGGCGCGACATAGTCACCCAGCGACTCGTTGTATTTCCCGGCCGGCTGCTTGCCTTGTTTACGCAGGTTATGCAGCGTCAATCGCACCTGGTCGCGCGACTCTGAAGTATAGATCTCAATATCATCACCAACCGCGTTCGCCGGGAAAAGACCGACCACGGCCCGCGCCTGCAACCATTGCTCGTTGGCGATGTTTTTCAGCATGGCCTGCGCATCCGCATACAGCTTGCGCGCCTCTTCGCCCTTTTCGGGATCGTCGAGGATCTTCGGGAACCGGCCTTTCAATTGCCAGGCATGGAAGAAAAAGGTCCAGTCGATGTAACGCGCGATCTCAGCCAGGTCGATGGCGTCGACAACCGTAATGCCGGGGACGGCAGGCGCAACAATTCCGGTGGACGACCAGTCGATGGGTGTTCGATTGGCCTGCGCGACCTTCAGCGATACGTTATTTTTCGCCTCGTTCTTCGCCGCACGCTGCTGGCGGACCTGCTCATATTCATCGCGCAGCTCGTCGAGCAGCGCGGGCTTTTGTTCTTTCGACAACAATGCCGACGCCACACCCACGGCACGGGATGCGTCAGCCACATAGATGGCGCCATGGCCATATTGGGGTTCGATCTTCACCGCAGTGTGCGCCTTGGAGGTGGTCGCACCACCAATCATCAGCGGGATCGAAAACCCCTGGCGTTGCATTTCTTTGGCGACATGGACCATCTCGTCGAGTGACGGGGTAATCAGACCGGACAGGCCGATAATATCGACGTCCTCGTCGCGCGCGCGCTGCAGAATCGTCTCGGCCGACACCATGACGCCGAGGTCGATAACCTCGTAGTTATTGCACTGCAAGACCACGCCAACGATATTCTTGCCGATGTCGTGTACATCGCCTTTGACGGTCGCCATCAGGATCTTGCCGTTGGTCTCCACCGCGCAGCCGGCCTTTTCTGCCTCGAGATAGGGCTCGAGGTAAGCGACCGCTTTTTTCATGACGCGCGCAGATTTGACCACCTGCGGCAGGAACATTTTGCCCGCGCCAAACAGATCGCCAACGACATTCATACCGTCCATCAGCGGTCCTTCGATGACGTGTAGCGGGCGTTCGAAGCCCTGTCGCGCCTCCTCGGTATCGCTGTCGATGTATTCGGTGATGCCCTTGACCAGCGCGTGTTGCAACCGCCTCTCGACCGGCCAACTGCGCCATGCCTTATCTTCGGGTTTTTCGGCGTGCGCCTCGCCCGCATACTTTGGCGCAAGCTCCACCAGCCGCTCGCCCGCGCCGGGGTCCTTGTTGAGCACGACATCTTCAACGGCGTTGCGGAGGTCGTCGGGCAAGTCATCATAGACGGCCAGCTGGCCGGCATTGACGATCCCCATATCCATCCCGGCTTGCACCGCGTGGTACAGAAAGACCGCGTGGATCGCCTCTCGCACCGGGTTGTTGCCACGGAAAGAGAACGACACATTGGAGACACCGCCGGACACCATGGCATGCGGCAAGGTCTGTTTGATCTTGCGCGTGGCTTCGATGAAGTCAACGCCATAGTTGTCGTGTTCCTCTATCCCGGTCGCGATCGCGAAGATGTTGGGGTCGAAGATAATGTCCTCGGGCGGAAAGCCGATCTCGTCGACCAGGATGCGGTAGGCCCGCGTACAGATTTGCACCTTGCGTGCCTCGCTATCCGCCTGTCCCTGCTCATCGAACGCCATGACGATCACGGCAGCCCCGTATCGCCGACACAGCCGCGCCTGCTCACGGAACGTGTCTTCGCCTTCCTTCATCGAAATCGAGTTGACGATCGGTTTGCCCTGCGAGCAGCGCAGCCCGGCTTCGATGATGTCCCACTTCGATGAATCGATCATCAGCGGGACTCTGGAGATATCCGGCTCGGCGGCAACCAGGTTCAAGAAGCGCACCATCGCTTCTTTGCCATCGAGCATGCCCTCGTCCATGTTCACGTCGATGATCTGCGCGCCGTTTTCGACCTGCTCGCGGCAGACATCCAATGCCGCCTCGTATTCGGCATTCAGGATAAGCCGCTTAAACTTCGCCGAGCCGGTGACGTTGGCCCGCTCACCGACATTGACGAAATTGAGCAGCGCGTCGACGTTGAGCGGCTCCAACCCGGACAGGCGACAGGCAACGGCTTTGTCGGGTGGCGTGCGCGGGGCGATGCCCTCGACGGCCTCGGCGATGGCGGCAATATGATCGGGCGTCGACCCGCAACAGCCACCCACGATATTGAGAAAACCGCTGTGAGCCCATTCGGCGACGTGTTCGGCCATCTCATCCGGGCCCAGGTCGTACTCGCCGAATTCGTTCGGCAAGCCGGCATTCGGGTGCACGTTGATATGGCACTCGGCGATGCGTGACATCTCAGCCACATACTGGCGCAGCAGATCGGGCCCTAACGCACAGTTCAAGCCGATCGAAATCGGCTGCGCATGGCGCAGGCTGTTGTAGAAGGCCTCGGTGGTCTGTCCCGACAACGTGCGGCCGGAGGCATCGGTGATCGTCCCGGAGATCATGACCGGCGGCCGCCGCTGGCCGGTCATGTCGTGGTCTTCGAAATATTTCTCCAGCGCGAAGATCGCCGCCTTGGCATTCAGCGTATCGAAGATCGTCTCGACCAGGAGGATATCGACATCGCCTTCCAGCAACGCATCCGTCGCCTCGTAATACTGCGCGACGAGTTCGTCGAAGGTGATGTTGCGGTAGCCGGGGTCGTTGACATCCGGTGAGATCGACAGCGTGCGACTGGTCGGACCGAGCACACCGGCAACGAAACGCGGCTTTTCGGCCGAACTGAACTTGTCGGCCGCCTCGCGGGCGAGCCGGGCCGCGGCGAGGTTGATCTCAGCGGCAAGCGCTTCCATCCGATAATCGGACATCGACACCCGCGTCGAATTGAAGGTGTTGGTCTCGATGATGTCCGCACCGGCAGCGAGATAGGCTTCGTGGATACCACGGATTATTTCGGGTTGGGTGATCGACAGCAGGTCATTGTTGCCCTTGAGATCAGACGCCCAGTCGGCGAATCGCTCGCCACGATAGTCCGCTTCGCTCAGCCTGTGGCGCTGGATCATCGTGCCCATCGCGCCATCCAGGATAAGGATGCGCTGGCGCAGTAGGTCATGGAGCAGACTGGTTTGCTTGGTGGTCATCTGGATGCACTGGTACGACGGAAAGCCCGCCATTATAGCGAGCGCGACGCCCTGCTGCCGACCACCCAACTCACCGGGAAAAAGCAAATAAAAACCCAAGCTGCGGCGCATAAGCAGCTTTGAAGGCCAGCGCGCCTCGCGTTGTGATTAGATTGCGCCGCGCGGCCGCCATCGGGCGGGCCGCAACGATGAATGCCTGACAGGAGGTAACGAGACATGGCAGAACTGTTTTCCGCAGATTGGATGAATAACCTGAAAGACGCCTGGAACGCCGATCCGGAAGTCAAAGACCGACTCGCCGAGATCGGTTTCAATTCGGTGATCACCTGCGGGTTCAAAAACGAGGAGCAGCCCCGCGGCGTTTTCGTCGTCGAAAACGGCGAATGCGTTCGTGCCGGCGACTATGACGGTTCTACGCCGGACTGGGACATGCGCGCTGACCGCGACAACTGGTTGAAATGGGCCTCGGACGGGATCGGCATGGCCGGTCTTGGCACCGCCTTCGCGATGGGCAAGCTCAAATTCCTCTCCGGCGATTTCAAGGGCATGATCAAAGACCCGAGAATGGCAACGCCGTTTGTGAAGAGTTTCGCCCTGATGGGCAAGATCGAGACCGACTAACCTCCCGTCGCGCCGGGTAAACCGGGCTTCCGGGCCCGGTTTTCTGTTCATTCACCGGCGTTCCTCGATCCAGTGGTTCGCCGTGCCCTGCCGCTCGGCAATCAGGCGGTTGCGCCGTCTTTCCTCCGCATCGGGTGGGTCCTCGCGGTGCCATTGCTCCAACATCCGGCGTTGCCGCTGATAGATCGATAGATCGTATCGATCGGCCATGTACAGCATCGCGCGGGCGATGTCGCCACGCACCGCCGGGCGCGGCTCAACCACCCGGGCGCGGTGGTCGATCTCGAGGTCACAGCCCTTTTCGACGTGCCGCTCACCGCGAATCTCGCGGAAAGGGTAACTGCCACGGGCTTTGTTGAAGTCCTTTCGCGCCGGATACATGTTGTGCATGTCCGACTCGATGGTGTTGAACCGGGCGCTGTTGCGGCGGCAGGCCTGGCGGTCGCCACAGCGTAGCGCGCGCGTCACCCAGGCCATCGGGTAGACGTGCTCCACGTTGTAGCGACGGTCATGTGAACCAAATGTCGCCCCGCAATACAGCCCCTCTCCCCCGTCGGGATAGAGCGTGCGCCAAAAAACCGGGATAGTGTCCAGATAGCGTGGTGACTGCTCGGCACAACCCACCACCGGCACCAGTAACAGCAGAAACGCGAACCGTTTCACGCGGAATCCTTTTAAGTCCTGTCTCAGTCCTGGATAATCACCTGATCACCCGCCAAAGAAAAGAGACTGTCGTGCCGATGGATGCCCGCGAAGTCGAGACTGAACTCGCCGAGACCGCCCCGCAGAAAAGCAAAGGCCCCTGGCCGCTGATCCTGATCGTTGCGGTCCTGACGCTCATCGCCGTGTGGCTGGTGCCGACCCAGGAGGACGACATGCCGCCGGCTACCGCCGAGGACCAACCACCGAGCCTGCTGGACCAGGCCGCTACAGCCCCGGCCTTAACCGAACCCGAGGCGGCGCCGGTCATCGATGACCGCCCGGGTGCGATGGCTCGCGCGCTGATTGCGGAGATGCGCGCCTCGGGCGAAATCGATCTGGACAAGATCACCGAGGCCGCGGCGAAAGCCCAGGCCGCCGGCGAGTTTCCCCGATGCCTACCTGCTGTACTTTTTCGCCGCCCGTGAGGGTCACGCGGATGCCGCACTGGCATTAGGCAGACAGGCCGACCCGGCAACGCATGCCGAGGGTACCGGTGTATTCGAATCGCCCGACGCAATCCAGGCCCACAAGTGGTACCGGGTCGCGGCTGAAAACGGCAGCCAGGCTGGCCGCGACGCGCTGGCTGCGCTGCGTGAAAAGGTCGAGCTTCTCGCCGCCGATGGTGATCCTGAAGCACAACGTATTTCGCTGATGTGGCAATAAACATGACATCCCTGACCCGCCTTCTGCTCACCATCGCTATCGCGTTCTGCTCAGCCCTTACCGTCCCCGCAATAGCCAATACCGAGCCATTGTTGATTCCCGGCAAACAGTCGCTGTATCAACGGGTGCTTGCGGTGCCCGGTGCCAAGTTGTCTGAACAACCGAACAGCGACGGATCACCGGTGACGCCCTTCACCGCTTACTACGTCTACGATCGTCGGGATATCGGCAGCAGCGAATGGCTGCAGGTCGGCACCGATCGGCACGGCGGGGTCAGCGGCTGGCTGCCCGCCACGGCGTCGATCGCCTGGACCCAGGGCCTGACCGTCGCCTTCCGCGAGGCCATCGGCCGCGACCGGGCGCTGCTGTTCGATAACGCGAACGCCGTTCGCGAGCTGGCCGGCGATCGCGACATCGAGCGCTATGGCGCCTGGTATGCCGCCGCCGAGGCCGGTGAAAGCCTCGAAAACTCGCCGGTCGTCGCGATTCAACCGCCCGGCCGACTCGACATCCAGGAGAACTTCTACCTCGTCCCGATCCTGCAGCATGAGGATCTCTATCTGGGCAGTGAGCAGGCACGCCTGCTACAGGTCTCAAGCGTGCCGTTGCAGTCTCCGACAATCGACGACGCCGAGACCACGCCGGCGGCCCCGGCCGCGACCACAGCGATCGCAGCGACCGACAATGGCTATCGCGCCGGCCTGGTATTCGCGATCGATGCCACGCTGTCGATGGATCCCTACATTGACCGGACGCGTGAAGCGGTGATGAAAATCTACGAGGCCCTCGGCGACGCCGGCCTGCTCGGCAACGTCAACTTTGGTCTGGTGGCATTCCGCGATTCACCGCAAGCCGTGCCCGAGTTGGACTACCTGGCACGCACCTATGTCGATCTGGAACAGGGGCGTAACCCGGGCACCTTCCTCGACCAGATCAACGGCTTGTCCGCCGCGAACGTCTCCAGTCAGGATTTCGTCGAAGACGCCTACGCCGGCGTCAAACAGGCGCTCGATGACATGGACTGGTCAACACAATCCGCGCGCTACCTGGTGTTGGTCACTGACGCTGGGCCGCGGCTTGGCAGCGACCCGCTTTCCAGCACCGGGATGGATGCCGAGGGCCTGCGCCGGCTCGCCCGTGAGAAGGGAGTGGCCATCTTCGTCCTGCACCTGTTGACGGAATCGCCCAATGCGGACCACGCAGCCGCCGCGTCACAATACCGGGAACTGGCCAAATTCCCGGGCATCGGCAGCCTGTACTATGCCGTCCCGACCGGCGATGTGGGCGAGTTTGGTCAGGTGCTCGACACCCTCGCCGGCCAGATCACCATGCAGGTGCAAATGGCCGCCGGCGCGGAACCGCTACCCGCCGAACCGGTGGTCGCGGAACCGAGTGACAATCAACAACTCGCCGAGCTGCAGGACAAGGTCGCCAAGCTCGGCTACGCGCTGCGCATGCGTTACCTACAACGCGGAGAGCGCGGACAAATCCCCAACGTTTTCAATGCCTGGTTGCTGGACCGCGACATCCGTGACCCGGAACAGGCGACCCTGGACGTGCAGGTACTGCTGACCCGCGACCAGCTCTCGGATCTGCACGACATCCTCAGAGACGTGTTGCAGACTGCCGAAGAAGGCCTGTTGTCACCGCAAAACTTCCTCAACGAACTGAAGAGCCTGGCCGCGACCATTTCGCGCGATCCGGAGCAGCTCGGCACCACCACGGCGACCACCGCGGGGGCCGGCAACAGCCTTGCGGACCTCGGCTTTATGCGCGAGTACATCGAAGACCTGCCCTACACCGGCGAAGTGATGAACCTGTCGCTCGAGGACTGGGAGGCGTGGCCGGCGCGCCAGCAGATCGCATTCCTGCATCGCCTCGAGAACAAGATCAGCTACTACCGCGCCCTGCATGACCACACCGACCTGTGGGTGAGCCTCGATGGCGGTGCCGTCGATGGTGATTCGGTGTTTCCGGTCGCGTTGGAGATGCTGCCCTGACCACCTCTGATCGCTGGCGGTCCTTATCGACTCGTGTTGCCGGTTGCTGTGGGGCTGCCCCGCGGTCAGCTCCGTGGTCTGCTAGCCCAAAACAACGTAGGCCGAGTGGGCGCCGCTGCGCGCTTTGAGCTGAACGATGAAACCCGGCCCTGCGCAGTCGACTGGCGACGACTGTACAGATCAGCCAACCAACCCCTGGATACCCGAACCACCGTGCAAAACGTCTTCCAATCCCGCAACAAAGCCAAGCCGATCGTGTATCACATGCGCGACGTGGTCCGTGACCGCGCCTCGGAGGGGGTGACCTTTCGGCTCCGCGTCCCTTCGCTGCAGATCACCCAGGGTGAAAAGATCGCGCTGATCGGCGAATCCGGCTGCGGCAAGTCGACCCTGCTCGATATGCTGGCGTTTATCTCGCAACCCACCGAAGTGGCGGCCTATCGCTTCCGCCCCGAGCTCGACAACGACGCGATCGACGTGGCACAGCTGTGGAAAAAGCGGCATCGCAACAAGCTGGGCGACCTGCGTAAACAACACATCGGCTATGTCATGCAAACCGGCGGGCTGCTGCCGTATCTCTCGGTGCGCGAGAACATGGCCCTGTCGCGCACCGTGCTCGGCCTGCGGGCCGACGATACGGTCGACACCCTGGCCCGCGAACTCGGCATCGCCCGCCACCTCGACAAGCTACCCGAGACCCTGTCGGTGGGCGAGCGGCAACGGGTGGCCATCGGCCGCGCGCTGTCGCACGAACCCTCGATCGTGATCGCCGATGAGCCGACCGCCTCCGTCGACCCCTTCGCGGCGGAGAAGATCATGTCGCTGTTCATCGGCCTGGCCGAGGAGCGCAACATCACCGTGGTCGTGGCCAGCCATGCCTGGCGGCATATCAAACGTCTCGGGCTGCGCCGCCTGGCCCACCATACGCAGCGTTCGAAAGACGGACGCACCACCGAAACCGTCGTCAACGGCTAGCCCAAGAACCTGTCCATGCGCGTCATGAAAACCCTGCGACTGGCGTCGCGCGACTATGGCCATGAGTGGCAGATGTCCGCCTGCTTCGTGCTTGCGCTGGCGGCGGTACTCGGCCCGATGCTGGTGCTGTTCGGACTGAAGTTCGGCATTGTTGGCGGGATGCTCGATCAACTGATCGAGAATCCCGAGAACCGCGAGATTCGACCGGTAAGCAGCGGCCGTTTCGACCGCGACTGGTTCGACAACATGCAGCGCCGCAGCGACGTGGCATTCCTGGTGCCGCGTACCCGCAGCATCGCGGCGACCGTCGAACTCAACAGCAGCCAATCGAGCCGTATCGTCCGTGCCGAACTGATCCCGTCCGGTGCCGAGGATCCTTTATTGACCGACAATGGCCCACGCCCTAACGGCACCCAGGGCATCGTGCTGTCCCGACAGGCCGCCGATAAACTCAACGTCGCCGCCGGGGATACCGTCGAGGGGAGTGTCACCCGTCGCTTTGGCGGGCGCAAACAGCGTGTCCACCTGCCGTTGGACGTGGTTGGCATTGCCCCGGCGGTGGCATTCGTCCGCGACGGGGCGTTTGCCGATGTGCGGCTGGTCGAGGCGTTCGAGGACTATCGTGACGGCCGCGCGGTGCCGTCGCTGGGTTGGACCGGGGCCACCACCGATGAGCCACGCACCTACCCCGGCTTCCGCTTGTATGCGCGGTCGATCTATGACGTGGCCGACCTCACCAACGACCTCAATGGTCAGGGCATCGATGTTCGGACCAAGGTCGCCGACATCGACCTGGTCATGCGGATGGACCGCAACCTGTCGGCGATCTACTGGGCGATCGCGGTGATCGGGCTGATCGGCTTTTCTCTGTCGCTCGGCGCCAGCCTATGGGCGAACGTCGATCGCAAGCGCAAAGATCTCTCGGTGCTGCGCCTGGTGGGCTTTCGCACCGGCGATATTGTCTGGTTCCCTGTCACGCAGGCGTTTTACACCGGCATCCTCGGCTGGTTGCTGGCCGTCGGCATCTATTACGGCGCGGCCTACGTCATCAACGACATGCTCGCCGAGCAAATGGGCAACGGCCAACAGGTCTGCGTGCTGTTGCCCGAGCACTTCACGATGGCGCTGGCACTGACCGTCACCGCCGCAGTGTTCGCCGCGGCGCTGGCCGGCTGGCGATCGGCACGGATCGAACCGTCAGACGGATTGCGCGAGATTTGATCCGACTAACCTGCAATTGAAGCTGCAGGCTAGGCCGTTCAGTCTCCGTTCAGCCACCGCCAGCCAAAGTGTTAGCAGGATCGAGGCGATCCCAACGACACGACTAGCGGAGGCAACCCCATGAAACTCATTCCACTCCTATTGACCGGCGCACTAATCGTCGGCAGCGGCTTCGCCAGTAACGCGCTGGCCCACGATGGCGGTCGCGGCTACGGCAAATATGACCACGGGCACTATGATTCCTACCGGCGACATGGCCACGGGCACAACCGCAAATACTACAAACGGCCCCACCGTGACTGGCGCCACGGGCCGGCAAAACGGCATTACTACGAAAGGCCAAAGCGCTATGACCACGACAGCTGGTACGGCATCCACCTGTTCTTCGGTGGTCATTGATCGAAGATGAACTGACCTTCAACCTGGGCCGGCGCATTGCCGCCGGACCAGGTCGACATGTTGTCGCAAGTGGTAGAGCTGATCGGTGAAAGACAGTGGCACCTTGACGCGCTGCACCTCGGACTCGATTCGGTCCAGCTCGGCATTCACCCAGTCTCGCTCCACTTTGCCCGCCGCCAGGCGCTGTTCGGCCCGCTCGAGTTCGTCGTACCAGCGATACACCCGCGCGCGCATTCGCCAGGTGTAGATCGGCGGCATGACCTTGATCAGCGGGAACATCAGCACCAGCAGCGGCAGCAACATCACCTTCAGACGGTCGACCAGTGAGGCGGCCCAAAACGGCAGAAAACGCTGCAGAAATGGCGGGCCGTCCTTGTAGTAACGTTCTGCCTCCTTGTTCAACGGAAACGCCAATAGGCCCGGCATCGGAAACTCGTCGTGCTCCTCGAACCACCCGCCATTGCTGTGCACCTCATCAGCGGCCTGCAGTAACAAATCGATCACCGCCGGGTGCAGATCGGGATGGCTGACCAGATTCGCCGTAGGCGCCAGCAAACGGACCGGACGATTAGGGATATTCTCACCCAAATCGACCACCCCCTCGGGCAACACCACGCTGTTCAAGAAGCGATAACGACGCGTGTACGCATCCGCCCGGGCGAAATCGAACAACTCCACGCGTTCATCACGCAACAACTGACCGATCAGCTCACTCTGCGCCGAGATGACCAGGAACACCGCAGCTACGTCACCCTGGCGCAACGCATCGATAGCGGCCTGACCACTGAGCGGCGACCAACGGTCCTCGGCAACAACACCGTTGTCGCGTAACAGACGACCGGCCAGCGCGCGGGTGCCCGAACCCGCTGGCCCGACGGCAATAACCTGGCCGCGCAGATCGCGCAGCGTGCGGACCCCCACGTCGGCACGGTGAAACATCCACAACGGCTCGTAGTAAACACTGCCTAGCGAGGTCAGCTCGGGCTCGGTTTGCTGATCGTCGACGCCCCCCTGAATGAAGCCGAGCTCGACCTCACCGCTACGCAACAGCGCCAGGTTCTCAACCGAGCCTGCGGTCGTGCGCAGTTGGAGTTCGATACCCTCGCGGGCAAGATAGGCGGCGTAACGCTTTGCAAATGCATGGTAGGCACCTTCCTCCGAGCCCGTCGCCATCACCACGCTGTCGGGCGGTGCCGGCTTGATGAACTGGAAGGCGACGACGAACGCCGCGATGACGAGGACGGCCGCCGGACCGTAGATGGCCAATTGATGCCTCATCGGATTTCGATCTCCTAACATGCGTTGCGCTTCCGGCCTGTTTTCGGCCAATGCTAACCGATCAGGCCGTCAGGCAATCAAACGACGGGCCAGCGTGGCGATGTCGCTGACCTCGAGGTCGGCCGGTTCCAGATCGGTCGGCCAAGCGTTGCCGTAGCGATTCACCCAGACCGTCGTCAAACCGATGTCCCGGGCCGCTTTGACATCCCGGATGGGATCGTCACCGACATGCAGAAACGCCGACAGCGGCTCCCCGGTGCGCGCACTGGCGACCTCGAAGATTGCCGGATCCGGCTTCGCCGCGCCGACCTCAGCGGCCGTCAAAGAGTGGTCGAAACTGTCGTGCAGCGGCGTATGTTCGATCTGCGAGTTGCCGTTGGTGACCGACACCAGGGTATAGCGCGCGCGCAGCGACACCAGGCTGTCGCGGACCTCGTCGAACGGCGTGACCCGGTTACGGGCGGCCCGGAATATCGAACTCGCCTGGCTCGCCAGTTGCGGCGGATACCCGGTCTCCTCGAACAACAGCTGCAACGATCGCAGCCTGACTTCGGTCAGGTCGTGGGCGATCTCGGGATGGTTGCGGCTCACCGCGAATCGATGCGCGCGCAGATCATCGGCGGAGTATGTCGCGGTAAGCCTCGGCGCATGTTCCTGCAGCCACTCCCAACAGGCGTTCTCGGCCGCGCGGATCACCGAATGGCAGGGCCACAGCGTGTCGTCGAGGTCGAAACTGATCAGCCGCACATGCTCGAACATCGCCGTCATCCGGGCAGATCCGGATCGGCCGGCTTGGCCTTTGCCGAGCGCCACGCCTTGTGGGCCAGGTGGCGCGCCAGCATCAGCGGCGGCATGCGCACCCAATGCGAGCGAATGAACAGCAGTTGCGTCGCCAGGCCGGTCTGCCAGCGGCCCAGCCGCGGCGGCGCGAGCGCCTGTTCGATCAGCCAATCCATACCCCAGGCGATCGGTGCCGGCGGCGCCCAACGCCGACTACCCACCCGCAGCACGTCGGTGCAATCCAACCCGGCCAGCCGATCGGCGGTGCGCACCGAATAGTACAGCGCGCGGCCGCAGCCGAGTTCATCGGCCCGCGCCAGCAGGCGCGATTCGAAGTCGTCGTGTTGGGCCGAGAAATGCGCGAACAGGTCACGAAAATCGACCACGTCGCGCAGGCCGCCGCGCAGTTCGTCGTTCATGAACAGGTGCACCGCGTTGTGCAGCAGCATGTCCTCCGGCCCGAGCACACGGGTCTTGAAGCCATAGTGCGCCGGTGTATCGACCGCGCGTTCCCAGAGCAATCCCGCTTGGATGCGAATGCGGCTGACCGGCGGGGCGAGATTATGGTGCAGGTCGACCTCGGTCTCGCGCTCGACATGGATCAGCGGCGGTACTTCGTGCATCCAGTCGCGATAGTAGCGCTGGTCATAGTCATCGAACTCGCCGCTCGGCACCCAGCCGTTCTTTTTCAACGCCTGCTCGGCCCGCTCGATGTCGGCCTCGGGGACCAGCAGATCGATATCCGACAGGTTGCGCCAGTCCTGCGGCGGCAGCTCGGCGACCAGGTAGGCACCGCCCTTCAACACGATCAGGGGAATGTTTTCACCATCGAGCACCCGCTTGACGTGGCGCAACTCGCGCCGGGCCTGCACCTGCACGTAGCGCGTCTGCGCCAGCGCACCGCGCATCTGGTCGACCAGTCGTTGCGGCACCGCATCGAGCAGACCGTTGTGCTCGAACAGGAACAGGCAGCGCCCGAGCAGCCGTGCGCTGCGGGTCAGCGGCAGCCAGGCATTCCATTCCTTTGCCGACCAGCCACGGATAACGCCGGGGTCGCGCAACACGTCACCGAGCAGGTTCATTGGGCCGGGGTCATCAGGACAGGTTCATGCGGTGGTCTGCGGCAACGCGTTCAGGCTCGAGGTGGTGAAAACCCCTCGAAAGATTCAGCCGCAATCAGTCATCCGCCAAAGCGGCGAGCATTGCAGTCGCCCGATCGAGGTCGCTGAACGTAAAGGTATAGCAATCGACCTTTTGAATCATCTCGCCGACCGCACGGAACGAGGTCTCGCCGAGCAAACGGTAGTTGAAGCAGTTGAAGGCCAGCTGGCGGAACGCCTCGACCTTGTCGAGTGGCCGCAGTTCTTCCGCGGCGCCGGCAACATATTTCGGAAAAACCAGCCAACGCGGGGTCGCCGGCTCGTGCTGGCGCTGCTGGCTGTCATCGCTGGCGCGCACATGGCGCACCCGGCCCTTGCGGGTCTTGGGGTAGGTCGGACCGAGCGTCGCAGTCGGCTCGAATGCGAGGATCGCCTCGATCGAGGTGTTCTTCAGCGGAATCGGCCGCGGCATCGGCAGCAGGTCGCCCTTCTCCGGTCGCACCAGGCCGAACTCATCCGACAGCAGCCGCGCCCCGCGCAGATGCAGCGCCGCACTCAGCGTACTCTTACCGGAGCCCGGCGTGCCGGGCATGATCAGCGCACGGTCGTCGAACGCCACCGTGCCGGCATGCAGCATCATGTAGCGATGGGCACTGGTCGCGATGCACCAGTTGAGGCCCCATTCGAACATCGGGAAGGCGTTTTCGAGGGGATGCGGCAGAAAGGGCGTTCCGTCGATCTCGAAAATCGACCTGCGGTCTCAGCCAGCGGCGTAGGGCCCGATCGGGACTAACGATCCGACGAAATCGAACAGTAGACTGCTTCTTTCGCGACAGGGTTCGCTGCAGGTAAACGTAAGCGCTTCAGGGAACGACTCTTCGGTGACCGTACGCCGACCCGAAACGGGCCCACATCGAGGACCTGATTTGCGCTTGGGCAGGCATCGTGACACACCGAGTCTGCAGGCTGGTCCTCACAGTTCAGCGGCTGAGGATTCGATCAACTCCGAACGAGCGATCCGAGATACCTGCAGGGCTAAGTTTCAAAACATCTGCGCTTCAGGGAAGCCAGCGTCAGACCGCCAGACGCTGTTCGACGACAAGGCACCGATATCGGCATGGGGGTCGGTCTAACGCAGCCAGTAACATGGCCGGCAGCTCGTTGAGAAAATGGGTTTCCCCGGTGACTGGATCGAATACTGGCCCTGAACGAGCCGAGGTCCCGCCAAACGAAGACGTGGCAATCCGGGCCGTCGCCATGGCGTCATGGGTTCTAACTCGTCACCGGGTTACAGCTCACCTTGTTGCAGGGTCCGCACCGAGCATCCCAGAGTGTGTCAGGCATGGTTTCAGCAAGTCGTTTAGGTGCCTGTAGCCCGGTCTGCACTTCGGGTATGTACCCACTGGAATCGCACCCGAGGGGTGGTCGTCTGGGGATGCGTCAACCGCGAGCTGCCAACGTGGCAGACTAAGACCTTCAAGGCTTCTACCTTGTGTGACGCAGTGGACGTATTGGAAGCCACCGTGCCGTACGTCAAGCTTCTAGCGAGCACGGTTGATCGACTGAGCGAAAGCGACGCGGTGGGCGTGAGTAGCGGCGACGTCCGTCAATGCGGCTGGAAAATACGATCCGTCTACCAGCTGGGGCACTGGTTCATGCTAGCCAAAGCTCAGGCTCTGCTCTGCTGTCGAGACGTTAATCAACGAACCTGTCGCCGATTGGTGCAAGGACTTGTCACTTTTTTGAACTTCCAATAATCTGCGCGTTTTCGGTAGATGACGTAGCCCAAAAAACGGCTGCAGTCCATGCCAACGCCCTCCCGTCCGATTGGCCGCTTGTTCTTTGTCGTTGCCGACGAATGTCGAAAGAACTGGGCTTCTCCCATTTTGGCTGCGCACTGGAACGCGCTGGAGTTCGCCAGCGCCTCGCCTGGCCGCAGCGTCGCAACGATCGGCGCGGCCGACAGCGCCTTGAACAGGCGGCGGCGTTTATCGGAGATGGGTTGGTTGTCAGATGCCATCGGTCGCAATTCCTCAATAGATACCCGACATTGAAGCACATTTCGTGCCGACCACCCAAGTCATTGAAACTTAGTACATAAGCAGGGGGCAGCCACGCCGCCATAACGGCAACTGTCAAAATTTCTGACAGTCGGGTAGGAACGCCGTGCGTTTCACGACGCCATACAGCGTCAATTAACCAGCCGCACGCGACGCTCGATAAGCGCCGCAAGCGGCGCGATCGCCGCGTCAGTTTCGGCTACCTCGACAATATAACCCAGCGTGCGCGGAATATCCGCCAGGTAGCCGGACTTGCCGTCACGGTGATTCAGCCGGGCAAAGATCCCCGCCGCCTTCAGGTGCCGTTGCACGCCCATCCGATCGAACCAGCGCCGAAACACCTCGGGATCATAGTCACCGGCCTGACTGTTCGCGAAAACCCTCGACCCAAGCACCGACCCTGTCGGTCGGCCAGCTGATGTAGCAATCGCGCAGCAACGACACGAGGTCATAAGTAATTGGTCCGGCCACGGCATCCTGGAAGTCGATGATGCCGGGGTTGTTGTCGTCGACGACCATCAGGTTGCGCGAATGAAAATCCCGATGCACACAGACAACCGGTTGCTCGAGCGCACTCTCGACCAGCAGCTCGAACGTCTCGTCCAGCATCTGCCGTTCGCCCTCGGTCAAGGTCAGTCCCAGATGCCGCTCCAGCAGCCAGTCCGGAAACAGCTGCATCTCGCGCATCAACAGCGCGCGATCGTAGGGCGGCAGCCCCGCCGTCGGTGCTTTTTGCTGCAGGGTCAGCAGGGCCTGCATCGCATCGCCGTAGAGCCGGTCGACCGACTCGGCGTTGAGCGCCTGCAGGTACGAGGTCGAACCGAGATCCTCGAGCAGCAGGAAGCCCTGCCCGAGGTCTTGCGCGTGAATTTTCGGCACGTGCAGACCGGCATCGGAGAGACGCCCGGCGACCTCGACGAACGGCCGGCTGTCCTCTTTGTCTGGCGGCGCGTCCATCGCGATCAACGGCGCCTGCCCCGCCCGTTCGACACGGAAATAGCGCCGGAAACTGGCGTCTTCCGAGGCCGGTGTCAGCGCAAGATCCCTAAGCCCACAGGTCTCTTTGAGCCAATGCGCGAGCTGGGAAAAACGGTCTGGCATGGGGCCCTCCACCGGGCCGGGAAGCGATCGTCCGGTCGGCGCTAACTGATTGAAGAAAACCCTATTCTATGAGATTTTACCGGCCCTCGAAGCGGCGGCGAATGGGCCCCGCAGGCAGTGACAGCTGCCGCACCAGGCAGACAGGCAACTGAGATTGCAAGCAAGGCCCACCCCGTGACCAGCAACGCCCCCTCCCTGCGACTCAGCCCGCTGGCTTGTGCCCTGCGTCGCGCGCGTGGGCGGTTGACCTTGGGGGCACTGCTCGCGCTGTCGGGGTCGATTTTCGCCGCGACCGCACCGACCTGGGATTGCCGGGTGGCCGCCGATGGCCGTTCCTGGTCGTGCAGCGGCGAAGGCGTCCCGCCCGGAGACCCGGCACCGGCCGCGCCCGAGACACCAGACACGCCAGCGGATGTCGCGCCGCCCCGTGAACTGCCGGCAACGCCTGCTCCGGCGCCTAGTGTCGAGCAGCCAGCCGCCGCATCAGGGGAACCCCTGCGTGCACCGGCAACGGTCGACGACGACGTTCGGCGAACGACACAACGGCCAGCGTCGCCGCCCCAGCCTGCCACCGCGTTGGATACACCACCCGCATCAATAGCGGCGGAGGCGGCAGCCCTTCAGGCGGCGCTCAGGGCCGCCAGCGAGGTCACCGAAAAGCCGGCCGACACACCAGACCACCCGCCCCATCCGCAGACCCGCCTGCTGCAGCGCCACCGACGAAGGCCGTCGTGCAACCGGACCGGCCAAGCAGCACGCCTGCCGCCCCGGGCTCGCCCGCGCCGCGCGGCGCGGCGACGCCTGCAGCAGAAGCAGCCGCAATGAGCGCATTCAGCAGCAGCGGCGAGATGCCCGACCTGGTCGCCACGCCGCCCTCGTCGAAACCCGCGACAGCGGCGCCGGCCGAAAAACCTCGGCCACCTGAGCCAAAACCCGAACTAGAGCCTGAACCAGAGCCCCAACCGAAGGAATTTTCGACGGGCACAACCGGCGAAGCGCCAGCAGTCGCCTCGCCCGGTGCCGAAGACCAGCAATCACGCGACGTCGGGCCAGATCCGTCGGCGCCCATCGCATTCGCCGGCGCACTGGATGCCGGCATCGACTGGCACAGCTGCCGGGTTGTTGACAGCTCAACGGCGATAAGCCCGACGCCCAGACCGGATGACGCGATCGACCGACCCATCTCGATCACCGCAGACGCGGCCACCGCGGCGCTGGACCCCGAGACCGCGACGTTCAGCGGCAATGTCCAACTGCTGCAGGGCACCCTGGAAATGCGTGCCGACCAACTCACGCTGGACCGTGTCACCGGCCAGGTCGCGGCCAGCGGCGGTGTGTTGATAGTCGACCCCGATCTTCGGGTCGCCGGTAGCGAGGCCGACTATCAGATGGCGACGCGCACCGGTGCGATCACCGAGGTCCGCTACCGGATTCCGGCGATTCAGGCACGCGGCGATGCCGAGTACGCGGCACTGGTCAGCGACGGCGTCAGCCAGTACCGGAACATCAGCTATACCACCTGCGGCCCCGACAGCGAAGACTGGCTGCTGGAGGCCGACAGTCTGGAACTCGACCACAACGAGGGGCTCGGTACCGCCAGGCACGCCAAACTCCGTTTCATGGGCGCGCCGATCCTGTATGTGCCGACGTTTACCTTTCCGATCGACGACCGCCGCCGCAGCGGGGTCCTGGTGCCGTCGATCGGTGCCAGCGACAGCACGGGGCTGGACCTTCGCACGCCCTATTACATCAATCTCGCGCCAAATTACGACCTGACCCTGGTACCACGCGTGATGTCGAAGCGGGGCTTCATGCTGGGCGGCGAGTTCCGCTTCCTGACCGAGCGCACGAAGGGCGAACTGGTCGCTGAAGTCCTGCCCGACGATCGGGAATACGACGACGGCGATTCGGTGCGCGGCAGTGCCTCGTTGACCACCCAGACCTGGTTCAACGCACAGACCGAGGCCGCGCTGCGGCTCAACTATGTGTCGGACAATGACTACCTCGATGACCTCGGGGACAGCCTTGCGGTAACCAGCGCGACGCACCTCGAGCGCACCGGCGAGGTCCGCTATCACGCCGCCAACTGGGACCTGCTGGGCCGCGCGCAGTACTACCAGACCATCGACGATACGCTGGCACTAACCGACCGGCCTTACAGCCGCCTGCCGCAGGTGCGCGTCGACCTGGAAGATCCCGACGGCCTGTTCGGCACGACTTACCACCTGAACGCCGAGTACGCGAACTTCTATCGCAAAGACTCCGTGCGCGGCCACCGAATCGACCTGTTTCCGGCGCTCAGCCTGCCGCTCGGCGACAGCTGGCGCTACCTGGAACCGAAAATCGGCGCGCGCTACACCGCCTATCGGCTGAGTGACGAGGCGCCCGGCGCCAACGATTCCCCGTCCGAGGTGAGCGGTTTGTTCAGCGTCGACAGTGGCATGGTCTTCGATCGCTCAACGCAATATTTCGACACCGCCGCGGTGCACACGCTGGAACCCCGGCTGTATTACCTGCTGGTGCCGAACGGCGGTCAGGATGACCAGCCAATCTTCGATACCGCGGTGCTGGACTTCAGCTTCGACAACCTGTTTCGTGAAAACCGCTTCGCCGGTGCCGATCGCTTTGGCGATGCCAACCAGGTCACCCTGGCGCTGACCTCACGGGTATTGGCAGATACCAGCGGCGAGGAACTGCTGCGCGCGAGTATTGGTCAGATCTTCTACTTCGACGACCGCGAGGTAACGCTGCCTGGCGAGACGACGATCGATGATTCGTCATCTGCCGTAGTGGCGGAGATCGATGCGGCGCTCGGCGGCGGCTGGCGCTCACGGGCCGGTCTGCAGTGGGACCCGAACGACGGAAGCAACGGCACGATCGACCAGGCACTCGCGCAGATCAGCTACCGCGACCAGCCACGCGACCGGGTATTCAACGCGGCCTATCGACTGCGTGATGGCGTCGTCGAGCAGACCGATCTCGCCGCGATCTGGCCGATTAGCGAACGACTGAGCCTGATTGGTCGGCACAACTATTCGCTGCGGGACGAGCGGCTCCTCGAAGCCCTGGCCGGCATCGAGTATGGAAAGTGCTGCTGGCGAATACGAGCCGTGGCCCGTAAATTCGCCAACGGCAGCGGAAATGATCAAAACCTCGCGTTCCTGCTGCAACTCGAACTGAACGGGCTTGGCCGGTTCGGCGATGACATCGACCGCGCATTAGAACGCCGGATTTACGGATACGAAGAATAAATGAGAGTGACTGATTTCATACGGACGACAGGCCTGGTCCTGGCGCTGACGCTAACCACTGCACTGCCGACCCACGCCACCGAGCCGGCTTTGCTCGACCGGATCGTCGCCGTGGTCGGCGAGGATGTCGTGATGCTGAGCGAAGTGCGCGCCGAGGCGACCAAACTCGCCGCGCGGCTGCGCGACCAGGGCGTGACGGAAATGCCGCCGGTTGGCACCATCACCAAGAGCGCGTTCGACTCGGTGATTCTGAAAAAGCTCCAACTCGCCGAGGCCGCGCGGCTCGGCATCGAGGCTGATGAAGAAACCCTGAGTCGCGCGGTTGCAGCGATCGCGCAAAACAACAACCTGACGATCCCGCAGCTGCAGGCCGCACTCGAATCCGAAGGGATGGATTTCCAGGTGTTTCGTAACTCCATGCGCGACGAGATCGTGATCCGGCGCCTGCGTAACCGCGAGGTCACCAACCGGATTCAGGTGACCAAGTCGGAAGTCGACAGCTATCTGGAGCGCAGCGGCGGCGCGGACGGTCGCATCGCCGTGCAGCTTCGGTACATCCTGATCCAATCACCCGACGGGGCGTCCCCCGAACAACGGGAGCAGGCCAGGGTCCGGGCGAGCGACATCGTTGAACGTCTCAGTGCGGGCGAGCCATTCGGCCCGTTGGCGCAGCAATTCTCGAGTGACCAGAGCGCGCTGCGTGGCGGCGAGTTGGGCTGGCTCGAAGTCAATGCGCTGCCGCCGCTGTTCCAACCCTATGTCGCAACGATGGAAAAAGGCGAGGTCCAGGGTCCGATTGCCGCCGGCAGCGGTTTCCACATCATCCAGCTGACCGACGTGCGCAGCGGCGCGACCAATATCGTCCGTCAGACCAACGCCCGCCACATCCTGATCCGGACCAACGAGGTGACATCCGACCAAGATGCCCGCGCCCGGCTCGAGCGCCTGCGCGAACGCATCATGTTGGGTGACGATTTCGATACCTTGGCGCGCGCCAATTCAGACGACACCGCCTCGGCAGTGAAAGGTGGTGATCTCGGTTGGTCCACGCCCGGCAACCTGGTACCGGTATTCGAAGAAAACATGAACCAGTTGGCGATCAACGAAGTCAGTCAGCCCTTCAAGACCGATTTTGGCTGGCACATCGTGCAGGTCCTCGGACGGCGCGACTACGACGCCACCGATGAAACCCGTCGCGACCAGGCCCGCAAGGCCGTGCGTGACGAAAAGGGCGAAGAGGCCCTGCAAAACTATCTGCGTCGCCTGCGCGACGAGGCGTACATCGAAATGCGCCTCGAAGACCTCGACGGCTAACGTGCCGAAGCGCTTGGCGATTACCGCCGGCGAGCCCGCCGGCATTGGGCCGGACCTGTGCGTGATGATCGCGCAGCAACCCTGGCCCGTGCCGATTGTCGCGATCGGTGATCCGCAAGTGATCCGGCAGCGAGCGGCGGCACTGAAGCTTCCCCTGAAGGTGATCGAGTGTGCGTCGGCGATGCCCGACAGTCCCGCGGCGGCTGGCGAGCTCTACGTGCTCGCCGAGCCGTTGCAGGCCGAGGTCGTCGCCGGTCGACTCGATCCGACCAATGCCGGCCACGTGCTGAACCTGCTGCTGCGCGCGATCAGTGGCTGCCAAGACGGCACCTTTGCCGCGATGGTAACCGCGCCGATCCACAAGGGTGTGATCAACGATGCGGGGATACCGTTTACAGGCCACACCGAATTCCTCGCCGAACACACCAGTGGCCACCCGGTGATGCTGCTGACCTGCCCCGGTCTGCGGGTCGCACTGGTGACCACCCACCTGGCCCTGCGCGAGGTGGCCGACGCGATCACGCCCGAGCGTCTCGAACGGGTAATCCGGATACTGCACGCCGAACTGCAAACCAGGTTTTCGATCGACGCCCCGCATATCCTGGTCTGTGGACTGAACCCGCACGCCGGAGAAAACGGTTACCTCGGACACGAGGAACGCGAGGTCATCGAACCCGTGCTCGACCGATTGCGCCAGGAGGGCATGAATCTTGAAGGCCCACTGCCCGCCGACACCCTGTTCAACGCGGCGCGGCTCGAAAATGCCGACGCGGTGCTGGCGATGTACCACGACCAGGGGCTGCCGGTACTCAAACACAAGGGGTTTGGACGCGCCGTAAATATCACGCTCGGGCTACCGATCGTGCGCACGTCGGTCGATCACGGCACCGCGCTCGACCTGGCCGCGACCGGCATGATCGACCCCGGAAGCATGATCGCGGCTGTCGAACAGGCTATCGCGATGACCTCGGCAGCCGGCGCCGATTCGGCAGGCTAGCCACCTGCCCTTTTGTTGCCCAGCACGGACGAGACGACCGCGGTAAAGCCCTCGCCAGGCAAAGCCGCTTGCGCCTGGATGAACGCCGTCATCGAAACAGCCAGCAGCACGGCGGCGATCAGCAAACCGAACGGGTCGGCTCGACCGCGGCAATTTTTGGTGGTTTTAGACGTCTTCAATGTCAGGGATCCTCTCCTGAGACTTTGACCATCTTGCGCGGCAATTTCCGCGCAGCAGTTCACAAGCGATGGCTTTGGGTGGCTACGGTTTGGGGTCGGCGGCATCCTCGACGGCACCCGCTGCCTTCAGCGCGTCGGCAACCGTGCTGTGCCCGGCAAGCGTCGCGCGGCCGAGCGCTGACCTGCCATTGCTATCCTTGAGATTCACATCCGCACCGACAACCAACAACAGATCGACAAGGTCTTTATGGCCGAAGGCACTGGCCGCCATCAACGCCGACGTCCCACTGCCATCGACCACGTTGACATCGGCACCCGCGGCCAACAACACCAGCGCGGTGCGCCGATTGCCATTGAACCCGGCAACGACCAATACCGGGCGCCCCGCGCCGGTGGCGCTGTTGACGTCGACACCCTGAACCAGCAATTCGCGAACTTCCTCCGCGCGGCCCGACGTTACCGCCGCCACCAACTGGTTGACCGCTTCGTCGGCGAGCAACGGGCCCGCCAGCAAAAACCCCAAAATGCAACTTACTACCCGGTACATCAAATAAGACCTCCGACAACAACGCCAGGCACTCCACCGACGGAACGATTTCGTTCGCCTGACAGTCTGTTAGTCGGCAGACCGCGCTCAGCCTGTAGTTGCTTTTGCGTGGCGCTGCCAGTAGCTTCAAGCCAGAAATCCTGAGGAAGCCTTTTATGATCGACCGCAGCCCCCACAACATCGAGGTCGGGGTCCAGACCACCTACATCGACGATCAATCCGACCCAGATGCCGACCGGTACGTGTTCGCCTACACCATTACGATCAGCAATACCGGCAGCACACCGGCGAAGCTGATCAATCGCCACTGGCTGATCACGGACTCCAACGGAAAAGTGCAGGAAGTGCGCGGTGAAGGCGTCGTCGGCGAACAGCCGCACCTCAAACCCGGCGAGGTTTTCCGTTATACCAGCGGAACGGTGCTCGAGACGCCGGTTGGCACAATGGAGGGCGAGTACGAGATGCTGGCGGATGACGGACGCGCCTTCAAGGCGCCAATTGACCGCTTCTCCCTCTCGGTGCCGCGCGTACTGCACTAACGCTGATGGCCGTCTACGCCGTCGGTGACATCCAGGGCTGTTACGACGATTTGAGGCGTGCACTCGATGCGGTCAGCTTCGAACCGACAGCCGACCAATTGTGGTGTGTTGGGGACCTGGTCAACCGCGGACCCGACTCGCTGTCGGTGCTGCGCTATATTCGCCAACTCGGCGACAGCGCCGTGTGCGTACTGGGTAATCACGACCTTCACCTGCTCGCGCTCGCGGCAGGCAACCCCAAACACAAACAGGCCCACAGCCTGACCGATATTCTCGGCGCACCGGATCGCGATGAGCTGCTCGGTTGGCTCCGTCATCGCCCCCTGCTACATCAAGACAAAGCGCTCGATTTCGTGATGGTACATGCCGGACTGCCGCCCGAGTGGGACATGCCGACGGCCATCGCCTGTGCGGCCGAGGTCGAAGCCGTGCTGCGCGGACCCGAACACCAAAGCTATTTCATGCAGATGTATGGCAACAAACCGCAGCGATGGGACCCTGGCCTGGTCGGCATGGACCGTTGGCGTTTCACTACCAACTGCCTGACGCGACTGCGGTTTTGTGCAGCAGACGGCAGCCTCTGTCTGAAAGAAAAAGGTCCGCCCGGCAGCCAGGCCGCCGGGCGCATGCCCTGGTTCGAGCACCCCGCACGCAAGACCCGTGTCGACCGCATCCTGTTCGGTCACTGGTCGACGCTCGGTTACTACACTGCCGAAAACATCTGGGGCATCGATACTGGCTGTCTCTGGGGCGGGGCTCTGACATTACTCCGCGTCGATGGAGAGCAACCGACGCCGGTTCGAATACCCTGCGAAAATCGGCTCGATCCGACCGTTTTCGTTTGACGGCGAGACGCCGCACGATGCAAAGCCACGAGATCGACTACACCATCATCGGCGCTGAGATGCAGCTCGTCGAGATCACCCTGGACCCGGGTGAGACCGTTGTCGCCGAGGCAGGCGCGATGACCTATATGGAAGAAGACATCACGTTCGATACGCGCATGGGGGACGGCTCCGATCCCGACCAAGGCATCATGGGAAAACTTTTTTCGGCCGGCAAGCGCGTATTCACCGGTGAGTCTGTCTTTATCACCCATTTCACCAATTCGGGTCGCCAGCGCCGGGCCGCAGGGCGGTGGCCGCAACAAAGGGGAAAGTGGCCTCGTCGGTGACAGCTGACCATGACCAGTGATGGTCAGGATAACTTCATGCCTCGTGCGATGTTGCGGCCGTAGTAGATCTCCATCATCTCGCGACGCAACTTTTCGGAAATGCCCCGCTGCTCCTTCGGCGAGACGTCATTGACGTCGACGCCGAACAGGTAGCTGTCGAGATCAAATTCCTTGAGCACCATCTTGGTGTGGAAGATATTTTCCTGGTACACGTTGACGTCGATCATCTCGTACCGCTGACGGGTATCGCGGGCCAGAAAGTTCTGAATCGAATTGATCTTGTGATCGATGAAGTGCTTTTTGCCATTGACGTCGCGGGTAAATCCGCGGACCCGGTAGTCAAGGATCACAATATCCGACTCAAACGAGTGGATCAGATAATTGAGGGCCTTCAGCGGCGAAACCCGGCCGCAGGTCGACACGTCGATGTCGGCACGAAAGGTCGAGATACCGTTATCCGGGTGGCTTTCGGGATAGGTGTGCACGGTAATGTGGCTCTTGTCGAGATGGCCAACGACCGTCTCGGGCAGCGGACCCGGCGACTCGGAATTGGACAGCCGCTCGGCCGACATCGCCTCCTCGGAGATCAAGATGGTCACGCTGGCACCGTGCGGATCATAGTCCTGATGCGCAATGTTGAGCACATTGGCGCCGATGATGTCCGTGACCTTGCGGAGGATTTCGGTCAGCCGGGAGGCGTTGTACTCGTCATCGATGTAACGGATGTATTCCGCTTCCTGCTCGGGTGACGCCGCATAGTTAACGTCGTAGAGATTGAAGCTCAGCGTCTTGGTCAGGTTATTGAAGCCGTGAAGCTTGATCTTCTGTTTTTGTGGCATCCGCACCCCCCAACCTGGGGCGGCAAAATTACGTCAAAACACGATGCTCAACAAGGGCTCAAGCTCGGTTCTTTGACATCTCATGGGCGCATACCGGGGGATGGTGGATCATCTGCACGAGTGTGCCGTCCGGATCGTAGCAATAGAAGCTGCGCGCGCCATCGCGATGGGTACGCGGTTCGGTGCGTATACGAACGTCGTTTTCGCGCAGCCACGCGAACCAGTCGTCAACCGCATCGGCCGTTTCCAGAAAAAATCCAATATGGTCGAGACGCTGACTGGGCTCATCCCGGGTCTGCTGGGGATCCGCCTGATGCAGGGCGACATTGTCACCGCCCGACGAGAGGTAGACGTTGTTTTCGTCAGGGCGCCACTCCTCTGTCATGCCCAGTAACTCGACATAGAAATGCTCGCAGGCCGCCATATCGCGAACAAACAACGCAACGTGACGCATCCCAAAACCCAGGCCGGGACGACTCATACGTCATCCACCAACTCGAAGTCGTGAGTGATCTCGGCCATGGCGCCCAGCATGATCGAGGCCGAGCAATACTTTTCGGCGCTCATCTTAACCGCCCGCTCGACCGCTTTTTCCGTCAGGTTCCGACCTCCGACGCGGAAATGCGCGTGAATTTTCGTAAACACCTTGGGATCGGTTTCGGCCCGTTCGGCCTCCAGCTCCACCTCACAGAAGCGCACGTCGTGCCGCCCGCGGCGTAGGATGTGCAGCACGTCGAATTCCGTGCAGCCACCCATCCCGACGAGTAGCATCTCCATCGGCCGCATGCCGAGATTGCGTCCCCCGAACTCCGGCGGACCATCCATGACGATCGCGTGGCCGCTAGCAGACTCCGCCAGCATGGTCACGCCGTCTACCCACTTAATTCTTGCCTTCATCAGTACTGCGTCACAAAAAAGGGGTGAGGAGGCTAGCATAGTTCGACAACGGCCGACTGCCTGCCTAAAATTTCGGTAACCCTTGGAATCATACTGTCATGCCTCAAACCAGTCCCTACAGTGTCGTGCAGCCGCCGCCGCGGGATCCGGACTGGCTGAAGCCTTTCCTCGCGCACTGCCATCGCCGCCGTTATCCGGCGAAGACCGACTTCATCCACCCTGGTGATGCGGCCGACAGTCTGTTCTACCTGGTTTCCGGCCAAGTCACGGTTTTCATTGAAGATGAGGACGGTCGAGAGATCATCCTGACCTATCTCAACAAGGGTGATTTCATCGGCGAGATGGGGATGTTCCGGCCGATGCCAAAACGCTCCGTGATGGTGCGCACCCGCAGCGCCTGCGAACTCGCCGAAATCTCCTACCAAAAGCTTGAGCAGTTGTTTGACGGAGAACTTCGCGCCTACACCAAGGAAATCCTCTACGCGATCGGTCGTCAGCTGACCGAACGGCTGGACGCGACCAGTCAAAAAGTCAGCCACCTCGCGTTTCTCGACGTCACGGGCCGGATCGCCGGAACCCTGCTGGACCTGTGCAAACAACCCGACGCAATGACACATCCGGACGGCATGCAGATCCGCATTACCCGCCAGGAAATCGGCCGTATCGTCGGCTGCTCCCGAGAAATGGCCGGGCGCGTGTTGAAAGACTTGGAAGAGCGCGGTTTGATCGGCGTCAAAGGCAAGACCATCGTCGTATTCGGCACCCGCTGACCGCTCTCTGCCCGCCGGCCGAACCCCGCTCAGCGAATCTGACGCCTGCCCCGTCAAGGTCGTCAGCCAACAGGTCGTCCAGTAATAGCAACCTCGGGCGAGGCAAAACGTCCTGACCGGCCTCGAAGGCTCCCCTACGACAACCGCCGCACTCGGGCGGCGTCGGCTGACACCCCGTGCCACACGCGTTAGGCTGATGCCCGCACCGGGCGAAAGCCTGGCGAGCGGTTTGGCACAGCGCATCGTCCCGGCGATTGCACGCTATCCCGCTGGCGGCTCTCTGCCTGGGTATACTCGCGCTGGTCACCATCGCCTCACCTATGGCCGGTGGCGATTATGGCGGGCGAGACGCCGATCAAGACCGGCAATACCGGATTTTCGCCGTTTGCAAACAACCGCTTAGCGTGGGCATGTCGGTCCAAGGGTTGGATCGGGTTTGCGATCGAGGTGCGCACGGTAGGGAACAGGACGTGACCTTTTCCTCTCGCCCGCGGTCCCATTTTTAGAACAGACGGTGCCAATCCCCTGGTGATTTCGTGAGAGCTCAGCTATGTCTTTTCGTCGGGCTTTCGGCCTTGGCCGTGCCAAGCTTCGGCGAGGTCGAAATACAGCTCGAGAGCGCCGACAAGCTGTTGGAGACCAATCTCCAAACGCGCCTCGCGCTCGCCGCAGAGGGCTGCGACGCGCCCCGATGGCGTGTCCGGCGTCTGTTCGCGCGTGCGGAAAAAGACTTCGACCCGGCGCTGCGCGCGCTGGGTTATTACCGCGCGGAAATCGAAAAAAACCTGGAGACGGACGACGACTGCTGGCGTGCCACATTCAAGGTCGATCCCGGCGAGCGCACCCGGGTGCGCTCACGCAAGGTGACGGTCAATGGCGAGGCATCCAGCGACAAGGCCATGCAGACACTCCTGGCAGCACTGCCATTGGCCGAGGGCGAACCGCTCAACCACGCCGACTACGAGGACATCAAAAATCGTCTGCGCACCTATGCGCTCGAGAACGGCTATTTCGATTTCGCGATCCAGCGACAGGAACTGCGCGTGTCTCCCGAGCAATCGGCCGCCGACATCGTCATCGAGGCCAGCAGCGGTCCACGCTATCGCTTTGGCGAACTGCGCTTCAACGAACAGCCGATCAATGAGACCCTGCTGCGACGCCTCGGGCGGCTCGAGCCGGGTTCGGAATATGACTCGGCGGCGCTGATCGCGCTCGACCGCCAGCTCAGCGACGCCGGATACTTCCAGAGCGTGGAGGTGCGCGCGCGCCGCCAGGATGCGGTCGACCTGCAGATCCCGGTCGACGTGCAGGTCGAACCGGCCAAGCGCAACGCCTGGCGCGCCGGTTTGGGCTACTCGACCGATACCGGGCCGCGAATCAGCCTGCAGTATTCCAACCGCTACCTCAACGCGCGCGGCCATCACTTCAACGCCGAGCTGCGGTTGTCGCCGGCGGACTCCGGCCTGAAGGCGGACTATCTGATTCCGGGTCGTGACCCGACGCGCGAGACCTTCAGTTTTGGCGCCGGCCTGACGCACGAGGTCACTGACAGCGCCACCAGCGACAGCGCATCACTGATCGCCCGACAGATACTCAAATCCAAGGGCTGGACGCAGACGCGCTTTCTTGAGCTGCTGTACGAGCGCTCGGATGTCGGCAGCATCGACGATACCTATACCCTGCTGATGCCCGGCGTCGCGTTAAACCGGATCAAGGCCGACGACCCGTTGCGCACCCGCAAGGGGTATCGCGTCACGCTGGATGCACGGGGCGCCTATGAGGACCTGCTGTCGACGACGACGATGTTGCAGTTCCGCGCCAGCGGCAAGTGGATCCGTCGCTTCGGTGAGGGTGGACGCGTGACCGTTCGCGGTGATGCCGGCACCACGCTGGTCGACAGCGTGCTCGATCTTCCCGCCTCGCTGCGATTCTTTGCCGGGGGTGACAACAGTGTGCGCGGCTATGACTACGAAGCGCTTGGCCCGGTGGATGCGCAGGGCAATGTCCAGGGCGGCCGCCATCTGCTGACCAGCAGCGTCGAATACGAGCATCCGGTGTCCGGCGACGACTGGTGGGTGGCCGCCTTCGCCGATGCAGGTAATGCCTTCGACCAGACCGATGATATCGATGTAAAGGCCGGTTACGGGGTCGGCGTTCGCTGGTATTCACCGGTGGGTCGCCTGCGCCTCGACCTGGCCTTTCCGGACGACACCACGAACGACGACTGGCGGCTGCACTTCGGCCTGGGTGCCGATCTGTGAGACGTCCCGCACGGCTTTTGCTGCGCACCGCGCTGCTGCTGATATTGCTGCCGCTGCTGCTGGTCGCGGTGGTTGTTGGCCTGCTTGCGACCGAGTCCGGCAGCGGTTGGCTGTTGCGCCAAGCCGTGCACCAGGCCGGGCAGGGTGATCTGCAACTGGCCCTGCAGCGCAGCGAAGGCCGCTTTATCGATCATCTGACCCTGCATGGCCTGAGCGTGCGCCAGGCTGACACGGAAGTCGAGATCGGTCGCCTGGACCTGCGGTGGAATCCCCGCGCGCTGCTCGACCGACGCGCCCATATCCAGGCCTTGCTGATCGACGATGTGAGGCTGGTACTACCACCGGGCGACCCGTCTGCCGAACCCACGGTGCCGGAGATCCCCGACATCGTGTTACCCATTGAAGTGCAAATCGACCGGCTGGCGCTGTCGCGCCTGACGATTGCGCCCGACATCACGATCGACCAGCTCGCGCTCGCCGCGCGTCTGGATGACCGCGGGCTCACCCTGTCCGATCTCGTCTTTCGCGGTCAGGGTGTCGACCTCCAGGGTGAACTGGCCATGGCGGGCCGCGCCCCGCACTCGCTACAAGGCCGTGTTTCGCTGCGTGTCGACGAAGCCCTGACCGGCCCCGACGTCGGCCTGGTCGAGGCCGTTGCGCAGCTGAGCGGCGATGCCCTGCGGCCATCATTCGACGTCAATGCCTCACAGCCGCGGCCGCTCCAACTGCGAGGCAAGCTGCGGCTCGACCAGTTGTCGCCGGGGTTTGATCTGCGCGGCGATTGGGACGCGCTGGCCTGGCCACTGCGCGGCGCGCCGCAGGTACAGCTGGACGCCGGGCAGCTGACCATTGCCGGGACCACAGAGGCCTACGAACTGACGCTCGACACCGCGCTGCACGGCGACGGCATCCCGCACAGCGGCTTGGCGTTGCGCGCCGCCGGCGACCTCGATGGGCTGCGCTTTACGCCGCTGCGGCTCGAGACGCTGGGCGGTCATGTCGAGGCCAATGGTGATGTAGCCTGGGCGCCGACACTCGGCTGGCAGGCCGACATCGCACTCGATGCGATCGACCCCGGCCTGCTGCAGCCGGATTTTCCCGGTCGCATCGGCGGCATGCTCCACATCCAGGGCGGGCTGTCGCCTGCCGGGACGCTGAATCTCGACGCACGCATCCGTGACGTGGCCGGCGAACTGCGCGGCCAGCCGCTGCGCGTCAGCGGCGATCTGCAGCTGCAGGGCGAGCGTGTGCTGGCGCGCGAACTGGCGGTTGCGTCGGGGCAGAACCGGGTCCTGATCGACGGCATGGTCGAGCAGGAACTCGACCTGCGCATCGGCATCAGCGGGCCGGATCTTGCTGCGCTGTACCCGGGCCTGTCCGGTCAGCTGCGAGGGGCGGCAACGGTGGGCGGCACCCGCCAACGGCCGACGGTGACGGCCGAGCTGACCGGCGAGGCCCTGCAGTTCGAGGATCTGCGCGTTGCAACGCTCGCGTTGCAGGCCGACTGGCAGCAACAGGGCGGTACCGCCAGCGTCCGGTTGGACGATGCCATCCTCGGTGGGCAGGCGGTCACCGCCCTGCGCCTAAATCTTGCCGGAGAACCGGCGGCGCATCAGCTCGATCTGCAGCTTGATGGCAGCGACTTTGCCGCGTCGCTGGCCGCACAGGGCGGGCTTCAGGGTGAGCGCTGGCAGGGCCGCCTGAACACACTGCGCCTTGCCCAGGACGCCGCGGGCGAATGGCAGCTCGCGGCGCCCGCTGCACTCGATCTAGGGGCAGAGCGCGCCACCGTCGGTCGTCTCTGTCTCGCCCAGGACGCGCAGCAGCTGTGTGCCGAGGGTGGATGGCGCGCGGCCGATGGCCTGGGCTTGAACGGCACGCTGCGGGCGCTCGACCTGGGGCGGCTGACGCGGACCTTGCCCGGGGAGGCGACCGTCGACGGCAAACTCGATGGCAGCTTCAAGGTTGCCGGACAGCCGCAAAACCCGGCGCTCGACGTCGAACTGCTCCCGGGCGACGGCATGGTCCGCTTCGAGCAGGATCAAGAGCAGTTCGAGTTGACCTACAGCGACGCACGCCTGGTCGCTCAGCTGCGCGACGACGTCGGCAGCGCCGAGCTGCGCTTGGGCCTGGGCGCGGGTGGGCAGGCGCAGGGTCAGGTCAGCCTGGGCGCGGCACGTGACGGGGATCGCACCCTCGGCGGCAAAATTACCGCCAGTTTTCCCGACCTCTCGCTGGTCGCCGGCTTCGTCCCGGCGCTGGAGGCGGTGCAGGGCAAGCTCAAGCTCGATGCTCAGCTTAGCGGCACCCTTGCCGCGCCGCGGCTACTCGGCGGCCTGCAGATCGAGGATGCGAGGGCACGGGTACCGGCCGCTGGAATCGAATTGACGGACTTGGCACTGGCCGTGCGAGGGGACGGCGCTTCGCCGCTCGGGATCGATGGCACGGTAACTTCCGGCAACGGCAATCTGCGAATCAACGGGACTTTCGATCTCGCCAGTAACGCGGTCGACCTGCGCGTGGTTGGCGAGGATTTCGAGGCGGTGAGGCTGCCAGAGGCGCGAGTCGATGTCTCACCTGATCTGCAGCTACAAGGTCAGGATCCCTATCGCCTTACCGGCGTGCTGCGCATCCCGACCGCAGCGATCGAGATCAAGGAATTGCCTCCCGGTTCCGTCGCCGTCTCGGACGACGAGATCATCGTCGGCGAGTCGGACGAACAGGCGGTGGAAAAACCCGCATCCCCGGTCGAGGTTCAGGTCCGGGTCGAACTCGGCAGCGATGTCACGTTCAAGGGCTTCGGGTTGAAGACCGGTCTGACCGGCGCGCTCGATGCCAAAGTGGTCGGCAGCGATACCCAGGTCGACGGCAAGATCGAGCTGCGCGATGCCGCGTACAAGGCCTACGGTCAGGACCTGACCGTCGAGCGCGGCCGTCTGCTGTTCGCCGGACCGCCAGGCAACCCGGATCTCGATCTGCGTGCCGTGCGCGAGTCGCGCGATGGCTCGGTCAAGGCCTACCTCGCGATGAGTGGGCCGCTCGCCAAACCGCGTCCGCGCATCTACACCGAACCGGCCAAGCCGGATGGCGAGGCACTGTCCTATCTGTTGACCGGCAACGGCCTCAACCAGGCAAATAGCGGTCAGGGTGCCGACATGGCCGCGGCGGCGTTGTCGCTCGGCCTGTCACGCAGCGAACCGATGTTGCAGGATCTGAGCGACCGCTTCGGTTTCGACGAACTGCGCATCAATGCCGGTGACGGTGGGATCGAGGAAACCGCGCTGGTGGTCGGAAAATATCTGAACCCCGATCTCTATCTCGGCTATTCGCAGGGTCTGTTCGACCCCGTCGGCGCGGTGCTGCTGCGCCTACGCCTGAGCGAGCGGATCGAGGTCGAGAGCAAATCCGGCATCGAACAGTCGGTCGACCTCTACTACCGAATCGAACACGACTGAGGCGCTGGCGATCACGCAAACAGTTCGGCGAGACGCGCACCGGGATCGGCGGCACGCATGAACGCCTCGCCAACCAGGAAGCCGTTGACCGCATGGCGACGCATCAACGCCACGTCTTGCGGGCCGAGAATGCCACTCTCGGTGATGACCAGGCGGTCATCGGGAATCGCACCCAGCAGGTCAAGCGTGGTCTGCAGGCTGACCTCGAAGGTGCGCAGGTTGCGATTGTTGATCCCGACCAGCACATTGGTCGTAGTCAACGCACGGGCCAACTCATCGGCGTCGTGCACCTCGATCAACACATCCATGCCCAGCGCATGGGCCAGATCGTTCAAGGCATGCAGCTCGACGTCATCAAGGCAGGCCACGATCAACAGGATGCAGTCAGCCCCGATGGCACGAGCCTCCAGCACTTGGTACGGATCGACGATGAAATCCTTGCGGATAACCGGCAAGTCACAGGCCGCTCGTGCGGCCTGCAGGTAGGCATCGCTGCCCTGAAAGAAATCGACGTCGGTCAGCACCGACAGACAGGCCGCGCCACCGGCTGCGTAACTTCGGGCAATCTGCGCCGGTTCGAAATCCTCGCGCAGCACGCCCTTTGACGGTGAGGCCTTTTTGATCTCGGCGATGACCGCTGCATCGCCGGCGTCGACTTTGGTTCGCAATGCGCCCACAAAGCCGCGCGGCGAATCGGCATCGGCAACACGCGCTTCGAGTGTCGCCAACGGCACGGCCGCACGGCGCGCGGCAATCTCCTCCGCCTTGCGCGCGACGATCCGCTTCAGAATATCGGGGGTGTCTTTCATGCGACGGTGCGGCTTGCGCCGAGCTCAACGAACATTCGATCAAGCCGGGACATGTGACGTCAGAAACTCTGCGTCAAGACGACCAAGCGGTCGAGCCGATTGCGTGCCTCACCGCTGGCGATCGCCGCATCGGCCTTTTGCACGCCTTCGCGCAATGTCTCGGCAAGGCCGGCGACGTAGATCGCCGCGCCGGCATTCAGCATCACGATGTCACGCGCCGGCCCCGCCTGGTTATCCAGCACCGACAGGATCGTCTTGACGCTGTCTTCGGGGCCGGAGGCCTTGATCGTGTCGAGCGCGCTGCGCGTGACACCGTAGTCCTCCGGCTGGATAGCGAAGCGACGCACCGTGCCATCCTTCAGCTCCGCGACCTCGGTCTTGTCGCCGATGCTGATTTCGTCGAGACCGTCGCGTGAATGGACGATCATCACATGGCGACTGCCCAGTTTGCGCAGCACCTCGGCGAGCGGCTCGAGCAGTTCATCACTGAACACGCCCAACAATTGATTGGGCACCCCGGCCGGGTTGGTCAGCGGGCCCAGCACGTTGAACACCGTTCGCACCGCCATCTCTTTGCGCGGACCTATGGCGTGCTTCATGGCGCTGTGGTGGCCGGGGGCAAACATGAACCCGACACCCACCTCGCGGACGCACTGCGCCACCTGTTCCGGTGTCAGATCCAGCCGCAGCCCCGCCGACTCCAGCGCATCGGCGCTGCCCGATTTACTGGAGACCGAGCGGTTGCCGTGCTTGGCAACATGACAGCCCGCCGCCGCGGCAACGAACATACTCGCGGTCGAAACATTGAACGTGCCGGAGGCGTCGCCGCCGGTGCCAACGATGTCGACAGCATGGTCGAGTCCACTGATATCGACACCGGCCGCCAACTCACGCATCACGCCGGCGGCCGCCGCGATCTCGCTGACGCTCTCGCCTTTCATGCGCAGGCCGACAAGAAATCCGCCGATCTGCGCCGGGGTCGCCCCGCCGGTCATGATCGTCTGCATGACTGATGTCATTTCATCCGCACTGAGGTCCTTTCTCTCCAGAATCCGGGCAATCGCCTGTTTGATATCCATCGTTCACCGCCTCCCGCGTCAGCTGCCGTCGAGGAAATTTTTGAGTAACTGGTGACCATGCTCGGTCAAGATCGATTCCGGGTGAAACTGCACGCCCTGCACGTTCAGCTCACGATGACGCACACCCATGATCTCGTCCACAGCGCCATCGCGCTCGGTCCAGGCCGTTACTTCCAGGCAATCGGGCAAGGTGTCCCGGTCGATCACCAGCGAATGGTAACGGGTCGCCTCGAACGGCGTCGGCAGGCCGGTGAACACACCGTTGCCGGTATGAAACACCGGCGACGTCTTGCCGTGCATCACGTCCCGCGCGTGGACAATCTCTCCGCCGAAGGCCTGCCCGATAGACTGGTGACCGAGACAGACGCCGAGAATCGGTATCTGCCCGGCAAACGCCTTGATCGCGTCGACAGAGACCCCGGCCAGGTTGGGCGTGCAGGGACCTGGAGAGATTACCAGGTGGGCGGGGTCCAGCGCCTTGATGGCCGGCACGTCGACCTCGTCGTTGCGCACGACCCTGACGTCGGCACCGAGTTCACCGAGGTACTGCACGATGTTGAAGGTGAAAGAATCGTAGTTGTCGATCATCAGTAACATGATTCATTCATCCTCAGACGCAGCCTGACGTGTCTCCAGGCCAGCTTCGGCCAACGCGACGGCACGGAATACCGCACGACCCTTGTTCATGGTCTCTTTCCATTCGAGCGCTGGCTGCGAATCGGCGACGACGCCCGCACCGGCCTGAATATGGAGTTCGCCGCCCTTGATGACCGCGGTGCGAATCGCGATCGCGGTATCCATGTTGCCGTTCCAGGAGAGGTACCCGACCGCACCCGAATAGACCCCGCGCTTGACCGGTTCGAGCTCGTCGATGATCTCCATCGCCCGGATCTTTGGTGCGCCGGACACCGTGCCGGCGGGGAAGGTCGCACGCAGCACGTCGATCGCATCGAGTTCCGGGCGCAGGCGGCCGGTGACGTTCGACACGATGTGCATGACGTGCGAGTAACGCTCGACCAGCATCTTCTCGGTAAGCGTTACCGACCCTACCTCGGCCACCCGGCCGGTGTCGTTGCGGCCCAGGTCGATCAGCATCAGGTGTTCGGCCAGTTCCTTGGGATCGGCCATCAAATCCGCTTCGAGCGCGGCGTCCTCTTCAGCGGTATGGCCCCGCCGACGCGTACCGGCAATCGGCCGGACGGTAACCTCACCATCCTCCAACCGAACCAGGATTTCAGGCGAAGAGCCAACGATCTGGAAATCACCGAGATCAAGGAAATACATATAGGGCGACGGATTCAGACCGCGCAGTGCCCGATACAGGTCCAACGGGCGGGCCGCGAACGGGATCGACAGGCGCTGCGAGATAACGACCTGCATGCAGTCGCCATCGAGGATGTACCGCTTGATCCGGTCGACGGCGCGCTTGAAAGCCTCCTCGGTGAAGCCCGAGACGAAATCGGATTCGTCGACGCGGCGTACCTGGGTAGCGCGATGACGCGGGGCACCCCGTTGCATCTGCGTGTCCAGCGCCGCCAGCCGCGCCTCGACGCCGGCCAGGGTATCGCCACGGTCGATATCGGCATGCACGATCAGGTACATCCGGCCGCTGAGGTTATCGAATACCACGATCTCGTCGGCGACCATCAACAGGATGTCGGGGCAACCCAGCGGGTCGGGTTTGGCTGGGTTACGCAGCCGCGGTTCGATGAAGGACACCGTGTCGTAGCCGAAGTAACCCACCAGTCCGCCACTGAAACGTGGCATATCGGCCAGTTCGGGCACACGATAGCGCGCCTTGAACTCGGCAACGAACGTGAGGGGATCATCGACCTCGGCCGATTCCACGCGTTCGTTATCGGTCGTTACGGTCACCCGATGGTCGTTCACGCGCAGGACGGTCCGGCAGGGCAGTCCAATGATTGAGTAACGACCCCATTTTTCACCGCCGTGCACGGACTCGAACAAGAAGCCGTAGGGCCCGTCGACGAGCTTGAGATAGACGCTGAGCGGCGTATCGAGGTCGGCCAATACCTCTCTGACGACCGGGATGCGGTTGTAGCCCTGTTGCAGCAGGGCATCGAATTCTTTCGGGGACACGACTTAACTCCTTGACAGGTCAGGACGCTGGATCACGAAACGGGGCGCTCAGCGGCGCCATCGCGGCGGCATCACACATCGCCTGTTTGTCTGGAGTTCAGTCACGGGTAGGGGCAAAGAGGTTGAACCAGCCCGCAAGATAGCCAAATTTGCTGACAACGCCAAGCCGCGTCGGCGCTGTCTGGCAGCGGTGTGGTTATGGGGCCAAAAAGGTTTATTGACATTTCAGTAAATACTTATATACTTCTCATCCATCGGCACGCAGTATCGCCGGCCGCGACCCACAAGCGGCAACAGATTTCTAACTTACGGGCCACGCCCACACTAAAAACTTGGAGACTCCGACCATGAAAAAAATCATCGCTATCGCCGCTATCCTCGCCGCTACCCAGGCTTCCGCTTTCTGGGGCAACGGCTACAACAACGGCTACAACAACGGCTACGGCTACGGCAACACCGCCGCTAACGGCGTCATGGACGGATACGGCGACGCCTCCGGCGGTGGTGACTTCAGCATGAGCTTCTCCGGTCGCGGCAACACCAACATGCGCGGCTACGGCAACGGCTACGGCGCTGGCGACGGCTGGGGCCGCGGTTACAACTACTCCGCGCCTGGCTACGGCTACGCCCCTTACGGCTACGCCCCGATGGCGCCGGTCGCGCCGGCTGCACCTGAAGCACCTGTCGCCGAGTAAGCCTCTCGACCCAGGTCATCACCCCGCAAGCGGGTGATCAAAAACCCCCGCACCTGCGTGCGGGGGTTTTTTTGTGCCCAGCTCAATCGCCGCCGAAGCCGGGGTTATTGACCCCAAAATCGCGCCTCGCGGCCACGATAGAGACGGTGAATCCGGCGATCACGTCCAGCAAAGCCATCAACCCCAGCACGAAGAAGGTCGACGTGCCCGCTTCAGCCACGGTCAGGAACTCGATAATGAACACGACGAAAACGACCGTCGACAGGGTGTGATCGAGCACCGATGAGATCCCGGTGCGGGTCGATTTGAAGATCTCGAAGTACAGGATCAGCACCCCGGCGACGACGAAGGCGTCATGCACCGAGAACGACCAAACGGCGCCGGAGATCAGGGTGAAGCTGAACAGTTCGCCAGTCAGCGAAGACTGCACGTCACCGGTCAGCAGCAAGACGTTGTAGGCGATCAACGGGAGGATAAACAGTGGGATGGCTCTAAACATCAGAACGCTCGACAATTGGCAAGAGGGAGCCAACATTATCGCTCAGAAGCGACCGGCGCATAGCGCCAAGGAACATCACAGCAAACCGGACAGCTCCGCCATCGAATCAATCACCGCGTCGGGCGAATAGTTGCGGATATCCTCGCCATGGTTGTAGCCGTAACTCATACAGACCACCTGGAACCCGGCCGCCCGTGCCGCAGCGACATCACTCTTCGAATCACCCAGCATCAGCGCGGCATCCGGCGCCACGCCGAAATGCGCAGCGGCATGCAACAGCGGGCCCGGGTCAGGCTTCTTGACCGGCAAGGTGTCGCCGCAGACAACAATACCGAAGCGGTCACCGATCCCCAGCGCGCTGAGCAGTGGTAGCGTGAACTGGGCGGCCTTATTGGTCACGCAACCCAGTTTGTAGCCTTGGGCCGTGAGGTAATCCAGCCCCGCGATCACGCCCGGATAAAGCTGCGAACGCTTGGACGTGTTTGCGGCATATAGCTCGAGGAAAATCGGATAAGCCACATCGAAGTCGGCATCACTCGGTTCGCCGTCGAGTTGACCGACCAGGGCACGCCGGACCAGGCGCTCGACACCGTTGCCTACCCAGTTTCGCACCGCGGATTCACCGCGGGCGGGGCGGCCGAGCTGCTGCAGCATCGCATCGACGCAAAATGCCAGATCGGGCACGCTGTCGACCAGCGTTCCATCGACGTCGATCAGGACCATTGCGGGTTTTCTGAGGATCATGAGGGGTTCTGCAAGGTCAAACCGGCGGCCGTCGTTGACTGCCGGCAACCCGGCGACAGCGCCGGAAAATTCACGCTGGCGGGCGCCGTTGCACAACGGCTTCCCCGCCAGACCCACCAACTACAAGTACTCAGCGGGCTTGCGCCAGTTCGTCACGCATCTGCTTGATGATGCTGTCGTAGCGATTCGGGTCGCTGTCTTGTGCGTTGCCAAAAATACCCGAACCGGAAACAAACGTATCCGCCCCAGCGGCCGCAATCTCGCGGATGTTATCGGCCTTGACGCCACCATCGATCTCCAACCGAATATCGCGGCCAGACGCATCGATGATCTTCTTGGCCTGCTTGAGCTTGTCGAGCGCTGAAGGAATGAAGCTTTGTCCGCCAAAGCCGGGATTGACTGACATCAACAGGATCATGTCGATCCGGTCGATCACGTAATCCAGGTACGACAACGGCGTGGCCGGATTAAATACCAGGCCCGCCTTGCAGCCCTCGGCCTGAATCAGTTGCAAGGTACGATCGATGTGCTCGGAGGCCTCGGGGTGGAACGTGATATAGGTTGCACCCGCTTTGGCGAAATCACCGACGATGCGGTCGACCGGGCTCACCATCAGGTGCACATCGATCGGCGCGGTAATGCCGTGCTTGCGCAGCGCCTCGCAGACCAGCGGACCGATCGTCAGGTTTGGGACATAGTGGTTGTCCATCACATCGAAGTGCACGAAATCGGCACCGGCCGCCAACACTTTGTCGCACTCTTCACCGAGTTTGGCGAAATCTGCCGACAGAATAGACGGCGCGATTGCATAATCAGCCATGAGGTCGCTCCCCAGCCGGAGATCCGGCGCTAAGATTCGAACGAATGCGCCCCGGTTCAAAGGGGGCCTGGAAATTTCGACCCGAGACTCTACCGGAAAGCGCCCGCCATTGCAGCCGGAGACCCAATGCCCAGGCACCTGACAGTCTTGACGCTTTGCTTCAGCGCGTTGCTTGCGCCGATGGTCGACGCCGGCCCGGACCGCAACCAGCTGTTGGAGTCCGCATTGACCCAACGCGCCGATCTGCTCGGCGATGTCATCGAACTGACTGCCGCTGACCGTCGCTTACTGGCTATCTATCGCAAGAGCCTCCAGCCACGGGCGCGCGGTGCGATTCTGCTGCTCCATGCGCCGGGCAGCAACGCCGATGACACCCGCGTGATTCGTCCACTGCGCCTGGGTCTCAGCGAGGCCGGGTGGGATACCCTGGCGCTGCAGTTGCCGCCAGCCTTCGCGAGCGACTCAGCCGCTCGCTGGCTAACCCGAAACGGGCTTCTCAACGCGCACATCGATGCCGGCCTGGCTTGGTTGAAGACGCAGGGCCAGCTCAACCAAGTCCTGCTCGGCGTCGGCGCGGCGGCCAGCGCTGCGCTGGCCAGGCTGGGGCAGGATAAGCCGAAAGAAGTCCAGGCACTGGTGCTGGTCAGCGCACCGCTGGTCGAGGCGCAACGAGACCTGCGAAATCTCAGCGAATTGACGGTACCGGTGTTGGATCTTTTTGCCGAACGAGATCATGCCGACGTCACTGACGCAGCGTCGGCAAAGCGGAGAGCAGCCGGTGCCTCGACAAGCTACAGCCAGCGGACGGTGTCAGGCGCTTCGGCAGGCTACGAAGGTGCGGCCGACCATCTGCTTGCCCAGGTCCGTGCCTGGCTGGCCGCGCATGCCGACGGTCGGACACGGACCAAATAGGCTCAGCGCGGGTCGAGCCGGATGACGATCGCGTGGAAGCCGTTGTCGGCGAGACGCTTGCGCATCGCGTTGACGGCCTGCTTGCCCTGGTGAGGGCCGGAACGGACCCGGTACCGCGTATCTTGTGCATTGATGCGGGCCGGCACCACCTTCGCCTCAAAACCGAGGAGCGCCAGCTGCGCCTTCAGCCGATCGGCATCGGCCGGTTGCTTGAACGAGCCAACCTGCACCAGATACTGAGCCGGCGCCGCTTCGGTATCTTCACGGGCCGGTCGCTCGACCAGTTCCTCGTCGGGCACGACGACTTCCATCTCCGGCAGCATGTTGTAGAAGTCGAAGCGCGGCTTCGGTGGCGATGGCACCTTCACCTCCGGCAACGCGGCGGGACGTCCGGTCGGCGGCCGATCGGGGGCCGCACCGACCCATTCGCCACCCACCTGCTCCGACTGACCGCGCAACCAGACCAACCCGACAATGAAGCCGCCCAGCAATAAGCCCGTCAGCAACCACAGCCAACCTGGCAGCGGTTTTTTTTTGGGTTTGCGTTGGGCGCGATGTTTGTAGTCTCGAGGCACTGCGGTGTGAACGGCGTGATGCAGTAAGGGCTGCAGTCTAGCAGACCTCGGGCCGGCTCAACCTTTGGCGATGAATAGGACTGTGGACCATCTCTCACATCTGCTCGGGTGCGGCCACGCCGAGCAGGTTGAGCCCGTTACGTAGGACCTCACGGGTGGCCAGGATCAGCTTGATACGGGCATCGCGCAGGGCCCGCTCTTCAACCAAAAACTGGTGGGCGTTGTAGTACGTGTGAAAGTGATTGGCCAACTCCCGCAGATAGTGGGTGAGCTGATGGGGCTCTTCGTTGAGCGCAGCCGCTTCTACCACTTCGGGGTAGCGTGACAACGACGTCAGCAGCTGACGCTCGTGGGTTTCGGTGAGCCGGTCAAGATGCTCGACACCTTCGCTGGGCGCGACATCGATCGACTTTTCTGCGGCCTGACGCAGCACCGCATGTATCCGCGCATGTGCGTACTGCACGTAATAAACCGGATTGTCGGCCGACTGCGACTTGGCCAGGTCGAGATCGAAATCCATGTGCTGTTCACACTTTCGCATCACGTAAAAGAAGCGTGCGGCGTCGCGACCGACCTCCTTGCGCAACTCCCGGAGCGTGATGAACTCGCCCGACCGGGTCGACATCTGCGCCTTTTCACCGCCGCGGTAGAGCACCGCAAACTGGACCAGCAGGACATCGAGACGACTCGGGTCCTGCCCCATGGCCTGTAACGCGGCCTTGACGCGCGGCACGTAGCCATGGTGATCGGCACCCCAGACGTCAATCACGCGGTCGAAGCCACGTTCGAGCTTTTCCATGTGGTACGCGATATCGGACGCGAAGTAGGTCATCTGGCCGTTATCGCGAACCACGACCCGGTCCTTTTCATCACCAAATTCGGTTGACCGGAACCACCAGGCGCCGTCTTTTTCGTAGAGATGTCCGGCGTCACGGAGTCGATCGATCGCCTTGTTGACCGCGCCGGATTCAACCAGCGAGCGCTCCGAGTACCACGTTTGATAGTCGACACCGAACAGGCTCAGATCATCACGGATATCATCGAGAATTACATTTAAACCGAGCTCGAACACGAAGCGATAGCGGTTGTCACCGAGCAATTGCTTGGCACGTTGGATCAGCGCATCGATGTGGCGCTCTTTATCTCCGCCGGCAGGTTCATCAGCGGGAATCTCGTCGAACACCTCGGCCGCTGCGTGCCGATACGCGTCACCATGGTCACGGTGGAGGCTTGCGGCGATATCCCAGACATAGTCGCCCCTGTAGCCGTTGCTCGGAAAGCTCAACGCCTCACCACACAACTCGAGATAACGCAGCCAAACCGATGTGCCCAGGATATCCATTTGACGGCCAGCATCGTTGACGTAGTACTCGCGATGCACATCAAAACCGACTGCCTCGAGCAGGTCGGCCACGACCGCGCCGTACGCGGCGCCACGTCCATGGCCGACGTGCAGCGGACCGGTTGGGTTTGCGGACACAAACTCCACCTGGACACGCTTGCCTGCGCCCTGATGGCTGCGTCCATACGCATGGCCCGCGGTAAGAATCTGCGGGACCAGCGCCTGGAACGCGGTATCGGCCAGACGGAAATTGATGAAACCGGGACCGGCAATTTCGACCCCTGCCAACATCGCCGATGGCGGCATGGCGGCGACCAGTTTGTCGGCCAGGTCGCGCGGGCGCATCTTCGCTGCCTTGCCGTGCACCATCGCGGCATTGGTCGCGAAATCGCCGTGGGCTGGATCGCGGGCACGCTCTATCACCGGCGATCGCACGGCATCGGCAGACAGCAACCCTTCGGCGACAAGCGAACTGAGGGCCTGCGAGACTAAATCAGCGATCAATAACTTCATGACAAAAACGGCAGTGGATCAGACAGGCGCGCAAGGATAACAGGAAGCCGATGTTCGGCCGCAGCGGATACCGTACTCGCGAGCGATCAGAACAAGTCGACGGGGTCGACGTCGAGACTCCACCGGACCCGATTTGCATTTGGCAGGGTTTGAACCTGATCAGCAAACACGTGCAATGCATGATGCAGGCGGTCCCGCTGCGCGGCCTGAAACAGGAGTTGCGCGCGCTGACGACCGCCACGGCGCGCCATCGGTGCCGGTACCGGCCCCCAAACCTCGACACTGCCGAGGTCCGATCGCTGATGACTTTGCACGACCCCGGCGGCCTGCTCGAGGAAAGCCTGGGCCTGGTCCATCTCGCGTGCATCCGCCCGCAATAACGCCTGGTGACTGAACGGGGGTAACTGCGCGGCCTCGCGCTCAGTGAGCGCGGCGGTCGCGAAAGCGCGGTAACCGTCTCTAACCAGGGTTCGTAACAGAGGGTGATCCGGGAAACGGGTCTGGATCAACACCTGCCCAGGTCTGGTTCCCCGACCAGCCCGACCGGCGACCTGGACCAGTAGCTGGGCCAGGCGCTCTGTGGCGCGATAATCGGCGCTGTACAGCCCGCCGTCCGCATCAACCACCCCCACCAGCGTGACGCGGGGAAAATGGTGCCCTTTGGCCAACATCTGGGTTCCGACAAGCAGCGCCGGCCCCGGCTCCGACAGCTGCGCCAGCAACCGCTCCAGACTGCCTTTACGCGCCGTCGCGTCGCGGTCGATACGAATCAGAGGCACATCCGGGAATCGGGTCAGCAAATAGTCTTCGAGTTGTTCCGTACCCTGGCCCAGCGGGTGGATATCGGCGCTGTCACAGGTCGGACAGCGCGCCGGCGCGCGCCGCCGTGCGCCACAGTGATGGCACCACAACAGACCGCTACGCCGATGCAGGGTCTGATGGGCATCGCAGTGCGGACAATCCGATACCCACCCACAGGCGAAACAACTCAAGACCGGCGCGAAGCCTCGCCGATTGAGGAACAGCATCGCCTGTTCACCGGCGGCCAGGGTCGACGCGATGCGTTCGATCAATGGCGCCGAAAGCCCGCTGGTCAGTGGCTGATCGCGCAGATCAAGCAGATTAACGGCGGGCGCTACGGCACCACCCGCACGGTGGTCAAGGCGCAGGTGACGGTAACGGCCCGAACGTGCATGACGCAGACTCTCCAATGAAGGTGTCGCCGAACCAAGCACAATCGGGCAGCCGGCACGTTGCGCACGCATGACAGCCAGATCGCGGGCCGAGTAGCGAAACCCTTCCGCCTGTTTCAACGACGCATCGTGTTCCTCGTCGACAATCACCAAACCGAGCTCAGGCATCGGCGTAAACACGGCGGAACGGGTACCGAGCAACACCCGCGACAGCCCCAGCCGGACGCGGTGCCAGGTCTGTTCCCGCTCGTTGTCGGTAAAGCCGGAGTGCAGGGTCCGAACGGTCGCACCGAGGCGCGCGTGAAACCGTTCGAACAACTGAGGCGTCAAGGAGATTTCGGGGACCAGCACCAACACCGACTTACCTGCCGCCACCGCTTGGGCTGCCAAACGAAGATAGACCTCGGTTTTGCCGCTGCCGGTCACGCCGTCGAGCAGGCTGACCGAAAAACATTCGGCCGACTTTGCCACGGCGGCGATCGCCTCGGCCTGCGCGGCGCTCGGCGTTGGTTGCTCGGCGTGCTGGTCGACCGCTTCGATCGCGGCCGGTATCGAGCAGGCGACGATCCAGCGTTTTTGTTGCATCGACCGCAGGCTTCCGTCGACATTGGGGAAAGCAGCACGGACCAACGAACGCGCAGCGGTGCCCGCAGGCTGCAGGCCAAACCAACCCAGCAACGCCGCCTGTCGGGGGGCGCGGCGCGGCGGATCGGCCAGTTGCGCCCGGCCTTCGTCGGTCAGCCGCCAGCCCGGCTCGTCGAGTGGCAGGGCATCGTTCTGTTTGCGCAGTCGGAGCGGCAGCGCCGCGGCCATTACCTCGCCGATCGGGTGGTGATAATAGTTGGCGGCCCACTGCATGAAGGCCAGCTGGTCGGCGCCAAGCAGCGGCTCGGCATCGAGAATCGCTGCCACCGGCTTGAGTCGCTCTGCGGGGCATCCCGGGGGTTCACCGACGGCGGTGACCAAGCCGATCTGACTGGTGCGCCCGAACGGCACGCGCACGCGCACGCCCGGCGCAATGACCGCATTCGCCGGCGCGATGTAATCGAAAAACTGACGTAGCGGCACCGCCAACGCAACACGGATGACCTGACCTGGCATCGGCGGACTGTAGCAAACACCGCAACAAAAGGAGTCGCCCGACAATGACTAACAGAGACTGTGGATAACTTTGTGGATGAACGGTAGGAAGCGGGCCCAGGCGCCTTTTGCCAGTTGACCTCGCTCAAATTGTCTAAAAACTAGCCAATATCAATTTACTCAATCAAAACAGTGACTTGAAAAATATTAGCAGATACGAATGGCGGGCTCTTCGGGTTTGATGCTCACTTTCGGGGCGTGCACTGGGAATGTGCATAAGTCACAAGACCTTGGTCTGTCAACTCATATTTACAGAATTCAGTCGGCATCACGTGGTGAAAAAGCAACGATCTGGCCGTCACGAATCGAATCGATTTGCGGACTGCCGGCGGCGCTGTCTGGCGGGATGTTGCGACTGCGGTTTTCCCGGGCGGTGGTGTCACCTGCCTATTGGCCCGGTAAAGCCGTCGCGACCCATCCCCGGTACAGGCTTGCAACATGACCGGTCGCGCTCGGACACCAGACGGTCGTTCGGTTGATCCCGAAAGTACCGTGGCGGGCAGACGGCGATCCGGTTGTCGCAGATGGCGAGAACAGCCTCATCGTCGCCCGCGCGACTGAAACCATCCGGCAAGTCCGGTACGTACTACGAAGATCCTGGTCACTGGCCTGCCCCGGTTGCTTGAAACCCGGCCCCCTTCCATGCCATAACACGCCAACTCAGAAATGGAGCACTATCGTGCCGGGCCTGTCGCAACAGATTCTGCGAACCGATGCCTCTGGTATGCCGCTGGAGTGGATTGATTTCCGGCAGGCCGCGCGTCTGCACCACCTCGATATGATCGCCTACGTCTGTGGTGAACCGCTGTTCACGCTCCACGGCGGCATCAACGCACGAAGCCATCGGCGCAGCACAATCGAGATCAACTCGATCGTCGCGACACATGGCAACCACCAACTCCGCGACAGCTACACCCCGCCGCTAAGCAACCGCACGCTGTTTCAACGCGACGGCCACTTGTGCCTCTACTGTGGTGAGCAATTCGGCTACCACCAGTTGTCGCGGGATCACGTGACACCGCTCAGCAAGGGCGGCCGCAACCGTTGGACCAACGTCGTCACCGCATGTGTTCGGTGCAACAACCACAAAGCGGGCAGAACACCGGAGCAGGCAGGGATGCAGCTGCTGGCGATTCCCTTCACCCCGACTCATGCCGAGTACATCTATCTCCAGGGCCGCAATGTCCTGGCCGATCAGATGGCGTTTTTGCGCGCCCATTTCCCGCGTTCGAGTCCGTTGCGTGAACGACTCGGCCGGCAAACCGATCGGTGACATTGGCGACCTGGGAAGAAATTGCCGGCATTATCCGCGAAAAGACCGGGCGAGACTTTTCACCAACCGCGCCCCGCATTCATCACGGCGGCTGTATCAACGACGCCTTTACGCTGAGTGATGGGCACAACGCCTGGTTCGTCAAGACCAATCATGCCTCGCAGCACGACATGTTTGAGGCCGAAGCCGAAGGCCTGAAGGCACTTTTCGAAACGAACACATTCGTTGTACCGAATCCGTTATGTACGGGCACGCTCGATGACACCGCTTTCATCATCATGCAACGCCTGCAGCTTGGCCGTGGCGACCAAGCCGCCTGGCGGTCAGCCGGCAGGCAACTCGCCACCTTACATCGCCGCACCGCGGAGTCGTTTGGCTGGACGCGTGCAAACACCATCGGTGCGACGCCGCAATCCAACAACTGGCAAGCCGACTGGGTCGACTTCTGGCGTGAACAGCGGCTTGGCTTCCAACTGCGCGAGGCCGCGCGCAACGGCTATACCGGAACGCTGCAGCGGCACGGCGACAAGCTTCTTTCGCGGTTTCCGTCGTTGATTGATCACGCGCCAAGTCCCGCTTTGCTGCATGGCGATCTGTGGGGTGGCAACCTGGCTTTCACCGACGACAACGAGCCAGCGGTCTATGACCCCGCCGTTTACTTCGGTGACCGTGAAGCCGACCTTGCGATGACAGAGTTGTTTGGCGGATTCAGTGCAGACTTCTACGCCGCGTACCGTAACGAATGGCCGATTGATCCGGGCTATGCCGTGCGGAAAACGTTGTACAACCTCTACCACATCCTCAACCATCTGAATCTATTCGGTGGTGGCTATGGCGCACAAGCCGAACACATGATGCAGCGCTTGTTGGCGGAGTGCTGACAAGGTCTGATGTTCAGCTACGTTTGAAATGCCCGTGTGCCAGGAAGTAACGCACCTGAAACCGAACGTGGGGATTAAACATAATCAGCGAGTGCGATGTATCGACCACAATGAAGTCACGCATCTCGGGTAGCCGGGTACTTGCCACCGACACCGCGCCGTCATCATCACCAGGCAGCAGCCGCGAGAACCAGGGCTGCAATGAGCGGCTCGCCGCGATGATTCCGATCTCCGCGTCGACCCTGTTCAACTGACGCGCTATCGCATCCGACCCAGTACCCAGCTGCTGGCCAACGCGCCCCATCCATGATCGATAGAGACGCCAGGAACGCACATGGTCTGCCACCTCGCTACCTTGATTGGGTGGCGCCAACATGACCAGGCGGCTGTTCGCAGGCAGGCGGTGGTCTTGCAGGTAGGCCCTGATCAAAATGCCACCGAGCGAATGCGTGACCACATGAATCGGCGCCGTTTGCGGACAACGGGCGATCGCGGGGGCTACGTAACGCCTGACCAGTCCGGCAACGTCATACGGCCGCGTCGGGTAATCGAGATTGCTGACAGCGTAATCGTCACGCCGCAGATCAGCAGCCAGCGGTGACATCGAGCGCGATGAGCGCGCCATACCGTGAAGCAGGACAACCGCTGCTTGAGCCATATCGCTAGTCTGGTGAAGCGCCGCAGGCTTCACGATAGGCCGGTCGCAACCGGTTCTTCTCGGCGGCACGCTGCTGTTCATCGAGATAGCGCCGCTCGCCGTCCTCGCCCTGAAAGTAGACCGGTCCGCCGTAATTCAATCGTCGCCACTGCTTACGCAGACGCTCGCACTGCACGGCGAGTTGGCTGGCTTTGCTAGCCGCTTGCGCTGCTCGCTCAGCCTTGCGCGCACGCTCGTACTCATACGCTTCGAGCAAGCGTTGCTGGCGTGCCCGTCGCGCTGCCTCGTCAGCCTGAAGGCGCGGTGCCGAAGTTGATCCCGTCGGGATATCCATTGGCTGGGCGCGATCATCCGGCGGCCGCTCGCCGTAATGGACCTGTCCCCTTTCGTCGGTCCATCGATAGATCTCAGCAGCATTGGCAGTTACTGAGGTCATCAAGACGATCACAAACCACAGTCGCATGATGTTCGCCTCCCGGGCAGACGCCTGCCGACATGATAGCGCTATCGCTTTTCTACCGGGCCGCCAAAAAACAACGTCAGCCCACGCGGTTTTCGGTAACCTTTCCACGACCGGTCCGTGCCCCAACAGGAGATTTGCCGCTTTTCCGGAAACAAGACATGAAGAAATCAAAAAAATTGCTGGGCTGGCGGGAGTGGATCGCGCTTCCAGAAATTGGCATCCCACTTATCAAGGCAAAGATAGACACAGGCGCACGGACATCATGCCTGCATGCGTTTTATGTCGAACCGCTCAGAAAGAATCGCAAACAATATGTAAGATTTGGCGTTCACCCCCTGCAACGGGATCGCGATCAGGCGATTCATTGCGAAGCCGAAATCATTGACCAACGGCAGGTTACCGATTCCGGCGGGCACCGCGAGCTACGCTTCGTTATCCAGACACGCCTGCAACTGCTGCACTATGATGACGCCATCGAAATCACCCTCACCAATCGCGACTCGATGCGTTTCCGGATGCTGCTTGGGCGTACCGCAATGGCCAAGGCATCGTTTTGCGTCGATCCATCACGCTCCTATCTGGGCGGCAAGCCCTAAGGCGGTAATCACCAAATGAAGATTGCGATACTGTCACGTAACGCCAAACTTTACTCAACCAAACGACTCGTCGAGGCATGCGAAGCACGTGACCACGAGGTGCGCGTACTCGATGCGTTGCGCTGCTACATGAACATCACATCGATGCGCCCATCGATCCATTACAAAGGCGAAACCCTGACCGGCTTCGATGCCGTCATTCCCAGGATCGGGGCCTCGGTCACCTTTTACGGGACAGCGGTACTCCGTCAATTCGAGATGATGGGGGTGTATCCGTTGAATGAGTCCGTAGCGATAACGCGATCGCGCGACAAACTTCGATCACTGCAGCTACTCGCGCGCAAAGGTATCGGGCTGCCGGTCACCGGCTTTGCACATTCGCCTGATGACGTGCAGGACATGCTGGAAATGGTTGGCGGTGCGCCGGCGGTGATCAAGCTGCTCGAGGGAACCCAGGGCATCGGTGTCGTGTTGGCAGAGACCCGCAAGGCAGCGGAGAGTGTCATCGAGGCCTTTATGGGACTGAAGGCCAACATCCTGATCCAGGAATTCATCAAAGAGGCCGGCGGTGCCGACATCCGCTGCCTCGTGGTCGGTGGAAAGGTTATCGCCGCGATGAAACGTCAGGGCAAAGAAGGCGAGTTCCGGTCCAATTTGCACCGCGGCGGAAGCGCGACATTGGTCCGGCTGACGCCTGAGGAACGTTCCACCGCAACGCGGGCGGCAACGATCATGGGACTGAATGTCTGCGGGGTGGACATCTTGCGGTCGAATCATGGGCCGGTGGTAATGGAGGTCAACTCGTCACCAGGCCTGGAGGGCATCGAGGCGGCCTCGAACAAGGACGTGGCCAGTCAGATCGTGCAATTCATCGAAAAAAACCACAGCCCCCACCGCACCCGCACCAAAGGCAAAGGCTGACGTGGAGAAACGCACCGATTTCGTCATCGGCGACGTCGCGGTCAGGCCCGGTTCGATTGCGACACTCAACCTTGGCCTGGTGGGCCTATACACCAGCGAACCGGTGGCCATGCAGGTACACGTCGCACACGGCCGGCGCGACGGACCGGTGGTATTCGTCAGCGCCGCAGTGCATGGTGACGAGATCAATGGCGTGGAAATCGTTCGTCGACTGCTGCACATGCCACAGCTGAAGCGTCTCGCCGGCACACTGTTACTCGTGCCGATCGTTAACCTGTTTGGCTTTCACATCCGTTCCCGCTACCTTCCCGACCGCCGCGACCTGAACCGCAGCTTTCCTGGCAATGAAGGCGGCTCGATGGCCAGCCGGCTAGCGAATGTCTTTATGCAGGAGATCGTTGCACGATCTGATATCGGCATCGACCTCCACACCGCGGCGGTTCATCGCGACAACCTCCCGCAGATACGCGCGGACATCAACGATCCTATGCTCGCGCCATTGGCGAAAGCGTTCAGCGCCCCCGTGCAGTTGCATTCAGCCGCCCCGCCAGGCTCATTGCGCGGCGCGGCCTCGGACATTGGCGTCTCGGTGATGGTCTACGAAGCAGGAGAAGCCCTGCGCTTCGACGAGGTAGCGATTCAGGTCGGCTTACGCGGTATCGTCAATGTCTTGAGACAGCTGGCTATGCTGCCGCCCGTGCGCCGAAGCCGTAGCAGCCCGAGTGCAGAGTTACGTTCCAGCACATGGGTCCGCGCACCGCAAAGTGGCATCCTCCGGGCACAGTCAAGACTGGGCGATATGGTTGAGAAAGGCGCACCGCTGGCCGTCGTTGCCGACCCGGCTGGGCAGGCCGAAACGATCATAGAGGCGCCGTTTGACGGCGTCGTCATCGGCCGGACGAATCTGCCGCTGGTATACGAGGGGGAAGCCGTATTCCATGTCGGCCGGACCCGCCAGACATCCCTGCTTGAATCACATCTCGATGCGTTGAACGACGCCAGTTCGATCGCGCCGCCGGAATTGATCGAAGAACCCGCGATTGTCTGATCGGGTTGTCGAGCATGAGGCAAAAAAAAGGGCGCCGCGAGGGCGCCCTTTTGATTGAGCTGGGTTGAATCAGCCGACGCCTGAGCCACGAGAACCGGTGAACTCGGGGTAGGCCTCGAGGCCGCACTCGCCGATATCCGTTCCTTCGTACTCTTCCTCTTCGCTGACGCGGATGCCCATGATCGCCTTGATCACCAACCAGGTGATGAAGCTGGCGACGAAGACCCACACGAAGATGGTCGCTGCGCCGACAAGCTGTCCGACGAAGGTCGTTCCATCGTTGGTCAGCGGCACCGCCAGCAATCCCCACAGACCGACCACACCGTGCACCGAAATGGCACCGACCGGGTCGTCGATTTTCATCTTGTCGAGGGTCAGGATCGAGAAGACCACCAACACGCCGCCAGCAGCCCCGATCAAGGTCGCAAACAGCGCCGTCGGCGTCGACGGCTCGGCGGTAATCGCGACCAGACCGGCAAGCGCGCCGTTCAGGGCCATCGTCAGGTCGGCCTTGCCGAACAGCAAGCGGGCCACGATCAGCGCGGCCACCAGGCCACCGGCAGCGGCAGCGTTGGTGTTCAGGAACACGACCGCCACCGAGTTGGCGTTGGCGATATCGCCGAGCTTCAGCACCGAACCACCATTGAAGCCGAACCAACCCATCCACAGGATGAAGGTACCCAGGGTTGCCAAAGGCAGGTTGGCACCTGGAATCGCGTTGACCTTTCCGTCCGCCGTGTACTTGCCTTTACGGGCGCCGAGCAGCAGGACGCCGGCCAGAGCTGCAGCAGCACCCGCCATATGCACGATGCCGGAACCAGCAAAGTCGGAGAAGCCGAAGTCATCGCCCAGGCTATACAGGCCGAATACGGAGCCGCCGCCCCAGGTCCAGTTGCCTTCCATCGGGTAGATGAAACCCGTCATCACGACGGCGAACAGCAGGAAAGACCAGAGTTTCATACGCTCAGCGACGGCACCCGAAACGATCGACATCGCGGTCGCAACGAACACCACCTGGAAGAAGAAGTCTGACGCACCGGCATAGATCGAGCCGCCACGGAAACCGTCTTCACGTCCAGCGAAGTCGCCCAACACAGCGTCTGCATCGACATCACCGATGCCGGACAGGAACAGCTCGCCGCCGTACATGATCATGTAGCCGCAAACCAGGTACATGATGCAGGAGATCGCGTACAACGCGACGTTCTTGGTCAGGATCTCGGTCGTGTTCTTGGCACGGACGAGACCCGATTCGAGCATGGCAAAACCAGCCGCCATCCACATTACCAGCGCGCCACAGATCAGGAAGTAAAACGTGTCCATGGCGTACTGGAGTTCGTAAATATTGTTTTCCATGATTGGAAACCTCCAGCCGGATTAAAGCGCTTCTGGGCCTGACTCACCGGTGCGAATCCGGATAGCCTGACTCAGTTCGTAAACAAAGATTTTGCCGTCGCCGATCTTGCCGGTCTTGGCGGCGGCGCTGATCGCTTCGATCACAGCGTCGAGCTGCTCGTCGTCGATGGCGATTTCAACTTTGATCTTCGGCAGGAAATCCACGACGTATTCAGCGCCGCGGTAAAGTTCGGTATGGCCTTTTTGACGGCCGAAACCCTTCACTTCGGTCACGGTGATCCCCGTGACGCCGATGTCGGAAAGGGCCTCGCGCACGTCATCAAGCTTGAACGGCTTGATGATGGCTGCTACCAGTTTCATAGGTCGTCTCCCATTCGTGAGATGATATTTTTAAGGTGTCTATCGCAGTCGGAACGTACGATTGCCCCGAGTCATGCAGGAGATATGCCAAAGCATTTTTTCCAGATTTCTCAGCGTCTTGCCGTAGCTCGGCACATTTTAATTAAGCGCTGATGCACTAACGTAGACCACAGAATCACCAACGCACCAACTTGGTGCGTCAAAACGGGGCAACCGCGCGGGTAGACCCTCTACGACCCCTTCAGTAATCTGCCAACTGGGAAAAGAATCGTTAGGAAACCGCACACCATGCTCGACCCAAAACTGTTCGACGATCTTTCGAAACGGCTTGCTGACGGCATGCCACGAGGCTTTCAAACGCTGCAAGACGATATGCAGCGCAATTTGCGCAGCGGCCTGGAGGCAGCGCTGGGAAAACTGAACCTGGTCACTCGCGAGGAGTTCGAGGTGCAACAGGCCGTGCTCGCGCGCACACGCGAGAAGCTCAAGGCCCTGGAGGCCCGCGTCGAGGCGCTCGAGAAGACCGCCGCAGACTGAGCCCTTCGTGCGATATGTCACGCATGCCGGGGCGTGGACGACAAAAAATGGGCTCTGCCGCGAACCATCGGCGCCGCTGACACCGTTTGGCCGACGCCTGCCGCGGCCTCCGGCCCGGCGCGCGTCGGAGGCCGCGGTCGACCCGCGGATGGGGTTATTGCCTCGTCACCGACCGATCGGTTAGCGTGATAGGCTCGGTCAAGGAGCAGACCGTATTACCACCTGGAGACACGCAAGGACGCATGTCGTACGCAATCACTCTCTGTCGCGCAGCCCTGGGCGTTGAAGCGCCGCTCGTCACGGTCGAAACCCACCTGGCCAACGGGCTCCCCGCCTTCACCATTGTCGGCCTGCCAGAAAAGGCCGTTCAGGAGTCTCGTGAGCGCGTACGCAGCGCGCTCCTCAACAGCGGTTTTGACTTCCCTGCGCGTCGCATAACGGTCAATCTGGCACCGGCCGACGTACCCAAGTACGGTAGCCGCTTCGACGTCGCCATCGCCATCGGCATCCTTCTCGCCAGCGGCCAACTTCCGGAAGCGGCCGCAGCGGGCTACGAATTGCTTGGCGAACTCAGTCTCGCCGGCTCCATCCGCCCGGTCAGTGGCGTCTTGCCCGCAGCACTTTGCGCGGCCGCCAGTAACGCCCGTCTGGTTGTGCCGCACGAAAACGCCGACGAAGCCTGCCTGGTGAAACGCCTGGAAGTCTTCCCTGCGGACCATCTACTGACCCTGACCGGACACCTCAACGGCGACAGCCCTATCGCCGCCGCCAGCGCTGCGCCCCCGCGGCCGTTACCCAGCGCCGGGCTGGACCTCGCCGACGTCCAAGGTCAGGCGCAGGCACGCCGGGCATTGGAGGTGGCGGCAGCAGGGCGCCACCATCTGCTGATGATGGGTCCACCAGGCAGCGGAAAATCGATGCTGGCTAGCCGACTGCCCGGCATCCTGCCGCAAATGAGCGAACAAGAGGCGCTGGAGCAGGCGGCGATCTGCTCCGTCGCGCAACGCCGCATCGACCTCGCCAATTGGCGGCGGCGGCCATTTCGCAGCCCACACCATACGGCATCAGGGGTCGCGCTTGCCGGCGGCGGCGGCCAGCCGGCACCGGGAGAAATCTCCCTGGCGCACTACGGGGTGCTGTTTCTTGACGAACTGCCGGAGTTCTCGAGCAACGTGCTCGAGGTGTTGCGCGAACCACTGGAGACTGGACGGATCCTGATTTCGCGCGCCGCTCGCCAGGCCGAGTTCCCGGCCGATTTCCAGCTGGTTGCCGCGATGAACCCGTGCAAGTGCGGCTACCTCAACGATCCCAAACGCGCCTGCGCCACCTGCTCGCCAGACCAGGCGGCCCGTTATCAAAGACGTATATCCGGCCCGCTCCGGGACCGTATCGATATCCAGATCGAAGTACCGGCATTGCCCCACCAGGAGTTGATCGATGGCCTGCAGCGAAAAAGTGAATGCAGCGCCACTGTCGCCCAGCGGGTCGAGGCCGCCTGGTCGCGGCAACACGAACGCCAGGGGATGTGCAATGCCCAATTGGGCAAGACGGCTCTGGCAACGCACTGCCGGCTCCCTGCGGGAGGAGATCGGTTGCTGAGTACCGCGATTGAACGGCTTGGATTATCAGCGCGCGCCTTCCACCGGATCTTGCGGGTCGCCCGCACGATCGCTGACCTCGCCGGCAGCGAGCAGCTTGAGCTTGCCCACCTCACCGAGGCCGCAGGCTATCGTCGACTGGATCGCAACCTGCGCTGATCACGTCGCTTCGACAATGCCCGCCCGGCACTTGCAGTAAACTGCGACCTCCGTTGTCTGCGCCGCCTCGAAGCCCGCCACCCACCAGCCGCCATCATGCTCCAGTTCGACGATGTCACTTTGCGCCGCGGTCCGAGACCGCTGTTCGAACATGCCAGCTTCCAAATCCACCCGGGGCAAAAAGTTGGCCTTACCGGCGCCAATGGCTGCGGCAAGTCGAGCCTTTTTGCGCTGATTTGCCAAGCGCTTTCAAGCGATGCCGGCAGCGTCAGCTATCCAGCCGGCTGGACGATTGCCCACCTCGCCCAGGAAACAGCCGCCTCCAACCAAGCTGCGATTGACTATGTTCTCGACGGCGACGCCGAGTTGCGTCAGTTGCAACAGCAGCTGGAGCTCGCAGAAAACCGTGGTGCCGGCGCGCTGATCGCCGATCTGCATGCGGAGCTTGAGCACATCGGCGGCTATCAAGCCAACAGTCGCGCCGCCCAGCTGATGGCCGGCCTGGGGTTTCGCGCAGGTGACGAATCACGTCCACTCGCGGCTTTCTCCGGGGGCTGGCGAATGCGCTTGAATCTGGCCCGCACATTGATGTGCCGTTCGGATCTGTTGCTGCTCGATGAACCAACCAACCATCTCGATCTGGATGCCGTGATTTGGCTCGAAGACTGGCTGAGTCAGTACCGCGGCACGCTGTTACTGATCTCCCATGACCGGCACTTTCTCGACAACGTCTGCAACCACATTCTCAATATCGAACAGCAGCAGGCAAAACTCGTCACCGGCAACTACAGCAGCTTTGAACGCCTGCGCGCCGAGCAGCTTGCCAACCAACAGGCCAACTATGAAAGACAGCAGCGCGAAATAGCCCACATGCAAAGCTTTGTCGAACGTTTTCGCGCCAAAGCGACGAAGGCCCGTCAGGCCCAGAGCCGACTCAAAGCCCTGGAAAGGATGGAGCTTATCGCCGCAGCACACGTCGACTCACCGTTCCACTTCGAATTCAGTGAACCGCTAAAAAACCCAAACCCGTTACTCCGGCTTGAGGATTGCGCGGCCGGCTACAGCGACCAACCCATTCTCTCGGGTGTCGAGCTGTCACTGTCACCCGGTGACCGTATCGGCCTGTTAGGACCCAATGGTGCTGGCAAATCAACGCTGATCAAGCTCATTGCCGGTGAGCTAGCCCCGCTGACCGGGCAGCGCGAGACGGCGCAAGATCTACATATCGGCTACTTCGCCCAACATCAACTCGAACAGCTGCACGCAGACCATTCACCGGTCGAACACTTGCAACAGGTGGATCCGGCGATCAGCGAGCAGGCAGCGCGCGATTTCCTTGGCGGGTTCGGCTTCGCAAGCGACAAAGCCCTGGACAATATCGCGCCATTTTCCGGCGGCGAAAAATCAAGACTGGTCCTGGCGCTGCTGGTCTATCAGCGACCGAATCTCTTGCTGCTCGACGAACCGACCAACCATCTGGACCTCAATATGCGCCAGGCCCTGGCAACGGCGCTCCAGGATTTTGAAGGCGCCATGATTATCGTGTCGCATGACCGCCACTTGCTGCAATTGACCAGCGACCGGCTGTTGCTCGTCCAATCGGGTCATGTCGAAGAGTTTTCTGACACCCTGGATGCGTATCCGGCCTGGCTTGCGTCACGCATTCGCCAGGCACTGCCAACGGCTGACCAAAGCGCATCCAGCGATACGATCAAGCCCCGGCGGGAACGTAAACGAGCGGAAGCCGAAAGACGCAAAGCCCTGGCCCCGCTGCGTCGTGCGGTGGCAAAGGCGGAAGCTGAGATGAACACGCTGCATACCGCACGTGGCGACATCGAAAGCCAGCTGGCAGATCCCACGCTGTACGAAACGGGCGCGAAAACAGCACTTCAGACAATGCTGCAACGAAAGGCTGAGTTGGACAACGCCTTCGCCGCCGCTGAGGAAACCTGGCTGAATGCTGCTGAGGCGCTCGAATCAGCGGAGAGTAAGGCCGCGGCACAGGATGTCCCCTGACGGTACCGGCTTGAGGATATTCTCCGCTGGCCAGAGAATCGTGAAGGGAATTGCAAATGAGAGCGGTGCGATGAAAAGACGCTTTTTGATCATGATCAGCCTGGCGAGCCTGTTGGGTTTGGCAGGCGCTGCTGTCGCTGAGGTCTTCGAGAGCGACCAGGCTCGATTTGAGGTAACGACCATTGCGGAAGGCCTGGAGCACCCATGGTCGGTCGCATTTCTACCCGATGGTGGGTTCCTGGTCACCGAGCGGGCCGGCCGCTTGCGCCAGGTCACCGCAAACGGCGAAGTCATCTCACCGCCCGTGAAAGGACTGCCGAGTATTCGCCAGCATGGACAAGGGGGGCTGCTCGACGTCGTGCTGCATCCCGATTTTGCCAACAACCGCTGGGTCTACTTCAGTTTTGCGGAATCCGGCGAGCGCGGCTTTGGTACCGCCGTTGCTCGCGGTCAGCTCGCCGACAATCAGCTCGCAAACGTCGAGACGATTTTTCGGATGCAGCCGAAATCCACCGAGGGGAGGCACTTTGGGTCACGGCTCGTATTCGACCGTGATGGCTACCTCTTCATCACCCTCGGCGACCGCGGCGAACGGGGGCGCGCGCAAGCACTCGATGATCACGCCGGATCGGTGATCCGGCTGCATGATGACGGCCAAATACCCGGCGACAATCCCTTCATTGGGCGGCGCGATGCGCTACCTTCGATCTTCAGTTACGGGCACCGCAACATCCAAGGCGCAACACGCCACCCTGAGACCGGCCAACTCTGGACCCATGAGCATGGCCCGCAGGGCGGCGATGAGATAAACCTGCCGCTGCCCGGCATCAACCATGGCTGGCCGGTCATCACCTACGGCGCCAATTACTTCACCGGCACGAAGATCGGCGAAGGCACGGTCAAGGCCGGCATGGCCCAGCCACTCTATCAGTGGACCCCATCCATCGCGCCGTCGGGCATGGCGTTTTATGTTGGTGATGCGTTCCCCCAGTGGCGGGGTGATTTGTTCGTTGGCTCACTGAAATTTCGCCAGCTGGTCCGCCTCGAGATTGAGGGCGACAAGGTCGTTGCTGAAGAACGACTACTGACCGATAGATTCGGCCGCATACGCGACGTAAGGCTGGGGCCGGACGGCATGCTTTATTTGCTCACCGATGCAAGGAATGGCCAGTTGCTCCGCTTGACGCCGGTCGACTAGCCTCGACGCGACCAGGTCAGCTCTATGTTGCAAATCAAACCGGGACTGGTGATCGACGACGAAGAGATCGAGTGGCAGGCGATCCGCGCGCAGGGCGCAGGCGGCCAAAACGTCAACAAAGTCTCATCGGCATGGCATTTGCGTTTCGATATCCGGCGCTCATCATTACCCGAGCTGATCAAGCAGCGCCTTCTCAAGCGACCCGATCAACGGATCAGTTCTGAGGGGATACTCATCATCAAAGCGCAACGCTTCCGGACCCAGGAAAAAAATCGCGCCGACGCGCTCGAGCGACTGCAGCAACTGATTCTGGCTGCCGATCGGATCGCGAAGCCAAGACGCAAGACCAGGCCGACCCGGTCGTCTCAACAGAAACGCATGGACAAAAAGGCGCAACGCGGGCGTCTGAAAAAGCTACGGCGTTCCATCGACGATTAGCCGGCGTCCCGCGTCAATCAATATCGCGATAGAAATCACCCACAGCGATCCGCGCAGCATGCCGCGGTAGCTCTCGACATCGATCCGCTTACGCAACCGTATCCCCAACCACAAAGCCAAGAGGATCGCTGGCAGGGTAAACAGGGCCAGCTGCACGACCGACAGATCAAATGCGCCGCGACTGACGAAACCGGCGATCTGGCCCGACTTGCTGGTAATGAAAGCCAGGTTGAACGTCGCCACCATCAGTGTGGCGGGCATCTGCGTATACAGCGCGTAAGCGACCACCAGTGGGGCGAAGATATTGACCAAACCAGCCATCAGACCCAACAACAGACCGAACACGGCCTGTCCCCACCAAGCGACGCGCAGCGGCTGTTGGCCACGGTGAAAGTGATCGCTGACCAGGTAGGCAATCAACACCGCCGCCATCAACAGGCGAAAAGGGTCCGAGTCGACCTGTAGCAACCATTGGGTGCCGACAAAGCTGCCGACGACCGTGAACGTAGGGATCGGCCAGTAGTTCCGAAGCGCCGCCTGCCAATGCCGTTCGGTCAGGATGCTAACCAAATTGATCGTTACGGTAGGCACCAGGGTCAACAGTATCGCGGTACGCAAATCGAACCCGAGCGCCAGCAACGGCGTGGCAAGTAGCGGAAAGCCGAAACCAAACGCCCCATGGACGAATGCCGAGACCAGGCTGACAACGATGAACAAGGCAACGTCACCCAAAAAATCGTCCTCAGTTGTCACGCATGGGGGATTGTGTTCACAAACTCGCCAGATTTTTGCCACTCAGCATTTTTGACCAAGCTGCACAAAAGGGCTGAAATAAAGCCACTGGCGTAAGAACGATAACGGGTGAGCTTGGCAGTATGGACATATCTGGTCGCCAGGGGACGACCATCCACGATTCCGTCCAATGACCACCGACTGATTAACCAAGACCAAAAACGCCTTGCGCAACAGCGAAAACGGCGGTTTTGGTTTTCGTCCGGCGCCCCGTTACTGAACCCGCCTCATGGGTCGTCAAGAGCGCCGAGCAGCCGCGCCTCGCTCGCATCTGGTCAAACAGCGACGTCGACATGAATCCCGCTATGGTCGCGCACCATTGGCAAAGCCGCGTTGGTTGATGTCATCGGTGACAGGCATCGGCCAACTGTGTGCGCAAACGCTCGATACCCAACGCGCGCAAACGCTCAATGTTTCGCGCAGGGATCTGTTCGACCAAGGGAAAATCTGCAAGCGCCTGTTCGAGTAATTCCTCTCGGATCAGGTGAAACATCGGCACCGGGGACCGGTTGGTGTAATTCGCGGGATCATCCGGATCCGCGCCGTCAAAACAGTAATCCGGGTGGAAGCTCGCGAGTTGCACAACACCGGCGAGACCGGCGCTGGCGATGGCCTCTTCAAGCCAGGCCAACATCTCGAGATAGGCGGTAAACGTCACCAGACCTGCAGGCACGAGCACTAACGCCGTCTCCTGCTCTGCCGGGTGTGCAAGCAAAAACCGCTCGAGCGCTTGTAAGAAACAGCGGTAGATGTCGTCCGTTGCCGTTGCATCGCAGACAAAATAAGCGAGACGCCCCGTCGCCACCGGCCTGGCGGCAAACGGACACAAGCCCAAACCGATCACGGTGTTTTCTACCCAATGTTCGGTCTGCGCAATGGCGGGATGTGGTGTCATTCGAGCACTTCCACCGTCATGCCGTGCACCAACTCCCCCGGCCCCTCGTGCACGAGGTTTTGACCAAAATAGACCTTGTTATCACGCCGCCGATAACCCATCAGGGTCTTCAACGGCTCGGCCGAGCGCTCACCGGTGAGCGGATCGATCGTCGGAATGATGCAGCGCGAGCACGGTTTGGCGACCCGCAGCACCAGATCACCGATGCGCAGACGACGCCAATCATCCTCGGCATAGGGGTCACAGCCGCTAACCACCAGGTTGGGCCGGAAACGCTGCATTGTGAGGTCTTGTTCGAGCCGACGATTGAGGTCGTCCAGCGACGCCTGTGAGATCAGCAGGAAAGGGAACCCATCCGCAAACCCGACCTCATCCCCCGCCCTGGCATACTCGAGGTCAACCTGCCTTGTCGTGGCCGATGGCATGTGGACGAGGCGACAATCCGCCGTCAAGAAACGTGTCAGCCAGGCATCGGCGGCCGCATCGACATAGTCAGCGTCGACTTGGTCGCGCCACACGGTCACCCGGCAGCGGCCCTCGCTATGCTGCGCGACGGTATGGTCTGGCATACCCGGCGCACTCAAGACCAGGTGCCCGTCATCGGTGAACGCGGTTCCGATCAGGGCCATTCGCGGCAGCTGCCGCTGGGTCAAAAACCGGCCGGTCTGGTCAACGACCATCCATTCCCGATCATACCGCAAACCCCTTCGTCCGACGCCTGCCCTGTCCAACGCCGCCCCGCCTAGCGATTTGACTGGATAGCGATACAACCCAGTCAGGGTCAAATCCGTCATTTCATGCCCTCTCAACTTTTTTCTGTCGCGGCCGATTCGCTCATTGGATTAACTACGACCAGGGACACGCTATGGAACTCGCCCCTTACCTGCGCCTCATGGTACAGCGCGATGGATCAGACCTGTACTTCAGCACCGGCGCCTGCCCACACGTCAAAATCAATGGCGTCATGGCAGCGATAGGCGAAGACAAATTGGCGACCGGCGAGGTGTCCAAGCTGGCTTACTCGGTGATGAGCGACGAACAGATTCGCGAGTTTGAATCAACGATGGAATGCAACCTCGCGATCTCAGTCGCGCAATTGGGTCGTTTCAGGGTCAACGTATTTCGCCAGCGCGGCGATACCTCGATGGTGATCCGCTACATCAGGGGCAAAATCCCCAGCATCGAAGACCTTCACCTCCCCCAGACACTTAAAAAGATCATCTTGGAAAAACGCGGCCTGGTGCTGGTTGTCGGATCAACCGGGTCAGGCAAATCGACCACGCTTGCGTCGATGATCGGCTTTCGCAACGAGCATGCTACCGGCCATATTCTGACGATCGAAGACCCTATCGAGTTTCTGCATACGCACAAAAAATCTGTCGTCAATCAGCGAGAGATTGGACTCGATTCGATGAGTTACGAAAATGCGCTGAAAAATGCCATGCGAGAGGCACCAGACGTCATACTCATCGGCGAGATACGCGACGCCGCGACCATGCAACACGCCATCGCCTATGCCGAGACAGGCCATCTGTGCCTTTCGACACTCCACGCCAATAATGCCAACCAGGCACTCGACCGGATCATCAACTTTTTCCCCGATAGCGCGCATCGACAGCTCTATAACGATCTGTCGTTGAACCTCAAGGCGGTGATTTCGCAACGCCTGATCCCTACCAAAGATGGCGGTCGTCGCGCCGCCGTCGAGGTGATGGTGCAAACCAGTTACATCGCTGAGCTGATCCAGAAGGGCAAGATTCACGACATCAAGGATGCCATGGAACAAGGCGAACAACGTGGCATGATGACCTTTGATCAGTCGCTGTACGACCTCTATCTCGAGGGTGCAATTTCTCTAGAGGATGCGCTCGGCCACGCCGATTCACGAAACAACCTCGCACTACGCATCCGCCTGAACGCAGGTGGCGCAAAGGAAGGCGACGTCAGGGTCGGGTGATCTTGCCTGGGCAGAGCGCTAGGCGATAATGCCGGCTTCCGCTCTATCGCCGCTGAGGTCACCGCGTGAACCCTTTCAGTGCCTTTGAAGTTGCCCGCCTTCCCGAAATTCGCTTTGGCAGCGGGGCTTTTGACGGCCTGCCCGAACTCATCGCTGCCCGGGGCAGGCAAATTGTTCTCGTCACCGGCCGCTACTCGCTCGAAAAAACCCCACGCTGGCAACAGCTCATCGATGGCTTGGCGCAATATGAGGTGCAGTGGCATCGATTCGTCGTAGACGGGGAACCGTCACCCGAACTGGTCGACGAAGCGGTCGCGAGGTTTCGCGATGAGACTATCGATATCGTGGTTGGCATCGGCGGGGGCAGCGTTCTCGACGCGGCGAAAGCTATCGCGGGCCTATTAAGGACGGACACCCAGGTGCTCGATCATCTCGAGGGTGTCGGAAAAGGGCTTACCTATGCCGGCCCTGCGGTGCCTTTCATCGCCGTACCGACAACCGCCGGCACGGGCAGCGAGGCGACCAAGAACGCGGTGCTGTCCCGTCAGGGTCCCGACGGATTCAAAAAGTCTTTTCGTAGCGAGCAATTGGTTGCAGCAGTCGCGGTCGTCGACCCCAGCCTGCTCGGCAGTTGTCCCAAGGCGTTGATCGCAGCCAATGGCATGGATGCCTTCACCCAGCTCCTGGAATCCTACGTGTCGCGGCGCGCGAGCCCGTTTACCGACGCCCTCGCATCATCCGGAATGCAGGCATTCCGCGACGGATTCTGGTCGGCCTGGACACCCGGTGATCCGCTTGCCCAACAGGGCTATCAGAAACTGGCCTATGCCTCGCTGTGTTCCGGCATCACCCTGGCCCAGGCTGGGCTGGGCTCGGTGCACGGACTCGCTTCACCGCTCGGGGCATACTTTCCGATCCCGCACGGCGTAGTCTGCGGGACCCTGGTTGCTGCGGCCACTCGCCAAAATATCGCGGCCTTGCGCGCCCGTGACCCGAACAATCCTGCGTTGCGGAAGTATGCCGAGGCCGGCGTATTGCTGGGCGCCGAGATGTACGCCAGCGAACAAGCCGCTCAAGACGGCCTGGTCGGCCTGCTTGAGGACTGGACGGATCGCCTCACCCTGCCGCGGCTGGGGGAGTTCGGCGTAACCGAACAGGATGTCGCGCGGGTCGTGTCGAACTGTCGAGGCGGGAGTATGCAGACGAACCCGCTGGTGCTGACCGACAACGAACTCGGTGAACTGCTACGCGAGCGTCTGTGAGCACAACAGCCGCATCAGAAACCGATACCTATACCAACCCCGCCGCCGACGCGGGTGCCACCACTACCGCTACCGATGCCAATGCCGATCCGCGGCGACACACGGGGCTGGCTGCTGCGCGTCGACGAGCCACTTTCCCACAACTGCAGAACCTGCCCGATCACCACCGGGTATCGGTAGGCGGCCTCGCCAACTTTGCCATCGGTGAAGCCATTGTGGATACCGCGCACCTCCAACAGGCGGTTGCGTGCATATTCCTTGGGCTCGAGGAAGCCGCTCTTTTCAACAATAAACCGGCCTTGAGGGGCCTGATCGACAGCCGGGCGGCCCTCGCTATCCAACGGAAACGCCAACACCTCGACCAGCGTGCGATCACTGAGATTCTTGGTCTTTACAATCTGCCCGCCCCAATGCACCGAGCCGCCGATCGTTCCAACACGCACCACATCACTTGGCGTCGGCCCGGTATCCACCACCTGAGGAGGCGTGGCACAAGCACCAACCGCCATCAGCGCAACAAGCAGGAACAAGCGAGACATCATTGTTGTCACCAGTAGTAAGGCCAGTGTCGGTAAGGCCCCCAAGGCCACCATGGATCATAGTAAGGATAGCGCCAACCCAACGGCTCTGCCGGTGCCTGATACACCGGCCATAGGTGGTGGGCCTGCACCTCGACGACCGGATAATTGTAGGAAAATTCACCGACCAAGGCTTGACGCGTCTGTTGCAGTACACCCGAGACCGTTAGGCGCTTGCCCGGGCTGTATTGGGCTGGGTCGAGGAAACCATCGATGTCAGCGATAAACCGAACGCCCTCACCGCCGTCCGGTTTTGGTTCGGCATTGTCGAACAACGGCCGGCCATAAACCTCAACCTCGGTGTCTGTTTTGTTGTTCCGCACCGAGAGAATTTCCCCGCCCCATCGTACACGCTGCCCGAGCACAAGCCCGGGATTCTGCTGCGCTGCCCGCTGCGTCGGGCCATCGGCCAACGAGTCTTCGAGGCCGACTGGCGGCGCGCTTGCACAAGCACCCAGCAGCAGCGCGAGTATCGCCGGCGGCATCAAGCGCAACGAAAGACTTACCACAACAGTCTGGGACAAACAGCGAACCATAAGCAGCACCATGTCGTATACGAGTATCGTCGCGGGCAACAAGTTTCCTCAGTGGCGTAGTTTTAGACTCAAGTACAGGCAGTTCACGTCGATCTCCCGTAAACTTCGTCGGCAACGAAAAGGTAGCACGAGATGACTAACGACAATTTGTCATGCTGGGTTTACCGGAGCACCCGCCATCAGGAGATGTACCTCTATCTCAACGAAGAAAATGACTTCGAGACGGTGCCGGATGCCCTGCGGGAACGGTTCGGCGAACCCGTTTTGGTCATCGAACTGGAACTGAACCCCGATCGCCAACTGGCACGTGAAGACGTCACGATGGTAATGAGCAATCTGCGCACGCGCGGTTATCACCTGCAACTGCCGCCCAACCTGCAGCCCGAGCTCTACCACGGCAACCTCGACTGATGCGGGACATCTTGCTGCTCAATATTACCGGGCCGGATCAGCCCGGCGTAAGCGCCGCATTTACCGCAGCATTGGCCAACCATGGTGGCAATATCCTCGACATCGGCCAAGCGGTCATCCATGACAGTCTCAATCTGGGTCTGCTGATCGAGATCCCCGATGGCAACGAGTCCGGCGCTGTGATGAAGGAACTGCTGTTCCTGGGCCACCAACACGGATTGAGCGTCGACTTCACCCCCATAGCGGCCGACGACTATGAGCAGTGGGTAAACAGCCAGGGCCTGCCGCGGTTTATCGTGACACTGCTGGGTCGCAAGCTGAGCGCCGCGAACATCAGTCACGTCGCCGCCATCGTTTCTGGACACGGCATGAACATCGACGCGATCACGCGCCTGTCGGGCCGTTTCTCGCTACGCCAACAAAATCCCCATCGGCGTGCCTGTGTCGAGTTTTCGATTCGCGGGCGCGCCGCCGACCCTGATCTCTTGCGCCGCGATCTGTTGTCGATCACCCGTGAAGACGAGGTGGATGTCGCGTTCCAGGCCGATGATCTCTATCGGAGAAACCGCCGACTGATCGTATTCGACATGGATTCGACACTTATCCAATGCGAAGTGATCGATGAGCTCGCGCACGCGGCAGGTGTGGGCCCGCAGGTTGCAGAAATCACCGAAGCGGCCATGCGTGGCGAGATCCCGTTCAACGAGAGCTTCGAACGACGCCTGGCGACGCTGGCCGGGCTCGATGAGCAGGTTCTTGCGCAGATCGCCGCCAGCCTGCCAATCACCGAGGGCGCAGAAAGACTGATCGGCAGCCTCAAACAACTCGGCTACAAGGTCGGGATCCTGTCGGGCGGCTTCAGCTATTTCGCCGATCACCTCAAGGCGCGCTTTGGGGTCGATTGTGTATCGGCGAATGAATTGGATATCGTCGATGGCAAGCTCACCGGCCGCGTCAAAGGTGAGATCGTCAATGGCGAAAAGAAAGCCGAACTCCTGCGCGGCATGGCTCGGCAACTCGGCATCGACATGCGTCAGACCATCGCGGTCGGCGATGGCGCCAACGACCTGCCGATGTTGTCGATTGCGGGACTGGGCGTGGCATTCCACGCCAAGCCGCTGGTCCGCGAGAGTGCGCGCCATGCCATCTCTACCCTCGGGCTCGACAGTATCCTGTACCTGCTCGGGGTGCGTGACCGCGAACTGGGCCAGTCATGAAAATCCCGTTGACGATCATCGGTATCGTGTTGATCCTGCTACTCGGCTTTCAATTGATCGCACCCACGCCGGGCCCGGACGTGATGCAGGCACGCACCGATCTACCGTGGCAGATCAGCGTCAATGCCGATGGCAGCAGTCGTGTGCTCGACATGCAACTCGGCAGCGCGACGCTGGCCGATGCGATGACCAAATTCGGCGGCGTCGAGGGCCTCGCGATATTTGAAAAAAACGACGGCGAGATGTCATTCGAAGCCTTCTTTGGCACCGTGCAGTTTGGGCCGCTTAAGGCAAAAATCATCGTGACCTTGGCCGCCACCGAAGATGAGCTGCGGACGTTGATCACCCGGGCTATGGGTCGCGAGGGCTCACCCAGTGGTGATTGGAAATACCCGCTAAATGACACGCCGAGCGAGCACCGCACGCGTCTTGTGACGGGCATCAGCTATATCCCGGGTACCCGTAATCTCGATCCCGCTTTCATCCGCGAACGCTTCGGCGAACCCGCAGCAACGCTGCGCGAGAATGACCAAGCGGTCAGCTGGTTCTATCCGGACCGGGGCCTTTCGATTCTCATCGATGACGAGGCGCGCGAGGTACTTGAGTACCGGCCACCACGCGATTTCGTCCTGCCCGACCAGGCCAAACCCGGCAACTCAGCAAACTAGCGAGTCCGTCAGGCTGCTAGCCCGCTCGGACGATGTCGTCCATACGTTGCTTGGCTGCCTCCCAGACCTCACCGGCGTTAGCACCCGACGCCATTAATTCCATGAGACCGAACGCCAATTGCCGTTGCTCCGGCGAAAGATCGCGCAACTTGAGCAGCTTGAACATGTAGCCGGCTTTTTCAAACTCCAATGTCGCCACCAGCGCATACAGCGTCAGTGCCCCCGCCGAATGTGGCGCGGCGGCGATTTCGCTGATCACGCGTTCGAGCACATCACTCATTCGTGCACCCAGAGATCACGGGCGCCACGACTCGAGCCGCGCCAGACACGCCTGGTTCAGCGCCCGCGCCCGAGCTGCACCGGCCGCCTCGGTGTAACAACGCAACTCGGGGGCATTACCCGATGGGCGCAGATGGACAATCTCATCGTTGGCAAACGTCATCCTCAGGCCATCTGTTGAATCGATCTCGACCGGCCGCCCAAGCTCGGGAAACTGGTCTTCCACCGCTTCTGACGATGCCGCCATGGCGACTATCCGCGCAGCGCTCAGCTCAGTCGGAAAACTTGTCAGGCGGTCGCTGGCCGTAAAGCGCGCGGGTAGCAGGCCGGTCAGTTGAGAGACCGGTACTCCACGCCGACCAGCAAGCAGCAGGACCGCCAAGGCGACGATGACGGCATCGCGGGTCGGCAACGCGGCTAATTCCCGCCCATCATGGTGCATTGCTGTAAAGGTCAAAAAACCACCGTTGGCTTCGTAGCCGGCGATGCGCTCAAAACCTTCGTCGCGCAACGCCTCCATCCCCTCGATCACATACGGCGAACCGATGCGGGTCCGAACCACGCGGGCAAACCAGCCGGACCGTTCTGCCACCGTGTTGCTGCTGACCGGTGTCACCACCGCTTCGGCGTCGAGGTAGTGGGCGGTCAAAACGCCGGCCACGTCGCCTCTCAACCACACCCCGTTTTCGTCGCCGACCAAAGGGCGATCGCCGTCACCGTCAGCGGAGACCAGCAAGTCGAAATGCTCTGCCGCGGCCCACGCTTCGGCCAATTCTTCATCTTCACGCCGAACCGCCTCGGTATCGACCGGGATGAATGACTCGGAGTAGCCACGCCTCACCACATCGGCACCAAGTCCAGCAAAAATTTCGGTGATAGCCCGCGCCGCGACGCTCGAATGTTCGTAAACCAGCACGCGTCGCCCGGCCAGGCAATGGGCCGGGAAAAAATCGAGAAACCGAGCGACATAACGGCGGTACGCATTGCCGTCCTCCGGCGGCACAGGCCGCGCCTCGATGAACTGGCCGGCCGGATCGAACAAGCGCCGAGAAACTGCGACCACCTGTTCACGGATACCGCGCTCGTCCGCCTTCAGTACCTCACCGGTCGGCAGATTGAACTTGATGCCGTTTCGGTCATCGGGAATGTGACTGCCGGTGACCATCAAACTGGCAATTCCCTCGGCGTAAGCGAAATTGGCGACCGCCGGAGTGGGTACGTTGCCACAGTTCAGTGGCTGGTAACCCAAATCCTCGATCGCCGCTGCACAGGCGGCCAGGATCCTGGGGCTGCTCGGTCGATAATCCGCCGCTACAGCGACCTGATCGCCGGGGAGGATGTCGCCGAGACGCTCGAGAAACTGAAGGAAACCCACCGTGTAGAGGTAACAGACGCGGTCTGTCATCGCGTCGGCCAGGCCGCGCGCGCCGCTGGTGCCAAACCCCACACCGCTTTCCGCCATCAGCTCGGCGATTGCGATCGACTCAGTTTTATCGTTCATTCATTTCCAATTCCGGCGCCAAGTCCTTGGACGCCGCGAGGGGATCAGGCAGCGCTATTTTTACCCCGAAATTCAGCGCGGTCCAGCGGTCTGATCGGCGATCTTGGGCCGCAGCGCTGTCACCCCTTGGCGATCGATGCGTCGCCGGGGCTGGAGACTCGAAATATCGTGCCTGTGGACATTGCACAGGGGCTAATGGCAATCCACGGCGCGGCTTGATACCCACCGATATGCTGGTCGGAGAAAACGCCGTGAAACACAGAATGATTTCCGAATCAAGTAATTAATTGTTTTTTGGAAAGTTTAAAACTTCACCGCATCATGATGGCGGGGTCTGCGAAGGTTACTCATGAGCCACGCCCGACTGCGCGCTGTTAGGCTAGACAGAAGTCGAGATTTGGGCACGATATATCGTGCTTTTTGCCGAGACGCGAAATATCGCCGCGAAAAGACGCGTTTTCGACACACCATGTTACGACACGCCGGGTTAAGCCATTGTTTTTTCAGGCCCGAGAACACTGGCACGTGGTTTGCTTTAATCCCCTGCGCAAAGGCCAGGACCAACCGGACCACAAACGGGCCGGACGCAAGGACAGCCCGGAACAATGACGAAGGTGACCAAGATGCAAGCGACCTACTCTCCAACGGCAATCAACCGGCCGCATGATCGCACCGGAACACTCCTCAGCGTGGTCGGCCTGATGACCTGGCTGATGGCGATGATCCTCGCGATCGCCAGCCCTCTGCTCGGGCTTGCCATCCCGCCTATCGTGATTGTCGGGATAATCGTATTCTCTGCCGCCTTCTCCGTCTTATCCCTGCCCAAACTTATCGGTCTGGGCAAGCAAGATCGAGTGAGCGAGCCTCGCCACCAATGAAAGCATCAGATGAGCCGAAAAACGCTCCGGAAAAGGTGGTCCCAGTTCGTCGCATGTCCGACGTGTTCTCCGAGTAACAATAACATCGAATTTGCTTCGGCAAATACTGGCCCCGGGGGTTCATCTCGGGGCTTTTTTATTGCAGCGCCACGCCAATAGGCCCCTACCCGGTGTTTCGTTTCCGCCCCATCGCTCTGCTGGCCCTGATCCTACTGGCGCTTGGCTACGCCGGTCTGAATTGGTGGACCGGCAGCGCCCCTGGACGATTTGACGCTCCCCGCGTCGGACTAGTCCCGGCCGACGATCAAACGCCGGTCCATCGCGCCCCCTCCTTCGACAACCAACCGCTCCTTGCAAACACGGACCCGCAGACCGACCGCGAAATCCGTAAAGTCGACCTGCAACTCGCAACCCTGTTGCTGATCTTGATGACGTTCGGTGTCACGACCGCGATAATTTGGCGACGACCGCAACGAGGCGGGAAGGCGGCAAAGCCGTCGACCGAGGACATCATTTCATCGGCTACATCGACCGCGGGCCTGCTGGCGAAAATCGACCAGCAGCAGCAACAGCTCGATGCGATGCAAGCCGCCATCACGACGCTGGCCAGGCATCGTCCCCCGCTCGCCACCGCCACCGCCAACGCGGCCAGCGACAGGACCGCCAGTCACTCAAGAGCTCAACTTCTCGCCCATCTCAGCCACGAACTTCGCACACCGCTACATGGCATGCTGGGAAATACGCAGCTTCTGCGCAGCGATAGTCAGACTAACCCCAGCAGCCTACCCGCGCTGGAGACCATAGATCGTTGCGGGCAGCAGCTCTTGGCATTGGTAAACGATCTGATCGATTTCGCCCGGCTCGAAGACGGAAAGCTCGCTTTGACCCAGCAGCCATGTCAGCTTCAACGGGTGGTTGATCAGGCTGCCGTCGTATTGCAAGCCCATGCAAGCGAACGGGGTGTTGCGTTGCAGATCGACTCTGCGCCAAAGCCGCTGCCCTGGGTCATCAGCGATGGCCCACGCCTGCGTCAGCTGATCAAGCGACTTACGATTAGTGCTATCGATCATGCCGCCGTCGCACCAAGCGCCCACGGCGCCATAAAGCTGCACCTGCGTCTCGCCGATGGCAGTCTGGCTATCGCCATCAAGGGCAGGGCCCTGAAGCGGCCTCAGCCGATCGATCCAAGCGGAATTGAAGCCGACCCTGCCGCAGCCCAGGTCGAGGATGACGACCTCGCTTACGCGGTCGGGAGTCGCCTTGTTTCGCTATTCGGCGGTGAAATGTTGAGTGACGTGGCTACCGGTGATTTCAGTGCACGTATCCCCTGCAAGGCAGCGCCGGACCAAGGCATACCCGCTGCGCCCGACGCAGCGCCGCGAACCGCAGCAAGCGCCATCGAGTCAAACAGTTCGGCGGAAAATCTCCACTGTCGCCTGATGATTGTCGATGCCGAAGTCTCTGAGTGCGCGCGCGTCGCAGATGTTTTGAGCGGCCGTCACTGCACGGTCCAGGAAGAGCCATCGATCGAGCGCGCAAGCCAACGCCTGCAGGACCATGCGTATGATTTGGTACTACTGGCAATCGACGAAGCAGACCCGATCGCTCAGGACTACGCCAGCGAACTACGCCTGGTCGCTTCCGGCGAACCCAAGGTGGTCGCATTCAGCAAGACCCCCAATGCACAGCGCCTTGAACGAATCGGATTCGACGCCGTGCTCAGCAAGCCGGTCGATTCGTCCGAGCTGATCGCCATCATCGAGGACCTGCCGCATAGGCCAATCACCCAACAGTCGACGCTGCGAACCGCAAAAAACGACGCTGCATGCCTGCGCTTGTCGAACCGATACGGTCGCGATACCGCGACGCAGATCATCGCTGCCTTGGATCTCGGTGATGTCGATGATTTGTTCAAACTGGCCAAGCATCTCAACGACCAGCCCGGCACCGATCCGCGTTTTGTCGAACAGCTGACCCGGCTTGCTCAACGCTTTGATTTCACCGCGCTACGGCAACTTGCCGATCAGCTCGAATCACCGTCAACAGATCGTCAGCCGGACGCATGACATTGCCGCGCTATTTCTCCTATCATCTTTTCAGTAAACCCTGATTGCCTGGCCCCTTGGACACATCCCCGGCACACCAAAGCACAATCCTGCTGGTCGACGACAATCCGACCAATCTGCAGCTGTTGTTCGGCACACTGAAAGGCCTCGGGCACAAGCTGCTGGTTGCCAAAGATGGCGCAGACGCCATCAAAGTCGCCCAGTGGTCCCACCCCGATCTGGTGTTGCTGGATATCATGATGTCCGGGCTGGATGGCTTTGAAACCTGCCAGCGACTCAAAGCCGACCCGCAGACACAAGACATAACCGTGATTTTTCTGTCCGCGCTGGACGACACCGACGACAAGATAAAAGGCCTGTCGTTGGGCGCAGTCGATTACATTGCCAAACCATTCCAGGCCGACGAGGTGATCGCCCGGGTAGGAACCCACCTGACGATAGCCCGGCTCCGCAAAGAGCTCGAGGAACGTAATCATCAGCTTGAAGCGGCCAATCAACCGATCCTGGACGCGGTCGGCGACGGCATCTACGGCCTGGACCCCACCGGCGTGATTACCTTCGCCAATCCCGCCGCGTCCGAATTGACCGGGTTTGCCAAAGATGCCCTGATTGGCCAAGCGCTGCATGAGTTGCATCTCTACGCGCGGTGGGACGGCAGTCCTTATCACTTCATCGAAACCGGCGTTTATCAGACCCTCAAGCAAGGCATCGCGACCCATAGCGACAGCGACGTCTTTTGGCGCAATTCGGGCGATCATTTCGCCGTCAGTTGGACCTGCACCCCGATACGCCGGGGCGAAGAAATTGACGGCGCTGTCCTGGCCTTCCGGGATGTGACGCAGAACAAACGGCAGGAAAACCAGCTGCGCGAGGCGCTGGCGGAAGTCGAGCGACTCCGCGACCGCCTGCAGGCGGAAAATGCCTATCTGCAGGCTGAGGTCCGCAACGAGGGCCGTTTTGACAGCATCGTCGGCGAAAGCGCAACGCTGCGAGAAGTGCTCGAACAGATCGAGCAAGTCGCCCCGACCACCAGCTCGGTGTTGGTCGTCGGTGAATCCGGTACCGGTAAGGAAGCGATGGCGCGTGCGATCCACGACCTCAGCCCGCGGCGTGACCGCCCGCTGATCAAGGTGAACTGCGGTGCGATTACACCAACCCTGATCGAGAGCGAGTTGTTCGGCCACGAAAAAGGCGCCTTCACTGGCGCCAATCGACAGCGCCAGGGGCACTTTGAGCTGGCCGATGGCGGGACCATTTTTTTGGACGAGATTGGCGAGCTGCCGCTCGATGCACAAGTCAAGCTGTTGCGGGTCCTTCAGGAGCAAGAATTCAGTCGGATCGGCTCGGAACGCGCAATCACGGTCGACGTGCGGGTCATTGCCGCAACCAATCGCGATCTTGTCGAGATGGTCGAGAAAGGCAGCTTTCGGATGGACCTGTTTTACCGACTGAACGTCTTCCCGCTGCTGGTCCCCCCGTTGCGCGAGCGGCGCGAGGACATCCCGTTGCTGGTGCAGAAATTCCTCGCCGACCAGGCTCGCGCGCAAGGTCGGAGTTTTTCGCGAGTGTCGGAAGACGGCATGGCCTTGTTAATGGCCTACCATTGGCCTGGCAATATCCGCGAATTACAAAATGTCATCGAGCGTGCGGCGATCCTGGCGCGCGACCAGGTCGTGCCGATCGCACCACACCTTGTCGACTCCAGGATCGGCGCCAACTATGCAATCACCCAGCAACCCGCCAGCCCAGCTGACGCGTCCGGGCCAACCGCGTTTGAGCCCCTCGCCGCCAACGAAGCCCGGTACATCAAACAGGTGCTGGATCACACCGGCTGGGCGATTGCTGGCAAAGGCGGCGCAGCAGAAATCCTCGATTTACCGGCCAGCACGCTCCGGTCCCGGATGAAGAAGCTGGGTATCGATCGCCCCGACGATACCGCCAAACCCTCAACCTGACCTGCCGCACCGGCTGAGTCAGGCTAGAATAGGGGCTCAGTTTTTCGGCAAGGTAACTCGCAATGACTTTTTCCACGCGACGCATCTCCCTTAACCTACTGTTTTCAATATTCTTTTTTGGCGCAGCCCTACTATCTGCGCAGGCCTCATCCGCCGCGCTCATGAGCGATGAGGAGATTGCGAGGCACACCGCAAAAATGGCGCAGCTTGAAGGCCAGGAGCGGGAGGACTATCGCAACGCGCAGTATCAGATGCTCGTACAGCGAGCGAGGCAGCAAGGCTACGACATGCCAGCGACACCACCGTGGCAGACTGCGGCCGAACCAACGTCGACAGTCTCGCAGGCGCCAGCATCTGACGTCGCCACGCCAAGTAACGCCCCTAAGGCCAGCGATACTGCGGCCGCGCATGCCGCGATGCGCGAAAAGATGCGCGCACATCGCGAGGCCTTGTTGCAGGCAGCCAACACCCCCCCGCCGGCGGTAGACGTGCCGGTCGCGAGTTCGACAGCGGAGCCCGCATCACCTGGGCAGAGCCCGCAGCCCGCTGTAACTCCAGTAAAGCCAGCCGCGCCGTCGCCAGTCACAGCGGCAGCCCCGGCACCGCACGCCGATCCCGCGCCAGTCGCTGCAGCGTCCGCGGACGACGCAGTAAACGCCGAGGTCGAACCTGCACCTGTTGCGCGCGCACAACCGCCCGCGAGCCCGACCGCACCGCAACCACCTGTTGCACCGACACCACCCATGCAGTCAGGCAGTCAGCCAAACAGTGCCGCGACGATGAATGCCTACCGTGAGCAGATGCGCAGTCGTTTCGACGCTTACATGCAGGAACGGCAGGCACAAATGGATCAAATGGCGCAACAACAACGGGAGCAGAGGGAGTCCGCCCGTATACCCAGCCGACCGGTATCCCCGATGCAACCCGGTGCGGCACCGGCCCGGCCGATGCCCTACGGTTATCCCAACATGCCTGCCTACGGGCCGCGCTATCCATCAGCCTATCCGGGTTACCGCACGCCCTATTGGCAGCAGTAAAAAACCTGCCGGCCGATCGATTGGGGCCCCGCGAAACCCGAGGGGCCCCGAGCGCTGGCGGAGAACCAAACGATCACAACTCGGCGGACCGCCTCAGCTCCCGCGCGCTTCTCGAATACGTTCGTAGGCCTGACGAATCTCGTGGGTTTTCTGCGCCGCAACCTTCATCATCTCTTCCGGCAGGCCTTTGGAGACTAACTTGTCAGGGTGGTGCTGACTGAGCAATCGCCGGTAGGCGCGCTTGACCTCCGCATCGCTGGCCTGCGCCGAGACGCCAAGGACCGCATAGGCCGCCTGCACAGTCTCGGCAGACGTAGGGCGGTGGCCGGACTGCCGCTTGCCGCCAAGTCCGATTTCTGCGCGAACCATCCGCTCCAGTCGCCGGTAGTCGAACTCGGAAATCCCCACACGGCGACAAATCAGCTGCAGCAATGCATCCTCTGCCGCATCCAACCTGCCGTCGGCATAAGCCGCCTGCAACTGGATTTCGGCAAACATACCGATCAGCGTGCTACGCCCATGACATTCTTTTCGAAACTGGGAGAGCACCGCCTCGAGATCGAAATCCGCTGATTTACCCTGATTGAATAGCTCGATCGCGGCTTGTCGCATTTCAGGCGCCAGTGTCATCTCGGCCATTACGGCTTCGGCCATGCGAATTTCTTCCGGGCTGACCCGACCATCGGCTTTGGCAACACGTCCCATCACGGCGAAGGTTGCCGTGAAGAAGGCGGTCTGAACACGCTCTTGGTCGCCGGCCGCGAACTGCTCCGCGCCGGGAAGCGACTTGATCCCCTTGTCAAAATTGTGCCCCAGCGCCGCACCCAGCAGGGCACCCAAAGGCCCACCAAGCATGAAACCGAACGCCCCACCGACGAGTTTTCCCCACCAACTCACTCAACCACCCCCGTTTAGCCCGGCAAATTCACCAGCCGAACAATGCCTGCCCTGCGAATGATTATTTGCCATGCAGATATTCCTCGTCACGGAATGAACCCACCCAGTGCGGCTTGAAACCCACCATGATGGAAATCAACCAGCCATTCAGCACGGCTTCCGGAAAGAACATCAGCGGCAGGAACAGCAGATAGGTATCCGACAGTTTTGCGTAGCTGAAAGCACCCGCCAGCAGCAACAGCGCCGTCGCACTGAAGGCCAGGAGAACTGCGATAAGACCAGCGGCAAAAAAGGCGTTGATGAAGACATAGATGAAATAGTGCTTCGGCAGGTAGGCCCTCGCCAGAATCAGAATGGCCTGCGCCAGGCTCACTGGCAGTGCGACGAACACGATCGCCGTCGGCAAGAACCCTGACCACTCACTTAGCCCAAACAGCATGATGCCCAACAAGGCCGCACTGCCAGCGAGAAAAGCGAGCGACCAGCCGAACATCAACGTCAGCGTCACCATGCCCGACAGATGCCAGACGAAACCGGGTTGTATCTCTGCGCGCATTGTCCACAGCAACAGCAGACCGACGATCGAACCCAAGAAGACATTCAACTGGTCCGGGTATCCGAGGCGCTTCCAGGGCGCCCAACGCACGGCCAAGTACAATAGCCAAACGTAGCCGGCAGCAAAAAACCACTGCCACTGGACGGGGAAAAGTTCTCCGGAGAATTCCATAACTAGTCAACTTTGGATCGATCTTGGAGTGTAACCGATGCAGTACCGCCCTCTCGCTGACACTGGTCAGAGCGTTAGCATCCTGTGCCTTGGCACGATGACTTTTGGCGAACAAAACAACGAACAGGAGGCATTCGCGCAGCTCGACCTGGCACTCGACGCTGGCATCAATTTCATCGACACGGCAGAGATGTACCCGGTCCCGCCCAATCAACAAACCATGGGGCACACCGAGGCCATCATCGGCCGCTGGTTGGCGGCGCGTGGTTGTCGCGATCGCATAACCCTGGCGACCAAAGTGGCAGGGCCCGGGCGCGACTGGCTGCCCTACATCCGTGGCGGATCCAACCGACTGGACCGCAGAAACATCGAAACCGCGGTCGATGCCAGCCTGCAGCGGCTGCAGACCGATGTCATCGATATCTACCAACTCCATTGGCCAGACCGTGAGACCAACTTCTTTGGCCAACTCGGCTACGCACCGGCACGCGACCCCGATGAAACCACGTTGCTCGAGACCCTGGAGGTACTCGGCGATCTCGTCAGGGCCGGCAAGGTCAGACACATAGGTGTCTCAAACGAGACGCCCTGGGGCGTCATGCGCTATCTACAGCTTGCGGCTGACCATGGCTTGCCGCGCATGGTCTCGATTCAGAATCCGTACAGCCTCCTCAACCGCACTTTCGAAGTCGGTCTGGCCGAAATCAGTGACCGCGAAGATATCGGCTTGCTCGCTTATTCGCCGCTGGCGTTTGGCGTGCTTACCGGAAAATACCTCAATGGTGCACAACCCGTTGATGCACGACTGACCAAGTTCCCAACGTATGACCGCTATTCCAGCCCACCATGCCAGAAGGCCACACACGACTACGTGACACTGGCGAGGAATGCCGGTCTGTCACCCGGCCAGATGGCACTGGCTTATGTCAACAGTCGACCCTTTTTGACCAGCACGATTATTGGCGCGACAACACTGGAACAGCTGCACGAGAACATCGGTAGTGCAGACATGACCCTCGATCCGGAACTGCTGGATGAGATTGAAACTATCCATCGACGGCATCCCAACCCCGCCCCATGAAATTGCTAGGACTCTATCGATTCAAATTCACCGACATTGCTCAAGCGCTATCTGGGCCTGCCGCTAAAACAAGTGAAGGCGATAGATAGAACATGGTGTCCAGGGTCCATCCCGCGATGCTCAGGGTCTACCAGGAGATTACCGATGATTACACACTACAACATGCAAACCGGCGAAATCATCGGTAGCGAAGAGGCTTGCCGACCAGCGCAAGAACCCCTGGCCAGTCGTGAGATGCTGGCTACCCGGCTGCTGACTATCGACGAGGCCATCAGCCAGGCGCGACGCGTAGCCGAAGCGCATCCGGCTGTCGTCATGCTGCCGACAGCGGTGTTTTTTCCCGACGCATCCTGACACCGAAGACACCCTCGCCGAAACGCGCAAACGACCGAAACATTGCCCATCGTGCCGGTTGTCGTGTTGCATCCCATCAAATCAACTGGCTCGAGAGATCGACCTGTAGCACGCCCGCTTTGATCATCAACGGCAAAGACTCCAGCTTGCGACCGACACAGGGGCCACGCAGGCAGTAGCCGTCTTCCGGGCGGAACAATGCGCCATGGATAGCGCACTGGATAAAGCTGTAATCAAGGTCAAAAAACTGATCCGGCAGCCATTCGAGGGGCGCGCCGGTATGGGGACAGGCATTTTTGTAAGCGGCCAGGACTTCACCCTTGCGCACAACAAACAACCGAAACGGCTGATCTTCGCCCAGATCGATATCGAACCCCCGCGAGCCGGGATCCGGGAATTCGTCCAGCGCGCACAGTGAATAGGTCTTTCTTGCGGCTTGTATCACTGTCCAGAGAGACGCAACAGCGCGCTGAACAGTTCCCCATTTCCGGTCAGGAAACTGGTTGCCTCAAGACCACCCAACACAAGCAATGCACCCAGCAGACCGGCCATCCAACGATTCCCACCGCTGTCGAGGCTGATTGGGCGTTGGTTGCCGGCCAGACGATCATCACGCAAATCGGCACCGCGCACTGACTCGACATCGTCCTGCAGACGCGCCAGCGCCGTTTGCAACTGGTCGCGTGCGCTCTCGGCTTCGCGGCGGGTCATCAATGCCTCGTCCACGTCAGCCTGTGCCTGCTGGAGCTCACGGCGCAAGTCATCCAATGAGCCGTTCGCATCTTCCAGCTGGTCCTCGAGCATATGACGCGCCTCATCGGCACTCACAAGATCACGCTGACGTTCACTCAGGGATGATTCAAGTTCTTCGATCCGCTGGCGCATCGATTCGAGTGAAATCGCCTCGCGCCCGTCGGCTTCCTGAAGACGACGTTTTTGCGTCTCTACCGCCGCCAATTGTTCACGCATGTGCGCGACATCCTGTATTGCCTGATCTCGCACCATGGCCAATTCGGCACGCAGCGCGGCTATCTCGGAACCATCCCCGTCCCCCGACTGAGCAGCGCGAATCTGATCAACATATTCTTCGATCACACCCCGCAGCTGCTCGACCTCACTGTCCCTAACGGCAAGATCGGCAAGCAGGGCATCGCGTTCAGCGAGTAGTTTTTGATCACCCGATTCGCTGCGTGGTTGGCTATCTGCCAGCTGAGCCTCCAGCGCCAATCGCGCCGCGCGCTCTTCATCGATCTGCGCATGCCACTCACGCTGCGCCTCCTCGCGGCTGAGCAGTTCCCGCTCATGATTGCGGATCGCCTCGGCGACTTGGTTTTCCAGATCGACCAGGCGGGCTTGCTCATCATCGCGCTCGCTGAGTGCGAACTGCAGTGTTTCGCGTTCTGCACTCGCCGCGTTCAGCGCTTCGATGAGCTCACTCTGTTCCTCTCTTGCGGCCTTCAGCGACTGTTGTTTCTCCTCAAGCTGGTTCGCGAGTTCCTGCTTTTCGTTGCGCAACTGGGCAATCGCTTCATCGGTATCCTGCGCCGAGCCATCAAGCCGGGCCCTCAGCGTCTCGTTTTCTTCGCCGTTGGCTGTTGCCGTCCGCTCGGCCTCGTCGAGGCGCTGCTGCAAGTCCCGTAACGTGGCCTCCAAGTCGTCACGCTGCGCGACAGATTGCTGTGCGTCGGCGGCTGCTTGTTCGCGCTGCTTTGCATGGTCGCCCTGCAGCGTTGCCAGCTCCGCCTTCAGCGCATGCTGTTCGGCCTCTGCGGTTTGCAGTCGTTCGGCTTGCTGTGCATCCTGGGCTTCAAGTTGCTGCTCAAGCTGCCCTAGCTTTGACTGCAGCGCATCGCGTGCCGCTTCCACCTCGGTGAGTTGCTGGCGCAACTCCGCCACGATGGCCTCGGCGCCCTGATCGGCCGCTTCAAGCTGTGCTGCCAAGCTGTCGTGCTGGCGCTGCAGCGCTGCGTTCTGATCGACCGCTGCCGTCGCCGCCTGCTCAGCCTCCTGGAGCTTTTGCTCGAGCGCCTGGACGGCGGCCTGCGCTTCATCTCGAGAGACAGATACGGCGCGTTGCTCGTCGGCAACAAGCTGCAGCTGTCTTGCATAATCGGCCTGCTGCTCAGCAAGCTGCGTCTGCAGTGCTTGCCGGTCAGCTTCAGCTTGGTTGAGCTGGTCGTGCAAGTGTCCGAGCGTTTGTTCGGCTTCGGTGCGTTGCTCGTCGGCAGCGAGCTGCAGCTGTCCCTCATAATCGGCCTGCTGCTCAGCAAGCTGCGTCTGCAGTGCCTGCCGGTCAGCTTCAGCTTGGTTGAGCTGGTCGTGCAATTGTCCGAGCGTTTGTTCGGCTTCGGCCCGTTTCGCGATCTCGGCCTGGTGCCGTTGTTCGGCCTCGTCAGCTTCGCCACGCCGCGCCGACTCAACGTCAGACAACTGCTGCGCAAGTTCCGCCCGGGTTGCCTCGCTTTCTTGCAAGCGCGCCTCGAATGCCTCGACCGCCTCTGCCTGCTCTTGCTCGGCGGCAGCCAAGGCGTCCTGCAACTCGGCCTGTGCCGCCAGTGCCGCATCCAGTGCCAGTTTGCCTTGTTGCGTTGTTTCTTGGAGCTCAGCATCCAGCGCCGATGCGCGAGCTTGCGCCTGCTCAATAGCTTCCCCCGCCTCTTCGCTACCCGCGGCAAGCTGTTTTTGCAGTGTCTCGTTGTCGGCACGCAGCTGATCTACCGCATCCTGCAGGCCCGTGGCTGTTTGCTCGTGCTGCTCACGCGCTTTGTCAAACGCTTGGCGCAGCGCGTCGCGATCCGCCTCGATGTCGGCCTGTCTTGCCTGTCCCGCTGCGAGTTCCTCTTGCAACGCTGCGACACGAGTCTGTGTGTCGTCTGCCGTTTCTGCGACTTGTGACTCAAGCGCGTCAAGTTTTTCGCGCAGACCATCTCGCTCGCTGTTGAGCTCGTCGATGCGAGATTGCCAGTCTTGGGTCGCCGCCGTAGCCGTCTGTTGCTGCTCGGCGAGACGCTCCTGAAGGGCCGTCACTTCGCCACGTAATGCGTCCTGTTGCGCAGCGGCCGTTGCCAATTGCTGTTGTAGGTCGGCGCGCTCCCGTTGCAGCTCGAGGTCTTCGGCTTCGAGACTGGCGAACCGTTCGCGCGCCTCATCGAGCGCCCCACCCTGCTCCGACTGTTGCGCCAACAGCTGATCGTTGGCTGCCGCAAGGTCGGCGTTGGCCTGTTCCAGGTCCAGTTGCAATGCGGTCAGCTGTTCCTTGAGTTCACCGCGCTCAACCGCATATTGTTCGCGCTCCTGTTCACGTTTCTCAGCGAGGTCATTGAGTTTTTCACCGAGTTCATCCAGGCTGCTGGCGGCAGACTCGGCACGCTCACGTTCGCCAATCAGTTCTCTCTCGGCTTTGGCAAGTCGGGCCTGCAGCTGCTTATCGAGACCCTCGATCTCCGACATCCGGTCGCGCAGCGATTCGCGCTCACTCTCGATCGCCTCCAGATTACCGGTGAGGCGTTCCATATCCGCGTAGGCCTTCTCCCGCTCCGCCAAAGCCTCACGCTTCTGCTGCTCGGTCTCGATCAGTTTTTTGCGGGCCTGATCAACCGCAACGCGGACCTGCTGCAAGTGGTGCTGGCGCTCTGCGTTGACAGATTCCTGGTCACGCTGCGCCTCCTCCAGGCGCTGCTGCAACGCAGCGGCTCGTGCCTCGGCCTCGCGCACGCGTTGCTGGATAATCTCGTCGTCCACGGCACCGGTCTGCGGAACCGCGGCGGCTGGGTTTTCAGCATTGGCGACGTCTGCGATTGCCTCGTCACGTACGCCGCCATCGAGAACCGAAACATCGAACCCGCGCTCAGTCAGCAAGAAGGCGCCCGCCATGGCACGCCCTCCTGTGTTGCTGTACAGCACATAGTGCCGATCCGGGGCGAGACTCGACGCCTGATAGCGTAGCGATTCAAACGGGAAGTTGATCGCGCCCGGCAAGTGCGATTCGTCGTACTGCTCACTACTGCGCAGATCCAGCCACACCGCCCCTTGCGCGATCTTCCGCTGTGCCGCCTCGCGATCTACGCGATCCAGTAATGGGTTGTGGATAAGATCGAGGAAGTCATCCTTGCTCAGGCGCAACACAAGTCCATCGTGCAGCATGGTGATAGTCGAATTGCGCGGATTGTCTGACAGCAGCGCCTCTTCACCAAACGCATCGCCAGGGCCGAGCGTGGCCAGTTCGGTTGGCCCTTTGCCATCACCACTGTCGCGCCGAACGACGGCCCGCCCATGCGTCAGCATGTAGTAGTAATCGCCCGGGTCGCCTTGACGAATCAGGTCATCCCCTTTCGAGACCTCCACTTGCTCCACTTGCATCATCACGCGTTGAATATTTGATGCAGGGACCTGTTGCAGCACCCGAGACTGCAGCAACATGCTCATCCAGTCATCTTCGGTGGCGTCTTCGAGGTCATCGACCTGGTAGTCGACCGTTTGCGTGCGCGCTAAGAGTTCACTGAGGCGACGGCTATCGACGCGTACGATACGCACCGTAGATTTGGCTCGCGCACCTTGCTTGCGGGGTAGCTGATGAGCCAGCGGGAAGCGCGCTGTATCGCTACCAGCGGTCACCACATCGACTTCAGCCTTTTTGTTGAGTAACGCGACGCGGCCCTCCAGCAGGTAGACATTTTCATGGTCGGTTGCACCCTGCTCGAACAACATGTGGCCTTTGCGCAACTTCTCGAATCCTGCATCGGCCAGCAACTCGGACAACGCATCATCCGGCAGCGTGTGCAACGGCACTAACGACCTGAGACGCGCCATATCCTCGCGGGATGGCATATTCGGCATGCGACTAGCGGTTTCCATTTACTGTTTCGATTCCGGACGCTGCGTTGGGGGTTCCACCTCTTGGCTTATCGACCTGAACCAACGCGTTCTTGAGCATAGCAGGCCACTAATCGCGCGAACCGATCCCGACGTGACCGCCGCGACCCTCACGGATATCACAAAGCTCGGCCATTTTTTGCGAAAAAGCGCATAAAACAGGGCGTTTCGTTGTATTGCAGGTGGTTTTTCTATGCTATGTTTTCGGCGCTTACCCACCAACCGAGCAGGAGTCCCACATGGCAGTCAAGAAAAAGGCCGCAAAAAAGAAAGTGGTCAAAAAAGCGGCAGCCGCTGCACCCGCAGTGAAAGCCATCACCACCAAACAAACCAAAACACAGATCATTGCGGCCATCGCCGAATCCACCGAATTGTCCAAGAAAGACGTCGGCGCGGTATTCAGCAAGCTTGGCGAGATGATCGAAGCACACATGAAACGCCGCGGCTCAGGCGAATTTACGATTCCCGATACAGGCGTAAAGATTCGCCGGGTCAAGAAACCCGCCCGTAAGTCGCGTATGGGCCGTAACCCTGCGACCGGTGAGGCAATCAAGATTGCCGCCAAGCCAGCCTCGACCGTGGTCCGCGTGTCGGCACTGAAGGCGCTGAAAGATACGATCGGCTAGTGACGAAGCGTTAGCAGAGTAAGAAACAACAGCAAGGCGCCGTGATCAACGGCGCCTTTTGATATGCCACCGATCTTTCAAAGGGCTTGCTGTAAAACCAATTGGCCGCCCCGCTGACTGAATTCGACCTGCTTGAGAAAACTCATACCAAGCAATACCTTGTTGGACCCCCGCATCGACGGCAGAATCGACGCCCGGACATTCGTCAGGCTCAGCGAGCCCAAGGTCACAGAGTCCAGCATGGTTTGCCAGACCGCCACCGGGCCATTCGCCGTCTGGCTGACACCACCGCTAAGCCGCTCGAGCCGCAGGCGCTCCGCCAGGTCTTCAGGAATAGCCACGTCTGTGGCCCCGGTATCCAACAGAAAGGTCACTGGTAGGCCGTTTATCCGACCGGTAGCGACGTAGTGCCCTTGTGCGTTACGGTCGAGGACCACCTGTTGGCGACCGTCGACGGCCTGCTGAATGACAGGATTGGTATTGGGGTTGATACGGGTCTCCAATACATCCTGGAACAGCAGCGTCAGTAGCGCCATGCCGCCAACCCAAGCCACGATCAGCATATAGCGGCCGGTGCGCTGGGTGTTGTCGGAGTCGGGCGTTGGCATAGCAGGGTCTGGTCCTGTTTGTCAGTGACAGGCGTTTGGAACGGCCACCGCAGCGGAAGTTCAGGTTACCGAAATGATGACCAACGACCACAAACTGATCTACGTCCACGATCCGATGTGTAGCTGGTGCTGGGCGTTTCGGCCGGTACTCAGCAGGCTGATCGAGAATCTACCCGGTAATGTGCGTCTGCTGCGGCTGCTCGGCGGCTTAGCACCCGACAACGATCAACCGATGGCGCAGGACATGCGCGCTTACCTGGAGGACACTTGGCGCCGGATCCAACAGCGCGTGCCCGGTACCGGTTTCAATTTCGATTTCTGGACGACATGCTCTCCCCGGCGCAGCACCTGGCCTGCCTGCCGGGCCGTGATCGCTGCCCGGCACCTGCAAGCTGACAAGGAGTCCGCAATGATCGAGGCTATCCAACAGGCCTACTACCTCGAGGCGCGCAATCCTTCAGAGCAAAAAACCCTGGTCGCGCTGGCCAGCGAGATCGGACTCGATCCAATCAGCTTCGGCGAGACGCTGGAAGCGCCAAACACCGACCAGATGCTGAAAGATGAGATCACCGAAGCCCGCCGACTCGGCGCTGTCAGCTTCCCCAGCCTGCGATTAGTGGCCGCCGACGCCGCTTGGCCTATCAGCATAGATTACCGTGATGTCAGGCCAATGCTCGACACGATTGAAAGCATCTTGGCCGGTTGATCATGGTCGGAGCAAAAAACCGGGCCTGACAGCCCGGTTCAAAAAAACAACACCGTAACCTTTCGATGGATCAACGCGCGTAGGGACCACCGAATCCGGTCGGCGGCAGATTCGGCCGCGGTGATGGCGGCATGGATCCCTGCATTGGCGATGGGCGCAGAGGTAGCGCCTGTGGCGGCATTTGCGAGCGCATCTGGCGCATACGACGCTCCTGGACTTGGCGCATCAACTGCCGGCGATAGTGCACGATCGCACTCTGACCATTGGCTGCGACGTCATACACCCGCCACTGCTGAGCACTGCGATAAAGGCGGAAATCCAGTCGAGCCGGGTAGGAGCCGGGATTCAGGATCGCGACACTAACCTGGGCCGTACGACCACCATTGCCGGCGCGCGGCGGCAGGAAACGCACCTGCTGGTTGCTGTAGCCGGCGAGTCGGTCGGCCATCTTGCCGAGGAATGATTGCTTGATGCCAGCGGTGATCTGCGCCTGCTGTTCGGCGTCCATCTGCTCGAACAAGCGCCCGCCGGCCGATTTCGCCATGTAATCGAAATCAAAAAAAGGCGCAATTTCGTTATCAAGGAATCCGGCCAGCTGTTCGGCCTGGGGTTGCGGATCCTGGCCGAGAAACGCCATCAGTTTGTCAATGCCGGCCCGCAACGCGACAGCGGGGTTGGACGACTGCTGGATCGTTGCCGAACTACCCGTCGCTGCCGTTGCATCACCCGCGCGCTCGGCGAGCGCGCTGCCGACCAACATCATCCCAGCCAGCAACCAGTAACCTGTTTTCATCGCGTTCTCCGTATTCGAAAAATTGTGGCGGCGTTTTCAGCATGATGGGTTTGATCCACCACCGGAAGAGCGGCCGTCTCGGGCTCGGGAGGTTGCCAAGGACAGGCTAGGAATGCAATGCGGGAATACCCCGCGCGGCTGCTCAGGTCGTTATCTTCCGATAGATATCGGAAACCTTGAGCGGCAGCTGCGCAACGTCATCCAGTACGGTGTAATTCGCTGCACCGTACATGTGCGGAAGATAGTCCTGCCCCTCGCGATCGATCGTGATGCAGTACGCATGAATCCCGTCCCGCCGCGCCTCGAACAGCGCCTGCCGCGTGTCTTCGATACCGTACTCTCCGCGGTACTCCAGATCGTAGTCATCCGGTTTGCCGTCCGACAGCGTGACCAACAGCTTGGTCCGCGCCTCGACCTGGTTGAGTTTGTGTGCGAGATGACGGATCGGCGCGCCCATCCGCGTGTAGTCCTTCGGCTCGATCCCACAGACCCTGCCGATTACCGTCTCGTCCCACGGATCATCGAAGTCTTTCACCCGGAAGGCCTCGCAACGCTTGCGGGTCCAACCGGAAAAACCGTATATCGCATAACGATCACCGAGCGTATTCAACGCCTCGGCAAGCAAGATCAGCGCCTCGCGCTCGGCATCGTTGATCCAGCCACGGGTGGAGCCCGACATGTCGACCATGAACATCACCGCGATATTGCGCTCTTCCTTGTGCATCCGGGTGAACAGACGGTCGGTCATTTCCAGGCCCATGTGGACGTCGCCCCATGCCTCGACCAGCGCGTCGATGTCGATATCTTCCCCGTCGGTCTGTCGGGTCAGCAGACGATCTTCGCCTCTCAGGATCTCGAACGTGCGTCGCAGCGAACGCGCGAAGCCCGCGTACTTACCCAGCGTCTGGTGATAAAAAGCCAGGTCGCTGGGTTCGACATCCATCTCGCGCAACACGCACCAGTCTTTCTTGTGGGCCTGCCGCGCAACGTCCCACTCGTTATACAGAAACGCACCTTCCTCGTGATAGGCCCCGCCCCAGACGTCTTCCGGGTTCAGCGACTGCTCCTCGTAGAAGGTGGGGTCGTACTCACCCTCACCGGCCGGCGTCAGGTATTCAGGCGGAATCTCGCCGAGATCGAGCAAGATCGAGGTCAACTGCTCGCGTACAACGTCGGGTATCGGCAACGGCTGCTCGGCCAAGGTCACCTCGACCTGCAGCGGCTGCTCAACGCTGTCTTCCTCCGAGGTATCCACGCCAAACGACTCCGGTGTCGGCTGTTCAACCCGGCTCTCGGCGATCTCTTCGGCGATGACACGCAGACTCTCGCGCAGCTGTGCCTTGTCGCGGGCCAGGCGTCGCTCCCGCGCTGCCCAGGCGGCTTCAGGGTTCAAACGCCCCTGGTAGCAACGCCGTGGCGGATCGCTATCGTGCAGCCGTTGCAGCCATGCCAGACTGTCCTCCACCGAACTTCGGGCACTGCGCAACTCGCGTGCAGCCACATGCCAGGACTGCTCCAACGGCGGATCATCGAGGCGCTCGCTGAGTGCACACATACGCCGGTACAGCCCCGGCAATTCTCTTTCGATGAGCGCGTCGAGGCGCAGCGTTTCGAGAAACAGAAAGACCTCTTCGGCCCTCGACGGGTCCGCAAACCCGGCCAGTTGCTCGACCAGGTTGACGTTGAGCGTTCCATAGCGGGTCTGCGCCCAGAGATGCGTCACCATCGCCTTGAACAGCTGAAAGTTATCGGCCTGGTTATCGAGCCGAGCGACGATCTCCGGCAGATAGATCACCTCACCATCGGTCCAGGCGAATTCAGCCGGCTCGATCTTAAGCCTTCTGCCTTCCAGGCCCTGGACGAAAGGCAGCAGGATCGGTACGGCCTCCTCAAACAGGGATCCCGCCGCACGCTGATGCCCAACCGCGACAAAACCTTCGAGATCGCGAATAACCGCCATGGCGGCCTGCAGCCCCTGTCGGTCATAGCTGTCCATGGCATGGAGGCACCAGTTTGAAACCACGTCCGAGGTAACCTCGCTCAACGCCGCTCTGGCGCGGCTCGCGAACTGGAACGCAAGCTCGGTATTGATGGCGGCGGCCCGTCGTGTCCAATCCAGCACGAAGGCCTGGTGGTCGCGAGGCATCGCGGCCAATTCGGCCGACACCGCTTCGGTGTGAATGAACGTGAATTCGACCTCGAGCAAATCATCGAGCTGCGCAGTGATGGTTTGGACGTCGAGTGGGCTGTGGCTCACGGGGTATCTCGTGTCGGGGCGGCGGCAATGCGACGAGGGTATCACCGCGTCGCAGGTCAGGACCCAGAAGCTATGTAGTCGTCAGCCGATGGTCAACCACGCACGCCTCGCAGGTAACAGGACCAACGGAGTTGCTAGTGGGCGGTGTAGCGTCAGGCGCGGCGATCGCTGGGGAAGGCTGTCACGTTGTCGAACGTGACGTGCGCCCGGTTGGCCTTTGCGTTGGGACGCCCCATCAGGAAGCCCTGCCCGCGCGTAAAGCCAGCCGCCCGGGCCGCATCGAGCAAACCGGCGTCTTCGATGCCTTCGGCGACGAGTTTGTGCCCGGACTCCAGGATCATCTGAGCAAGATGCGTGACCAGTTGGCGTTGCGCTTCATTACGCAATCCCTGCACGAGCGTGATGTCGAACTTAACGACATCCACCGGCATGCTCGCCAGGTACCTCACCGATGAATAACCGCTGCCGAAATCGTCCAGTGCGATCTCGAATCCCTGTTGCCGCAGCAGATTGAGGTTGTCGTTCGCCAACCCGATCTGCGTGATCAACGCGGTCTCGGTGACTTCGATCATCACCCGATAGTCCTTGAGGAATGGTCGGAACTCTTCGAGCCAGGTACAGACGCCGCCGTGGATCAGCGTTGGGCCACTGAGGTTCAGCGATACCCCTGTACCCATTTGCACGACACCGTCTCGCAGATCCGCCAGTACCCGCCGCAACACCGCGCGATCCAGCTCGACCTCGAGCCGCCGGGCCTCGACAACGGGGAAGATGTTTGACGGTTCAATAATCTCGCCATCCTGCTCAATCCGCACCAACGCCTCGTAGTGGCAGATGTCGCCCGTTTTCAGATCAACGATCGGCTGGTAATGCATTACCAAGCCGTTGCCATAGATCACTGCCTCGTAGACCGCCGTGTTGACCCAGCTCGAGAACAGCCCCTCAGAATCCCGCGCCAACTCCTCGGTAAACATCACCACATTGGCATGGCCTGGTCTTTTCGCCCGATACATCGCCACGTCGGCTTTCCACTGCAGCGTCTGGAGATCCTCGAGATCATCAATCCTGGCGCTGGCAAGCCCGGCACTGATGCGAAGTGGTTCCCGGATACCCAATTTAGCGAAGTCGTAACCGACAATCTTTTCGCGGCATCGCTCGGCGATATGCAATGCCGACGTTTCATCGCAATCCATCAGGATCACGGCAAACTCATCGCCGCCGATTCTGAACAGCTCCTCATTCCGCCTGAGCACCGACTTGATGCGGTCAGCGATCACCTTCAACGCCTGGTCGCCAACGGTGTGGCCGTAGGAGTCGTTGATCGCCTTGAAATGGTTGACATCGAACAACGCGAAACAGACGCCGATATCATGCTCCCCCAGCAACTTCGGCAGGCCGCGCATGTATTCGTCGAAGGCACGCCGATTGTTGGTGCCGGACACGGCGTCATGGTGGGCCATGACCCAAAGCTCCTCGCTCTTCTCCTCGAGGGTCGAGTGCACGTCGGCCAAACGGCTTTGGTACTCGTTGAGGGACTCGCGAATCTTTTCGGTCTCGGCGACCGGCAGCACGCCCGCCAACTCGTCGAGCATCAGGCCGCCCGGGCTGGCCTTGAGCCGGTCGATATGGGCGGTGATCGCCCGCAGCGGTCGTACAACCAGGAATACCAGGGCCGGGAACAGGGCCAGTGCAAACAGGCCCAGCATCACGCTGAGGTTCAAAATCGCGCCGGACAGCAAACCACTGACCGCCTCGTTCATTGGGTTGTCACGCAGCTCGAAGGTGACCTGCGACCGCAGTTCGTCCCAGGTCAGCGTCACGGCCCCGGCTCGGGTGAAATGGATTGAGTCTGGCTCGGCATAGCGGTAGGCATAACGTTCGCGCATCGCCGACATGAACCTGACCCGCAGCCCGACAAAGCCACGCGCGCCATCCAACTCTCCCGCGGTCAGTCGCGGCACACGGCGAAAAATCAGCAGCGTCGGTTCTGCGTTCGAGTAATCGACGTACAAAGGCGGTGGCGGTAGGCTGATCTGCACAGGTAGCGTAGACGCATCGAACCGCCCCAGCGCCCGACCGCCCTGGTCGTAGACCTCGGCATCGGACACGTAGTCCGGCAGGAAACCTGCTTCCAACATCCGCCGGCTGCGCCAGTAGGCGTAGTACTGGGGCGCCCGCAGCTGCTGATCGACCTCTTCCCACTCGGCAAAACGATCGGCGACGTCACCGGCATCATCGACCAACTGCGTCATCACCAATTTCACCTCATCGAGCGCCGCGGCCTGACCGCTGGTCTCCATGTCCGCGCGAACGCGCTGAAATTCGCTGTAGGTGTAGATGCCGTAGCCGACAAAGGAGATGGCAACGAACGCCACCATCAGCATCGCGTACGAACCGATCGACAGACCGCGTCGATTAATCCGCATAAGCCACCCGTGCGCAGGTAGAGCCCAGGCCCGCGGCAATCCTCGACGCTCTTGACCGGGGGCTAGCCACGCGCATCACCCTCGATCACCGCCACCACCTCGTCGAACAGATCAAACTCATAGGCGACATCGAAGAAATGGTTGGCGCCCGGCACGAACTGCACCGCCGCACCACTCTCACGCAGATCGTCGAGCCATTGTCGGTCGAGACGCTCGTCATCACCGCCAGCAATCACCGTAACCGGTGCGCCAACCCGGGGCAGTGCAGTCCGCAGCCGATCGCCATCCCACGCCAGGTAAGAAAGCAGATGGGCGGGGGTAGTCACATACTCCCGACAATAGCTCAGCTGGAATGGACCGACCTCGCCGGGCCCGTCGTGGCTGCGCAGCGCCGCCGCGGCGCGGGCGCGTTGGCCCGGCGCATCGCCAGCATCACCGGACTCGTTAAAATAGCTGAGGCTGATCAGCACCGCGCTTTCTACCTTCAGGTCCGCGCGTGAAGACAACAAGGCCACGAGTTGGACGCCGCCGGTACTGTGTCCGATGACGATCGGTGCTTTGCCCGTCCGATTACCGAGCCAGCCCAGCCAACGGACCAGCTCGTTGACGTCGTGTTCGATTGAATGGGTATGGATCGCTTCGCAGGCCATGCTCTGCGATCGCCGGTTGATGCCCAACGTCAGGGTCGGTGTGAGGACGCTGTAACCCTCGTCCGCCAGTGCCGTTGCCAGCCGGCGAACTGTCGGAAATTCGCGGGTCTGCAGAAAACCATGGAGGATCAGCACAGCGGCCTTATCGGCCGCGCCGGGCCAGTAATCGGCCTCGGCGAGGAGGCCCGGCTTAACTTCGAGCTGCATTCGGGCGCTGCCGGGTTGCGCGGCGGCGCCCCAGAGCACCAATAGCAGCGCCAAAAGCAGCCGCTTTACAGCCATCTTCTCCCCCGGAGAATTAAGTTTATTTGCTAACCGACTAAAATATAGCGCAAATCATGACGAAAGACACAAATTTGACGAAGGTGACTTGACAGGCATACGAATCGACCGTACGCCACCCACCGTGAATACCGATGATGAGGAGTAATTTGCCTTGCAGTAATGGGTAGGTAAGCGGGTATCAGCTGGAGGGCTAATTATCGCCAGGAATGACAACGATAGCGGTGATCAGAAATGATTTGACCCGTGTTTAACGGCCTGCAAACTCAGTTTGGCGACGCGTTGTCACCTAGGAGCGCGCCCCCCGCCAGGTCGTCAGTGTAACCGTCTCTACTACCATCTGGCCCGGTACTAAAAAGTACGAAGCTCTGGGGGTTGCTAGCGGAGTTATGCCGGTCGTAAAGGTAAATGTTGCCCCAAGGGTCGAGCCATGGCGGCTCACCGCCCGGACCGTTGGCTGCGGTAGGCACATCAAAGGCGATCGCACCGTCGTTACCCATGAACACCCCTCGGAGCGCGGTACCACCATCGATCGCGCCCAGATCGTTGTCCAACGCTAGGTCGTCGAGGATCAGCTCCATCTGTCGCATGTCCTGCAACGCCGCGCCGTAACGCGACTCCACAATGTAGCCCTGGTACGCGGGGATCGCGATCGCGGCGATGATCGCGAGAATCGCGACCGCGATCATGATCTCTATCAGCGTGAAGCCGGCTTGGCGTTGACGAAGCATTATGCGGTCTCCGATCGGTTGTCCTGACGACGCAATCAGGCTAACGGCGCGATGCCCTTCAAGTTTAGCCCAGCCGGGCGGCCCGTCCGCAGTCGTCTCGCGGCGTTGCGACGCCCGCCTCAGAACAGCGACGACGACAGCTCGTTGACCGCGACCAACATATCGCGGTCGTCGGTGAGCGCCTGGGCGACGGATGCGCGACACGCGACGACGGGATCGACGCCGGCTTTAATCAGCTTGGCGGCATGCACCAGCAGGCGCGTGGACGCCCCCTCGTCGAGCCCCTGCCCTTTCAGATTGCGGGTCATATGGGCGAATTTCACCAGTCGACCGGCGAGTTCGTGATCGACGCCCGATTCGCGCTCGATGATCAGCCGCTCGAGCTCGATGCCCGGATAGTCAAACTCCAGCGCGACAAAACGTTGCCGCGTCGACTGCTTCAGGTCTTTCAGCACCGACTGATAGCCGGGGTTGTAAGACATCGCCAGGCAGAACCCCGGCGCCGCCTCGACCAGTTCGCCGACTTTCTCCATCGGCAAGACCCGTCGGTCGTCTGCAAGTGGGTGAATCACGACGGTGGTGTCTTTGCGCGCCTCGACCACTTCGTCGAGGTAGCAGATGGCGCCGGCGCGCACCGCACGCGCGAGCGGCCCATCGACCCAGGTGGTCTCGCCGCCCTTGACCAAAAAACGCCCGACCAGATCGGACGCGGTCAGATCATCGTGGCAGGAGACCGTAATCAGCGGCCGCTTGAGGCGCCACGCCATATGCTCCATGAAGCGGGTCTTGCCGCAACCCGTCGGACCCTTCAAAAGCACTGGCAAATCATTGGCATAGGCCGCTTCAAAGATTGCGATTTCGTCGCCAACCAGCTGGTAGAACGGCTCGTCGGTGATAAAATTTTCCTCGGGAACCAGAATCTTGGCGTCGGTCAACGGCGTGCTCTCTGTGTCGTGGTCGCGGACAAAACGGCGTTGAGGCTAACGAGGCACAATAGGTCAGGCAACCCCATTCGACCCAGGGTCGCAGGCACTGGACAGGGTTCACGCTATTTATTAGTGCATCGGAAATTTCGATTGTTGGCGGATAGCGATGGACTGCCAACCAGAGTATCTTAACCGATCCCTGATTTGCGGCCCGGGTGGCACTGCCCGCGGGTCGTCCAGACCAACACATCGGGCCCATTTGAGCCCGCCTGCGCGCGCAAACCGCGGGCTGTACGCAGGAAGAAGACACATCACTATCCGCGACGGAGGACTATCCATGACGGAAGTCGTAGCCACCAACGAGACCATTCTCGTCGTCGGTGGCGGCATCAGCGGCATGACTGCCGCACTCGAAGCCGCCGAGACCGGGAAACAGGTCGTGCTGGTCGAAAAGCGCCCCTACCTCGGAGGCCGCGTAAGCCAGCTGTACAAGTATTTCCCCAAGCTGTGCCATCCGACCTGTGGTCTGGAAATCAACCAGCGCCGCACCAAGATGAACCCCAACCTGACCATTCTGACGATGGCCGAGGTCACCGGGATTGAAGGGGAAGCTGGCGCCTACACGGCTACCGTCAAGCTCGCACCGCGGTACGTCAATGAAAACTGCACCGGCTGCGGCGACTGCGCCAAGGTCGTCGAGGCGGAGTTCGATGACGAATACAACTACGGCATGAGCAAGCGCAAAGGCGCTTACCTGCCGCATGTCATGGCACACCCGATGCAATACGTCATCGACCCTCGCATCATCGGCACCGACGATGCGCAGAAGGCCAAGGACGCCTGCAAGTACGACGCAATCGACCTCGACATGGAAGAGCGCCAGATCAAGTTCCCGGCCGGCGCCGTGATCTGGGCAACCGGCTGGCAACCGTATGACGCCGCCAAGATCCAGCCCTACGGTTACGACCGTTTCGACAACGTGATCACCAATGTCGAATTCGAGCGCATGGCCGACCCCAAAGGCCCGACTGGCGGCAAGATCGTGCGGCCAGGCGATGGCAAAGAGGCCAAGAACGTGGCCTTCATACAGTGTGCCGGCTCGCGTGATCGCAACCACCTGTATCACTGCTCACGGATCTGCTGCATGGCTTCGTTGAAGCAGACGCACTACGTCGTGGATGCCTACGACGATGCCCAGGTGACGATCTACTACATCGACATCCGCGCCATCGACCGTTTCGAGGACTTCTACCAAACGGTCAAGGACATGGACAACGTGACGTTTACCAAGTCCAAGGTCGCCAACGTGATCGCCGACAAGGACGGCAACCCGATCTGCAACGGCGTCGACACCGAGGGTTACCATCGTTATGCAAACACCCACGATCTCGTGGTGTTGGCTACCGGCATGGAGCCGTCAGTCGCGAAAAGCGATTTCCCCGTCGACATCGTGATCAACCGTGAGGGCTTCATCGAGCCCGATGCCGCCAATGGCGGCGTGTTCGCAGCAGGTTCGGCGTCCGATGCACTGGACGTGAACCGCGCAGTTCAGCATGCAACCGGTGCCGCCCTGAAGGCCATTCAGGTCGTCAATCGCGTTGCAGCAGCGGAGGCATAAACAATGGCAGACGATAAGAAATTCGCAGGGTTCATCTGCACCGGCTGTGGCATCGGCGACCGCCTTGATGCCGGTCAGTTGGAACAGACGGCAAAGCGTGACGGCAAGATGGCAACCTGCCACCAGCACGAGATGCTGTGTAGTAAGGAAGGCGTCCAGCTGATCCGCGACACTATCGACAGCGAGGGCGCGACCAATATCATGATCGCGGCGTGCTCGCGGCGCGCCAAGGTCGAGGCGTTCAACTTTACCGACGTGGCGATGACCCGCGCCAACCTGCGCGAAGGCGTGATCTGGTCCCGTCCGGACACCGACGAAAACCAGGAAACCACCCAGGAGATGGCGGACGACTACATCCGCATGGCCTGTGCCGAAGCCAAGTTCATGGTCAAGCCAAGCGTGTCCGGCGAGCAGGACATGACCAAGACCATTCTGGTCGTCGGCGGCGGCGTAACGGGCATGACCGCGGCGCTGGAGACGGCGGCGGCAGGCTTCTCGGTACACCTGGTCGAAAAGACCGGCGAACTCGGTGGCTGGGCGGCAAAGTGGCACAAGCGCATCCCCGGCCGCGCCGCGGCCGCGGGTGTCGACAACGGCACCAATGTCGATTTGCCGATGCCCACCGAAAACGATATCGGCGACATTGTCGCGGCCGTCGAGGCCAACGATAAGATCACCGTGCATCTGAACAGCACGCTGACCAAGACCTCGGGTGCACCGGGTCGATTCGCGGCCGACATTACGACCGAGTCCGGCGGCACGACGACCGAGAATTTCGGCGCCATCATCCAGGCCTCGGGCTGGAAGGAATTCGATCCGTCGGCTATCCCGGCACTGGGCTCCAATCACGCAGACGTGGTGACGAACGTCGAACTCGAGGCACTTGCCAAGGCGGCCGGTGACGGCCCCATCAAGCGCCCGTCCGACGGCAAGGAAGTCAAGTCGGTGGTGTTTGTACAAAACGCCGGCCAGGCCTCGACCGAAGAAGGCCACCTGCCGTACCACTCCGGCATCGGCGACATGATCGCGATCAAACAGGCGTTCTATTTCAAGCACCAGAATGGCGACGACTGCGATACGACCATCCTGTTCGACAACCTGCGCACGCCGGGTGCGGCCGGCGAAGATTTCTATCGTTCCGGTCAGCAGGCCATGGTGATCTTTTCCAAAGGCGAGGTGAACGAAGTGACCAGCGCAGGCAATGGCGCCAAGGTCAGTTTCAAAGACCTCATCCTCGATGAGGACATCGACCTCGAGGCCGACCTGGTGGTTCTGGACTTGGGGATGGTACCGAACTCCGGTCCAGACCCTTACGCCGCCAACGAGTCGCAGGAAGGCATGTCAGACGACGAAAAGGACGAGGCCAATGCAGCCGCAGAGGTCGCGATCCCGGTCGACTCGATCCTTGCGCTGGATTACCGTCAGGGTTCGGACCTGCCGCAACTGAAGTGGGGTTTCACCGATTCGCACTTCATCTGCTTCCCGTACGAGACACGTCGCACCGGCATCTATGCCTGTGGCCCGGTCCGTCGTCCGATGGACATCAAACAGGCCCAGGACGACGCCACCGGCGCGGCGATGAAGGCGATCCAGGCGGCGGTCAATGCCGGCCAGGGCTCGGGGGCACATCCGCGTGTCGGCGACCTGTCGTACCCGTCATTCCGCAAGGAAGGTTGCACCCAGTGCAAACGCTGTACCGTGGAGTGTCCGTTCGGTGCCATCAACGAAGACGAGCAGCGCTATCCGCAGTTCAACGAGTCGCGCTGCCGTCGCTGTGGCACCTGCATGGGCGCCTGTCCGGTGCGGGTCATCTCGTTCGAGAACTACTCGATCGACACCGTCGGCCAGCAGATCAAGAACGTCGACATCCCCGACGAGTTCGACGAGAAACCGCGCATCCTGGTCATGGCCTGTGAGAACGATGCCTACCCGGCGCTCGACCAGGCCGCGATGAGCGGTCAGGAGATCAGTCCGTGGGCGAGGGTCATCCCGGTGCGCTGCCTCGGTTCGGTGTCGCTGTCCTGGGTCACTGATGCGATGAACAGCGGTTATGACGGCATCGTGATGATGGGCTGCCAGCGTGGTGACGATTACCAGTGTCACTTCGTCCGGGGGTCGGCGATGGCTGCCGAACGGATGGCGAAGGTGGGCGATACCCTGGAGACCTTGAACCTAGAGCCTGAGCGCGTTGCCGTGCACGAGGTTGCCATCACCGACATCGAGCGCGCACCAGCGCTGATCAAGGAGATGCAAGATGTCGTCGAAAGAGTGGGCATGAGCCCCTTCAAATTCTAAGCGAGGTTCGCGTTATGAGCGATATGAACAGTGCAATGGTAGAGAAGTATCGCAACAGCTTCCTGTCGGAGGTTGAAGCGAACGTCGAGGAAGGCGAATGGGTCAAGATGTGCATGCAGTGCGGCGTCTGTGCCGGCTCCTGCCCACTGGGCGACGCCTGGGAACACACCCCACAGAAGATCTTCATGATGATCCGCGCTGGCAAGCGCGATGAAGTCTTGCAGTCGGACTCCATGTGGATGTGTACGTCCTGTTACAACTGTATCGTGCGTTGTCCGCGCGAGCTGCCCATCACCCACATCATGCATGGCCTGGCGCATTACGCGAAGCGGCTCGGCATCGTGCCGCAAGGGCAGCCGACCGCGAAGTTCGCGCAACTGTTTTGGGACAACCTGATGAAAAAGGGACGGGTCAACGAGCTCAAACTCGGCCTGAGTCTGTATTTCATGAATGGTTTCGGCGAGGGCGTGAAGACCTCGTTGAAAATGAAGGACATCGGCTTGGGTATGTTGAAGACCAAGCGCATGAGCCCGATGGAGATCATGGGCGGCCATGCCGTAAAGGATCTGTCCGGATTCCAAAAGGTCATCCAAAAGGCGCAAGAACTCGAAGACGCCCGTATCGCCAAGCACGGCGGTTAACAGGAGAAGTATCCATGGCAACACGCGAATATTCCTTTTACCCCGGATGCTCTTCGCAAAAGGGGGCATCCTCATCGAACTATCTGGTCTCGGTGCAGACCATGTGCGAAGAGCTGGATATCCAACTCAACGAGATCCCGGACTGGAACTGCTGCTCGGCGTCGATCGGTTACGCGGGCGGCGGCGAACTACCGAGAATGGCGCTTTCGGCACGCAACATCGCGCTGTCCGAAGAGCACAACCCCGGGCAAGAGATCGTCGCGACCTGCGCGGCCTGCTGGCTCGCGACCCGGGAGACCCAGGAGCGGCTCGAGGCCGACCAGGGGCTGCTGGCTGAAACCAACCAGGCGCTCGGCGAGGCCGGCCTGAAGCTGAAGAACGACACCCCGATCAAGCACATGGCCGAAGTCCTGATCGAAGACATCGGCTACGACGCAATCGGCGAAAAGGTCAAGAAGCCGCTCGAAGGCATCAAGATCGCCGGCTACGTCGGCTGCCAGACCAACCGTCCGTTCGGGATCTCCGGCGAAAGCTATGAAAACCCGAAGTACCTCGACAAGCTGGTCGAAACACTCGGTGCTGACTCGGTCCCCGACTACGAGAAGAAGGTGCAATGCTGTGGCGGCGCCCTGGCGTTCTCAGAGCCACAGAAGTCGCAGGAGATGATCAAGGGCATTATCGAGTCGGCCTACGACCATGGTGCGGACATGATCGTCACGCCGTGCCCGGTCTGCCAGATGAACGTTGAGGTCTACCAGGATCAGATCAACGATACGTTCGGTACCAAGTTCAAGATGCCGGTGGTGTACTACTCGACGCTGATGTCGGTCGCCTATGGTCGCTCGGCGCAAGATGCCGCGCTGAATGGGCAGGTGATTCCCGCCAAGCAGCTCGAAGAGATTGCCGCGAAATAGGCAAGGCTTGAACGTACGGGCCAAACGGCCGTCGAGGCTTAAAACGGAAACCCCGCCATCACCGGCGGGGTTTTTTTATTGTCTACACCCTTTCCACGCACGCAGCACCAAGGTGTTGTGCTCCAACTCGAGGACCCTTGCTAATCCGCATATTGCACCAGTCGATCGGGGACGCCTGAAATCGAATCGACGACGAAGGGGCGAAAGCGAATTCTGGAGCACGATTGAAACGTGACAGTTTGTTCCCTCGTCCCCGATCTATCCGAGCCCTCGCTTGTCCAGGCACGTTTGCACTTGCCCTTCACTCAACCCATAGCTACGGCTATGGTCCTGTTCGGCGCTTCCCTGCGCCTCACCCCTGCGGGGCTTGCGCGCAATACCGCTCCAGGCGGTATTGTCGTTCCAGGGCGGCGTCCAACCGCACCTGTCCGGCGCGATCATCTCGGATACTGGGTAGAGTCGACGACTGGCGCGGTAACCACAGGTCGTGGGGAGTCGCTGTTGCCGGCGGCTTTCACCCTGCGCCGGTGCCTCAATCCAGACCATAGTCCCGTTTCCAGTCGCCGCTCGTCGCACCGGACGTGCGGATCTCCCGCATCCGGCGCTCGGACGAGGTGTCATGCCGTCGCCCACGGCGGGTCACGCGTGCGCACCAACAACCGTTGCAGTCCTAAAACGTCTCAGAACGGCTTGCCAGGAAATCGTGCAGCTCCCCTGACCCAGTTGCGGATGTTGCCTGCGTGACCACCGGTTCAGCCACCTGAGTAGGTGGCTTGCACCAGTTCACCCAATCGTCAAAACAGATCGGACGATTCCTTCGCTTTCGCATGAAGTGCCTGCTGAAGTTTCTGTAGCTTTTCCGGAGCTCGTAGGTTCACACCAGTCTCCTCTACCTCACTTCTTTCAACACTGCCCCCGAACTGAGGCCCCTTTCCTCCGCCGGCATTACCCGGCCTCAGCGGTACTACGGGCCTCCCGCCACCCCAAACAGCCCGGCCTGGCCCTCGCGGGTTGCCGGTTGGTGCACACGCTACACCACCGCCTGGGGCTTCCCGTGTTGCGTCGCTCTCCCTTGTACATGCATGCCGTCGCCACTACCCCGGCGGAACCGCTGGGTGCGTTCATCGCTTGCTTCCCCAGCAACAGCGGCCTTCCCCGAATTACAGGCGGGTCGGCTTCCGCATTGCCCTTTTCGAGGCCTGCTCAGCGTTCACTACTCGTTCGGCCTGCATGCTCGCAGAACCACTGAATGGTCCTTTACACCAGAGGCTTCGACTGCTTCGTTACCTCCACAGCCGCTCCGATTGCTACCGGCTGGAGCGATAATTGCCGGGTGGGAATTCCACCCACTGAGAGAACGCGCCTTTTCACGGCGCACTGCAATATGCGGGCTAAGCGGCCTGCTTTTTCAGCAAGCGCGCAATATTGGCCCGGGCCCGCCGCTCATACCGCAAGCGGAAGAACGGCGTTCGATACAGATAGGACCGGTGAGTAAGCTTTTCCAAGAACAGCGCCTGGGCAACAAGATAGGGCGGGTCCGGCACGTCGGGCTGCTCTTGACGCAACAATCGATTATCTTCAATAAAGTCAGGCCAGGGGCGCCCAAGACTCGCCAGGTCGATATCGACCATAAAACCACCATGCTGATCGCTTGGCTTATGGTCGTGCGTGGTATCGAGAATCATTGATGCGACACGCTCGACCAGTAGCGGTGCGGCCGCACCTGCGGCATGCCTGAACATCTCAGCGCTGTCCGCCTCATTCGAATGATTGCCAGGCTGATGGACAGCATCATGGAACCAGATGGCCAGTTCAACCGCGTCCGGCAGAGGCATACGTTGCGCCGCCAGGTCATGTTGCGTAAGGCAGAAACGGATGTGTTCGATTGTATGGTAACGCCGATGCGGCTCCGCATAGGACCGCTCCAGCCGTTGCACAACCTTTTCCACACCACCAGTTGATGGCCCCAGATTGCGCTGCCACAAGGCCAGGAACCGTTGCCGCAAACCGTTGGGCCAGGGTTTATACGCCATCGCTCAGACGCCGTTTTTCTCGTTCAGTCAATTGACTAGCGTCGTCGCGGCGGCAAACTTGAGCCGCGACACGGGTATCCGGCAGACCGCTATCTCGCTCGCAACGGCTAAATCTCCGGCCTGTAGAGCACCACCTGATCGCGACCACCCCGTTTGGCGGCGTAGAGCGCCTGGTCAGCACATTCGATCCACGCCTTGGTGTTGTCGACAACCGCTCCGAGTTCACTAACACCGAGGCTGATCGTCACCGAGATCGCGCCGGCGTCGGTCTCAATCGACTCGGCGGATACCATGCGCCGGAGACGCTCGGCCATCATCAATGCGCCACGTTCAGAGGTCTCGATCAATAACAAACCAAACTCTTCGCCGCCGTAACGCCCGGCGATATCCGTGGCCCGCGCGGTATACCGGACGACCTCGGCGACGCGACGCAATACCTGGTCGCCGGCCGGGTGGCCGTAATTGTCGTTGACCCGCTTGAAGTGGTCGATATCAAACAAGATCAGGCTTGCCGGCGAATCGGTACGTCGGGATCGGCGAAATTCTTCGTTCAGCCGCTCCTCCCAATAGCCCCGGTTGAACAGCTTGGTCAATCGGTCAGTTCGGCTCACCACCTCCAGTTTTGCGTTGGCGGCTTGCAGGTCCATGCGGTTAACGGCAACCTCGGTGACGTCGTGAATGACGATCCCGACATGTTTGACTGCGCCATCGGCTGAAAGCAACGGCATAAAGGTCGTGTTCTGATACATGCATTCCGCAGCACCGGTCACTGGGCGATAACTTTGAAAGCGCAGCAGGTAGGGACGCTGCTCCCAGGTCGTGAATGCGGGCGCGTGCAAGGTGAGAACGCTATCCACCTTGCGTTGAAACCAGTCCTTGGGAATCTCGGGGAAAACCTCCCAGACCGGCTTGCCGATTACCGCCTTCGGCCTGAGATTGCTGTGGTTCTGCATGAAGCTGTTCCACAAGTTCAGTCGGTAGGCGTCATCGACAACCATCACGCCGACTTCAAGGGTCTGCAGCATATCCATCAACCAGTGGATTTCACGCAGTTCGGACTTGTCCTCCAGCATACTCATCCGACGTGGTAATTGAGGTGCTTCTTGATCGCCGGAAGCGAGCCATCGGTAAACAACAGCATCATGTTGGCGCTGATATTGTGATGTTCAATGGCAAATGCGAGCTCGATGGTCAGAACGCTTCGCCAGTTTGCCTTGTTGCGTCGGATCATTTCCGAGATCTGACGCCGCTCACCGAGCAACATCGGGTGACTCAGGCTGAAGCTGGTGTCGAGTTGATCGGCAAGCCCGTTCAGACAAGCGCCGGTCAGCAAGCTCGCCGTATCCATAAGCAACTCGATTTTCGCCGCATCGCTCAGCGATTCGTCACGATGCAGCAACGCAGCCAAGTCGTCGTAACTGGAATCATGCAGCAGCAACAGTGCTTCACCCGCGATACCACCACCAATGAACCCCTGGCACAGGGCGGAGATACCATCATTGCCTGCCGCATGTTCCAACGCCATCTGCAATTCACCGCTCTCAAGCAGACTGACTTGCGGAAGCGGCAATTCGACAAACACCTCAAGTAGCCTGGCAAGCAGATCACCCGCGCGCCCCATCGCGACGTTGGCAACCTCCCGAAGCCCATCCATGACGTCGATATCGCCCGCATCCCAGGGAACCGCAGCAGCACTCGGCAGATCGAGGCCCAACCGCGCAAGGATCGGACCGAGTGCGGCCTGATCGACCGGTTTCTGAATGAAGTCTTCCGCACCCGCCTGCATGACGCGGGCACGCGCCTCCGGCTGAATATCGCCCGAAACGACGATCACCCGACAGCTCAACGCCTCTTCTTCAATGACCTGCAAAACCCCGTAGCCATCCAGATTGGGCATATTCAGATCGAGAAAAACCAGTTCTCCTTTGCCAGCGCGAATCGCTGCAACCCCTTCGATGCCGTCGGCTGCGAACGTCATCGTCGGGTTCCAGGCAGACGGCAGGGCGCGTGCCATCTGCTGACGCGCGAAGCTCGAATCGTCGCAAATGAGTATCTGAGGGACCACATCGTGATTAAACGCCAAACAACGTGAGGGCCCAAATGAAATTTCGGATGCGATCATCATGAACAACAGCGCAAACCATATCGATACCGCAGGACTCATGGTAAGAATGCTGCGCCTGCACATGCTGCCGCATTTGACCCGCCTCAAAGCACGCTCGCCCATATTTCAATAAAAATAATATAAGCAAACACCAATATAGTTTGCGTAGACGGGAGAGCTTCTATGAAACGTTCAGGATTATCGTTATTGGCGGCGGCGTTACTGATTGCGACGACTAACGCCTCGGCTTTTTGGAATAACTGGGGTGGCTACGGCTGGAACCCCTATGATCCTTGGGATCCGCGCTTCTGGATGGAAGAGTTCTTTGGCGGCGGATACTACGGCGGCGGCCCATGGGGATATGGCGGACCGTGGGGCGGGTATGGCTCGCCTTACTACGGCGGTTACGGTCCGTGGGGTTATGGTGCGCCTTACGGCGGCTATGGCTATGGCTACGGCTATCCGGCCTATGGCGGCTGGGCTTACAACGGCAACCCAGCGACCACAGAACCGAAAACCGCGTCGACGCAGGAGTGAACCCCTGCTTCGAACAAATGCGCTGGTATAACCTGACCCCGCGCCAACTAACGGCGCGGGGTCAGTTATTGCGGTAACGGGAACAGCGCATGGACGACATCGTTGTCTGGATCATCATCGCCGGGTTCTATGCGCCTTTGCATTTTTTGATCCCAGTCCTGGTCCTGTTCATCACCGGGCAGGAAAAAGACGCGGTACGCTGGCAGCTGATTCGACGCGCTTTGCGCGATTCGGCGCTGTCGATGGCCTTGGCGTTCGCCGTGGTGATTGTTCTGGTCCGTCAGGGCGCGATCTCTGTCGCGATGCTGGTGTTGCTGTTGTCGATGTTCTACCCGTTCATCGGCATCTGGCGGCACCGGCGGGAGATCAGGCCGGAGGGCTGAATCCGCAAACCGATCAGCGTCCAGCGCCGATCGAACAGACCGCGCCGAAAACCCGGCTTCTCTCGTCTTATCGTGACCAAAACGGCTGTACATCATTATTGCCGCACGGACACCCCGACTTTTGGAGGTGCCATCCATGCAGGGCCTAATGGCCGTCAGAAGCCGCCACCGGTGCGGAAGCCGCCACCGCCGACACCACCACCGCGGCCGCCGAAGCCGCCGCGGCCGATCTTGCCGACGATATCGCCAAGGTCGCCCAACCCCCCACGCCATACGCTGCCGCGGCCAAAACCACCGGATCCGAAGTCGGGATTCGACTGCCGCGGCCGGTAGCGCTGATGCTCCTGCAGGACCTTCCACAACATCCGGCGGTCCAGCAGCCCGGACAGGAACTGACCGAGTAGCATCGGCACGATCGCATCGCCGCCGAACACGGATCCCGCGCGGTCGTAGCGTTTGCGCTTGAATTCGATGCGTAGGTCCTCGAGCTCCTGCAATCGGGCGCGATGCTGGGCGAGGAGGCCGTTCAGCTCGCCGAGGGTCTGTTGTATCCGCGCCTGCTCGGTCTCGTGCTGCTCGAGCTGGCTGACGATGACATCGTCTTCCGGGTAGGGCGTTCGATAGGCATCAAGACGCAGTTCACCGATTTCGGCACGCTGGAATTCGTTGGCGAGATAATCGACCGCCTGCTGTGTGTGCGGATCCTCGCCGGTCGCAAACGCCGCGCGTTCGGCCAACAGCGCCTGGTCGTCGACCTCGGCGGCCGCGATGCGCGCGTCGATCTCGTCGAGAATGCGTTGCTCCTTGGCGACGCGTTCCTCCAATACCGGGATGCCGTCCTCCGTCTGCGCGGCCTCGTCGAGCGCCTTCAATTCGGCAAAGGCCTGGTCGGCCAGCGCCGCGAGATGATTGGCATGCTCGCGCAGCCGCCCTGGGATCTCGTTGAGGCGCGCAAAGTTTGCACGGGCATCGGCGAAACCGATCAGCCGCGCCACTTTACCGTCGAGCCAGCGCGTCAGACCGCCCGCTTTGTAGGTCGGCAGGCCATAGTTGCGGTCCCAGAGGTACATGAACAGCGGATCGGCGTGGTACGCAGCACCTTTCTCTGCCAATTCGTCCTGGCTGCGCTCGGCCTTGGCGTCGGCGTGCGCCGCACGACGTTGCGCCTGCTCGGCGCGTTCCCGCTGCGCACGGTAGTCCGGATCCTGATCCAGGCGTTGCTGGGTCTTGGCCTCGGCCTCGTCGACGACGCCGATCGCACCATCGAGCTGCGTCGCCTGGTGACGACGTTCTGCTTCGTGCTGCATGCGCAGCCGCTCCGCCTCGGCGATTCGCGTTTGCAGCCCGGCCAACGCCACCGCGCGCTGCTCGAGCAGTGCGGCCGCCTGTCGCTCGGCATGATCGAGCTGTTCGCCGAGCATCGGGTCGTCGAGCCGATCGATGCGCACGCGCGCCAGTGCGCGCAACTGGGTCAGCTGCGCCTGCTGTTCCGCGCGCAGCCTGTCACCCTCCTCACTGACCTGCCGCTGCGCCGTGTCGATCTGAGTCCGGACCTGGTCCAGCGTCTGGTCGATTGATCCGAGCGCCTGTCTTCCGGAGATCATCGTGGTGCCTTACCAGCGCGTGATCGCGCCGCCGGTGGTCGAAAACTCGTAGCGGGGTTGCAGGTGACCGCGCGGTTTGCTGCCGAACCGATCGCGTTCGATGATGCCATCGTCCTGCTTGTCGCGCTTGACGGCCTCGAAGGTCGACTTGTCGACGCGGACGCCCCAGGTCTCGACCGACTCGGTCTTGCCAGTCTCTTCATTTTCGACCTCGACCGCGACACGCTGGCCGTCGGGGCCGATTGCCTCGACGATCACATAATAGTTGCGCGCGGCCTGGTTGACGTCTGGTATGCGCCAGACACCGGATGGCTGACCCGGTCGGCTGACGATCTGCAGGACATATTCCTGGCGCAGGCGCTCGCTCAGTGAGCCGATCGCATCCAGCGCCGTATGGGCGCTATCCGTGTCCGCTGCGGCGAGCGCGGCCCGCGCTTGGCCGTGCAGGCCATCGAGGGTCGCGCGTGCCTGATCCGAGATCACCAGCGACATCGCCGTTTGGTAGGCCTGCTCGACCTCTTCGGGCAGCGCACGCTCGGGTGCCACAAAGGCAAACCAGTTGATCGCGGCAGCCGCGACGATTGCCGCGAAACCGCCAACGAGCCACTTGCCCCAGGCGCCTCGGCGCACGTAGATCATCGCCAGCCGCCGCCCTAACCCATCGGTGACCGGTTGGTAGGTGAAGCGGTCCTCGCGCAGCGCGGCAACGCCCTGCTCGATCACATGGTCGGGCACGTCGAGACCCTGTTGTGCGTAGATCCGCTTGAGGCGCTGCTTCAGGTCCTCGGCGCGGCCGTGCTCGTCGAGTTCACGGGCAACCAGCCGCTCGCGCCGACGCAGCGTGTCGACGACGTCCATCGCAAGCATCATGTCATCGAGCGGTGGTCGCTCCGCGGCAACCGCGCCGTCCTCGACCGCTATGACGCCGGCCGCATGGCTCATGCGCCCAACTCGAGCGCCAGGCCTTTACCCTCCTCCGCCAGGCGGGCGAGCTGGCGCTTGCCGTCTTCGACCGCGTCGCGGATCTCGTTGGCGTTGGCGGTCGCCAGCTTGCGCATCTCCCCGATGATCTCGTGCGACCGGGTCTGCCAGGACACGACCGAGTCGACCAGTTTCTTGACCGACTCGGCGCGGATCGTCGGCCCATAACCGGCGCGTACCGCCGCCTCCTGGACCTTGCCGCCGATGTCGGCGAGGTCCTCGAGCGACTTGCTCATGCCCTCTTTCATGGCCTCGATCGTCTGGGTGCCCTCGTGCAACCCGAACATACCGGTAAACGAGGCGCTCAATGCCGTCAGCACAACCTCGTTGGTACCGAAGAAGCTGACTGCCTGGGCATAGACGCGCTCCTTCGCGGTGGTTGTCTGCAACAGCCGCGCCATCACAACCTCAGAGGTGTTGTAACTGACGGTGAGGTTGTCGGAGAGATCCTTGGAAATCTGGTAGCGCCTGTCTTCACGCTGCAACTCACGAACCTTTTGGTCGCGAGCCATCTCGAGTCGGGCCCGCTCGGCGGCGTCGTCACCGCTGAAGCCTTCGACCGTCTGCATCGCCTCGGCCAGTGCCTGTTTGGCCGCCGCGAGATTGTCCTCGGCCTTGTTCAACACCTCGAGCGCCAGGACCTCGGACTCCTTCAGCGCGCCGCGGAAGTCCTGGTAGGCCTCGAGGATCCGGTTTTCGCGCAGGATCTGGTCGTTGGTCGACGCGGTCACGTCCAGGTAAGTGTCCTTGATCTTGTCAAAGCGACCGGCGATATCGCCACGCGTGACCTTCATCCAGACGTTGCTGATACGCTCAAAGGTGTCGAGCTTACCGTCCTCGATCTGCTCGACCATGGTCTTGGCATCGTCGCGGATACTGTTGAAGGCGTTGGTGATCTCTTCGTAGCGTTCGCCGATCTCCATCGCCTGAACCTGCTCGCGCACCACGTCGTTGAACAGGGATGCCTTGTCGAGGGTTCGGGCGATCGCCGTTACCCGGGCCTCGTCGAGGTCGGAAATCTGGTTCAGCAGGGCGATGATCGGGGCCTCCTGGCCGGCCCCTTCCTCAGGCACGAGGCCCAACTCGTGCAGCGAATTCATCGCCTTCTCCAGGTATCGCATCGGGCTGGGATTGGTGCTCATCGCTGTTCCTCTGGGACGTTGATTGACGGGTGCGCCTGTTATCCGACGCTGGTCATGGTAGTCGACTTGGGCAGGACTCCGCCCGGCTGTCGCTATCCTATGCGCAACCAGGCACGCAGGCCAGCCAGTCACCGAGGCTCCTGCCCGAAAACAAGAAGCCCCGCACGCGGCGGGGCTTCGAGCCTAGGGTGGGCGGGTCAGTCCGCTCAGATACTGACGCCGAGCGCCTTCAGCGTCGTCATTGTGAGGCCGCCACGCTCCATCCCTTTCGCACGCTGATAGTCATCGACGGCACGCAGTGTCTGCGCGCCAATCTCACCGTCTATCGGCCCCGGGTTGAATCCGGCCGCCTTCAGCGCCTTTTGCAGGTCGGTCATGATCTGCGGGGTCATGTTGGTCTCACACAGGACGCTGCGCCACTCGAGCCTTTCATCGCTCACCTTGACCTTCTTGGCGACAGTCTCGATCACGGCCGGTATCTCGATACGCTTTTGCTCGGCCGGCTTGACCAGTTTCCGCACCTTGACCATCTCGTAGGTCGCAGGGATGACTTCTTCTTTGATCGTCGCGGGAGCCTTGAGCTTGCGCTGTTTCACTTGCGCCATCTTGGCCGCTGTCTCGCGCAGGCAGATCGTGCTGCCGGTTTTCCGGCCTTCGGGCTTGTCTTCCCAGTCAGGATGCCAGAAGAACTTGGCGTCGGCGATCTTCACCGTTTTCGACAGGGTCTCATAGGTCGGCTCTACCTTGATGCGTCGCTCTTGCGCGGGCTTGACCAGTTTCTGGACGCGCTGGACCTTGTACTCGGCGGGAATCTCCACCTCTTGGGTGGTCGCTGCTGTCTTGATGACCTTGCGCTTGACGGTTTCATATTTCGCCGGAATCTCAACCAGACACATGATCTCGCCGGTCGAATTGTCAATCCGCTGGACCGGCCCAGTACCCGCCTTCCAGGCGGTGGTTGCCGGGGCGACAAGCACTTTCTCCGTGACGGTCTCGTACTCCGCGGGCACCTCAACGACCTTCTTGCTGGCCTCTTTGACCAGGACCTTTTCTTCGGCCCATTCGTAGGCGGCTGGCTCGACCTCGATGTTTTCGTAGCCGGCGGTCTTGAGTACCTTGACTTCCTCCTGCTTGAACTGGGCTGGGACGAAATACTCGCTCAAACAGCTGCCGACCGGCAGGTCGTCCAATTTGATGCCACTGGTACCCACAGCGGCGAGCGCGTCCGGGCTCGCCGGCAGCGCCTTCCGGGACTTGCCGGCCAACCACTGCCTTTGCGCAGGGGCGATCTCGATCGTTTCGACCGCGGATTCGTATTCGGCCGGCACCGTGATGATCTTTTTCGCGCCTTCCTTGACCAGCACCTTTTCTTCGACAACCTCGAACTGCGCTGCGATGGTCTCGAAACGAGCCGATGCCTCGCTCTTGGTTACATCAACCATCTCAGTCTTGTACTGAGCTGGGATCACAACCTTCGCATAGCACTCGCCCGGCTTGGCGTTGGGCAGTGTCCGTGTGGCGTCGACAGTTTCCGCGAACCCAGGCACGGTCGCCGCGGCGATCGCCATCGCGAGAAAAGTCTGATGGTACTTCTTAATAGACTGCATTCGGCGTCCTCCCCATGAAACAGTCGGTTGATCTGGGTGGCGGCCTGCGAGGTGGAAACCCCGGCAATCACTTGCGCAGGTACCCGCGACCGTTTTGTCCACTCCCCGACACGCAGCCAAGAGACGGCCAGTGCCAGGTGCGGGCGACCGTAGCACGGCTGCATACCCGGCTTTCCGATCCGCACACCAATCACAGCGCCAATTCGCCAATAGGTGACTTGCGTCAAAAAATCAGAAGTTTATTCTTGTCTCGGCAAACGCCCTGTGCCTGCGCGATCCCCGCCGGCGCAGCAAGGCCCGTCTCATGGCACGACAGTCGGCCTTGTCGTTTGATGGTTCGGCAGAAGTTCGGATTCACCGAGAGGTCAGTTGTCCGAACAGTTCCCAGTGGTCTCGTCGCGCATCTGCGCCTCGGCCTTCGAGTTGCGCACGTCAATCTCGGCTTGAGCACGCGCCTCCCAGACTTCTTTGCGCTCTTCGACCCGCTTTTCCCAGGCGCCAGACTGTTCTGGGATCGTCTTCTCGCCAAACAACGCTTGACGCATCAGGCGGTTGCCGAGCTTCATCAGTGCGATGTCGTCCTTGGCAACCTCCTCATAGGTCTCAGCGGGAAGGTCGTAGGTGGCCTTGAAGTTATCGCTCATGACGAAACGTCGCAGCATGTCGAAGTTGAAAGACGCCATGAAAAACAGCTGCAAGCTCATTTCGTTTGGCTTACCGACGCCGGGGCCACCTGACTTTTTTTTCAGGATCAGCTCGTACCAACTCTTGTTGAACTCGTCGTATTCGCCGACGCCCTGCTCTTTACGGTAGTCGCGCAGCGTGATCTCGCGCGGTTCTTCGTGGCCCATGCAGTGTGCCTCTTTAACCAGCGAATACTGCTGTTTCGCTTCATAAGTGTCCTTCTCGCGCATGTTGAGCAGCGCGACCGGATAGTAGCGACATACGGTCGGGCGGTCTTCGTAAACGCTGCAGCCGTTCTCGCCGTCGAGAAACAGGCAGGCGCCATCGTTGTCGGTGCGCAGCTTGATCGCGGGGGTGCCGTCGGCGTCGAGTTGAAATGGCACCGTGTGCTTACCGAGAAACTCTTCCGAACTCATCCCGAGTCGTTTTTGCAGACGCAACACGTCGTACGGGGCGAGGGTCACATCGGCGCGCTTACAGCAGGCATTGAAGCAGGAGATCTCTTTGTGACAACGAAACTGTATGGTGCTGTCTTCGGTGAGCAGCGCCGGGACGGCGGGGCTGGCGAATTGCTCGGGAATGTCGAATTTCTGGTCGCTCATTGGGAGATCCTCGGCGCGACGGCGTGTCGCGAGGTGACAATAAAAACAAAAGGTTAGCTCAGCAACGGCCTGAGCAAGCGGCGGCGATTATAAGGTTTTTCGTGGCCCGGAGTCAGCACGGCAACTGGCCTTCACGGACGCGTCGGCGTCGGTCAATCAATTGCGATACCCATCACGCCACGCGAACCATTTCAGCGATGTCGTCGACTGGCATCAGGTCGACGGGCAAAATCATTCAGCTCCGACGAAAAAACCGGGCGCCTTTCGGCGCCCGGTTTCATCAAGCACACTACCTGATAGTGCTTACTTGAACAGCTTCGACTTGTCGACCAAGTCTTTGTGGGCGCGCTTGAAGCAGGTCCACTGTTTGGTCTCTTTGTCGTAAACCGAGTTCACGAAGCAGTGCCAGTTTTCCTCATCGACAAAGTTCTTGTCCATGCGGTAGTAGAAGCCCGGGTAACGGGACTCTTCGCGGAACTGGATGTGCTTCATGTGCGCTTCGGCAGTCAAGATGCGGTGGTAGTTTTCCCAGGCACGCAGCAGCTCGTGCAGGTCTTTTGCACGCATCTTCAACGCGTCTTCCTTCAGCATCTCCAGCTTCTGCTCCGCCAACGCCAGCATGTGCTCGTTGGTCGTGTAGTAGGTGGCGACACCGGCTACATACTCGTCCATGATCTTCTGCAGACGGAACTGCAGCATCCGTGGCGTGATGTAGTGCGGGTTGACGTCGATCGCGGTCGTGTAGTCCTTGTGCTCGAGGAAGTTACGCACCGGACGGTAGATCTCTTCAATCAGTTCATCGACGGTAGTGTCGAGTTCTGGCTGAATGTCCTTGTTGTCCATCACGTACTTGACCATCGACTTGGCACACATACGGCCTTCGGCGTGCGAACCAGACGAGAACTTGTGGCCGGATGCACCAACGCCGTCACCTGCGGTGAACAGGCCCTTGATGGTGGTCATACCACGGTAGCCCCAGTTCCAGCCTTCCGGCAGGTGACCCGGGATCTTGTCCTTTTCTGGGTGCTCTTCGCTGGTCGGCGCGCCGACGTCGGTCGGGCCAGATGCCCAAATACCGCAGCAACCGGAGTGCGAGCCAAGCAGGTACGGCTCGGTCGGCATCAACTCGGAGTTTTTCTTCTCCGGCTCGATGTTTTCACCGGCCCAGATACCGCACTGACCGATACACATGTCGAGGAAGTCTTCCCATGCCTCGGCTTCGAGGTGCTTGACCTCACGCGGCGACAGTGTCTCACGCAGGTTGGCGAGGGCGGTAACCGTATCCATCCAGATCGGACCACGGCCTTCCTTCATCTCTTTGAGCATCAGGTGGTTACGCAGGCACGATGCCGGAACTTTGGTCTGCCCGTACGGCGGGTAGTCGTCCAGCATCTCTTTGTTGCGCTGCATGTAGACTTCGCCGAACGCATTGGTTGCCTGCGATTTGAACAGCAGGAACCAGGCGCCAACCGGACCATAACCGTCTTTGAAACGGGTCGGTACGAAGCGGTTTTCCATCATGGTCAGCTCAGCGCCGGCCTCTGCAGCCATGGCATAGGTCGAGCCAGCGTTCCACACCGGGTACCAGGCACGGCCTTGACCTTCACCGACCGAACGCGGACGGAAGATGTTCACACAGCCACCGGCTACCAGCAGGCAGGCCTTGAACTTGTAGACGAACAGCTTGTGATCGCGGGTCGAAAAGCCGACAGCACCAGCGATGCGGTTCTTGTCGTTCTTGTCGTTGACCAGCTTGACGATGAACACACGCTCCTGAATGCGATCGGTGCCGAGCGCCTTCTTGGCGGCTTCTGCAACGATCCACTTGTAGGACTCGCCGTTGATCATGATCTGCCACTTACCGGAACGAACCGGCTTGCCGCCGTCCTTCAGCGGGGTCATGCCCTTGGAACCGTCGTGACGCTCACCGTTCTCGTCGGTCTTCCAGATCGGGAGACCCCACTCTTCGAACAGGTGAACAGACTCGTCGACGTGCCGACCCAGGTCATAGGCCAGGTCATCACGGGTGATACCCATCAGGTCGTTGGAGACCATCCGAGCATAGTCTGCAGGGTCTTGCTCAGTACCGATGTAGGTGTTGATTGCCGACAGGCCCTGCGCAACAGCGCCGGAACGGTCCATCGCGGCCTTGTCGACCAGCTTCACTTTGATGTCAACGCCTTGTGCCTTGGCGGCATCCAGCCAAGGTCCAATTTCGTAACCGGTACCGCATGCTGCCATGCCGCCGCCGATGATGAGGATGTCTACCTCTTCTTCGACGACATCGGGTTTACCGAATTCAGCCATTTCAAATTACCTCTTGTCTCTCTGTGTTCGCTTAGCGGTCGCGCTTACTTGGCGATCAGCTCGCTGGGATCGCCGGAACGGTAGCCGTTTGCTTCGACGAAGAAGCCGGTGTCCGAGATCTTGTTGATGTCCGCGTCTGGCTTGCCGCCGTAAGGATCGATAGAGCCTTCCGGGGTAGTGCGGATCGGGAACTTGAAGCGCTTCATGGTGCCGTTGCGGAACTTGATGGTCCACATGATCGAGTCGGTGCCACGCAATGGCTGAACAGACGCGCCAAGCGGCACGATGTCGGCGTATGGGCGGGCTTCGATCGCGTTTTGCGGGCAGATCTTGATGCAGGAGTAGCACTCCCAGCACTGCTCGGGCTCCTGGTTGTAGGACTTCATGGCGTGGCCGGTTTCTGAGCCGTCCATGTCCAGTTTCATCAGATCGTGCGGGCAAATGTACATGCACGCCGTCTTGTCCTGGCCCTTACAGCCATCGCACTTATCGGTACGTACGAATGTAGGCATCGATGGTTTCTCCTGAGGTTACACTGCAGTGTTTGTGCCGCTTTCAAGCCGCGGCGATTCTCGTGGAAGCTCGCCCATCCTAACTGAAGGCGTGGTTCACTCCCGGGTCGATGGCCCGAACTGTCTGGCAACCCGGCTTCCGGATAACCGACCGATTGCTAGGCCAGGCGCGCATGGGCGACACCTGGCGGGGCCTCGGGGTGGGTAAACTTAGTGGGGGCAGGGGAAAAAGGCCAAACAGTTTTGCGGTTGGCTGGCATAAATTAGCCTTATTCCTTTTTCTAATACAGGTAATTAAAAATCTGTTTTTTAATACATTTTCTAAACAAAACCCGTTTTCGCGCGGCCAGGATGGACAATCGGGGTGCATAGCTTCGACAAGCTCCAGACAAGCCCGCAAAACCGCAAACCGAGTAAATCCATGTCAGACGTCACTGTCCCAGACGCAGAGCTCCTGATCGCGCCTGGATGCCCCCACTGTCCGGCGGTTTTGGCCGGCCTGACCGACCTGGTCAAACGCGGCCAGATCGGCGCGCTCACCGTTATCAACCTGGCCGTGCACCCCGCCGCGGCGACCGAGCGCGGCGCGCGGGGCGCTCCCTGGGTCCGGATCGGACCCTTCGAACTGGTCGGCGCTCACACCCCTGAAGAGCTCAGAACCTGGGCGACCCGGGCCGCGACCCCGACTGGGCGACAAGCGTACCTGCTCGAGCACCTGGCCGCTGGCGAACTGGATGCAACCACCGCACTGTGCCGTCGCGACCCCTCCATGCGCCGCGCTTTGATCGAGCTGGCCGCGGACCTTGAGACCCCTTTTGCCGTGCGCGTCGGCGTCGGCGCGGTGTTCGAAGACCTCGGCCCCGAGGGCCTGATCAGGGACCTGGTCGATGCGATCGATCAGACCCTAGCGAAACATGCCGACGCACAAATCCGTGCCGACGGCGCCCATTTTCTCGGATTGACGGGCAACCCGACGGCACTCACTACGCTGCAAGCTATGCTCGACGATCCGAATGCCGAGGTCCGCGAGATTGCCAAAGACGCGATCGGGGTGCTCAATAGCCCCGCCGCCTGAGCGACGTCATGCGCGGCACGGTTGTTTAGAATCAACGGCGAGCCCCAGCGAACAAGCAAAATGCCATTACCCGATCGCGATCAACAAATCGTTCAAACCCATGCTGCCTTCATCTGTCAGGTCGTTGAGTCCATCCAACAAGCCGACGCCAGACCCCGCCTCGATGCCCTGATACAGACCGCCCGGGATAACGGCTGGGCGGCCCTGGCCGATGCCGTCCGGCAGATTGCCGACGGTTCGCGCGAACTCGCCCAGCTGCGCGGCCTCGACGACGAAGACCGAACCATCATCGCGGCGATACTCGGCGGGCTACAGGATCCCTCGACCCTGCCCGACCCCCAAAAAAAGGCCGACCCGACGCTCGCAGCCCCCGGGCTGGCTGACATGATCAGCGAAGCAGGGCGAGGTAACGTTCAGGCGCTCACGCTGGTCAGCCAAATGGCCGAGCAGATGAGCAAGGTAAACGGCGATATGCGGCGTGTAGCGGCGGTGATCCGCCCGATGATCAACGGCGAACGCGATCCCGAAAAGCTCTGTGACCGCCTCGACGCACGCGGCCAACAACTGGTCCTGCAGATCCTCGAAGAACTCGGCAAACGCGAGCTGCACTGATGAATTCGCATCGTCACTTTCTGCTGTTCGGTGCGATCACCGGATTCCTGACCGTCGCATTCGGGGCCTTCGCCGCGCACGGCCTAGAAAATCGGCTGTCGGCGGCAATGCTCACGACATTTCAGACCGGCGTGGAATATCAGGGCCTGCATGCCCTGGCATTGCTGATGGTCGGCATGCTCGGCCGTGGGGTCAACACCGCGGGATTAAGCCTGGCGGGCTGGAGTTTCGTAATCGGCATTTTGCTGTTTTCCGGCAGCCTGTACCTGCTCGCGCTGACCGGGACCCGCTGGCTGGGCATCATCACCCCGTTCGGCGGCACCGCGTTCCTGGTCGGTTGGGCGGCGCTCGCCTGGCATGCCTATCGCGCATGAGTGCGCTCGACGGGCTACTCAACCGCATCACGAAAAACCAGCGTCATCTGCGCAAGTGGGCCCGACGCGAGGGCCTTGAAGCCTACCGGCTGTACGACCGCGATATGCCCGAGTTCCCGTTGGCGGTAGATCGCTACCGTGACTGGCTACATGTCCAGGTGTTCGAACGAAAGCGCGTGCTGTCCGAAGATTTGCTCGCCGCCATCCATCAGGCACTTGCCGATCGGCTCGACGTCGCGGCACCACAGGTGGTGATCAAACACCGGCGCCGCCAGCGCGGCACCAGTCAATATGAAAAAAACAACCTCAACACGCCCGCGTTCACGATCACAGAACGGGGGCTACGCTTCGAGGTCAACCTCGGCCGTTATCTCGACACGGGCCTGTTCCTCGACCACCGCGACACGCGACAGCTGGTCGGCAAACTGGTCGGCAAGAAGGTCTTTCTGAACCTGTTCGCCTATACCGGCAGCTTCACCGTTTACGCCGCGGCCGGCGGCGCGCGCCGATCGGTAACCGTCGATATGTCGCGTACCTATCAAGATTGGAGTCGCCGCAACCTGGTGCACAACGGGCTCAACGACGCGGACCGCCACACCTTCGTCCAGGCCGACGTGATGGGCTTTATCGAACGGATGATTTCGCAAAACGCGCGGTTCGACGTCATCGTGCTGGACCCACCAAGCTTCTCGAACTCGAAACGCATGCAGACCACATTCGACGTGCAACGCGACCATGCCGGACTGGTGCGCTCGACGTTAAGACTGCTCGCCCCCGGCGGCACACTGATCTTCTCGAACAACCGACAGGGCTTTCAGCTGGACCAGGGACTCGCAAAACTCGCCGAAATCACGGACATCACCACACGTACCGTACCGGACGATTTCAAACGGCATGTGCCACATCGCTGTTGGCTCCTGCGGCAATGATCTGCCGATTCGCTTGCAGGCGCGGCTGGCCCTGAGCGATAGAATGCGGGCATGGCACGACGCATACTGATCATCGAGGACGACCTCGCCCTCAGCCAGATGTTGGCGCTTCATTTCGAAGACCAGGGCGCGGAGGTCCTCACCGCGGACCGTTGCGAGGCCGGTCTGGCGCGAGCATGCGAGGCGGACTTCGATCTGATGATGCTGGATCAGCAACTGCCTGACGGCAACGGCATCGACCTGCTGCCGCGACTGCTCGAGCGCCAGCCACGTGTCCCGATCATCATGATGACCGGGCAGCACGACCTCGAACTCGCGATTCAGGCGATCAAGCAGGGCGCCGCAGATTTCGTCCACAAACCCCTGAAGACCGCGACCCTACAGGCCACGGTCGAACGGCTGCTTAGTCGGCGCTCCCCGCCGGAGGAGCTGGAACCCTCGTCGGCCGCGACCGGCGACCTGATTGGCCGCAGCGATGCGATGCTGGAGGTCAGTAAACAGATCGCGCTGTCTGCTGGCAACGCAGCGACCGTCCTGATTGGCGGGGAATCGGGTACAGGCAAGGAAGTCGTGGCAAGGCTGATACACGAACACAGCGGCCGAACCGGCCGTTTCGTCGCGATCAACTGCGCAGCCATCGTTGACACCTTGCTGGAAAGCGAGCTGTTTGGTCACCAAAAGGGGGCGTTCACCGGTGCCGACCACAGCAAACCGGGCAGATTCGAACTTGCCGAGAACGGCACCCTGTTTCTCGATGAAATTGCCGAACTGGCGCCGTCGCTGCAGGCGAAACTATTGCGTGCGCTGCAGGAACGGACGATCGAACGCGTCGGCGGCACCGCGACGATTGCCGTCAGTGCGCGCATTATCGCCGCAACCCATCGCGATATTTTCACACTGGCGGACGAAGGCAAGTTTCGCGAAGACCTGGCCTATCGACTGAACGTCATCCATATCATTGTCCCACCGCTTCGCCAACGGCGAGAAGACATCCCGTTGCTGGCAACAGCGCTGCTCCGCAAGGCCGCCACGCAACACGCGACGCGTCCCCCTTCGCTGACAGCCGAGGCACTGCAGGTCCTCAAGACCCACGCATGGCCCGGCAATGTTCGCGAGCTGGAAAACGTCTTGACCCAGGCGATGGTTCTGGCCAGGGACGGACAGATTGATGTGACCGAGCTGCGGCTTCGCGATCGTGATAGCGGCAGGACAGCGATCCCTCCAGACCGTGGCGAACAAGCGGTCCTGCCGTCACTCGAACAGGTCGAGGCAGCCCATGTCCAGCGTGCACTCGACGCCACCGGCGGGCACAAGGGACGCACCTGCGAGATTCTCGGCATCTCGCGACCTGCGCTGGACCGCAAGATCCAAAAATACGGCCTGAAGCTTCCTGATCGCGAACACTGACCGCTCGAGCCAGGGTGAAACGGAACATGACGTTGTCACGTTTCGTTGTAACGATTCGTTAGGGCCGTCTCGGCCGATCCAAAAAAACTCTCATTTTTTCAGCGCGTTACAACTTGGCACGACCACTGCAATGACTCAGGCATCACCTGAACCACTTGCACAAGGAAGCCAACATGACCGCGATCGCTCTCGCCCAGACAGCCAAGCTCGCCGATCCTCGCACGACCGGAAAATCGGCACGGGAAACCCATTTCAACCAGTTGATTGCGAGCTACATGGACGACCTGTACCGCTATGCGTATTGGCTCACCGGCCAACACGCCATAGCCGATGATCTGGTCCAGGAGACGTTGGTGCGGGCCTGGAAGGCAATGGACAAGCTGCAAGACACCAAGGCCGTCAAAGGCTGGCTGCTGACCATACTGCGTCGCGAAAACGCCCGCCGTTTTGAACGAAAACGCTTGCAGGAAAGCGCCGTACCGACCGAGGAGGTGGCCGCGACCCGCAAGGATTACGACACGTCTACCGAGGCCTTTGTACTCCGCCAGGCACTCGCGCAACTGCCCGAAGAGTACCGCGAGCCACTCCTGCTGCAGGTCATCCAGGGGTTTTCGCAGAAAGAGATCGCAGCCCACCTCGGGATATCGGTAGCCGGTGCCGGTACCCGCCTGTTTCGCGCGCGCGTGAAGATGCGCGAGCTTCTATGAATGCCCCGGCAAAGCATCGCGGGTTGCTGATTATCGACGATGATGTTGCCCTTCTCGAGATGCTTGGATTGGCATTCGAAGACTTGTGGGGCACCACGTCTCAAAGGCGCGAACGCTAGGCGTCGTTCAGCGCCTGCTCAGAACGCTTGCGGAACACACCCATTTCCTTGGCCGCCTGGATGTCTCCGCGCTGCTCGGCTACCGCGATGCCCTGGTCGAGCACCTCGACCGCCTCTGCATGCGCACCGACCGTCGCCAGCGCCTTGCCAAGCATCTTCCAGGCCGCCGAGTAACCCTCGTCGAGTTTGAGGGCCTCGCGCAGGTGGGGGATCGCCGTATCGGCATCGCCTGCCTTGAGCAGCTCGTTGCCGAGCGAATAGCGAAGTAGCGCGCTATCGACCCCGCGTTCCAACATCCCGTGCAAATTGTCGATCATTGTCATGGGCTAATCCTCTGGTTTTTATTTTGTGTCGATACCGACGCCATGTCTGCCGATAATCTGTAGGGTAAGGAGCCGAATGGCACCGCATCAACCACAGATCATCCAATTAACTCAATGATTTGCCGCTGGTGTCCCCACTCTCCAGGGGGAAATTCGTTCAACTGGACTTCAGATAAGTGTAGCCGTGTAGACCGGCCGTCAAGATACTCTCGAACCGCGCAGCCTGGGCGGGCTCGATGTCCTGATCAATGATCTTCTGTCGGTAGACGGCCTGCATTTCGCCCGGATCAAAGTGCACGTAACGCAGCAGCGCATCGACCGAATCACCACGCTCGGGCTTGCTGAGTAGGCACCGACCGTCATCAACAACCGTGACATTTACCGCGTCGGTGTCACCGAACAGGTTATGCATGTCACCGAGGATCTCCTGGTAAGCACCGACCAAGAAGACCCCGAGCAGGTACCCTTCGCCCGCTTTGAGGTCATGTATCGGGAGCGCCGATTCGACGCCATCCTGATCGACGTACTGCGCGATACAACCATCTGAATCGCAGGTCAGATCATGGATGCGTGCGACCCGTTGCGGGGGTTCGTTGAGACGATGCAAAGGCATCACTGGAAAAACCTGATCGATCGCCCAGACATCAGGGAGCGACTGGAACAACGAAAAATTGCAGAAAACCCGGTCGGCGAGCAGATCGTCTAACTCATCGATCAGTTCTCGATGGCGTCGCGAGGCCATTCGCAGACCCCGGCGCACCTCGCGCGCTACCGCGAAAAACAGTCCCTCGGCAGCCGCTCGCTGCGCAAGAGCAAAACTGCCCTGACTGAAACGTTCGTGCGCCTCGTCCAGATACAGGCGCGCACGCTGCAGGCGCTGCGGTAAACCATCGTTCGCAGGCTCAGCTTCCAGCAACGCGCTCAAGCGCTGCAACAGTTCATCATCCGAAGCATCGACCACCGGCCGTGCCGGATCGGCGGCCTCACAGTCGACCACCTCGGTGATCAGCACCGCATGGTGTGCGGTGATCGCACGCCCGGATTCACTGAACACCATCGGCTGCGGCAACGCCTGCGCTTGGCATGCGCGAGCCAGCGGGCGCAGCACCTCTGCCGCGTATGCGCTCAGGTCATAGTTCATCGAATAGTCGTGCGGCGACCGGCTGCCCTCATAGTCGACCCCCAAGCCGCCGCCCACATCGACCACCCGGATCGGCGCCGCCAATCGACGCAGCTCGACATACAATCGGGCGACCTCGTTGACCCCCTGGTGGATATCCCGGAGATCGGGGATCTGCGAACCGATATGCGAATGCAGCATCACCAACCAATCCAACGCACCGGCGGCGCGGAGCCGATTGATGAAGTCCAGCAGTTGTGATGCCGAAAGCCCGAATTTCGATTTTGCGCCACCGGAGTTCTGCCACTTGCCCGAGGCCACTGCGGCAAGTCGCACCCGCACACCCAGCGTCGGCTCAATCCCCAGTTCGGCCGATTCCGCGAGCACAAAATCGAGTTCGCCGGGCTTTTCGATCACGATGTAGACGTCATGACCGAGGCGTTTCGCAACCAGCGCCAGACGAATGTACTCGCGGTCTTTATAGCCATTGCAGACGATAGCGGCACCGCCAGGGGCGCTGGCCAATACCGCCATCAATTCCGGTTTACTGCCCGCCTCAAGACCAACGCCGCCACCACCCCCGGCGACGATTTGCTCGACCACGCTGCGCTGTTGATTGACCTTGATCGGGTAGATCGCCCGATAACCACCGCTGTAGTCGAGTGTTCGGGCGACGCGAGCGAACGCGGTGCACAGCGCCTGCACCCGGTGTCGCAACACGTCATTGAAACGGACCAACACCGGCAACCGCAATCCAGACCGGCTGATCTGCTCGGCCAGCTGGAACAGGTCGACTTCCTGCGGTCCGAGCGGATCAGGTTTCAGCGTCGCATGTCCCGCCGCGTTGATGCCAAAATAGCCCTCACCCCAACGTTCGACCCCATAGGTTTGCGCAACCGCTTGTGGTTTTTGAGCCATAGACACCTCGAACCCTGATTGACGCGATTATTGATCAGCGGCCGACCATTCGCACAGCGCGGTCGCATCGACAGCGGCGCTTGCACGAATCTTTCGATTGGCCGTATCGTCCGCGGCGTCCGGCGCCAACCCTAGGGAGACCCCACCATGAGCCTCGACGACAGCTGGGTGACCGAAATCTGCGAAGAAGGTGGGTCGGCGTTTTCGCTGCGACAACGTGACAAGCTGTTTGATCAGCAGTCCGCATTTCAACGCGTCGAGGTCTACGACACCGAGAGCTACGGCAAGCTGATGCTGATCGATGGCTGCACAATGGTCAGCAGTCGTGAGAACTTTATCTATCACGAAATGATGACGCATCCCGCGTTGTTCTCACATCCGGCGCCGCGCCGGGTCGCGATCATCGGTGGTGGCGACTGCGGCACGTTGCGCGAGGTTCTCAAACATACCGAGGTGGATGCGGTCACGCAGATCGACATCGACCGGTTGGTGACCGAGGCCGCCGAAGCCCACTTTCCGGAACTCTGCTCGGCGAATGGCGACCCGAGGGCCACGCTGCGATTCATCGACGGCATCCAGTGGGTCAAAGACGCGCCTGCTGGCTCTGTCGATGTCATCATCGTCGATTCAACCGACCCGGTTGGCCCCGGTGAGGTGTTGTTTACGGCCGAGTTCTATAGCGCCTGCCACCATGCCCTCGACGACAACGGGATCCTGGTGCAACAGAGCGAATCGCCGTTGATCCATCTCGACATCCTGCAGCGCATGCACCGCAGCCTGCGCGCAGCCAGTTTCGACGCCGCCAAGACATTGTTCTTCCCCCAACCGATCTATCCGACGGGTTGGTGGTCGGCGACGATCGGTTGCAAATCGGCCGATCAACTACAGTTCCGCGAGGAAGCCGCAGCCAGGCGTACGTTTGAGACGCGCTACTACAACGAACAAATCCACCGATCGGCGTTTGCTGAGCCTGAATTTTTCCGCCAGGCGCGTGAGACCTGGTGGCAATGACGCAACCACCGCTGGCGAGTGCCCGATGCTCAGCGGCACCGGCATGAGTAACCCAAAGCCCGGCGTTCAGTTGCTCCGTTCGAGCGTCAAGAACGTGTAGTCGAGGGGATTTCGTTCATCCGCCTCGTGCGCCTCGCGTGCCACTTCACGCCAATCGTCTGGCGAGAACTCAGGAAAAAGCGTATCGCCCTCGACCGCGTCATGGACCAGGGTGAGATACATCCGCGATGCCAGCGGCAGTGTCTGACGATAAAGCTGCGCACCGCCAATGATCATGACTTCGTCGACATCGCCAACCAGGGCGATAGCATCGTCGATGCCGTGCACCACTGACGCGCCGTCGGCGACATAGTCACGGTCGCGGGTAATCACTACATGGGGGCGATGCGGCAACAAGCCCGGGAGAGACTCCCAGGTCCGGCGACCCATGACGACGGGTTTTCCCATCGTGAGGCGTTTGAAATGCGCAAGATCCGCTGGCAACCGCCAAGGCAACGCGTTGTCTCGGCCGATAACCCGGTTCTCGGCCATCGCGGCGATAATCGACAGACTGGATGGCGCGGTCATCCCGGCATGTTACCAACACCCGGCGCGACCGCGCCCGTCGAAGCCACTCGCCGCCACCTGTCGCGCGCCGACCCGACGGCGCACGACTCAGTCTTCGTCGTCTTCCGGCAACAGGTCCTCACCCGCTTCGATCATCATCTCGATGATGGTCTCCACCTGATCAGGCGCTTCTTCTGCCATGGCCAACAGTTCGCGGCCGTCTACAACCAATTCGCCACTCATGGCCCTAACTCCTTTCGCAGTCACTGTGCAGTTAATACGTTAATTTATAATATGCTTATAAACTAACTCAATGCAAGCCCGAGGGGTTGCATCTGCAATGTGTCGCATCTGCGTCGGGACACCAATGACAATTCGCAAAGACCAGAGAACCGCGGTGTTAGACGGCAATCGGGGCCTTGATGTGCGGGTGATGACGGTAGTTGCGTAACTCGATATCGTCAAACCCAAATGCGAAAAGATCGTCGATATCGCGGTTGAGGTGGAGTGTCGGTAGCGGCAGGGGCGCACGCGACAGCTGCTCGTCTGCCTGCTCCAGATGATTGGCGTAAAGGTGCGCGTCACCCAGCGTGTGGACAAATTCGCCGGGCTCGAGATTACAGACCTGTGCCAACATACAGGTCAATAAACCATAGCTGGCGATATTGAACGGCACACCGAGAAAGACATCGGCGCTGCGCTGATACAGTTGGCACGACAGCCGACCATTGGCCACGTAGAACTGAAAAAACGCATGACAGGGCGCGAGCGCCATTCGACCCTCGGCAACGTTGGCTTGCGGTGAGATGCGCTCATCTGGCAGATCGGCCGGGTTCCACGCAGAGACAATGATCCGCCGCGAATCAGGGGTCTGTTTTATCTGGTCGATAACCTGCGCGATCTGATCGATCTGGCCGCCGCCCGGCGTCGGCCAGCTGCGCCATTGATAGCCGTAGACCGGACCAAGATCACCGTTGTCATCTGCCCATTCATCCCAAATGCTGACACCGTTTTCGCGCAGATACCGGGTATTGGTCTCGCCTTGCAGAAACCACAGCAGCTCATGCACGACCGACTTCATATGGATCTTTTTGGTCGTCACCAAAGGAAACCCATCGGCCAGATCAAACCGCATTTGGTGACCGAATAGCGAACGCGTTCCCGTGCCGGTCCGATCGCCTTTTGGGATACCGGATTCGCGTACGCGCCGCAGGAGTTCGAGGTATTGCTTCATGCTTGGGGACGACGACGATAGCTCAGAATCAACATGGCGACGCCGATCAGAATCATCGGCAGCGACAACAGTTGGCCCATGGTAACCCAGCCAAAGGCCAGATAACCCAGGTGGGCATCCGGCATGCGCAAAAACTCCACGGCACTCCTGAACACGCCGTAGCCGATCAGAAAAAGACCGGAAACCGCGCCCATCGGTCGCGGTTTTGCGCTGAACCACCAGAGCAGCAAAAACAGCAGTAGCCCCTCCAGGGCCGCCTGGTAAAGCTGGGTGGGATGTAGCGGCGGGCTCAACAACGCCCCCGGCTCGAGACCCAGCTTGTCCCAACACAGGGCACGATGCTGGGCGCATGACACTTGCATCGCCCAGGCAACGGCGCCTGGTGCGCCCCATAACTCGCCATTGATGAAGTTGCCGACCCGTCCGGCCATGAGCCCGAGCGGCACAAGCGGCGCGATGAAATCGGTCAGTCGCAGAAAAGGCTGTCCCAGCCGGCGCCCATAGAGCCACATCGCCAGCAGCACGCCCAGCAGCCCACCATGGAACGACATCCCGCCTTCCCAGATGCGCAGCAGGCGCAGTGGGTCTGCCAGCCAGCCGTCAAACCCGTAAAACAGGCTGTAACCGAGTCTGCCGCCGAGGATCACCCCCAACGCGCCGTAAAACAGCAGGTCATCCATCTGCTGCGGGGTGATGACCGCGCCCGGCCGGCTCGCCCGCCGTCGGCCAAGCCACCAGGCCAACGCAAAACCCAGCACGTACATCAGTCCGTACCAACGCACCGCGACGGGGCCGACCTGCAACAGGATAGGATCGAAATCTGGGAAAACCATCGGCCGCGAGTTTAGGAGAGTTCGCTGCCAAGGTACACGGCGAATATGCCGACAGACGGCAATCGCTGCTGAACCATGGACAGCCACATTAGCCGGACTTAGGCTTGCGGCAATTACCCGCAACCGCAAATGCGCATGCTCTCCCGGCTGTTGTTCCTCTTGTTGATCATTGGCCCCCTGGCGTTGCTGGGACTGGCTTGGTTCGCGCTCGAACCAACACCCGACGTCGCGCCTAGCGCCGCGCTGTCACACAAGGACATTGCCCGTGCAGAGAAAATTCTTCGCAACAACGATCCGCGCCGTCACCCCCCTGGAACAACCGGCAGCGCAACCCTTTCGGCAGACGACCTGAACCTCGCGGTCGGTTACCTGTTCAAACGAACGTTCGGGGCAGATGCACAGATCAAGCTGACCGTTGATCAGATACAGCTATTGTTCACCCGGCAGCTACCCGGGATCTCACTGCACCGCTACATCAACATCAAACTCGAGATCGTGGTAAACGAACAACAACCGATGCTGCAAAGCCTGCGCGTTGGCCGACTGGATATCCCCAGGCCGATTGCCCGACAGGCGGCGACGCTGTTGGTCAATCAGCTGTCCCGCCGAGGGCAACTGGAGCAGGCGCTCAACAGCATCCGCGATCTACAGATTACCGAAAACCAACTGCAGCTCAGCTATCGATGGAATCCGGCCCTCATCGACGACGCGCGAGAGACCCTGCTGAACGATCTCGATCGCAACGCGATCGCGTTCTATCATGACCAGATCGTCGCCCTCCAGCGCCAGGGCATCGGCAAGGGCGGATCGTTGTCGGCGCTGCTTCAGCCACTGTTCGCGGCCGCTCAACGGCGCAGCGAGACCGGTGATGCGGTGACCGAAAACACCGCGTTGCTCAGCGTGCTCGGCAGCTGGGCGGGGCGTCGCGGACTGCACCGTCTGGTTCCCGGCGATATCGCGCGTCCAGACCGTTTCCGTTTACGTCTCCGCAATCGCATCGATTTTGCGCAACACTTCCTGGTGTCCGCAGCGCTGGCGGCGCGTGGCGACTCGTTGCTGTCCAATGCCGTCGGCGTGTTCAAGGAGATCGTCGACACCGACAAGGGGAGCGGCTTCAGCTTTACCGATCTGGCCGCCGATCTCTCCGGAAGTCGCTTCGGTGAACTCGCTACCGGCAATCAAGCAGCCGCGCGAAAGATTCAGCGGATACTCGCAAGCGGTGTCAGCGACGCAGACTTACTGCCCAAAATCGATGACCTGCCGGAGTTCCTCAACACCACGCAGTTCGAGCAACGTTTTGAACACGTTGGCAGCCCAGCCTACGAGGCAGTGATCGACGACATCATGGCAAGAATCGCGGCGCTGCCGCTCTATGAAATGCAGTGACGCTATCGCTCGATTGGTCGTCAATAATCGCCGCGCAAGGTCCAGTGATAAATTGGAATCAGCGCTAAATTCCTGAGTTCTTGGGAATACTCAAGTTTCGGTCCCGGTCGCCGTTAGCTTTTGCACAACACTTCTTCAACCATGAATTGGCGAGAGTTGGCTATGAGGCTCGTAGGAATGAACGGAACGAAGGTAATCCCACACCATCTCCGAACACTCGGTGAGCGCCTCCGTTACAGAAGGCGTCAGATGGGTTGGACCCAAGAACAACTGGCCATCCAGGCCGGCACCAATCAGGCAGTCATCCAGAAGATTGAAAACGGCAAGAGTCTTCGCCCGCGCAAGATCGATGAGATCGCTTCGGTACTCGAAGTAAATCCCGCCTGGTTGATGTTCGGTGATGAAAAGGCAACCCCGCTGACCGATGAGGCGAAAGAGATCGCCGAAATCTGGATGACCCTCAGCGAGGGAGAACGAGAACGGGTGCGCAGCGAAATTCGTCTGCTCGCCGGGCGTCGCATGTCTTCCTAGTTTCCGCCCGACGCTACTGAGTCGGTAAAACCCGCATCGTCATCGCCTTCAAATAGCCAGTTTCAGGGATCGCCGGATGCACGGGATGGTCCGGCCCTTGATACCCTCGCCGCAGAACCTGCACATTTCGATCACTGTGCCTGGCCGCCTGCTGGATAGTCTTGAGCAAACCTTCACCGCTCAAATGAAATGAACACGAGGCGCTGATCAACAGCCCATCGCGCTCCAGCAAGCCCAATGCCGCCTCATTCAGCCGTCGATAGGCCAGCGTGCCCTGTTTCATGTCTTTGCGTCGTTTGATAAATGCCGGCGGGTCCAACACGATCACATCAAAGCGCTCGCGCTCGGCGCGCAGCTCACGCAGGGCCTGAAACGCATCGCCCTGGATCGTCTCGATTTTTTCAGCGCAGCTATTCAACGCCGCGTTGCTCGATAGTTGCGCGAGGGCCTGGGCCGAGGCATCGACCGCCATCACAGCGCGCGCACCGGCTTTGGCTGCACGCACCGACCAGGCGCCGACATAACTGCAGACATCCAACACCCGGTTGCCGTTCACCAGCGCAGTGAACGCCTCACGGTTGGCGGCCTGATCGTAGAACCACCCGGTCTTCTGCCCCTCCGTCGGCGAGACGTCGAAGCGGCAGCCACCTTCCTCAAGCTGCACACGATCGGGCATGTCACCGTGCGCCAGCTCGACATAACGCGACAGCCCTTCAGGCTCGCGGCTCAGGCTATCGTTGCGCAGCAGGATCCCGGCCGGACGCAGCACTTTGACCAACGCGGCAACCAACGCCTCGCGCTGTGCCTCCATCCCGGCGGTGGTGATCTGCACGACGAGATGGTCACCATAGCGATCAACGACGACGCCCGGTAGCGCATCGCCCTCACCGAAAATCAGGCGGTAATAGGGCGCGGGATAGAGCCGTTCACGCAACGCCAACGCCACTTTGATGCGATGGACGAACAGTGAACCATCGAATGCCAGGTCACGCTGTCGCGTGACCAGCCTTGCACAGATCAACGAGTTGGGATTGACATAGGCGAGCCCCTGCCACTTACCCTGGGCGTTCTCCACCGCGACCACCTGGCCCGGCTCGAATTGATCAAAAGGCGTCTTGTCGGTATCGACTTCGTTTGAGTAGATCCACAAATGCCCGGCACGCACGCGGCGATCCTGGTCCTTTTTCAGACGCAGCAACGCGGTTGTCATAACTGCGCCGCCGCAAATGTGTCACAGGCGCGCAACGTGCCCTTTTCGAGTCCGGTCTTGAACCAGCGCACGCGTTGCGCTGAACTGCCATGGGTGAACGATTCCGGCGACACCGTGCCGCGAGCCTGGCGTTGCAGACGATCGTCACCGATCGCGCTGGCGGCATTCAGCCCTTCTTCGATGTCACCGCTCTCCAACAGCTGCCGACTGCGACCGGCGTGGTGGCCCCAGATACCGGCAAAGCAATCGGCCTGCAATTCCTGCTTCACAGACAATTGGTTGGCGGCGGCCTCATCGACGCCCTGCTTGGCTTTATGGACCTTGGCGGAAACACCGAGCAGGGTCTGGACATGGTGGCCGACCTCATGGGCGATCACGTAGGCCTGGGCAAAATCACCGGGCGCATCATGACGGCTGGCCAGGTCGTCGAAAAAGCCCAGGTCCAGATAGACCTTCTGGTCTGCGGGACAGTAAAACGGCCCCATCGCGGCCTGGCCCATCCCACACGCCGAATTGACCGCACCGCGGTACAGCACCAATCGGGGTTCTTTGTAGGTGTCGCCGCGTTGCTCGAACAGGGAATGCCAGGTCGCCTCGGTATCGGCCAATACGACGCTGACGAATTCGACCATCTGTTTTTCCGCGGCAGACTGCTCGACGGGCTGGGTTTCCGCGGTCGTCGGGGCCTGAGGGACACCCGTGCCGGCGAGCCCCCCCAACAACCCGCCAAGGCCACCGCCGCTGAAGTAACTGTAGGCCCCGAAGGCCAGCACCACGGCAATCGTTCCCTTGACGCCGAGGAAACGCAGCACCACCGGCAACAGCCGCAGCAGGCCGTTCCCACCGCCGCCACGAAGCCCGCCAAAGCTTGCCGGCGAGGTGCCCCGTCGGTCTTCGATATTGCTGCTCTGCCTGCGACCCTTCCACCGCATCGGTCGGTTCTCCTCGTCTCTCGATACCTGTGCACGGCCCGGGCTCTCGTCCGGTGCAAGAGCGAGAGTGTAACCGCTTCACGACTGCCTGGCGGATGTCAGGTACGTGGCCATGCGGTAATCTGCGCGCAGCAAACGATTCCGGGGAACCCTTGATGACGGACAACTCCATTCTGCTCGGCGGCAACGGTACCAAGCAGATCGTACTCAACGCGGGCATGGCAAACCGCCACGGCCTGATTACCGGCGCGACGGGCACCGGCAAGACAGTCACCTTGCAGGTGCTGGCAGAATCGTTCTCGCGGCTTGGCGTGCCGGTGTTTACGGCGGATGTCAAAGGCGACCTGTCCGGTGTCGCGGGGGCCGGCAAGCCGCACCCGAAGATCGACGAGCGGCTGCACTATATCGCCATCGATGACCACCCGTTCGAAGGCAGCCCCGCCATTTTTTGGGACGTCTTCGGTGAAAAAGGGCACGCGGTCCGTACCACCGTGTCGGAGATGGGCCCAACCTTGCTGAGCAATCTTTTGGAACTCAACGGGACCCAGGAGGGGGTCATGCAGGTCGCCTTCAGCGTCGCCGACGACGAAGGCCTGTTACTGCTCGACCTCAAAGACCTCCGAGCGATGCTCAATTGGGTCGCCGACAACGGCAAGGACCTGGAACGCGACTACGGACGAATCGCCAGGGCCAGCGTCACGGCGATTCTGCGGCGCCTGTTGATACTCGAAGAGGCTGGCGGCGACGTGTTTTTCGGCGAACCCGCGATTCGCGTCGAGCACCTGATGCAAAACGACTTTTCCGGCCGCGGTGTGATCAGCATCCTCGACGCGACCACGCTCTACCACTCACCGCGCATCTACGCTACGTTCCTGCTGTGGCTGTTGTCTGAACTGATGGAGGAGTTACCCGAGCGCGGCGACGCGGACCTGCCTCGACTGGTATTTTTCTTCGACGAGGCCCACTTGCTGTTCGACAACGCGCCCAAGGCGCTGCTGCAGAAAATCACCCAGGTGGTTCGGCTGATCCGCTCAAAAGGGGTCGGGGTATTTTTTGTCACCCAGTATCCGAATGACGTGCCGGATGAGGTCATCGGACAACTCGGCAACCGAATCCAGCATGCCTTACGCGCCTTTACCCCACGTGACCGCAAGGCGCTGAGAGCTGCCGCCGAGACCTTTCGTGAAAACCCGGCGTTCGATACCGAGACGGTGATCGGTGAGTTGGGCGTCGGCGAGGCACTGATCTCGACGTTGGACGCAAAAGGTATCCCGTCGATCGTCGAGAGAACCCTGATGGCCCCGCCGCGCTCGCAGTTTGGGCCGCTCGATCAGCAGCGCCGCAAGACCCTTATCGATCGGTCACCACTCAAAGCCGCGTACGATCTAACCGTGGACCGGGATTCGGCCTATGAAATGCTCGCCAAACGCGAGGCCGAGTTGGCAGAACAGCGCCAACGCGAAGCCGAAGCGGCGGAGCAGGCCGCCGCCGAAGAAAAACAGCGCAAGGCCGCCGAGAAACCCAGTCCACGTGGCAGCCGCCGCCAGAGCGTCGGCGAGGCCATGGCCAAGTCCGTCGCGCGCACGATCGGCTCGACACTCGGCCGTCAGATCATTCGCGGCATTCTCGGCTCAATCATCGGTCGCAAGTAGCCGCACGCTATTTGGAGAAGCTCGAACAGACCGGCGCCGTATCGGAGAATTCCTGGGTACATTTTCGAACCTGGCCGGTTTGGGTGTCGATAACCCAGACCGCCGTCTCCGATGCCTCTACGCCCTGGTAACGACCCGTCTGCCCGGAGTCAGCGGCCATCACCACTAGCGGGGCCAGCAAACCAATCGAAAAAATAATACCGATGCTTTTGATCATCTGATTGTCCTCTGTTGTTGATGCGGCATCTCGGCGGCACCGCGCGATAACGTAGCGATTGCAACCGCCGAACCCGCATCGAAATTACCCTGCTCATTGGCGATTGGCCTGAGCAGCTGCGCAGCCTATGGTCAGCGACTAGCCTAACAAAGGAAGGCCGCATGACCGCCGATCGACTCAAAGATGCAACCAGCCCCTACCTGCAGCAGCATGCCAACAACCCGGTGGACTGGTGGCCCTGGTGCGAAGAGGCGCTCGATCTCGCACGGCGCGAGAATAAGCCGGTTTTGCTGTCGATCGGCTATTCGGCCTGTCACTGGTGTCACGTGATGGCCCACGAATCGTTCGAAGACCCGGCAACCGCGGCAGTGATGAACGAGTTGTACGTCAACATCAAGGTCGACCGTGAAGAGCGGCCGGACCTCGACAGGATCTACCAAACCGCCCACCAACTGCTGTCGCGTCGTGCCGGCGGCTGGCCATTGACGGTGTTCCTGACTCCGGACGACCAGATCCCTTTTTTTGCCGGCACCTACTTTCCACCACAGGCGCGCCATGGCCTTCCGGCGTTTCGTGATCTGCTGCGCCAGATTGAACAGGCTTTTCGCGAACAGCGTGACGCGATCGACCAGCAAAACAACTCACTGGTTGATGCCTTGCTCAAGGTCGATACACCGGCAGCGTCCGATGACATACCCAACGAGCGCGTGTTTTCGCAAAGCGTCGACGAACTCGGACAGCAATTTGATGCCAAGGACGGCGGCTTCGGCGGGGCGCCCAAGTTCCCGCATCCGTCGACCCTGCGCTTTCTGTTGCGCCAGGGCACCCGGCACGACGATACGGCTGCCGTCCACATGGCCCGCTTCACGCTCGAAAAGATGGCCGAAGGCGGCATCCAGGATCACCTGGCCGGCGGCTTCTGCCGCTATTCGGTCGATGGCCAGTGGATGATCCCGCACTTTGAAAAGATGCTTTATGACAACGGCCAGCTGTTGGCGCTTTACGCAGAGGCCTGGCGAGCCACTGGCCAACGCGCGCTGTTCCGCCACGTGTGCGAACGCACCGCGGCTTGGTTGATGACCGAGATGCAGTCACCGACCGGCGGCTATTTCGCCAGCCTCGACGCCGACAGCGAGGGCGAAGAAGGCCGCTTCTACGTCTGGACAAGAGAAGAGGTCGCCGCGCTGCTCGACGAACCGGAATATGCCGTATTCGCGCCACGCTTCGGCCTCGACCGCGAAGCCAACTTCGAGGGTCATTGGCACCTGCATACCTACACCGCGACCGAACAGCTCGTCGCGTTGACCGGCAAAGACGCCCGCACGGTGCGCGGCCTGCTACTCAGCGCACGCAACAAGCTGCTGGAGGCACGCGCCGACCGCGTGCGACCCGGCTGCGATGAAAAAATATTGACCAGCTGGAACGCGCTGGCGATCACCGGCATGGCCCGGGCGGCACGGGTTTTCGGTCGCGATGACTGGCTGACGTCGGCCGAACAGGCGCTCGCTTACATCCTGAGCCGGCATATCCAGAACGGCCGGCTGCTCGCGACGAGCCGCGATGGCGAGGCCCGGCTGGCCGCCTACCTCGACGACCATGCCTACCTGATTCAGGCATTGCTGGAGGTCCTGCAGGCGCGCTGGCACGACCGTTACCTCGCTGTGGCACTGGACCTCGCCGACCAGTTACTGGCGCATTTCGAGGACCAACAGCATGGCGGATTTTACTTCACCGCAGACGATCACGAGCGACTGATACACCGTCCCCGGCCGCTGGCTGACGATGCGATGCCGAGCGGCAACAGCGTCGCCATCGAGGTATTGCAGACCCTCGCGGCACTGACCGGGGACGCGGCATTACAGGCCGCTGCCGACCGCGCGGTTAACGCCGCGTGGCCGAGCATCAACCGGGCGAGCTACGCGCACCTGGGGCTGCTCGAGGGCGTTCAGGGTTACCTGGATCCCGGCGAACTGATCATTATCCGCGGCGAACCGGAGCAAACTGCGGCATGGCGCACCGCCCTGCAAAGCAACTACGTCGCCGGCCGACGGGTGTTTGTGATCCCGCCGGAGGCGACCGAGCTACCGCCGGGCCTCGCCGAAAAACGGCCGCAGCCCGACGCCGTGGTCGCCTACCGATGTCGCGGCCATCGCTGCGATCCTGCTATCACCGACCCGGCGCGACTGACTGCAACGCTGGCCTGAACAGGCACAGCGATGGCAAGGGGGCAACCCCGGTTTATTCGACTAAGCTCCTGGTCTGACGACAATACTTGCCGTCGATAACCCGCAACTGCCGCAGAGCAGACAACCCCCGGAGGTGGACATGAGACTCGTGACACGCATTGGCGCACTATTTGTTTGCATTGGCTTGATCGGCTGGGCCGGGCCCGTATTGGCTGAGGTTTACAGCAAACAGAAGGTCGTCTACCACGTGAACTTCGACAATCCCAAACAGCAAACCGGCGCCCTGCGCAATGTGCAGAATCACATCAACGCCGTCGGTGCCGAAAACCTCGATCTGCGCGTCGTCATGCACGGGCACGGGGTGTCGATGGTGTTGTTACCGGAGGCACTGCCTTCGTTGCCGAAATTTCGCCATGCCAACGCCGACCAACAGATGCAGGCACGCGTCGATGGACTGAGGAATCAGGGCGTCACCTTCAAAGTCTGCGCCAACACGCTGACCGGCCGGAATGTGAACCGCGAGGACCAGCTGTACAACGTCGATGCCGAGGACATCGTTCCCAGCGGCGTGGCCGAGCTCGCCCACCTGCAGGCCCGGGGCTTCACCTACATCAAACCCTGATCGCGGGACGTCGCCACGGCCAACCCGCCGTGGCGCGCGCTCATCCAACGGCAAACGCGAAATAATTCTCGGGCTGAGGCGGTCTTGTTCGCCGATGAGACCCAATGCGCCCACCTGCAGCCCAACCACAGACCCGTCCCGTCGGCCTCTTTGCGCCTCATCAACGCGATGTGACAACGCCTCTCAACGAATCCCGGAGTCTGAGCGTTGAACTGCGAGGAGTTCCGTCGGCGCTCATTGACCGATCCGTTCGATCCGGACGGCCGATGCGCAGAACACGAATCCGCTTGTCTGGCTTGCCACGCATTTGCCCGAGATCTCAGGGCGCGAGAGGTGCGGCTGCGCGCCGTCTTACAAAAAATCTCCGCCCCGCAAGACATGACCGCACGCATGGAACACCGCGTAAACGCCATGCGCCGCTGGGGCTACGGTGCAGCTGCCGGCATGCTGTTGATTGTCAGCATAAGCCTGATTGTTGTTACGACCACAACTGGCAAGCCAAACGGCAGTGAGCTGGCGCAGTCCGTATTGCGCCACATAGCGGCCGAGTCTCATCATCTCAGCAACCAACACCCCGTTGCGAGCCAACAACTCACTGCGCTGTTCGACCGTTTCGGCGCACAGCTATCCGCCGGAATAGGCCAGATCAATTTCGCCGCGGAATGCCTGATGCGCACGCGCAGCGGAATTCACCTGATCGCACCGGGCAAGGTGGGACCAATCAGCGCGTTCTTGATGCCTGGCCAACCGACCGAGCGGGCGCAAGCGATCAAGACCGATACGTTAGCAGGCACCATTATGCCAACCGCTTGGGGCAACCTTGCGGTGGTCGGTGAACCGGGTGAAGAGATCCGCAGATTCAGCGAGCGGCTGATCGCCGCGACCGAATGGCCAACCGAGCCACTGTCTCGCTAGGCGTCATCGATGACACCCGACTCGTCGTCATTGTCCAGCCGACCGCGCAGCCACAAAATCGTCGAACGACACTGCCTGCAACGCAGGAATTGGCTGCCGCGAAACAAGCGCATCCATAGCGCACGACGATAACGCGTCAGCTCTGTACCACCGCACTCTTTGCAGACTCGCTTACGCGTTAACCAGGCCACAGGGTCCCCCGCATACTTCGGCGCTAGGTTGCATCCGACCCGACCCAACGCTGCGCGGCCTGGTCATCACTGCTACGCGACTCGACCCAGCGGGTATCACCATCACGGGTGGTCTCGCGTTTCCAGAACGGCGCCCGCGTCTTGAGGTAGTCGATCAGGAACTCGCAGGCGCGAAACGCATCGCCACGGTGGGCACTGGCGACGGCCACCAAGACGATAGGGTCGGCGGGACGCAATACACCGACGCGATGGATGATCTTCACGGCCTGCAGGGACCACCGCGTCAACGCCTCGTCGACGATGGCCTGGAGCGCTTTCTCGGTCATGCCCGGATAGTGCTCGAGGGTCATTTCGGCGACCTGCGCATCCTGATTGAAGTCGCGCATCAGGCCGACAAAACTGGTCACCGCGCCGGTTGCCGCGTCGGCACCCAGCAGCGGGCCGAGTTCCGCCTGTGGATCCATCGCCTCCGCCTGCACCCTGACCTCGGTCTGCACTGTCGCCATGATGCCCCCTCAGCCCCCGGTGACCGGCGGGAAAAAACCGACCTCATCGCCATCCGAGAGCGGCGCATCATCGGTGGCCATGGTCTGGTTGACGGCGGCCAAGACCCGCTGATCGGCGCCAAGGACCTCGTCCCACGGCGCCCCGCGGGCGGCCAAATCGGCGCGTAATGCAGCGACGTTGGCCGGCGTCTCGGCGAGGCTTTCCTCGGCGACGCCCAAGCGATCCCGAACACTGGCGAAAAAAAGCACACGGATCATGCGATCAACTCGTAGAACGGTAGAAAATCGACCAGCTCACCGGCCTGAATAACCTGGTTCTCGGGGATCACCGCCAGGCCATTGGCCCAGACCACCGAACTGAGCACGCCCGACGAACGACTCTGGTGCACCTGCAGACGATTCTTGCCGTCACCACCACGCACCAGGCGCGCGCGGTGAAATTCGCGACGCTTGTCCGGCCGCGGCCAGTCGAAATCCGCCTCGACCCGCAGTGGCTGCAGCACCCAATCGTTGCGTCCCTGCAACCGCAGGATGAACGGGCGGACAAACAACAGGAAGGTCACAAACAGCGACACCGGATTGCCTGGCGAACCGATGAACGGGGTGCCGTCGACGTGGCCGTAGGCCAACGGCTTGCCTGGGCGGATCGCCAGCTTCCACATCTCCAGTTCGCCGAGCGCCTGCACCGCGGGCTTGACGTGGTCCTCTTCGCCGACCGACACGCCACCGGAGGCCAGCACCAGGTCGGCTTCCGCCGCGCCGCGCGCGATCGCCGCCTTGGTCGCGTCCAGCGTATCCTCGACGATGCCGAGATCGATGACCTCGCAACCCAAGGCCTGCAGCAGCGCCGTTGCGGTAAACAGGTTCGAGTTATAGATCTTGCCGGGCGCCAGCGGCCGACCGGGCATCACCAACTCATCACCACTGGCGAACAACGCGACCCGTGGGCGCCGCACGACCTTGAGTTCGGCGACACCGACCGATGCCGCCAGACCAATATGCTGCGGCAGCAAGCGGACACCGGCATCGACGACGGCAGCGCCGGCCAGGATGTCTTCGCCGCGGCGTCGCACATTCGAGCCCGCCTCAACAACGGCATCGATGCGCACGCCACCGTCGACGGCCTCGCAGACCTCCTGGATCACCACCGCATCCGCACCATCAGGCATCGGCGCGCCGGTGAATATCCGCGCCGCGGTACCGGGCTGTAACGGCCCCGGCGCGGTCCCCGCGGGCACCCGCTGACTCACCGGCAAGACGCCGCCGGCCGCGACGCAATCGGCCGACCGGACGGCATAGCCATCCATCGCACTGTAGTCCCAGCCGGGCACGTCGAGCGTGCTGACGACCGGCGTGGCCAACACCCGCCCAACGGCCGCCGTCAGTGCGACTGGCTCGTGCTCAGACAACGGCACGGCATCGCCGGCCAGGCGGGTAACGGCATCGTCGTAGCTTGTCAGACCTTGCAGCGAAGGCGTGCAACTCGGTGCATTCATCGATCGCCACCTCTCAACCGTTGCATGGTCACAACGCAAACCCGAAAGTCTCTTTGAACCGGGCATCAAAGTCACTGCGGCTGACCGCGTGATTCTGCGTACCTGCGTGTTCGATCTTGATCGCGCCCAGCAATGATGCGATGCGCCCGGTAATGTCCCAGTCCAGCCCCTGCTGTAAGCCATACAACAGGCCGCCCCGGTAGGCATCGCCGCAGCCGGTCGGGTCGACCAGTCGGTTGACCGCGGCCGATGGGATTTCGTAGATATTGTCGCGGGTGAAGATCGTTGAGCCCTCGCCACCGCGGGTCACGACCACCGCCTCGACCTCGCGGGCCAGCTGTTCGGGCGCTTTGCCGGTGCGTTCTTCCATGAGCTTGGCTTCGTAGTCGTTGAATGCCAGGTAACTGGCCTGCGCGACGAAGCGATTCAGATCGTCGCCGTCGAACATCGGCATGCCCTGGCCGGGATCGAAGATGAACGGTATGCCGGCCTCGGCGAACTGCGTTGCATGCTCGATCATGCCCTGCCGGCCGTCGGGCGAAACCATGCCGAGGGTGACGCCGTCGACGTCATCGATGCGGTTCTCATGGGCCGCGTTCATCGCCCCCGGGTGAAACGCCGTGATCTGGTTGTCGTCCTGATCGGTGGTGATGTAGGCCTGCGCGGTGAAGGTGCCGGCAATCGATTTGATCGCATCCTGGCGAACACCCTGCTGTCCGAGCCACTGCGCATAAGGCTCAAAATCGTCGCCGACGGTGCCCATCGGCAGACCGTCACCACCGAGCAGATTGAGGTTGAACGCAATGTTGCCGGCACAGCCACCGAAGTTACGCCGCAGTTCCGGTACCAGGAACGACACATTGAGGATGTGCACCTGGTCGGGAAGGATGTGGTTCTTGAACTGGTCTTGAAACACCATGATGGTGTCGTAGGCGATCGAACCGCAAATCAGTGCTGACATGTCTTGACCCAGTGATAGTGGAGGAGCGCGGATAGCACGTTGCTGCGTCCCAATGGCGCTAATGGTACCTTAGGCGCCGATAAACTAACCATGCGCAGCCCGGCAGGCTAACGCCAATCGCACAACTGCCAAGCCCGTGTCGAGGGGAAGTCACGTTGAACAAGTTTTTTCTGTTACTGCTGGTCGGCGCAATCGGGGCGACGGCGTTTTTCCTGACCCGGCCGGTCCCGCAGACGCAGGACGCAAGGCTCGACCGTTCAAGCCCCGCGCCAGCAGAGCCCGTCCAGATCGCACCTGTCGCGCCTGCACCGGTCATCGAGACGGATGACGCGGCAGGGGGAATGCCGCCGATAGCGACGGAACCGCCGATCGAAAGCAGCGGCACCGTCGATGTCGAGACCGGCGTTGAGATCGAATCGCCGGCCTCAACTATCGACGAGCCGACGCTGCCGGGAGATCCGGCGATGCCCGACATGCCAGCGGTGCCCGCAGACCCTGCCCCGGCACAGACGATCGGCGCGCCGGCGGCGGTGAGTGACAGCGTGGATGCGGTAAAACCGCCGGTCCCCGCGGTCACCGACGAATAGGCGATGACGGCGAGGGGGCTTTCGGCTCAGAGGTAACGCGGCAGCAATACAAGCGCCCAGACGAGCACCGCGAGGCTGATCGACATGAATACCGCGGCCGAGGCGATATCCTTCGCGCGGCCCGCCAGCGTGTGTTGTTCGGGGCCGAAGCGATCGACGGTCGCCTCGAGCGCCGAATTCAGCAGCTCGACGATCAATACCAGCAACCAACTGCCGACGAGCAGCGCCCGTTCGACGCCATCAGCGCCCAGCCAGAGGCCGAGTGGCACGATGACGAGGGCGACCATCAGTTCCTGGCGGAAAGCCGCTTCATGGCGATAGCAGGCTCGTAGCCCCTGGAACGAATAGCCGAACGCCCGGACGATCCGGGTCAGGCCCGCAGTCGTATTGAATTCAGACATCGGCGCTTACAGCTCGCAACGGGCTCGGCGATCGCGCCCGGCCGGGCACCACCTCAACCGGCCGTGCCGGTCCAGCGCAGGTCGAGTTCGCGCGCGGCCCGCACATCGTCCAGCCGGCGCACCGGCAGACTATGCGGCGCCGTCTTGACCTTATCCGGCGTGCTCTCCGCCTCCGCCTGGATCGCTATCATCGCGTCGACAAAGCCGTCCAACGCGTCTTGCGCCTCGCTTTCGGTCGGCTCGATCAGGAAACACTCTGGCACCAACAGCGGGAAGTACGTGGTCGGTGCGTGGAATCCGTAATCGAGCAGACGCTTGGCAAAGTCCATCGCCGTGACATCCAGCTCCTTGGCCTGCTTGCGCAGCGTCACGATGAACTCGTGCGTCGCCCGGCGCTCCGGGTAGGCCAGTTCAAAACCGGCATCGGCCAGGCGCTTGGCCAGATAATTGGCATTCAGCGTGGCGAATTCGGAGACCCGCACCATGCCTTCGCGGCCCAGCAGCCGCGCATAGATGTACGCGCGTAGCAGCACACCGGCATTGCCGGCATAGGTCGATAGCTTGCCGATCGACTGCGGGCAGTCTTTCTCGGTCAGCCAGTGGTAATCATGGTCATCGAAGCCGACCATCGGGATCGGCAGGAACGGCACCAGCCGCTCGCTGACCCCCACCGGGCCGGCACCTGGGCCACCGCCGCCGTGCGGCGTCGAGAAGGTCTTGTGCAGGTTCATATGGATGACGTCGAAACCCATGTCACCCGGGCGGACCTTGCCGAGGATCGCGTTCAGGTTGGCGCCGTCGTAGTACAGCAGGCCGCCCGCTTCGTGGACCAGCCGCGCGATCTCGGTGATCCGCCGCTCGAACACGCCGACCGTCGACGGGTTGGTCAGCATGATGCCCGCGGTGTGCGGCCCGAGCGCTGCTTGCAACGCCTCGATATCGACATCACCGTCGTCCAGCGTGGGGATCTCGCGCACCTTGTAACCGCACATCACCGCGGTCGCCGGGTTGGTACCGTGTGCGGCGTCGGGCACGATAATCTCCTGGCGCGCCGTGTCGCCGCGCGCGTCGTGGTAGGCACGAATCATCGCGACCCCGGTGAACTCGCCCTGTGCGCCAGCGGCCGGGACCAGCGACACCGCACGCATCCCGGTGACGTCTTTGAGCATCTCCTGCAACTCGAACATGCAGCGCATGAAGCCCTGGCTATGCGTGTCGGGCGCCAGCGGGTGACGCGCCAACAGCCCCGGCAGCATCGACAACGAATTACACGCGCGCGGATTGTGCTTCATTGTGCAGGAGCCCAGCGGGTAAAACTGGGTGTCGATCGAGAAGTTTTGCTGTGACAGGCGCGTGTAGTGCCGCACCGCCTGCATCTCCGACACCTCCGGCAGGGCGGGCGGTTGGTCACGGCGCATCTCGGCCGGGATGGCGCTGAGGTCGGCCATTTGTTTCGGCGCCTGCGCGAAGGCGCGCCGGCCGGGTCGGGAGTGTTCGTGGATCAGCATGGCTCGAAAAGCTCGTGGTTCTGGTTGGTGTCTATCAGAGAGTTAATTGGCTCAACCGAGCGCCGCGATGGCCGCGTCGTAGTCCGGCTCGTCGCCGATCTCACCGACCAGCTCGGCGTGCACGACCTTGTTGTCGGCATCGAGGACCAACGCGGCACGGGCGGTAATCCCGGCCAATGGCCCGTCTTCGATCAGCATGCCGTAGTCCTTGGCGAAGCTACGCGAGCGCATCATCGACAGCGTCTTCACATCGGCCGTCCCTTCGGCCTGGCAAAAACGGCCCTGCGCGAACGGCAGATCGGCCGAGACGACCAGCACCACCACGTCGTCGCGACCACCAAGGCGCTCATTGAAGACCTTGGTCGATGTCGCGCAGGTCGGCGTGTCGAGGCTCGGCACAATGCTGATGAGTTTTTTCTTACCGGCAAAATCAGCCAGCGTCAGATCGTTCAGCTCGCCGTCGACCAGCCGGAAGTCCGGTGCGGTGCTGCCAACAGCCGGCAGATCGCCGTTGGTATTGATGGGATTGCCGTGCAGTGTCACTCGGGCCATGAGATTCTCCTTGGATGCGATATTTCGTGTTTTGGGGGTTGCAGTCTTGCTCAGGCAAACTTCGGCTCAACCGGACATTTCGCCTGGGTTCGGGTCGCCATCACCCGGCCGAGCTTGGTAGCGTACTCGTCGATGTCGGCATCGCTGCGCAGCTCGGTCGCACAGACCAGCACCGCCGAGCCCAGCTCCGGGTAGTCCTCGCTGAGATCAAACCCGCCCAGCACGTTGTGCGCGGCGAGCGAGCGCAGGATGTCGGCTGTCGGTGCGGTCAGCTGCAGCACGCGCTCGTGGAACACCGGGCTATCGAACAGCGCATCAACGCCGTCGATACCGGTGAGCCGATCGACCAGCCCCGCCGTGTTGGCATGGCAGGCGGCCGCGACGCGGGCAAGCCCTTCACCGCCGAGCAGTGCCATGTGGATGGTCGCCGCGGTGACCAGCAGGCCCTGGTTGGTACAGATGTTCGACGTCGCCTTGGATCGGCGGATGTGTTGTTCGCGGGCCTGCAGCGTGAGGGTGTAGCCCGGCTTGCCATCGAGGTCGACCGTCTTCCCGATAATGCGCCCGGGCATCTGCCTGACCATCGCCTGGCGGGTACACATGAAGCCGAAGTACGGCCCCCCGGACGACAGCGGCGCGCCGAGCGGCTGTCCTTCACCGCAGGCGATATCGGCGCCCTGCTCGCCCCACTGACCCGGCGGCTTCAGCACCGCCATCGCCAGCGGATTGACCACGGCGATCGCCAGCATGCCGTTGGCTTTCGCGAAGTCGGTCAGCGCGTCGACGTCCTCGAGAACGCCGAAGAAGTTCGGCTGCGGTATGGCCAACGCGGCATAGTCTTCGCCGGTAAATGCCTGCAGCGCGGCCTGGTCCGTTTTGCCGGTCTTCAGGTCGATCGGCACCTCGACCAGTTCGATGCCCTGGTTGTGGACGATGGTGCGGACCGTTTTGCGATACGCCGGATGCAGGGTGCGCGGCAGCAACACCCGACGCGACTTCGACTTGCGATTGGCGCGCACGGCCATCAACACCGCTTCGGCCAAGGCCGAGGCGCCGTCGTACAGCGACGCATTGGAGACCTCCATCGCCATGATCGCCGTCATCATCGACTGGAATTCGTACAGCAGCTGCAAGGTACCCTGACTCGCCTCGGCCTGATAAGGCGTATAGGCGCTGTAGAACTCGCCGCGCGTGGTGATCTGCCACACCGCCGCCGGGATATGGTGATCGTAGGCACCCGCACCGATGAAGCACAGCGGCTGGCCGTCCTCGCGCGCCCGCGCATGCATCAGCGCGGCGACCTCCATCTCGGTCATGCCCTCCGGGACGTGCGCCAATGGCTTCGCGCGCAGGTCTGCAGGGATCTCGTCGAACAGATCATCGATGGACTCGACGCCGATCACGTCGAGCATGTTGCGAATGTCGTCTTCGGTGTGCGGAATGAACGGCATATCAGTTGGCATCCAGAGTTGTGGGAAGGCCTACCCGGTCGGCACCTGGCCGGGCCGGCTAGTGGTCTTCGGATTCGGCGTGCTCGGCGTAGCTGTCGGCATCCATCAGGCCGTCAAGCTCGCCGGGCTCGGTCAGACGCAGTCGAAAAATCCAGCCCTCTTCGTAGGCATCCTGGTTGATCGTCTCCGGCGCGTCGGCCAGCGTCTCGTTGACCTCAATGACCTCGCCGCTGACCGGACTGTAGACGTCAGAGGCGGCTTTGACCGATTCGACCACCGCGCATTCCGCGCCGATGCCCAGGTCAGCGCCGACTTCGGGCAGTTCGACGAAAACCAGGTCGCCGAGCAGTTCCTGCGCATGGTCGGTAATCCCGACCGTGACCAGGTTGTCGTCTTCAACACGAACCCACTCGTGGGACTTGGTGTACTTCAGCTCGGTAGGGACGTCGTTGCTCATGATGTTTTCCTCGCGGGTTCTTGACTCACCGGCCCTGTCTGCCGGTACCGAAATCGAAATCTGCGACCTGTCTAGAGGTCGATGCAGGCCTTGCCGTTGCGTGCAAACGGCATTTTCACCCGCTGCACCGGCAGCCGGCGACCCCTGATGTCCACAGTCAGCGGATAATCACCGGCGGCAACCCGCGCCATGCCGATCGACCGCTCGAGCGTCGGCGAGAATCCTCCCGAGGTGATTTCGCCGACCTCTCTATCACCGTCGAACAGCTTCTGGTGCCCGCGCAAGATGCCCTTACCCTCAAGCACAATCCCGGTGAATACCGGGAGCGTACCGCCGGCGCGCTGCTTTTCAAGCGCGATCCGCCCGATGAAATCGCGATCCGCGGGATCGAGCGCCACCGTCCACGCCAGCCCTGACGCGAGTGGCGTCAGTGTCTCATCCATATCGGAGCCGTACAGGTTCATCCCGGCTTCCAGACGCAGGGTATCGCGTGCGCCCAGACCGCAAGGCGCGACCCCCGCGTCGGCCAGCGCGCGCCAGAATGCGGGCGTCTCGCTCTCTGGCAGCACGATCTCGAATCCGTCCTCACCGGTATAGCCGGTGCGACCGACGAACCACTGGCCGGCATGCGCCGCGCTGAACGGCTTCAACGCCTCCGCTGCCGCGCGCAGATCGGCTGGCAGCAATGGCAACGCCTTCGCACGGGCGTTTGGCCCCTGCACCGCGATCATGCCGAGATCGAAGCGCGGCTCGACCGCCACACCAAAGGGACTCGCCTGGTCGGTGATCCAGGCCACGTCTTTTTCGGTGGTCGCCGCGTTGACGACCATGCGAAACCAGCTTTCGTCGAGAAAATAGACGATAAGATCATCGATCACTCCACCATCTTCCTGCAACATGCAGGAATACAATGCCTTGCCCGGTGATTTCAGCTTGGCCACATCATTGGCCAGCAGGTGGCGCAAGAACGGCCGAACCTGCTCGCCCCGCAGGTCGACCACCGTCATGTGGCAGACATCGAACATCCCGGCATCTCGGCGCACCGCATGGTGCTCTTCGAGTTGCGAGCCGTAGTGCACCGGCATGTCCCAGCCGCCGAACGGCACCATCCGCGCCCCCATCTCCCGGTGGGTCTCATTCAAAACCGTTTTCTTGTCCATCGCTGACTCCAAAACTTTTCACTGACCCAACAACAAAGGGGCGGCAGGGCCATCACTCGCGTGAAAACCTTGCCGCCCCTCTGTCCAAGAACCTGAGAGTTTGAAAGCGCTACGCGCCCCTGCCCCGTCGGTGGGCACCATTGGGCGCCGCTCTCCAGAGTCAACCCGAACCCATAATAGGATTCATCCCCACGGTCCTTTTGCCTGAGCGATTCCGGGCGGAATTTGCGCCTTCGGATGGTTCATCCCAACACGAAACGGCAGATTCGCTGCTGAAACTTGCTCCCAGCTGTCCGAGTCAGTGGAGTAAAGCCAAGTCTGTGTCAAGCCAGCCTCTCCTTCGCGCCCAGCTTCAACAAGCGCGACGATTTTTTTAATCCGCGAATGGTAAACGAGCGGGGCTCACTCCGGCGCCGGGTGGACGTAAGCCCGGCGTCGCCATCAGGCGGTCCCGCTTGTCACCAACGCGGTACTGCCAAACGTCGCTCGAATGCTCGTTATTTCCGAATACCAAAACCGTTTGGCGTTCTTCGTCGAACACCACCGCTGTGTTGTACCAGCCCTTTCGGGTAGCTACGCCTCGCACGGGTCTATCTGGCCTATCGATATCGAGCACCCAGTACCCGCGGGAGTTCACACCGATGATGTCTCGGCGTGTCGAATCAAATGTGGCACTAGCCGAAAAAATGACTGACCGTTTTCGACCAGAATATCCCAGCGATTCTCGCCGACATGGTAAACCCAAGTAGGATGTTGATCGATCGCCGACCAAAAGGGATTGTGTGACACCACCAAACCTGTTCGAATTCAGGTGGCTCGGATGGCTGGCAACTACCAACCGGTCTATCGCGGATCGAACTCACCGCGTCAAAGTGTGCATTGCCCAAGGGCGTTTCGCCGTTCAACCCAGCGACCGGTATCCCAGCGGCATTGATACGATATGTGTCCGGATGGTCCAGTGGGTAAGCGCTAGTCCAGCGCAGCTCCCCCATGTCAAAAAAACGCACAGTGTTGTCCCAATTCTTCCCGTGCGTGTTGCTGCCGAAGAGCATCACCCGTCCCCGCACTGGATCAAAAGCTGCACCCCGTGCGCCTGTCTTGAGAACGTGGCGGACCCTCCGGGTAACTGCTGGTGGAGTTTGAGCCAAGTGCCAGTAGGCAACCCACGCAACTCAGGATTGATCCGCCCAGAGGCGACCGGCTTAACAGGTATTACCCCAAGGCCATCTTGCGAATCCGCAATCATCCCTAGAGGACTTCGAGATGCGTTGCTGCCATCGTCTTCCGCAAGTGTCTCGAGAACACGACGAGAACAATCACGCCCAGAATCGCCTAGCACGCCAGCTAGCGCCATGGTCAATCTCGCGAGCCGAATCGGCGCCCATCTAACTGCACCCGCTCCTCCGACCTCTTGGTAGTCTGTAGATGACAGGCCACCTGCGTCAGGAAAGGCATTGCGCTCTGAAATGCTAACACCGCCGACATTTTTAGCCCGGACAACAAGACGGCGGCAACGATAAGATGGTAGACAATATCCCAGTAAGCGATACCGAGGAACACACCTCCGACAGCGAATGCGACCAGCGAGGCCATCAATGCGCCGGATAAAGCACCCTTCTGAGGATCGGTCTGCGCTATTTTTTTCCGCCCCAAACGCATCTTGGATTAGCATTGCTAGTGTGGTCACTAGAACGGCTAACCAAAGCAGAATCCCAATTACGCCATGCTACGCAAAAATCTGAATGTAACTAATGTGCCACTCTCGCTCATCGTTCTGGGATGCATCACTGCCAAACCCCCAGCCCCATATCGGGCGCTTGGCGCCGAGTTCAAGACAGTTTCGCCAAAATTCGAGACGACTTCGTGCCGATGCCTCCCCGGCCGGGGTCGCGATCGTCTCCATACGCTCAAGCCAGGCCTCCGGCATAAAGACGGCGGCTCCGACGGTCACGCCGGCGAGAACAATTAGCAATCTTGCTTTTTTTCCACTTATGGACGCGAGTGCCAACGATGTAGCCCCCGAGCGCGATCAAGCCACCACGCGACCAGGATGACAAGACGGCGATCAGCCCGAACGCAATGAAGACCCAGAGCAGCCAACGGATTGCACGATTTTTCGCCGTTGACGAGAAGTAAAACAGCAGCGGTATGGCCATTAGGTTAGCGACTGCAAAGTGATTGTTGTCGTGGAAATGGCCAGCTCCGGCGAACCACAAACCCGATCCTGCGCACCATGGATCAAAGCCCAATAGCCGCCCTTCACGGCGACCAACCCGATCGCCAGTGTCACCATCAGCAGCAGCGCCTCCAGCTTGCGCCGGTCGTCGATCAGCAGCAGCGTCAGGCCGACCGTCGCGAAAACCTTGGTGTACTCGATCCAAGATGACCAGGTCAGCGGCAGGGTAAGCCACGCCGATGTACGAGGTGACGGCAGTCCAGACCCACAGAGCGATCATCGCCGCCACGCGCCAATCCCGGAAAAGTCCGAGGCGAGTGGTAAGACATTGGCCCCAGGGTTCGCGCTGTTTCCTACGACAACACGCCACCACGGTAAGCAGGAAGAAGGTGGCGGAACAGCGGCGCGCCCTGGAGAAGACCCTCGGCGTATCCCTGCGGGTGCATGTAGCCGATAAACGCCAGCGCCAGCACGCCAGAAGCCAGGGTCTGCGCCAAGACCAGCTCGGCAAGCGTCAACAACATAAGTGGCAGCGCCAAATCACGCATCACGACGACCCCCTGCCAGATGACGAACACCCAACGCTTAGAGCAGGCCGAAGCACAACAAAGTCAGCCTCCGGTGAATCGAACAGCGAGCCGACGCATCCCTATCGCGAGGAAACCCATCAGCCCGTCCAACACGGCCAACGCAAACCGACTGCCCGCGCGAACACCGCGGAACAGGGACACGACGACGAGAAGGCTCAGTAGCGAGAACAGCACTACGCCGATCGAAGCCCTGATCGAAATAGATCGCGACCCAGAGGTCTTAATATGCCAGGAAAGGTGCTCGTGGGTCTTGATGACGAAACCAATGGTCACTCCCGTCGTCGAAGGTACCGTTGCGGAGTAGTGCTTCTCCACTAGGGCCGTGGAAAGCTGAAGGTCATCGACCTGCAACACGACGCCTCGGTAGGGTTGTCGAGCCGCAAGGTCCACTGGTGCCCGGGCAGGAAAACGTCCCTCGCCGACCAAGCCGGAATCTATCTCCAGTGTTCGATCGTGCCACTGTCCACCACCCGGGACAGACACCGCCGGCCAGACGCATCGCCGCGAATGCGACAGGTGGCGCTCGCATAGGGTGGTTTTGAGGGTCGCATTGCCCGCGTCGGACCGCACCCGCTGGCTGAGCCGATACCGGGTACCCGAACGAACCGCGACCCGCTGTGTGAAATACAGCGTCTCGCCCGCTCCCAGTGCCAGAATGGTGTTGTCGCCGGCGGCCGCAAAGCGGTATGTCCCTGGCGGTTGACATCCAGGTCCGCACGCAAGAGTGGTAGGTCTGCGGAAACTGACCCAGCTTCATCCCCAGCAGCGCCGTGCCGAGCCCGTCGTCCATGATGTCGACGGCCTCACCCCAGTGATCCAGGCGCGTCTGCAGATCCTCGAAGCTGCGCCCCAGCCTTTCCTGGAAGAAGGCGCCGCCAATCCCGACCACCAAGACCCCGATCACCGCAAGCGATGCAGCGATGGCCGTGACCTTGCGCAGCCCGGAGCCGCGTTGCGCGACGGAACGCTGCGCCCACAGACCGATGCCGAACGTCAGGGCCGCAGCGACCAGGCCCAGCAGCGCGCCGCGCGCGACGGTGCTGACCAGTACACAACTGCCGAGCACCAGGGCCGCCGTGGCCAACGCCAGTTCCCAAGGCCGTTTCGCCGTGCGCAGCGAAATACGCCGCCAGTGGCAGCGCCAGAACGGTATAGGCCTCGATATGGGCACCACCCACATGCATGCTGGAGAAGGTGGCCATGACGCGATAGTCGGCAGAGAAATCCCACAGGGATGCGAACAGCACGCTCCCGAAAGTGTTACGAGACCGATGCTAATCAGCCCTAGCGAGGTCCCGGCCAATATGGCCGACTGCCGAGTCACGGCGCGACGGCAGCCTGAACAGCAACCAGGCCAGCAACCCCCCCAGAAGTAGCCCTTGCCAATGCGTAATGCGTTGTATTGGCTGCGGTAGCCCTGGTGAACGCGTTCTGATCGATCTCCGGCAGCGGCCAAAGCGCTATCAGGGCTGCACCCGTACAACTCAGGCCGAAGAGCCACGTCGTATACCTGAGGTCCCCGCTGCGGCCCGGCTCGTGAATGCTCTCGGCGGCCAGTGCCAGATCGCGACAGCGAGACTGACCAGCAGGACCAGATCGAATTCGTCAAAAAAGAAACGGCCTGCGTCCACGGCGCCAGGTCTAGGGCTGGCAGAGCCAGCATGGGATCGCCACCTATACAACGATCGGATAACGCAGCGCGACCAGATAATAGAGCAAAAGTGAGGCGGCGAGAAACGGACCGACCGCCGGAAAGGCCCAGGCCCAGAAGATAGCGGGTACCAGCAGGCAGATCGACAACGCATGCTGCGGCGCGGCCATCCCTCCGGTGTCTCTGCGGCGCCGTACCGGTCGGCCCGGTGACGGCGGCAGGCGCCTCCGGAGCGCGACCATAAGCGACCTCGTAGACATTGACGGGCTTATCGAGCGGAAGACTCGCCGACGCATCCTTCAACGTGTGGACATCGTTGGGCTGCTCAACGGCACCTTGACAGCAAGGGCCGTCGCCAGCACCCCGGTGCCCGCAGCCATCCAGAGACCGAGCGCTATCCCCAGCGGCGCCCCAGCACCTCGTAGAAATCCCCTGAATGACCATATCGCCGGCCACCGGCAGGGTGATCACCAGCAGGCTTGCGGCACCGGCGACCCCGGCGGCTCAGAGACGGCCCGATGCCGGCGATACCCGCAATCACGCCCAGCGGCACCCACAGGATCACCGCCTTGATCAGCAGATACACCGCGCCCTTCGCGCGCCCGAGACGCCCTTCAAGGCCTCTGCCAGCACTGCGTCTGGCTGCAACGGCAGCAACGCCAGCAGCACGACCACTAATCCCGCGGCAACGACCGGCCTGCGAGGAAAGGCCGCCACGGCGGCCAGCACCGGCAGTCCCGGCGCGACGCCGCTCGCGAGCATCAATGACAGCGCGACACAGACTGCCCAGATCATGACTACCGCCCGCCCGTCCAGGGCATCGGGCAGCAACGAGGGGGCATCCTCGGGAAGCAGGCTAGCGATACCGGTGAGCAAGGCCCAGATGGACCGCGACGCGTACGGCGACAGGCTGCCGGCCCCCCCGGCAGAGCCCCCCGCAGAGTTACCTGCGCGCCGGTTTCCGTATGACGCGACCGCTCGGACGGTGCCTGCAAGGCCCCTACAGGCAAGACCCACTCCGCCGTCGAGAGGGGGGCCGGTCAATGGGTTTCTCCTGCCAACGCCACGCGAGCACCACGAGCCCGAAGTAACCGATCGCGCCGCCCAGCCATTCCAAAACAAGATCGGTGCTGCTCGCATGCTTTCCGACAACAGCCATCTGACCGAGCTCGATTCCGGACAGCCACAGACCCATCGCCGCAACGGCAGCGACATCGATCTATCCTACGGTAGTGAGCGGCACCTGAAAGGAGATCGCGCGTAGGCGATCGCGATCCCGAGTGGAATGGGAAGAACAGTGTCGCTGCAGGACCTCGGTGACGGCGATAGGGTGTACTGACGTAGTAGGCATGCAGCGGCGTCCCAAAGAACGACGCGGCCTGCTCGGAGGAAGCCACGCTCGAAGCCGAAATCGAACGGGTACCAGAAGATCAAGCCAGGATCAATGCCCACAGCCCGAAGCCGAGAAGCCCTAGGTAGGTCTGGCGGTTCACCAAACGCGCATAATTCGCGGGTCGATCCCTTGCACGCGGTCGGGCCATCACCACGCCAATGGAGGCACCGAGCCAGGCCGTGAAGATATCGGTCACATCCGTCACCCGGGTGAACACGATCAGCTGACTGAGTTCCAGCGGCACCGCGGCGAATGCCGACCAAAGCCAGGCCCTCTGAGCCCCTTCTTCCCGGAGGCGATCAAGAGATAGCTGACCGGCACCCAAAGCAGGACATCTGTGATCAGGTTGTAGATATCCTGCGCCCTCAACTGAGCCTGATACGCGAAAGGCAGCAGATTGACTCTGCCGGCGCTCCACTTTTGGTACAGCTCCACCGGACTCGTCAGATCGAGCGGGAGGACGCCGTATCCGAAAGAGTACGGCGACATAGAGCCACAGAAGACGCTCCGCGATGCTCTGGGACCGCGGACCGTCTGCCAGCCCCTGAGCCAGACGGAGAAGACCTCGCCCTGCCAGAACCAGAGACCGATACCGATCAGGGCACCGACCGCCTGGGCCAAGACGTCGGAAGGAGATGGGGTACGGCCCGAAAAAAGATCTGCGCGAACTCGACGGAGAAACTGACGAGCAGACAGGCAAGCCAGACCAGCCGCTGCGACCACGCCCCCAGCCAGGTCTCTTGGGGCCAGAGAGATCCCAACAGGAAGAAGGCGAGTGGGATCGTGAGAAGAACATTGGTGGCTACATCGATACGAGATCCGGAAAAGAATGGGCGATCGAACGGATTCAAGTAGCGCTGCCAGGCCTGGTCAAGCGGCACCGACTGGAAGTGCAGCGGGACCAGACTGCCATAGGCGATAAAAACCACACTGAACAGCGCGACGAAGAATAGGAATCTTCGCGATGCGCCAGCTATGTCAGTCTGGTGAAAAGACACGTCAAGTCACCCCCTTTTCCAACAACAACGGCCAATCGATGGATTTCATCATGGAACATTCCAACGACCGTCGGAACAACGCCGCGGTCTGCTTTTCCGCGTTGGAGCTTTTGGATCAGACCGAAAGCTAACCGCCCATGAACGAAAGTACCCCTCTGGCGCTTGCATCGCCGATCGCTTTCCGGCGATGGGTACAAGGGCAGTATTTGGCAGTATGCAGGAGGCAGGGAAGCTGGCACATCTGGACATGTTGACTCACCATTAGCCTTCACGCAACGGAATCCCGTTGATTTGTTCTGTTCGTGGCGGAGATTGGGAATATAGCGCCACGTGCGACCCCTGTCGGCTATAGATGACTGCCGCATCCAGCTCGTCGCACATCGTCACTCTTACGCATTGCCTGTGATCAGCTACGGCGAACCGGCGAACGCGCCGACCCCGTATGCCCGGCGGGGGCGACCGGCGAAGTCTTTGTCCAGCTCCGGATAGTCTTCCTGAATATTCACCACGCGCTCGGTGCCAAGATTCCACGCACGCGGTTCGGCCGAGAAGCGGTCCAGATCGGGCAGCGGAGACCGAAGGTAGGTCGGGGCATCGTCGAACCCCCCTGCAAAATTCTCGTCCGGTGGCCACCCGTCGATCGGCCGGCCTGCGAACACGACATTGCCAGCCGCCCGCTGGTCATCCACCCGACGGTCGTCACGCTGCAGCAAGCGGATACCAACACCCGGATGCACGATCGTATTGAAGACGACCCTTACCCGCCGCGGGATGTCGTTATGCGGCTGAATTGCAATCGCCGGAAATTCATTCGCATGACTGTTGAAGAAGACGTTCGAATACAGCGCGACATTGCCCTCACCCTGGAACAAGGCCTCGTTCGGATTCTCAAAGAACAGGTTGCCGTAGATCGCGTAGGTGTCGTCGCTGCCGGGGCCTTCGAGTGGAAAGTGCCCAACGAGCACGTTCGGTCGCGCGGCGACCTCGGTTGAGCCACCCTTTTCCTTGACGAAGCGATTACGCCGGATGATCGTAAAGCGCGTTTCCGTCGGCATGCCTTCGATAGCCGGTCTCGCGTTTTGGTGCTTGATCTGCAGGTTGTAGCCGATCGTGTTGAGCACGTCGTTGTCTTCGATGATGCCACCGACGAACGGATCGCTGCCGTCGGAGTTGCCGAAGTACATGCCGGTACCGACGCCCTCGATGTGGTTGTCCTTCACGACCCAATCCCAGGCCGGGCACTTGGTCGAGATGCCAACCGATTGCTGGTGCTTGAAGAGATTATGGATACGCAGGCCTTCGAGCGTGATGTGATGGGCGTATCTGGCGTGTCCCTCGCACTTCACGCCATCGACAAACGCGCCGTTGCCATCGATCTCGAGGTTGCGGATGGTGACGTGGCTGGCGTCCTTGATGCTCACCGTGTTGCGCTTCGGGTATCCGAGAATCACCGCCTTCGCATCACCCGTCGGCCCTTCTATTGTGATCGGCTTTTCCGCTGTCCCGTGCAGGTCATGAACACGCAGGCCGCGGTGGTACTGCCCCGGAGCCAGCATCAGGGTGTCGCCGGGCTTCAGCTTGCGCAGCAACTGATGGTAGTTGTCCGGATTGCCGGAAATCGTTGCAGCAAGCCCGGACTGTGATGCCCCAGCCATTAACAGGCCGCACCCGAGCAGCGCTGCAACGGACAAAACGTTTCGCGATATCAAACGCATGGGCAGAGCATAGCGAAAACCGCTGTCCAGTTTCCGTCACAAGGTTCCGCCCGAGCCATACCGGTATACTCGAGGCTTCGTTTAGCCGGCCTCCAAGACCCATGAGCTTTTTTATCCTGGCAGACCAGTCCCGGCCCAAGCTCGTCGAGCGGTTGCCGGCGGTTCAGACACTTGGCCTTGCCAACGACGAGATGACGCATGGTCGCTGGTCGTGTCGTTTCTTCGGCAACCTCTCTGGCAGCGTACCTTCCCTCTATCAGAGCGATGGTGAAACCCTGGCCGGTGTTGCCGGGATACTCCTGTTCGAAGGCCAGCCCGCCCCCGCCTGCCTGCCGGCTTTGCTTGAGGCGTTTGATCCCGAGACCTTCGACTGGCAGGGCCTGGTCGGCACCCACGCCGTCGCGCTCAAAAAGAACAATACGCTGCATCTCTTCACCGACGGCCTCGGCGCGAGTCGGATCTACAGCAACGCCGCGCGGACCGTTTTCTCCAACTCGTTCCTCGCGATGTGTGAACTCGTCGAGCCGCGGCGTTTCGATATACAGGCCTGCTACGAATACGTTACGGCGGGGTCGGTCTATGGTGACAAGACCCTGGTTGAAGAGATCACCGCACTACCGGCGAATAGCATTTTGTCGATCGATGCCGCCGGCGAGATTCAGATCACTCAGCGGCCGAGCCCCATCCGTAACGAACCGCTCGATGTGGCGCCTGAGATCGACGCCATCGCCGACGCGCTGTGCGAACAGCTGGATAAGGTATTCGAGCCGATCGCGCGCAACTATGGCGACAAGCTCCGGCTGTCGTTTTCGGGCGGTTTCGACTCCCGGCTGATGTTGGCGATGCTGTTGAAGCACGACGCCAGGCCGTCGCTGTTCGTCTATGGCAAGGACGACGACGAGGATGTGCGCATCGCCAGGCACATCTGCAAAGCCGAAGGGCTGCCGCTGTCATGTATCGACAAGAGCCAGATGCCGCCGGTGACGCCGGATGAGTTCATCGGCGAGACCGAAAAAAACCTCGCAGCCTTTGACGGCTGGAAGGTCGAGACCGGTCTGTTCGACTTCGGCGCCGACCGCGAAGACCGTCTGAGCCGCCACATCGATGGCCAGGTGCCGCTGAACGGTGGGCTCGGCGAGATCTACCGCAATTTCTTCTACATGCCAGACCGCCCGTCGAGCACCGGCGCGGTGATCTCGACCTTCTACTCACGCTACGACCCGGCAGCGCTGACGTCGCGCTTCGACGAACAACGATTCCGCGCCGGCATGGCGCAGGCGATGCGCGAGGCGATCGGCGCCGACAGCGACCGGCTGACGCGCGCCCAGGTCGAGTCGCTCTACCCGAAATTTCGCGGGCGTTTCTGGACCGGCCGTGATGCGTCGAACAACCAGCGATTCGGGCCGATGTTTTTCCCTTACCTGGAACACGCGGCGATTTCGCACACCGCCCGCGTGCCGCTGCGCTTCAAGGACCTCGGCTACCTGCAAGGGCGCATGATCAGTCGCACCAACCGGAAACTGGCCGGTTACCCAAGCGACTATGGCTTCGCCCTCGACGGCCCGCGGCCGCTGAAGTACAGGCTCAAGACCCTGCTCGGCACCTACCGCCCGCCGGCGCTGCGCAAGCAATCGTTCCGGCTGACCCAACGCACACAGCAGCCGCGTACCGGACCGCTGTCCGATCGCTACCTGTCGCGGGTGATCGATCTCGAATTCCCGCTGATGCGACAGTTGTTCCATATCGACCGGATCAACTGCGCCACCCAGTACGCCCTGATTGCGACACTCGAGTATCTGGGTCAGCGCTTTGATTTGGATATCGGCGACGACTGACGCCCAGACGGAGGCCGACTACCGCGCTGACTTGCGCACCAGCAGGATCACCGGCACCAGGCCGACCAGCAGCAACGCCACCGACGGCAGCGCCGCGCGCTCCCATTCACCTTCGGAGGTCAGCTCGAAGATCCGCACCGCCAGCGTGTCCCAGCCGAAAGGCCGCAGCAACAGCGTCGCCGGCATCTCCTTCATCACGTCGACCAGCACCAGCAACCCGGCCGTCAGCAGCCCCGGGCGCAGCATCGGCAGGTAGATGCGCCAGATCGTTTTCCACTGGCTCGCGCCGAGGCTGCGCGCCGCGTCCCGGACGCTGGGGCGGATACCTTCAAGCGCGCTGTCGACCGGCCCGTAGGCGACCGCCAGGAAGCGCGCGAAATAGGCCATCAGTAGGGCGACCACGGTGCCCGACAGCAACAGGCCGGGGTCTTCGCCGGTCAGCCAGGCCAGCCCATCGGCCAGGCGATTGTCGAACCAGGTCAGCGACAACATGATGCCGACCGCCAAGACAGAGCCGGGCAGTGCGTAACCGAGCGTCCCGATACGGACGCTGACCCGGGTCGACAGGTCGCTGTGATAGCGGTTCGCATAGGCCAGCACAAACGCGGCGACCACCGTCAGCATGCCGGCCATCACGCCGAGAAAGAGCGTATGCAGGAACAGGTCGACGTATCGCCGGTCGAGGTTGTCCGACACATCCCATGCCCAGATCAGCAACTGCGTGACCGGTGCGACAAACGCCAGGAACAACACGATCCAGCCGAAAGCGCTGGCCGCCCAGGCCGCCCTGCCCTGCAAACGGACGCGCCGCGGACCGCTGCGCCCCGACGCCGCGAACCGTGCACGGGCACGGAAGCGCCGCTCGATCACCAACGCCACCAACACCAGGGTCAGCAGGATCGACGCCAGCTGCGCGGCGCTCTGCAGATCGAAAAAGCCGAACCAGGATTTATAGATCGCGGTGGTGAAGGTGTCGTAATTGAACACCGACACCGCGCCAAAGTCGGCCAGCGCCTCCATCAGCGCAAGACTGAGGCCGGCGATGATGCCAGGCCGCGCCATCGGCAGCGACACGCGCAGAAACGCCGACCAGGGACCCAGACCCAGACTGCGCGCCGCCTCGTAGGCCGACTGCCCCTGGCCCAGAAACGATACGCGGGCCAACATGTAGACGTAGGGGTACAGCACCAGGGTCATCACCACGATCACACCAAAGGTATTGCGCACCTCGAACGCCCAGGCCGGTGCCAGCCCAAACAGGTTGCGCAGCGCGCCCTGCACCGGGCCGCCAAAGTCCATCACGCCGACAAACACGAACGCCAGCACATAGGCCGGCAATGCGAACGGCAACATCAACGCCCAGTCGAGGGTTCGGCGGCCGGGGAACTCGCACATCGTCGTCAGCCAGGCCAACGGCACACCGATCAACACCGTGCCGATGCCGACGCCCAAGATCAGCCACAGGGTGTTGGCGATCAGGCGCGGCAGCAACGTCTGACTCAGATGCGTCCAGACCGCGGGATCAATCGACGACCACGCAGCAAATATCACGGCCAGCGGCACCAGCACGCTGATCGCGAGCAGCCGCGCGCTCCAGCGCCACCAGCCGCCGTCGTGGCGACGTGCCTTGGTGCCGGTACTGATCGGGGCGGGGCTGACGAGGTCGGTCATAGCGGGATGGGTAAAGACACGCGGGTCGAATTTCTCACGGTTTTTTCGTCATAACGAAAGGCTGGACCGAGGCACACCCCCGGTCCAGCCTGGCTGGGTGACAATGGCAGGGCCGATCAGCGATAGCCGGCCCGGTCCATCAGGCGGATGGACGCCGCCTGCAGCCGACCTGCCTCAGCCACGTTCAGTTCATCGGCTTTGAACGTACCCCAGGCCTTGACCAGCGGGGTCGGCTCAACCTCGGGATTCACCGGATACTCCGCATTGAGCCCGGCAAAATCCGCCTGCGCACCGGGTGACGACAACCACTCCAACAGCTTTTGCGCGCCTTCCGGATTCTTGGCGTATTTCGTTACCCCAGCACCCGAGACATTGATGTGCACGCCGCTGGTCTGCTGGTTGGGCCAGAAAAACGCCAGCTTGATGTCGGGGTCTTTCTTTTGCAGACGGCCGAAATAGTAAGTATTTACTATTGCCACATCGCACTGTCCAGCAGCAACGGCCTCCATCGTTTTGGTATCGTTGGAGAAGGGTGCCGCGGCCAGGTTGGCCACCCAACCACGCACGATCGATTCGGTCTCCGGTTCGCCGAGCCGGGCGATCAGGGTCGCGACCAACGACTGGTTATAGACCTTTTTCGAGGTACGCAGACACAGGCGCCCCTTCCACTTCGGGTCGGCCAGGTCTTCGTAGGTAGTCAGCTCTGTTGGGTCGACGCGCTCGGTGCTGTAGATGATCGTCCGTGCACGCTCCGAGAGCCCGAACCACCGGCCATCGGGGTCGCGCAGCTGGCTCGGGACGTTGCTCGCCAGTATCGGCGAATCGATGGCGGCAAGGACGCCAGTTTCCGCTGCATGCCAGAGGTTGCCGGCATCGACCGTCATCAGGACGTCCGCCGGGGTGCGCTTGCCTTCGGCCTTCAGCCGCTGCAAGAGAGGTCCCGCCTTATCGGTGATGTACTCAACCTCGATGCCCGTCTCGGCGGTGAATCGATCGAACAGCGGCTTGATCAGGTGCTCGTTGCGCGCCGAATACACCACCACGCCATTGCTGGCGTGAACGGCAGTGGCAGGGAATGCCACCACCACCGCCAAGATTGCGGAAATCCAAAACCGACCCATCAAAAACTCTCCATCAAATACAAATGACAACGATTCGCAATTGTATTCGCGTTGCTCGCGATGTCAACACCGGTTGGTCGAGGCAGCGAGCAGCCGACGCGTTAACGGATGATTGGGCGGTTCAGCGAGGGCAACTCGACACCATGACCGAGTGCGATGCGCTCAAACCGGCGCCGCAGCGGGCCGATGCGTCCTGCCACCCCAAGCCCGAGATTACGCAGCACTGAAACACCCGGGGCCTGGCTACCGAACAGGTGCTTGAAGCCATCCATGGCCAGTTGCGTGGCGGTATTGTGACCACGGCGGGCACGTTCGTAGGGGCGCAGCGTGCGCAACGCACCGAGCGGACGACTGGCCTGCCGGCCTGCCACCAGGGCATCGACCAGCGCCCCGACATCGAGCAGACCAAGATTGACGCCCTGCCCTGCCAGTGGATGAATCACGTGCGCGGCGTCGCCAACCAGGGCGATCCCGGGTGTCACGTACTGCTCGGCATGCTGCAAGCGCAGCGGAAACGCGGCACGCTCGCCGAGCAAACTGAGCTGACCGAGCCGCGCCTCGCTCATCGCGGTGAGTTCTGCGTCAAAGTCCTCGACCGCCAGCGTCGTGAGGTGTCCGGCCTCGTCGGGTGTCGTCGACCAGACGATCGAAAACAGATCACGTTGGATGGGCAGCAACGCCAATGGGCCGTCGACCATAAAACGCTGCCACGCGGTCGACTGGTTGCCCGCCTCGGCGCGCACGGTCGCGACCACCGCGGTCTGTTGATAGTCTTCGACACGACAGGCAATCCCGGCGGCGTCACGCACCTGCGACCGGGCGCCATCGGCACCGACAAGCAGACCCGCTTGCACCGTGCTGCCGTCATCCAGGGTCACTACCACGCCGTGCGCAGTCGTTTGTTGGCTGCGAATCGCCGCCGGTGCCGCCTGCTTGACGTCGGTGCCAGCCAACGCCTGCCACAGCGCACGCACCAACACCCGGTTTTCGATGATGTGGCCGAGGTTCGGCTCGGCGAGGTCGGCGGCGTCGAAATGGATCTCACCCAGTCCCGCCTGGTCCCACACGTGCATGTGCTGGTACGGCGTCGCCCGGTCTTTGATGATCGCCGACCACACGCCGAGGTTTTCGAACAGCTGTTGCGACGCACGGGTGATTGCCGAAACACGCAGATCGTAGCTACCGTCATCCCAGTCAAGCGGCGGTGGCCGGGCCTCAATCAGCACGACGGAGAACTCGCGTTGCGCCAGCGCCAACGCCAGCGCTGCGCCGACCATGCCGCCGCCGGCGATCGCTACGTCGTATCTCGTCTCAGTCAAGCGGCACCCCCCGCGCCAGGCGCGGCTGGCGTCCGAGCAGACCCATGGCCGCGCGGGCGAGCGGGCGCTTGGCCCCCGGCACCAACTCCATCGCCAGCAGGCCAAGATTGCGGCCGATCTGCAGGGTCTTCAACGGATTGCTGAACAGCCGCGCCAGGCCATCTGTTGCCAACGCGACACCCCGTTGTTCGCCGAGGCGCCACTGCTCGTAGCGCGCCAGGGTCTCCGGCGCGCCGATGTCGTCGCCGTCTCGCTGTGCATCGGCGATCACCTCCGCCAACGCCGCGACGTCGCGGATACCCAAGTTGAAGCCCTGACCGGCAATCGGGTGCAGGGTGTGCGCGGCATTACCGATGATCGCGACGCGCCCCCGCACCGACTCCAACACGCGCAGCAGGCTCAACGGGTAGGCCGAGCGTTTGCCGACCCGTGAAAAGCGGCCCAGGCGATAGCCAAACCGAGACTGGAAGGCACGCAGGAAGGCGTCATCGTCGAGCGCCAGGGTGGCCTCGACGTCACCGTCGGCGACCGTCCAGACCAATGCGCAACGCCCATCACTCATCGGCAGCAGCGCTACCGGGCCACTGTCGGTAAAACGCTCATAGGCGACGTTGCAGTGCGGCTGCGAGGGCGAGATGTTCGCAACGACCGCCGATTGCCCGTAGGTCCAGCGCCTGACCGGCACGTCGAGCTGCTCGCGGATGGCCGACTTGCCGCCGTCGGCGGCGACCAATAACTGGCAGTCCAGCGGCGTCATCACGCCCTGCTGCTCGATCTCGACCCTGACCCGATCACCATCATCGACAAAATCGACCACGCGCGCCGGCGCGATCACGTCGAGACTGCTGTCGGCCTGCAGGTGCTTGAGCAACACCCGGCCAAGCGCTCGCGCCGTGACCACCAGGCCGAGCGCCGGCACGCCTTCAGCGGCTGCACTCAACCGCGTCGCGCCGAAATGCCCACGGTCCGAGACGTGGATGTTTTTGATCGGCTCGGCGATGTCCTGCAAGGAGGGCCACACGCCCATCGCCTCGAAGATACGCCGAGTCCCGTGCGCTAATGCGATCGCCCGGTCGTCGTAGCTGGGCTGACTGTCGGCATCGGGCACATGCGCCTCGACCAGCGCAATCTTCAAACCGCGCCCACTGAGCGAGATGGCGAGGCTCGCGCCGACCATGCCGCCGCCGACGATGACCAGGTCGTAGCACCGTTGCTCGCTCATGCCGCCATCACCGCTTCGATCTGTGCAACGGTCTTCGGCGCATCTTTACTGAGCACGTCCGGCTCGCCGCGGGTCACCAGCACGTCGTCTTCGATCCGGATACCAATGCCCTGCCATTTCTTTGCGACACCCTTCGCGCCGCGCGGGATGTAGAGACCCGGTTCGACGGTCAACACCATGCCGGGCTCCAGCTGGCGCCAATGGCCATCGACCTTGTAATCGCCGACGTCATGGACATCCATGCCTAACCAGTGACCGGTGCGGTGCATGTAGAACTTGGTATAGGCCTGCGACTTCATCGCCTTGGCCAGTGTGCCACGCAACAGGCCCAGCTTGAGCAGCCCCTTGGTCAACACGCGGACCGCGGCCTGGTGCGGGTCGTTCCAGTGATTGCCGGCGCGCACCTTCGCGATAGCGGCCTGCTGGGCCTCGAGCACAAGTTCATACAAGGCCCGCTGCGGCGCGGTGAATTGCCCGTTGACCGGGAAGGTGCGGGTAATATCAGAGGCGTAGCAATCGAGCTCGCAACCGGCGTCGATCAGCACCAGGTCGCCATCGTTCAACGGCTCACTGTTCTCGATGTAGTGCAGCACGCAGGCATTGTTGCCGCCGCCAACGATCGACGGGTAGGCCAGCTGCGGTGCGCCGTGCATCTGGCAATGATGACTAAACGTCGCCGCCAACTGATACTCGGTCTTACCGGGTGCACAGCTGCGCATCAGCTTGGTGTGTGCCTGCGCGGACAGCTTGGCCGCACGGCGCATCGTCGCGATCTCTGCACGACTTTTATACAGCCGCATGTCATGCAGAAAATGATCCAGCGCCAGGAACTCGGTCGGCCCATGCACGCCGGCGCGCGCGCGCGCGCGCACCTGGCTGACCCAGTCCGAGACTTTTTTATCGAACCCGGGATCAGTACCCATCGCGAAAAACACCCGGACTCGCTCTTCGAGCAGGCCCGGCAGGATGTCGTCGAGATCGGTTATCGGGAAGGCATCGTCGGCGCCAAAGTCCGCCATCGCACCTTCCAGGCCGGCCCGATAGCCGTCCCACATCTCCTTGGTCGGGTCTTTTTCCCGGCAGAACAAGATGTATTCACCATGCGCGCGGCCCGGCACCAAAACTAACACCGCGTCGGGCTCGTCGAAGCCGGTCAGGTAATGAAAGTCGCTGTCCGGCCGAAACGGGTAATGCACGTCGCGATTGCGCACCCGCTCGCTGCCGGTCGGCAGGATGGCGATGCTGTGGGGGCCCATCATTCCCATCAACTGGCGTCGACGGCGTTTGAACTCGTTAGCTGTCATTGGCCTCGTTTCCCTTAGATCTTTCTTCCCGGAGCAACAACACGCCGACCCGAAGATACTCTTCGATCTCGATCAGTGCCGATTGGTTCTCACTGCTGTTGTCGACATCGTCGGTCGCCAAGCGGGTGATCTCAGTGATGTCACGCAGCAGATCGCGCATCTGTGGCGAGGCCTGCTTGATGATCGCGTCACCGCCCAAGCCAATGCCGTACAAGAAGCCCTGGCACCAGTCACCCACGGCAGCGAGACGTTGCGCATCAACCACGAGGTCTTCGGGAAGAAACAGCGCAAAGCCTTGATCGGCTGCATCGGCGTCCGCAATCACACTGGCGAACAAGCGGTCCAGCAACGCCCGGCACTCACCGGCAAGCACGTCGGAAGGATCGAAATCCGAATAAAGTTCTTGCTGCCAAAACGCCAGCGGACCCTCTACGCCCGACAGCTGCAAGCCCACCGCAAAGCCGTGGGCTTCGGCCGTGCTGTGCGCGGCGTTGCAGCGGTCCAGCGCCGCCTGAAACTCGTGATAATCCGGCAGGGCAACACGCTTATCGATGTCATTCACGGACGGTAATACACGCAAAGGGAAGTACGGATGGAAATCCTATCATGGTGGCCCATTGACCCCGTTCCGGCACCGAAACCATAATTGATGCTTGAAGACACCGGCCCGACGGCATCCGCCTGCGTCATCGATCACCCAAAACAGGCACGCACTGCATATGAGTTCGAACGATAACCAGGGCATTGAGGAGCAAGATCTGCGCGCACTCGAGGTGCGTGTCGAGGAACTGATTCGCGCCTGTGCACACCTCAAGGACGAGAACAAAACCTTGCGCGCGCAGGAGCAAATACTGGTCGGTGAGCGAGACCGTCTCGCCGAGAAGAATGACCAAGCCAAGCAGCGAGTCGAGTCAATGATCGGCCGACTCAAGCGCTTGGAGAATCAAGCATGAGCAAACCGAACGATCCGGTCGCGGTCAGCATCCTCGGCAAGGAATATCGCATCGCCTGCGACCCGGGCACAGAAGATGAGCTGGTCAGCGCGGCACGTTTTCTCGACACACGCATGCGCGAGGTGCGCGGCTCCGGCAAGGTTATCGGCACCGATCGCATCGCGGTGATGGTCGCGCTCAACCTCGCGCATGAGCTGCTCACCGAGAAAACAGAACAAAACTCCGCGGCAAATTCGGCCAGCAAGCGACTTCGCGCGCTGCGCGAACGCATTGAAATCGCGTTGAACGACAGCACGCAGTTGGAGCTGTAATGCCGCCCGTCCAATAACCCGACCGCTTCCGCCTAGAACTCTGGCGCGTTTGGGTTTAGCCTTGTACTTAGACATTCCCTGCGGTGTTCGATAGCCGGCCCGATATTCCCTTGAGCCTATGCTTATGCACCCCGGGACCGAATACCGTTGGTTAGTGTGCATGTCCGCCTCGTAGCGGAAAGCCTGAGACCTCGCTTCGGTCCCACTTGAACCTCACGGTTCAAGGATGACGGCCAGTACCGGCACAGGTGGGGGATGTCTCTTCATTGCTGATGACCGACCCAGACACTCTCCGCCGACAACTGCGCCAGGCACGCCGGAACCTCAGCAAACGTGAGCGTGCTGACGCTACAAAAGCGGCGCTCGTGCGCATCCAACGACTTCCTCGCTACATGAACGCCCGTCGCGTGGCGTTATACGTCGGCGCCGACGGTGAGCTATGCCCGTTGACCCTTGCCGATCGTGCCCGTGCACAAGGAAAAATCATTTGCCTACCGGTCTTGCACCCCTTCAGCGCAGGCCGTTTGTTGTTTTGCGCCTGGAGAGCCGGCGAACGACTTCGCAAGAATCGATTTGGCATTCCGGAACCGATTCCCAGCGCTGGCAACATCATCTCGCCGCGACGGCTTGATGTGGTGATCACGCCACTCCTTGGATTTGACGAACGCGGCCACCGACTCGGCATGGGTGGCGGCTATTACGATCGCACCTTTGCATTTCGCCGTCGGCACCCGCGCTGGCGTCGCCCGTTCATGCTTGGACTCGCGCACGAAGTGCAAAAAACGGCTCATCTGCAATCCGAACCCTGGGATGTTCCGCTCGATGCCGTGGTTACCAACATTGCGACCTACCTCTACCGCTGCACATCGACAACTCAAAATCAAAACGCGCATCGCTGAACCATCGAGCTTGATGGACAACGCAAGCAATTGCGCAAGACGCATGACGGATAGCTACATCGAGACGTTCCAACGTTATCGAATACAGCCGAAATTACACGCCTTAAACGCAAAACATCATTCGCAACGTTGAAGGAGATGAGCCTGCGCAGTGTGTGATGCGTCAGCAAACTAAATCACGTTTAACAAGCTATACATCGGGTGAACACAAACAACGGCTTTTGAAATTGTTTAAAGAAAACGCTAAAGCCTTGAATGCAAAAGACGATAACGTCATTGACTTCCTAGTAATTTTGTATTCCTTGTTTATACTCATGCCATGGTCTATGGCACATGCTTAACCGGAGGGGGTTTATGGCAGTCAAGAAGAAGGCGTCAGCAAAGAAGAAGTCGGTAGCCAAGAAGGCGACGACGAAACGTAAAGTAGCCGCCAAGAAAAAGGCAGCACCAAAGCGCAAAAAGGTAGCCGCGAAAAAGAAAGCAGCACCAAAGCGCAAAAAAGTAGCGGCAAAGAAGAAGGCCGCGCCAAAGCGTAAGAAGGTTGCCGCGAAAAAGAAAGCAGCACCAAAGCGCAAGAAGGTCGCGGCAAAGAAAAAGGCCGCACCAAAACGCAAGAAGGTCGCGGCAAAGAAAAAAGCTGCGCCCAAACGTAAAAAGGTAGCGGCAAAGAAAAAGGCCGCACCAAAACGTAAGAAGGTCGCAGCAAAGAAAAAAGCCGCGCCCACGCGTAAAAAGGTCGCTGCTCGGCCACGCAAGGTGACTCCGCGTAAAAAGCGCTGAGCCGCATCTCAGATAAACAAGGCCCGGCGTTACCGCCGGGCTTTGTTGCGTTTAATGCCACAACCCGGCCGAATTACGGATAGCGCCGGGCGGGCTTCGGTGTCTTGAAGGGATGGCCTTTGCGGCGACGGCACCGTTGCTGCAGGGCAAGCGTGTCGAGCGGCCTCAATCGCCACCTTTGGCGAACAAGCGATAAGCAATATTGTCGGTTTCTTCGGAGTATTCATAACCGGAATCGGCCATATAACTCCGAAACGCCTTCGTCTCGGCCGCGTCCAGTTGCAGCCCAACCAATACACGCCCATAGGCAGCGCCGTGATTGCGGTAATGAAACAGGCTGATGTTCCAGCCACGCGAAAACCCTTTTAGGAATTCCAATAGGGCACCCGGCCGTTCGGGGAACTCGAAGCGGAACAGCTTTTCGTTGACGGCCTGCGGCGCATGACCGCCCACCATGTAACGAATATGCAGCTTGGCCGTCTCGTTATCGGTCAAGTCGACCACTTCAAAGCCCTTTTCCAACAATGAGGCCTTCAGCGCTTCGCGTTCTTCGTTGCCATTACGCAGTTCCACACCGCAGAAGACCTCGGCCAGCTGTTGGTCGGCAAAACGATAGTTGAACTCCGTGATACTGCGTTTACCCAACGCGCGGCAGAACGCGAGAAAACTCCCTGGCTTCTCGGGGATCTGCACCGCGAACAACGCCTCTCGTTGCTCACCCACCTCGGCTCGTTCGGCAATATGCCGCAAGCGATCGAAGTTGACGTTGGCGCCACTCATAATCGCAATCAGTGTCTGATCCGTAATCTGTTCACGCGCGACGTACTTTTTCAAACCCGCTATTGCCAATGCCCCGGCGGGCTCCGAGACACTGCGTGTATCGTCAAAACCGTCTTTGACCGCCGCGCACAGCTCGTCGGTCGACACCAGGATCACCTCGTCAACGGTCTCGCGCGCGACACGGAAGGTCTCCTTGCCGATCTGCTTGACCGCGACGCCATCAGCGAACAGGCCAACGCGCGGCAGCTTGACACGACGACCGGCGGCCATTGCACGTTCGAGCGTCGGCGCATCTTCCGGCTCGACACCGATCACCTTGATATCAGGGCGGACGTGCTTGATGTAGGCCGCGACACCGGCGATCAGACCGCCGCCGCCGACCGGCACGAACACCGCATGGATCGGATCGGCGTGTTGGCGCAGGATCTCCATGCCGATGGTGCCCTGCCCGGCAATGACATCGGGATCATCGAACGGATGAATAAATGCCAGCTTCTTGTCTTCGGCAAGTTTCAGCGCGTACGCGTAGGCATCGTCATAGGCGTCACCCTGCAGGACCGCCTTGCCGCCCAGCCGCCGCACGGTGTCGACCTTGATCGCCGGCGTGGTCACCGGCATAACGATGGTGGTCGGGATACCCAGCCGGCTACCGGCCAACGCGACGCCCTGCGCATGGTTGCCGGCCGATGCGGCCACGACCCCGGTCTTACGCTGTGCTTCGGGCAACTGGCAGATCTTGTTGTAGGCACCGCGCAGTTTGAACGAGAACACCTGTTGTTGGTCTTCCCGTTTCAACAACACGCGGTTACCGGTGCGCTTCGACAAGCGGGCCGCGGGTTCCAATGCCGATTCGACGGCGACGTCATAAACGCGTGCGCGGAGGATCCGTTCGAGGTAACTGCGAGACATCTGATTTTCCGTTGGGGCGTGAGCCGAGCCGGCTCAAGCGGGTTAATCGGCCAAGTGTATGTCAGTCACCTACCCGGCGTCGCTCTGGACACGTCGAGCATGGCCGCCGCAGGCCGATCGATGCTAATGTTCGCATCCGAAAAACAGGCGCCTAACGCGCTGTAAGACAGGGGCAGACATGAACGCAGACGAACTCAAACGCCAGGCCGCCGAGGCGGCCATCGACTTTCTCCCCGAAGGCGGGATCATCGGTGTCGGCACCGGCTCGACCGTCAATCACTTCATCGATGCGTTCGCGAAGGTACAGGGACGCTTCGATGGCGCCGTGTCCAGTTCAGAGGCCTCGACCGCGCGAATGAAAAAGCTCGGCATCCCGGTGCTGGAGTTGAATGCCACTGGCGGGCTCGAGGTGTACGTCGACGGCGCCGATGAATCGAACCGTCAACTGCACCTGATCAAGGGCGGCGGCGGTGCGCTGACCCGCGAGAAGATTGTCGCCGCGGCAAGCAAGAAGTTCGTCTGCATCGCCGACAAGACCAAGCTGGTCGATTATCTCGGCAGGTTCCCGCTGCCGGTCGAGGTGATCCCGATGGCCCGCAGTTACGTCGCGCGCGAACTGGTTGCGCTCGGCGGCACCCCCGTTTGGCGCGAGAACTTCGTCACCGACAACGGCAACCTGATCCTCGACGTGCATAATCTCGAAATCATGGAACCGATGAAACTGGAGACCGCGATCAACCAACTCGCCGGTGTGGTTACCGTGGGCATCTTCGCGCACCGCCCGGCCGACGTCCTGATCCTCGGCACCGAGCAGGGCCCGGAGATCATCGAGCCCTAGTGGATGCTAGCCTGCAAACGCCGCGGGCACTTCGGTATTCACGGCCAGAAAAGCTGGCAGATGGCTGCTAAACCCGCCAAGATTGACGCGTGTTACATCCATCGTGGGCACCTCGTTGGGCAAGCTCTCGCCAATATTGCGGACAAGGATTGAAGACCTGGCAGTCGAACTCGGCTGGGAACTGGTCGTACTTTTCGGCTCGACGGCCCGGGTAGGAACCGGTCGAGATCTCGATATCGCCGTTCAATCCAGAGAGGACATCGACCTGCTCACGCAAGGCGGATGGCAACAGCGACTCGAGTCCGTCACAACCCCGACACCGGTGGACCTCGTGTTGATCACTGCTGGCCTTTCGCCGCTGCTGCGCTTCGAGATCTTCCGCTCGGGATTGTGCCTGTTCGAAAGAGAACCGGGCTTGTTCGACCAGGAGCGAACACGAGCCTTCTTTTTGTACGCCGATAGCGAATGGTTGAGACAAAGCGCCGGGGAGAGCTTGCGTGGACGAAGTTAGCAGACACGTCATGGAGCGTAAGCTCGCCGCGCTCGAGACATTCATCAATGACCTCAATCATTACGCCGAGCTTGATTCCACTGGGCGCCGCCGCGAGCACTACGCGATTGAAAGATTGCTCCAGCTCCTGTGCGAAACATCTGCCGACATCGGCCTGCAATTTCTGAAGGCGAAGCGAAAAGGTGTGCTTGCGAGCAGCTACCGAGAGGTTTTTGAGCTGCTGCGTGAATCGGCCGACCTGCCAGCAGAGATGGCGCTGCAATTGGTTTCCGCCTGTGGCATGCGAAACGTGCTGACCCATTTGTACGACACGATCGATCTCGATCGCGTGATCGCCGCTGTCGACCCGGCCCTGCAACTCTACCGAGCCTATCTGGAATGGGCAGCGGGACAGCTTGACTGATGATATAGCGCGACATCGGCTGCAGGCCGACCACCGATACGCCTATTCAATCTTGCCCGACGCAGGGCTAGCTGCGTCTGCCGTTGTCGGCCGCAGGCCGACCTACCGATACACATTGGTGAATGCTGGCGCACTACCGCGTGAAACCCAATCCATGGCATGAGATCCGCACAAAAAAAACGGGGCCCGAAGGCCCCGTTTCAGATCACAAGACCCTGATCTTTCGATTAGAAGCTGTGAATGACACCAATTGCCCATGCCGTGGCGTCATCGGCATCGGCACGCGGGTTGGCGGCAACCGCCGCGGCATTACCTTTGTTTTCCGAGTCAGCGTATGCGATGTAGACCTGGGTGCGGTTGCTCAGGTTGTGCGCAGCCGTGATGCCCCAGCTATCGATGTCAGCGTCTTCGGGACCGCCGCCTACGTTAGACTGCTCTTCCGAGACGTACATGGCGCCGATCTCGTTGTTGCCAAACACGTAGTTGACGCTCACGCCCCACGTCTCGACTTCTTCGGCGACGTAGGCCAGGTTGGCGAATTGTGCGGCATCATCCGTGTCTTCGTAGGCCGCACCGACGGTCAGACCACCGAAGGTGTAACTACCGGCAATAACCCAAGACGACGGACCATCGTTTGGCGCGCTGCTCTGGAAGGCATCGATGTCTTCATAGGCGATGCCGACCTTGAGGCCGCCACCGGCGTAGTTGGCGCCGAGCGAGTAGACGTCGAAACCTGAGTTCAGGTCGTCACCGGTAGCATCGGTGCCTTCCGGCGCCACGATCGCTCCCGTGAAGGAGAAGCCGCTGAAGTTCGGCGAGATGTACTTGACCGCGTTCGAGGTGGTCTCCTGCCGGAAACCCACGCCGCCCAGGCCGTCTGAAACTGAATCCATATCGACGATCTTATCGCCAAACGGGTTGTAGCCCGTGGCGTTCAGCGCGTCTTTGTACGGGTGGTCATCACGCCCGATGGCAACCGCACCCCAGGAGCCCGCCAGACCGACCCAGACTTCATCCAGGGTGTCAGGAAGACTTCCGTCATCCGGATTCAGGTTGGCTTCGATCTTGTAGATCGCTTTCAGGCCGTTACCGAGGTCTTCCGAGCCCTTGATACCCAGCGCGCCATCATTGCCCTCGACCGTTGCATTGTCTTGGACGGTGTCACCATCGAGCTCGGCGTCGGTGAACTGGACCGAGGTGTGGATGTCGCCGTAGATGGTGGCATCAGCCGATGCTGCCATCGGGGCTGCGAAAGCCGCTGCGACGGCGACTGCGATTAGCTTTTTGTTCATTGAGAACTCCCGTTAAAGCTGTTTAGAAAGAAATACTGTGCGGTGAGAATAATAGTGGGGTATTCACTACATCGCAAGTATTTTTTGTAAAAAATCCACAAAAACCCAGGCTGTTGCAAAAATCCCACAACAAGGTCTCGCGTAAGCGTTTGTTTTTTATTTGATTTTGTTAAAAAACAGTGCATTAGAAGAACAACTTCATAAGGCTCTTGATTTCAGTTTCGACGCGAATCGGGCAAGTTCAGGCGAATGGGGATTGATGCAGATAAACCCGGGCACAGACAGTACCTCAAGTTCGGGAACAATCGGCCGACAACCCCGGGATAAACCCATGAGGCCGGGCCGTTCACGCAGGTGGCCCAGGAAATACTGTTACAGGCTCCAGCCTGCCGTGCGCGAAAGATGGGTTTCCGGGTGGACTGCAGGCCGAGACCGCACTGCACCAACGAAAAACGCCGCTGTGGGCAGCGGCGTTTCGAGTCTGGCTTGCCGGCAGAATCGGCGGCAGATCAGCGCTTGGAATACTGCGGACGCTTGCGTGCCTTGTGCAGGCCGACCTTTTTCCGCTCTACGGCGCGGGCATCGCGGGTCAGGAAGCCTGCCCGACGGAGTGGGGCGCGCATGCTCTCGTCGTGCTCGACCAAGGCGCGGGCGATGCCGTGACGAATCGCGCCGGCCTGGCCGGTGGTGCCGCCGCCGACAACCGTGACCTTAAGATCGACCTTGTCGGCCATCTCGGTGACGACCAGTGGTTGGCGCACCACCATCCGCGCGGTCTGCCGACCAAAGAACTCGTCGAGCGGACGGCCGTTGACCAGGATGTTGCCGTTGCCGCTGTCGAGAAACACCCGAGCGGTGGAGGTCTTGCGTCGGCCGGTGCCGTAATTCAGTTGTTGTGCCATCTGTTATGCCTTATCCAATTCAACCTTAGCCGGAGTCTGCTTAGCCAATTTCCAGGGGCTTGGGCTGCTGCGCCTGGTGGGTGTGCTCAGGCCCGGCGAAAATACGCAACTTTTTCATCATCGACCGACCCAGCGGGTTGCGTGGCAGCATGCCCTTCACTGCAGTCTCGATAACGCGCTCCGGCGCCTTCGCCAACAGCTTTTCCAGGCTGATCGACTTCAAGTGTCCGATGTAACCCGTGTGGTGGTGATACATCTTGTCTTTAAGCTTGTTACCGGTCACGGCGATTTTCTCGGCGTTGACCACGACGATATAGTCGCCGGTATCGATGTGCGGGGTGAAGATCGGCTTATGCTTGCCTTTCAGGCGGCTCGCGATCTCGGAGGCCAGACGACCGAGGGTCTTGCCGTCGGCATCGACGAGGTACCAGTCACGACGAATTTCGGCCGGCTTGGCGCTTACCGTGGTGCTCATGCGTTGCTGCTCCACACTGTGTGTTGCGTTTGATTTACGAAAGGGCGCGAATTGTAGCCATAGCAGGGCGTCAACGCAAGGCTTTGGTCCGGGATCGAAAACGGCAGACAAAAAAAAGCGCGACGGGGGATGTCGCGCTTAGAAATTACCACCAAAGGAGGATGGAGGAGAACTGACTCATCTGAATCAGCATGTACGAATGATCTAATATACCGGGATAGCTGTCAAGCCGTTTCCGGGTTACGCACTGGGGACCGGTTCCACGAGCAACCGATCGACGATTTCACCTTTTACCAGGTGTCGATCGATGATCTCGTCCAGGTCGTCATGATCGACGTAGGTGTACCAGGTTTCGTCGGGGTAGATCACGATCACCGGCCCGAGCTCGCAGCGATCGAGGCAGCCGGCGGTATTGATCCTGGCCTTGCCCGGGCCTGAGAGCCCGAGTTCTTTGCAGCGTTTCTTCATATAGTCACGGGCTTTTTGCGCCCCACACTGGTTGCATGCCACACGGCCGTCATCGCGATCGTTGATACAGAAGAAGACATGGTTTTTATAGTGGCTCATAACGCGGCTCGGACAGAATGCTGAATCTCCGGACATTATAGAAAGATGCGCGATAGCCAGTCCCCAATAGATCTCAAGGTAGAACTCGATCGCTGCGTGAAATGCGGGCTGTGTCTGCCGGAGTGCCCGACCTATCGGCTCGAGACGAATGAGAACGAATCCCCAAGAGGACGTCTGGCCCTGATCGAGGCACTCGTCGATGGGCGGCTTGAACCGACTGACGTCAAACTACAGCGACACCTCGACAGTTGCCTGTTGTGCCGTCGCTGCGAGCCGGCCTGCCCATCCGGGGTCGAATTCGGCAAGATCATGGACCAGGCGAGGGCGGAATGGGTTACGGCACAGCCCCGCCAGCGGCTGGCACGGCTGGTCGAGAACCCGCAGCTGCTGCGGGCCGCGACCCTGCTGGCACGGCTGGCACCCGCATGGCTGACTCGCCCGCTCCCCGCGTTGGGTCGCGCCCATCGCCTGGCCCGGGCACTCTATGCAGAGGCACCACCCGCCAGCGGTACGCACCCCTCGCTGATACAGCCGAGCCGGGGCCGGGTCGGCCTTTTCGCTGGCTGCGCGACCGCCGCCCAGCAGGGGAGCGCGCTGAACGCGGCGTTGTGGCTGTTGCGTCATGCCGGATTCGACGTCGTTGTGCCGGCCGACGCCGGCTGCTGCGGCGCCCTTGCCGCGCATGCCGGTGACACATCGCGCGCGCAAACCCTGGCGGTGAGAAATCAGCAAGCTTTTGATACGCACCTCGACGCGGTCGTCAGCATCGCCAGTGGTTGCGGCACACACCTCGCAATTGCCGAACCCTCGTTGACGGCGCCGCATACCGATATCTGCCAGTTTCTGTTGGAGCACGATTGCATTCACCGCGGTGATCTACAGCCGCGACAGCAGCGGGTTCTGCTACACACGCCGTGTAGCGTCGAAAATGTCTATCGGGGCGGCAGTTGGGCGGAGACCTTGTTGAAAATGATTCCGGGGCTGACGGTGGATCGCATTGGCGAAGCCGGTCAGTGTTGCGGTTCGGCGGGCGACTATCTGCTGCGACACCCGGTCGCCGCCGAACGGCTCCGCGCGCCGTTGCTCGATGCCTTTGCCGACAGCGACGCTGACGTACTGCTGACAACCAACGTCGGCTGCGCGATGCACATCGCGGCGGGATTGGCCGAGCGACGCCAGCGGGCCGAGGTGCTGCACCCGGTCGAACTGCTGGCGCGGCAACGGCGCGGCCCTGCGAACTGAGCGCGTGGAGCGGGCTGACCCTGCCCCTCGACAAGGTGTCGAGAGATTCGCGTCGGGTTAGACTTGGTCATCGATTGTTTCGCGAAACTTTCATCCGCCAGCGCGGTCCGGGGAACCATGAACGACAGAGCCTATTCTTTCGCAGACGACGCGCTGATCAACTTTGATCAGGCATTACGCACCCTTTTCGGCCGCCCGAAAACGACCCATCGACGCAACCCGGCTGACGCGCTCGAAGATGTCGAGCTGGATGACAGGGATCGCGACCACACGGCCCGCCTGATGCGCATCAACCACACCGGCGAGGTCTGCGCGCAAGGGCTGTATCAGGGCCAGGCCCTGACTGCCCGCGATCCCTTGGTGCGCGAAAGCATGGAGCAATCAGCGGCCGAGGAGAATGACCACCTCGCCTGGTGTGAAGACCGCGTCGAAGAACTGGGCGGCCATCTGAGCCTGCTCAACCCGATATGGTACGCCGGGTCGTTCGCGCTCGGCGCGGCGGCCGGGGTTGCCGGGGATCGGTGGAGCCTGGGTTTCGTCGCCGAGACCGAAAAACAGGTGGAAGGACATCTGGACGAACACCTCGAGCAACTTGCACCCGAGGATACGAAGACCCGCGTAATCCTCGAACAGATGAAAACCGACGAGATCGAGCATGGCGAGAAGGCGATGAACCACGGCGGCGTCAACCTGCCGTTACCGATTCGTGCAGCGATGAAGCTCACCGCGAAGATCATGACGACAACGGTGTATCGGCTTTGAGAAGGGCGATCACAGGACGCCTTTCAATCCGGTCATCCTTCGAACTCCACGCTTCACGGGCCGGGTCTTGGCCGACGAAGGCAAACGCAGCCATTCGTTAACTGTCTGCTTAGAGCCACGACTGACTGAAGATCGGCCGGCACAGGCGGCCCTACGATTTTGTCTTGGTAAGGCACCTGCGGCTGTCATCGTCAACCGCAGCCGGCTGATCCCACAACCGGATCAGGCGTGATACGGCCGGCTCAACTCGTGCACCGCCTCGATCATCGCACCGGCATGCTCGGGCGGAATCGCCGGGTGGATGCCGTGGCCGAGGTTGAACACATGGCCGGTGCCGGGGCCGTAGCTTTCCAGAATGCCGCCGACTGCCTGGCGAATCGCGTCAGGTGAGGCATACAGCGTGCACGGGTCGAGATTGCCCTGCAGCGCGACCTTGTGGCCGACGCGCTGACGGGCCTCGCCGATGTCGGTCGTCCAGTCGAGACCGAGCGCGTCGCAGCCGGTTTCGGCCATCAGCTCGAGCCACTGGCCACCACCCTTGGTAAACAGGATCACCGGCACCTTGCGGCCATCGGCCTCGCGGGTCAGCCCATCGACGATGCGCTGCATGTAGGCCAGCGAAAACGCCTGGTAGTCTTTCGGCGTGAGCGACCCACCCCAGGTGTCGAACACCATTACCGCCTGGGCGCCGGCCGCGATCTGTGCATTCAGATATGCAATCACGGCATCGGCGAGCTTGCCGAGCAGCGCGTGCATTAGTTCGGGTGCGTCATACAGCATGCCCTTGGAACGGGCGAAGGTCTTGGTGGTGGCACCCTCGACCATATAGGTCGCCAGCGTCCACGGGCTGCCGGAGAAACCGATCAGCGGCACGCGGCCGTCGAGCTCACGACGGATTGTCCGCACCGCATCCATCACGTAACGCAGACTGTCTTCCGGGTCCGGCACGCCGAGCGCATCGATCGCCGCCTTGTCGCGCACGGGCCGCTCGAAACGCGGGCCTTCCCCCTCGCTGAAGTACAGACCGAGCCCCATCGCGTCGGGGATCGTCAGAATATCGGAGAACAATATTGCCGCGTCGAGCGGAAAGCGTTCCAGTGGCTGGAGGGTGACCTCGCAGGCCAACTCCGGGTTCATGCACAGGTCCATGAAGCTGCCGGCCTTTTCGCGCGTGGCGCGGTATTCGGGCAGGTAACGACCGGCCTGGCGCATCATCCAGACGGGCGTGACATCGACGGGTTGGCGGAGCAGGGCGCGCAGGAATCGATCGTTTTTGAGTTCGGTCATGACGGTCCGTGATGGGTGACAGTGTGTACGCGCCCAAATAAGCCCACGGCACGCAGTTCAGCGGGGGAGGGTAACACCTATCGCGCGACCGGAAGCACGCCAGCGGCAACGACTGCGCCGCTGGCCGGCCGGTCGGCCACGCGGGTGCCGGTTGCAAGAATCAACGGGGCAGGGTGGTCATCCCCATTAGATACTCGTCGACCGCGCGGGCGCACTGGCGTCCTTCGCGAATAGCCCATACCACCAATGACTGTCCGCGACGCATATCACCCGCACTGAACACGCCATCGATCGAGGTCTTGTAGGCAGCAGCGCCATCCGTCGTGCCCTGTACATTGCCACGGCCATCGAGCGCGACAGCCAGTTCCGTCAGCATGCCTTCATGCACCGGGTGCACGAAGCCCATCGCCAGGGCGACCAACTCGGCCTTGATCTCGAACTCGGAATCCGCGACCTCCGACATCTGCCAACGACCGTCGGCATCCTTGTCCCAGCGCACCAGGGCACACTTGAGCGCGCGAAGTTTGCCGTCTTCATCACCCAAAAATTCCTTGGTGACGACGTTCCACAGGCGCTCGCAACCCTCTTCCTGAGAACTCGACGTGCGCAGTTTGTTGGGCCAGTTCGGCCAGGTCAGACCCTTGTCTTCCTTCTCGGGCGGCTTGTCGAGGATCTCTATCTGGGTGACCGTTGCGGCACCGTGGCGGTTGGATGTGCCGATACAGTCCGAACCGGTATCACCTCCGCCGATCACGACGACGTTTTTGCCCGACGCGCTGATCACGCCGTCTTCGGCACCCGGTACGCCCTGCACGCGCTTGCTGTTGGCGCGCAGAAAGTCCATCGCGAAGTGCACACCGTCGAGTTCGCGGCCAGGGATCGGCAGGTCACGCGGCTTCTCTGAACCACCCGCCAGGACGACCGCATCGAATTCGTCCATCAGGCGCTTGGTCGGGAAACCCTCGCTGCCAACGTGCGTGTTGATGTGGAATTTCACACCCTCGGCCTTCATCTGGCCCATCCGGCGCTTGATGACCTGCTTGGCCAGCTTGAAATCGGGGATGCCATAGCGCAACAAGCCCCCGACGCCGTCTTGCTTCTCGAACACCGACACCGCATGACCGGCGCGAGCGAGCTGCTGAGCCGCGGCCAAACCGGCCGGACCGGAGCCGACGATCGCAACACGTTTACCGGTTTTGTGCGCCGGGATTTGCGGCTGGACCCAGCCCTCTTCCCAGGCCTTTTCGACAATCGACAGCTCGATATTTTTTATCGTGACCGGCGCGTCGTCGATGTTCAGCGTGCATGACGCTTCACAGGGGGCAGGGCAGATGCGGCCGGTAAACTCGGGGAAGTTATTGGTCGAGTGCAGCGTGTCGATCGCGGCCTGCCAGTCACCCTGGTAAACCAGATCGTTCCAGTCCGGGATCAAGTTATCGACTGGACAACCTTGGTGGCAAAAAGGGATGCCACAATCCATGCACCGTGCGCCCTGACGGCTGACTTCCTCTTCAGGCAGACCGATGGAGAACTCGTTGTAATGAGTCAGTCGATCGGCCACCGGTGCGTAGGTTCGGTCTTGACGTTCGATTTCTTTGAAACCTGTTGGTTTACCCATCTGCGTGAATCTCTTTGCTATCGATAAAAACCGGGGGCATTGCCCCCGGCTACCTTGGTTGTCGGCCGTCTTGCTACGCGGCGGTCTTGGCTTTCTCGACCGCGGACTGCATCTCTATCAGCGCGCGACGGTAGTCTACCGGCATGACCTTCTTGAACTTGGTCAGCGCGTTGTCCCAATCGTCGAGCAGGCGTCTGGCGACGGCCGAGTCCGTATGGGCCAGGTGACGCTCGACCAGGTCGCGCAGGCGGATCGCATCGAAGCGCGTCATGTCATGCGACACATCGACCCGACCATGCGCCTCGAGGTCACCACCCTGGTGCGCGAGTTGCTCGAGCGCGTCGTCCTCGGCCTTGACCGGTTCGAGTTCGACCATCGCCAGGTTGCAACGTTGCTCGAAGGTGTCGTCCTCGTCGAAGACATACGCAATACCGCCAGACATACCGGCGGCGAAGTTGCGGCCGGTCGGGCCCAGCACGACGACGATGCCGCCGGTCATGTATTCGCAACCGTGGTCACCGACGCCTTCGACCACGGCCTGGGCACCGGAATTCCGCACCGCGAAGCGCTCGCCTGCCACGCCGCGGAAGTAGCACTCACCTTTGACCGCGCCGTACAGCACGGTGTTGCCGACGATGATGTTGTCTTCGGCGCGTTCGATCTTGCACTCGGCCGGCGGGTAGATAATCAGCTTGCCGCCGGACAGACCCTTGCCGACATAGTCATTGCCTTCGCCGGCCAGCTCGATCGTGACGCCGTTGGCGACCCAGGCACCGAACGACTGCCCGGCCGTGCCCTTCGCGTTGATCTTGATGGTGTCATCGGGCAGACCTTCAAAGCCGTATTTTTCGGCGATCCGCCCGGACAGCAATGTCCCAAAGGTGCGGTTGACGTTTTGGATATCGATGTCGATCTCGACTTTCTTACCGGACTCCAGCGCCGGTTTGGCCAGTTCGATCAGCCGGTTGTCGAGCGCCTTGTCGATGCCGTGATCCTGCCCCTGCGACCAGTAGACGGTGTCGCCCTCGACCACCGCGGGCTTGGTCAACAGGCGGCTGTAATCGAGGCCTCGCGCCTTCCAGTGTTCGATCGCCTTGCGCATATCGAGTCGATCCATCTGACCGACCATCTCGTTGAAGGTGCGAAAACCGAGCTTCGCCATCAACTGGCGGACCTCTTCGGCAACGAAGAAGAAGTAGTTGACGACGTGTTCCGGCTTGCCGGTGAAGCGCTTGCGCAGCTCGGGGTCCTGCGTTGCCACGCCGACCGGACAGGTGTTGAGATGACACTTACGCATCATGATGCAGCCTTCGGCAATCAACGGCGCGGTCGAGAAGCCCAGCTCGTCGGCACCGAGCAGTGCCGCAACCACCACGTCACGACCGGTGCGCATGCCGCCATCCGCCTGCACCGCGATGCGCGAGCGCAAACGGTTCAACACCAACGTCTGATGGGTCTCGGCAAGGCCGATTTCCCAGGGAGAACCGGCGTGCTTGATCGAGGTCAGCGGCGACGCGCCGGTGCCGCCATCGTAGCCGGCGATCGTCACGTGGTCGGCGTGGGCCTTGGAGACACCCGCGGCCACCGTGCCGACACCGACCTCAGAGACCAGCTTGACCGAGATGCGCGCCCTTGGGTTGACGTTCTTGAGGTCGTGAATCAGCTGCGCCAGGTCTTCGATCGAGTAGATATCGTGATGCGGCGGCGGTGAGATCAGGCCGACCCCGGGGGTCGAGTGCCGCACGCGGGCAATCTGCTGGTTGACCTTGTGGCCGGGCAGCTGCCCACCTTCGCCCGGCTTGGCGCCCTGTGCCATCTTGATCTGGATGTCGTCGGCGTTGACCAGGTACTCGGTGGTCACGCCAAACCGCCCGGACGCGACCTGCTTAATCGCCGACCGCTCTGGGTTTGGCGACCCATCGGGTAGCGGATTGAAGCGCGCAGGCTCTTCGCCACCTTCGCCGGTGTTGGATTTGCCGCCGATGCTGTTCATCGCCCTGGCGAGTGTCGAGTGTGCCTCGTGAGAGATGGAGCCGAACGACATCGCACCGGTCGCGAAGCGTTTGACGATCTCCTTTGCCGGCTCGACCTCGTCGATTGGCAGCGGCTCATCGGCGAACTTGAACTCGAACAGGCCGCGCAGCGTGAGCAGCTGTTCATTCTGCTCGTTGATCAACGTGGAGAACTCGGCAAAGGTGCCCGAATCTCCGCCGCGCACCGCATGCTGCAGCTTGGCGACCGTGTATGGCGTCCAGATATGGCCCTCACCACGCAGCCGATAGGCGTAGTCGCCGCCGACATCGAGGTGCCGGCGGTAGATCAGCTTGTTGCCGAACGCATCGTTGTGCCAACGCACGGCCTCGGCCGCCACTTCGGGCAGGCCGATCCCCTCGATCGTGGTCGAGGTTCCGGCGAAGAAGGCCTCGACGAACTGGGTTGATAGTCCGATAGCATCGAAGATCTGCGCGCCGCAGTACGACTGATAGGTCGAGATACCCATCTTCGACATGACCTTGAACAGGCCCTTGCCGACCGCTTTCACATAGCGCTGACGGGCCTCTTCGATATCCGGCGCATCATCGAGCGTCGGCACAATCGCCTGGATCGTATCGAACGCGAGATACGGGTTGATCGCCTCCGCACCAAAGCCGGCCAGCGTCGCGAAGTGATGCACCTCGAGCGCCGCGCCGGTCTCGACCACCAGACCGGAATCGGTACGCAGTCCATGACGGATCAGGTGGTGATGCACGGCCGACGTCGCCAGCAGTGCCGGGATCGCGATATTGTCCGCGTCGATCGGCCGGTCGGAGAGGATCAGGATGTTGTAGTCGTCGCGCACCGCCTGCTCGGCCGTTTCACACAACGCCTGCAGTGCAGCGGCCATGCCGGCCTCGCCTTCGGCGGCCGGGTAGGTGATACGCAGGGTGCGGGTGCGGAAACCGGCGCAGTTGTCTTCGATGTTGCGGATGCGCTCGAGGTCTTCGTTGGTCAGCACCGGCTGGTGCACCTCGAGGCGCTGGTTCTCGCCGCCGCTGTGCAGACCCAGCAGGTTCGGACGCGGCCCGATCAGTGAGACCAGCGACATCACGATCTCTTCGCGGATCGGGTCGATCGGCGGATTGGTGACCTGCGCGAAAAGCTGCTTGAAGTAGTTCGACAGGTGCTTGGGGCGACTCGACAACACGGCCGGCGGGTTATCCGCGCCCATCGAGCCGATCGCCTCCTGGCCGGTCAGCACCATCGGCGTGAGCAGGAACTTGATGTCTTCCTGGGTGTAACCGAAGGCCTGCTGACGATCGAGCAGCGTATCCGGGTCGGGCGACATCGCGCCGACTACCGGCGGCAGATCCTGGAGGTGAATCTGAGTGTTGTTGAGCCACTCCTGGTAGGGCTTGGCCTGCGACAGCGATGCCTTCAGTTCGGCGTCATCGATGATGCGGCCCTGCTCCATGTCGATCAGGAACATCTTGCCCGGCTGCAGGCGCCACTTCTTGATGATTTTGTCTTCCGGGATCTGCAGCACGCCCATCTCCGAACCCATCACGACGAGGTCATCATCGGTGACCAGGTAGCGGGCCGGGCGCAGACCATTTCGATCCAGCGTCGCACCGATCTGTCGTCCGTCGGTGAAAGCGACGGCGGCAGGGCCATCCCACGGCTCCATCAACGCCGCGTGGTATTCGTAGAAGGCCCGACGGTCCTTGTCCATCAGCGGATTGCCGGACCAGGCCTCCGGGATCAGCATCATCATCGCATGCGACAGCGAATAGCCGCCGGCGACCAGCAGTTCGAGCGCGTTGTCGAAACAGGCCGAGTCGGATTGCCCCTCGGGAATCAACGGCCAGATCTTATCGAGATCGTCACCGAGGATGTCCGACGCCATGGATTCACGCCGTGCGGCCATCCAGTTGACGTTGCCGCGCAGCGTGTTGATCTCGCCGTTGTGCGCGATCATCCGGAACGGATGCGCCAGGTCCCAGGTCGGGAAGGTATTGGTCGAGAACCGCTGGTGGACCAGCGCGAGTGCCGACACCATGCGGTCGTCATTCAGGTCCTGGTAGTACTCGCCGACCTGACCGGCCAGCAGCATCCCTTTGTAGACGATCGTGCGTGACGAGAACGACGTGAAATAGAAGGCCTCTTTGCCTTTCAGCGCCATCCCGCGAATCTGGTTTTCGATCTGCTTGCGGATCACAAACAGTTTGCGTTCGAACGCCTGCTGATCCTCACATTCCGCCGCGCAGGCGACGAACACCTGGCGGATAACGGGTTCGGTTGGCAGCACGCTATGGCCCAGGCCGGCGTTGTTCACCGGCACATCACGCCAGCCGAGCAGGCGCTGACCCTCAGCCGAGATCAATGTCTCGACGGTTTGCTCGGCCTGCGCCCGCGCCGCGTCATCACGCGGCAGGAACAGCATGCCGACCGCATATTCGCCGACGCTGGGCAACTCAAAATCGACCATCGCGCGGAACAGCGTGTCCGGGATCTGCAGCAATAACCCGGCGCCGTCACCCGCCAGCGGGTCGGCACCTACCGCACCACGATGGTGCAAGCGCTCCAGGATGGTGAGGCCCTGACGCACGATGGTGTGGCTCTGCTTACCCTTGATGTGCGCAACAAATCCGACACCGCAGGCATCATGCTCGTGCGCCGGGTCGTACAGCCCCTGTTTCGACGGCAGTGCATTATGAGTCATCGCGTACCTCTGTAATTAAGCTGTTGCAAGCGCCGGGACCTTGCCCTGGCACATACCAAGTGGCGCGCCTGGGCACGCCCGAAAACCAACAAGGGTTTGCGCAACCGGTGGGGCTTGCGCACCGATTACCGGACGCGGTGACGAAACACCACATCCAACTCTGCACGTGTCATGCCATGGCACGAGCGTCAGGCCGGTCTGAAGCCTCGACCGGACCGCATAGGATAATGGAAGTCGAATATACCGACCACTCCCTCCGGCGCTCACCGTGTCTTGGGCTCAGCGCGGCACCGGGGCATCCGAACCGAGAACGGTGAACTCGCAGTACGCCGTCAGCGCGACGCCTGCACCGACGCGAAGGTCCTCGGCCAGATGCCGGCGTCTTTCAGCGCGGCCGGCAGGCGTTCGCGGGCGGCCACCGCCGCCGCGCGATCCGGGTAGTCCCCGGCGATCAAGGAATACCAGGGACGCCCGTTCAATTGGCGTTCAAAAATCGCGAATGGCGGCGAAATGCTGTGAATTGTAACGAATTTTTCGATTGACGCCCGATCCGTCGCGCCAACCAGCTGGAGCGTGTAGCGGTCGGCGTCGCGGCTATTCAACCAACCGCTCGCGGACGCAGCGGCAGACTGCCGGGGTTTCACCGACGCCACGACCGAGCGATCCTCAACCGGTGCGGGGCCTGCCTCCGCAACCGCAGGCGGCCGCTGCGCTTCGCCGTCTGCGGCAGCTGTCGTGGTTGCGGAATCCGGTTGTATTTCTACGGTTTCTGTCGCGCTTTCGCTTGGCGGCGACGCGCCCGCCTCAGCTGGGCCGATCCTCGGTGGTGCGGCATCCGGTTGGCGGGCGGCACCCGGTTGGCGGGCGGCATCCTCAGGCTGTTGGGAGACGGCGGCGCTCAATGCATCTTCCAGCACCACATCGAGCGGATCGGCAATCGGCTCAACGGCTTTCGGTCGTTGCTGATTGGCGTCGTCTGCTGCGATTGCGGATGGCTCGCCATCGGCCGCGCGCGACGCCAAGCCCGCTGTCTGGACCGGATCCGCCGCCGGCTTGCTCAATTGCGGCAGGGCGGTCGCCGGCACCTCAGCGGCCCCGCCGGCCGCCAGGTCGACTGCCGGCCGCGGCTCGACCCTGTCCCCAACCTCGATCTCGACCGGCTGACCCTGCGACGGCGCTTCGACCAGCTCGTCATCGGCCGGCGCAGTTTGATCAAGCTCGGGCGCGGAAGGCGCTATCGACGGTTCAGGTGTTGGTAGTGGCAGGGCTGTTCGCTCGGCCGGCCGCAGTGAATCGGGTTCGACTGCCTGCTGATCGACACCAGACACTGTCTCAGGCGGGGTCAACACGGCATTGATTGGGTCCTGGAAGACCAACACAGCCAAAAATAACAGACCCAACGCCGCTGCACCCAGCCATGGCCATAGCCTGCCGCTTTTACGGCGCATGACAGTTTCCGCGTTTGGCGCCTTGGGGGCCGACCATTTCTTTCCCATCGAAGCTTCCTCACCCACGACCGGCCGCACCGGAGCTGTCGGTGGTGGCATTTGCTCAGGCAAGCCGTGCAAAACGTCCAACAATCCGCCAGGCAGCCCGCCGGCCGCAATGTGACTGGCCGCGACAAGATCGTCGGTGATGCGGGCGGCCGCCGCACCGGCCCCTCGACGAAGAAACTCACCCGTCTCGTCAGGCTCAAACGGCGGCAGATCGACAAACTGCACATCCCAATCGTCTGTGCCGCCACCGCGACCTAGCAACAGCAGCCTAACGCCGCCATCGCCCAGCGCCTTGAGCCCGTCGCGCGTTTGCGCGTCTGCCTGATCGATCGCATCGGCGACCACGACGAGCTGGCGATCACGCTGCTTAGCCATCAGCCCTTCAGGCCAGTCATCGGCGGCCTCCGGAGGCAGGCCCAGCTGGCGGATGAGCTCCGCGATCAGTTTCACCGGTTCGGCGAAATCGACCCAAGCCACGGTTGCTTCTTCGCCAAGGGCCGTGCGCAAACGACCGGCAAAAGTGGTCTTCCCGGCGCCTGCCGGGCCCCGCAGATACACCGGGCGGTCGGCGTTACGCAGCAGATGCAACACCAGCTGGAGGCGCTCGGCGCGCGCCGGCGTGTCGAAATAATCGTCGCCTGCAGGCGGTTCAGGCAGCATCGAGCGTCTGCCGCAAAGTGGCTGGATCGAACTCGGCACTGATCACCGCTTGACCGATATCGCGGAGCAGCACCAGGCGCAGTTGCCCATCGAGCACTTTCTTGTCGACGGCCATGAGTTGCAGGAATTGGTCGGCAGACACCGCATCCGGCGGACGATTGGGTAGACCAGCCGCCTCGATCAGCCGCTCGATCCGGGTGTACGACGACGCATCCAACCAACCCAACTGCATCGACATCCGCGCAGCCATGCACATGCCGGCACCCACGGCTTCGCCGTGCAGCCAATTTCCGTAGCCCATGCCTGTCTCAATCGCATGACCGAACGTATGCCCGAGGTTCAACAGGGCACGCTGACCGGCCTCTCGCTCATCTGCGGCGACGATAGCCGCCTTGTCTGCACACGAGCGTTCGATCGCATAGGCCAGGGCGGCAGGCGACCGGGCAACCAGAGCCGGCATGTTTTGCTCGAGCCAGGCGAAAAAGTCAGGGTCGTTGATCAGACCGTACTTGATGACCTCGGCCAGACCGGCGGACAACTCACGATCGGGCAGTGTGCTCAGGGAACCGGTATCGGCGATCACACACTGCGGCTGATGAAAGGCGCCGATCATGTTCTTGCCGAGCGGGTGGTTGACGCCGGTCTTGCCGCCCACCGACGAATCTACCTGGGAAAGCAATGTCGTGGGCACCTGGATGAAATTGACGCCGCGCTGGTAACTCGCAGCGGCATAGCCGGTCATGTCTCCAACCACGCCGCCGCCGAGCGCGACCAACGTGCAGCGGCGGTCGAAACGCGCTTCCAACAACGCCGTGTAAATGCGATTGAGCACCTCGAGCGTCTTGTACTGCTCACCGTCGGGCAAGATAACGCGCTCAACGCGATAGCCATCGAGCGCGCGTTCCAGGGTGGAAAGATACAGCGGCGCTATTGTGTCATTACTTACCACCATGACCTGGCTGCCAACCAGGTGCGGCCGATAGCAATCGGCGGCGCCCAACAGGTCGGGGCCGATGAAGATCGGGTAGGCTCGATCACCAAGATCAACTTTTAGCGTTCGCTGTGCCGGGTTCATGAGACCAATATGCGGACGGTGATGCGATCGGAGTTTATACCCGAACCCCGCCCCGGGGTCAGCCATGCAGCAGATTGAGGATCTCGTTGGAGACGGCCGAGGCACTGCGGCCTTCGGTGCTCACGGTGTAATCGGCCGTTTCCTTGTACAGCGGCTCGCGCTCGACCATCAGATCGGTCAACCTGCCGAGCGGATCTTCATTTTGCAGCAGCGGCCGATTGCGGTCGCGATAGGTCCGCTCGTATTGCTGCTTCGGCGAGCAGGCGAGGAAGAACACGATCCCGCGCGCCGACAGATGCTGGCGGTTCTCCGGACGAACGACCGCGCCACCCCCCGTCGCCAATACCTGGTTGTCCAGTTGGGTGAGATCTTCGATGGCCTGGGCCTCGCGCTGGCGAAAGCCCTCTTCGCCTTCGTATTCGAATATCGTCGGGATATCGACACCGGTTCGACGCTGAATCTCTTGATCAGAGTCGTTGAACGTCATACCCAACGACTGCGCCAGGTGTTTGCCGATTGTGGTTTTGCCAGCCCCCATTGGGCCGACCAGAAAGATGCGGTTTGGTTTAGCCATGGCGGCGCATATTAGCAGGACCGAGCAGAAAACAGGGCGCCGGGCACATCCCGGCTACCATTGAGTGAACAACAAAGCCCCGCCAAGCGAACTCGGCGGGGCTGCAGGCGGCCGCAGGTCGGCCAAAGTCGGTTTCGACGGCGGGATTAGCGCAGCGTCAGCGTATCCTTCAAGATCTTCGGCGTCACAAAGATCAGCAACTCGCTGTTCTCATCCTGCGTTTGCTGTTGTCTGAACGCAAAGCCGACGTAGGGCAGATCGCCAAAGAAGGGGACCCTCTCCGTCGTGTTGGTCTTGTTGCGCTCGAATACACCGCCGAGCACCACCGTCTCGCCGTTATCGACCAACACCGTGGTGTTCAGTTCGCGTGTATCGATGGGCGGCACGCCGAGCACCGCGCGACTGAAGTCAGGATTGTCCTTTTTCACCGTCAGATCCATGATCACGCGATCGTCAGGCGTTATCGCTGGCGTTACTGTCAACTCCAGCACCGCATCTTTGAACGATACCGAGGTCGCACCACTGGAACTCGCCTCCTGGTAGGGAATCTGCACGCCCTGTTTGATCGTTGCCTCGTTCTGGTCAGACGTGATCACCCGCGGGCTGGATACGATCTCACCCTTGCCTTCCTGTTGCATGGCACTCAACTCGAGGCGCATCAGGTAGGTACCGACCTTGCCGAGGACGAAGTTAACGGCGCCACCACGGCCCGCGGACAATGTCTGCGGGAGGTTGACCAGGAGATTTTCGTTGTCACCACCGGTGCTGATAAAGGGCCCGGCGACACCTGAGGCATCCAGATCGCCAGCGAGGCCACCACCACCGACGAACACATCGCCGTCGCGCTCGGCCGTTCCGGAGAGTCCGAATTTGACGCCGAGATCCTTGGCGAAATCGTTGTTCGCGATAACGATCCGTGACTCAATCAGCACCTGGCGAACCGGGATATCAAGCTCGCCAACCAACGCGCGAATTTCCGTGAGCTTGGCGGCCGTATCCTGAACCAGCAGGGTGTTGGTACGTTCGTCTATCGAGACACTGCCGCGCTCGGAGATCAGCTTGTTTTCGGCCGACTTCAGCAGCGCTGCAAGGTCAGCAGCCTTCGCATAGTTGATCTGGACCAGTTCAGAGCGCAGCGGTGCCAGCTCTTCAATCTGCTGCTGAGATTCCAGTTCCAACTTTTCACGCGCGGCGATCTCTTCAGTCGGCGCGACCAACACGACGTTGTCGTTACGCCGCATCGACAGCCCCTTGGTCTTCAGGATGATGTCCATCGCCTGGTCCCAGGGGACGTTTTTCAGACGCAGCGTTATGCGGCCGGACACGGTGTCGCTGACGACCATGTTGAGGCCGGTAAAGTCGGCCAGCAACTGGAGTACCGCACGGACCTCGATATCCTGGAAGTTGAGCGATAAGCGATCACCCTCGTAGACCTGCAGGGCACGACGCTGTGCCTCTTTTTCCTGTTTGGTCAGCGCACGGAACTCGACCGTGTACATGTTGTTTGCCTGGTAAGCCAGGTGCTCAAACTCACCGACCGTCGAGATGGTCATGCGAACATTGCGACCGTCTGGGCGGGTTTCGATCTGCTGCACCGGCGTCGAGAAATCCATCACATCGAGGACGCGCGCCAGCTGCGCCGGCAACTGCGTGTCAACAAAATCGAGCACGACCTGGTTACCCTGCTGCCGCATGTCGACGACGATCGACGGGTCGGACAAATCGATTTCTATCCGACCTTCACCTTGTGGGCCGCGCCGGAAGTCGATATTGCTCAGCGCCTGCCCTTGCACTGCCGGGATACTACGCGACTGCGCAACCACCGCCGTCGGCGTGACATCCGCTGACATGGTTCCAGCGCCGCTACCCGCGCCGATACCAATGACGATCTGATTACCATTGGTCGAAATTTCGTGCGGGACCTGCTCCAACAGGTTGACCACGACGCGCGTGCGCCCACCCGCCTCAATCGCCGTCACGCTGCGGGCCATACCGATCGCGACTGGGGTAACTTTTTGCGCCAACGCGCTGGTGGTTCCAGCAAGGTCGATCGCGATCCGCGCCGGGTTGTCGGTCGTGAAACTAACGGGTTCGCCGACCGGCGCACTGGTGGTCAGCACGATCTCAACTCGGTTACCCGGCAATGCGGAGAAACTGATGTCTTGAAGCTGGTTTGCCAAGACATCGGAAATCAGGAAGGCCCATAGCACTGCTATGCCGACTAGTGCCCTGTCGCGTGTTCCAACCTTCGTAAACATCGTGCCTTCTCCTATTGCTCGCCGAGTGCGACCGCCACTTCCTTCTCAAGGAAGCCGGACCCAGTCGGAACGAGTTCAATCAGCTCAATCTTTTCTTCACTGATGCGCGTGATGCGGCCATCATTTTGGCCCATGTAGTTGCCAGCGGCCACGCGATGGATGGTGCCATCGGTGGTCTTGACCAGACCCCAGGTCTGATCCTCTTGTTCAAGTGTCCCAACCATCCGCAGTGAGTCGAGGGTGTAGCTCTCGAGCTCTTCTTTACGGCGATTCGGGTCAGGGCGAATGCCGTTGTCCAGCACGGTTTCCGTTGCCGTATCTTCAGCCACTTGCGGCGTGAAGGGATCACGTCGATTCTTCGCCGTGTAGACAAAACCGACGACCTGTTTTACCTCGGGGATCGGCTCGATACCGGAGGGTGGACGCGCCTTCACCTCAGCCACGAAGTCTTGCAGATCGCCCATGTCTTTGTTTGCACAGCCGGCTATCAATACCGGCAACAGCGCTAGCAGAAGCCTCTTCACCGTCAACCACCTGCCTCGTCGAGATACCGGTAAGTCTTCGCCGTCGCCTCAAGCTGAAGCCCGGCTGACTCGCCTTTGCGTGGGGCGATCTTCACATTGTGAACCGTCACGATCCGCGGCAACGCCGCCAGGCCACTGACGAATTCGCCAAACTCATGGTAGTCACCGATAACGCGGATCTTGATCGGTAACTCGGCGTAAAAGTCCTTTGGAACCTCGCCCTGTGGCTCGAACAACTCAAACTCCAAACCCGCGGCGAGACCGGTCTGCGAGACGTCGACGAGCAAGTCGGCCACTTCGGTCTTATTCGGCAACTGTCGCAGCATCGAGCCGAAAGACTCCTGCATCTCTGCCAGTTGGGCCCGATAGGCCTCAAGATTCGCGGCTTTGGCCTGTTTGATCTCGAAGTCCTGGCGAAGGTCCTGCTCGACCTTTTCGACACGCTCGAGCTGCTTGTACTGGTCCTCGGTGTACATGAAGTACCATCCGGCGCCCACCGCACCACACAAGATCAGAATCAGGAGGGCTTTCACAACCGCCGGCCAGTCACCGATGTTGCTCAGATCGAGTTCGTTCAACTCCTGCATGTTCATTGATCGGACTCCTTCTTCGGCACGACCTGCTGGAGGTTGAGCCGGAACGTACTACCCGCAGCGCTCTGCCGATCGGCGTCCTTGTTTTCGATGATGCCGAGCTTCGGCTGATTCAGCCACGGACTGCTGTCGACGTTCCGCATGAACGTCGATACCCGCGCGTTTGACTGTGCTCGACCCTGCAGGACCAGATTTTTGCCGGCCTGGGTCGCTTGGGTCAGGAAAGCGCCATCGGGCAGTACCGTAACCAGCTCGTCAAACAGATGAACGATCTGCGGCCGACTTACCTGGAGGTCTTCGATGACCTTCATGCGGGAGATCAATTTCTCGCGGGTACGTTCGAGATCGCGGATTTCCAGAATCTCTTTGTCGACCCGGGCAATCTCGTTCTCGAGGAAGCGGTTACGGTCATTCTGATGGTCGATCAGACTCTGGTTATACCAGTGCCAATAACCCATACCGAGCGCGGTCAGCAACACCGCCACCAGCGCAACCAGGCCAAAATCACGCTGCCGCTGCTTGCGCAGCTTTTCGCGCCATGGAAGAAGGTTTATGCGGGCCATGTCAGACGAAACTCCTCAGGGCCAGGCCACAGGCAATCATTAGCGCCGGCGCATCATTGCTAAGGACTTGCGGTTTGACGCGCGACGCCACCGCCATGTTGGCGAACGGGTTGGCGATCATGGTTTCAACGCCGAGGCGTTCCTGGATCAGGTCGTCAACACCGGCGACCGAGGAGCTACCACCGGCCAGAACGACCAGATCGACACTGTTGAAAGCGCTGGCGGAGTAAAAAAACTGAATCGATCGATTGACCTGCTGCGCCATCGCCTCTTTAAACGGCTCGAGGACCTCGGGCACGTAATTGTCGGGTAGCCCGCCCTGGCGTTTCGCCATGCCGGCTTCCTCGACCGAGAGCCCATAGCGCCGTTGAATCTCTTCGGTAAGCTGCCGTCCACCGAAGTTTTGCTCACGGGTGTAGATGATGCGGTTGTTATGCATCACGTTCAGGGTGGTCGTGGTCGCGCCGATATCGGCGACCGCCACCGTCTGGCCATCACCCGCGTTGGGCCACTGGTCGACAAGCTGAGAACAGGCCGTCTCCATCGCGTAGGCCTCGACATCGACGACCTCGCAAGTCAGCCCGGCGAGTTCGAGCGCGGCGACGCGGTCATCGACGTTTTCGCTGCGCGATGCCGCCAACAGGACATCGACCAGCTCAGGGTTCTTCTCTGATGTACCCTGGACCTCGAAGTCGATATTCACTTCTTCAAGCGGGTAGGGGATGTATTGATCCGCTTCGAGCTGGATCTGGCTCTCCATCTCCGCATCAGACAGAGACGCCGGCATGGAAATCAGCTTGGTGATTACCGCCGATCCCGACACCGCCACGGCGGCGCGCCTGTTGCGCGATCCGGCCTTCTTGACGACACTGCGAACGGCTTTGCCTACCGCATCGACGTCGGCGATGTTTTTCTCGACCACCGCGGTGGAGGGCAGCGGCTCGACAGCGTAGCTCTCGACCCGGTAGCGGACACCGCCACGACCACTTTGCTGACTCAGTTCGAGCAGCTTGACCGCTGTTGAACTGATGTCCAGTCCGAGTAGCGGCGACTTCTTCTGGGAGAACAGACCCATGGTGATTTAGTTTCCAGCTTCCTTTTCTGTGAGCGTTCCCGCGCAGTAAGACGACTGCACGGTGTCAGGCACTATAACGGCAGTCGCAGTATTCCCTTTAATTTTCACGTTTAAGTATAAAACCTTCTGTGAGTTTTTTGCGAAACATTTATATCGTGATGACAGCTCGGGACATTTTTACTCGATTGGCTGTCCGCGCCCACCGCGCTTTAGACCTGCCGTCTCACGGCGCGCATCCGGCTTTTGGGTTTAGCTTGATTCAGTAACAACTCGCGGCATTGTTTCGCACTTTCAGGCTAGTATAGCGGCCCGTCTGCGACCATTTATCGGCACGCCAAGCAAACTCTGTAATTTGTGATCCAGCGCATGAACATCTTCGCCAAATTGTTTAAGTACGGAATGTTTCTGGCGCTTGCCGGCACCCTGGTAGCGGCAATCGCCGTCGGTGCGGCGTACTACTATCTGGCGCCGAGCCTCCCGGACATCGAGAACCTTCGCGACGTACGCTTTCAGGTTCCGTTGAAAGTCGTCAGCCACGAAGGCGAACTGATTGCCGAATTCGGCGAGCAACGACGCAATCCATTGGCCTATGAAGAGCTTCCTGAACAGATGATCCAGGCATTTCTGGCCGCTGAGGACGATAGCTTTTTCGAACATCCCGGCGTCGATTACCGCGGCTTGTTGCGCGCCGGGATTCAGCTCGCGTTAACCGGTGAAAAGAAGCAGGGCGGCAGTACCATCACCATGCAGGTCGCCCGCAACTTTTACCTCACTCGGCAGAAGACCTACACCAGGAAGCTCAGCGAGATCTTTCTCGCCCTGCGCATCGAAGATGATCTGAGCAAGCCTGAAATCCTCGCGCTATACCTCAACAAGATCTATCTCGGTCATCGTGCCTATGGCGTCGGCGCAGCGGCACAAGTCTATTACGGGAAAACCGTTGACGAACTGGACCTGGCGCAGACTGCGATGATCGCTGGCCTGCCCAAAGCGCCGTCACGCTTCAACCCGTTGGCCAACCCGCCGCGCGCGGTCGAACGTCGTGACTATGTCCTGGGGCGCATGCTTGGGCTGGGTTACATCGACCAGCGCGAATACGATGCGGCGGTCGCACAGCCGATAACCGCGAGCCGCTACTCGCCGGCGATCGCCGTCGAGGCGCCCTATGTCGCCGAGATGGTGCGCGCTGAGATGGTTGAGCGATTTGGCCAAGAGGCTTACACAGGTGGTTACGTGGTGCGTACGACGGTGCGCGGAAAAGAGCAGGCTGCGGCGAATCTTGGCGTGCGTAATGCGCTGGATGCGTATACGCAACGCCACGGCTATTTTGGTGCCGAAGAACAACTCGCAGAACTGCCGAAGGAACAGGCAGCCCTTGACGCCATACTGGCCGACCGACCAACCGTTGGCGAGCTCAAGCCTGCGCTGGTTACCGCGGTCGACGATAAGACATTTACGGCCTACCTCGGCGATGACCTCAGTGTGGATGTCACCTGGGCACAGATGAAATGGGCCAGACCCTACATCTCCGCCGACCGCCGCGGCCCGACGCCCAAGCAGGCAGCAGACATCGTGCAGGTAGGCGACCTGATCCGTCTGAAAAGCCTGGTCGATGAAACCGACCAGACGATCTGGCAGCTGGCACAGGTTCCGCGTGCCGCGGCAGCGCTGATCGCTTTGACGCCAGACGACGGCGCGGTACGCGCACTGGTCGGCGGGTACGATTTTTATCACAGCAAGTTCAATCGGGCGACCCAGGCAAGTCGTCAACCCGGCTCTGGCTTCAAGGCGTTCATCTACTCGGCCGCGCTTGAAAATGGGTTTACACCAGCGAGCCTGATCAATGATGCCCCTGTGGTCTTCGAAGACCCAAGCCTCGAGGGCGCGTGGCGGCCGGAAAATTACTCGGGAAAATTCTTTGGGCCGACGCGTCTACGCTACGCATTGACCAAGTCGCGCAACCTGGTGTCGATCCGGCTGCTGCGCAGCATGGGTGTTGAAGCCGCCCTGCAACACATCGCGAAATTCGGCTTCGACCCGGCGAGCCTGCCAAACAATCTGTCCCTGGCCCTCGGCAGCGCCAACGTCACGCCAATCCAAATGGCCGCAGCTTATGCCGTTCTCGCCAACGGGGGTTATCGGGTCACACCCTATTTCATCGCCCGGATCGATATCGACGGTGGCGACTCGTTGTTTGAAGCGGAACCGCTCCGGGTCTGTCGCGATTGCCCCGAACCCGAACCGCAGACTGATGGCGTTTTGGCGACCGCAGCGCAACCCCTGGCCGCCGAGAATGGAGCACCAAGCCCAGCCAGATCTGCACCCCGTGTTATCGATGCGCGAAATCGCTACCTGATGTATTCGATGATGCAGGATGTGGTGCGCAGCGGTACCGCGACCAAAGCCCGAGCATTGGGCCGCCAAGACATCGCCGGCAAAACCGGGACGACCAATGATCAACGCGACGCCTGGTTCAACGGGTTCAATGAGCACATCGTCGCGAATGCCTGGGTTGGCTTCGACGACAATGGCAAGCTTGGCCGCGGCGAGGTCGGTGGTCGAGCCGCGCTACCGGCCTGGATGGACTATATGCGGGTCGCCCTCGACGGACTGCCAGACCAGGAACCCCGCATGCCTGAAGGCATCGTCACCGCGCGCATCGACCCGCGCACCGGCAGGCGCGCCGCGGCAGGCAGCGAGGGCGCCTTTTTCGAGATGTTTCGCCGCGAAAATGCACCGGATGACAACCCTGGCGGTGGCAGCAGTTCCGCGCCGGGTGTAACGCCGCTGTCGACTCAGGAGCTTTTCTGAGTCACAAGCGGCCAAGCAGAAGCACGCCGGGTGCGCTGCTCGGCACAGCGGCCAGGCTGATCGTGGACGAGGGATTGAGTGCCGAGCAGGCGCTTACGCACGCCGCTACGACACATGGCATGCCGCTTCACCGATGTCGGCCAAGTCCAGAAGAACTGCGCGCGGCCGTGCGAGAGCACCGCGCATTGTTCCATCCAGAGCAGTTCGTTGAGTTGGCGGCGCAACGCCAAACCGCGCTCGAGGCGATGCGCAGTCTCGCGCCATTTCATCCCCGGCTGTTCGGTAGCCTGGTTGAAGGCACCGGGCCTCTCGATCGGATCAGCCTGTTGCTACAAGCCGATGCCACGGAGGTCGTTATCCACGCATTGGAGGATCGCCGTATCCCCTGGCGGTCCGCCGAACAAACCCTGCACCACGCATCGGGCGAGCGGCAAGCCCATCCGGCCCTGCGCTTTGAGGCTGGCGGATCGAGCATTGAACTGGTGATCCTGGCACGGAACTATCGCAGCAATCCGCCCTGCAACCCGATCGATCGCAAGCCGCTTGAAACCCTGAACAGCGATGCCCTCGCGGCACGTTTGGCCGCGTGTTAGGCCAGACTCAGCGTTCAGTCAGCGGTATATAATCGCGGTGCCCGGCGCCCTGATAGAGCTGGCGCGGCCGACCGATGCGATGCTTGGGATCATCTAACATTTCCATCCAATGGCTGACCCAGCCGGCGGTCCGTGCAACCGCAAACATTACCGTGAACATGCTGTCGGGTATCCCCAACGCGCGATAGATAATCCCCGAGTAAAAGTCGACATTCGGATAGAGTTTCTTTTCGAGAAAGTAGTCATCCTTCGCGGCAATTTCTTCCAGCTTCATCGCTAGCTCGAACAGGGGGTTGTTACTGTCGGCAAGCTTTTCCAGGACCTGGTGACACACCTCGCGAATGATCTTGGCGCGCGGATCGTAGTTTTTGTAGACCCGGTGACCAAACCCCATCAGCCGGAACGGGTCGTCTTTGTCCTTCGCCTTATCGAGGTAATGATCGATGTTGTCGACGCTGCCGATCTGCTCGAGCATGTCGAGTACTGCCTCGTTTGCGCCACCATGCGCCGGCCCCCACAACGACGCCGTACCTGCAGCGATACAGGCAAACGGGTTTGCACCTGAGCTGCCGGCCAGGCGTACGGTCGAAGTCGACGCATTCTGCTCGTGATCGGCATGCAGGATGAACAACAGATCCATCGCTCGCTCCGCCAGCGGGTCGACCTCGTAATCCTCGCACGGCGTGGCAAACATCATCTGCAGCAGGTTGCCGGTGTAACTGAGGTTGTTGCGCGGGTACATCACCGGCTCACCGGCGTTGTGCTTGTAACAGGCCGCCGCGATCGTTGGCAGCTTGGCGATCAGGCGGTGCGCGCTGATTTCACGGTGGCGCGGGTCGCTGATATCGGTCGAGTCGTGATAGAAGGCCGACAGCGAGCCGACCACCCCGACCATCATCGCCATTGGGTGGGCATCGTAATTGAAGCCCTCGAAGAACCGCAGCAAAGACTCGTTGATCATCGTGTGACACATGATGACCTGGTTGAAGTCTTCGAGCTGGCTGGGCGAGGGGAGTTTACCGTACAACAGCAGGTAAGCGACTTCGATGAAACTCGACTGGGCAGCCAGCTGCTCAATCGGGTAACCGCGGTAGCGCAGGATGCCTTCGTTGCCGTCGATGTAGGTAATCGAGCTGTTACAGCTGGCCGTTGACACGAAGCCGGGGTCGTAGGTAAACACCTTGCCTTCGCCGTAGAGCCGCGTGATATCGACGGTGTCCGGCCCTTCTGTGCCGGACAGAATGTCCAGCTCGATGGATTTACCAGTGTCCTGGAAAGTCAGCGTGGCTTTACGTTCGGACATACGTCCCCCTCGGGTAATACTGCGGGAAGCCAAAGACTAGCACACCGATAAATCCGCTCCGCCATTGGATATGACGGACCCGGACCTCGGTAATTTTCAATACCCACCGACCTGGGCGATGGTTACTCCGGTACTTTGAGGCGATCGATATCCGATCGGACACTGGCAGCCGACTCGTCAAACATCGCCTGCTCATCGGCTTGCAGCCCGAGATCAACGATACCCGACAGGCCACGATTGCTCAGCAGACAGGGGACACCCATGGCGATGTCCTGTTGACCGTATTCACCATCAAGGATCGTGACGCAAGGCAGCAAACGGTTACGGTGGTGGCTGATCGCATCAACCATCGCCGCCACGGACGCCCCGGGCGCGTCATAGGCACTCGAGTTCTTGCGCAAAGCGAGGATCTCGGCGCCGCCGCCGCGGGTACGCTGGACTATCTCAGCGAGCCGTTGTTCGCCGATAAAGTGGGAAACGGGAATACCATTGACGGTACAGAAACGGGAAACTGGCACCATCGTGTCGCCGTGACCGCCAAGCACAATGGTTGTGATGTCGCGGGTCGAAAACCCCGTCTCGAGCGCGATGAATGCCGCCATGCGCGATGCATCGAGCACGCCAGCCTGGCCGAGCACCCGCTCACGCGGCCAGCCGGTTTTCTGCCAGACACGATAGGTCAGCACATCCACCGGGTTGGTGACCATGATCACGATGGCATTTGGCGCATAGCGCATCATGTCTTCGATGATGCCGTCGATCACCGCGACGTTGGTATCCAGCACGTCGGAGCGTGACATACCCGGCTTACGCGGTACCCCGGCGGTGATCACGATGACCTCCGCGCCCTGCATCGCGGCCGGGTCGTTGCTGCCGCTGACGCGGGTATCGAATTCAAAGAACGGCGCCGTCTGGAAGATATCCAGCGCGACACCCTGCGGCACATCCTCGCGGATATCGATCAGGACGATTTCGCGGCAGGTCTCCTGTTCGGCGAGGATTTGCGCGGTGGTTTCACCGACCCGCCCGGCACCGATGATCGCTACTTTTTGCATGTTGTCTCTCCTGTCTTCTTGTTCGGAGACACCGCTCCGATATCAAGCAGAGCTTAGTCAACAATCCGATGACACAGGAACATCAACGCGGCGGGTAGTGCTCCGGCCAACCAATGCGGGCGACTCCGCTGTCAATCGCGGCACGCGCAACGGCCGGCGGAATAGCCTCGAGCAGCCGCGCATCGAAGGGTTTCGGAAGGATATAGTCGGGCCCGAAATCGAGCTGCTCGAGTCCATAGGCATCGAGCACCGGCTGCGGCACGGGCTGGTGGGTCAGGTCCTTCAGGGCATGTACCGCGGCGATCTGCATGTCCTCGTTGATGCGGCTGGCACGCACGTCGAGCGCGCCGCGGAAGATGAACGGGAAGCCGAGCACATTGTTGACCTGGTTCGGATAGTCCGAGCGCCCGGTTGCCATGATCATGTCGTCACGCACGGCGCGCGCGACCTCGGGCCGGATCTCGGGAACGGGGTTTGACAGCGCGAATACCACCGGACGATCCGCCATCGAGGCAAGCATCTCGGCGGACACCAGGTCCGGGCCACTCACCCCGATGAACACGTCGGCGCCGCGCATCGCGTCCTCCAGCGTGCGCGCCTCGGTCTCGACCGCAACACCAAATTTGTACGGATTGAGATCTTTGCGGCCAAGGTGAATCACGCCCTTGCGATCGAGCACCATGAAGTTGTCGCGATGCGCGCCCATCGCAATCAACAGCCTGACCGCCGCGATCCCGGCGGCGCCGGCGCCCAGGATCACGATCCGACACGCGTCAAGTGACTTACCCTGCAGCTCGAGCGCGTTCAACAAGCCGGCAGCGATGATGATCGCCGTGCCATGCTGATCATCGTGGAATACAGGGATATCGAGTTGCTCGATCAGTGCCTGTTCGATTTCAAAGCAATGCGGCGCGGCAATGTCCTCGAGGTTGATGCCGCCAAAGGTCGGTGCAATCCGCATCACCGTCTCGATGAACTCCTGCGGCCGTTTGGCGTTGACCTCAATATCGAAGACGTCGATGTCGGCAAAGTGCTTGAACAAAACGCCCTTGCCTTCCATGACTGGCTTACCTGCCAAGGCACCGACATTGCCGAGGCCCAGCACTGCGGTACCGTCGGTAATCACGCCGACCAGGTTTCCCTTGGTCGTATAGCGGTAGGCATTTTGCGGGTCTTTGGCGATCTGCCGGACCGGCTCGGCCACGCCGGGCGAATAGGCCAGGGCCAAATCCCGTTGCGTACTCGCCGGCTTCGTGACCTCGACGCTGAGCTTCCCGGGCCGCGGCTTCGCGTGGTAATACAGGGCCGCTTGGTTGATCTCGTGGTCGGCATGCCGCTCGTCGTTATTGTTGGTGTCGCTCATGTCGATCTCCTGATGAGAACTTGGCTGGCTGGGGTCGGGCTGACTGGGGTCGGAACGAGAAAAGGCGCCACGAGGGCGCCTTCTGCTCGGCTTTTGTTCGGTTGGGCTTAACGGCGGAAACGCTTACGGAACTGATCAACCCGACCAGCGGTGTCCATCAGTTTCTGTTGGCCGGTGTAGAAAGGGTGGCACGCCGAGCAGACCTCGACGTGCAGCTCTTCGCCGCCGATCGTCGATTTGGTCTCAAAGCTGTTGCCACAACTGCATACAACCTTGATGGCGTTGTAGTCCGGATGCGCGTCCGCTTTCATTGCTGGTCTCTCCCGTGCTCGCCTGCTCGTCGAGCGTTCGTCAATAAGGGTTCGCTAGAGTCGCGAAAGGCGGCAAATATTACGCAAGGTCGCCAGCCATGGCAAGGAATGATTGACGCCCGCCGAGAACAATGGTTAGTCGCGGCTGAAAGCGATCACGTTGGGCGGCCGCGAGTCGCCGGTGGGCGCATCGTGGCTGCCTGCGAGCGTATGCTGCAGCTCGGCCAGGCGCGCCTGCAGACCTTTAGGACCCGAGACGTTTTGCCACATCATCCGCGATAGGCGCAGACAGGCGCCCATCGGTGTTCGCGCCAAACGCCGTTCTTGATCGATACGCCATTGCAGGCGCCGGAGGCGCGTCTGGCTTGCCGGCGGCGCGTTGGCGATGACCTCTTCGATCGCGGCGACTCGCAGGGCCTCGAACCGCTCGGGGTCCGCGGTTGCGCAGGTCGCCCAGTCATCAAAGCCGATCTCTTCGAATTCGCGCTCGCTCATCGATCCCACCCTCAAGTACTGCGCCAAGGCGCCGCTACTACTTGGTTTGCTTGTGCTACGCCTCGAAGCTACCACAGCCACGCCGGACCTGTCTTGGCGAAGTAAACGTCACCCTTGGCGCAACGCGTCACTCGGATTGTCTATATTTATCAGCGGCTTGGTATGCTTACAGCGTTACAGCGCGAGGATCTGCCGGAAACACCTGGTCGGTGCCGATGTAGATGGCTGCCAAGTGGTCAAGGCGCACAGCGAGCTGCTCTGGACCCATCGCGAGGACGAGGAACTCCGCACCTCTGCGGGTCAACACGTCGACGACGATACCCTCAGCATGACGCGGCGCGGCGCCGTCCTGTTGGTAAGCGACAGACACCTGCGCACGGCGCATCGCCAGCAGTTCCAGCACCGAATGCTGGTCGCAATCGATCGGCTGGTAGTCAGTCGTCGTCACGCCGCACCGTCAACTCCCAGCTGTCGCCGTCATAGGCCAGCGTCACCTCGATCGGTCGACAGCAGACGCTGCAGTCTTCGATGTAGCGCTGCGCGCCCGCAGACGCGTCGAGGATCAATTCGATCGACTCGCCACAGTACGGGCAACCCAGTACGCGATAGTCGAGATTCTCCACTGACAACTCCGTCGACGACGTCTATTGATTGCGACCGCGGACCCGCGCTGGCTACGCCGGGGCAAACAACCCCAGGAGGTCGTTGAGGTACCGCAACCCCCGCCCGGTCGGCCGAATCCGGGCAGTATCGTCCACCAGCAGATCGAGCTCAACCGCCTGAGTGATTGGGTTCTCAACGCGCTCCAATGCCAGCCCGGTGCGCGCCACAAACCACTCAGCGGGTACCCCATCGGGCAGGCGCAACGCATTGAGGAAGAACTCGATGACGCGGTCATCCGCATCGAGCGACCACTCACGCGAGACACTGCCGGTAGCCGCCGACGCCAGGTAATCGGTTGGGCCGCGACGCTTGCTGCGCCGCACAATGGCGCCGCTCGGGTAGGACCGTTTGCCGTGCGCGCCCGGCCCAATGCCAAGGTAATCGCCGAACTGCCAGTAGTTGAGATTGTGCCGACAGCGTCGGTCAGGGCGCGCAAAAGCCGAAATTTCGTAGCGTGCATACCCGGCTGCTTCAAGCAGCGCGAGGCCCGCGTCGGACATATCGGCGACCCGCTCGTCGTCGGGCAACGGCGGCGGCGTGCGGTAAAACGCGGTGTTCGGCTCAAGCGTCAGCTGGTACCAGGACAAGTGCTCTGGCGCCAGATCCACCGCCTGCCGGAGATCTGCCAGGACACCGTCTAGCGACTGCCCCGGCAGGCCGAACATCAGATCGAGGTTGACGTTGTCGAACCCGGCCCGTCGGGCGAGTTGCAACGCACCAAGGGCATCGTCCGGCGTATGGATCCGGCCAAGCGCCTGAAGACGCGCCGGATCGAGGCTTTGCACGCCGATCGAGAGTCGATTGACGCCGGCGAGTCGGTAGTCGTGAAAGTTTGCGGCGTCGACGGTACCCGGATTCGCTTCCAGCGTAATCTCGCACGCGTCGGTCAAAGGCAGCAGCCTCGCAACCCCATCGAGCAGCTCGCTGATCGCCGCACCCGCCAGCAGGCTTGGCGTGCCACCGCCGATGAAAATGCTGTCGACCGGCGCTATCGCCCCGCCGGCCACCTCGCGGCGCAAATCGGCGATCAGGGCGCGGATAAACCCTTGCTGATCGACCGGCTCTCGCGCCACATGGGAATTGAAATCGCAGTAGGGGCACTTCTTCACGCACCACGGGACATGCACGTAGAGCCCCATGGGTGGCGGCGTCATGGCGAGGCGTTTGCTTGGACCAGACATCGCCCCTATTTCCACCGCTATCTCGCTCATGATTCTAAAGTTTTCGGTTGATCAGACGCTGACTAAACGATGTGCCGGAAATCCCGAAACCCTGTCCAAAGTGACTGTACACGCCGCGGATCCTTGCTGAACACATGATCGCGTTGGATCAACTTGCTGTCGAAGCCAACATCGTCGTCCGGCCGGGCGAGCCGGTGCAGCGCGTGTTGGAGCGGATGTCGCAGAGCGATGCCCCGAGCGCCCTGGTGGTTGGCGATGAAGGCGCCCTCGGGATCCTGACCCACCAGGACGTCCTTCAGCTGATCAACCGTCACGCAGACTGGCAAAGGTACGAAGTGGCCCAAGTCATGAAGACGCCGGTTGTCACCGTCGGTGGCGACATGTCCTGCCACGCAGCCTACCAGCTGATGCTCGACAAAGGGATCCGCCACCTGGTGCTGCAACCCGACGCCAGCGGACGTTATCGCGTGGTCGGCGAAAAGGCGTTTCTCAGCGACGGCCGTCTCCGCGACGACACCCAGACGCCGCTGGTCGAGGCGATCATGAGTCGCGAGCTGTGTACCGTGGCACCGGACACCTCGCTGCTGGACGCGGTTGGCGTGATGAGCCGCGCACAGTCCGACCATGTTCTGGTCACGCACCATGAGCGACCGGTCGGCATCATCACGGAACACGACGTGTTCCGCCACCGTGAGGTGTTGGTCAACCAGCCGCATACCCGTGCCGACCAAGTCATGAGTACGCCGGTCTACAGTATCGAACCCACGCTGCCGGTCTATGCGGCACTCGAGAAGATGGAGAAGTGGGGGGTGCGCCGGCTGGTCGTCGTCGGGCTGGACAGCCGCCTGCTCGGCGCGGTGTCGCTGCATCAGGTCATTCACGACCGTCAGCGCCGCTACCTCGATGTGCTGCACAACAACCTCGAGTCCTGCCGCGAACAACAGTTCCCCGGGCAATTGCTCGAGGTCATCAGTGACGGCCTGTTGATCGTCGAACGGTCGACCGGCGTGATTGTCGAGGCAAACCCGCAACTTGCGGGCTGGTTGGGGTACCGAGCCGACGCCATGACCGGCATGTCGCTCGGCGCATTGACGATCCCCGAGAACCAACATCAGGGCTGGGGATTGAATGATGCCGTCGTGCCGATTGAGCCGGTATTCCGCAGCCAGCTGCGGTGCCGAAACGGCGGCGCGTTACCGATCGAGGTCTCGACCAAGCGGGTCGGACTTGCTGGCCAGGACCTCGTCGTCGCGATTATTCGCGACCTCAGTGCGCGCCTCGCGGCCGATCAAGCCGTCAGGGAAAGTCGCGAACGACTGTCGCTCGCGCTGCAGGGTGCCGACCTTGGCCTGTGGGACTATGACCTGACGACCGGCAAGGCGACCTTCAGCGAACGCAGCCTCGACATGCTCGGGCTGCGACGAGGCAGCGCGACGACGAACCTCGACGATTGGGCCAACCGCGTGCACCCGGACGACCAGCCCCGCCGCCAGGCGCGGTTGAACCAGCACCTCAATGGCGGGTCGGCGCTTTACGAAAACACCCATCGGGTGAGGACCAGCGCAGGCGAGTGGCGCTGGGTGCAGGAGCGCGGCCGGGTCGTCGAGCGTGACGCGACTGGCAAACCTGTGCGCGCCGCCGGCACCCACATGGACGTCACCGCCGCACGCCAGGCACAAGAGCGTCTCCGCCTGGTTGCGACGGTGTTCGAGAACAGCCACGAGGGCGTCATGATCACGGCGCCGGATAATCGGATCATCGAGGTCAACAAGGCATTCAGTCAGATCACCGGCTACAGCGCCGAAGAGGTCGCCGGGGAGACTCCCCATATCTTGAGCTCTGGACGCCACGACGCGCAGTTTTATCAGTCGATGTGGCGCCAATTACGCGAATCGGGATTCTGGCGTGGAGAGATCTGGAATCGACGAAAAAGCGGCGAGGTCTACCCGGAATGGCTGAGCATCACACCGATAACCGATCAGGACGGCGAGCTCGAACATTTCGTCGCCATCTTTTCGGACATCAGTGAACAACACCGCTCGCGTCAGGAAATTGATTTCCTGGCCCATCATGATGCGCTGACAAATCTTCCCAATCGACTGCTGCTCAACGCACGCCTGGAACACGCGATCGATCATGCGCGTCGGGTCCGCTCACAACTTGCGGTGTTGTTCATCGACTTGGACCGATTCAAGACCATCAATGACAGTCTCGGTCATGCCCTCGGCGACGAGGTGCTGCGCCAAGTCGCCCTGCGAATGAACGAGGTACTGCGCAGTGACGACACGATGGCCCGTATTGGTGGTGACGAGTTCATCATCCTGTTGGAGAACACCACACCGCGCGGTGCGCGCGATGTCGCCGACAAACTCGCGGGCGTGCTGGGCGGTCCGCTGGAAATGGACGGCGAGCGGCTTTACATCAGCCTCAGCGGCGGGATCAGCCTGTTTCCGCGCGACGGCACGGACGTCGACACCCTGGTCAAGAACGCCGATGCCGCGATGTACAAGGCCAAGTCCAGCGGACGCGATAATTTCCAGTTCTACACACGTGATCTGACCGATCAGGCACTGGAGCAGGTGTTTCTGCAGAACCACTTACGAAACGCGATCCAGCAACAGGAATTCCGTGTCTTCTACCAACCTCAAGTCGATATCCGCAGCGGTCGTGCCGTCGGCGTGGAGGCGTTGGTGCGCTGGCAGCACCCCACCGAGGGGCTGATCATGCCACTGCGATTCATCCCACTGCTCGAAGAGCAGGGGCTGATCCGACAGGTCGGGCCCTGGGTGCTGCGCCAGGCCTGCCTTGACTGGTTGGATTGGCAGGCGCGCGGCATCGCACCCCGCAACCTGGCGGTGAACTTGTCCGGCGCGCAAATCGATGCCGCCGGGGCGGTCGCCGAGATTGCGCAAATCCTGCAGGACACCCAGATGCCGCCAGAGCGCCTCGAACTCGAGGTCACCGAAACGTTCGTGATGAACAACCCGGAATCGAATATCGAAACACTGCATCGCCTGCGCGCGCTCGGCATTCGCTTGGCGATCGATGACTTCGGCACCGGTTATTCATCGCTGACCTACCTTAAAAGGCTGCCGATCACTAAACTCAAGATCGATCGCTCCTTCGTACGAGATGTTCCGGGCGATAGCGACGACGAGGCGATCACCCGCGCTGTCGTCGGACTCGGCCGCAGTCTCAATCTCGACATCATTGCGGAAGGCGTCGAACACGACGCGTGCGTCAAGTTCCTCCTGCAGGAGGGTTGCCACACCGGCCAAGGCTACCTGTGGGCCAAGCCGATATCGCCCGACGAGATTGCCAGCTGGCTCGCCGTCAACAAGGCGGGTTGACAACACCCGGCCGGTTTTGCTCAAGCCAGCGCCTGCAGATTGGCGTAGGCGATCACCAGCCATTTGGCACCCGCCGCCTCGAAATTCACCTGGACGCGGGCACCGTTACCCTGCCCTTCGGCATTCAGCACGACGCCTTCGCCGAACTTCGGATGCGAGACCCGCTGGCCGAGTCGGAAACCGCTGACTTCCTGCGCCATCGCCAACGAGCCGCGCGCAGGGGCATAGGGTCGCGACACGTTGGGACGCGCGCGGACCTCTTCGACGAGATCGGCCGGGATCTCCCGCAGGAAGCGCGACGGTAACGGGTAGTTTTCAGAGCCATGCAGGCGGCGACTCTCTGCATAGCTCAGCACCAACTGCTGCATCGCCCGGGTCATACCGACGTAACAGAGCCGGCGCTCCTCTTCGAGCCGTTCAGGGTCCTCCGCCGACATGCTGTGCGGAAACAATCCCTCTTCCACGCCGCCAATGAATACCAGCGGAAACTCCAGGCCCTTGGCCGAGTGCAATGTCATCAGCTGCACGCAGTCTTCGTATTCATCGGCCTGCGTGTCACCCGCCTCGAGTGCCGCATGGGCGAGGAACGCATCGAGCTCCGACAACGTTGTGTCATCCGTTTCCGGTAACTCGAACTGGCGGCAGGCATTGACCAGTTCCTCGAGATTTTCGAGTCGGTCTTGCCCTTTGCCGTCGCGGCTTTTCTCGAAATGCTCGCGCAGATGGGACGCCTCGATCACGAACGCAGCACGTTCAGGCAGGGCGTCGTCGACACTGTTGGCCGCCATCTCATCGAGCAGTTCGACAAAGGCCTGCAGTGCCTTCGCGGCGCGAGCCGGCATGCTACCGCCACGTAGCAGGTCACCCGTCGCCTGCCATAGCGAGCAGCCAAAATCCCGCGCATGGGCGCGCACCGCATCGAGTGTCTTTGCACCGATACCGCGGGGCGGCTGGTTCACCGCGCGCTCGAAAGACGGATCGTCGTGCCGATTGGAGACCAGGCGCAGATAAGCCAAGGCATCTTTGATTTCGGCACGTTCGAAGAAGCGCAGTCCGCCGTATACCCGGTAGGGGATACCCTGTTGCAGCAATGCCTCTTCGAACAGTCGTGATTGTGCCGTGGTCCGATATAAAATCGCGATCTCAGCTCGCCGACTCCCATGCTCGACGGCTGCCCGTGCGCGCTCGACGACAAAGCGGGCCTCATCGACCTCATTGAATGCCGCGTAGACCCGGATCGGCTCGCCATCGCCGTCTTCCGTCCACAGCTGCTTACCGAGCCGGGTCGGGTTGTTTGCAATAACGGCGTTGGCGCCTTTCAGGATATTGCCGGTCGAGCGGTAGTTCTGCTCCAAGCGGACGACCCGGGCCTGCGGGTAGTGGGCCTGGAAGTCCTGGATGTTCTCCACCCGCGCGCCGCGCCAACCGTAGATGGACTGATCGTCGTCGCCGACAACAAACAGCTTGTCGGCATCACCGGCAAGCAGGCGCAGCCAGGCGTACTGAATGCTGTTGGTGTCCTGGAACTCGTCGACCAACACGGCGCCGAAGCGTTCACGATAGTTCGCCAGCACATCTGGCCGGTCGCGCCACAGTTCGTGCGCGCGCAGCAGCAACTCGGCGAAGTCGACACTGCCCGCGCGCTGACAGGCTTCTTCGTAGGCCCGATAGACCGCGATCATCTGGCGCTGATAGGGATCACCACCGTGATCCAGGTGTTGCGCACGCAGGCCCTCATCCTTCTGCTTGTTGATGAACCATTGCAGCTGGCGCGGCGGCCATTTGCTGTCGTCCAGATCCATTTCGCGAATCAGCCGCTTGACCAACCGCTGTTGGTCATCGGAATCGATGATCTGAAACCCCTGGGGCAATCCGGCCTCTTGCCAGTGCGCCCGCAGCAGACGGTGGGCAAGACCATGAAAGGTGCCAACCCACATGCCACCGACAGGTTGTCCGAGCAGCGCCTCAATGCGATGACGCATCTCACGGGCCGCTTTGTTGGTAAAGGTGACGGCGAGGATTCCCCAGGGGGATAGCCCTTCAACCTGGATTAACCAGGCAATCCGATGGACCAGCACCCGGGTCTTGCCTGAACCGGCACCGGCGAGGACCAGCGCGCTGCCAAGCGGCGCTGTTACCGCATCACGCTGTGCGTCGTTGAGGTCGTCAATGATCGGTGAGACATCCACCCGGCCATTCTAACAGCCGGGCGGTGTTTGCCTGTCAGACCCTGAAGCGTCCGGTGGATTCGACCAGTTGTGAGGAAAACAACGCGATTTGCGCGCTGGTCTCCGCCAACAGGTCCCCAGAGCGAACCAGTTCCTCACTGGAATGGTCGATCTCATTGACGTTGCGGCTGACATCCGCGGCAACGACGCCCTGTTCCTCAGCGGCCGTCGCAATCTGCGTGTTCATCCCGACAATGGCAGCCACGGCGGCAGCGATTTCATCCAGGGCCTCACCGGCACGGCGGGTACCGTCGACACCCTGTTGCACCCGACGCTTGCCCTGCTCCATGGCCTGGACGGCCGCATTCGAACCCTGTTGCAGCTGCTCGATCGTATTCTGGATTTCCTCGGTCGACTCCTGGGTACGCTGGGCCAACGATCTCACCTCATCCGCAACGACCGCAAAACCGCGCCCCTGGTCGCCGGCCCGCGCGGCTTCAATCGCCGCGTTCAAAGCGAGCAGATTGGTCTGTTCGGCAATACCTCTGATCACATCGAGGACGTTCCCAATCGCCGCGCTTTGCGTCGCCAAATCGGCCAGGGTATCGCCAACCTGGCTAACGTCCGTCGCCAGGTTGTTGATCGCTTCAACCGCCTCACCGACAACCTGGCGGCCACTCGCCGTCGCGGCATTTGCCGTGTTAGCCGACTCCGCCGCCCCCGCGGCACCGTTCGCGACCTCCTGCGCGGTCGCGGCCAATTCTTCACTGGCTGTGGCGACCTGCGAGGTTCCCTCGCGTTGGCGGTTGAGCTGCTGGCGATTGACCGCGCCCAACTCGGCCAACCGGCCGCCAGTCGTATCCAGCTGGTCGGCTGTGCCGACCAGGTTACGCAACAGCTCGCCAAGATCGTCGCGGATCCGCCGGGTGCTGTTCGCCAGACGACCGATCTCATCGGCACTTTGCCAGGCCAACGCTGTCGTGAAATCGCCATCGGCCAACTGATCGAGGGCTGCCGCGACCTCGCCGGTCGGCTTCAATACACTTCGGTGCAGAAAGACTGCTGCCAATGCCGCGCCAATCAGCAGGCTTGCAATGCTGGCGACGATGGCATAGGTCGAAACCTTGTCCGCATGCGCGAGCGCCGCGTCAGTTGCTACCACGGCTTGTTCGGCAATGCGTGCGGCGGCTTCTTCGAGCAACTGTGTCGGCGCGCGATCGATCCCCTTGACGGCCGCGTCGCCAGCGCCGGACTCAAAGCCGCTCTCGATAAACGCCTGATAACCGGCGCGATAGGCCTGGCTCATCTGCGCATGCGCCGTAGCAAAGTCTGCCAGCAGCTGCCGCGCGTCCGAAGCAGGCATCTCGCGCAGCAGCTGCTCTCCCGTCTGACGTACTGATGCTTCCATTTTCTCGAACTTCGCCCAGTATTTGAGGCGCTGTTTCTCATCACCGCCCCTCAACAAAACGTTCTTCCACTCCTGCACCTGCTTTTTGAATCCGCTGACCATCCCGCTTACCGCGCGTTCTTGCGGAATCTCCAGGGCACTGACACCTCGAAACTGATCGATCGCACCATTCACCCCGACATAGCCAAACGTCACGGCGAGCAGAATGAGCAGCGATACCCCGCCCAGGGTGGTCAAGAATTTGGCCTTGAGAGTTTGCATTGCAATCTTCCGAGCAAAAGATCAGGCGGCGCGCAGACGCCACAGACGGGTGGTGTCTAGGCTTGGCGGCATACCGAGCGGCTTCTTGAGTTAGTGGGCCAAGCGGGTGGCCGATTCACTCTGGCCCGGAAAATTCTAGGACTTTGCTACCGCAAGCCAATCGCGTGCCGGCGCTGGTTCCATGAAGTGGCGGACCTCGAAATCACGGTGACGTCCCACCCAGGCCTTCAAGTAAAGCTCATAGATGCGGGTGAGGTCGAGCACACTGCCGTGTTGACCGACCACCGCAATTTTTTCCAGCGCTGACCAGCTGGGGATGTTCGAGTCTTGGATCGCGAGCCTGTGCACCGCTTCGGCATCCGCCACGGCGTACGCGCCTTCGGCAAACAGCCAAAGCTGGTAACGACAGCTGGCACAAGCCGATGCCGTCGCATTGGCTTCGACCAGCTCATCGCCGTCAACCATCCCTGTACATTCGAGCACGATGCCGAACCTGTCGCTCGTCAAGTGGGTGTTTATGGGCACGGTCGGCGTCTCAGTGAAAGCTCACCGACGTCCATGTAGCGGGCAAGTTTGGGGACAAGCTGATCCTGCCGGTCAAGCAGCGAGATCGAACGCTATGCAGATTTTCCTCTAGTCGCAATCAGTCGCTTGACGGCCTGACTCGGCAAACGCTAGCGCAAAGTCGTGCTTATGCCAATAGCTGATCCGCATCAAACGACGTCGTGAGCACCTCGCAGCATTGGCTGCGCGGGCTCAATTGAGCATCCCCTCGCGTTCGATGAACGCGACTATCTCATCCACCCCACTGCCGTCTTTCATGTTGGCAAAAACCCACGGCCGATCACCGCGCATCCGCGACGTGTCGGCCGCCATCACTTCGAGCGATGCGCCAACATAGGGCGCGAGATCGATCTTGTTGATCACCAGCAAGTCAGACCGGGTGATGCCTGGGCCGCCTTTGCGTGGGATCTTTTCGCCCTCCGCGACGTCGATCACATAGATCATCAGATCGGCTAATTCCGGGCTGAACGTCGCCGATAGATTATCGCCACCGCTCTCGATGAAGACCGCTTCAAGCCCGGGGAACCTGGCCTGCAGGTCTTCAACCGCGGCGAGGTTCATCGAGGCATCTTCCCGGATCGCAGTATGCGGGCAACCCCCGGTTTCGACGCCGATGATGCGATCAAATGGCAGCGCCTCGGCGCGCATCAGGATCTGTGCATCTTCCTGCGTATAGATGTCGTTGGTCACCACGGCGATGTCATACCGATCACGCAATGCCTTACAGAGTCGCTCCAGCAGCGCCGTCTTACCCGAACCGACCGGCCCACCGACGCCAATCCGCAATGCCTGTCTGTTATCCATCCGGAGACTCCATCAGCTTGCCTGCAGTTCGCTCAAGAGCGAAACAAGCGGGTGTACTGCGTTTCGTGTTTGGCGCTGGCGATCGCCAGCGCCGGGGCACTGGCACCGATGCCGTCATCGTTCACTCGCAACGCACAATCGACCGCGCCGGGAAGCCGTCCGGCAAGCGCCAGTAGGATTTGCTGGCCCGCCGTCTGTCCAAGCGGGACCAGCTTCATGGCCGCCGCGACCTGATTTTCTACCCAGCTCCATGCATAGCCCAGCAGGCAAGCGCGTTTAGGGATTTGCCAGTGAATCGCCGCCAGCGCGAAAGGCGCCGCCTGGCAATGCAACAATGACTCCCGCCAGGCGGTCACCCCGGCAACATCCAGATCGCGTAATAACGTCACCAGCGCGCGCGCGCGGTTCATTTCCTCGGCCCGCAGTTCGCGGGTTTCCCGGGCGGCATAGAGCAGACGTCCCCAATACGCAATGCGCTCGGGGTCATGTTGCTCACATGCCGAATAAAGGCGCAGCAAGATCGGCAAGTCCAGATAGGCCAGGCCGTCGTCGATCAGGCCGATCAGCCAATCTGACAGGCTGTCGGTATCGTTTACCCAGCCGATCTCGACGGCCCATTCGAGGCTCTGCGAATAAGTGAAGCCACCGATTGGCAACGCCGGGCTGACCAATTGCATCAGCCGCAGCTGGGCCAGGGACTGATCGACGCGGCCGCTGTCAGTGGCCATGGTTGTGACCGTGGCCGTGCGCGCTGCCGCCATAGGCCCCGGGTTCCGGCTCGAACGGCGCCTCGATGTAGATCGGCTCGAGACCCAATCCTCGCAACATGTCATCCAGCACGTGATCGTGCGAATACCGCAACAGCCCATCGGCAACCTGCAACGCAACATGCCGGTTGCCGAGGTGGTAACAGGCGCGGGCGATCAATAAGGCGTCAGCGCACCGCACCTCCGACAGCGGCTCGGCCGCGGCGCGCACCGCAACGACCTTGCCGGCGACATCGGCGAGCAGATCGCCGTCGCTTAGCGTTTCGCCACGGGCGAGAAAAACGCCGGCCGGCGTGCCATCGTCCAGCGTCACCCGCAGCCGACTGCGGACGCGCTTCTCCAGCGGCAGGGTCAGCGTCGCGACCGGGCTGCCCTCGCTGACTCGACGCGTCAGCTCCAACATCAGAAAAGGAAATACCGCTGCGCCAGTGGCAGCACCTCGGCCGGCTCACAGGTCAACAGTTCACCGTCTGCACGCACCTCGTAGGTCTGTGGGTCAACCTCGATGTTCGGCTGCCAGTCATTCAACACCATGTCGGACTTCTTGACCCCCCGGCAGCCGCGCGCCGTGCCGATCAAGGATTCGAGCCCGAGGTAGCGGTGGACATCGGCTTCGTGCGCCGATTTTGAGATGAAGGTCATCCGGGTCGCGTGCCGCGCACCTCCCAATGCGCCGAACATCTTCCGGTAATGGACCGGCTGTGGTGTGGGGATCGATGCATTGGGATCGCCCATCGGCGCAGCGACAATCATGCCCGCCTTGATGATCAGGCTCGGCTTGGCACCGAAGAAGGCGGGCTTCCACAACACCAGGTCGGCGAGTTTACCGAGCGCGACCGAGCCCACCTCATGCGAGATCCCGTGGGTGATCGCCGGGTTGATCGTGTACTTCGCGATGTAGCGGCGCGCGCGCAGATTGTCGTGCTCTGCATTGTCGCCTTTCAAGGTACCGCGCTGGACCTTCATCTTGTGGGCGGTCTGCCAGGTGCGGCTGATTACCTCGCCGACCCGGCCCATTGCCTGTGAATCGGACGCGATCATCGAGAACGCGCCGAGATCATGCAGGATGTCTTCGGCCGCGATCGTCTCGCGCCGAATCCGCGACTCCGCGAACGCGACGTCTTCGGCGATACCGGGCGACAAATGATGGCAGACCATCAACATGTCGAGATGCTCGTCGACGGTGTTGACGGTGTAGGGGCGGGTCGGGTTGGTTGACGACGGCAGGATGTTCGCGTACCCAGCGGCCTTGATGATGTCCGGCGCATGCCCACCTCCGGCACCCTCGGTGTGGTAGGTGTGGATGGTCCTGCCGCCAATCGCATCGAGTGTATCTTCGACGAAACCCGATTCGTTGAGCGTGTCGGTGTGAATGGCCACCTGGACGTCAAAGTTTTCGGCGACCGTCAGGCAGTTGTCGATCGCCGCCGGGGTGGTCCCCCAGTCTTCATGCAACTTGAGGCCAATCGCGCCTGCCGCGACCTGTTCCGAAAGTGGGCCTGGACGCGACGCGTTGCCCTTGCCGAGAAAACCCAAGTTGATCGGCAGCGCGTCGGCCGCCTGCAGCATCCGATGAATATTCCACGGGCCCGGCGTGCAGGTCGTTGCGTTGGTGCCGGTCGCGGGACCCGTGCCACCACCAAGCATCGTCGTGACGCCGGACATCAGTGCCTCGTCAACTTGTTGCGGGCAGATGAAATGGATATGCGAATCGATACCGCCGGCGGTCAGAATCTGCCCTTCACCGGCTATCGCTTCGGTGCCGGGACCGATAACGATGTCGACACCGGGTTGAACATCGGGGTTGCCGGCCTTGCCGATGCCGACGATACGGCCGTTCTTGATACCGACATCGGCCTTGACTATCCCCCAATGGTCCAGGATCAACGCATTCGTGATCACCACGTCGACGACCTCGGAGGCAGGGTGCTGGCTTTGGCCCATGCCGTCACGGATGACCTTGCCACCGCCAAACTTCACCTCATCGCCGTAGACCGTGCGATCTTCTTCAACCTGGATGATCAGATCGGTATCGGCGAGCCGGACCCGGTCGCCAACGGTCGGGCCATACATTTCCGCATAGGCTTGGCGGCTGATCGTTACCATGTGCTTATCCTTTCTCCAATGCGCCCATGATGCGGCCGCGGAAGCCGAATACATGTCGGTCGCCGGCATAGGCGACGAGTTCCACTTCACGTGTCTGACCCGGCTCAAAGCGCACGGCGGTCCCGGCTGCGATATTCAGACGAAAGCCGCGGGCCTTGTCCCGGTCAAACGCCAACGCCCCGTTGGTTTCGAAGAAGTGATAATGAGAGCCGACCTGGATCGGCCGATCGCCGGTGTTCGCCACGCTGACTTTGACGGTCTCGCGACCCGGGTTGATTTCGATATCCCCATCCGCGGGGAACACTTCGCCTGGGATCATGGGTTGGCCTCCAAAGGTCGGCAATCAAACAATCGGGTCATGCACGGTTACCAGCTTGGTACCGTCCGGAAAAGTCGCTTCGACCTGCACCTCCGGCACCATTTCAGCGATCCCGTCCATGACGTCGTCGCGCGACAACAAAGACCGCCCAAAATCCATCAGCTCGGCGACACTGCGGCCGTCGCGGGCACCCTCCATGATCGCTGCGCTGATGTACGCAACCGCTTCCGGGTAGTTGAGTTTTACGCCACGCGCCTTGCGTCGCTCAGCCAGCAGTGCGGCGGTGAACAGCAACAGCTTGTCTTTCTCTCGCGGGGTCAGCTCCATGGGGATCAGCTCTTCGTGTTGGCAGTCAAGTATTTCAAGTTCGTTCGGCAAAAAGATCAGGTTGCCCAAATCCTCGGCAGACTCGCGTCGCGCCCGATTGTCGCCGGCCGCAGGCTCTGCCAAACCGCGCTGAACGCATCACGCGCCTGTTCGGTCGAAGCGCCGAGGTAGCGCACCACCAAAAAATCGTCGATCAACGTCGCCGCAGTATGGCTGCTTTCGTCGGCGGGTAGAAGCGCCCTCGCGGCGTCCAGTTCTGTGCCGCCCGCATGACTGATCAGCAACGTACCTGTTACCGGAAACCCGGCCATCTGCGCGCGCCGCTGACGGTTTTCGGGCGACAACCGCAGACGCTCGAACAACCTCGGCTGACCATCGCGAAACACGCTGAGTCGACTGTCCAGGCCGCCCGCATCGAACCCCTCACCGATCACCGGCCGACCCAGACAATGGACCTCCCAAATCGCCAGACGTGCGCCGCGCTCGAGATGGACCTCAGTAGCCAACGCGACATCCGCACCCGGAAAAAAGATATTTTCCTGTGGCAACCATTCCAGCACGGCATCGGCCGCAACGGTCAGACACTGGGTCTGGCGCGCGGTCGCCACCGCGCTGCGATAGAACTTGGTCGCACCGGGTGTCGTGATCAGTGCGTGCGCATCAGCGGCGACGGTCACATCGACCGCCAGGCTGTCACCGCCGACCACCCCGCCGGGCGGATGCAACAGGTAGACATGACAAACCGGTCCTTCCGGATAGAACGCACGCTGGACCCCCAATGGACCGCAGCGTTGCCGCTCAGCCAGGACCGTACGTCGGCCAGCCACGCGAAACCCCAGCTTGAGGCTTGCCTGCCAGCCGTTGTTGGGATCTTTACGCTTGGCAACGCCCATGAATCAGTCCTCTCGACGCTGTTTTGAGCGCTTTTCCAACAACACCAGCGGAAGCCGTGCGGAGATCCATGGCCTGGGCTTGAGAGCAAGCTGCAAGGACGGCAGGTGGCTGGCGATTTGTGCCTGGACGTTCGCGGTGGGCAAGGTCATTACCAGCAGGCGTGGAGGTCGGCTCATTGCACCATCCTGAATAACGACGTCAAAGCGTGCCAGCAGCCACACAGTTCGGGCTCAGACCGTCAGGTACTGCTGGATGAGTTCCTCGTTTAACTCGTCCATCCTGCCCGTCGCAACGACACGGCCCCGATCGAGCAAGCAAAAACGATCGGCAACCTTGCGGGCAAACGGCAGCTTCTGCTCGACCAGTAAAACCGTCAGCCCCATCTCCCGATTGAGCTTGCGGACGATGCTGCCGATCTCGGCAACAATGTTGGGCTGAATGCCTTCGGTGGGCTCGTCGAGGATCAACAGCTTGGGATCAGTTACCAACGCACGGCCGATAGCCAGCTGCTGCTGTTGTCCACCCGACAGGTCGCCGCCACGTCGCCCAAGCATCTCTTTTAGCACCGGGAATAGCTCGTAGATAAAGTCCGGGACCTTGCGCAAACCATCACGCCTGGCCGGCAGCCCGATCAGCAGGTTTTCCTCGACGCTCATCAGCGGGAAGATCTGTCGCCCCTGCGGCACATAACCGATGCCAAGGCTGGCACGACTCTCGGCGGCAACTTTGCGGAGGTCGTGTTCACCGTATTGCATCACGCCGGACTTGACCGGTAGCAAGCCCATGATGGATTGCAATAGCGTGGTCTTGCCGACACCGTTGCGCCCCATCAATACGGTGCATTCACCTTCGGGGACCTCGAGGTTGAGATCCCACAGCGTATGCGACTGTCCGTAGTACTGGTTGAGATCCTCAATCTTCAGCATGGCGAATGGCCCCGCGACGCAGCCGCATAAGAGACATCCCTGTCGGCGCGGTCCAGCCCGGCATCCCTGCCGGGCGTTCGCCGGGCTGCGTTTGCCCACCGGGCAAACGGTCCCGACTCACCCCACAGCGTATGCGACTGTCCGTAGTACTGGTTGAGATCCTCAATCTTCAGCATGGCGAATGGCCCAGCAACGCAGTCGCATAAGAGACATCCCTGTCGGCGCGGTCCAGCCCGGCATCCCTGCCGGGCGTTCGCCGGGCTGCGTTTGCCCACCGGGCAAACGGTCCCGACTCACCCCACAGCGTATGCGACTGCCCGTAGTACTGGTTGAGACCCTCGATCTTCAGCATGACGAATGGCCCAGCAACGCAGTCGCATAAGAGACATCCCTGTCGGCGCGGTCCAGCCCGGCATCCCTGCCGGGCGTTCGCCGGGCTGCGTTTGCCCACCGGGCAAACGGTCCCGACTCACCCCACAGCGTATGCGACTGCCCGTAGTACTGGTTGAGACCCTCGATCTTCAGCATGACGAATGGCCCAGCAACGCAGTCGCATAAGAGACATCCCTGTCGGCGCGGTCCAGCCCGGCATCCCTGCCGGGCGTTCGCCGGGCTGCGTTTGCCCACCGGGCAAACGGTCCCGACTCACCCCACAGCGTATGCGACTGCCCGTAGTACTGGTTGAGACCCTCGATCTTCAGCATCAAACCCGCCTCACCCGATCTGAATCGACGTTACTCGCCAAGGTAGACCTCCACGACTTTCGGGTCGTTTTGTACCTGCTCCATGTTGCCCTCGGCGAGCACAGTGCCCTGGTGCAATACGGTGACACGCGAATCCAGCGCCCGCACGAAATCCATGTCGTGCTCGACGACCACGACGGAGTGATCACCGGCCAACGACGTCAGCAGTTCGACGGTACGGTCCATTTCCTGGTGTGTCATCCCGGCTGCCGGTTCGTCGACCAGTAGCAGGACGGGGTTTTGCATCAGCAGCATGCCGATCTCGAGCCACTGTTTCTGGCCATGTGACAAGGCGCCGGCATTGCGTTGCGCCTCGTCGTTGAGGCCGATCAGTGTCAGCACCTCTTCGATCCGTTCCCGCTCAACCGGACTCAGCCGCGCCCGCCAGGTTCGCCACACGCCTTTTGGTCCGGCCATCGACAGTTCAAGGTTCTCGAACACACTATGGTGTTCGAACACGGTCGGCTTTTGAAACTTGCGGCCGATGCCGGCTTGCGCGATTTCCGGTTCACTCATCTGCAGGAGATTCATCCGCGCGCCAAACCAACAGGTCCCGGTGTCGGGCCTCGTCTTGCCGGTCACGATATCCATCATTGTCGTTTTGCCTGCACCGTTGGGTCCGATCAGGCAGCGCAGCTCGCCGGCGTTGACGTAGAAGTTGAGTTGGTTGATCGCCTTGAAGCCGTCAAACGACACGGAGACATCTTCCATGTACAGCACGGTGCCATGCGACAGATCAAGACCCTCGACCGCCTTCGGCACCATGAAGTCGAACACCCGGTCTCGGCGAAACATCGTTTGCACGCCCATCAGCTGTCCTCCCGCCGGCGCCACAGACCGGCGATGCCTCTCGGTAGCAACAAGGTCACCAAAACGAATAGACCACCCAGTGCAAACAACCAGATCTCCGGGAACGCCGCGGTGAACCAGGTCTTGGCATAGTTGACCCCAATCGCACCGAGCACTGCACCATAGAGGGTCGCCCTTCCTCCCATCGCGACCCAGATCACCACTTCGATCGAATTCAACGGAGCGAATTCGCCCGGGTTGATAATCCCGACCTGTGGGACATAGAGCGCGCCGGCGAGGCCGGCCAACATCGCAGAGAAAGTGAATATCGCGAGTTTGACGTGCTCAACCCTGTAACCGATGAAGCGCGTGCGGTCTTCGGTATCGCGTATCGCGACCGCGACCCGGCCGAGCCTGGACTTGACCAGGGCGCGACAGGCGAGATAGCCGCCGGCCAAAGCGATGCCGGAGGCGACGAACAAGCCAAGGCGCGTGCTGTCGGCCTGCAGGTTGAATCCCAGGATATCCTTGAAGTCTGTCAGTCCGTTGTTGCCGCCAAAGCCCATCTCATTACGAAAGAACGCGAGCATCAACGCGTAGGTAAGGGCCTGGGTGATGATAGACAGGTAAACGCCGGTCACCCGTGAACGGAACGCCAACCAACCGAACACGAACGCCAGCAAACCGGGGACCAGCAACACCATCAAGGCGGCAAACCAGAATTGGTCGAAGCCGTACCAGAACCACGGCAACTCCTGCCAATTGAGGAACACCATGAAGTCCGGCAGCTCCGGGTTTCCATAGACCCCACGATCGCCGATCTGGCGCATCAGGTACATGCCCATCGCGTAGCCACCCAGCGCGAAGAAAGCGGCATGTCCGAGACTCAAGATACCGAGATAGCCCCAAACCAAGTCGACCGCCACCGCCAGTAGCGCATAGGTCAGATACTTTCCGAGCAGTGTGACCGTGTAGGTCGAGACGTGGGCGGGGTGGTCGACTGGCAGGCCATTGAGCAGCGGGACGGCGATCAACACGGCCAACAAGATCAGCAGGAAAACCTGGCCACCGCGGTCACCTTTGAGGATTCGCGCGAGCAACATCCCTCAGCCCTCCGCCGCGCGGCCTTTTTGCGGGAACATACCGCGCGGGCGCTTTTGGATGAACAGGATGATGAAGACCAGCACGAGGATCTTGGCGAGCACGGCGCCGGCCCAGGGTTCCATCACCTTGTTGGCGATGCCCAACCCCAAGCCGCCGATCAATGTGCCCCACAGGTTGCCGACGCCACCGAACACGACGACCATGAAACTGTCGACGATGTAGGCCTGGCCCAGGTTCGGCCCGACGTTGGTCAGCTGCGACAGTGCGACGCCAGCAACCCCGGCAATCCCGGAACCCAGCCCGAACGTCAGCGCATCGACCCGGGCCGAACGCACCCCCATGGCACGGGCCATCGCGCGGTTTTGCGAAACCGCCCTCACCTGCAGGCCGAGCCGGGTGTATTTCAAGACCAGGAACAACCCGGCGAACACCAGCAGGCAGAAGATAAAGATGTACAGCCGGTTGTAGGTCAACGACAGCACGCTGTTGATCTGCCAGAAACCACTGAGGAACTCGGGGTTGGACACCGGGACGTTTTGCGGCGAGATCAAACTGCGCGCCAACTGCTGCAGGATCAGACTGATACCGAATGTTGCGAGCAGGGTCTCCAGCGGACGGCCGTAGAGAAAGCGAATCACGCCCCGCTCGATTGCGACGCCCACCGCGCCAGACACCAGGAATGCCGCGGGTATCGCGAGCAGGATCGACAACCCTATCATGTCCGGCATCGCCTGTTGGAGCAGGTAGGTCGTGTAGGCACCGAGCATGATCAGCTCGCCATGCGCCATGTTGATCACGCCCATCACGCCAAATGTGATCGCCAGACCGATCGCGGCCAGCACCAACACCGAGCCGGCACTCAGCCCGAAAAACAGTGTTTCGATATGCCCGTAGAACCGCACCCGTTCTTCGATGCCGACAAGCGCCGTGGTGGCGGCCTGCTGAACGGCAGGTTCGGGATCACTGTCACTCAGTCGAACCAACGCGGTGCGCACGGCCGGCTCCAGGCTGTCGGCCACGTTCGCAATCGCCTGTTTACGTATCGTAGGATCAGGGTCGCTGAGCCGGGCCAACGCGATCGCCCGCTGCATCACATCGCGGACTTTTGCATCCTGCTCGGTCTCTAGAAGGCCGCTGAAAAGCGCGGCATGCGCAGGTTCGGGATTCTCCAGCATGTTGGTCACGGCAACCAGCCGGACGGCTGGATCGGGGTCGCCCAACTCCAACTCGGCCAACTTGACGCGCAACTGCCCACGAATCGCGTTATTGATCGGAAGTTTCTTGAATGTCCGTTTGCTGAACTCACCCAGCGCTTCGCCGGTAAATACATCCACTGCGAGGCGCTTGCCGTCCTGTTCCTTTTGCCAGACCAGGCGCTTGAGTTTCTTGACGTACAGCAGGTCGCCTTCGAGCAGACCCCGCAATAGTTCGGCGGACTGCGGATGGCCAGAGGCCGCCAACGCATCAACACCCTGTGCTTTCACGTCGAACGACCGGTCCAGCAACAAAGCAAAGGCCCGATCCAGGGCCGGATCATCGGTCTCGATATCGGCCGACATCGCAGGCGCGGCCAGGCACAGCAGCCACAGGCTGGCAATAATTCTTAGCATGGGAGGCTCGTTTCGACCTTTGCAAAGGCAGCACCGGCAATCCCGCCGGTGCTGCTGTTTAAGCGACGGCTAGATCACTCGTAGTTTTGACCCGAGCATGTGGCCGTCTTGACGTTGTAGTTACCGCATGACAGCGGCTTGCGCCAATCGGCGATCAGGTCCTTGGAGCCCGGCAGGAAATCTGACCACGCATCACCGACCACCAGGCCAGGCGTCTGCGAAACGATCTGGAACTGGCCATCTTCCTGGATCTCGCCAATCAGCACGGGCTTGGTGATGTGGTGATTGGGCATCATGGCCGACAGGCCGCCGGTCAGGTTGGGCACCGCAACGCCGATCAAGGCCTCACCGACCACGCCCGGATCGGTCGTACCGGCTTTTTTCACCGCCTCGACCCACATGTTGAAGCCAATGTAGTGCGCTTCCATCGGATCATTGGTTACCCGGTCTTCGTCCTTGATGAAGCTATGCCAGGATTCGATGAACGCGTCGTTTTCTTCACTCTCAACGCTCATGAAGTAGTTCCAGGCGGCAAGGTGGCCAACCAACGGTTTGGTATCGATCCCGGACAATTCTTCTTCGCCGACCGAGAAGGCAACCACCGGGATGTCTTCGGCTGAAATACCCTGGTTACCCAACTCTTTGTAGAAGGGCACGTTGGCGTCACCGTTGATCGTCGAGACCACCGCGGCCTTCTTGCCCGCCGAGCCAAACTTCTTGATCTCAGAAACGATCGATTGCCAGTCGGAATGACCGAACGGCGTGTAGTCGATCATGATGTCGCTTTCGGCCACGCCCTTACCCTTCAGGTAGGCCTCGAGGATCTTGTTGGTGGTGCGCGGATAGACATAGTCGGTACCCGCCAGAACCCAGCGCTCGACGCCCAGCTCCATCAGATAATCCACCGCCGGAATAGCCTGCTGGTTGGGCGCTGCACCGGTGTAGAAAACATTTTTCGACGACTCTTCACCTTCGTATTGCACCGGATAGAACAGCAGGCTATCGAGTTCTTCGAACACCGGCAGAACCGACTTGCGCGACACCGAGGTCCAGCAACCGAAAACGGCATCGACTTTTTCTTTTTCAATCAGTTCGCGTGCCTTCTCGGCGAACAACGGCCAGTTGGAGGCCGGATCGACGACCACCGCCTCAAGCTGCTTGCCGAGCAGACCACCTTTCTTGTTCTGCTCTTCGATCAGCATCAACATGGTGTCTTTGAGGGTGGTCTCAGAAATCGCCATCGTGCCCGATAACGAATGCAGCACGCCGATTTTGATGGTGTCAGCGGCCTGTACGGCACCGGCGACGCCGAGCGCGGTTGCGGCGGTTACCGCCAGCGACAGCCGACGGATTTGGGTTGCAAAACTCATAGTGATTGTCTCTCCCCTTGCAGGTCAGGTGATGGAACTGCCAGTCAGAAGGTCGCAAGGATCGTCGCGCGACGCGGCTACTGTTGCGATGACCAGGCCCGGATAAACCGCGGCGTTGACAGCTAGAGCGGAGACTGCACTTGTCATGCCAAATCACTAATTCTCTGTTTTAACGCAGATTAACGCGGCAGACCCCCGTCCAAGACCGACGTGGTGACCTCTAACAGTGCAACCGCTTGAAATTGGTGCGCCGTTTGAGGGCAGGCGCAGTCGAAGGCTTGGCCGACCGGCAGCAAAGCCGGCAGAAATGCACGAACCCTGCGCCATCAGACGGCGGCGCGGGATTTACCGAGGATCACTGAAAGCGGAGGCTAGTCCCAGTCCGTCTGACGCAACTCGAGGATCGGGCGGCCGCCGGCATCGAAGAACACCAGTTCGGTAGTTTGACGCCGGTAGGTGCGCGCCTGCTCCAACGCTGCTGCCAGCGCGGCTTCACGGGCCATCACGGGTTCTGCGCACAACTGTCGGGTCGCGCCGACCGGCCCGACGAAAACGATGTCCGCAACGACCGAATAATGCGCCATCAGCCTGTTGCAGCCGCTGAAGCCGGTCAAACGGCCCTTGCTGCGGAACTGCAGGTAGGCCGAGGAGTCGCTCGGCATCGCCACATCACCCATGCGCAGGGGTTTCCACTCGGTGCCGGCAAGCGATGCCGCTTGCACCAATGCGGACCAGGCGACGATGAATACACCGATCGAAACACGGCTAAGGAGTAGGCTCATAGTGGTGGTTCTTCAGCTCTGCCGACACCGCGGGTGGCGCCGCGCTTACAGCTTAGCGCCAAATCAGGCGGTCGCGGAAGACTCGAGCACGCCTGGCGATTGCGCGGTCAGGGCATCCAGCACGCCATCCCAGAACCGTAGCCGCGCGTCGACCGCCTGATTGGCCGCCTGCACCGCCTCCGCCTCGCGCGCTTGGTCGCCCGCACAGAGATTGTTCAGCAGTCTCAGTGACAGCGGTGCATGAAAGTCTTGGTCGAGATGAATATGCCGCTTGAGGTAAAAATGAAAGATCGGGGCGTCGTCCGGGGTGACCCCGATCCGGCCGAGAATCGCCCGGAACATCGCAGGAATGATGTGCTCCCGTCCCAGCGCAAGCGCTGCCGCGACCGCGTGCGGTCGATCCGCATCGATGAAGGCGAAGGTCGCTTCCGTAAACGCCCGCGACGGTGCGGGCACCCCCGGCAACGCCAGACCGGCGGCGGTGCCTTCGCGCGCTACGACGTCGACGAATCGCCTGACCGGCCGGGTCTCCGCTCCGATTTCTTCCATCGCCCGCAAATACAGCTCGAAGTGGCTGGCGAATTGGCCCGCCTCGTGAGTCTCATCGGACTCTTCTTCCAACACCAGCTCGTTGATGAAACGCCGAACCGCCGCGTCACCCACAGGCACCCAGGGCGCTGTGGCCGGTGCCACCTGCGCCTGCAGGTATTTGATCAGCGACATGAAGTCCCAAACGGAATAGACATGATGCTGCATGAAACACCGCAGGTCTTCGACCGTCGCTACGGCCTCGTAGACCGGATGGTCTTCAAGGCGCGTGTGAAACGACGCAATGATTTCGCTGTCGAGCTTGGATGACATCATCAGAACACCACCATCTGCCGATCGGGTCGATTCCCGATCACATTAGACTTGGCTTATTTGACGATGATGCCAGATTTTGACGCTGCCCGAACACCCCCTGGCATCAGGGGTGTGTTGGCGCTGGTTGTCGGGGCTATCCGCTAACGGCGACCCGTTCAGAACTTGCCGAATTCGGCGACCACGTCATTGCCGGCATCCGCGTCGGCCTCGTTGGGTTCGAGCGTCAGACTACTCCCCCAGTTTTCCGACGCCGAAATCTTCTTACCGGCGTCGCTGGTCTTGATCTGGATCTTCACGTTGCTCGACGAGTCGGCGTAGTCGATCGCTGTCTCGGCGGTGACCCGACCGTCGTGATAGAGCGACACCAGGTGCTGGTCGAACGACTGCATGCCGTAGTTCTGACCTCGCTCAATGGCATCCTTGATGCTGCCCAGCTCCATCTTCGAGATCAGGTCCGCGATGTAGCCGGTATTGATCAGTACCTCGATCGCCGCAACCTTGCCGCCGTTCACCCCCGGCACGAGGCGCTGACAGATGATCGCTCGCAGGTTCTGCGCGATGCGCTTGGCCTGGGCCTCGATGCCGTCTTTGGGGAAAAAGCCGAGGATCCTTTCCATCGTTGTTATCGAGTTATTCGCGTGTAGCGTCGACAAGGTCAGGTGGCCGGTGTTGGCGAATTTCATGGCGAATTCCATCGTCTCGAGGTCACGCACCTCCCCCATCAGAATGACGTCAGGTGCCTCGCGCAGAGCCGACTTCATGCCGCTCATGAACGAGTCGGTATCCGTGCCAACCTCGCGCTGTGCGACGATCGACTTCTTATGATCATGCATGAACTCGATGGGGTCCTCGAGCGTCAGGATATGACCGCCTGCATTGGCGTTGCGGTAATCGATCATCGCCGCCAGCGAGGTCGATTTACCCGAGCCCGTGGCGCCAACCACCAGGATCAGGCCGTTGCGTTGCATCACCAGTTTTTCGAGCACCGACGGCAGGCCCAGGCTGTCGATGGTCGGTACCTTGGTATCGATACGCCGCAGCACCAGCGACGCCTCGCCGCGCTGCCGAAACGCGTTGCCGCGAAATCGTCCAATACCCCGATAAGACAACGAGAAATCCACTTCGCCCTTTTCATCGAATTGCTTCATCCGGTCGTCGTTCAAGATCTCGCGGATCGCCTTTTCGGCGTCACCCAGCCCGAGCGCCTCGCCCATTTGCGCGAAGCCATTGGGCGTCTTCATTGAGATCTTGGCGCCGGTGTAAAGAAACACATCAGATGCCTTGTTCTTGACCATCACCTGAAGAATTTTGGGTAAGTCGATAGTCGGCATGCTCAGTCCACTCCTGCGTCGGTGCGCGCGAACAACTTTCTCGCGGTCACGAAAATGTCGCACCGGTTTGCCCTCGGCATTGCCCGGCGTCCATGGGAGTGTTATCGGAGCATCACGACAAAACTTGCACTCACGAGCACAAGTCAGGAATTAAAAACTGATCTCCCGGTCGTGCTAAAAACGGATATCGACACGCGGCAAGCCATCCACTTCGGGGTCGAGCGCCGGTCGGCAGTTGCGCAGTTGCTTCGGCCCCACGCCGCGACCCTGCATGTATTGTCTAACCGCATCGGCACGCTGCTGGGCGAGTATCAGCAAATCTTCAGGCCGGTCTGTGTATTCGCCCTTTTTGTTTTGCTGCCGCTCGATTGCCGCGTAGATACCGCAGACCCTGACGCCGAGCTTTGGCTTCTCCTTCAGTTTTGCCGAAAGCTGGTCGAGATAGTCGCGCGCGGACGCGTCGAGCTGCAGATCACCCGCGTCAAATACCGCCGGCTCAAAGGTCACTTTCAACGCCTGATCAGCCAGCAGACTCCCGACAAAAAGGACCGAGCCGAACGGCTGAATGGCCAAGGCGGCCGCACCGGCGACGGCCTTCATGATGATCGGGTTTAGCGCACCGAGGACCTTGAAATCCGGGTCCGCCAGATCGCCGCTCACCGGGACTTCGAGCTTGATGTTGCCATCGCGATCTTCCAACAAGGCGATCGCCGTACCCAGCGGCGGGCCCTGTTTGTCGGGCAATTCTTCAACGTCCAGCGTGGCCAGGCTGAGCTGGTTGGCCATGTCCAAATGTTTGCTGGCGATCTTTATCGAGAAGTCGTTGTCTATTTGGCCCTCAAGGAAACGGTGTCCGAGGTCGTTGGCGATCAGCCCGTTGACGCTGGTCAGGCCAAAGCCGTGCAGATGCCCCTTGGCATCGAGGAACAATTGGTCGGCGAGCGGCTTCACGACACCCTCGATCTGGAATTCCGCATAGCGGTCGGGGCGTAGCAAGAGTTCAAACGGGGTCTCAACATCGGGCTTTTCGCTATCCAGCGAACCGACGCGCGCTTTTTCGATCTGGTAACTAAGCGCCTGCATGTCCGGGTTGAGTGTGTCGGCGATCGTCACGGCGCTATCACCGGTGATGCGCACCTCACCGACTCGCCAAGGCAGGCCGCCCTCGCTCGTCTTCGATGAGGCGGCTTCGCCTGACCCGGGACGACCAGCATCCGCGGTCGTCATGACATGTTGCCAAACGCCTGCCTTGTCCCTGATCACTGCCGTCCTGAGGCCGTCGAACACCACCGCCCCGACCTGGGCGCCGCTATCGGGATCATAGGCGACGCCCGTGACATCGATGCCGTCGATCTCAAGGTGGGTCTCGGGCAAGCCACCAGGCAACGCCAGCTCGCTCACGCGGATGGCCTCGACTGCGGTTTTTTCGCCGGCGACGCGGAGTTTTGAGAGCCGGAGCCCGCCGATGGTCAACGGACCATGCGGGAGGGCATCAGCGGCCAACGACAATTGTTGCGCCCCGGTATCGACAGCGAGAGAAAAAGAGTTAGTACTCACTTTTCCCATAAGGTCCGAATTTAATGATGACCAAGCAATTTTCTGATCGCCCTGCGCAGCGTTACCTCGGCCGAGGGTCAACCGCCCTGCCAACGCCCTGGCCCCATTGGCGTCCTGCTCGCCAAGGGCCAAGCCGTCTATGGCGAGCGTATCCACACTGGCGTCGAGCGCAGCGTCGGTATCGACGAGCCGCAAAGAGCCTGCCGTGAACTGCAGGTTGGCCTCCGGCAGGGCTTGCGTACCCGTCAAGTCCTGGCGCAGGCGACCGCTGGCGTTCAGGTCAGTCAAGTCGGCGGCCTGTGGTCCCGCGCGCCAGGCAAGTGCGGTCGCCGCATAGCTGAAACCCTCTACCCGCGCTTGCTTGTCTGTATCGAAATGTATGTCGCCACGAACCACTACGTCACGGGAGGTGGCAGATGCTCCAGCTGCACGCCACGCCCAGCTTTTTGCGGCGATGGCTTGCTCCGGCTTGAACGTCACGGCAATTTCCGGGGCCAGCCGTACCTGAACAGAAAACGCCGGCGCGCTCAGGTCCTCTATCGTCACCTCGCGACCGGCGACCGCATAGTCGAGTCTGGCCGACCGAAGCCCGCCGCTGACGTCGATGGTTTCGCCCTGCCAATCGAAGCCGCCGTCGAACCCCAGATCGCCCCTGACCTCCGGTTCTAACCGGGCCAGGGCCTGTGCGCGGTCGAGGTCGAGTGGATCCGTTTTTACCTTGCCGGCAACGCGGATATGGTCGCCATCGATCGTCAGCTGGACCGTTCCATCAATCCTGCGATCATCCCAACTGAGTCGCCATGAAGCCTCTATTTGCTGAGCATCTGCTTTTAGTGAGTACTCACTTATGTTGGCTTCGTCGAGGACCAGGGTCGATCGAAGATCGCCGTCGCGGTAATCCACCGTGACCCGTTCGATAGCGACCCCATCGATGATCAGGTCCAGTGGCTCGGCATCGACCTCCGGCGGTTGAGGATCGGCGGCAAATTCCGGGAGCCCGAGATCGAAGCTCCCGTCGGGAAGGCGATCGATGCGCGCGTAGGCGTTGGTCAGCTCGGCACGCTGTATCTGCACCGTACCGGTCAGCAACCTCAGGGTACTCACGTCGGCGACCAGCCGCCCGGCACGCAGACGCGTTTCACCGTCACGCCGCAGTTCAAACCCGTCGATCTCGAGCGCGCCGCTGAACAGATTCAAATGAACCTCGCCAATCGAGGTCCCTTTCGGCAGCGCGGGGTGCAGCTCGCGTTCGACGAAGTAGCGCAACAGCCCGATACCCGCGAGATGGAGGGCGACGGCCAACACGAACAAGCCGCCGACCACCAAGATCAGGCGACGGGGCAATGTGGCGTTGACGGTCGGCATGTTCAATTCGTCCCGGGCAAATGCTGAGGTACTTGGCCGATTCTACGCCAGGTCGGCTGCCTTCTCGTCAGCGCCGGGGGTCATTTCGGCAGGGGCAAGCGTCGGCTCGGCCTGGACGGACGAGGGCTGACTCGGCAACCCGGCCGGCGCCCTCGATCGACCTTCGCCGTGGCCATCGGGCAACACGTTCAATCGACGAAGCGTCCTGGAATATCGCAAGTCAGGGGTAAATATTGTCGTTTCTGCCAGCTTGATGTGGAAACCGAATAGTCAAAACCCTATGGATCGCGTTATTGTATTGCTTGCCGCGTCAGGAGAGGGACATCTTCGACGCGCTAAACAGCTTAATTTTAAGTAACCAAAAACTACGAGACCGAAGGAGAACCACCATGCTGTGGAAGCGTGCACTTGCTGTGTCGCTGGCCCTGCCGCTCACGTTGCTGTTGTCAGCAAATGTGGCTGCAGCCGCCGAAATGGCGCCTGAAGAAATCCTGGAGAAGCTTATCGACGAGACCGGCTCCCCCTACTTGTCACAGAGCCCTCAAAACAGGCAGTTGATGCCTGATAACCCCGCCTACTGGATCGCCGAGGAGGGCGAGGAGCTGTTCGCGACACCTCGGGGGCCGAATAACGTCTCCCTCGAGGGCTGCGATTTCGGTAAAGGCCCGGGAGTGCTGGAAGGCGCTTACGTCGAATTGCCGCGTTATTTTGCCGACACCGGCGAGGTAATGGACCTCGAAACCCGCCTGGTCCATTGCATGATGACCCTGCAGGGCTTCGCCGCGGACGATGACCCCGTCAAGAAGCGCCACGGCTCGGGTTCCGACATGATGAAGCTGCAGACCTACATTGCGATGCAGTCCAACGGCATGCCCTGGAACCCACCGATGGACCACCCCCTCGAGAAGGCGATGCGTGACGCCGGCGAGGTGATGTTCTATCGCCGCTCGGGCCCGATGGACTTCAGCTGCCTGGCCTGCCACGGGCAGACCGGCAAGCGGATCCGCGCATCGGTCCTGCCGAACGCAAGCGAGCCCACAGAGTGGACCAAGGCGATCTCCTGGCCGGCGGAACGTGCCGGACAAGGCAACGTGCGAAGCTCGCAACACCGACTCCGCGGCTGCCTGTGGCAGATGCGTCACCCGGGAATCGTCGGCGGCTCGGACGCCTCGATCGCCCTGATTTCGTATTGGACCGACAAGGCGCGCGGCGAGCCCGCAATCCTGCCGGACATGAAGCGCTGATCGCCGAGGAGATTAAGAATGAAATTGGTAAAAACAGCAGTAATCCTTGGCGCAGCCGCCATGTCATCGACGGTCCTGGTCGCCTGCGCGGGCGAGCAAAAGCTGACCGGCAAGGCCGCCGAGTATGTGCAGATGACGCCCGAGGCGCTGGCCGAGCACCTGATCTTCGAGACCAAGAGCTTCAAGCTGGATCAGGAGATGCAAGAGGGCGTCACGGGTCGGGACCGCCTGGTCCAGGATGAGTTACAGATGACCTGTTCCAAATTCCGCAACGATCCGGTTGATCCCGAGACGGCCGCCAAGATCAACGCCATGGCGCGCGAGACCATCAAGTATCCCGAGGGCGGGATCAAGCTGGGAGACTGGCAGCGGGGCCGCGAATTGGCCTGGTCGGGCTATGGCTATCGCGTCGGTCACCGCAATGACGATCACAACAGCCAGACACCCGGCGCCAATTGCTACAACTGCCACCAACTGGCGACCGATCGCACCGGCGGGACCATCGGGCCGCAGCTGACCAACTACGGTAAGCTCCGTGGCACCAGCGAGCCGATCCTCAAGTACACCTACGAGGTGCTCTACAACCCGCATACGTTTTACGCGTGCACCAATATGCCACGTATGGGCGCCAATGGCGTGCTGGATGAGCAACAGATCAGCGACCTCATGGCCTACCTGCTTGACCCGGAGTCACCGGTCAACCAGGCAGCCGGCACGCCCAAAGCGGGCGATGATTCCGGAGGAGAAGGCGAGGGTTAACCGCTCGCTTTAGGTCCGTTAGTAGCAAGCCCGGCCGATGTAGGCCGGGCTTTTTTGTTGGTGTTTATCAGATTGCGTGCATTGCCACCGGCATCCGCTGGGGCCCCCAGTTGCCGGGCCGGGCCTCAAAAACCCCAGCTATCGGCGTCCCGCAGTGGCTACAGCATCCACCCCTGTCCAGATTCCACTCGCCGAGCCGGTACCAGTCGCGCTCGATCACCCGCTGGCCACAGCCCGGGCACCAGGTGCTGTCCGCTTCCGCATCGTGGACATTGCCGACATAGACGTAGTGCAGCCCGGCCTGCAGCGCAATCTCGCGCGCCCGGCGGAGGGTCGCCGGCGGCGTAGGGGGCACGTCGGTCATCTTATAATCGGGATGAAACGCGGAGAAATGCAGCGGGACGTCGGGCCCGAGGTTTTCAAGCACCCAGGCGGCCAACAATCGGATCTCGTCGTCGCCGTCATTGTGGCCGGGAATAAGCAGCGTGGTGATCTCGAGCCAGCAGTCTGTTTCATTATGAACATACGTCAGCGTGTCGAGCACCGGCTGCAGATGACCGCCGGTAAGGCGATGATAGAAGTCCTCGGTAAAGGCCTTCAGATCGACATTCACGGCATCCATATGTGCAAAAAATTCGCGGCGCGGTTCCTCACAGATGTAGCCTGCCGTGACCGCTACGCTCTTGAGGCCGCGCGCATGGCAGGCCCGTGCCGTGTCGATCGCGTATTCGAGAAAGATCACCGGATCGTTGTAGGTAAAGGCGACGCTGCGGCAGCCCATGCGATCGGCCGTTGCGGCGATCTGCTCGGGCGAGGCAGCATCCGCCAAGGTATCAATCTGGCGCGACTTGCTGATGTCCCAGTTCTGGCAGAACTTGCAGGCCAGGTTGCATCCCGCGGTGCCGAACGAGAACACCGGCGTGCCAGGCAGGAAGTGATTCAAGGGTTTCTTTTCGATCGGGTCGATGCAGAAGCCACTCGAGCGCCCGTAGGTGGTCAGCACCATTTGCTGGCCCTGACGGGCCCGGACAAAGCACATACCACGCTGACCGTCGTTCAAACGGCAAAAACGCGGACACAGATCGCATTGAATCCGCCCGTCTTCGCAAAGCTGCCAATAACGCCCGGGAACGGTATCTTCGATCATCGGCAATCTTCCGACTTGCAATCGTCATTCGAATGATCCATTTACTTTACATAGACCTGATGGGCGGGGAAGACCATGATGCGCATCAAACCAGCCGTGGTGGCGGGGCTTTTCTATCCTGACAACCCTTTGCTACTGCGAGCGGAACTCGAGGCATTTTTCGCCGCAGCGACCCCCGAAAAGGTGGCTCGGCCACGGGCGCTGGTCGTACCGCATGCCGGTTATCGTTATTCTGGACAAGTCGCCGCCCACGCCTATGCGGCCTTGCGCCCATGGGCATCACAGTTCAAAAATGTTGTGGTTCTGGCGCCATCACATCGCGTCGCGTTTCGCGGCATCGCGACCAGCACGGCGGCGGTTTTTCAGACGCCGTTGGGTGACATACCCGTCGCCCGCGACCTGGTAAGCAAGATCGAGGCACTGCCTGGGGTCGGGCAGCTCGATGCGGCGTTCGCCGAAGAGCACGCGCTGGAGGTCCAGCTGCCTTTTCTGCAGGCCGTGCTTACCGAATTCCGCCTGGTACCGTTGATCGTCGGTGACGCCGATCCGCAACAGGTCGGTCGGGTAGTCGATGCCTTACAAGCCGACGACACCCTCATCGTCGTCAGCTCCGACCTCAGTCACTATGAAGACTACGCAGCATGCAAGGCCCACGACAGACAGACCTCGCGCTCGATCGAAGCGCTGCAAAGCGACCTTATCGGGCCGCGTGACGCCTGCGGCGCCTTCCCGCTAAACGGGCTGCTCACGGTGGCTCGACAAAAGGGCTGGCAGGTCGAGACGCTCGACCTGCGTAACAGCGGTGACACCGGTGGCGATCGCTCACGCGTGGTCGGCTATGGCGCCTATGTCCTCCACTGAACCCAGCGAGACACTGGCGCCGGCCCAGCGCGAGACCTTGCTCGCGGTCGCCCGCCGATCGATCGAGCAGGGGTTCAAGAGCGGCCGGCCCCTGCTGGTCACGCCATCGGAGTTCCATCGCGACCTGAAAGTGGTGCGCGCCAGCTTCGTAACGCTGCAGATCAGGAAGCAGTTGCGCGGGTGTATCGGGCATCTGGATGCCGTGCAGCCGGTTGTCGTCGACGTCGCCGAGAACGCTTTCGCGGCGGCGTTTCGTGACCCACGTTTCTCACCCCTGACCGAGATCGAATGGCCGAATGTCGATCTGCATCTGTCGTTGCTCACCGAAGCGCGGCCGATTCACTTTACCGACGAAGCCGATCTGCTCGAGCAGCTGCAGCCGGGAAAGGACGGCCTGGTGCTGCAAGATGGACCCAATCGCGGTACGTTCTTGCCGTCGGTCTGGGAAAGCCTGCCGGAACCGGTGCAATTTCTGGCACATCTGAAGCAAAAGGCCGGACTCGCAGCCAATCACTGGTCGCCGACCCTGCAGGTTGCGCGCTACCACGCCGAGAGTTTCGGCGATCACGAACTCGGATAACCGGTGCCGCAGCAAGAGCCGGTTCTGTGGGCAGACCCAAACCCGGTCGTCGCGCAGGCACGCACTCGCTGGCCGGCCGGTTTGGCCGTGATTCATGAAAAGCTGGTTGACTCGGGCTGGATCCGCAGGGCTGTTTGGTGGCGGAACCGGTCAGCCAAAAGACATCTCGGCCGGACGGTTGAACAGCCCTCGCCGGCCGATTTATTTCGGTTTTATTGATCCAGGTCAAATATGTCGCCCGGCAAGATGTCGGTTGTCCAACGATAATCTACAACTATGGCGGAAAAAAGCGTTAGTTCCGATCCCGACGAACTCGGCATGCTCAGCATCGGGTTTGTTGCGGCCAATCTCGGCGTATCCACGTCGACCCTGCGCAAGTGGGAGGAGCGCTATGGCCATCCGCAGCCGCACCGCTCGGAGGGCGGTTCGCGCTGGTATCGGGAGGCCGACCTTATCGCGCTGCGACAGGCCAAGCGGCTGCTCGATCGCGGCATCCGCGCGCATCGCGTGTTTGCTGATTTCGACACCCTGCTGGCCGCCGTCGAGGACGCCAGCGAATTCGGTCAGCGCCGCCTGGCGAAGCCCCAGACCGGACCGATCGCAGAGTTCATCGGACTCATCGATCGCAACGATCTGCAAACGCTGAAGGACAGGCTGCGGCAGCTATTGAGCGAACTCGGCACCGTTCCTTTTATCGACACCGTCGCCGCACCGTTACTGCGGGCCGTCGGCGAGCAGTGGGGAACCGGCGGGATGGATGTCTACCAGGAACACGCCACCACCGAGATACTGTCAAATCTACTGGTCCAACGGGCACCCCAATCAACGCTCTCCAACCAACCGGTGATGGTCCTGACCACCCCGCCGGGGGAGCAGCACGGCTTGGGACTTGACATGGTAACCGTGGCAATGACGGAAGCCGGCGCGCACTGCGTGAATTTGGGGCCAAGCCTCCCGCTGGCCAGCCTGTTGGATGCGGCCAAGGCTTTTGAAGCGGAAATCGTCGGCCTGTCAATCACCAGCATCAGTGCTGGGCGCCTGACCCGCCGTTTCATCGAGGAGCTGCGCAGCAATCTGCAACCCGGTGTCGGCGTCTGGATTGGCGGCAGCGGCGCCGCCCTGATGCCCACCTTGCCCGACGGTGTGCGGGCCTTTCTCGATATTCGCGAACCGACCGAACTGGTGCGCGAACTCAGCCAACGCGAACGCGGTGGTGCGGGCTCCGCGTCCGGTTCGGCCTGACCCCTGCCGGCCTTTGACGAGCCTGCAAATTGCACCAGTCGACCACAGGCGGATGGCTGATCCGTATCGGGCTGTCTAGATCTCGAAATGGTCGTAGCGCATGGCTGTTACCGTGCGTCACTCGCCTGTGAGCTTCCCGGGCCTTAGCCTGTCCAGGCACACCGGGCCTTGCTCTAGCGTTGCACCTCGCTGTGCAACGCAGAGGTTCGGTAGCCCTTCGGGTCGCTATAATGGTGCCTGCTGCGGCGTCAGATAAGATTGACCGAGGCGACTTGTTGCCATTTATCGGTGCCTTGCTGGTCTGGGATCTGACGGACGAACCTTTTTCCTCGACTACAGGCCCCAGGCTGATTGGAACGCTTCGTCGCATAGGGTGTCGATGGTCATGGTAATTCCAGCGTGGCGAAACAGGGCCAATGCATGTTTGTAGTCAGCGAGGAAATTTGCTTCCACCAGTGTGACCCTGCAGGCTACCTGTTCTTTGCAGGGAGCTTCGTGCTGGCTCACCAAGCGATAGAAAAGTTTCTAGCGAATAGCCAGATTGGCAGAGCAGGTTGGTTCCAGCATAAGACGATCGCATTCCCGCTGCGTCACGCCGAATGCGACTACCAGTCTCCACTGAAGGCCGGAGACCTGTGTGAGCTGACGGTGCGAGTCGGTAAGGTGTCTACTTCCAGCGTCGTGTTTGAGGTCTCGGCTGTGAACGATGGTCGCCTCTGCTTCGCGGTCACTTCGGTACATACCGCGATGAGCCGGGCTGATCACACCAAGGTCGCCTTGCCCCGCGAGGTGCTGTCAGTTCTCGAATCAAGGTAAGACCCGTAAATGTCTCGGAACCACCCTGGGAGATGCATTGCGGCTGGTCGGGTCGCTGACCATATCGGAACCGAACAGCCGAACAGATTCGAACTTGAAACTGGTGGGCAGGACGCTTTCGATGTGTTTCTGGCGGCGGCAGAACGGACCGCTGCACAAGTCGCATGCTGGTCATTGCCGGGGGGCACAGGGCGCGAGATCATCATCTCGTTCGAACAGGAGCAGTTCGATTCGAAGAACACCCCCTCGGTGCTCGACCTCGGGTCGGGTTTCCTGATCAGCCCATTCGACCATGTCGATGACGGCGCGAAGATCGTTTTCATTGCCGCAGATGGTTGCGTCACTGTTGACCGCGACAGGATCGCCATCGAATGGCAAGACCGCGTCAATCCCGACAGGATACTCGACTTCGAAAAAGCCCTGGAAGCCTGCCTGCAACTGCAGGACGTAGCGGCCCCGGCGTCGAATGCGGCGCCTCAGAGCGACTTCGATGGCGGCAGGGAAAGCTTCGTCCGGTCGGTACGACAGGGCATCGAGGCAATTGAGCAGGGACGCTTCAGAAAGGTCGTCATGGCAAGGACGCTCGAGCGTGCGCTGCCGGGGTCCTTCTCCGTGTCCCGACTGTTCGATTCCCTATCACGGCTTTATCCAAAGACCTTTCTTTCGGTCGTTTTTCTGCCAGGTCAAGGCATCTGGATCGGTGCCAGCCCCGAAATGCTGCTCGTATGGAATGACAAGCAGGTCGTCAACACGGTCGCACTGGCCGGCACGATGACTTCGAACCCGGGTTCGATCGGCGACTGGAGTTTCAAAGACGTCAATGAGCATCACCTGGTCAGCCATTACATTAACGAACTCTTCCATGAAATCGGTATTCGCCGATTCGAGAAATCAGAAAGGTCATCGATGTCAGTGGGGCATCTGTTTCATATCGAGGAGGAATTCAAGGTAGACCTGAGGGACCGGGAAAATCAGGGCATCTCGCTCGACTCGCTGGTGTACGGCCTGCATCCCACGCCGGCGGTCGGTGGGTTGCCAAAGGCACCGGCCATTTCGTTCATCAACGACAAGGAAGAGATCGACCGGAAGTTCTACAGCGGGTTTCTCGGGCCAATCAATTTCGATAACCAGATACATCTGTATGTGAACATTCGATGCATGAACATCCTGGACGGTAAGGCGACCCTGTATGCGGGTGCCGGCATTACCCGTCATTCGGAACCGGACAAGGAATGGCAGGAGACCTGCAGCAAGTGCCAGATGATGCTGCGGGCGCTGGAGCAAGAACAGATTTGAGCGACCTGGCAATCTGTGTCCCGGGCATCTGCGCGGATCTCGGCATTCGGGACGTCGTAATCTCGCCAGGATCGAGGAGCGCATTGCTGACGGTCGCATTCGCTCGGGAAACGCGGGTCGCATGTCATGTTGTCACCGATGAGCGGTCCGCGGCCTACGTCGCCCTGGGCATCGCGCAGCAGACGGAAAAGCCGGTCGCCCTGGTCTGCACATCGGGTACGGCGGCGCTGAACTACGCGCCGGCTGTCGCCGAGGCGTATTACCTGAATGTCCCCTTGGTGGTTTTTACGGCCGACCGCCCGCCGGAGTGGATCGGGCAGAACGACGGTCAGGCCATTCAGCAGAACAACCTATACGGGCCGCACACCAAGCGGTGTTATACCCTGCCGGTGGATGATTCCCACCCCGACGCTCGCTGGCATTTTCTGCGCGACGTGTCGTACGCGATAAACCTCAGCCGTGAAGCCCCGCCAGGGCCGGTACAGATCAATGTGCCGATCCGCGAGCCGTTTTACCAGAAGATCAGTCGCCGCAGCGGTTCGTCCCGATGCGCTGGACAGTCGATCGCTGAATGGAGGTCGCGCCCAAGTCTGTCCAGCGACCAATGGGAAATTCTGATCGAGCGCATCAATCGCGTCGCTACCGTCGTAGTCTTGGTGGGCCAGCTGAACCACTCGGAATCCATTCGCGCAAAGCTCACCGGGTTGGCAGAACGTGCCAATTGGGTGGTGGTGGGTGACATCCTCTCGAACACGCATGCAACCGGCACGCTGAATCACGTCGACGGTATCTTGAGCGTGGTGGACGAAGGTGTGAGGCAGCGCCTTCGACCGGACTTGCTGATCACATTCGGCAAGTCGGTCTTGTCGAAGCATGTGAAGGCGTTCTTCAGGCACTGCCAGGTGCCGGAGCATTGGCACGTTCAAGGTGCGGGTCCGGTCGCGGATACCTTTCAGTCCCTTGGCACAATTCTGCGGGTTGACGAGGCTGAGTTCCTGGATCAGCTTGGCGCGCGGCTGGTCGATACCGGTCAGACCAAATTGGGCAAAACCCGGGCGCGCTGGCAAGCCCTCAATGACACGTCCGGAGACGCGCTTTCCGCGTTTCTGTCGGAAAAGCAGATGCTGTCCGAGTTTGAAGCGGTTGGACATCTGCTCGCTCAGTTGCCCGGGGACTGTGATCTGCATCTCGGTAACAGCATGGCCGTACGCTATGCCAACCTCGTTGGTCTCTCGGGCAACGAGAAGACGAGGGTGTACTGCAACCGAGGCGCGGCAGGGATAGACGGCTGCCTGAGTACCATGATCGGCCATGCCTACAAGACCGACCGGGTGCAGGTGTTGCTGATCGGTGATCTCGCTTTCTTCTATGACCGCAACGGGCTAGCGAACGAGGTGCCGCCGAATGTCCGAATCGTTTTGATGAATAATCATGGTGGCGGTATCTTCGAACTGATCGATGGACCAGCTGATCTGCCTGAGCTGACGAAGTATTTCGTTACCCCACACGCGAGGACGGCCGAACACACGTGTGAAGAGTTCGGCCTCGACTATCGGGTGCACGACTCCAGGGGTGGCCTGCTCGGTTGTCTGGGCTCTTTCTTCACGGACAGCGGCAAGCCGGCCCTGCTGGAGGTGGAGACGGACCGGGAGGTCAATAGAAAATCGTTAGCGCGCTATCAACAGCTGTTGACTGAGAAGACTAAATGTATGTCTTGAGCCACCTGAGCGCTGAGCGGCACGGTCGGTTCACTATCCTGTATCGATCGAAGACATCACGTTGCGCCAGTTGGCGTCGGAGAGGCCCTTCTCACGATGCGTAGCTCGGCAGCCTGGCTGGCCCGGCTGGATCACATCGCCGGAGCGCGCCTGAGCTGGCAAAAACGACAACTCGAATTCTGTGTCCCCAGTGGTACCTCCCGCGGCATGCTCCATGACAAGCCGGCTTGGTTTGTTTTTGTCCATGATGCACAGGGGAGGCTGAAGGGGGTCGGAGAATGCAGTCCGATCCCGGGCTTGAGTGTCGATCCGATCGACACAATCGAGCCGATGCTCGAGCGTATCTGTGCAAATCCGGATTTGCTTCGTTCCGAGGCGCTTGGCGACACCGCCGAACTGGCCACCTATCCCTGCGTCGAGTTCGGTCTGGAAACGGCTGTCCTCGATGTTACGAATACGAGCTCCGCCGGTGTCCTGTTCGACAACGCGTTCAGCCGTGGCGAGGCCGGGATCACGATCAATGGGCTGGTCTGGATGGGCTCGCTCGACCACATGCAGCAGCAGATCGACGCGAAGCTGGATGACGGCTTCAGGTGTATCAAGATCAAGATCGGCGCGCTCGATTTCGCGGCTGAACTGGACCTGCTGAAGCACCTACGGGCGCGGTATGGCGAAGCGGACCTGGAAATCCGCGTAGACGCCAACGGCGCATTCCCGGCCCGCGAAGCAATGTCCCGTTTAAACGCGCTCAGCGCCTTCGCCCTGCACTCGATCGAACAGCCGATCGCGCCGGGCCAGATCTCAGACATGGCGAAGCTCTGTCGTCGCTCTCCGATCCCTGTCGCACTGGATGAAGAGTTGATCGGGGTGGCGGAACCGGCGGAGCGGGAGCGTCTCCTGGGAGAGATCAGACCGCAATACGTGATACTCAAACCATCGCTGCTCGGCGGCATCGATTCGTCGTTGAATTGGCTGGGCCTGGCCGGACAGTTGGGCATCGGCTGGTGGTTTACCTCTGCACTCGAATCCAACGTCGGGTTGAATGCAATTGCGCAATTGGCGTGTGAACTCAAAACCGCCATACCGCAGGGGCTCGGGACCGGAAAGATCTACCGCAACAACGTCTCCTCACCATTGGTGTTGGCATCGGACAAACTGTTCTACCGGCCCCAGCTGGCTTGGCAATATGAAGGGCTGTATGGCTAGGCGATTCGATGCATTGACGATGAACCATGTGCGATACGACAGGGCGGACTTGCTCCGCCGCGCCAAAGAGGTACTCAATGAACCCGGCGCGCCTGTCTGGAAAGCCGCGTTGTATCGCTTCATCCTTGACTGGATCGATGACCGCGATTATGTCGTGCTGAGGACCTCCGGTTCGACGGGTGCGCCGAAGGAACTCAGGGTCCCGAAACAGCGGCTGGTTGCGTCGGCGAATGCGACTGCACGGCATTTCGGCCTGATGCCGGGTGACACGGCGCTGCTGAGCCTTCCCGTCGACTACATCGCCGGCAGCATGATGGTGGTCCGGGCCTTCGTCTCTGCACTGGACCTGATCGTAGTACCGCCAGATTCGAGGCCTTTGCTGGGCATCGGTGAGACCAGTATCCGGTTCGCCGCCCTGGTCCCCATGCAGCTCGAGGCCTTCCTCGGCCGCGATGGTTTCGACCGGGAAGCGGTCGACGTATTGGAGCGGATCGATATTCTGCTGCTGGGTGGAACCGGGACACGTGAAGCGATGGTTGCGGCGCTACAGGGTATTCGCACCCGGGTGTTTGCTGCGTACGGCATGACCGAAACCTTGACGCATATCGCCGTGAAGCCGCTGAACCAGGGCGACGGGGCCACCGGATATCGGCCGCTCGATGGCGTGCGGGTGCGTCTCGACGAGGATCGATGTCTGATCATCGACGTCGACTACCTGGCGATCGAGTCGCTGCAGACCACCGACATCGCGGACCTGGCGGCGGATGGGACGTTTGAACTCATCGGGAGACAGGACCATGCCATCAACAGCGGCGGGGTCAAGTTGTTTCCAGAGCAGATAGAGCAGAGACTGTCGCGCTTGCTATCCGACCGCCAATTCTTTGTCTGCGCCGCCCCCGATGCGAGGCTGGGCGAACAGGTGTGCCTATTGGTCGAAGGCGAACCGTGGCCGGGAGATCGGCGTGAGTCCATGTGGCGTGAGATCCGCGAGGTCCTGGGCCAGTATGAAAAACCAAGGCAGATTGAATTCGTGCCCGAGTTCGTGCTGTCGGAAAGCGGCAAGATCAGGCGGTCAGAAACGCTGAAGGCTTATGGTCTGTTCCAATAGGTGGAGCGGGCAGGGAGAAAATCATGGTATCGGAAATATTCAACCCGCAGGAATGGAACGAAGTGCCAGGGTTCCGGTTCGGGGATATCACCTATCACGAGGCGGTCGAGGGTAGCATCGCGCGCATCGCGTTCGACCGTCCCGAGTGCAGGAACGCGTTCCGACCACAGACCGTTGATGAACTCTATAGCGCATTTGAGCATGCCAGGACCGTTCTGAATGTCGGCGTCGTGCTGTTGACGGGAAATGGGCCGTCGCCGAAAGACGGTGGATGGGCGTTTTCCGCGGGTGGGGACCAGCGCGTCCGTGGCAAGGACGGATACCAGTACGAAGAGACGGAGCAGGTCGTCGGTCCGAGGCCAGGGCGGTTGCACATCCTTGAAGTCCAGCGCCTGATCCGCTTCATGCCGGCGGTGGTGATTGCGGTTGTGCCCGGTTTTGCGGTGGGAGGTGGGCATTCGCTGCACGTCGTGTGCGACATGACGATCGCGTCGAAGGAGCACGCGGTGTTTCAGCAGAGGGATGCCGATGTCGCAAGCTTCGATGCGGGCTACGGGTCAGCCTATCTGGCGAAGCAGGTTGGGCAGAAACGGGCGCGGGAGATTTTCTTCCTTGGCCTGGAGTATTCGGCCGAAGACGCATACCAGATGGGCATGGTCAACAAGGTGGTGACGCACGAGGCGTTGGAATCGTCGGCGTTGGAGTGGGCGCGTATCGTCAACGCGAAATCGCCGACGGCACAACGTATGCTGAAATACGCGTTCAACCTGACCGATGATGGGATGGTGGGTCAGCAAATCTTCGCCGGAGAGGCGACCCGGCTGGCCTATGGCACCGAAGAAGCAACGGAGGGTCGTAAGGCGTTTCTGGAAAAACGCAAACCGGATTTTGGCAAGTTCCCGCGGCAATTTTAGAGCCCCTGTGCGCGGACCGTATCGCTAATGCTTCGCGCCATCGAGCGGGTAATCTCCAGCATCGCGGAGATGGCGAAGCCCGAGGCGATAAGACAGGATTCTTCGGCCCGCTTGCTCGATGGTCAGCATGATGCTCATAGCAAACCACTGACTGACTGGGTCTGCGGACCCGATTTCCATGATCCGAGGGTATCCGTGACGGACGTTATTCCATGAAATCGACCCTGTGACGGGCCTCATGCTGATGAGCTGACGGGCCTTATGTCCGTAACAAGCCTGCGTCGCGGTCGGTTGTTACTCGACCGTTACTGATTTAGCCAGATTTCGCGGTTGATCGACGTCCGTGCCTTTGAGCACGGCCACGTGGTAGGACAACAACTGTAGCGGCACCGTGTACACGATGGGCGCGGTGCCCGGACAGATATCGTCCAGCGTGAGATTTTGATAGTGATCCAGCGCAATATTTACCGCCTGGTCACTGAATAGGAACAGCTCTCCACCTCGCGCCCGCACCTCCTGCAGGTTCGACAACACCTTCTCCAGCAGCGGATCGTCGGGCAGCGCACAAACTACCGGCATGCGGTCGTCGACCAAGGCCAGCGGACCGTGCTTGAGCTCGCCGGCAGGATAGGCCTCGGCGTGAATGTAAGAGATCTCCTTGAGCTTCAAAGCCCCTTCCAGCGCAATCGGATAGAAGGTGCCGCGGCCGAGAAACAGGGCGTTTTCTTTATCTGCAAACGACTGGGCCATCTGCTCAATCGCGTCGCTCAGTTTGAGCACCACCTCAATCTGACGGGGCAGGGCTTTCAGCTCGTCGACCCAAACCTGCTCCTGCTCGGCCGATAGGCCGCGACGGCGCGCCAGCGCCAAGGTCACCAGGCGCAACGCAACCAGCTGGGTGGTAAAGGCCTTGGTCGAGGCAACACCGATCTCCGGCCCGGCGCGCGTCATTAACGCGACGTCGGACTCACGGACCAGAGAGCTTTCCGGCACGTTGCAGACGACCAGGCTACCGATATAGCCCGCCTGCTTTGCCGCCCGCAACGCGGCCAGCGTATCGGCGGTCTCGCCGGACTGCGAAATCGTCACAAATAACGTGTCGGGCGAGACCACCGGGTGGCGGTAACGAAACTCGCTGGCGACTTCGATCTGGCAGGGGATACCGGCCTCTTCAAGCCAGTATCTGGCAACCATACCGGCATGGTAACTGGTCCCACAGGCAATAATCTGCACGGCGCGGGTGCGGTCGAACAGCCCCTTGGCGACATGTCCGAAGCTCTCTTCGAGTAACCGTCCCTGGTGTACCCGGCCTTCCAGCGTCTCCGCGATCACCGCCGGTTGCTCGAAGATCTCCTTGAGCATGTAGTGCCGATAAGGCCCCTTCTCGGCATTCGCGGCAGACAGTTGGCTGGTCCGCACCTCGCGTGAGACGGGCACCCCCGAGACGTCGAAAATGCTCACGCCGTCACGCCGGATCTCGGCCAGATCCCCTTCCTCGAGGAACATGAATTGCTGCGTGACCGGCAACAAGGCGAAGACGTCGGAGGCGATGAAATGCTCGCCGACACCGACTCCAATCACCAGTGGGCTGCCGACGCGGGTCACGATCAGGCGATCGGGGTCGTTCGGGTCGATGACCGCGAGGGCATAGGCGCCGACCAGCCGGTCGATCGCGTTGCGTGTCGCCGTGGCAATATCCTGCCCCTGTTTCAGCAGGTCAGCCAGTAAGTGAGCAATTACTTCGGTATCTGTGTCCGATTGAAAGGTGTAGCCTCGCGCCTCGAGATCGGCACGCAGTTCGGCGTGGTTTTCGATGATGCCGTTATGGACGACCGCCACTTGCTCGCCGCTCATGTGCGGGTGCGCATTGCGTTCGGCGGGCATCCCATGGGTTGCCCAGCGGGTATGTGCAATACCGAGTACGCCCTCGAGATCGACCGCATCGAGGAGCTGTTGGAGTTCCGCCACCTTGCCGACCGATCGCACACGCTGCAGGCGCGCATCGTCTAGTCGCACGGCGATACCGGCCGAGTCATAGCCGCGGTATTCGAGCCGCCGCAGGCCCTCCATCAGGATCGGGATAACGTTGCGTTCTGCAATGGCGCCTACGATGCCGCACATGATTTCGCCCGTCCCTTCGCTGGTGACCCGGCCATGCCGGATCGGGTTGTTACTTTTTGGTCGGCCGCTGCCAGTTGAGACTGACCTGTTTGGCCCGCGTCAGCGTGAGCTTGTGGTCCGGCGCATCTTTGCCAATCACCGAACCCGCGCCAATCGTTGCCCCGGCGCCGATCTTGACCGGTGCGACCAGGGCGCTGTTGGAGCCGATAAAGGCGCCATCTTCGATCACCGTGAGGTGCTTGTTCGCGCCATCATAGTTACAGGTGATGGTTCCGGCACCGATATTGACGCCTTCACCGATATTCGAATCGCCGACATAGCTGAGATGGTTGATCTTGGAGCCGAGGCCGACCCGCGCTTTTTTGATCTCGACGAAATTGCCGACATGCGCGTTGCCGAGCAACTCCGCACCCGGGCGCAGGCGGGCGAAAGGCCCAATGCGACTTTGCTCGCCTACGATCGCCTGTTCGAGCACGCAGTTCTCCAGGATCTCCACATCATCACCAAGGCGGACGTCGCGCAACACGCAGTTCGCACCGATACGCACGCGATTTCCCAGCTCGACAGTGCCTTCAACAATAACGTTGACATCGATCTCGACGTCGCGGCCATGCGTCAGTGTGCCGCGCACATCCAGCCGGGCCGGATCACGGAGCGTGACACCGTCAAGCATCAGCTGCGTTGCGAGTCGTTCCTGAAACGCCCGTTCCAGGGCCGCGAGCTGCTGTCGATTGTTGACACCCTCGGCCTCTGTTTCGGCAGCCGGCTGCGAGACATGAATCGCGACGCCATCGGCAACCGCCATCGCCAACACATCGGTCAGGTAGTACTCGCCCTGCGAATTATTATTCGATAAACCTGCCAGCCAGCCGGTCAGCGACGCACGCGGCAACAGCATGATGCCGGTATTGATCTCACGAATCGCGAGTTCCTCGTCGACCGCGTCCTTCTGTTCGACGATTCGCTGCACCCGACCTTGTTGATCACGCACGATCCGGCCATAGCCGGTCGGGTCATCGAGCGTAACCGTGAGCAGGCCGACGCCTTCGCCGGCACCGGCAATCAGTGATTTCAGGGTGTCGGGCCGGGTCAGAGGAACATCGCCGTACAACACCAGGATCTGTTCGACAGCCGGCAGCAATGGCAGCGCCTGCTGCACCGCATGCCCGGTGCCCAGCTGCTGCGCCTGCGCGGCCCAGCCGAGGTCGGTTTGATCCGCAAATGCCGCGCGGACCCGGTCGCCACCGTGACCGTGGACGATGACGATCGAGGCGGGTTGTAGCGCGCGGGCGCACTCAACGACATGCCCCAGAAGGGGGCGGCCTGCGATCGGGTGCAACACCTTGGGGATGGCGGATTTCATCCGCGTCCCCTGGCCTGCGGCCAAAATGACGACACCGAGCTTCATGGTGGATTCACACTAGTTGATGCTGGTCGGACCGGGCATTTCGACGGCATGAATTCCCGACATTTGTTCTTCTCCGGGTCGAGCGTCGCGTACCTCGGTGATCACCACGCGGACGGTCAATTCCTTGCCCGCCAGCGGGTGATTGCCATCCACCGTGACCTCGCCGTTTTCAATCTGGGTGACATAAAAAGCTTTCGTCTCCCCCTGATCATTCTGCATCCGCACTTCGGCGCCGAGCTGCCGAAACTGTGGCGGCACGTTGTCGATGCTGTCGGTAAACGTAAGGCTCGGATCGTGCGGACCAAAGCCGTCTTCGGGTGAAACCCGGACCTCGACCTGATCGCCGACCGACTTGCCTGCGACCGCCTTGTCCATGCCACCGATGAGCTCGGTATCACTGCCGAACACGAACCCCAGTGGCACGTCATGTTGCTCGACGACATCGCCGCCTTGATCGACGATCGTATAGGTTAGGGCGACGTACTTGCCGGGTTGGATTATTTCTTTGCTCATGATCTGGGCCTTTACGACTAAGCGGCAGGTTCCGGAGAATAGAAAACGGCTCTGACGCGTGGCGTCAGAGCCGGGGATATTAACATTCGGAGCGCGAGACTAACGTTTCTTGCGGAGTCGTTCGATCGCGCGCAGCTGGGCGACCGCCTCGGCAAGTTCGATCTGCGCCTTGGCGAGATCGATGTCGGCGCGCTGGTTAGACAAGACGTCCTCGGCACGACGCTTGGCCTCTTGCGCCGCCGCCTCGTCGATGTCTGCCGCACGGATCCCGGTATCGGCCAGTACGGTGACCTTGAACGGCTGCACCTCAATCATCCCGCCCGACACGTAGAACTGCTCTTGCGGCTTGCCATTGCCAGGGTCGACACGCACCTCGCCAGGTTTCAGCTGGGTGACCAGTGGCGCATGCCGCGGCGCGATACCGATCTCACCCATCACGGCGGGCGCGTACACCATTTCACCCTGTCCGGAAAACAGATGTCCCTCTGCGCTAACAATGTCGACATGGATGGTCATTGGCATGCGATTGTCTCCCGGGGGTCGCCGATCAGGCCTTGTCGGCCTTCGCGACCGCTTCGTCGATGTTGCCGCACATGTAGAACGCCTGTTCCGGCAGGTGGTCGTATTCACCCGAGAGGATAGCCCTGAAGTTGGCGATCGTCTCTTTCAGGGTGACGTATTTACCGGGTGCGCCGGTGAAGATCTCGGCAACAAAGAACGGTTGAGAGAGGAAGCGCTGAATTTTCCGAGCGCGTGAGACGGTTTGCTTGTCCTCTTCTGAAAGTTCGTCCATCCCCAGGATCGCGATGATGTCTTTCAGTTCCTTATAGCGTTGCAGAACCCCCTGTACACCACGTGCCACCTCGTAGTGCTCCTCGCCGACGACATGCGGGTCGAGGATGCGCGATGTCGAGTCAAGCGGGTCCACGGCCGGGTAGATGCCTAGCTCGGCGACCTGGCGCGACAACACCAGCGTGGCGTCGAGGTGAGCAAAGGTGGTTGCCGGTGACGGGTCGGTGAGGTCGTCGGCCGGGACATAGACCGCCTGGAACGACGTGATCGAGCCACTTTTGGTCGACGTGATGCGTTCTTGCAGCACACCCATTTCTTCGGCCAGCGTCGGCTGATAGCCCACCGCTGAAGGCATACGACCGAGCAGCGCAGACACCTCGGTGCCGGCGAGGGTGTAACGATAGATGTTGTCGACGAACATCAGTACGTCGCGACCTTCGTCACGGAAGTACTCGGCCATCGTCAGGCCGGTCAGCGCGACACGCAGCCGGTTACCGGGCGGCTCGTTCATCTGGCCGTAGACCAGCGCCACCTTGTCGAGAACGCCGCCGTCGGTCATCTCGTGATAGAAGTCATTACCTTCGCGGGTGCGCTCTCCAACACCGGCAAATACCGAGAAGCCGGAGTGTTCGACCGCGATGTTACGGATCAGCTCCATCAGGGTGACGGTCTTACCGACGCCGGCGCCGCCGAACAGACCGACCTTGCCGCCCTTCTGGATCGGCATGATGAGATCGATGACCTTGATCCCGGTCTCAAGCACCTCGGTGGTTGACGCCTGCTCATCCAACTTTGGCGCGGCCCGATGGATCGGCATGCGCTCTTCGGTAGCGATCGGTCCGGCTTCGTCAATCGGCTTACCGAGCACGTCCATGATGCGGCCGAGGGTCGCCTGACCAACCGGCACCAATATCGCGGTGCCGGTGTTGTTTACATCGAGGCCACGTTGGAGACCGTCGGTCGAACCCATCGCGATCGTGCGCACGACACCGTCGCCGAGTTGGTGCTGCACCTCGAGGATCAGATCTTTGGACTCGATCTTCAGCGCATCGTAGACCTTTGGTATCGATCCTCGCGGGAACTGGACATCCACGACAGCGCCGATAATCTCAACGACTTTACCCGTGCTCATTGGCGTTTCCTCTTGGCTGCGTTAACGCAGCATCTCAATCGTTTCTAAGTTTCAAATTCAGGTTGCGATCACGTCGCAACGGCCGCGGCGCCGCCCACGATCTCGGAGATCTCCTGGGTGATGGCAGCCTGGCGGGCCTTGTTGTAGATCAGTTGAAGCTCGTCGATCAGGTCGCCGGCGTTATCCGACGCGGACTTCATCGCCACCATCCGTGCGGACTGTTCACAGGCCGCGTTCTCGACTACGGCCTGATAGACCAGCGACTCGACATAGCGGGTCATCAGGCTGTCGAGCACGTCCTTCGCCTCAGGCTCGTAAAGATAGTCCCAGTGATGCGTGAGTTGATCGGCATCCTCGCCTTCGGCCAACGGCACCAGTTGTTCGATCGTCGGCTGTTGGGTCATCGTATTGACGAAGCTGTTGTACGCGATACGAATCTCATCCAGCTCGCCGGCCACATAGGCGTCCAGCATCACCTTGATGGTGCCAACGAGATCGTCGATATGCGGCGCATCGCCGAGGTGGGTCGCCTGCGCGACGACCTGACCGCCAACGCGGCGGAAGAAACCGAGAGCCTTGGTGCCGATGGTGCAGAACTGCAGTTCGGTGCCGGCGTCTCGTAAAGAGCGGATCTCGCGCACCAAGCGGCGGAACAGGTTGCTGTTGAGGCCGCCGCAAAGGCCCCTGTCGGACGACACGATGATGAAGCCGACCCGTCGGACTTCGCGACGTCGCATAAAGGGATGGGTAAATTCCGGCGTCGCCAGCGCCACGTGGCCAATCACCTGGCGCATTTTGTCCGCGTAGGGCCGCGTGGCATCCATACGGTCTTGTGCCTTACGCATCTTCGATGCCGCGACCATCTCCATCGCACTGGTGATCTTCTGCGTGCTCTTGACGGAGGCAATCTTGGTGCGGATTTCTTTAGCGCCTGCCATTAATGTCTTCCCAAACTCTTGTGTCTCAGCAGTTCATCGTCGCGGATCAGTCTGCATAGACAACCGTTACGCTTGTCTGTGCGCCGAACCTTGACCCCTATCGGCCTACCAGGATCCGGTTTCTTTGAACGCCTTCATGGCCCCGTGAAAGGCGGCCTCAAGCTCATCGTTCCAATCGCCTTCGGCGTTGATCTTGGCGACCAGCTCACCCTGGTTTTCAGCCATATAGGCGTGCAGCGCGGCCTCGAACGGCACGATCTTGCCGATATCGATATCGTCCAGGTAGCCTTCGTTGGCAGCAAACAGCGAGATTGCCATTTCGGAGATCGACAGCGGCGAGTACTGCGGCTGTTTCATTAGCTCGGTCACACGCTTGCCGCGCTCGAGCTGCTTGCGAGTCGTTTCATCCAGATCGGACGCAAACTGCGAGAATGCAGCCAGCTCGCGGTACTGGGCGAGCGCCAGTCGGACACCGCCACCGAGCTTTTTGATGACCTTGGTTTGTGCAGCGCCACCGACCCGTGACACCGACAGACCAGCGTTGATGGCCGGTCGCTGACCTGCGGCGAACAGGTCGGACTCGAGAAAGATCTGTCCGTCAGTGATCGAGATAACGTTGGTCGGGACGAACGCCGACACATCACCGGCCTGGGTCTCGATGATCGGCAGTGCCGTCAGTGAGCCCGTTTTGCCTTTTACCTCACCGTTAGTGAATTTTTCGACATACTCGGCGTTGACCCGAGACGCACGCTCGAGCAGGCGCGAATGCAGGTAGAACACGTCGCCCGGGTAGGCCTCTCGACCCGGCGGACGCCGCAGCAGCAACGACACCTGACGATAGGCCCAGGCCTGCTTGGTCAGGTCGTCGTAGATGATCAGCGCGTCTTCACCGCGGTCGCGGAAATACTCGCCCATCGTGCAGCCCGCATAAGGCGCGATGTATTGCATGGCCGCTGAGTCAGCCGCCGGCGCCGCAACGATCAGCGTGTGCTCCATCGCGTCGTTTTCTTCGAGCTTGCGAACCAGCGCCGCGATCGACGAGTTCTTTTGTCCCACGGCGACGTAGATGCACTTAACGCCGGTCCCTTTTTGGTTGATGATCGCATCGATCGCAATCGCGGTTTTGCCGGTCTGGCGGTCACCGATAATCAACTCCCGCTGACCACGACCGATCGGCACCATCGCATCAATCGATTTGATACCGGTCTGAACCGGCTGGTCTACCGACTTGCGCTCGATGACGCCGGGGGCAATCTCTTCGATCGGCGCCGAGCTGGAGGCCGAAATCTCGCCCTTCCCGTCGAGCGGTTGACCGAGCGCGTTGACGACGCGACCCAACAACTCCGGGCCCGTCGGAACTTCGAGAACCCGACCGGTACACTTCACCGGGTCGCCTTCTGAGATGCCCTTGTAGTCACCGAGCACCACAGCACCAACCGAGTCGCGCTCGAGGTTCAGCGCGAGGCCAAAAACAGCGCCCGGAAATTCCAGCATCTCGTAGTACTGGGCGTCGGCCAGGCCATGAATACGCACGATGCCGTCGGTCACCGACACGACGGTACCTTCATTGCGCGCTTCGGTGGTCAGCTCGAACTTCTCGATTTTCGATTTGATCAGTTCGCTGATCTCGGAGGGATTCAGTTGCATGCTTGCTTACCCAGTTAGATTCCTAATTCGTTTGCCAGCTTTTCCAGCTGTGCGGCGATCGACCCGTCGATCACCATGTCGCCAGCACGGAGGCGGAACCCACCAATCAACTCGGGGTCCCGTTCGCTGCTTATCCGGACGTCGCGACCGAGCCTCTGCTTCAGTGCCGCTTCCAATTGCTGCGACTGCGCGGGGTTGAGCGGAAAGGCCGACGTAATGTGTACATCGATGGTGCTCTGATGCTCTGCCTTGCGTTCTTCGAACATCGCGGCAATCTCGGGCAGGAACGCCAATCGCTGGTTGGTCGCCAGCAGCTTGACGAGATTCTGACCTTCTTCGCTCAGCCGTCCGCCGCCGATTTCGAGAAAAAGTTCGCCTATCTGCGCACGATCCAGTTTCGGACTGGCGATCAGGCCAGCCAGCCCGGGGTCGCGCACGATCAGCGCCAGCAATGCCAGCATATCGGACCAGAGGTCGAGCTTGTCGGTTGCTACGGCCCGTTCAAATGCCGCGACCGCGTAGGGGCGTGCGATGGTTGTTGCGTCTGCAGCCATGATCCTGCCTTAGATCTGCCTGGCCACGGACTCGACGATGTCCTGATGAGCCTCGGCGTCTATCTCTCTGCGCAGGATTTTTTCCGCCCCCATCACCGCGAGCTCCGCTACCCTGGCGCGCAGCGCTTCGCGCGCCTTGGTGGTCTCCTGTTCGATTTCGGCCCGTGCCGCAATCAGCTGTTTGCCACCTTCTTCTTTGGCCTTCTCGCGTGCGTCTTCGACGATCAGCAGCGCCTGCTTTTCGGCCTTGGCGCGAATCTCCGCGGCGGCCTGCTTGGCCTCGTGCAGGGTGTCTTTGGCGCGACGTTGCGCCAACTCCTGCTCATGCTGACCACGCTCCGCTGCCGCCAGACCCTCGGCGATCTTGGTTTTGCGCTCTTCCATGGCCTTGGCCAGTGGCGGCCAGACAAACCGCATCGTGAACCACACGAATACGGCGAAGGACAGCATCTGTCCTATCAGCGTCAGATTGATATTCATCCCGTAATCCCGTTTTGACGACCCGACACCGGCAACCGGCGAGCGGTCAGCCGGCGAGTGCGAACAGCACGTACATGCTGAGGCCGACTGCGATCATAGGTACAGCGTCGGTCAGACCCATAACGATGAAGAACTGCGTCCGCAGCATGGGGATGAGTTCCGGCTGGCGTGCAGCGGCCTCGAGAAAACGCCCGCCCAAAAGCCCGATACCGATGGCGGCGCCGACGGCACCCAAGCCCATCATGAGTGCGGCAGCGAAGACCAGCAGTGCTTGTTCCATGATTGTCTCCCGTGAGTGAATTAAAAATCAGTGATGTTCGGCGTGAGCCATGTCGAGGTAAACGATCGTCAGCGTCATAAAAATGAACGCCTGTAGCGTGATGATCAGGATATGGAAGATCGCCCAGCCCAGCTGAAGCACTCCCCCGAACAGGCCGAGCGCGAAGCCGGCGCTGTACATAATCGCGATCAGAATGAAAATCATCTCGCCCGCATACATGTTGCCGAACAGACGAAGCGACAACGAGACCGGCTTGGCCAGCAGGTTGACGCCTTCGAGAATCAGGTTAACGACCATGAAAAACGGCTTGAGGACCGGGTTCTTGGTTTCGAAGGGCATACCGGTCAATTCTCCGACGAATCCACCCACGCCCTTCATTTTAATGCTGTAGTAAACGATCAGCACGAACACGCCCAAGGCGAGGCCGAAGGTGACGTTCGGATCGGTGGTCGGCACAATCTTCATATACTCGATACCGATCAGGGTGGCCAACCACGGGATCAGGTCGACCGGCACCAGGTCCATTAGATTCATCAGCCAGACCCAGGCAAACACCGTCAGCGCGAGCGGCGCGATCAGGTCATTTTTGCCTGAAAACGATCCGCGCACGCTTTCATTGACGAAATCCATCAGCAGTTCGACGAAGTTTTGCAGCCCTGCCGGCACACCGGCCGTGGCCATCCGCGCGGCCTTCATAAAAAAGAAGCCAAACACCGCGGCGAGCGCTATCGACCAGAACATCGAATCGACATGGATAGCCCAAAAACCCATGCCTGCGGCTTGTTCGGTGCTGTGCGCGAAACCCCAGCTCCCATCGGGCAACTGCCCAAAGGTGAGGTTGGTTAGGTGGTGCTTGATGTATTCGCTGGAGGTGAGTGCTTCGGATCCCGCCATTTTCCTGCGCCTGCCTCGATTCTTAGCCGCCCAATCGGTTGGCCAGCATGGGTGGAACAACTTGGACTATCAAAAAGGCGCCAAAAAACGCCACCGGGCTAAATGGCTTCAGCCATAAGATCACGACCGCAAAGGTGATCGCGATAAAGCCCAACTTCAGAAACTCACCGCCGTAGAACTGGCCGGTCAATTTCCCCGGGTCATCTGCCCGGTAGCGGCCGAATACCCACAGGGCAAACAGCGCGTTGCCAATGGTCGCGATAGCACCACCGAGTAGCGCAGCTATCGCTGTCCACACGCCGAAGGCAAATCCGACCGCGGCGATCAGCAGTGATGTGACCGCTTGCGCGACGATTATTCGCTTCGCCCGCCTATAGTCCGAACTTAGCAAACCTCAACCGCCTCGCGACACCTGATCGAGCCCTGTCAAAGCGCGCGAAGTATAAGAATTTCGCTGTATAAGGTCAAACGATCGTCTGATAAAAAAACTAAAGGCTTACTGTGTGGTTTTTCCTTTTGCGGCCGTTTTCGAGCAGCGCCGGCTTCGTCGCTGGTCAATTGATGTGGGCCAGTATTCCCTCGAGCTCTTCGAGCGTGTTGTAACTGATCACCAACCGGCCTTTACCCCCCGCACTCTGCTGTAATGCAACCCGGGCGCCGAGCCGGTCGGTCAGGTCAGACACGAGACGGCGGACGTCAGGATCGTCTTCTGCCGCGGTCCCGGTGGTTTTTGGCGGTGGCTGATTCAGCCGTCGAACCAGCGCCTCCGTTTCCCGCACCGATAGACCTTTGGCCGCGACCCTCTGCGCGGCCTCAACCTGCGCCGGCCCATCCAGGGCCAGTAGCGCGCGTGCGTGCCCCATTTCCAACGCACCATCGTCGACCAGTTGCTTGACCTCCGCATTGAGATCGAGCAATCGGATCAAATTTGTAACGGTGGTGCGTGATTTGCCAACGGCCTGGGCCACCTGCTGGTGGGTCAACTCGAATTCATTGAGCAAACGATGTAAAGCGGTCGCCTCCTCAAGCGGATTCAGATCGTCTCGCTGTATGTTTTCGATCAACGCCATGGCCATGGCTGTCTGATCGTCCACCTCGCGGACGACGACCGGGATCTCGCTCAGGCCGGCCATCTGGGCGGCACGCCATCGGCGCTCGCCAGCGATTATTTCCCATTGCTGTTTGCCGGTCGGGCGAACGACGATCGGCTGCACCATGCCCTGCGCGGAAATCGAATCGGCCAGTTCACGCAGCCGGTCTTCGTCGAAGCGACGCCGCGGTTGATAGCGGCCTCTGCTGATCAGGTCGACGGCGAGGCTGGATATCGCCGCTTCAGCGGGCACGGCATCGCTATCGGATGAAGTCGTCGTGGAGTCTGGTTGGGCGCCGCCGAGCAAAGCGTCAAGGCCGCGACCAAGCCCTCTTTTTTTAACCATTTTCAGGCCGGAGTGTGCGCGTTCGTGGAAAGGTGACGACGCGTCATTTCACTGGCTAGGGCCATGTAGCTGATCGCGCCGCGCGACGTTTTATCATACAGCAAGACCGGCAGACCATGGCTCGGCGCCTCGGCGACGCGGACGTTGCGCGGAATCATCGTACGGAACACCTTGTCGCCGAAGTGCTGGATCAGCTGAGCCGACACTTGATTGTCCAAATTGTTGCGCGGATCGTGCATCGTCCGAACAATCCCCTCCATCTCCAAGCCGGGATTGCGGTGGTCGCGGATCTGTTGGACCGTCGCCAGTAGCGCAGACAAGCCCTCGAGGGCGTAATACTCGGTCTGCAGGGGCACCAGGACACTGTTCGCCGCAACCAGCGCATTCAGCGTCAGCATATTCAGCGACGGCGGGCAGTCGACCAGGATGTAATCGTAGTCGTCGACTACGGTCTCGAGCGCGAGTTGCAAACGCTTTTCGCGCAGTGGCGCGTCGATCAATCGCACCTCTGCGGCGGTAAGGTCGCCGTTTGACGGCAACACATCATAGCCGGCCTGTTCGCTACGCACGACGCACTCCGCCAGCGGCAATTCACCCATCAGCGCATCCAGCGTGGATTTTTCCAGGCGCTGTTTTTCGATGCCGCTGCCAGTCGTTGCATTGCCTTGGGGGTCCAGGTCGACCAGCAGCACCCTGCGTTTCATCGCGGCAAGCGCCGCCGCCGTATTGACCGCCGTGGTGGTCTTGCCTACGCCACCTTTCTGATTCGCGACAGCGATGATTCGTCCCATGGTAAGTCGGCCCGTAGTAATGATCGATCGCGACGGGTGGATAGCGCCGGGTCTCGCATCATAACCGGAGTTGGATAAGGGCACAGCCTGGCAAGATCGCCCAACCGTCGCCTACGAAGACGCCGCCGCCGTGTCGCGGCGAATAATCACCAGGTGACGTGCTGCGTGCTCACCGGGGACGCTCAGCGCGTGCGTTGCAGTCGAGAAGCCTCCGGGCAACGCAGCGATCTCAGCGTCGGGACGCGCGCCTTTCATCGCGAGCCAACAGCCGCCATTGGCGAGCAATCCTGTCGACGTCGCCAGCATGCTCGCCAGGGTCGCAAACGCGCGGGAGGTAATCCTCTTAAACTGGCCCGGTCGGTTAAGCGCCTCTACCCGAGCGCGGATCACCTCGACATTGCTCAGACCCAAGTCACCGACAACCTGTTGGACGAACCGGGTCTTCTTGCCATTGGTGTCGAGCAGCGTGAAAGGCAGATCGGGGCAGCTAATCGCGAGCGGCAGGCCGGGCAAACCGGCCCCGGTGCCGATATCCAGCACCGGCCCCTGATCCACCCAGGGCCGGATGGACAGACTGTCGAGCAACTGCCGGCGAACCATCTGCGCGGGGTCACGGACGGCGGTGAGATTATAGGCCTTGTTCCAGGTCGCCAGCAGCGTCAGAAATTCCAACAGCTGGCGCTGCTGGGAATCCGCGACGTCGAGCGCCATGGCATCGAGGCCAGCTTGAAGTTGTCGGGCCCAGTCAACGCCCGTGGCACCGGAGACGGTCATACCCTGAATCTCGGAAAACAATAAGCGGCCCCTGCTATCCTCGCGTGCAGCACCAACGGAGACCGACGATGCTACAACTCTACGGGATCACGCAGTCGAGGGCATTCCGACCGCTGTGGCTACTGAACGAGCTCGGCCTGCCATTCGAACATCACCCGATCGACTTTCGCGACCCGGCGATCAATGAACCGCCCTATCGCTCGCTCAACCCCAACGGGCGTGTCCCGACGCTGGTCGACGGTGACCTCGTGTTGTTCGAATCGATGGCGATCAATCTCTATCTCGCCCGCCGATACGGTGCGGATCACGGGTTCTGGCCGGATTCTCCCACCACCGAGGGACTCACCTGGCAATGGTCATTCTGGGTGATGACCGAAGTGGAGCAGCCTTTGCTGACCGTGCTCATGCATAGCCGTGTGCTCGACGAGTCGAAACGCGAACCCGACAAGGTCAAACGCAACCTTGGTGTCCTGAAACGGCCGCTGGCTGTGCTCGATGACGCGCTCAGCGGCCAGGCGTATCTCGTCGACCAACGGTTTACCGTCGCCGACCTCAACGTCGCCTCGGTATTGTCCTGGTGCAAACCGGCACGTGTCTCGTTGCGCGAGACGCCCCATCTCGACGCGTGGCTGGGTCGTTGCCTGGCTCGCCCCGCCCGCAAAAAGGCGCAGCGCAGTTGACCTGCACGGGCCCGGGGTCAATCCGTATGCAGGTGCGCCAACTGCATGCGGGCACTGAACAACACGGCGTTGGCTGCCACCAATCCGAAGACGTGATAGGTCTGCACAGCGGCCTGCTTGTCAGTCGCCTGCTCGGCGAGCGGCCCCTCGACCAGTAGGTGCAAACGGTCATTGCTGCGCAAAGTTGCCTGTAACCGGCGGTCTACCGAGATCTGGTGGTTGGCGTAGACGACCGGGTCGGCGTGAAAATCGTAGCCCGACTGCCAGGCCTGCTCGAGCAGCGCGCAGGACGTCAGCGCGGCGGTGAACAGCGGCGGGAACGCGATAAGCTCGTCGAGCTCGTCGAAATAATCTTGCTGTGTGGCAAGTCCAGACAGCACAAAATTCTTGCCGTTGCTGGTGGTCAAGTACTTGCGCTTCAAGAAATAGTCGGTCTCTGGGATGGGTTGCCGATCGGCGAGCTCAGCCAAGTTCGGGAGTCCCTGCGGCTGTGCGTCGGTGAGGAATTTCGGCGTCGCGGTTTCACTTTGACTGGCCATCAATACCGGATCACCGGTCTGCTTTCGAATCAAGGCACGGGTCGAGACACCCCCTCCACTGGCGACCTTGTCGACCGTCTTGCGCAGCAAGACGTCAAATAATTCGCCAGGCCGCAACGCACCGACAAAGCGAAACTCGTAGTTGCTAAACGGTAGCTGCTCAACGGCGATCTTTGGTGCAGCATGGCTCCCACGATGCAAACGCTCGATACGATCGCTGATCAAAAACGCTGTCTGAAAGCCCAAAACAATCGGCGATCCAAACGGATTTTCCCGCACCAGATGCCAACGCTGGGGATCGTGAAAGGGATTGAAGTCATCGGTGGTGTTGCGCGCGACATCGATATGCAGCTGCTCGAAACACAAACCTTCCAAGCGAGAGGCCATAGTCGTCTCCAGGTCAGCCCATGCCGTGCCGTCAAGGCCCTGCCACGCCCGTTCGCGGGGCCGATTCGCCAGTCTACTCAGCGAAACCTTAGCGGAATTGGTTTCTGCTTGCCGCAAACTCGCACGCGGCCATGTCGACATACCGGGTCGCGTCTTGTCTTGTTGCTGGGCTGTACCGCGAGCGGGGCAAGGCAACCGCTGGCCTCCCGTGTGTTCGGTAAGGTGCATCGAGCGACCTACGATAACGTCAGCGTTGTCGTCGGGATAGCAGACGCCGACTTGCACTGCGCAACGTGGTCTGCAATGAACGCGCAGGATCGCCGGCGACGCAAATACGGCCACGGGACGAAAAACGGTGAGCGCTATGTCGAGCGGCGCACTATCGACGTCGCGTTTCAGGCGGATCTACGTTTCAGATGAATCAGCAACAAAGATACCGCTGCCGGCGTGACGCCGGGTATTCGTCCCGCCTGGCCCAGTGTCTCGGGGCGCAGTCGGGCAAGCTTCTCGCCGACTTCGGCCGACAGACCACGCACGGTTGCATAATTCATATCCGTGGGCAGGCGCAGCTGTTCCGCGCGGCGGGTGCGCTCGACCTCGTCGCGTTGACGTTCAATGTAGCCCGAATATTTCGCCTGGATCTCCACCTGGTCGATGACCTGCGAGGCGATATCGTCATCCAACGCCGCTCCGCCAACATCGGCCAGCGAGGTTACCTTGGCGTAATCGGCCTCGGGACGTGCCATCAGATCGAGCGCTCGTGTTTCCTTGCGCAACACATCGCCGAACAACTTGCGGCTGGTCTCTGCATCAACAGACGCGGGCCTAACGATCGCGGCCTGCAAGCGCTTTTGCTCGTGCGTGATTGCCTCGCGTTTACGTTCGAAGAAAGCCCACTGCCGATCGTCAACCAGTCCCAATTCACGGCCTATCCCGGTCAACCGCAGGTCGGCATTGTCCTCACGCAACATCAAGCGATACTCCGCCCGCGACGTGAACATCCGGTAGGGCTCCGCCGTTCCACGCGTGATCAGATCGTCGACCAACACGCCCAGGTACGCCTCGTCGCGCCGCGGCGACCAACCGGGTTGATCCTGTACCTGCCGCGCCGCATTCAGTCCCGCCAGCAACCCCTGCGCCGCGGCCTCTTCGTAGCCGGTGGTGCCGTTGATTTGCCCAGCGAAAAACAGGCCGTCCAGATGTTTCGTTTCGAGGGTGGCTTTGAGATCACGGGGATCGAAAAAATCGTACTCGATCGCATAACCCGGCCGCGTTATGCGCGCTTGTTCGAAGCCGCGCATTGAACGCACCAACGCCCATTGCACATCGAATGGCAGCGAGGTCGAGATACCGTTTGGATAGACCTCATGACTGCTAAGACCCTCTGGCTCAATGAAGATCTGATGCGAGTCCTTGTCCGCGAAGCGCACGACCTTGTCTTCGATCGAGGGACAGTAGCGTGGACCTACCCCCTCGATCACACCGGTATACATCGGCGAGCGTGACATACCGCCGCGGATGATGTCGTGCGTCTGATGGTTGGTCCTGGTGATGTGGCACGGGACCTGAGTCGGGTGATCGACCCGTCGCCCCATGAAAGAGAACACCGGTTCCGGATCATCTCCCGGTTGCACCTCGAGTGCGTCAAAATCGATTGTGCGGCGATCGATCCGCGGTGGCGTCCCGGTCTTCAGCCGCGCGACGTTGAAGGGCAGCGCCCGCAACCGATCGGCGAGGGCATTGCTCGGAGGATCACCCGCTCGTCCGCCTTGATAGTTCTCGAGGCCGACATGAATGCGACCACCGAGGAAAGTGCCAACGGTCAACACCACCGCGTCGGCACGAAACTTGAGCCCGATCTGCGTCACGACGCCGACCACCCGACCCTGCTCGACGAGCAGATCGTCGACCGCTTGTTGAAACAGATCCAGGTTGGGTTCCTGCTGTAAGGCGTCACGCACGGCGCTGCGGTACAGCGCGCGGTCGGCCTGCGCGCGGGTGGCCCGCACAGCGGGGCCCTTACGCGCGTTCAATGTCCGAAATTGGATGCCGCCGCGATCGGCAGCGCGCGCCATCAAGCCACCGAGCGCGTCGATTTCGCGGACCAGATGCCCCTTACCGATACCGCCGATCGCTGGATTGCAGCTCATCGCACCGAGGGTCTCGATGCTGTGGGTGAGCAACAGCGTGCGCACCCCCATGCGCGCGGACGCCAAAGCGGCCTCGGTGCCGGCATGGCCGCCACCGACCACGATCACTCCATAGCTGTCTTCATGAAACATGACGCTTTCCAACCAAAATCAGGCGCTTATTGTAGGTGCATTCAGCCGATTTCGGGAGTTCAACAGCATTCGTGGCAGGGGGATTCCGCGCCAGGGTATCTTGCACCCGTGGATTGTCTCGACCGCGCGGGCGCCGCTGTGCGGTGCAGACCGTTGTCGGCGGACCGTGCCAAACCAGGTCGGATGAACGTTTCGGCGGGCTAAAAGCCAAACGCTTTGTGGGCGAATTGCAGCTTGGGCGTACCGCATACAGTGTGCTGCAATGCCCTTGGGTGTGTAAACGGCCCGCCTGAACGGGGCATACCCGCTGCAGGTTTCAGAGACCTGGCCGCTATCGGTCAAACGACTACTTCGACGGATTGCCAACCCATGTCCAGCCACTTTGCCCCGATGCCAAGCGACAGCGAAGAGGCTGTGCTGCAACAGATCCTTGACGACGCCGGCCAACTGATCGTCGGGAAATCAGCGACGCTGCGGCTGGCCCTGACCTGCCTGCTCGCCGGCGGCCACCTACTGATCGAAGACGTCCCCGGGGTCGGCAAAACGACGTTGGCGCACGTCCTGGCCCGTCTGCTTGGGCTCGATTTTCAACGCGTGCAGTTCACTGCCGATATGTTGCCGGCGGATATTTTGGGCGTCTCGATCTACGACCGGAACGAAGGTCAGTTTCACTTTCACCCGGGGCCGGTGTTCACCCAGCTGGTATTGGCCGACGAGATCAATCGTGCCACGCCAAAGACCCAGAGTGCGTTGCTCGAGGCCATGGAAGAGCACCAGGTCACCGCGGACGGTGAAACCCGCGAGCTACCCGAGCCCTTTTTTGTTGTCGCGACACAGAACCCTCGTCAGCAGATCGGCACCTTTGGCCTGCCGGAATCGCAGCTGGATCGCTTTTTGATGCGGATCAGTCTGGGATACCCCGATGCGGAAGCCGAGCGCAGCCTGCTCGCCGGCGGCGATCGGCGGCCGATGCTCCGTGACGTGCAACCGAGGATCGCCCCGGCTGCGGTGATCGACTGGCAGACCCGGGCAGCCGCGGTATACGTCGCGCCCGCTTTATTGGACTACGTGCAGGCGCTACTCGCCGCGAGTCGCGCATCACCGCATTGGGAGCTCGGGCTGTCACCCCGCGCCGGACTGGCGCTGGTGCGGGCCGCCAAGGCGTGGGCGTTGATCGATGGTCGGGCACAGGTGGTGCCGGAGGATGTGCAGGCGGTGTTCGCGAGCGTCGCCGGTCATCGCCTCAGCGCGGTCGACGAACACGCCGACCACAGCCTCCACCAGCTACTCGAAAGCGTCACGATCCCGTAGCCGATGGCGCTCGCAGACTGGGCTCGCATCGAACGCGTCGGTGACAACGGGTGGGCTGAAATCGGCGCACGGCGCATCTACATCCTGCCGACGCGCTACGGTTTGATCTACGCCACGCTGCTGTTCCTGATGCTCCTCGGCGCCGTCAACTACGGCAACAACCCGGCCCACCTGTTGACCTTCCTACTCGCTGGACTTGGCAGCAATGGCATGTACCTGACCTGGCGCAACCTGCGCGGTCTGGAGATCCAGTGTGCCGGGGCAGCACCGATTTTCGCCGGCCAATCCGCCGACTTTCGTGTCACCCTGCTTAGCGATGGACGCGAGCGACCCGCTATTCAACTGGCCTTCGCCGATGAGCCGCCTTCGCTGGTCGACATAGCTGCAGATAGCCGGCAGGCCGTCGGGCTGACAATCAACGACCTGCCGAGAGGCCTGCATCGACCGGGGCGCCTGACGCTGAGCACCCCTTACCCGCTCGGACTTTTTCGCGCCTGGTGTTATGTCGACGTCGATACCGAGATCCTGGTCTACCCGAAAGCCGGTCGCAGTTGGTTACCGCCAGGCGAGGTGCATGGCAACCGCGATGGCGGTATGAGCGGTGACGGCAATGATGATTTTGCCGGGTTGAGACGCTACCAGGCCGGTGACCCACCGGCACAGATCGATTGGAAGAGCTTTGCGCGGGAACGCGGTTTGAACACCCGGCTGTTCAGCGATGGCGCGAGCGAGCCGGTCTGGCTGAATTGGTCAGACGCGCCAGGCGGTGATGACGAGGCCAGGTTGTGTTCGTTGACCCGGGCGGTGCTCGATGCGGAGGCCGCCGGCCGGCACTACGGCCTGCAGACACCCCGCAGGACTCTAGCGCCGGGCCTTGGATCGACCCACCGGCTCGCCTGTCTGCGGCTGCTCGCGTTGTACGGAACGGCCGATGCGTGACGCACTCGCCAAGTTGCCAATACCGTCGCAGCTCCTGGCTGCGCTGTTGCTGCTGCTCGGCGCGCTGATGGCACCGCATCTGGCCAACCTGACGGTTGCGGTCCCGGCCTTTTTTTATGCGGCGATGACGTGGCGACTTGTCGCCATCGGCCGACCCAACATCCTGCCCGGCCGTTGGCTGCTGTTGGGTCTGATGCTGCTCGCGATAGCGTTGGTGGTCTACTCGACCGGCGTCCGCGATGGCCGATTGGCGGGCACCGCGTTGCTGGTTGTGATGCTCGGACTGAAACTGCTCGAACTGCGTGCCCGGCGCGATATCCACGTCACCCTTTTTCTCGGCTACTTTCTCGTCCTGACCCAGTTCCTTTACAACCAGTCGCTTTGGCTTGCCGCTTACCTGTTCACCGGCGTGATTGCGTTGATCGCTATTCAAGTCGGGCTCAACCGGGCCCAGGTGGTCATGCGTGGCCAATTGCGCAACACCGCCATCATGATTGCTGCGGCGTTGCCGATAGCCATCATCGTGTTCGTGCTCTTTCCACGCCTGCAGACCCCGCTTTGGGGGATCAATGCCGACACAGCGACGACCGGTATCAGCAATCAGATGACGCTCGGCGACATCAGCCAGCTGAGCCGATCGACGGCAACCGCCTTCCGGGTTCGGTTTCTTGGCGACGCACCACCGCCCGAGCAACGTTACTGGCGCGGGCCGGTTTTGTGGCAAACGGATGGTGCTCGTTGGGACAGCGGACGGCGCATCGCGCGACCGATTACGCCCCTCGCCGCGCGGGGGCCAGAACTCGACTACGAGATTACCCTGGAACCGACCGGTGAGTATTGGTTGTTCGGTCTGGACGTCGTTACCGAGACGCCCAACGGCACGCGCCTGAACAGTGACTTTGCGCTGGTCGCCGAACAACGGGTGAATCGACGAGTCACTTACCAGGCGGCCTCGGACACGAGCCTGGCGATCGATCGGTTTACCGCGCGTGAAAGGTCGCTGGCGTTGCAGCTTCCGCAGACCGTGTCGCCGCGCGTACGCGCGCTGGCCGAACAATGGCGTGCCGAAACAGACCCCGCTCAACCGCGCCAGCTGGTCACCCGGGCGCTGCAACATTTTCGCCAACAACCCTTCTATTACACCCTGTCGCCGGGACTGAGCGAGGGTGACCCGGTCGACGACTTCCTGTTCGAGTCCCGGCGGGGATTCTGTGAACACTACGCGGGCAGCTTTACCTTGTTGATGCGCCTGGCCGGCGTCCCGGCGCGGGTGGTGATCGGTTACCAGGGCGGCGAATACAACCCGCGCGCCGATCATTGGATCATCCGGCAGTCTGATGCACATGCCTGGGCGGAGGTCTGGCTACCCGACCGCGGCTGGTGGCGGGTCGACCCGACCGCTGCCGTCGCGCCTGAGCGCATCGAGCAATCCATCGATCCAGGCCTGTCCGAAGATGAGCCGGCCGTGGTCTTCCAGGTCGATCAACGCGGGCTGTTCGGCAACCTCTGGCGCGAGGCCGGCTGGTTGGTCGATGCGGTCGACTTGAGCTGGCATCGCTGGATCATCGGGTTCACCGCGGAGCGTCAACAGGGCCTGTTTGAACTCATGGGGATACGGGACCTGCGTGGCCTCGGCCTCGCCGCGGCACTGCTGATCGGCGGTGCAGTCGCGGCGTTATTGGCTTACCTGATCAGTCAGCTACCGGCAAAGCGCCGCATCGATGTACTCCCGGCATTATGGCAAAAGTTCAGGCAGAAGCTGCGTCAGGCGGGGATCGACACCGCAGGTTGGCAGGGACCAGACACGCTATGCCGCTCGGCCATCGACCTTTACCCGAACAACGCCCAGGAACTGGTTGCGATCAACAGGCTCTATGTTCAACTCCGCTATGGCCGTCACCAGGATGCCGCCCAGCTCAGTGCCCTGAGTCGCCGGATCTCTGGGCTGCGGCTGCGCCGTCCTGGTCGGGTAAAGTGATCGACCAGTAGCGTTCAGCGCCACTATTTTCCGATACAGAAGTTGGCGAAGATCTCACCGAGCAGGTCATCGGCAGAAAATTCGCCGGTGATCTCCGCCAACGCCATTTGTGCTTGCCGCAAATCCTCTGCCATGAGTTCGCCAGCGAGACTTTTCTGCAATGCCTGTTTGGCGGCGAAGACGGCCTGTTGTGCACGACCGATAGCATCCAGATGACGACGGCGGGCACTGAAGTCACCGTCACCGTGGGTGGAAAATTGGATAAGCGCTTTCAGATGGGAACGCAGCAAATCCATACCCAAGCCGGTTTTCGCCGAGACGCTGATGACGGCATGGCCATCGGTATCCTTTATCCCTGCGGCTTCGTCACTGAGGTCGATTTTGTTGCGCACCCTGGTCAGGCCGAGCGTTACCGGCAAACCCGCTGCCGCCAGACCGCTGCCATCCGGATCGGTCGTTGCATCAAATACCCACAGGGCATGATCGGCGACGCTGATCTGATCACGTGCCCGACGGACGCCTTCCTGCTCGATTTCGTCGGTGCTGTCGCGCAGACCCGCGGTGTCGATCACGTGCACGGGCAGGCCATCGATCTCGATTTCAGCGCGCAGAACATCCCGCGTGGTACCGGGAACAGCGGTGACGATCGCGCGATCTTGACCCGTCAACGCGTTCATCAGACTGGATTTTCCCGCGTTTGGCAGGCCCGCTATCACCAACGTCATGCCGTCGCGCAGTCGTTGGCCAGTCGATGCACGGGCAGACAGTTCGTCGATTTGTGCAACCAACAGCTCGAGTTGATGACTGAGCCGTTGATCCGCGAGGAAATCGATCTCTTCCTCGGGGAAGTCGATCGCCGCCTCGATGTAGGTCCGCAACTTGGTTACCGCCTCGACCAAGCCACGCACCTCCGTCGAAAACGCGCCACTCAGTGAGCGCAGCGCCGCTTTCGCCGCCGCGCGCGTTTGGCTGTCGATCAGATCGGCGACCGCCTCGGCCTGGGCAAGATCCAGCTTATCGTTGAGGTAGGCCCGCCGCGAAAACTCACCCGGTTCGGCGAGACGCGCGCCGAGTTCGATAACCCGGGACAACAACATGTCCATGACTACCGGGCCACCGTGACCCTGCAGCTCGAGCACATCCTCGCCGGTAAACGACGCAGGCGCGCGGAACAACACGGCGATACCTTCGTCGATCGGGCTTCCGTCGTCATCGAGAAAGCGGCAGAAATCGGCACGCCGGGGGGAGGGTTGCCGACCCAAAACACCCGACGCTATGGCGAGCGTCGCCGGACCGGATACCCTGACGATGCCAACACCGCCACGGCCGGGCGGTGTCGCGATGGCAGCTATCGTGTCAGCGGACGGATCTGCCAAGGTAGTCTTCCGCCGGGTTAGGCTTTTGCTCCTTCCTCGATACGTTTCGTGATCACCCATTGCTGGGTAATCGACAGCAGGTTGTTGGCAACCCAATAGAGCACCAGACCGGAGGGGAAGAAGGCAAACATCACGGTGAACACCACCGGCAGGAACATTAGGATCTTGGCCTGCATCGGATCCGGTGGTGGCGGATTCAATTTTTGCTGCACAAACATGGATACACCCATGATCAGCGGCAGCACGAAATAGGGGTCTTTGATCGACAGGTCGTCAATCCAAAGGATCCACGGCGCCTGGCGTAGTTCGACACTCTCGAGCAATACCCAGTACAGCGCGATGAAGAACGGTATCTGTACAAGCATCGGCAAACAACCACCCAGCGGGTTGATTTTTTCCGTCTTGTACATCTCCATCATCGCCTGCTGCATGCGCTGCTTGTCGTCACCGTAGCGATCTTTGAGGGCCTGGATGCGCGGCGTGAGCTTGCGCATATTCGCCATGGAACGGTAGCTGGTTTCGGACAGCTTGAAGAAGGCCAGTTTGATCAGGATCGTGAAGATAATGATCGTCCATCCCCAGTTGTGCACGACGCTCTGGATCTGTTCGAGAATCCAGTACATCGGTTTGGCAATAAACACCAACCAACCGTAGTCAACCGTCAGATCGAGGCCTTCCGCCAGCTGTTCGAGTTCCGCTTGGAGCTTGGGGCCGATGAAATAGATCCCGGTGAAGATGGTTTCGCTACCAGGCTCTACGGTTCGGGCTGGCGTGTAGGCACCAATGACCGCTCGGCCATTGCTGAGGCGTTTGCCGTAAAAATGTTGTTGCTCGCCGCGTGGTGGGACGATAGCGGCGAGGAAATAATGCTGAATCATCGAGACCCAGCCATCGACAACATCGCGGTTCAGTCGATCCTTGGCGAGGTCTTCAAAGTCGTATTTCTGATACTTGTCTTCCTGGCTGTAGACCGCACCACCGGTGTAGGTGTACATGAACATGTTGCCGGAATCGACCGGTTCGCCACGTTGCAGCTGGCGATATTCGCGACCCGCCCAGGCGGTGCTCGAGTTATTGCTGACCCGATGCTCGAGGGTCACTGCGTGGGTGCCGCGGGTGAAGGTGTAGCGCTTGATCACGCGCATGCCGTCGTCTGAGACCCAGGTCAGATCCACCGTCAAGGTATCCTGGTCCGGTGCCATCTCATAGCTGTTGCTTGATGCGGTGAAAACTGCCTCGTGGGTGGGCGTACGGGCCGCATCGGCCCCCAATAGGCCTGACTGCGCGATGAAGAAATCCGAAGGCCGTTGGCTGAGTAGATGATATTTGACATCCGGTTGGTCTACCGCCACCGGATACTCGTTCAGCTTGGCATCAACGATCGTACCGCCGCGGGTATCGATCCGAAGATCGAACATATCGGTGCGGACGGCAATCAGCCGCGCGCTATCACTGCCAACTTGACCTTCGATCGGCACGGTCGGCGTCGCGGCATCAATATCGGCGCGAACCGGTGCCTGCGGGGTGTCCTCTCCGGTTGTTTCCAACGTTGGGCTCTGGGCACCAGCGACTGGCTGGGCCGCCTGTTGCGATGCAGCCGTCGGTCCATAGTCCGTCTGCCACGCTTGGTAAATCAGCATGCCGAGGAAGGCGAGGGCCATAAATAGGAGTAGACGAACGTTATCCATAGCAACTTCGGTTAAGGCTGACTGGCGCGGGTCGCGCAAAGGGCGGCAGTGTACCCGTTCTCTGATTCAGGCGCATCGTCCGGAATAGACCTGCCTACCCACTCAGTCGATAACCAGACCGGCCACCTGGCGCAGGTGTCTCTCCAGCGACCGCCGCAGGCTTGCGTTATCCGCCACCCCCGCGGCCTGGCGCGCCATAACGACGACATCGACGCAGGCAAGCTGGCTACGGTGGATCCGGAATACCTCGCGGGCCAAGCGCTTCAAACGGTTGCGATCAACGGCTCGGCGGACCTGCTTTTTCGAGATCGCTAGCCCCAGGCGTGGGGAGCGACTGCTGGATTGGGCCAACAGGGTAAAAAACCGGTCTGCTGAGCGACTGGGCCGCTTGAACACGCGACCGAAGTCTGTCTGAGAAACGAGTCTCGCAGAGCGTGGAAAGCTGCCCGCGGTGCGCGCCCTGCTAAGGCGTTTTGAAGGCAGCGTTAGGGGGTCAGGCGCGCGCGGCCTTTGGCGCGCCGGGCGTTGATCACCTTGCGGCCACCCCGAGTCGCCATGCGGGCTCGGAAGCCATGGGTACGTGCTCGCTTGATGCGGCTCGGTTGAAAAGTACGTTTCATCGCCAAAGTTCCAAAATCTGATTGATAGTCACTGTTCGCCTTCGTCCAGGATCTGTCAGCGGGCGGCCGAAGCAGCGTGCTTGGTGCAACCGGGCAGTCTGAAAGGGCGGCGAAAGTAACTAAAACGGTCGGCCAAGTCAATCCCAACAAAGCTATGCAGAAGCCCGGCTCCATACAAAAATAATTTGCTTCGGAACGTTTGCTTTTAGTAAAAAGTAAGTACTTATTAACTTTTATATCATTGATTAAAAAGAAAAAAAATTAATCACGCGCCTGTGGATAACTTTTTCATAGGGCGCTACACTCTGCCGAGCAAAAGCGATAAGCGGTGTAGCTAGCACCGCTGTCGCGATGACCGTAAGGCAGAATAATTGCCGAGCACGATAACCAAATAGAGCGATCCACCCGCTCACCGCCTACGGTCTGCTCGGAGGCACTTTCAGAACCGTCTGTCCTGAATGTGAAAATGATAATGAGTGTGATTCGTCGTCACTGATGGACGACGAGTCCCAGCAGGTATTACTCGAAAATAATGAATACAAACGTTTGGCAACACTGTCTCGATCGGCTCGGCTCGGAAATCACCAACCAACAATTCGACACCTGGATTCGTCCCCTGCATTGCGTTCACGAGCAGGATCGCCTGCGCCTGATGGCGCCGAATGCGTTCGTGCTCGATTGGGTAAAAAAGAACTATTTGCAAATGCTCAGAGGCTACGTCGACGATCTCGGTGAAACCCAGGAACTGGCGATAAGTCTGGAGATTGGTAGTGCACCCCGTGCAATACCTGCTGCGCCGTTGACGTCGGCCATACCAACATCGGGGTACGTTCCAACAAGGGGTAGACCAACCCAAAACGGGGCGGACGATCAGGTCCGACCGCTGGTCAAATCAAACACTAACGCGACATTTACCTTCGACACCTTCGTCGAGGGTAAATCCAACCAGCTCGCGCGCGCGGCGAGTATGCAGATAGGGGACAACCCAGGCGTGGTTTTCAACCCGCTATTCATTTATGGCGGTGTCGGACTGGGCAAAACACACCTGATGCATGCCGTCGGTAACAGGATCCTACAGAGCAATCCTAAGGCCCAGGTGCTGTACATGCACTCAGAGGGCTTCGTCGCTGACATGGTGAAGGCGCTTCAACACGGCACCATAGACGACTTCAAAAGGAAGATGCGCTCGGTCAATGCGCTGTTGATTGACGATGTACAGTTCTTCGCCGGCAAGGAACGTTCTCAAGAAGAATTTTTTCACACCTTCAACGCGCTGTTCGAGGCGGGTCAGCAGATAATTCTGACCAGCGATCGGTTTCCGAAGGAAGTGGAAGGCCTGGAGGACAGATTGAAGTCACGGTTCGGCTGGGGCCTTACCGTAGCCGTTGAACCGCCGGATCTGGAGACGCGGGTAGCCATTTTAAAGAGCAAGGCGCTACAACTGTTCGCGGTTGACTTACCCAACGAGGTCGCGTTTTTCGTCGGCAAGCGCGTTCGATCAAATATCCGGGAATTGGAAGGTGCATTGCGGCGAATAATCGCCAACGCGCAATTCACGGGTCGACCGATCACCGTCGACTTTGCCAAAGAGGCTTTGCGCGACATGATCGCCGCGCAAGACAAATTGGTCACGATTGATAACATCCAAAAGACGGTCAGCGAATACTACAAGATCCGTGCTTCTGAAATGTTGTCGAGCAAGCGTAGCCGCATGATCGCGCGGCCTCGCCAGGTTGCCATGGCACTCGCAAAGGAATTGACCAATCATAGTCTGCCGGAAATTGGCGAGGCTTTCGGCGGTCGAGACCACACCACGGTACTCTATGCGACCCGCAAGATTGCCGAGCTCAAAGAGACTGATCGGCGGGTTGCAGAAGACTACAACAACCTGTTGAGAACCCTGAGTAATTGATGTTCAACAACGATGGACGAATACAAGCAGGTGCATGATTTGAGTTTTATCCACAGCTCGCTGACAGCGCCTACAGCCAGCGTAAGCAGGTTTTCAGTAGCAAAAAGCGGCGCTAAGTGTTTAAAATCAATGGAAAATAATTAACTATCCCCAGCAACCGCCAGGCCTAATAACAACAATAGCTTTTAAAAATAATATTGTTTTTAATTACCAAGACCGGAGAAAACCCCGAGAATGAAAATAACCACGAATCGGGACGATCTGCTTCATCCACTGCAGCAGGTAGTCGGTGTCGTTGAGAGACGACAGACGCTACCGATACTCGCGAATGTCCTGCTAGCCGTGAAAAATGAAACACTTTCTTTGACTGCCACCGATCTTGAAGTCGAGCTGAAAACCGAGACGACGGTTGAAGGGAAGGGCGAAATAGAATTCACCCTGCCGGCGCGTAAACTGCTGGATATCTGCAAAGCGTTACCCGAAGGCGCCAACCTGACCCTAGACATCGATGGCGACAAAGCCACCTTGCGTTCCGGGCGGGGTCGTTACACCTTAGGCATGCTGCCGGCGCAAGATTACCCGAGTATTGACCCTTCCAAAGCCAGTGAAGCCTTTCGCGTGGGTGTCGGTGTGCTCAAGCGGCTGATCGATAAAACCCAGTTTGCTATGGCACAGCAAGACGTGCGCTATTACCTCAACGGGCTGCTGCTGGAATTAAAACCCCAACGAATTCGGGCGGTCGCGACGGATGGTCATCGGCTGGCACTGTGTGATGGGAGTTTTGAAGGTGGGGAGGGGGTCGATCTCCAGGTCATCTTGCCGCGGAAAGCCGTCATCGAACTCGGCCGATTACTCGATGATTCAGAGGCAGAGGCAGAGGTCGAGGTAAGCAATAGTCATCTCCGCGTACACTTGGGGCAGACAAGCTTTACCAGCAAACTGATCGATGGCCGATTTCCAGACTATGAACGGGTCATGCCAAGCGGCGAGACGTCGCAGATGTTGGCAGACAAGACAATACTGCGACATGCCCTTGCGCGAACCGCAATCTTATCGAACGAGAAATACCGAGGGATTCGCTTCAAACTGAGCCAGGGGCTGCTACATCTGCAGGCGCACAATCCGGAACAGGATGAAGCTGAGGAGGAGGTCGAGGTTGATTATCAGGGCGACGATCTAACGATCGGCTTCAATGTCGGGTACCTGCTCGATGTCCTGGGGGCTATCGATGGGGACGATGTCGAGATCGGTGTGATCGACGCCAACTCAAGTAGTCTGATCACGCCGAAAGGCTCTGCGGAATGCCGATATGTCGTCATGCCGATGCGGCTGTGAACTAGCGTGGCCCAGTTGGTAAAGTGGCGAGGCGAGGGGCCTAATAAGGCCCCTTTTCTTATGTCAGGCGGTTGGCTGCCTCGGTAGAGCAGTCCAGAAACCGGTGCCATCTGTCGAACGATGAAGATTGATCTACTAAAAGTCGACAATCTTCGGGTCATTGACCAATTGTCGTTTTCGCCAAATAAGCGCCTCAATGTCGTGATTGGTGACAACGGGGCTGGCAAAACGACCGTATTGGAAGCGATCTATCTTGCCGGGCGTGGTCGTTCCTTCCGCCACAGCGAGTCGAAACCCCTCATCAAGCAAGGCGCGGAAGAGGCAGTCGTGGTCGCCAACCTGCTCGATGAAATCAGCGGTAAGAAGTCGACGCTCGGCTTGGCGCGGGGCCCAAAGACGGTTCGTTGTCGCTTGGATGGTGAAGACGTTCGTCGTCGTTCCCAGTTGGCGCAAGTCTTACCGGTGCAGTGGATAGGGTCGCAACCACAGATCTTCCTTGAGTACGGGCCAGATGCGCGTCGTCGTTTCGTCGATATGGCAGTGTTCCACGTGGAACCAGACTATCTGATGCAGATAGCCGAGTATCAAAGAATCTTGAAACAAAGGAATGCTGCACTGCGCTCCGGCGGTAGACATGATGTAAAAATTTGGAATAAGTCGCTTGCGGTGCTTGGTGAGGCGATAGATGCAGCACGGCGGCGCGCCATAGCGACCATATTCAACGGCGTTGACGAAACTCTGCGGGGATGGGATCTCGGTTTTTCGGTGACGCACCGATACCAGCCTGGCTGGAATACCGAGAACACCCTCGAGAGCGAACTCCAGGCGAGGACGCGGTATGACGAAGAGAGGGGTTTTACCAGTCGTGGCCCGCATCGGGCCGAACTGGAAATTCGCAGCGCCGAAGGACCTGCGGCGAAGATATTGTCACGGGGTCAGCAGAAGATGTTGGTTATTGCGCTTCACCTGGCGGCAATCGATACCATTAAGGCCGCTGTACCGACTGGATTACCTGTGCTGCTGGTAGACGACCTTGCTGCTGAGTTGGATCTCGGAAACCGAAACCGTGTGATTGACGCCATCTGTGCGAGGGATTGCCAGGCTTTCATTACTCGACTCACGGATGATCGCTTGCCTGAGCCAGCCGGTTGTTCCACGTGGAACATGAAACGTGGTCAGTTAGTTTAGTCCGCATTCCGTTATAATACGGTTCGAAAAAAATCGCCTACCAGGCACAGGTAACTGCGAACGCCATGACTGACACTGAATCACCCCGTTACGACACTTCGTCGATAAAAGTCCTAAAAGGTCTCGATGCCGTCAGGAAACGGCCCGGTATGTATATCGGCGATACGGACGACGGTACGGGTCTTCACCACATGGTATTCGAGGTCGTTGATAACGCCATCGACGAGGCTCTCGCCGGGCATTGCAAAGATATCCTGGTCACTATTCACGCGGACAACTCCGTCAGCGTGCGTGATGACGGCAGAGGGATTCCGGTGGGCATCCACGAAGAAGAGGGTGTTTCAGCTGCAGAGGTCATCATGACCGTCCTTCATGCCGGCGGAAAGTTCGACGATAATTCTTATAAAGTCTCGGGTGGGCTTCATGGTGTCGGTGTCTCCGTTGTCAATGCGTTGTCTGATCGCCTGGATCTCACGGTTTGGCGTGACGGAAACAAACATTCACAGACCTACCATCTGGGTGTACCCGAATCGCCGCTGGCGATCACTGGCGATTCGCAGAAAACCGGCACCCAGGTCCGGTTTCATCCCAGCCCCGAGATCTTTGCTGATACGGAGTTTCATTACGACATCCTCGCAAAAAGGCTACGCGAGTTGTCTTTCCTGAATTCCGGGGTCCGAATCCATCTCCGCGACGAGCGAACGGACAAGGAAGATATTTTCGAATACGAAGGGGGTATTAGAGCCTTCGTTGAACACCTAAATCGAAATAAAACACCGCTCCATGGGAACGTGTTCCATTTCAGCGCCGAGCGCCAAGATGTCGGTGTGGAAGTCGCGATGCAATGGAATGAGTCCTATCAGGAGAGCATTTTTTGTTTCACCAATAACATCCCACAACGTGATGGCGGAACCCATCTCGCTGGCATGCGAGCGGCGTTGACCCGTACGCTGAATAATTACATCGAGAACGAAGGCCTCGCCAAAAAGCAAAAGGTCAATACATCGGGTGACGACGCACGTGAAGGCCTAACGGCGGTGCTGTCGGTAAAGGTACCGGACCCAAAGTTTTCGTCCCAGACAAAAGAAAAGCTCGTCTCTTCAGAAGTGAAGGGTATCGTCGAGGCCCTGTTGTCCGAAAAGCTATCGGAGTTTCTTGTCGAAAATCCGGCAGAGGCTAAAACGATTTCGGCAAAGATGATCGATGCGGCGAGAGCGCGAGAGGCTGCGAGAAAGGCCCGCGAAATGACCCGCCGAAAGGGTGTCCTGGATGTTGCCGGCCTCCCTGGTAAGCTCGCGGATTGTCAGGAAAAAGATCCGGCGCTCAGCGAGTTATATCTGGTGGAGGGGGATTCGGCAGGAGGATCTGCGAAGCAGGGTCGAGACCGCCGGACACAAGCGATCTTGCCGTTGAAGGGCAAGATTCTGAATGTGGAGAAGGCCCGTTTCGACAAAATGCTCTCTTCCGCCGAAGTCGGCACACTGATTACGGCGTTGGGTTGCGGTATCGGCCGTGAAGAGTTCGATCCAGACAAGCTCCGTTATCATCGGGTCATCATCATGACGGACGCCGATGTCGACGGTGCGCATATACGGACGTTACTGCTTACCTTCTTCTATCGCCAGATGCCCGCCTTGATCGAACGCGGCCACATCTATATTGCCCAACCGCCCTTGTATAAAGTGAAGAAGGGAAAGCAGGAAAACTATCTGAAAGACGATAGCGAGCTCAATGCCTACTTGTTGAGGACAGCGTTGGATGGCGCAAGCCTGATGGTCAATGACCAGGCACCGCCACTCGCGGGTCCGGCACTCGAAGATCTGGCGAGTCGCATGGTCATTGTCAACGGCATCCGCCAACGCCTCGGGCGTCGCTATGGTGAGGCCATCATGCATCACCTCGTCGCGATGCCTCGCGTCACGGAAGCACTGACCGAAAATTCCGATAACTGGCAACAATGGATCGATGAACTGCAGACGCGGGTCAACGTCGAGTCAAGTGTCTCCGACCGTTACACGATCGTGAAGGTAAAAGATGATGACGCCGATACCGAAGAACTTCGTGGCGGTGGTCTGCTTATCGAGCACTGGACACATGGGATCGAGACACACCAGCAATTGCCGCTGGACTTCTTCCGTAGCGCCGATTACCAAAAAATGGCCGAGCTCGGTGAGCAGCTTGACGGTCTTATTGGTGAAGACGCCAGTGTGCGCCGAGGAGAGAAATCTCGCTCGATCGCATCTTTTGAAGAGGCGTTGGCCTGGTTGATGGACGAGGCCAAACGGGGCCAACATATCCAGCGATACAAAGGTCTTGGCGAGATGAACCCGGAACAGCTTTGGGAGACCACGATGGACCCTTCAACCCGACGGTTGTTGCGGGTCAGCATCGAGGACGTCGTCGGCTCGGACCAGATATTCACAACCCTGATGGGTGATCAGGTGGAACCCCGTAGGGAATTTATCGAACGCAACGCGCTGACCGTTGAGAATCTCGATGTTTAAGTGAGACGACATCCAGACGCGACAAAAGTCTGGACGTTTTTCCACTGAGTTATCCACAGGTCCCGACAAGCCACTGGGTGCCGGCTCCAGACCAACAGATCTCTAGGTGATCGGTTATTCGTGGCTGGATGTTTTACCGTAAGTAAGTATTTACTATCTTATAAGGCCATCTTGGAAGGGAGCTGATCTTGCTTTGCCTCTATCCAGGTTTCAACGTCGGCCATGATATCGCTGGCCTTACGGCCGGCAGTCTCGATCGGTGGCCCGATAACGAGTTCGATTGTCCCCGGATACTTCTTAACACCCCGCCGACGCCAAAAAACCCCGGCGTTATGCGCGACCGGAATCACCTGGGCGCCACTACGTTCGGCCAGTAACGCGCCACCCATCCCATACTTTTGTCGCTCTCCCGGGGCGGTTCGGGTCCCTTCTGGGAAGATGATCACCCAGCGGCCTTCGCTCAGCCTCGCGATGCCATCTTTAACAACCTTGATCACCGCCCGCCGACCCGCTGAACGGTCGATCGGAATGGCTTTGACGGCGCGCAGGCTTTGCCCGAATAGCGGCAGGCGCATCAGTTCTTGCTTCAACACCCACGATTGGGCGGGCGGCAGAATGCCTCGCAGCGCGATCGTTTCCCACGCAGACTGATGCTTCGACAAGATGATACACGGCTGCTCCGGCAGATTTTCCAAGCCGGTGACACGACAATCGAGGCGACAGACCAGGGCCTGCAGCCAAAGATTTATCCGCCCCCATCTTGAAGACCAGCGATCAGCGAACGCCTGGTCGGCAAAACGGCTACCGACAGCGACGATGAGCCCGAATACGCCGACGGTCAACATCATCAGCACGAAATAAACGACCGATCGCAGCAACGTCATGCGGACGATGAACGCTCGAGGACATGGCATGCCACTGACGCAAGGTCATCGAACCAGCGAAATCTGCGCGAATGCCTGTCGTTTTCAAAGGTGTCCCGGCCGTTGCCGGTCCGCACCATGATCGGCAATGCGCCAGCTGCCAGCGCGGTATCCGAATGACCGCTCGAATCGCCGACCAGCGGCACGTTATCCAGCGCTATTCCAAAGCGCGAGGAGATTGCGGCCATCAGGCCGGGGGCCGGCATCCGACAGCCACAATCGCTGGACGTCCCATGCGGGCAAAAGAAAATGCCGTCGACGTGTCCGCCGACCCGTGCCAAGGTACTCTGGAACCGGGCATGAATTGCATTCAGGTCGGTGATCACCAAGTCACCATCACCGACAGCAGGCTGATTGGTAACCACGACCACGGCAAATCCAGCCTGATTCAGTCGAGCGATCGCCTCGAGGCTGCCCGGTATCGGCTGCCAACTGTCGACCGATGTGATCGGTCCATCACAGCGCTGATTGACCACACCATCTCTGGCCAGGATAACGAGATGCCCGGGATCAAGCGGCATCGCCGATACCCTGTGTTCGGTTAATCGGCATCACGAAATTCCGAGACGCGAATGCGACCGTTGACCATGCGCGATTCGCGTTGCATCAGTTTGTCCATTTTCTGCCAGAAGGCCTGTTTCAGATCCAGCGACGCCGCGATGTCGGTACCCATAACCAGGATCAACAAGTCTGCGAGTTCCTCCGCCAACGCCTGTTTCGGCTTTCCCTTGGTGACGCACGATGAGATTTCGCCGAGTTCCTCGGCCATCAGCGCGACGCGGTAGGCCAACTCTTCGCCACCGTTTTTGCGGAGATCGTGCTTGTCATGGAAGGCTCGGACGGCCGCCATCATCGCGCACCAGGAGTCGGTCTGGTCAGCAGGGTTCATCGACTCGCTTAGCCTTGGAGCAACGAAATATCGGCGACTCTAAGAAACTGGCGCGACAGATTGTTCAACAGGGCTAAGCGGTTACCCCGGACATCCGATTTGTCGGCCATCACCATGACGTCTTCGAAGAATTGATCAACCGGACCCCGCAATCGACTCAGTGTTTGCAGCATTGCCCCGTAGTCCGACGCCTCGGACATCGGCTCGATCTGTCGATTCACGGCGTTGACTTGATCGAAAAGTACTTTCTCCGCGGTCAACTCGAATAGATCGGGATCGACCTGCTCACCGATTGGGTCATCGACCTTTTTCAGGATGTTACTGATCCGTTTGTTGGCCGCCGCCAGTGCTTCGGCCTCCGGTAATGCCCGGAAGTCGGTTACCGCGCGCACGCGATGCTCAAAATCAGCCACCGATCTGGGTGCAACAGCGGCAACGGCCTCAAAGGTATCGTGTGGCGTGCTGCTCTCGGCATACAGGCCTTTTAGACGCTCCAGCATGAAATGGTAGACGGCCTGCGCGTTGTCACTTTCTTTCAGTCGTCCGGCGAGCAGTTTTTCGGCCCGCGCCAACAGGTCGGGCAAATCCAATGGCAGCGCATGCTCGCGAAGTATCCGCAGTGCGCCAAGTGCCGCTCGGCGAAGCGCGAACGGGTCTTTGTCACCCGTCGGCCTGAGACCGACGCCGAAGATGCCGACCAGGGTATCCAGTTTCTCCGCCAGCGAGATCGCGATCCCTGTGCGCGACTGGGGCAGTTCGTCGCCTGAGAAACGCGGCATATAAAACTCGTCCATCGCTTGCGCCAGTTCATCGGGTTCCCCATCGCGTTGTGCTTGGTAACGCCCCATGATTCCCTGCATTGACGGGAACTCAACGACCATCTCGGTCATCAGGTCACAACGACTGAGTTCGCCGGCGCGACGCGCCAGCGTCGGGTCGCCGTCGATCTGGCGAGCGATGTCTTCCGCCAAGGCAGCCACCCGCTGGGATTTGTCGGCCATGCTGCCAAGGTCTTTTTGAAACACCACCTGCGCGAGTTCGCTGATGTGGTCCGCGAGACGTTTTTGACCGTCTTTCTCCCAAAAGAACATCGCATCGGCCAGGCGTGGCCGCACGACCCGCTCGTTGCCCTCGCGGATGATCTGTGGCTGCTTGCTTTCGATATTGGCGATCGTGATGAAGTGGTTCATCAACTTTCCGGCGTCGTCGAACACCGGGAAATATTTCTGATTGCCCTTCATCGTGGCGACGAGCGCCTCTGCCGGCACGCTGAGAAACCGGTCTTCAAAGCTTCCCGTAATCGGGTTCGGCCATTCGTTGAGTGCGGTCACCTCATCCAAAAGGGCATCGTCGAGATCCGCCTGTCCGCCCAGTGTTGCCGCGGCCTGCTCAACCTGTTGCTTGATCTTGTCGCGTCTCTTTTGAAAGTGAACAATCACTTTCCCGAGTGACTCGAGGACCTCGGCATAGTCTTCGGGCCGATACAGCGTGATGGCACCGGGATGATGGAAGCGGTGCCCGTAACTGAGGCTGTCAGCGGTCGCCTCCAGCAACGTGCACGGCACAACATGATCGCCGTGCAGAAAAACCAGCCAGTGCACCGGGCGAACAAATTGCGCCTCGGTTTGGCCCCAGCGCATCCGCTTGGGTATTGGCAGCTGGTTGAGCGCCTGTTCGGCGATCACCGGTAGTAACTCGCTCGCCGGTTGTCCCGCCTGGTGGAGATCGAAGACCAACCAACTGCCTTTGTCGGTCTCGAGCGTCTGCAGTTGTTCAACCGTGGTCTGGCACGAGCGGGCAAAACCTTCCGCCGCCTTTGTCGGGTTGCCGCCGCTGTCGTAGGCGGCCTGCAGCGCAGGCCCACGCCGGGTGATCTGGCGATCGGGCTGCGCGAAGGCACAATTTTCGATCAGCACCGCCAGGCGGCGCGGCGTCGCATAGGCGGTCGCCTTGCCATGTTCGAGTCCGACGTCGTCGAGGCCTTTGACGAAGGCCCCCGTGAGTGCCTCGGACAGACGCTTTAAAGCCAACGGGGGTAGCTCTTCGGTGCCCAGCTCAAACAGCAGGTGGTCGGCGGCCGGCGTGTTGTCAGCCATTGGCCGCCTCCTTCGTCGGTACCAGCATCGGGAAGCCCAATGCCTCGCGGGCGCTGAAATAGGCCTGCGCCACGGCCCTGGCGAGGGTCCTGACCCGCAGGATGAAGCGCTGCCGCTCCGTCACCGAGATAGCGTGTCTGGCGTCGAGTAGATTGAACGCGTGGGAGGCTTTCAAGACCTGCTCGTAAGCCGGCAGCGGTAGACCGGCCTCGATCAACCGGGTGGAATCCTTCTCGCATTGATCGAAGAGCTGGAACAGGAAATCGACATCGGCATGTTCGAAATTGTAAGCCGACTGCTCGACCTCGTTCTGGTGAAACACATCACGATAGCTGACAGGCCCCTGCGGGCCATTGGTCCAAACCAGATCGAACACCGATTCAACGCCCTGTAGGTACATGGCGATGCGCTCCAGCCCGTAGGTAATCTCACCAGTCACCGGTCGGCAGTCCAGCCCTCCGACCTGCTGGAAGTAAGTGAACTGCGTGACCTCCATGCCGTTCAGCCAGACCTCCCAGCCCAGTCCCCAGGCACCGAGGGTGGGTGATTCCCAGTTGTCTTCGACGAAGCGGATGTCATGCACCAGGGGATCGATCCCCAGCATCGTCAGCGAGCCAAGGTACAGCTCCTGGATGTGCATCGGTGACGGTTTCATCGCCACCTGGAACTGGTAGTAGTGTTGCAGCCGGTTTGGGTTTTCGCCGTAGCGCCCGTCGGTAGGTCGACGAGAGGGTTGCACATAGGCCGCGTTCCAGGGTTCCGGACCGATCGATCGGAGGAATGTGGCGGTATGGAAGGTGCCGGCACCCATCTCCATGTCGTACGGTTGCAGAATCGCGCAGCCTTGTTTCGCCCAGTAATGCTGAAGGGCGAAAATCAGACCTTGGAATGTGGAAACGTCGGGCGCTGCAGTCATAGTTATCGCTCGTTTCGTGTCATGCGCTTCTCGGGCACGAGATTATACAGCCGCCAGCGTTTTCCAGTCGGGCGGATAAATTATCGTTCTGGTCGCACCCGCTGGCCCTTACCAGAACCAACCGCAATCGTCGGCGTCGGTGTTGGCGTGACGAAGACAGCGCCGCCTTATCCGGTATCATGGTCTACCGAAGCATTTCCCCAAGGTTGCCCGATTTGAGTTCGTCAGCGAAAACCAGCCAGCATGGTCGCGTGGTTGTGGGCGCAAGTATCCGACCTAACCGAAGAAAATCCTTGGCTAACCGCGCGCCGCGCCGCGGCGCGTCTGACGAGACCTGCCATGTCGGGTAGCTCGTCGCACGTTTCAGTGCCTGATGTGGATGCACAGCGTTCAGCGCGCGGGCGATCGACGCGGCGTGTCGCCGTTGTCAGTGGTTTGGTCAATCTGTTTCTCAGCATTGCCCAGGTGATCGTCGGCACCATCGCAAACTCGGCCGCATTGGTCGCGGACGGTATCCACTCGGCCTCCGATCTGCTGTCTGATGTGCTGGTCTGGTTTGCGGCGCGGCATGCGGCGCAGGCCCCCGACGAGGACCATCCCTACGGCCACGGGCGTTTTGAAACGGCGGCGACCCTGGGTCTTGGCATCCTGTTGGCGATCGTTGCCTTCGGCATCATGTGGAACGGTGTGGAACGGTTGTTTGACGCCGACCGGCCTATCCCTGGTCAACTGGCCTTGCTGGTCGCGGCCGTCGGGATCGTGGCAAAAGAATCGCTGTACTGGTACACGATCGCGGTCGCCAAACGACTGAAGTCCGACATGCTGCGCGCCAACGCCTGGCATCACCGATCCGATGCGCTTTCATCGATCGTCGTGTTGATCGGGGTCGGCGGCGCGCTGATTGGGTTCACCTACATGGACGCAGCCGCGGCGATTATCGTCGGCGTCATGGTCGCCAAGATCGGCTGGGACCTCGGTTTTGCCGCGATGACCGAGTTGGTCGATACGGCGATCGACGAAGAGCAGGTCACCGAAGCGAAACGCGTGATCATGGCGATCGATGGGGTGCGGTCTGTACACATGTTGCGCACCCGCCGGCATGGCGCGGAGGCCAGCGCCGATGTGCATGTCCAGGTGCCGCCGCGGATATCCGTGTCGGAGGGCCACATGATCAGCCAGGCGGTCGAAGATCGCCTGATCGACAAGGTCGAATCGATCACCGACGTGACCGTGCACATCGATCCGGAAGACGACGAGGACACCCCGACCTGTCGCGGTTTGCCGCTGCGTGCGGCCGCCACCAAATTGCTCGAAGGCGCCTGGGACGCGCAAAACCTGATGCCGACCCAGTACGAATTGCGCCTGCACTACCTCGCCGGCCGGATCGACGTCGAGTTGATCATGCCGCTCGCAGGTTTCGTCGACAGCGACACGACGCAGGCGCTGCAGGACGCGATGCGACAGGCCGTCGCGGATCAGTCGTGGTTTGGCGACCTGCGGCTGTTGTATGGCTGAGTAGCATTTTGGTGCAACCATCCGATTGTTGGCACCGAGTTGGTGCGAACGGCCGTGGGGCGCCCGAGGACGGTCGATAAAAGGGATGCCCTTGTTTGGCGCGGGCCAAGGTGTAAATGCATGATTTCAATGCGGTTAACATCGGGCAGGCGATCAAAACCCAGGCACAGGCAGCAGGGTCGGCTTGCCGATTAGTTACGTGGCATAAATTCTGCTGTAATCCGCCTACGCCGATGCCGGGCGCAGCTTGTTGCGTCGGCAAGAATTGACAGCGCTGTCTGAGGCAGCCAAACCTACGCAAACCCCTGGAGAGACCGAGAATGGGCGCAAAAAAAGTCCTTAAGATGATCGAGGAAAACGATGTCAAGTGGGTCGATTTCCGCTTCACCGATACCCGTGGCAAAGAGCAGCACGTCACCGTGCCGGCCTCGGTGGTCGAAGAAGACCTGTTTGAAGAAGGCAAGATGTTCGACGGATCGTCGATTGCTGGTTGGAAGGGTATCAACGAGTCAGACATGATCCTGATGCCGGAGGCCGACTCCGCCGTTCTCGATCCCTTCACCGACGACGCGACGGTGAACCTGCGCTGCGACATCCTCGAGCCGTCGACGATGGAAGGCTATGAGCGCGACCCGCGTTCAGTTGCCAAGCGCGCCGAGGCCTACCTGAAATCCACCGGTATCGGTGATGCGGCCTATTTCGGCCCCGAGCCCGAGTTTTTCATCCTTGACGACGTGCGCTGGAGCATCGACATGTCAGGCTCGATGGTGAAAATCGATTCGCACGAGGCCGAGTGGAACTCCGAGAAGGTCTATGAAGACGGCAACATCGGACACCGCCCGGGCGTCAAAGGTGGTTACTTCCCGGTACCGCCAGTCGATTCGCTACACGACCTGCGTGGTGCGATGTGCGATGCGATGGAGGAGATGGGCGTGCCGGTCGAGGTTCACCACCACGAAGTCGCGACCGCCGGCCAGTGTGAAATCGGCACCAAGTTTTCGACCCTGGTCGAGCGCGCTGATTGGGTCCAGATCCAGAAATATGCGACCTGGAACGTCGCGCACGCTTATGGCAAGACCGTCACCTTCATGCCCAAACCGATCGTCGGTGACAACGGTTCAGGGATGCACGTTCACCAGTCGATCTTCAAAGATGGCGACAACATGTTCGCGGGCGATCAGTATGGTGGTCTGTCCGAAACAGCGCTGTACTACATCGGCGGCATCATCAAACACGCGCGCGCCCTGAATGCATTCACCAACGCCTCGACCAACTCCTACAAGCGCTTGGTCCCGGGCTTTGAGGCCCCGGTCATGCTGGCCTACTCTGCCCGCAACCGGTCTGCGTCGATCCGGATTCCGTGGGTGTCAGGTCCGAAAGGCCGCCGTATCGAGGTCCGGTTCCCCGATCCGACAGCCAACCCGTACCTGGCGTTCGCCGCGATGATGATGGCCGGCCTCGACGGCATCCAGAACAAAATCCATCCTGGCGATGCCGCAGACAAAGACCTCTATGACCTCGAGCCAGAGGAGGCCGCGGCAATCCCAACGGTCTGTCACAGCCTGGACCAGGCATTGGAGGCCTTGGATGCGGATCGTGACTTCCTGAAAGCCGGTGGGGTGTTCACCGACGATCTGATCGATGGCTATATCGATCTCAAGATGGAAGAGGTCACGATCATGCGGATGACCACGCATCCGGTCGAGTTTGATATGTACTTCAGCCTCTAACGCAGGCGCAATACCTCGTTTACCGACCCCGCTACACGGCGGGGTTTTTTGTGCCCGCCGTCGCGACATGACAGCAGCACGTCATCAAGGTGGTCGCGAGGCGCCAACGGCTGCACTATGCTAGCGACATGAACAGATTATTTTTAGCGGTGTTGGTTGCGTTGGTATTGCCGGTCAACGCCTACGCCGTGATATGTAAGACGGTCGATGCCGATGGCGTCGTGAGCTACTCGGATGTCCCGGCTGCCGAATGTCCGCAGGCGGTTAAGTTGCCGGAGTATTCGAGCTACACGCCACGCCCGATTGCGCAGCCGCCAACCCCGGCGGCCACGACGCCGGCCGCGACGGAAGCGGCAGATTTCAACGGCTACAGCAGTATCGCGATCGTTGCCCCAACGCCGAACGGTACGGTACGAAACAACGAAGGCCGGGTCCCGGTCGGTATCGATTTACAACCGGGCCTGCAGCCGGGCCACGAAGTCACGCTGTTGCTCGATGCGCGGCCCGTCCCGGGCACGTTTTCCGGTACCAATATCGATCTCAACGGCGTCGAACGCGGCACCCATACGCTGCGTGCGCAAGTCAAGGATGCCGCAGGCAGCGTACTGATCGACTCCCCGAGCATCCTCTTTACGATGAGGCAGCGCGGGTTATTTGATGGCGCGGCTGACAAGCCGGAAAATCCGGTAGAACCGGACCCCGGTTTTCCCAATCCCGGTAATCCGAATCCTGGCTTCGGGTCACCGGGCAACCCACCTGACTACAATCCGGGGACGCCCGATTTCACGCCAGGCAGTGGTGGTATCCCCGCCAGCCCTGGGGGCAATAACCCTGCATTTGCACCTAATTACACCCCCTAGTCTCAGTGTGCACTAAAATGGTGCGACACTGATCGCGGGTTTTGCCCAGGCGCACCATTCGCATCGCCACCTGGCCGGAAGTGCTTGAATTTCGGTAGGGAATGGCTGTGTTGATTTCTTTCGCCGCCGCCTCTGATTGGCCCGATCTTTGCTTTTTTAAGCGACATGCAGGTCCCTATACCAGCCGTGTCTTTGCTCAGTACCACCATTCTGGACAACCTCGGATCCGCCGTCGTTGTGTTCGATGCACAGCACCACGTCTGCTATCTGAACCAGATGGCGGAGATGCTGCTGGCGGTGAGCGCCAACCACGTGCTCGGCAAGCCTGCCGAGGCCTGGATTTCCTGCCACGGCGAGGTGTTGATCGATTTGATGGCCGCTGCCGCCGTCGGCTCGCCAATAATCAAGCGAGGCGTCGTGCTGGAGACCGAGCGTAGCGAGGTCACGGTCGATTGTACGGTCATCCCAACGGTTGATGACGACGGGCAACCGATAACCATCGTCGAGTTGCAGCAGATCGACCGGCATTTGCGCATTCGCCGCGAAGAGCGTCTGTTGACCCAGCAGGCCCTGACGCGTGACGTGGTGCGGGGCCTGGCCCACGAGATCAAGAATCCGCTCGGTGGCCTGCGCGGCGCGGCGCAATTGCTCGAAGGGGAGCTCGGTAGCGATGAGCTGAAGGAATACACCCGCGTCATCATCCAGGAGGCGGACCGCCTCCAGGAACTGGTCAACCGAATGCTCGGTCCGAATCGCCGCCCGACCTACGCACAGGTCAATATCCACCACGTGCTGGAACGCGTCCGAACACTGGTGCTGGCGGAGACGGGCGAACGTATCTCTGTGGTGCGTGACTACGATCCAAGCATCCCCGAGCTGTCAGGTGACAGCGACCAACTCATCCAGGCGATTTTGAACGTGGTGCGCAACGCCACGCGTGTCTTGGGTGAGCAAGGCACAATCACGCTACGCACGCGTATTCACCGCAACCTGACGATCGGCAACCGGCGTAACCGGCTGGCGATGGAAATCAACGTCATTGACGACGGTCCCGGCATTCCACCGGAGATTGCCGACACACTCTTTCTGCCGATGGTTACCAGTGGCACCGGGGGAATTGGCCTGGGCCTGTCCATCGCCCAATCGTTGATCAACCAACACCATGGTCTGATCGAGTGTCGCAGCCGTCAGGGCGAAACCGTTTTCACCATCTATCTACCGCTCGACGATGCCCCAGTCGGCGAGTCCAAGGAGTAGGGTCGTGACTGAATCGAATCAGGTCTGGGTCATTGATGATGATCGTTCGATACGTTGGGTGCTTGAAAAGGCGTTGTCCAAGGCCGGCATGCAGGTCAATGCCTTCTCCAGCGCAAACGGGGTGATGGAGGCACTGGAGCGCAGCCAGCCCGAGGTCGTTTTGTCGGATGTGCGGATGCCAGGCATGGATGGGTTTTCACTGCTCGAAAAGATCAAGCAGCACCACCCGGATCTTCCGGTCATCATCATGACCGCGCACTCAGATCTCGACAGCGCGGTATCGGCCTATCACAGCGGCGCGTTCGAGTATCTGCCCAAACCTTTCGATATCGAAGAGGCCGTCGACCAGGTCCAGCGTGCCTGCAAACTGCGCCGCGAGAGCCGGGCGAGTGCGGATAATGAGACGGTTGCGGCGACCGAGATCATCGGTGCGGCGCCGGCGATGCAGGAAGTTTTTCGCGCGATCGGTCGGCTGGCCAGATCGAATATCACGGTCCTCATCAACGGTGAATCCGGCACCGGCAAGGAGCTGGTTGCCCATGCGCTGCACAAACACAGCCCGCGTGCCGAGCGACCCTTCATCGCGCTGAACATGGCGGCTATCCCGCACGACCTGCTCGAGTCCGAGCTCTTCGGTCACGAGAAGGGTGCATTTACCGGCGCCCAGGCGCGGCGCGTCGGGCGTTTTGAGCAAGCGAATCATGGCACGCTGTTCCTTGATGAAATTGGCGATATGCCGGCTGAGCTACAAACCCGCCTGCTACGGGTCCTCGCCGATGGTGAGTTCTACCGGGTCGGTGGCCACGAAGCGGTGCGAGCCGATGTGCGGATCATCGCCGCGACCCACCAGGACCTCGAGCGACTCGTCGAGCAGGGGCGCTTCCGTGAAGATTTGTTCCATCGGCTCAATGTCATTCGGGTGCACCTGCCGTCGTTGCGCGAACGACGCGAGGACATACCGTTGCTGATGGAGCACTTCCTGCAGCGCGCGGCGCAGGAACTCGGCGTCGAAGTGAAGTCGCTGCTGCCCGACACGGTCGACGAACTCAAGGCATTGGAGTGGCGCGGTAACGTCCGTCAGCTCGAAAACACCGCGCGTTGGCTGACGGTGATGGCATCCGGGCGCGAGATTCACTGTGAAGATCTCCCTCCCGAGCTGCATCGCCAACAGAGCGCCGAGGTTGGCGATGGTGATTGGCAGACCGTGTTGCGGGCCTCGGTTCGCAACAACCTGGCCGCTGGCAAGGTCGCGTTACTCGATCAGATGACGCCGGAATTCGAGACGGTGATGATCGAAACGGCTTTGGAACACACCGGCGGGCGCAAGCAGGATGCGGCGCGTTTGCTCGGCTGGGGGCGGAATACGCTGACCCGCAAGATCAAAGAGTTGGGCCTCGAGGACGAGCACCGCGAGGCTGGATAGTCAGGTAACGGCCTTGTCGCTTTGTCTATCTTGAACACAGAAAAAAACCGCCCGGGCAGTGCCTGGGCGGTTTGGCTTCGAGGGCCTGAGCCTGTTTGGCGCCTGGCTCAGAAGTCGTACTGGGCGATAAAGCGGACGTGTGCCTGTTTGCTTTCAGTGCCAGGTGGCTTTGCTGCGCCATTAAACTCGCTCGTGCGTTGCGCGTAAAATAACCTCAGTGTGACATCCTTTTGTGGTTTGTAGACCGCAATGAGGTCCAGTTCTTTCGCGTCGGTTTCCGGCGAGATAGGCGGTGGGTTGGTCGCCGGGCCGAAATACCCCAGCGAATCTGACTTACCGTAGTCTGCATATTGGGCGATCAGGTTCACGCCTTTCATCGGCGAGAACCGCCCGCCGACCTTCCAGGCATCGACGTTCTCGCGGTAGGCGTTGCGTGAGAAAATCGTGCTGGTATAGGCCGGGTCACCACCGAAGGCATTCAGGAACCAGGTGTCACCGCTGGAGCTGTTGGCGGCCGCGTAGACCCCCCACTTCTTGTTGCCCAATGCCACCTTGGCCCCGAGCAGGTCATAGTCGAGGTCATCATTGGTGCCACCGAAAGTGCCGTTGGCAATCTTGTCGCCAGTGGCACGTTGGCGCATGTACTGGCCGCTGAACGTCAGCTTGGACTTCATCGACTTGACGGGCATCGCGTAGTCACCCTGGAAGTACATGGTGTTCGCGATATCGTCGGCATAGTAGTTCCAACCGGCAAGGGTCAGGTTCTCGCCTCCCTTGTAAGTCGCGTTCAACACGGTGATGCCCGTCGTGCTCGGCGCATTGGTTCCCCTGACCATCTGACTGATGTCAAAAAACCTGCCCTGGCCAATGCCTCCGGCCTCTTTCACCGGGTTTACCGCAGCACCAGCCGTTGGCGTTCTCTCGCCAATAAGGCCCCAGTCGGTCGCGGCACGCGCACCAAAAGACATCTCGGTGATAAGCCCGGCCTTCAGTGACAGGCCCTTCATAGGACGAGCGGTTGCCAGGGCGGCCGAGTAGAAGTTCGGTGTCAGGCTGTAGGCGGTCTTGGTCAGCGGCGTGTTCAACATGCTGCGGCCGATCTGGAAGTCGGCCTTGTCGCCCTTGTAATCCAGCAGGATCTCGCCGAGCTGATAATCGGTTTTTCCTCTTTCGTTGATGAACATGCCGCGTGCAACGCGCTCTTTCGTTGGGTTGACATCAAAGTCTGTGATGCTGAACAGGTCTCCACTCGTGTAGTGGCCAAGTTTGAACTTCAGGCCGTCGAAATCTGGTGTTGCGTACTTTAGGGCGACCATGTAGGCCGTCCCGTTGCTGGGATCGAAGCCGTTACCCTTGTCATCGACGACGTGGTGGGCCTTCAACGTCGCATTGAAGGTCCCGTAATTATTGCCGTTGAAGTCGAGGTCGTAGGCCAACGCTGACCCGGGCAGCAATATCGCAAGCGCCGCAACGACGCGGGTGGTTTTGAACATCTAGTCATCTCCCTCTTGATGGTGTGTTCCCCCCGCATCGCGGATTTTCTGATCGCGAAGCGGGCCGGCTGAAAGCGCCTGATTTGTTATTGCTATCCGGCAATCCCAGCAATGTTTAACTCGAACGACAAGAACCCTACACGCCGGACAGCGAACGCAGTTTGATGAGAATCAAAGGGTTACCCTTTTTTAAAAGAAGTTACATAAGGCTATTGCCGGCTGCGCATTTACCCTGGACGTCCCGCGCCTTGCCGGAGGCTGGGTGCTTTACACTCGCATGGTCGAATTAATCGCAGGACTATTTGGTTACCGATGGACAGCACCAGCATTGCCCTTGATGGCTCGAAGATCGCCGCGGTCACGGTAGACGGGGATACCGTGCGAGTTGAGTTTGAACCGGCTTACCTGATCAAGCATATGACAGGCTCCGTTGAGCGCACGCGTTGGTGGCAAAATGGCGCGCTGGTTTTTGAGGGTGCCGAGTTGGACGATGAAGCGGATTTGTCGATGCTGCCGGCCGCGTGTTCAGGGGGAGATGTCGGTGAGAACATCTACACCTATCGGGATATGGTCCCCGTTCCTCTGGAGAGTCGCGGGCGGGCGCATTGTGCGCTGAAAGTTGGCGACAGCGCGGTCATCCGTGTCGAGGGTACCGCGGTCCACTTGGACATGGTTGACGTACCGAAGTACATCGAGCATCTGCGCCCCGCATGAGCGTCATCACGGATTGACGCGAGTGTGCGCCGTTGCGCGCTTATTGACCGTCTTGCTCAGCGCCAGCGAGCAAGGCGTCTGCCTGCTCGATCGCCGAGTCTGCCGCCTCGACGATTTTAAGGCTCAGTTTCGGTGATGGCTCCGCCATGCCCAGTTTCTTGGCGGCCGGCATCTCTTCCAGGCTCGGCATTTTCGGCGGTCGGCTGCTGCCGATTACCGCGTGCCATTGCGAGACCAGCAAGATGTCGGTGTAGTCTGCATCGCCTGCGTGGCTGTAGGACCAGTTGTTGCATTGACCTGCGGCATCGGTTACTTGGCGCGGCATGTCCCAGTAAGAGAGCAAAATCCGGCCCAGCTCGGCACGGTTGTCCCGCAGGACATTGTCCAGCAACGTCAGATCTTTGAGATCGCTGTGGCGATGGACATGACCCAGCATTACCGGCTCGGCAATACTATGGAGCAGGCCAATCATGGCCGCGAGGCCCGGATCGAAGCGTTCGCTTTTCTGGGCCAACACGCGGCTGATCGCAGAGACGCGCAAGGTGCGTCGCCACCAGCGCTGCATGCGATCCTGGACCGCAGGCGACTTACTCCGCAACGATTCGCGCAACACGCAGTGCGCCGCCAACTCATAGACCCCGTCAATACCGAGCTGCTCGACCGCCTGTTTGCAGTTAAAAATCGGTGCGTTAGCCGGATCTGCGGCGCGCGCCGCACGTAAAGTCTTGATGGTCAGTGACGGGCAGATCAACAGGGTGCTGGCAATACGATCGGTATCCGCTGGCAGCGTATCCAATGAACGACCGATCCGAATAGCGATGCCTGCCTCGGAAGGCACGACGATGCGGTGATGGTTGAGATCGTCCAACACATCAAACATCAGTCCATGGGTCGCGTTGGAGTCGATCAACTCGACGCCGCTGCTGCTCGAAAAGTTATCATCCACCGCGGATGACGCCGAGGACGCGGGGTAGTGTTTGTCGAGCATATTCTGGTCGACCCACAGATAGCGGACCTCGGTCGCGGCAGTGACGCGATAGCGTGATGGCCGCAGGCGCGACACGGGACCGCCGGCTGCAGGGTCATCATGCCGCACCCGACGTCTGGCGCCGTCTTCAGCGAGCAGCTCCAGCACGCCGTCGAGCAGGAACAGCAATCGTGAGTCGTGACTGCCGATCTCGAGCAGGCAGGTCCCGCGCGCAGCGCGGAGCATTTTCACGTGCCGAGCGATCTCCTCCAGCTGTTGTTCGTTCAGCACGGCGAGTTGATCGAAGCGTCGCAGGGCGTCGCTGATTGAAGGGTCTTCCGTTCGCGGCATTCGGCACGTCCAAGAGGCGCCTGGTCCCGGCGCGCTAACTGCCGTCTGATGGTAGCGCCACGGCGGACGGATGGCTATCGATCCCTGTAGGCGGCAGTCAGCCGGCCAACAGCCGTTTTGCGGCGGCGATCTCCTCATCGGCATCGTGCAGCAACTCGAGGCCTTTATCGACCTCCTGCGGTGACAGCCCGAGCCGGCTGAGTGCCGGGACCTTGGCCGGATCCAGGTCGCCGGCGACGCCCTCATGGATCTGTGCCACGATGACGAGATCGGCGTAATCGGGCTTGCGATCGTGGCTTCGGTACCAATTCTCGGCATCTTTGGCGGCGGCCACGAGTTCGGCGGGCAGCTGCCATTTGGACAGGATCATCCCACCCAGCTGGCTGCGTAGCGATTGAATGCTGGCTTCCAGCGCGTTGCCGTGCTCGACGACATCGGGAAAATCACGCGCGTAACCGATCACCGCCAGCACGCCGATGTCGTGGACCAGACCGGCAAGTAAGGCCTCGTGTTCATTGAGCCCGCCGACTTTGCCGGCCAGCACATGGGATATCGCAGCGATGCGTCGGCTATGGTTCCAAAGGTCCCGCATGCGCTTCTCGAGAACCTTGGATTTGGTGCGGAACAGTTCGCGCAACGCGAACGTGACGACCAGGATCTGGGTATTTTGCATCCCCAATCTGGCGACCGCCTCGGCAACTGTAGCGACCTGCGCAACGCCGCCATAGCGCGCACTGTTGGCGGCCTTGACGATTTTGACCGCGATTGCGGGATCGTTTTCGATCAGCCCGGCGACCCGTCGGGCATCGGACTTCGCGTCGTTGACCGCCTCGCCAATGCGCACCGCCACGTGCGGCAAGCTGGGCAGCAACAAACGATTGGTGTTGAGGTCTTCGTAGATGTGCAGGGTCAACCGATTCTCGGCATCCATCTGCCCGTAGTCTTCTTCTTCTTCAACATCGTAGGTCTCCAGCGACAAGGTCGAGGATTGCTCGAACCTCCCCGCTGCGTCGTCAATCAGTGCGGTATCGATCCGCAAATAGCGCACCGGACTCTCGGCGATCACCCGATAGTGGCTTGGTCGAAGTCTCGCCAGCGGTGCCTGTGCCGATGGATCTGTGTGCTTAATGACCTTGATTCCGCCATCCTCGGCAATCAGGCGGCAACTGCCTTCGATCAGGTACAGTGTTGCGTCATCGGTTGCGCCAATCTCCAAGAGGACGCTGCCTTTTCGACCTTCGTGCACGTACAGCTGGTTGCCCAGTGCGTGCAGTTCGTCCTGGGGAAGCTCGCGCAAGGTGCTCAAGTGGCGCAGGGTCGTCGGCGACGGGTGTTCGGCGGTGGTGGTCATAGGTGATTGACGTCGAAGATGCTTCTCATTCCTTGGACATCGGCGGCGCGGTGCCGGTCTTTAGCTGGCAGGCACAAAAAAGCCCGCCAATGGCGGGCCTTTCAGGCTGTTAGCCGACTGTACTCAGAGCGCGGACGAACCAACGATCTGATGCGACAGCTCAACGACGCGCATCGCCTTTTGCATATACACCTCGCGATAGTCTTTCAGCAGACCGTCTTGCGAGAAGTAGTAGTCTTTGCCAGAGATGCCGTCTTGATGCTCCATGTCGATGAATTGCTTCTGCATGTCGAGCATTTCGCCAATCAAGGTCGCTTTTTCAGCCTTCAGGGCTTCGATGTCACTCATGGTTCTCTCCAGATTCGGTTGAGAGTTTTCTACGTCCGCCAGGGACGCGTGACGCCAGTATAACCCGATCCTAATGTTCTGGGCTATGCGGCGTTAACCGTTCAACAGCCGCAGGCCGGCGGGTTTCGTGCGCTGTTCAGCTGGAGGGCACCGGTGATCTCGCCGACACGCTCCAGCCGATGGCGTTGCATGTAGTCCAGGATGCCCTGGTTGATCTTCGGTAATACCAAGGGGTCGTAAAACAATGCGGTGCCGATGCCGACCGTGCTCGCACCGGCCAGCAGGAAGGCGATGGCGTCTTCCGCATTGACCACGCCGCCTTGACCGATAATCGGGATGTTGTGGCCTTTTGTCACCTGGTAGACCTGGTGCACCTTGAGCAGGGCGATCGGCTTGATTGCCGGACCTGACAAGCCACCCTGGTTGTTGCCGATGTGGGGCATGCGCGACTCGATGTCGATCGACATGCCCATCAGGGTGTTGATGACCGCAAACGCATCACTGCCGGCCTCGATGCAGCGCCGCGCGTTTTCGGCGATGTCGGTTTGATTCGGGGACAGCTTGGTGATCAGTGGTTTGCGCGTCACGCCGCGACAGGCCTCGACGACCCGTGCCGACATGGCCGGATCGTTACCGAACGCAACGCCGCCCTCTTTGACGTTCGGACAGGAAATGTTGATCTCGATCGCGTCGATCGGTGAATCATCGAACCGGCGGGTGACCTCGATGTATTCCTCGACGGTCGAACCAGACACGTTCGCGATAAAACGGGTCTCTTCAAAATCGAGTGTCGGCAGGATGCCATCGACGACGGTGTCGACACCGGGGTTCTGCAGGCCGATCGCGTTCAGCATGCCTTCCGGTGTCTCGTAGATCCGGTGCGGTGGGTTACCGAGGCGCTGGCTGCCGGTGGTGCCTTTCAGGCAGACGGCGCCGGCATCGCGGTTGGTGAAGCCCTGCACCCGTGTGTACTCTTCGCCAAAGCCGACGCAACCCGACAGAAGCACCAGCGGTGTGGCGAACGTCAGCCCACAAAAATCGACCTCGAGCCGGGGGTCACCATCAGCCATCGAATCTGAGTCCCTTGCCTTGTTTCACGTTGTTTTATACGAGCCGGAGATACCCCCCAACACCGGCAACATCATACGCCTGTGTGCCAATACCGGCAGCAGCTTGCACTTGGTCCACCCGTTGGGGTTCGAGCTGGATGACAAGCGATTGCGTCGCGCCGGTCTCGACTACCGCGAGTTCGCCGAGGTCCAGCAACATGCGGACTTCGATGCTTTTCTTACAACCGCGCTGCCACAGCGCTGGTTTGGTGTCTCGACGCGTGGTGCGACGCGGCATGACCAGGTGGCGTTCGCCGAGGGCGACGCGTTTGTGTTTGGCCCCGAGACACGCGGTTTGCCGCAGGCCATGCTGGACAGCCTACCGGCGAATCGGCGGATCCGTCTGCCGATGCGACCCGGGCAGCGGAGCCTGAATCTGGCCAATGCGGTGGCGGTATTGGTCTACGAGGCCTGGCGCCAGCAAGGTTTCCGGGGCGGCAATTAGTAGCGACGGAATTTGTGGCGTGTCGAACGGGTCACTCAGGCCTCTATAATGTATTTCCGCAGCAGCTGAATCTATTAATATTAGTAGATTAATATGTATGAAGATAACTATATGAATGCCTGGTGATGCGCTTGTGCTATCGCCATCAGCGCTTCGTAACTGACGAAAAAGGTTTCTTTTTTCGAGCATCGTCCGGCTTTCGATCCAGAAAAAGTTGCACGAAAGGCGCGCGCCGTTCTTTGGGCTGCTTTATCGACAATTCGTTTAATTTAGATCAAAGGAGAATCTTTCGAAAAGTGCTTTGATTGCTACCTGACGAAAAAAGAAATGTCGCCTGGATGGTAGTAGATGGCGACAACTTCAACCGAAGCAAAGTCAGGGGGATGTAACCGATGATGTCTCGAATCGCTACCTGGTTCGCCGCGCCTCTCGCCATGCTGTGTCTGGCGCCTGTGGCGTTTGCCGAAAATCCGGCGGTGCAACACGTCGAAGGCAAGGCGTGCAAACAATGCCACGAAGAGATCTACACGCAGTGGGCGGGCTCGATGCACGCCAACAGCTCGGCGCTCAAGGATCCCATTCATGGCGCGTTCTATAAGAATGTCATCGGTGACCCGACCGCGGAAGACGTCAAGACCAAGAAGGGGACCTACCCGGTCTGTCTCAAGTGCCACGCCCCCGTCGCGGCAATGGAAGGCAAGACCAAGCTCGATGCCAAGCCGGCCTATGCCGACGGCATCGGCTGTACCACCTGCCACTCGTTCTCCAAGTTCAAGGGGACCGACAAGCCGAACGGCAAGCCGGCCTACGGGATCGATGCCTACGAGATGGACCCGAACAGCCTGTACGGCCCCTCGGGCGTGACCTACACGACCGAGCGCGTACCGGAAGGCTCGACCTGGCCGACGCCGGTGCACCACCCGGTGCCGCTGCAGGGCAACAAGGCCGAGCTGTTCAAGAGCAACGACGCCTGCATGGGCTGTCACGAGAAGCGCGATAACTTCCACGGTACGCCGCTGTGCCGGACCGGCCACGAATACCGCACGAGCAACAACTTCGTGAGCTGCCAGGCCTGCCACATGGCCATCGTGACCGTACCCAAGATGAAGGACGGCCAGGCCGTGCCCGGCGAGTTCGTCAGCATCCCCGACCACAGCATGGCCGGCGGGCATGACGGCAAGATGATCACCCGCGGCATCGCTCTGACGATGCAGACGGAACGCGAGGGCGATGTGCTCAAGGCCACGCTGACCGTCCGCAACCGCCTGCCGCATGCCTATCCGACGGGCGCACCGTTCCGCAATTTCTTCATCCGTGTCGCGACCTACGACAAGGACGGCAAGCAGTTGTGGAAGAACTACAAGGTCCACCCGATCAAGGACGACCCCAAGGCCGCTTTCTGGCTGACCCTGGGTGACAAGGAAGGCAAGCCGACCATCCCGCCGAAGGCCACGCAGATCCTCGCCGACTCGCGTCTGAAGCCAAACGAGGTGCGGACCATCGAGTACGAGATCCCGCTCGAGGGCGCCACCAAGATCGTGCGTGCCGAGGCGCTCTACGACCTGCTGCTGCCGCCGATCAAGGCGAAGATGAAAGGCAAGCTGCCGGAAGACCTGCTGGTGCCCAAGCTCGCCGCGGCGACCGAAGTCCGGCTGTAGTCCAGGGTGGCGTGGAGGATAGGAGGCACAGGTGGTTAGGATCCTTCGCGCACTGCGTCCCAACCTCGTCGGCGTACTCACCGCCGGCGGCCTGCTGGTCGCCGGCACGCTGACCGGCACTCTCCAGGCCAGCGACGACTGGGACTGGGGGGCGGTCGAGGCGATGGACGATGCGCCGGTCACCCGGCCGGCCGCCCCGACACCGCCAACACCGCCAACACCGCCAACACCGCCGACGCCCCCGTCACGCGCCTCGTCCGCCGATGCGAACTACGCGCAGCTGCGTCGCGACGCCGCCAGGGCGGCCCCGGATTTCGAGCGGGACACGGTGGCCGCGCTGGAGATTTTCCCGGGAGCGGGCGATTTCTCAGTGGTGCCGGCACGGCGCGATCGGGACATGCACCCCTGCGCCAACTGCCACCAGTGGGTGCAGAGCAACCCGGAGCCGCGCAAGCTCGCCGCGCCGCATGACAACTTCGAGCTGCAGCACGGGATGCACGGCAAGGGCGGTTTCTGGTGTCTCACCTGCCATGACGAAAAAAACAACATGACGCTGAAGACCTTTGAAGGCGAACCGGTCGAGTACGAACATGCCTATGTCGTCTGTACCCAGTGTCATGTGCAGCAGGGCCGTGACTGGGTGCGTGGTGCCCATGGCAAGCGCGTCGGCGACTGGGACGGCAAGCGCGAGGTCTACAACTGCACGGCCTGTCATTACCAGCACCGCCCGGCGATTGCGCCGCGCGAGGCACTGCCCGGTCCCGTGATGCGCGTCGGCCTGCCGCGCCCCGCTCACTGGGTGGCCGCCCATGAGCGCCCGGCGCACGGTGACGGTCATGCGGCGGACTGGCAGCGTGACATCGACCGGCGCCGCGAGGCCCCGGCGCAGGACGCGGCCGCCGACACCGCGGCCAGCGAGCCAAGCGAGGTACCTGATGCGGAATCGTGATACCAAGGTCCCGGACCAGGTCAGCGATCACGCTCGGCGGCGCTTCCTCAAGCGGCTGGCCGTCGGGACGGGTGCCGCCGGTGCGGTGGCCGCCAGTGGTGGTGCCTGGGGCGGCAATACCCTGTCGGATGCCTTCGCCGATTTCTTCCAGCAGCACTACCAGCGCATGAGCGCGGAGGAGATCGCCGAGACCATAGCGCGCATCGAGCGCAAGGCCAAGCGCCGCTACGGCGTGGATATCACCTGCGCCAACACGCCGCCCAAAGAGGGCGTGGTATTCGGCTACGCGATCAACATCTCGAAGTGCCGGGGCTATCGTGACTGCGTGCATGCCTGTGTCGAGGAGAACAACCTCGGCCGTGATACGCAGTACATCCGCGTCGTCGAGCTCGACCGCGGCAGCACCGATCTGCACCATGCAGACCACTACTACAAGCACGACGAGGTGCCGGCCGAAGGCAAAGACTACCTGCCGATGCAGTGCATGCAGTGCGACAACCCGCCGTGCGTCAAGGCCTGTCCCGTGGGTGCCACCTGGACCGAGCCGGACGGCATCGTCGTCGTCGATTATGACTGGTGTATCGGGTGTCGCTACTGCATGGCGGCGTGTCCCTACCAGGCCCGCCATTTCAATTGGGCGACCCCTGAGATCCCGGCCGACGCACTGAATCCGGACACCCACTACCTGGGTAATCGACCGCGGCCCCGCGGCGTCGTCGAGAAGTGCCACTTCTGCGTGCAGCGTACCCGTACCGGCCGTCAACCGGCCTGCCAGGAGGCCTGCCCGACCGGTGCACGCGTGTTCGGCAACCTGCTGGATCCGAACAGCGAAATCCGCTACGTGCTGGAACACAAGGCCGTGTTTCGGTTGAAGGAGGAACTCGGCACCGAGCCCAAGTTCTGGTACTTCCGCGATGCATGATGTCGCCGTCCAGCCTGCGCCGAACCTGTGGCGTTTCTTCACGTCGAGCCTGCGCCACATGCTGCGCGGTCCGGCCGTCTACTGGCTTTGGGTGTTTTTCCTATTGGCACTGATCGCGGTTGGGGGCTGGCACTACTACCTGCAACTGCGTGATGGGCTGATCGTCACGCACATGACCAACCAGGTGTCCTGGGGCTTCTACATCGCGAACTTCACCTTCCTGGTCGGTGTTGCGGCCGCCGCCGTGATGTTGGTCGTCCCGGCCTACATCTTTCACCGGCGAGACATCAAGGACGTGGTCCTGATGGGCGATACCATGGCCATCGCCGCGGTCACGATGGCCATCCTGTTCGTCGTGGTCGACCTCGGCCGCCCCGACCGCTTTTGGCACCTGATCCCCGGCATCGGCCAGTTCAACTTCCCGCAGTCGATGCTCGCCTGGGACGTCATCGTCCTCAACGGTTACCTGTTGCTGAACCTCGGTATCTCGTTCTACATCGTCTACAACCACTACCGCGACAAAGAACCCAGCCCGTCGCGTTATTTCCCCTGGGTGCTGCTCGCCATCTTCTGGGCGATCTCCATTCACACGGTCACGGCATTTCTGTACTCGGCGAACTCGGGCCGCCCGTACTGGAATCATGCCCTGCTGGCGCCGCGGTTCATCGCCTCTGCGTTCGCGTCCGGGCCGGCACTGATGGCGCTGGGTCTGCAGCTCATTCGCGCGATCAGCGACTATCCGATTCGCCAGAGTGTCATCCAGCACCTGGCGCTGGTCGCCGCCATTGCCTTGCAGGTGACGCTGTTCTTCCTGCTCGCCGAGTTGTTCACGGAGTTCTACAACGAGGGCGAGCACGCCGCATCGGCGCGCTACCTGTTCTTTGGTCTCGAGGGCCACAATGGCCTGACACCGTGGATCTGGACGGCGATCGGATTGCTCACCGTCGCGGTTGTGATCCTGATGATTCACCCGCTGCGCCACAACCCGGTCACGATGAATATCGCCTTCGTGCTGATTGTGATCGGCGTATGGATCGAAAAGGGTATGGGTCTGGTGATACCGGCATTCGTGCCGACGCCGATCGGCGAGGTCTACGAGTACATCCCCAGCATGACCGAGGTCATGGTGACGATCGGCATCTGGGCCGTGGGGTTGTTGATATTCACGTTGCTGGCCAAGGCGGCGCTGCCGGTGCAGTGCGAATTCCTGCGTCGCCAACGTGCCCGTGAGCGGAACCAATGGGACGGCATCGAACGTCGCTATAGCGAGGACTAGCACCTGGCGAACTGGCGCCGTGTCGACGGGCAACGGCCCGCCGCCGGGCCGTCATGAACCGCTGAATTTTGAGAGAGGCGATTATGAAAAGACTGATTGTGTTCTTCATGGCCGTTGCGCTGGTCGGACTGGCGCACGCGGAAACCGTCAAGGGCCGCATCGCGGTCGTATCGAAACAGGCGGGTACGCTGCAGATCGACGTCAAGGGCAAAGACAAGCGTGTCACCAAGGTCGTCGTGCGCACCGATGCCAAAACCGCCTATGAAGGGGCCGCCGGGCTGAAGGAACTCGGTCCGCCGGACCTCGTCGAGGTGCACCGCGAGCCCGGGCAGCCTGCGACCCTGATCAAGAAGGTCGTGTTCGGCTTGCCGCCCGGTGTCGAGATCTCGGTCAAGGAACTGGTCGGGATCATGACCGGCGGTCAGCCGTACCACCTCTACGATGCGCGGCCCGGCAAGCGCTTTGGCGGCGGGCATGTGCCCGGTGCCAAGTCCGCCTTCCCGAAGGACGACGACTTTCTGAGCAGGCTTCCGGCCGACAAGAACGCCCTGCTGGTATTCTACTGCGGTGGCCCGACCTGCCCTTATACCAGTGTCGCGGTGGACAAGGCCAAGGCCGCCGGTTACAGCAACCTCAAGGGCTTCCAGGCCGGTCTGCCGGGATGGAAGAAGGCCAAGCTGCCGGTGCACGCGGAGGCCGGTTGGCTGGCCAAGCAGCTCAATCCCCAACACGTGATCCTCGACGTGCGCAGCCGTTCGGCCAGCAGCCAGGCGCACATCCCCGGTGCCGTCGCGCTGCCGACCGCTGACCTCAAGGCGATGACCCAACAGTTTATCGCCCAGCAGAAGATCGCCCAGTTGCCCGGCGTCTCCGATCAGCGTGCCCCGGTCATCGTCTACGCCGACAGCCATACCTCACCCGAGGCGCTGCTGGCCTACAAGGAACTGCGCGACTGGGGATATGGCAAGACCACGATCCTGAATGGCGGTCTCGCGGCCTGGCAGGCGAAGGGTCTGCCGACCGAGTCCGGTGCCGCGACCAGCGAGATCGTGTTCATCAAGAAGCTCGCACCGGGGGCGGTCGCGCCGCAGGAGTTCATGGCGCTGCAGCAGTCGGGCGAGGCGGTCCTCGTCGACGTGCGCACCGACCAGGAAGCGGCCACCGGCGTGATCGCCGGGGCCCTGCACGTCCCGCTGGAGCAGCTCGAAGACCGGCTTTCCGAGTTGCCGGCCGGGAAACAGGTCCTGATCTACTGCGCCAACGGCATCCGTGCCGAGATGGCCCATCAGACCCTGAATGCAAAGGGGATCGACAACCGTTTCCTGAACGAGACGGTGACCATCACGAAGGACGGCAGTTACACCATCTAGGCGGTAAGGCAGGGTATGAACCGACGTGACTTTCTGAAGATCTCCGCCGCGGTCGGCGCCAGTGGCGCGGTGCCGACCCTGCTCGGCGGCTGTGCGAACCAGCCCCTGCCCGGGACCGGCAAGGTTACGGCCTCGCCCACCGTGTGCAACATGTGCTTCTGGCAGTGTGCCGCAACCCTCTATACCGAGGACGGCAAACCCTGGAAGGTCGTGGGCCATCCGGACGATCCGCACTGCGACGGCCGCCTGTGCACCCGGGGGACCGGGGGGCTGGGGGCCTACGACGATCCGGATCGTCTGCGGCAGCCGCTGTTGCGCGTCACGGATGGGGACAGCCAGCGGTTCAAGCCGGTCAGCTGGGACGAGGCCCTGGCCTTCATCGCCAGGCGCATGACCGAGATCGGTGAAGCGCACGGCAGGGATCGCCTGGCGCTGTTCTCACACGGCGGTGGTGGCAAGCACTTCCAGCGCGTGCTGCAGGCCTATGGCTCGCATGCCTATGCGCACCCATCGTTCGCGCAGTGTCGCGGGCCGCGCGAGACCGCGTTCGGCCTGACCTACGGCGAGGGCGTCGGTTCGCCGGATCGCACCGACATGGCGAATTCCCGTTGCATCGTGCTGATCGGTTCGCACCTCGGCGAGAACCTGCACAACAGCCAGGTCCAGACTTTCACCAAGGCGCTCGACAATGGCGCGACGGTCATCACGGTCGACCCGCGATTCTCGGTGGCCGCGTCGAAATCGACGCACTGGTTGCCGATCAAACCGGGCACCGACATGGCGCTGTTGTTGGCCTGGGCCAATGTACTGATCAACGAGGGCCTTTATGACCGCGACTATGTCGCGCGCTACTGCAGCGGCTTCGACGCACTGTCGGCCCACGTGCAGCCCTTCAACCCGGAGTGGGCCTATATCGAGACCGGCATCGAACCGGACCTGATTCGTCAGACCGCGCGGGCGATGGCGACGGCGGCACCGGCGACGCTGGTCCATCCCGGCCGTCATGTCACCTGGTATGGCGACGATACGCAGCGTAGCCGCGCGATCGCGATACTCAATGCGTTGCTTGGTTCCTGGGGGCGTCCCGGGGGCTTTTACAAGCAGGAAAAGGTCAAGCTGCCGGCCTACCCGGCGCCCAAGCCGCCGGAACCGGCACGCGACTGGAAAAAAGCCGTGCAGGGCGATTTCCCCTTGGTCGCCACGGGCATTAGCAACCAGCTGGTCGAGCACTCCATCGGTGATGATGCCTTCATCAAGGGTTGGTTTGTCTATGCCACCAACCTGCCGATGACGCTGCCGGGTGCGACCGAGCAGATCAAGGCGGCGGCCGAGTCGCTGGAACTGATGGTCGTCGTCGATACCATGCCGGCCGAGATTACCGGTTATGCCGATGTCGTCCTGCCCGAGTGCACCTACCTCGAGCGCTATGACGACCTGCGCAACAAGGCCGAGCGCGTGCCGACCCTGGCCCTGCGGATGCCCGCGTTCGAACCGAAGTACGAGAGCAAGCCGGCCTGGTGGATGGCCAAGCAGCTGGCGGAAAAGCTCGCGCTAGGGGACTACTTTCCGTGGCGCGACTACAGCGAGGTGCTCGCTTGGCAGCTGGGGCAGGTCGGATCTTCACTGGCTGAGATGCAACGTGTCGGTCTCAAGCGTTTCGCCCGCAAGACACCGGTCTACTTCGAAGACGGTGCCGATGTCGGCTTCAACACGCCGAGCGGCAAGATCGAACTCTGGTCCAGCCTGCTGGCCGACGTCGGCCAGGACCCCCTGCCGCGCTACACCCCGCCGGATCGCCCGCCGCAGGGGTTCTACCACCTCAATTACGGCCGTGCGCCGGCGCACACCTTCGGTCGCACGATCAACAACCCGCTGCTGTTCGAGCTGATGCCCGAGAACGCGGTCTGGATTCACCCGAGCGCCGCCGGGCGGCATCGTCTGGCCAGCGGCGATTATGTCGAGCTGGAGAACCCGCAGGGCCGACGCAGCAACCGCGTACGCGTGCGGGTGACGGAGCGGATCCGTCCCGATTCCATTTTCATCGTCCATGGCTTCGGCCATACCGACGCGCGGCAGCGCCTGGCACGTGGCGTCGGTGCAGACGATGCAGCACTGATGCACAACGTCAAGATCGATCCGATCATGGGGGGCACGGGCATGCGTGCCAGCTTCGTAGCGTTGGTCAAGAGCGAGGTGGCCTGAGATGACGACCTACGCGATGGTCATCGATACCCGGACCTGCATCGGCTGCGGCGACTGTGTCGTGGCGTGCAAGAACGAGAACAAGGTGCCTGCGGGCCTCAACCGCGACTGGGTGGTCGAGGCCACGCGCGGCGAATACCCACACCTCGAGACCGAGTTCCGCTCGGAACGCTGCAACCACTGCAGCCACGCGACCTGCGTGACCAGCTGCCCGACCGGCGCCAGCCACAAGTGGAAAGACACCAATATCGTGTTGGTGGCCGCCGAGAAGTGCACCGGCTGCAAGGCCTGCATCGCGGCCTGCCCCTACGATGCCCGGATGATCATGCGTCCGGAGGGCTACGTTGATAAATGTACTTTCTGTCACCACCGCGTCGACCAGGGGCTCGACCCGGCCTGTGTGGCGAGTTGTCCGACGCACTGTATGTACTTCGGCAACATCGACGACCGTGACAGCACGGTCAGCCGACTGCTGCGTGAGCGCCGCCACAAGGTGCTGATGCCGGAGACTGGCAACCAGCCGCACGTCTACTACCTGACATGATGGTCGACTACGCCCTGCCATCGACAACGGGATCCGCGCCATGATCGAAGAAGTTCTGGTAACCGCCCGGTACAACGACAAGATCGATCCGTCGCTCGGGATCTGGACCTGGGAGATCGCGTTCTACCTGTTCCTCGGTGGCATGGCGGCCGGGATCATGCTGTTCGCGGCCTGGGCCGTGCTGGGCGGCAAACGCGACAGCCTGCCGTTCGCGCACGATCGTTTTGCCCTGTGGGCGCCGATCGTGTTGTCGCTGGGCATGACGACCCTGTTCCTGGACCTCGAGTACAAGATCCACGTCTTCCGTTTCTATACCAGCTTCCAGCCCGCCTCGCCGATGTCCTGGGGGTCCTGGCTGCTGGTGCTGATCTATCCGCTGATGATCGCGCAGATCCTGTCGACCCTGCGGGCCGGCTATCCCACGCTCGCCGGCTTGCTAAACAAGGTGCCGGGCGGCGCCGCGTTGATGGATTGGAGTGAAGCGGGACGGCGTCCGATCGCCTGGCTGGTGATCCCGCTCGCGGTCGGGCTGGGTATCTACACCGGCGTCCTGCTCAGCGCCCTGAGCGCGCGGCCTTTCTGGAATTCGGGGGTGCTGGGTCCGCTGTTCCTGGTCTCGGGCCTGTCGACCGCCGCGGTCCTGCCGCTGCTCGTAGGTGTCGGGCGAACCGAGAAACGCTTCTTTGAACGCTCGGACATGGCGCTGATCTCGATCGAGATCTTACTGATCGCGTTGTTTCTGATCAGCCTGGCGACCGGTGCTGCGCAGCACCTCGAGGCCCTGCACCTGGTCTGGGGCGGCGACTACACGGTGCCGTTCTGGCTTTGGTTCGTGCTACCGGGCCTGGTGATTCCCCTGTTGCTCGAACTGGTGGCCCTGCGTGGCAACCGACTGTCCGCGCTTACCGCAGCGGTCCTGGTCGTGGCCGGTGGCTTCATGCTGCGTTACCTTATGGTCGAAATCGGGCAGGACAGCACCTGGTCCGATTACGCGATGTCTTTCGACCCTGAGCTGTTGCAGAGGCTGCTACCATGATTCGTCCAGGACTCGTCCTTTTTTCTTCCGCCTTGCTCGCCGTTGTGCTCGCCGCGTGCAGCGAGGCGCCGACGTTTGATCGCACCGGCGCGGCTGCGGCCCTCGCCAAGACCATTGCGGCCGAGGAAGACCATGTCAGCGTGCCCGAACTGGCCGACTGGCTGATCAAGGATCAACGCGATTTCATCCTGCTCGACATCCGCGACACCGAGGACTTCGATGCCGGGCACATCGAGGGGGCACGCAATGTGCCGCTGGCGGGGCTGATGTCGGAGACGTCGCTCGCCGCCCTGCCGCGAGGCCAGAAGGTCGTCGTCTATTCCAACGGTACGGGTCACGCAGCGCAGGCGGCGTTGCTGCTGCGACTGGTCGAGCGAGACGGTTATGCCCTGCTCGGTGGCTACAACTACTGGCAGGCCTATCTGCAAGACCCTGAGGCGGCTGGCGTGGCCGAGATGGATCCGCGACAGCGCGCCGTCTACCAGGCGGTTGCGTGTCGCTTCGCCGGCGATTACGTGGCGGCAGCCGGCCTGATCCCGGAGGGTTCGATCGTTTCGGCGCCGGCGCCTGCTGCTGCAGCTGACCCGCTCGGTCTGGGTCTCGGTCTCGGCCTGGGCACGCCGGCCGTTCAGCCCCCGGCGCCGGCATCGCCAGCGGCCGATCCGTTGGGTCTTGGTTTGGGCCTCGGCCTCGGATCCGACGAGGTCAAGGACACCCAGGAGAAGCCGAGTCGCGGCAAGTTGCTCATCAAGGCCGAGTGCTGAATCTCGGCAGCGTTTAGCGACCGTCGGTCATCGGCGCGCCCTCGCCAAGCCGCGGTCGCGTCGGTGCTGTCGTCTGGGTCGGGTCGGTTGCGCATCAAAATGCGGGCAAAGCGGTTCGATCCGAGTACCGCGAGTCCTATACTGTGTTCAGGATAACCAAGGAAGTTGGGGAGAAGATTGATGACCATACAAGCCGAAATACCGATGGTCAGTGCTCAGGCGATCCGCGAATCACCGCTGGGTCTGGACCTGGACGATGCACAATGTGCAAAGCTCGCTGGCGTGAGCAGCCTGCTTGGCTTGGACGTCGGCCAGGCGCTGATCGATGACGGGCGCTGCGATGACACCTTGTTCGTCGTGACCCGAGGAACGCTCGACGTCGTCAAACCGGTCAGCGGCGGTGAAACCCTGTCTCTCGGTCAGCTCAAAGGCGGCGACATGGCGGGCATTTTGGGGTTCGTCGACGGGATCAAGCACAGCGCGACGATCAAAGCTCAGACACAGTGCGAGTTGATCGCGCTGGTTCGGTCCGACCTCGAGTCGCTGTTGCACAGCGATCCGGACCTCGTTTATCAGGTCATGCGTGCCGTCGTGCGGTCGGCGCACAGCATTTTGGGTACCATGAACACCCAGTTTGTCGAGATGAGCAACTACATCTCTCACCAGCACGGGCGCTACTGACGCGGCGGGCCGGTTTCGTCTCTGATTTACGCACGTTCAAAAGGCGCGCCACCCAGGCGCGCCTTTCTGCAGCACCGATCCCGGCGCCGGCGATTGCCTTGCTGGTCTTTTCCTCCCTGGTGTAGGGGTCGACCGGTCGTCCCTACCGTCAGATCCGGCATGTCGATGATTGAGACAATGGCGATGCGTTTCGGGTTTGTATTCGGTCCCCCAGTGTCAGCCTGAGAATCGCTGTGCCGTGAAAAGGCGCGTTTTCTCAGCGTGCCCGACATGTTTCGCTGGCGGGAAAATCGCCTGTCTGGCCAAGTTGAGCAAAATCAATGCAAGAGTTAGAAATAGCTTATACTCTAAATTAGAAGTTTGGAGCCGTACTCGCAGTGGAGGTGGGAATCATGGCAAGAAGATTCTGGGTGATCGGTGCAGCCTTATCCGTACTCGGTCTATTGGTCATGATGTCCGGGGGCCAGGAGACCGGAGGCATTCTCGACTATCGGGCCTGGTTGTTAATCGCTTTCGGGCTATTGGCCCTGGTGATTGGCAATTTCGACGAGACCGCCAACCGAGACCGTTGAACGAGCCGGCCGTTGCCTGCAGATCTACCTGTTCAGTCGAGACCGGCCCGGCGTGACGCGTGCTTGGCGGTTTGCGAACAGACCTTCAGTGACCGGCGCCGCGCGCAGCCGCTTGCGTTGGGCCGGTCAAGCGGGATCCGCCTCCGCTCCTGCGCCTGGCCTATCTCGCGGTGCACGTGTTGAATGGCCCGCTGCTCTGGGTGAGCGGGCTCTCTTCATCACCTGAACTCTTTGGCCTGCGTGCGGCATCAGCGGTCCTGAGCTGTGGATGGTTGCGGCCGCCCCACACCGCCGAGGCGCCGTTTGGGCATTTGCAAGCCATGATCCGCGGTTACGAGGAGCAAAGCGAGGCCTGATCCGGGCGGCCGGATGTCAAGATCCCAGGCAGCTGGCCGATCTTAGCTAGACACCCAACTGGCCAGGGCGTCCGGGAGTGCCTGCATCATGGACCGGTCTGATGACCAGCCATTCGAAACGGATCGACGCTCGGCGTCGATCGATCTGGCTAGTCGCGGGACGAAGGAACCCCCACCGACTGAAAAGCGCCTGCTGTATTCGGTCCTCTTCAACCCAAAGGGTGAAACGACCCAGGAGCAGGGCCAGGCCTTAACCCGCATCGCGCTTGCCGCAATCGGTGGTCTGGCGTTCCTCGGCGCACGTTACTTCGGGCTGGGTGATGTCCCGTTCATGTTGGCGATGGTCTATCTGCTCGCCAGCATTTTCCACCTTTCGTTTGTAAGCCGAAACAAAGATCGCTATCTGTGGCGACGTTATCCGGTAATTGTCCTCGATCTTGCCGTCGCCACTTTTCTAACGGCGTACTTTGGGCCAGCCGGACTGGCATTTTACCCGCTGTTCCTGTGGGTGATGATCGGCAATGGCCTGCGCTACGGCCAACATTTCATGCAGGTCGCTACGCTAATCGGCCTGCTCGGCTTTACCGGGGCATTGGCCACCAGTGGATTCCTTTGGACGCAACCGCTGACCTATGTCGGTCTGATGTTTGGGCTTGTGCTGATGCCAAAGTTTTTCATGGTCATGATCGATCGCCTGGGCGAGGCCAACGTCGAATTACAGCAACAGAAGGACCAGGCGGAGTTCAATGCCACGCATGATGCATTGACCGGCTTACCGAATCGCGCCTACCTCTATACGAGAATGCAACAGGCCCTCGATCGGGCGCGGCGCACCGGGACCCAGGTAGCGGTTGCGTTCATCGATATCGATAACTTCAAATCCATCAATGACACCTTCGGTCACGAGTACGGCGACTACCTGTTGAGCCAGGTCGCCGAGGCAATGCAGGATGTGCTGCGCAGCAGCGATACCGTATCGCGTCTGGGCGGCGACGAATTTGTGGTGATCATCGAAGACGGTGGGGAGGCCTCGCGAATCAGTCGGCTTGTCGAGCGGTTGTTTAGCTGCGTCGGTCGCTACTATGCGATAGGCGAGTATGAAACCTACGTGACCTGGAGTTGCGGGGTGGTTGTTTATCCGGCCGATGGTGACGAACCGCACAGTCTGTTGAAGCATGCGGACACCGCAATGTATGCGGCGAAACAACGTGGGCCAAACAACTATGCGTTCTACGACAGCGCGATGTCCGATCGTGTCAGTCGTCAATTGTCGTTACGTGACGAGCTGCGCCTGGCGTTGGATCGAGATCAGCTTGAAGTCTACTATCAGCCTATCATCGACTCAGCGACTGGCCAGGTTCATGCCGCCGAGGCCCTGTTGCGCTGGCATCATCCGACGCGTGGCCTGATCAGCCCCGTCGAGTTCATCGATATTGCCGAACAGAGTGGATTGATCAATCCGATCGGCGACTGGGTGCTGCGTGAAGCCCTGACCGTCGCAGCGATCTGGCAGGCCAGTACAAGCAATCCGATAGCCATGCACGTGAACGTGTCGGCTCACCAACTCAAACAGGCCGACTTCGTCGAAAACGTTCGCAAGCTGCTGCAGGAAATCGATTTGCCATCGTGCGTGCTCGATTTGGAGATGACCGAAAGTGCGTTGCTGGAAGATGCACGGCGGGCCGAACAACTCCTTATCGAACTCAAGCAACTCGGAATCCGGATTGCATTGGATGATTTCGGGACCGGCTTTTCATCGCTCGCCTATCTCAAGCGCCTGCCGATCGATACCATCAAAATCGATAAGTCATTCCTCGACGATATCCCATTCGGACCTCGCGACTGTGCGCTGGTCGAGACCATCCTCACGCTGGGCCGCGAATTGGGCAGTGCGATCGTCGCCGAAGGCATTGAACAAGCGCAGCAACGTGATTGGTTGGTGGCACGCGGGTGTCGGTATCTACAAGGCTATCTGTTCAGCCGCCCCATCACGCGTGATGCCTTTCTGGCCGTCAGCTGCCAGACGTTTGTCACCGGCCCTAACCGGACCCCAACCGCGCACGGCTGAGGTCTTCACGCGTCGGGTTGTCGCCAGCTTATCCGGCCGCTTGACAAATCGATCTCAGCGACGACGAGTTCGTGGCCGTGGTAGACCGACGGCTCATCATGGCAGTTGCATCCGCCGACAATCTCGGTGAAGAACAGGCTGAGCCGGGCGCTCACGGCCGAGGCCGTCCTGTCAATACTCAGCGCACTGAGCGACCAGCCCTCTGGGTCGATCATGCCGCCGCGGCTTGCGCAACCATCGAGCGGCAAGCTGTCTCGTGGCAGCGCCGACAGCATGGGTAAAAGCGTTGATGGCAGCTCCGTGTTGGCCACCCCGGCCAGCGCCGCGCAGTGCGCGGGCGCAAGCACGGCCGAACGTTCCACCAATGAACGGCTGTTCATCCGCTGAAAGCCTGTTTGGACGAAAGATAGGCCAGCTCCTCATCGGTGCTCGGCCGGCCGAGGATAGCGTTGCGATGGGGGAAACGTCCGAACCGTCGCACCAAGTCGCGATGGTGTCGGGCAAAGCGCAGGTTTTCTTCCAGCGCGGCCGCCTCGAAAAGCGCGACGGCCTGGTCTTGATCTGCCAGGCTTTCGCTATGCATCAACGGCATGTAAAGAAACGCTAATTGATCTCGCCGGAGCGTTCGATCGAATCCGAAGGCCAACGCGTGTCTGGTGACGGCGATGGCCTTGGCCTCGGTGGCAAACGATGCGGGTTGGTTGCGAAACATGTTGAGCGGCAGTTGGTCGAGCACGATAACGAGTGCCAGGGTGCCTTCTGCGGTCGCCAACCAGGCGTCCAGGTCGCCCCTCGATGCGGCTTGCCAGAGGGCCTCAAAACGGTTGCGGATCTCGGCATCGAGCGCGGGGGTCGCGTTGAACCACCGTTTGTCCATTCCCTCGGCAAACCAGAAATCGAGGACGTCGCTAGGCGTCATGTTGGCTAGCTAGTCAGCGATGCCTGCACGCGTTGCAGGCGGGCTTTGACATCGTTAGCGAGCGCGCTGACCTCGGGCTTGTTGACCAGTGCCAGAACGGCAACTGGATCCATAAAGGCGACGGTCACTTGGCCACCCGCTTCTTCGCGGACCACCACGTTGCAGGGTAGCAGCAGACCAATGTCGGCATCGGCATTGATTGCCTGGTGAGCGAGCTTCGGATTACAGGCACCCAGGATACGATAGGGCCGTTGCTCGACATCGAGCTTGGCTTTGAAGGTTGCGGCAACGTCGATGTCGGTCAAGACACCGAAGCCTTCCTCCTTTAGCGCGGCCGTTACCTTTTCAATCGTGGTGTCAAAATCGAATGTCGGGTTGGCAAAGAAGCCGTACATTGCGTATTCCTCTGGGTGAGTAAAGTGTGTCGAGCGACAAGTCGCATTGTGCCATCGATACGGTCACGTCGGCGCGGACTGTGCTGCGATCCGTGGCCTCGCTGTCCGGCTCTTCCACAACAAGTAGATGACCGGTATGACAAACAGCGACAGCAACGGCGCCGTGATCATGCCGCCAATCATCGGCGCCGCGATGCGGCTCATGATCTCAGAACCGGTGCCGGTGCCGAGAAATATCGGTAGCAGGCCGGCGATGATCGTCGCCACGGTCATCGCCTTCGGCCGAACGCGCATCACCGCCCCCTCCATGATCGCGTCGTGCAGTACCTGCGGGGTTAATGGCTGATCGCGCGTGTGATCACGCAGGGCGTTGTCGAGATAGACCAGCATGATCACGCCAAATTCGGCCGCCACGCCCGCCAGCGCGATAAAGCCCACCCCAACGGCCACCGACAGGTTGTAGTCGAGCAGATAGATGAGCCAAAACCCCCCGACCAACGCGAACGGCAGTGACGCCATCACGATCAACGCCTGACCCGCATGGCGGAAGGTGAGATACAACAACACGAAGATAACCACCAGCGTCAGCGGAATGACCTGGTTCAGGCGGGCCTGTGCACGCAGCATGTATTCGTACTGGCCTGACCAGGTTATCGAATAGCCCGCGGGCAGATCGACCTGCTCGCGCACCGCTTGCTGCGCAGTGGCGACGTAGCTGCCGAGATCGGCGTCACGGATATCGACGAAGGTCCAGCCATTGAGGCGGCCGTTCTCGCTCTTGAGCATCGGCGGGCCATCGACGATTTTGACCTCGGCGATTTGACCCAACGGTATCTGCGCACCGGACGTCGTCACCAGGGGTAAAGCGCGCAGCTTTTCCAGGCTGTCGCGGCGCTCACGCGGGAAGCGCAGATTGACCGGATAGCGCTCCAGACCCTCAACGGTCTGCGTGATGTTGATGCCACCAACGGCCGCGGCAATCACCTGGTTGATGTCATTGATGTTGAGGCCGAGCCTCGCCGCGGCCAGCCGGTCCGGCACGATGTCAATGTAACGGCCGCCGGCAACGCGTTCAGAATAGGCCGAGGTGGTGCCGGGCACCGCCATCACGACCTTTTCGATCTGCTGCCCGATACGCTCGATCTCACGCAGGTCCGGCCCGGCCACCTTGATGCCGACCGGTGTCTTGATGCCGGTCGCCAGCATGTCGATGCGGGTCTTGATCGGCATCACCCAGGCATTGGTAACCCCCGGGTATTGGATGGCGGCATCCAGCTCGGTGATCAATTTTCTGGTTGTCATGCCAGCGCGCCATTGGTCTTTCGGCTTGAGCTGGATGACGGTCTCGATCATCGTCAGCGGTGCCGGGTCCGTTGCCGTATCGGCTCGCCCGATCTTGCCGAACACGCGCTTTACCTCGGGAATCTGCTTGATCAGACGGTCGGTCTGCTGCAGCAGTTCTTGGGCCTTGCCGATCGACAGGCCGGGCAAGGTGGTCGGCATGTACATCAAGTCACCCTCGTCCAACTCGGGCATGAATTCACTTCCAAGCCCGGTGCCGAAGCGTGCCAGCCAGGGTGTGTCGCGAAACGTCTGCTTCCAGGCTTTCGCCAGCTCGGTTTGCAGCTGATCGACGCGCGCGACCATTGGTTGCGGTGTGCCGGTCGCCACTTCGACGACTTGAAATGGCCATTTCAACGGTGCCAGGAAGCCGGTGATGCCGGCGATCGGAATGACCAGACTCAACATCACCAGCCCGGTGGCAAATAGGGTGAGGCGTGGGCGTCGAAGGACGGCCGTCAGCAATGGTTTGTAGAGCCAGATCAGCAATCGATTCAACGGGTTCTTGTGTTCAGCGGGAATGCGCCCGCGAATGAAGTAACCCATCAGCACCGGAACCAACGTCACCGCGAGGCCGGCCGACGCCGCCATGGCATAGGTCTTGGTATAGGCCAATGGCGAGAACAGCCGTCCTTCCTGCGCTTCGAGGGTGAATACCGGCAGGAAACTCAGCGTAATGATCAGTAGCGAGAAGAACAGCGCTGGGCCGACCTCCGTTGCCGCCGCGGTGATGACTTCCCAGTGCTTTTGCCCGGTCGCGTCGGTGCCGTGTTTAAGGCGGTACCGCTCGAGGTGCTTGTGGGCATTCTCAATCATCACGATCGCCGCATCGACCATGGCCCCGATCGCAATGGCGATGCCACCGAGCGACATGATGTTGGCGTTGATGCCCTGTTGTTGCATGACAACGAACGACGCCAGAATACCCAGCGGCAGGGTCACGATAGCGACGAACGCCGAGCGTAGGTGGAACAGGAAGATCAGGCATACAATCGCGACGACGATTAATTCCTCGACCAGTTTTTCCGACAGGTTGTCGACGGCTCGCTCGATCAATGCTGAACGATCGTAGGTCTCGACGATTTCAACCCCGGGGGGCAGACCCTGGCGTAACTGGTCGAGCTTGGTTTTGACCCGCTTGATCGTCGCCAGCGCATTCTCACCCGAGCGCATCACAACGATGCCCCCGGTGACCTCGCCTTCGCCATCCAGGTCGGCGATGACGCGGCGCATCTCCGGCCCGATCTGCACCGTCGCGAGATCGCGCAGCAGCACCGGTGTCCCGGTGTCGTTCACCTTGATCGGAATACTGCGGAGATCTTCAACGCCGCGCAGGTAGCCACGGGTTCGGACCATGTACTCGGCTTCCGCCAGCTCGAGGACGGACCCGCCGACTTCGCGGTTGGCCGCCTGGATCGCCGCCGAGACCCGCGCCAGCGAAACGCCGTAAGCGCGCAGTTTTTCCGGGTCGACAACGACTTGGTACTGGCGGACCATGCCGCCGACCGTCGCCACCTCGGATACCCCGGGCACCGTCTGCAGTTCGTATTTCAGGAACCAGTCCTGCAGGCTGCGCAGCTCGGCCAAGTCATGCTGCCCGGTTCGATCGACCAAGGCGTAGTTGTAGACCCAGCCGACGCCGGTCGCGTCCGGTCCCAGTCTCGGTTGCACCCCTTCCGGTAGATTGGCGGCCGCCTGGTTGAGGTATTCCAACACCCGCGCCCGGGCCCAATAGAGATCGGTGGCGTCGTCGAATATCACGTAGACATAGCTGTCACCGAAAAACGAGTAGCCGCGCACCACCTTTGCCCCGGGCACCGACAACATGGTCGTCGTGATCGGGTAGGTGACTTGTTCTTCCACCACCCGCGGCGCTTGTCCCGGGAAGGTCGTCTTGATGATGACCTGTACATCGGAAAGGTCCGGGATGGCATCCAGCGGGGTGTTTTTCAGTGCCACCACGCCCCAGCCGGTAAGCACCAGCGTGGCGAGTAGCACCAAGAAACGATTGTGTACCGACCAGGCAATTAATCGACTCAACATGTGCGTGGCCTCACTGCTGTGCTTGCGCGTCAGCGCCTTGCGGAGGCGCCTCGCTCATGCGCAAGAAACTGGCCTGCAGACTGGCCTCGGAGTCGATCAGAAACTGCCCCGATACGACGACTTCGTCGCCTTCCTTGATGCCGCTGAGGATCTCGACGTAGTCACCGGCCGCCATACCGGTGACCACATCGACGGGTTGGAACCGACCGTCCCCGACGGCCAGCACAACGGCCGTGCGCTCGCCGGTTTCAATCACCGCCTCGGCGGGCACGGCGAGGGTGTCGTGCTTGGGACCCCCGTAGACAATAACGTCGGCAAACATGTTGGCCTTAAGCAGGTATTCGGGATTCTCGAAGGCCAGGCGCACCGTCAGGGTGCGTGAGGTCGCATCCAGTTCGGGGTAGATGTATTCCACCTCGCCCTTCCAGACTCGACCCGGGTAGGCCGGCACGCGAATCTCGGCGCTGAGGCCCTCGGCCAACCAGTCGATCTGATGCTCGTAGACATCGACCAGGACCCAGACGCGGCTGAGGTCAGCGATCGTCACGATTTCCATGTTGGGCTCGACGTACATGCCCTGGCGCACACCGAGCATGGTGACCACACCGTCGGCGTTCGATACCACGGGCACGGTGTTGAAAGACTCCCCGCGTCGCTGGATCGCCGAGATGGTCTCTTCCGTCACGCCAAGCAGCCGCAGGCGGTTGCGCGCCTTTTCAACTTTCACCTGGCTGTTCGATTGGCCGAGCGCGATCAGGTAATCGACCTGGGCTGACAGGATTTCCTCGGAATACAGGCGCCCGATGCGCTGGCCACGTTTGATCGGTTGGCCCTCGATTCGCACATCCAAGGTCTCGAGCCACCCCGCGGCGCGCGGATGAACATGGGCCAGCCGGGTCTCGTCGTAAACGATTCGGCCGACCGTCTCGATGTATTTCCATAGGGTGGTGCGGCGTGCCGGCGCCGAACGAACCCCCATGCTATTGATCACGGCATTGCTGATCTCGACCGTCGGGTTCTGGCTCCGGTCGGTACTGATCGCCTTTTGCACCAGATCCATGCCGCAGATCGGGCAGCTGCCCGCCTCGTCACGCACGATCTGTGGGTGCATCGGGCATATGTAAGTCGGATCCAGGTGTTTTTCGGCGTGCGCCATCGCGGTCTCTGGGCTGCTAGTGACCTGCTTTTCGACCAGGTCCATGCCACAGATCGGACAACTGCCCGCTTCGTCGCGGACGATCTGCGGGTGCATCGGGCAGATGTAAGTGGGATCCAGGTGTTTTTCGGCGTGCGCCATCGCGGTCTCTGGGCTGCTGGTGACCTGCTTTTCGACCAGGTCCATGCCACAGATCGGGCAACTGCCCGCTTCGTCGCGGACGATCTGCGGGTGCATTGGGCAGATGTAAGTCGGATCCAGGTGCTTCGCCGCGTGCATGAGCGCGCTGTCACCAGCGGCGTCGGCGTGGCCTTCAGTCGGACCGTTGTGCTGGCTGCATCCGGCCAAGATCAAAGCCGCGATAAGGGCAATAAGGGAAAAGAAACGTTTGTTAGTGCTCACTATCATCTACCTCGAATCGGTAACGCGGCTGGCCTCGGATTGACCCCGACGCCAGCATGGTGGTGGTTGCCGTTTCAGGTAGAAATAGGTGGGCGGAATGGGGCTTGACAGGGGGCCAGTGGCAAAGTGACGGAGGTCAATCGCTCGCGGTGGTGGTGTCTGAAGTGAAAGTTAGTGCTCACTTCTATCGAAGGAATTGCGGCTGAGGCGGCAAAGGTACAGCATTGACACGCCCCCATCGGTGCGCCGCCCGCGCAGTGATCGCAGTTATCGGCACTGGCCATCTCATGTTCGGCCGGGTGATCCGGTCCCGCAGGCATCGCCGGGCAACAGGGCATCTGCCCGGCCGTCGTTGCGAACAGCTCCGCAGCAGCCGCGCCCAACGGCGCCCACAGCGGCGCCAGCACCAGCAGTATCGCGAGGTAGATGCTGAGCGTTCGGTTGGGGGCCTGTTGGGTCATATCGGGCGTTGCAGGGCGGTGTCAGTCATTTTTTTGTCTCGCGTTGTCGATTCGGCCAACCGCGCAGCTGACGAACGATTTGGCCTTCGCTTTCGCGGATTGGATCCCCTCGACCGAGCCCGTTTCGGGGTAGCCCATGCTGGCCAGCGCTTCGATCACCTGGGAACGCCATTCTGGGTTACCGTCAACCTGAACCTCGCCGGCTTCGACATTTACCTCGACCGCCTGAGCCAGTTCGCTGTCGATCAGTTTGCTGCGAATACTGCTCACACAACCCTCGCATTTGATGTTCTCTACGGAGACGCTGTAATTCATCGCTCCTCCCGAATTCCTATCCATTGCAATGGTCACAAGTCTAGTTGGGTTCAGGTTACCCTGCCCTTTGCAAAGAATGGGGGAATATGATGGACCCAACAGAAACCCAAAGCGCTGATCCAATCGCTCGGCGCAAGCTGCTCCGGCAACTCTGGCCGCTGGGTGTTCTGGGACTGCTGATCGCCGCTGGATTGACCATTTGGATCAATGCAACCGAGAGAGCAGCGGCACTTACGCCGCTGATCGCGGCATTGCTTGTATTGTGTTTGATCAGCCTGGCAATGCTCAAGCCGCTCCACCGCCTCTGGCGCTTCGGGCGAGACGCGCGACAACAACGACGCTACCCTCCGCTCGGGCTGGCGGTTGTTCGCGACACCCGCGTGCAGCAAGGCGATATCGCGCAACGTCGGGGCAAACGACTGCAGGATCTGGCGGTACTGATGGCAGTATTCGTCGTGTTGTTGCCGATTACAATCGGCTGGCGGTTGGTTCAGCTCGCGGTTTAGCGGGGGACCCGTCGCAACGCCAGCGGGCCGGGCGTTGCCGCGACATTGAGCCACTCGGCGCTTGATTGCCTATTCAGGTTTTGCCTCTCTGCTCAGCAGGTTGCGCACGGCGGCCTCCGGTGACAGTCCTTCGTAGAGCACCCGGTAGGTTTGTTCCGTAATAGGCATCTCAACGCCAAGCCTATGGGCCTTGGCGCGCACCTCGCGGGCCGTCGCCACCCCCTCGACCTCCTGACCAATCGCCGACCGCGCGGCGGCGACATCGCTACCGTCGGCAAGTGCCAGCCCCAGGCGCCGATTGCGTGATTGATCATCCGTGCAGGTCAGCGCCAGGTCGCCAAGACCGGCCAGCCCCATGAAGGTCTCCGGTTTGCCGCCCAGCGCCAGGCCGAGCTGCATGATTTCGTGCAGACCGCGCGTAATCAGCGCTGCGCGGGCGTTGGCGCCGAATCCCAGACCATCCGAGATACCGGCCGCGATTGCCATGATGTTCTTGCAGGCGCCGCCGACCTGAACGCCGACCAGGTCGGCGCTGGTGTATGCGCGAAAGTGCTCGCCGTGCAAGTAGCCGGCTATCCGCTCGGCGTGGTCTGGGTCGTCGGCGGCAACGGTGATCGCGGTTGGCAGGCCACGGGCGACCTCGCCGGCGAAGGTCGGGCCGGAGATGACGGCCAGGTGGCAGTCCGGCAGTGTGCGGTTCGCGACGGTGCTGAGCAGTTCCTGGCTGCCGGGGTCGAAACCCTTGGTCGCCCAGCTCAATGTCTCCAGTCCGGGGCGCGCCTGTGCCACCATGGCACAGGCCGATGCGAACGCATGTGAGGGGACGACGACCAGCACCTCATCGGCATCACTGACGCATTCGGCGAGGTGGTTGCTGGCAGTCAGCCCATCGGGCAGAGCGACGCCCGGCAGATATTGGCGGTTCTCCTTATCCTGCTGGAGCGCCTTCACTTCGTCGGGCGCGTGGCCCCATAACGCGACCTGGCAACCGTTGCGTGCGAGGCGGATAGCCAACGCGGTGCCCCAGGAGCCGGCACCGAGAACGGCTATCTTGGCCGCGTCAGCGCTCAACGTCAGTGGCTGGTCGGCGCGTCGCCATCTTCAGCGGCCGCTGCCTGTTGCGCCTTGGCCTGGCGTTGTTGGGCGTACAGCGCCTCGAAATTGACCGGTTGCAGGACGAACTGCGGAAAACTGCCCCGCGAGACGAGGTCCGAGACCAGTTCGCGGGCATAGGGAAACAGCACGTTGGGGGCCGCAACGCCGAGCACCGCATCAGTCTCCTCGTCGCTGAACCCCTGGACGGTGAACAGGCCAGCCTGCTGTACCTCTACCATGAACACCGTGTTGTCGTTGTGCTTGGCCTCCACATTCACTTTTAAGACCAGCTCGATGGTCCCTTCACCGTGATTGTGTATCTCGCTGCCCAGGCCAATGTTGATCTCAGGCTGCCAGTTCTCTTTGAACACAGTCGGCGAATTCGGCGCCTCGAACGACAGGTCTTTGGTATAGATTCGCTGGACCAGAAACTGGCGTTGTACAGGTTGTTCGTCGCTCACGGGGTTCTCCTTGGCGCGGTTATTTGCGTTTCACTGGCAGGTTGGCGCTTTCCCACGCCATCATTCCGCCCCGAAGGTTCCTGGTCTGCTCAAAGCCCTGTTTGCCAAGCATCTTGCAGGCCGCACCAGATCGGGAACCGGAACGGCACACCGCGATGATCGGTTTATCGCGGTGTTTCTCAAGCTGCTTGAGGTTGTTGCCCAGCCCGTTCAGCGGGATATTGATCGCGTTGACGATGTGTCCGTCTTTGAACTCGGCCATCGACCGAACGTCCAGCACCACCGCATCTTCATGATTGATCAGCGCGGTCGCAGCCAGCGGGTCGACCGCATTCTTGCCGCCAGGGTCGGCGACGAAGTTCCAAATCAACGCCGCCAATACGGCCGCGAAGGCACCAACCAAAACAGGGTGGTTGGTGGCAAACTCAAGGAGTTGTTCCATGATTCCCCGTCACTCGCGTGACACAAACAAATCGACAGTCGCTCACCAGGGCGGTGGACCCGCCGTGTGAATCCCGATTCCCGGGCGCCTGCGTTCGAAGGGGCCCGGACTCAGTGTTCGTTCGAGCAGAACACTTCGCGCATCATGCAGATCAGCCGCAGCGTGCGGTTGTCGCTGACCCGGTAAAACACCCGATTGGCGTCTTTGCGCGACGTGAGGATACCTTTATCCCGGAGGATGGCAAGGTGCTGCGAGATATTGCTTTGTGAGGTCCCGACTTGATCGACGATATCTTGTACGCTGACTTCGTCGTCACTGAGTGTGCAAAGTATCTTCAACCGCAGGGGGTGCGACATCGCCTTCAGCGACCGGGACGCGCGATCGATGTCTTCGTCCCCTTCTAACAGTGAAAGCTCGTTGTTTTCGAATTCTTCATGCATGGATACGACCGACTTTGGGTGCAGGGTCAATTACGCCTCTCCTCGCTAAAATGGGCTATTCACTAGCCTCTAATCTTATAATAGACGCGTATTGAAGCAGGTTTGTGCCCCTGTCGACGAGCATTTTTCTTCGATCAGGTGCAAATTTTTCCTTATGAGACGGCAATTTCGCGCTGTGCCGAGTGGCGGGCGGGGGACCAAAATGCTTCAATACCGAGCCCTGTGCTGGTCGTAAGAACCGGCATGATGTCAACCAACAATCCCATAGTTAACATAGTGTTGAGAGCGTAGCGGGTAATTCATGGACGGCGCTTGCCACGACGAGAATTAACGATGATGAAGAAGGTACGCCCGGCAGTCTTGCTTATTCTCGACGGTTGGGGTCTCAGCGATAGCACAGACCACAATGCCATCGGTGCGGCGAACAAACCGGTTTGGGATCGTCTTTGGGCGACCTACCCGCATACCGCGATCCGGACCTCTGGCTCCGCCGTCGGGCTGCCCGGCGGGCAGATGGGCAATTCTGAGGTTGGCCATCTCAACCTGGGCGCCGGGCGGGTTGTCTATCAAGAGTTCACGCGCATCGGCAGATCGATCAGAACCGGCTCGTTCTTCAGCAACCGCACCCTAACCGATGCCGTCGATCTTGCCGTGGAGAGGGGCAGCGCGGTGCATATTCTTGGCCTGTTGTCGCCGGGCGGCGTGCACAGTCACGAGGATCACATCCACGCGATGGCGAAGCTGGCCGCCGAGCGTGGCGCCGAGAAAATTTATGTACACGCTTTTCTCGATGGCCGGGACATGCCGCCGAAAAGCGCCGAGGCGTCGCTGATTGCGATCGACAAGGCCTTCGAAGATCTTGGCAAGGGGCGGGTTGCAAGCATTATCGGACGCTATTTTGCGATGGATCGCGACCACCGTTGGGATCGTATCCGCCACGCTTACGACCTGTTGACGCTCAGCGAGGCCGCCTACCAGGCGGACAGCCCAGAAGCGGCGCTGCACGAGGCCTACGCGCGTGATGAAACGGATGAGTTCGTTAGCGCGACAGTCATTGGTCAGCCGGTGGTGGTCGCTGACGGTGATGTGGTGATTAACATGAATTACCGCTCAGATCGGGCTCGCCAGATCACGCGCGCCTTTATCGAACCGGAATTCACCGGTTTTGAGCGGCGCGTCGTGCCAAAACTCGCCGCGTTTGTTTCGCTGACAGAGTACAGCAAGGATTTCGACATCCCGGTGGCCTATCCACCCGAGCGGCTCGAAAATACGTTTGGTGAGTACATTGCAAATCTCGGCCTGCACCAACTGCGTATAGCGGAAACCGAGAAATATGCGCACGTCACGTTTTTCTTCAACGGCGGCATAGAGACGCCGAACGAGGGTGAGGACCGAATCCTCGTGCCATCGCCACAGATCGCTACCTACGACCTGCAGCCGGAAATGAGCGCCACCGAGGTGACGGATAAATTGGTCGAGGCGGTTGCCAGCGATCGCTACGATGCCATCATCTGCAACTACGCCAACGGTGACATGGTTGGGCACACCGGCAACTACGAAGCCGCTGTGCAGGCGATCGAAGTGCTCGATGTCTGTATCGGCCGGGTCACAGAGGCCGTGTTGGCTGTGGGCGGAGAGTTGCTGATCACCGCCGATCATGGCAACGCCGAGCAGATGATCGACCCGGTGGCGGAACAGGTGCATACGGCGCATACGCTTAATCCCGTGCCGTTGATCTACGTCGGCGAGGGCGCCAGTGCGTTGATGGAAAACGGCGCGTTGTGCGACGTTGCGCCGACACTCCTGCAGATCATGGGGCTGCCCCAACCCGCTTCGATGACTGGCCGTTCACTGCTGCAATCGGCCGACTCGGACGCCGACGCCGCTTGAGTACCTGTGCGCGATAAAGCGCGGACCGGCAGGAGTAACGGCCGGATACGTGCCCCCCTGGGTAGCCGTCGTTGGTGCGGCCTTATGGTTTGCGTTGTCCTGGTCGCGAACACTGCGCCCCTTGCCACGCCCGAATCTGACGCCAAAGAGGCGCAACTGGAGGCGCTACGCGAGCGCATTACCGGTCTGCGTGCCGAGATGCGGTCAAAAAGCGGCGAAAAGACCGAGCTCACGCGCGGTTTGCAATCGTCAGAGCAGCAGATCGGTCGACTTGCACGAAAACTGCGTGTGCTCGAAGGCCGCTTGATGCGCCAAGGCCAGTTGCTCAATGACCTGCGTGACGAGCAGGCAGACCAACAGCGCGCCCTCGCTGGCCAGCGCGCCGCCCTCGCTCACCAGGTGCGTGCGGCCTATGCGATGGGGCGTCAGGAGCGCCTGAGGATTTTATTGAACCAGCAGGACCCGGCGACGGTCAGTCGAATGATGGTCTACTACGACTATCTGAACAGGGCGCGTGCCGAAAAGATGCGGGCGATCCGCCAGCGGATGTCTGATCTCGCCGAAACCGAAAAAGACATTCAGCGCGAGGAGTTGATGTTGGCGCAATTGCATGACGAGCAGCAGCGAGAGCTTGCGGCGCTGAATCGCAGCCAGGTCGAGCGCCAGGCCGTGGTCGCTCAGCTTACCCGCGAACTGCAGGACCAGGGCCGGCAGTTGGATCGACTGCAGACCGATGAGCGCGAGCTGAAGACCCTGATCCGGGGACTCGAGGAAGCCCTTGCGGATATTCCAACCGAACATCCCCAGCAACAGCGCTTCGCCAGGCTGCGCGGGCAGTTGCCGTGGCCGGCGGCGGGGCGAATCACCTACACCTTCGGCGCGCCCAAGCTCGGGAGCCTGCGTTGGGACGGTGTTATGATTTCGGCACCTGAAGGTCGCGAAGTTCGTGCCGTGCACCATGGCCGGGTCGCCTTTGCCGATTGGCTACGTGGTTTTGGATTGCTGCTAATCGTCGATCATGGTGATGGCTACATGACCCTGTATGGCCACAACCAAAGCCTTTTTAAAGAAGCCGGTGACTGGGTCGATGTCAATGAGCCGGTGGCGCTTGTCGGTAGCAGTGGTGGTCGCGAGCAATCCGGTGTGTATTTTGGTATCCGACACCAAGGCCGCCCCATTAATCCCGCCAAATGGTGCCGTCGGCCAAACGGCCGCACCGTGGGCTAACCTGGCGAATGTTTTGCCAGCTCGCACGTTAGAGGGTTCTATGAAACGTCGCTTTAATTGTTGGCCTTTGGTGCGGTCTGGTTCAGCTGCGCTTGGTTTGATGTTCGCTCTGCTCGCACAGCCGGTTATCGCGGCAGAAGACGCTGACGAAAAAACGCTCCCGTTGGACGAGCTGCGCGTCTTCGCCGAGGTCTTCGGCCGCATCAAGAATGACTATGTCGAACCGGTCGAGGATCGTGACCTGTTGAATTACGCGATCAAGGGGATGTTGAGCGGGCTGGACCCGCACTCGGCCTACCTCAATGAGGACGACTACAAAGATCTCCAGGCTGGCACCAGCGGCCAGTTTGGCGGACTCGGGATCGAGGTCGGCATGGAGAATGGTTTCGTCAAGGTGATCGCGCCGATCGACGACACCCCGGCCCAGCGCGCAGGCGTGCTGGCCGGAGATCTGATCATTCGTCTCGATGATCAACCGATCAAGGGTATGTCGCTCGACGAGGCCGTCGCGTTGATGCGCGGCAAGCCCGGCACCACGCTGAAACTGACCATCATGCGTGACGGCACCGACAAGCCGCTGCAGATCACCGTCAAGCGCGACATCATCAAGACCGTCAGCGTCAAGCACCGGATGCTCGAGCCCGGTTACGGCTACGTTCGCGTGTCACAGTTCCAGGCCCGATCGCCGGAAGACATGCTGACTGGGATTGGTGCGCTGAAGCGCGAAGCCGGCGGCCGCTTGAAAGGACTGGTCCTCGATTTGCGCAATAACCCGGGCGGCGTATTGAATGCCGCCGTGGCGATCAGCGATGCCTTCCTGACTGATGGCACGATCGTCTATACCGAAGGGCGGGTCAGTGATTCGCAACTCAAGTTCAAGGCCGCGCCTGATGACGTGCTGGAGGGCGCCCCGGTGGTTGTGTTGGTCAACGGTGGCTCCGCATCCGCGTCGGAGATCGTCGCCGGGGCACTGCAGGACCATCGGCGCGCCGTCATTATGGGGCAGCAGACCTTTGGCAAAGGTTCGGTGCAGACCATTGTGCCGATCAATCGTCGCACTGCCGTCAAAATGACGACCGCACGTTACTTCACGCCGAACGGGCGGTCGATCCAGGCCGAGGGGATCGTGCCAGACATCGAACTTGCCAACCTGCGTCTGACCCAGGGCGAAGACAACGGTGGGCAATTGAAAGAAGCGGATCTGGCCGGTCACCTGGTCAATCCCGAAGACAACGGCGACCAACAAGACGCCACGCCGGATGCTGAATCCGACGTAGCCGCTGACAAGGACTATGCCTTGAGTGAGGCGTTAAACCTGCTGAAGGGGCTGAGTATCCTGGGGCCAACGCCGGCCGGCTAGGTGCGCGCCATGCGACTGCCACTGCTATTGCTGATGTGCCTGGTTTCCATGTCGGCAATGGCCCAGCCTCAGGTCCCGGTCGCGATCATCATCGACGATTTGGGCAACAACCTCGAGCTCGGCCGTCGGGCGGTGGCGTTGCCCGCCCAGCTGACGTACTCGGTACTACCGAAAAGACCCTATAGTCGCGAGATTGCCCGCCACGCCAACGCCGTCGGGAAAGAGGTCATGTTGCATCTGCCGATGCAGGCGGACGGCAACCGTCGAATGGGCCCGGGTGGGCTGAGGTCTGATATGGACCGGGAAACCTTCGGTCGCCAGTTGCGGGCCAGCGTTATCGATGTGCCGCATATCGCAGGTGTCAACAATCATATGGGCAGCTTGCTGACCCGCCAGCCAGAAGCCATGCGATGGTTGATGGAGGGGCTGCATTGTCTTGGCGAATTCTATTTCGTCGACAGTCGAACCGATGTTCGCACGGTGGCGCGGCAGGTGGCGCGCGAGGCGGGCTTGGCCAATGCACAACGCGACGTGTTCTTGGACAATGAGATCGAACCGGACTACGTTCGAGACCAGTTGCGACGGTTGGTCGCAACAGCCAAGCGCCGCGGCAGCGCGATCGCTATCGGGCACCCCTACCCGCAGACGCTTGCGGTATTGCAGGAGGTCTTGCCGGGGTTGGCCGCGCAGGGCATTGAAGTCGTCCCGGTCTCGCAATTGGTTGAACAACGGAGGATTACTGAATCATGGCACGCGTGCTCGTCCCACTTGCAAACGGCTGTGAGGAACTCGAAGCCGTAACTATCATTGACCTGTTGCGCCGCGCCGGCGTGGAGGTCGTCACTGCTGGACTCACCGATGGCCCGGTAACCGCCAGCCGGGGCGTCGTTCTGGTGCCGGACAAGCCGCTCGATGCCGTTCTGGGTGAGGAGTTCGACATGATCGTGCTGCCCGGCGGCGTAGCCGGTGCCGATAATCTGGATGCAGACCCAAGAATTCACGGCCTGCTGCAACGCATGGCGGAGCAGGATCGTTTCACAGCGGCTATCTGCGCCGCACCGAAGGTGCTGCTCAACGCCGGTCTACTGGATAATCGTCATGCAACCGCCTACCCGGGCATTATCCCGGAGGAGCAGGCAGGCTCTACGACGCTGCAGGACGCGCCGGTGGTGGTTGACGGTAAGGTGCTGACCTCACGTGGCCCTGGCACGGCGATGGATTTCGCATTGACCCTTATAGAACAGCTGCTCGGTGCCGCTAAACGTCAGGAGGTCGAGAGACCGCTGGTCAGACCGTAAGGACAAAGTCATGGTTTTACGCCCCGGCAAGCTGCTGCTGATTGCCCTTATCCCCGTCGCGCTGTACGGCGGGTTGAAGGGAGCGATGTACTTTAAGGCCAAAACAGCGATGGACGACATCGTATTGGCCACCTCGAACCAGGCGGATATCCGCTACGCCGGTATTGATACCGAAGTCCTCGGTGGCATCACCGTCAGGGGCATCACAGTACAACCCCGCGGGTTGGCCGAAACTATCGGCATCGATGCGGTTCGGCTGGGTAGTGACGACCCGCTGTTCTTCGTGCGCAGTTGGGATGTCGGCCCGGGCAAAGCCGATGAGCCCCCTGACCATCTGTCGCTACAGGTCAGCGGTCTGCGCATGCCGTTGGATTCAGCGCTGTTCGAGCAATACGCGCTCGCTGCAGAGGCCGCGACGGCTGACCGTCCTTGCGCGAACGGCCCGAGTCTTGAGCCGGCGCTGTTGCGGCAGCTCGGCTTCAATGAGCTCACCGTCGACTTCGGTGGCCACTACCGACTCGACAAGACCACGCTGAGCTTGGATGCCGGCTGGCGTATGGAGGTGCAGGACCTGCAGTCCATCGATATGTCGGTCGAGATGAGCGACGTCGACACCCAAACGCTAAGCCAAGGTGCGCCGCCACAGATGAATCTGGCGGGATTCAGGTTGGCTGTCGAGGTGTCTCCGGCGTTTGGACAACAAGCGTTGAAGTCCTGTGCGCTGGGTACGGATCTGACCGTGGACGAATGGAGCGAACGTTACGCCGAGCAATTCATCGCGGGCTTGGCCGCGGAGGGCCTGAGCTTGGGCAGTGGCCTGCAGCGAGCGGTCCGCGATTTTTATCGCGAGTGGGGCACCATCGAAGTGGTTGCGGCCCCGGCGGAACCGGTTGGGCTACTGAGCCTGGCCTTCCTGCCGCCCAACCGCTTGGCGGACGCGCTGTCGCTGCGCTTGATCGTCAACGACAAGCTCGTTACCGACACGCGTTTTACCTGGGAACGCGACAGCGGGCCCGCCTTGTCGGCGCTGTTCGGAGCCGAGCCCGAAGAGGCGGCGACGGTCAGAAAGGCGAAACCACGTCGGATCATTGTTCGTCGAGATTTCGAGACGGTGCCGGCCGCTGAGCTGGCCAGCTATCTGGATCACGTAGTGCGTATCAAGCCACGGGGGCAACCGCTGCGCGAAGGTCTGCTTAAGCGTATCGCCAACAATGAGGCCGAGGTCGAGCAAACCCTGCATGGCGGCAAGTTCACCGTGTACGTGCCGTTGGGTCAGATCGACTCGGTAGAGGCGTTGGTCCAAAGCCAGGTCAATTCGCTGCCCTGAACCCTGTGGAATGGGTTGACTGTGGCGCCCCTAAACGGGGCGCCGCTACGTTGGGGTTGGCGTTTTCAGGGCAGCGCGCGAATCACATTCCGCGGTAGACGTGACCTGGTTCTCGAATCAGCCAGGGATAAGCCACTGTCATCGGCTTGGCATGTTCTTTGTATATCATGATTTACTTAATTGATCAGCCAAGGAGCAGTACCGAGTTGTCTGATTACCGCATTGTGCACAACGAACAAACCGACCTGTACCGGGTAGAGCGGCGGGGCTGGGCAGGTTGGGCCTTCGTTCGCGATCCCGCAAGCAAAGACTATGCGACCTTCTCGCGTTTTGAGGACGCGCGGCAGTTCATGTGTCGTCGCCGTCGCCGAGATACAGACACCCGGCGATGGAAGACGGTTAGTCTCTGCAGCCGGCAAAGGCTCGTCGACTAGTACATCTCGCCTCAGCCGCGGCGGTGCTGATCGGCATACACTGAGGCATCCGAGTCAACCGCGGTTCAAGGAGCGCCCGTGTCCTGGGAGACCTGGTTTGTTTTTGCGCTGATTGCATTGGCGATCGGGCTCTTCCTAAGCAATCGGGTGCGTCTCGATCTGACGGCCGCCATGGTCATCATCGCGCTTGCGGTCTCCGGTGTACTGACGCCGGCGCAGGCCGTGGCCGGTTTTGGCAACCCGTTGGTGCTGATGATTGCCGGCTTGTTTGTCGTCAGTGAGGGGCTTTACCGGACAGGCGTGGCAGCCTGGATTGGCATGAAGATCGCCAACGCGGCCAGTCGCAGTGAGGTGCGGCTGCTGTTGCTGCTGATGCCGGTGGTTGCGATGTTGTCGGGGATCATGAGTTCAACCGGCGTAGTCGCGTTGTTTGTTCCGGTCGTATTGAGTCTTGCCCGAGAAGCGGGTATCCCGGCGGCACGGCTGTTGTTGCCGGTCGCGATTGCATCGTTGATCGGCGGGATGCTTACCTTGATCGGCACCCCACCCAACCTGGTCGCGAGCCGCGCGCTGGTAGAGGCGGGCCTGCCCGGCTTCGGTTTCTTCGACTTTACCCTGATCGGTGGCGTGATACTCATCGTCAGTATGACGTTCGTGTTGATTTTCGGCCGACACTTATTACCTCATCGGGAGGCCCCGAAGCCCAGCCAACAGCGCCGTCGACTGCATGAGATGGCGGCGGAACACGGTATCGAAGACGCCTTGCATCGTCTGCAGATCCAGCCCGGCTCGGCGTTGGTCGGTCACACCGTCAGTGAAGTCGGCCTGCGGCGCAATCACCATCTAACGGTCATTGCCGTTCAGCGTCAGGGCCGCTTGATGACCTCGATGACACCAGTATTGATCGAGACCCGACTGCATGCCGGTGACGTGTTGATTGTCTACGCCGAACCCGCCGTAATGGCGCATCAGGTCGAGCTTCTCGGGCTCACCAACCGGGGGTTTCCACATGGTCTGCAGCGGCGGTTTCGAGAGAGTTTTGGTGTCGCCGAAGCCCTGGTGACGCCAGACTCGCCGCTGATCGGCAAGACCGTGTATGAGAGCAGCCTGCGTGAACGGCAGCGGCTGAACCTGCTTTCGGTGCGGCGGGGTGACGGCCCGATGGCGGTAGATTTCGTCAACACCCAGCTGCGCGCAGGCGACGTCTTGCTGCTGGCGGGTGCATGGTCCGACCTCGAAAGACTGAGTGGCCCGCGCCGCGACCTGGTGCTGTTGGAATTGCCCGAGGAGGTGGCCGAGCGGACCTGGCATGCTGATCAGGCAATTTGGGCGGTGATCATTGTGTCGGGCATGCTCGGTCTGATGGTCAGTCAATTAACAAGCAACCTGACCGCGGTGATGCTTGCCGCCTTCGCAATGGTCATCGCCCGCTGCGTCAGCATGGACGAGGCCTATCGTTCGATGAACTGGCAGAGCCTCGTATTGATCGCCGGGATGCTGCCATTAGCCGATGCCCTGCAGCAGACCGGTGGCGGGACCATGATTGTCGACACCCTGAGTGCCGTTTCGAGTGGTTTTGGCCCTTCGTCGATCCTGGTTGCACTGTTCCTACTGACATCGATTCTGAGTCAGTTCATCTCGAACACCGCAACGACGGTGTTGATCGCGCCGATCGCGCTGAACATGGCGCTCGGTCTGGGCTATGCGCCAGCACCGTTTTTAATGACCGTGGCGTTGGCGGCGTCGACGGCGTTCGCGACACCGGTTGCCTCGCCGGTAAACGCCTTGATCATCGCGCCGGGTCAGTATCGTTTTTCCGATTTCCTGCGAATTGGTGTACCGCTGCAACTGTTGGCGCTGGTGATCACCGTGGTGCTCGTGCCGCGGATCTTCCCACTCATGCCCAGCTAACGGGGCTTGGGCGACGACGTTTGCTGAGGCGAATCAGGAAGCGCCATCAACGTCGGCCGGCAGTTATGGTCCGCTCACCACATCAGGTCATCCGGCACCTTGAAGTCCGCATAGGGATCATCCTCGGCCGGTTGGCTTTCCTCCGGCAGATCGATCACCAGGCTGGCATTGCGTGAGCGTATCTTTTCGGCGATCGGTGGTGGAACGAGCTCGAACTGACCGTTGTCGTTGACGATAATCAGCTTGCGCTCAGTGATCATCTGGTGCGTTTCGGGCGAAACGAACAGCCGTTTGACCTTGCCCTTGTTCTCGAAATGAAACGGGATGTCATCATCCCGCTCAACGCGGGGGTGGCGACTCTTGCTGACCAACTGGCGCACCTGCGCGTTGACCTCGCGCTGTCGACGGACCTCGTCCCGCTGTTGGTTCAACTCGCGATCGCGCGCGGCTTTCTCTTCGCGCTGACGCTGAACCTCGGGATCGATTGCGGCCGCCGGCCGTGATTTTTTCTTGGCAACTTTTTTCTTTTGTTGCGCCTTCTTCTGTTTTGCGACCTGATTGATCTTCTGTTTGTCGATCAAGCCGGCTTTTAACAGTTCGTCTTGCAGTGAATTACCCAACGTTTCGCTCCCCAAACCGGCTAGGTGGACCGGTCATCCGCCAGATGATGGCAGACAATTGTTGCAAATTAGAAATCCCGGGCCCGGTTGCAGGCTAGCGCCGTGTCAGCACCCAGCCGAGCAGGAGCACACCCGTCCCACTGATCCAGGCGGTCAACCATAGTGGATCTAGCGCCAGTGGCGTTGCCAGCAGCCCGCCGGCAAGCACGCCGGCTACGATCAACCCGGCCGCTGTGATCGTCAACTGTGTCTGGCGATTGCCGCGTTCGATGGTGTTGCGGATATCGTCCAGTTGGTCGGACTCCCAACGCACCTTGAGTTGGCCGTCTGCGGCTTTGCGCAACACGCGATGAACCAGCAGCGGCACTTCCGGGAGGTCTTCCGAGAGTTGCGGCAGGGTGTCTCTTATGCGCCGCGCGAAGGCCTTCGGTCCGACCTGCTCGGCCATCCAGCGTTCCATGAACGGCTTGGCGGTGGTCCATAGATCGAGCTGCGGGTAAAGCGTGCGGCCCAGGCCCTCGATGTTGAGCAGGGTCTTTTGCAACAGCACGAGCTGCGGCTGGATCTCCATGTTGAAACGCCGCGCGACCTGGAACAGACGCAGCAGGAAATGGCCGAACGAGATCTCGCTGATCGGTTTCTCCCAGATCGGTTCGGACACCGTGCGGATGGCCGCCTCGAAATCCTCAATGCGCGTATCGCTCGGCACCCAGCCGGATTCGACATGCAGCTCGGCGACCTTGCGATAGTCGCGGTGGAAAAATGCCAGCAGGTTTTCGGCTAGGTAACGCTGATCGGCCGTGGTGAGGGTGCCCACGATGCCGAAATCGACGCCAATGTAACCGCCGTCCGGGCGTACAAAGATGTTCCCCGGGTGCATGTCGGCATGGAAGAAATTGTCGCGGAATACCTGCGTGAAGAAGATCTCGACACCGCGTTCGCTGAGTTGCTTCAGCTCCACGCCGGCAGCGACCAGTTCATCGACCTGGTCGACCGGAATGCCGTAGATGCGTTCCTGCACCATGACGTTTTCGCGCGTGAGGTCCCAATGTATCTCGGGAACGTAGAGCAATTCGCCGTCGCTGAAATTGCGGCGCAGCTGTGTGCAATTCGCCGCTTCGCGCATCAGATCGAGTTCGTCGTGAATGGTTTTGTCGTACTCGGCAACGACCTCCACCGGCCGCAGCCGCCTGGCCTCGCTCGAATACTTGCGCGCCATGCGGGCGATCGTGAACAACAGCTCGATGTCACGCTGAATGGTGTTTTCAATCCCGGGGCGGACGACCTTGACGACCACCTTGCGCCCATCGTGCAGCGTTGCTGCATGGACCTGCGCGATTGACGCCGAGGCGAGGGGCTTGCGATCGAACGCGGCAAACAGCTGTTCCACCGACTCCCCGAGTGCCTTTTCGATGATCCGCTGGGCGCGATCGCCGTCAAACGGCGGAACCTGGTCTTGCAGCTTGGTCAGCTCAAGCGCGATGTCATCGGGTAGCAGATCGCGCCGCGTCGACAGGATCTGGCCGAATTTGACATAGATCGGGCCGAGATCTTCGAGCGCGCGTCGAATCCTTACCGCGCGCGGCGGTTTGTCGCCCCAGTAAAACGGCGACAGAAAACGAAAAAACCGTATCGGGCGGAACAGGTGAGCCGCCAGCACCAACTCGTCCAGGCCGTGGCGCAACAGCACCCACGCGATGTGAATGACCCGTAGACTTTCTCGAACCGGAATCACCGGTCGCTTCCGGGATCGTCGTCGTGGCCGGATCGTTCGAGCAGCGCGACACGGGCAGCAAGCCGCTCGAGATCATCCCGCGTGGCGTCCACGTCATCCAGAAAGTCCTCGACTTCGAAGCGATGTGGCAACAGGCGCGATTCTTCGGTGAGGAAATCAGACAGGGTCTCGCGTCCGCTTTCGCCAAGACGTTCAGACTCCTTGCGCACGGCCTGGGCGGCGCGGCCGATTTCATGCGCAGGGATATCGCCGAGCAGTTGCGCCAATTGCTCTTCCCAGTCGACATCCAGCTCGGCAAGGGCTCGGCTGAACCGCTGCGCGACACCGGTATCACCGCTGATGCTGACCCGGCCGGCGAACAGTTGGTCGACCCCCCGCTGTGCATCGCTGGCACGTAACAGATCGAATGGGCTGCCTTCGAGCATCGCGTCGGGCTCGCCTTCGAGCTGGGTCAGGAGCTGCAGCCGTCCATCATGGTCCGGCACTACGTACACCGTAATCGGCGTGCCACGCAGCACGATACCGATCACCTTGCCGTGCAGGGCAGCCAGCTTTTCGCCGACCTCTGGGTCGAGGTTGATCAGGGCGTTGATGGCGCGCTCGAGACCCTGGACGGACAGGTTGCGGACGTTCATGGGCGACCCCCGTAGCGACGGGCGACCGAACCGGCCGGCGGCCGACGTTCTTCGCGTCGCGAGTCTTTTGCAGATCGGTTATGCATGGTTGGTAACTTCCGCTCTCTCATCGGCCGTGGTCGCGAGAAAATCCTTCGATGGGGCTGCAAACTGGAGTTTTCGCGTAGCCGAGATCTGCGACGTGTGTTGCTTCGACAGCTAGAGTTTAAAGCCACGATGCACGGCGACGATGCCCCCCGTCAGGTTGTGCACATCGCAGCGCTCGAAACCGGCTGCCTCCATCATCTCGAGCAAAGTCTGTTGGTCCGGGTGCATGCGGATGGATTCGGCCAAATAGCGGTAGCTTTCCGCATCGTTGGCGACCGCCTGCCCCATCTTCGGCAGCACGCGGAACGAATAGAAATCGTAGAGTTTCTCCAGCGGTTTGTTCTGTGGTTTCGAAAACTCCAGCACCAGCACGCGGCCACCTGGCTTGAGTACCTGGTACATGGCCTCGAGTGCGGCTTGCTTGTCGGTAACATTGCGCAGGCCGAAAGCAATCGTCACCAGATCGAAGGTCTCTTCCGCGAACGGCAGGCTCTCCGCGTTGACCTGCGCGTAGCTCAGGTTGCCACCGTGTCCCCGGTCGATCATGCGGTCGCGACCGACATTCAGCATCGCCGCGTTGATATCGGTCATCAGTACGTGGCCGGTGGGCCCGACCCGGTCGGCGAATTTATCGGCGAGATCGCCGGTGCCGGACGCCAGGTCCAGAACCGTTTGGCCCGCACGCAGGCCGGTCAGTTCGATCGCAAACCGTTTCCACAGGCGATGTACGCCGAAAGACATCAGGTCATTCATGACGTCGTAGCGCGACGCAACGGAGTCAAAAACGCCGCGCACCAGCCCCGACTTTTGGTCGGTATCGACTTGTTTGAAACCGAAATGGGTGGTTTTGTCTGATTCGCTCATCGCGGGTGTTCCGGGAATAAGGAGGATGGGGTGCGCAGCTGCGCCTTCGGCGGGTGGGCTCAGGATGCGGCGTCTTTGCGGGTGTAGCCCTTCTCTTTCAACTCGTCGAGATATTGCGCCCAAAGATCGTCATAGTGCTTGCCAAGATTGTACAGGGTTTCCCACGAGTAGATCCCGGTGTTGTGCTCGTCGTCGAAGTGCAGAACCACGGCATAATTGCCGACGGGTTCGATACGGTCGATGTTGACCGCCTCCTTGCCGAGCGGGACTTTGCGCTGTCCCGGGCCGTGCCCCGCTACCTCGGCAGAAGGCGAGTAGACGCGCAGGTATTCAGCGGGCAGTTGATAGTTTGCCCCGTCGTCGAAACTCACTTCGAGCACCCGCGACATGCGGTGCAGATTCAGCTCTTTTGGTACCGGTGTGTTCATTGTTCCTTCCCTCGCGATTAGTTGATGACGGGGTTAACCGCGCGTACACGCTTAGCCGGATCGCACCACCGTCACCTTAGGTCTGGCGATTCTACCGCTGGCAAGGCTTACTGAAAGCCTGCAAAAGCATGGTCTTTGCCCCGATGCGGGGTGCAGCCGCCGATTGGCCTTAAGCTGTGCGGATGGGTCTTGCCTTCACTAACCGATCGATCGCCAGCGTGGCTGGGTGGGTCATATTTGGCGGGATCCTGTTGTCTGTATTGGCCGGCGCCGGCTACAGCGGGTTGCGCGACCTGGCGGGGATGGGTTTCTGGATCGCGGGGGGTTTGCTCGTAACTCGCCTGCAGCGCCTGCAGCGAGTACAGACGTTCTTGATGCTGTTGGTGGGGGTTTCCGGCATCGTGTTCGCCGCGACGCTCGGCTTGGCGGCCGATTGGAGCCAGATCCTCGCGACCAATAGCGCGCTGATCGCAATGTTGGCCTCGGTGAGTTTCTTGCGGCTGATCAGCCTGCCTTCGGCTTCGCCCGATGAACGGGACCCCGTCGGACCCGGAGCGTTAATCCGCACCTTGCTCGGTGTCCATCTATTCGGTGCCGTGATCAACCTCTCGGCGGTGATGATCCTCGGCGACCGGCAGACCCGTCGTGCCGCCATGACGCCGTTGCAGGCGGCCGCTTTGTCACGGGGCTTTGCGTTGGCGTCGCATTGGTCGCCGTTCTTTGCGGCAATGGGGATCGCGCTGAGTCACGCGCCCGGCGCCCGATTGCCTGTCTTGTCGATGGTCGGCCTGCCGCTTGCCGTGTTCGGGCTCGCGTTCTCCGCCTGGCAGTTGACGCGCCGGCCGGGGATCGATCGTTACATCGGCTATCCGATGCACTTGGCGGCACTTTGGATACCGGCGCTCCTCGCATTCGTGGTGCTGGGTGCCCATCGGGCGGTGCCAGCGCTGCCGGTATTGACAGTGATCTCGGTATCGGCGCTCACGCTGACCTTGATGGTTTTGCTGTGGCGAGAGCGGCTCGCAGCCGCGGTTGCCTACACCGATCATATTCGGCGCGGCCTGCCGACGATGTCTGGCGAGTTGGCACTGTTCCTTGCAGCCGGTGTGCTCGGTGCCGGGATCGGCGCAGTCATCGAAAGCAGCGGCTGGACAATTGCATTGACAGGTTTCGGCGCTATCGAGGCGTGGTTCCTGTTGTTGTTGATGACGGGCTTGGCGATCGTCGGCGTACATCCAGTGATCAGCATCGCCACCGCGCAAGGCGTATTAGCGCCTTTGGCGCCCGATCCGAATTTGCTGGGCATTACCTATCTAATGGCGTGGGGGGTTGGGGTCGCGATTTCACCTTTTTCTGGTATGCATCTGGGGATGCAAGGACGGTTCGGCATCGATGCACGTGGTTTCTTGCGCTGGAACGGCAGTTTTACGCTGGTCATGCTGCTTATTCACGGCCTGGCATTGCAGGCGTACCAGCGTTTCGCCTTAGCCGGCTGATCGACGTTGGCGAAAGGGGGGTCAGCGGCCGCTTGATGTCGCCGTAATTTTTCGATCGGGGCGGATCCATGCAAACAGCAACAGTGCTACGACTGCACCCAGGGTATCAGCCAGCATGTCCTTTTGGGCATCCCAGATATCGCCCTGTGAGCCGAGGAACTCGATGCCGGCATCGCCGCCTTCGAGCACGGCATACCACCACTCGATAATCTCGTAGGCGGCGGCTACCCCCATGATCAATAGGAGCGCGAAGGTATTGGCCAGCAGGTATTTGCAGTGGCCGCGCCGTAGCAGCCATTCGACCATGGCGAAGGCATAAAAGCCGACCGCGAAGTGACCGATTCGATCAAAATGGTTACGCTCTGAATCGATCAGTGCGTTGAACCAGTCGAACGGCACGTTGGCAAACGTGTAGTGGCCGCCGAGGGTGTGCCAGAACAGCCACACCGCCATCAACGCATAGGCGGTATTGCTGAAGCGAAATCGCCGATACGTCAGCAGCAAACCACCAAACACCATGACCACCGGAATGATCTCGGCAATCCAGACCTGCCGTGATGCGGGCTCGACCGCCAGCACGATGAAGTACACGACAAACAGCAGTGCCAATACAGCGGGAAATTCAATCGTTCTCGAATTCATGGGGCGTGGGGTCTTCTGACCATAAGGGAACGAAAATCAGTCTTTCCTGTGCGCTGACCTGCAACGCGTCCTCGAACAGCATTGTCGGTAACCCGAATTGAGAGCCAGTTCCCGTTTGCTGTCGCCGTTGTAGCACAAGCTCTGGCCATGCCTGGATTAACTCAGTGAGACACAAGATGTATCAGCCAAAAGCAATTGCCCGGTCCGCATGGCGTGATTCGATGATGGAGCTGAGCGCTATTTACCTCGTTACCGTCGTCGGCTGCATTCACCTGTTGCCCAGCCACTGGCTGGTCGCAATCGTCTTGGCGCCTGTGATCATGGGTGCGGCGTTACTTGCCGTCATTCTGCTTGTCGAGTCGCTCTACCTTTTCATGGTCGGTATCGATCGTCTCGGCAGTGCGCTCGGGCTGCGCAAAAGCCCGCTTTCCTAACGCTCGCTGATCGTTAGCGCCAGACGCCATCGGCGGTTTCATAGCTGCTGATCACGCGGATGTAGTTCAGGCGTTCATAGTCGGACGGGTCCAGCACGCTGAGCTGGCTGAGGCGGCCGCGGAAATCGTCCAGTTGTTCGAATCCCTGTTCTTCCATCCAATCGCCGGTCTCTTTGACAATGGCGGCGAGATGTCCGGGACCCTTTTCCAACAGTGCCCAACACAGGTGTACGACGTCGGCGCCGGCCAGTAACACCTTGATCGCGTCTTCGGTAACGTGAACGCCACCCGTCGCGCCCAACGAGCACTCGACCCGGCCACGGAGCATTGCGATCCAGCGCATCGCCAACAAGGCGTCGCTGGAACGCGATGGCGTCAACGCGTGTTGCAGTCTCAGGCCGTCGATATGGATGTCCGGCTGATAGAAGCGGTTGAACAGTGATACGCCGCCGATACCGGCCGCCTCCAGTTTTTTCACCATATTGCCGATTGAGCTGAAAAACGGCGACAGCTTCATGTTGATCGGTATGTCGATGTGCTCATGCAGTTCCTTGAGCAACGTGATGTAGCGCTGTTCGACGTAGTGTCCTTCCTCCCATATGTCGCCTGCGACATAGTAGGCATTCAGTTCCAGGGCGTCGGCGCCGGCGTCGGCTATTTCTGTTGCATGCGTCATCCAGCCGCTGGCGGTGACGCCGTTGAGGCTGGCGATAACCGGAATCTCCAACGAAGCCTTCAGTGAGGCCACCTGTTCGAGGTAGCGATCCAGCTCACCGGGAAAATCCTGGTGACTCGGCAGATAGCTTTCGGCCTCGGCATGCCCCGTATCCTGATGGTGGAGAAAGCGCGTCATGCCCTCTTCTTCGCCGCGTACGGCTTCCTCGAACAGCGAGTACATCACGATGGCGGCGGCCCCGGCGTCCTCGAGTTGTTTGGCCGTGTCGAGGCTGCGTGACAGGGGTGAGGCTGACGGAACGAACGGGTTTTTCAGCTCCAGGCCGAGCCATTTGGTGGTGAGATTCATGGTCACGCTTCCTCGCTTTGTCGGTGTGCGCCGGTCGCCGGCTGACTTCGCATTGTCAGCGCGCGGCCAGCGGGCAGGTTCTCTACGACTGCTTGATGTCTTCGTGATTACGGCAATTCATGCCTTGTCGGTTTCACCGACAGCCAGTTTGGCAAGCTGCTGGTACATATGGAACTTGGCTTTGATCTGTTGCTGGGCCGCTTCCATGAAACGGTGCGCAGCCTCCGGATGCGTCCGCTCTAACACCGCGAAGCGCGTCTCGCTCATGGCAAAGTCACGGTATGGCATGGACGGCTCCTTCGAATCCAGGTGCAGCGGATTGTCGCCTTCGGCGACTTTGCGTGGATCGTAGCGGAACAATCCCCAATGGCCCGCGTTTACGGCGAGATCCTGCTGGCGAAGATTGTTGGCCAGATCGATGCCGTGGGCGATGCAGGGCGAGTACGCAATGATCAATGACGGGCCATCATAGCTTTCCGCTTCGAGAAAGGCGCGCAGTACCTGCACGTCTTTGGCGCCATAGGCCACCTGCGCTACGTAAACGTCACCATAGGCCATGGCCATCATTGCCAGGTCCTTTTTGATCACGGCCTTGCCGCCCGCCGAGAATTTGGCGACGGCGCCGAGCGGTGTGGCCTTCGACGTCTGGCCGCCGGTGTTCGAGTAGACCTCGGTGTCGAGCACCAGGATATTCACGTTGCGACCAGAGGCGAACACGTGGTCGACACCACCATAGCCAATGTCGTATGCCCAGCCGTCACCACCGACCGCCCAAACGCTCTTTTTGACCAGGTAATCGGCAATGCCACTGAGGGTCTTGGCCGGCAGGCTGTCGAGTCCTCTGAGTTTCTCCTTGAGCAGCTCGACGCGATCTCGTTGCTCGAAGATGGCGGCCTCGGCGGTTTGGTCTGCTGACAGAATCGCGTCGACCAGTTGCTCGCCGATCTCGCTGGCCAAGGTTTGTAACAGCTCACGGGCATGCTCGGCCTGCTTGTCGACGGCGACGCGCATGCCCAGTCCGAACTCGGCGTTGTCCTCGAACAACGAGTTGCTCCAGGTCGGGCCGCGGCCATCGGGATTGGTGGTGTAGGGTGTGGTCGGCAGGTTGCCGCCATAGATTGATGAACACCCTGTCGCATTGGCGATCAGCATGCGGTCGCCGAACAACTGGGTCGCCAGCTTCACGTAGGGCGTTTCGCCGCAGCCCACGCAGGCACCGGAAAACTCGAACAGCGGCTGCATGATCATCGCGCCCTTGAGGGTCGTTTCTTTGAGCTTGGTCCGGTCGAATTCCGGCAGGCCGACGAAGAAGTCCCAGTTGGCCTGCTCATCGGCCAGGCGCGGCTCGATCGGCACCATGTTCAAGGCCTTGCGTTTGGGGTCTTGTTTATCCCGGATCGGACAGATTTCGACGCACAGGCCGCAACCGGTGCAGTCGTCCGGAGCGACCTGATAGGTGATGTGGGTGTCGGCCGGGAAGTCCTTGCCGCCTTTCACCTGGGTATGCAAAAAGCCGTCCGGCGCGCTTTCGGTCAATGCGGCGTCGAACACCTTTGACCGGATGGCGGCATGGGGGCAGACCAGCGGGCACTTGCCGCAATGGGTGCAAAGCTCCATTTCCCATTGCGGAATCTCGAGCGCGAGTTGGCGCTTTTCGTAGGCCGCGGTGCCGAGCGGCCAGGTACCGTCGGCGCTTATCGCGCTGACCGGCAGGCTGTCACCCTGACCGGCGATAAGCGTCGCGGTGACCTCCTGAACGAAGCGGGGGGCGTTCGCCGCGACAACCGGCGGCATCTCGATCCGACTGGTTATCTGCGCCGGTACCTCGACCTCGTGCAGCCCGGCCAGTGCTGCATCGATCGCCGCGAAGTTGCGCTCGAGGAGGCGGCGTCCTTTTCGTCCATAGGTCTTCTGGACCATGGTCTTCATATGTTCGAGTGCCGTGCCTGTTTCCAGCACGTCGGCGATCGCGAAGAAGCACGCCTGCATGATGGTGTTGATGCGTCGACCCATGCCAGTCTCTTGCGCAAGCCCATAGGCATCGATGACGAACAGCTTCAGCTGCTTGTCGATTACTTGCTGTTGGACGATGCGCGGCAGGGTGTCCCACAGCGCATCAGGCTTGACTGGGCTGTTCAGCAGGAAGGTGCCGCGATGCGCGGCCTTGTCCAGCATGTCGTAACGCGTCAGAAAATTCGGTTGATGGCAGGCGACGAATTCCGCCTCGCCGGGACCGATCAGGTAGGTCGAGCGGATCGGTCGGTCGCCGTAGCGCAGGTGCGAGATGGTGACCGCGCCGGCCTTTTTCGAGTCGTATTGGAAATAGCCCTGGACGTGGCGGTCGGTATTTTCGCCGATGATCTTGATCGAGTTCTTGTTGGCGGACACGGTGCCGTCCGAGCCGAGCCCATAAAACACGCAACGGGTGATGCCGGCCGCGGCATCCGGGACGAAATCGGCATCCCACGCCAGGCTCAGGTGGGTTATGTCGTCCTTGATACCGATTGTGAACGGGTGCTTCGGCTGCGCTTGGTTCGACGCATCAAACACCGCGGCGACCATCGCTGGTGTGAATTCTTTCGATGACAGGCCAAACCGTCCGCCCACTACCCGTGGCATGGTTGGGCGTTGACCAGTGGCGACCGCTTGGGCAAAAGCCGTTATGACGTCTTTATAAAGCGGCTCCCCATCGGCGCCGGGTTCCTTGCTACGATCCAGCACAGCGACGGTGCGCGCGCTGCTTGGCACTGCGGCAATGAGGTGCGCGGCGGAAAACGGCCGGAACAGCCGTACTTTGACCATGCCAACTTTCTCGCCCCGGGCCACCAGGGTTTCAACGGCTTCCTCTGCCGCCCCGATACCTGATCCCATCAGGACGATCACGCGCTCGGCGTCGTCGGCCCCGTAGTAATCGAACAGCCGATATTCCCGCCCTGTGAGTTCAGCGAATCTGGCAAAGATCGACTCGAGTTTTTCGGGTAGCTCGTCGTAGTAAGTGTTGACCGACTCGCGACCCTGGAAATACACATCGGGGTTCTGCGAGGTGCCGCGCAGTACCGGGCGGTCCGGGGTCATCGCACGTCGGCGATGGGCGATAATGAGGTCTTCATCGATCAGCGCCCGCACGGTATCGCGGTCGATATCGATGATCTTGTCGACCTCGTGCGAGGTTCGGAAGCCATCGAAGAAGTGCAGGAAGGGGATCCGTGTTGCCAGCGTTGCGGCCTGCGAAATCAGCGCGAAATCCTGCACCTCCTGCACACTCGCCGAGCACAACATCGCGTAACCCGTGGCCCGGCAGGCCATCACGTCGGCATGATCGCCAAAGATCGATAGGCCCTGGGCGGCGAGAGAGCGCGCGGCGACATGCAGCACCGTCGGCGTCAGCTCGCCGGCGATCTTATACATGTTGGGGATCATCAACAGCAGGCCTTGTGACGCGGTAAAGCTGGTCGCCAGCGCGCCGGCCTGCAGCGCACCGTGAATAGCGCCCGCAGCACCGGCCTCACTCTGCATCTCGATCACCTGCGGAATGGTTTCCCAAAGGTTTTTGACGCCGGTGGCTGACCAGTCGTCGGCCCACTCGCCCATCGGTGACGCTGGGGTGATGGGATAGATCGCAACGACTTCATTCGTCAGGTGGGCAATACGGGCGGCGGCCTCGTTGCCGTCGAGGGTCAGCTGTCTACTGGGCATGGGGAGGGTCCTGGTTGACGGACAAATCAGCACCAAGCGTGGAACTCAAAGACCGGGTCTGCAAGTTTGAGCGACGTATTGCTTGACGCAAATCAAGCCGCGAGGCAACTTCTACAGGACCTAGAGCAGGCCCTCATCGACCCCAAGGGGGTCGGGCACGGATTGCCATTGTGAACGAAGGTTTTTGCGGAACATCAGCTTTTCCTGGGCAGAGGTCGGCAGGTCGGTGAAGCGGAATACCCCGCGCGACACCAGCAGGTCGATGACGTCCTCCAAAACGCGCACCAGGTCGACATCGAGGTTTCGCAGAAACGCCTGAACCTCCGGGTCATCGATGTTTACCGCGGTCGTGTTCGAGTCCGGTTCTGCGGACATGCCGGCGATACTGCCGTCGGCAGAGCGGACGATATGAACCTGGCGCATGATAGGCGGATCTCAAAAAGGGCATCTACTTCAGGTTTTCGGATGCGCAGACGATATCTTTATCGTGCTGCAATCGAAATTAATCCGGCGTTTGGCCGGCAAAGGCGATTTTGGAGGAGTTTTTGGCAAACACAGCGGCTAACCTCGCCGAACAGGAAGACGTGTTTCCGGCCGACCCGCTGGTGGCGTGTCTGCTCATTCTCGCGCGGCTCCACGGGCTGCCGGCGTCGGAGTTTGCCGTGACCGCCGGTCTGCCGCTCGAAGGCGGGCGGCTGTTGCCGTCACAATTTGGCCGCGCCGCGCGTCGCGTCGGCCTACGCGCGCGCGTCGTTGAGCGTCCGCTCGCGAGTATCGATGCGTTGGTTACGCCGGCGGTCCTGTTGCTTGATGACGAGCACGCCTGCGTGCTGATCGAACCAATCCACAATGGTGTGGCCCGCTTGCTGTTACCGGAGAACCCGGAGGCGGAGGTCAGCAGCAACCTTGCGGACCTCGAGAGCCGCTATTCCGGCTTTGCGATTCTGGCCAGCCCGGCGCACCGGTACGACGCGCGCACGCCAGCGGCGAGCGAAACGGCAAACGAAGGCCACTGGTTCTGGGGAACCCTGAAGGCCTCGTGGCGGATCTACCGCGACGTCTTGATGGCCTCGATACTGATCAATCTGTTCGCGGTGGCGAGCCCGTTGTTCGTGATGAATGTCTACGATCGCGTGGTACCGAACAACGCGATCGAGACCCTTTGGGTGCTCGCAATCGGCGTGATGCTGGTGTATTTCTTTGACTTCATCCTGCGCGGCCTGCGCGGGCGATTTATCGACATCGCTGGCAGCAAGGCCGATATCGAGCTGTCGGCGCGGCTGTTCGAGCGCGTGCTGGGTCTGCGTATGGATGCACGTCCGGCCTCGGCGGGCGCGTTTGCCAACAACCTGCGTGAGTTCGATGGCATCCGCGACTTTTTCGCGTCACTGACCCTGACAGCGTTCGTCGACGTACCGTTCGCGCTGCTGCTGCTGCTCGTCGTCTGGCTGGTAGCCGGCCCGCTGGTATTGGTGCCGCTTGCCGTGATCCCGATTCTTGTCGCCTATGGGTTTTTCGTACAACCGCGCCTGCGGCGTGCCGCAGAGAGCGGCATGCGGGCATCCGCGCAGAAAAACGCCACGCTGGTGGAGTCGCTGGTCGAGGCCGAGACCGTCAAGGCGCTGGGTGTCGAGGGGCGCCTGCAGACCGCGTTGGAGCGCAGCGTTGCCGAGGCGGCGCGGTGGAGTGCCCAGGCGCGCGCCTGGACCCTGTCGGCGACCGGCCTTGCCACCTTTCTGCAGCAGATGGTCTCGGTCGGCGTGGTGGTGTTTGGCGTCTACCTGATTGCCGAGGGCAGGATCTCGATGGGTGCGCTGATCGCCTCGGTGATGCTCAGCGGGCGTGCGGTGGTGCCATTGGCGCAGACCGCCGGCCTGATGACACGGTTTTTCCAGGCCAGCACGGCGCTACAGACGCTCAACCAGATCATGCAGTTGCCGGTCGATCGCGCCGACGGTCAGGTGTTCGTCACCCGGCCGGTGCTGCAGGGCAATATCGACTTCGACCATGTGACCTTCACTTACCCCGGCCAGGAAATTCCGGCCCTGCAGGACGCATCCTTCAAGATCGCCGCCGGAGAGCGGGTCGCGATGATCGGTCGGGTTGGTTCGGGCAAGACCACGATCAACCGGCTGGTGGCCGGCCTTTACCAGGCGCAGGAGGGCGCAGTGCGCATCGATGGCGTCGACATGCGCCAGCTCGACCCTGGCGATCTGCGCCACAACATCGCCTACGTCTCACAGGACAGCCAGCTGTTGTTTGGCTCGATCCGCGACAACCTGGTTATGGGTGTGCCGCATGCGGACGACGAACGCATCGTCCGAGCGGCCGAGCTTGCGGGCGTGGCGGACTTCGTCAACCGCCATCCGCTGGGCTTCGATATGCCGGTCGGCGAGCAGGGCGGCATGCTGTCCGGCGGTCAGCGCCAGGCCGTCGGGCTGGCGCGTGCGCTGGTGCAAGATGCGCCGATCCTGCTGCTCGACGAGCCGACCGGATCGATGGATAACAGCAGTGAGGAACATATCAAGCGTGAACTGGCGAACGTATCCAAGGGCAAGACGGTGATCCTGATTACCCATCGGGCCTCGTTGCTCGAGCTGGTCGAGCGGGTGATCGTGCTCGATGCCGGCAAGATCGTCGCCGATGGACCGAAGACCCAGGTGCTCGATGCCCTGCGCGCAGGTCGGATCAAGCAGACCCGCTGATGACGGACACGGGACGCGGACAAGTGCTGGCAGGGAACAGCAGATAATGAACGAACAGCAAATGGCAGCCCCGGGATCGCGTGGCGACGGATTTGCTGTCGACGCGGCGGCGGCGATCCGCGCGCACTCGCTGCGCGGTCAGCAGCTGCTGGTCTGGGTCATGCTGGCCTGCGTCGCCGTGTTCCTGGTCTGGGCGTATTTTGCCGTGCTCGATGAAGTGATCCGCGGCAGCGGCAAGGTGATCCCTTCATCGCAGATCCAGATCGTGCAGAACCTGGAGGGCGGGATCATCAAGCAGATCAACGTCAGCGAGGGTGAATTGGTAACGCCCGGCCAGGTATTGTTGACGATCGATGACACGCGCTTCGATTCCTCGCTGCAGGAGAGCCTTGCGCGTCTGCTGAGCCTGCAGGCCAAGAGCATCCGCTTGCAGGCGGAAGCCGAAGGTTCGGCGACGATGCCGAACCTGCCGGAGACGATCGCCGAGGTGATCCCAGACGTCGAACAGCGCGAGCGTCAGTTGTTCGAGCAAAGGCGCAGTCAATTCGATGCAGGCCAGCGGATCCTCGACGAACAGTTGGTGCAGAAAAAGCAGAGCATCGCCGAACTCAAATCCCGGACCGCGCGTCTCGAACGCAGCCTGACCCTGACCGAGCGGGAACTGCAGGTGACCCGACCGCTGCGAGATCAGGGGGCCGTCTCCGAGGTCGAGGTGCTGCGGTTGCAGCGCCAGGTCAATGATCTGCGGGGTGAGCTCGATGAGACGCGCCTAGCGATTCCGCGGGCCGCGGCGGAGTTGGCCGAGGTCGAACAGCGCCAGGTGGAATTGGGTGCGAAGTTTAGAAAGGAGGCCAGGGCCGAACTCAACGACGTGACGACCGAGCTCAACGCGCTGAACGCCGGCAATGTCGCGCTGCAAGACCGGGTACGGCGCACCCAGGTGCGATCGCCGATCCGCGGCGTGGTCAAGGCACTACAGGTACGTACCGTCGGCGGTGTCGTTCAGCCCGGTATGGATCTCGTGGAGATCGTCCCGGTGGACGAAAGTCTGCTGGTCGAGGCCAAGGTCTTGCCGCGCGACATCGCGTTTCTACGCCCCGGGTTGCCGGCCAAGGTCAAATTGACCGCCTACGACTTTGCGATCTATGGGGGACTCGAGGCTCAGGTTGAGCACATCAGTGCCGATACCTTTCTCGAAGACGACGGCAGTGCTTACTACCTGGTGCGCGTGCGCACCCAGGAACCGGCCCTCGTCAGGGGCAACAAGTCCTATTCGATCATCCCGGGGATGACCGCTGAGGTGGATATTCTTGTCGGCGAAAAGACCGTACTTTCCTACCTTCTCAAACCTGTGCTGCGGGCGCGCGAAAACGCCCTGCGCGAGCCATAGGATGTACCGGTGATCACGCTGCTGACCTCGGACCTGTCACTCGCTGCCCGTTGGACGGCTGTCCTGCGCATGGCCGGGCGTGAATACTCCGTGATCGATAGCCTACAACCGCCCCAGATCGGTCCGGATGGCGGCATCTGCCTGATCGACCTCGGGCCGCGTGGCGTGGCGGACCTTGAAGCGATACTCGCCGGAATAGCCGCCCGCCCGCTGGCGCGGTTCGCGGTGCTGACTGCGCGACCGGACCCGCGGGAAGGCCTGCAGGTGCTGCGTGCCGGGGCCCGTGGTTACTGCAACCGCCTCGCCTCGCCCGAGGTCGCTGCCGCGCTGGTTACGGCCATCGAGAGTGGTGAGATCTGGGCCGGCCGGCAGGTGACGGAATTCCTGCTAGGCAACGCGCTTGGCAAGGCATCCGATGGCCCGGGAGGGCATGAGCCTGCGTTGTTGGACGGCCTTACCCCGCGTGAGGTTGAGATCGCCAGCCAGGTCGCAGCGGGCCTCACGAATAAGGTGATTGCGGCGGAGAATGGCATCAGTGAGCGCACCGTTAAGGTCCACCTGAACAACATCTACCGCAAAACCGGCCTCAGCAATCGCGTGCAACTCGCGCTTGCCCTCAATCGAGTGCCGGATGGCGCCCGAAAAATGTCCAACGGCTAAGAAATCCTTCGACCTAGTACCAAGGTCTTATAAGGATCCGCCCAAAGTGGCCGTCAAATCCCTCAGTAGCCAACCTATGCCCGGAGATTTCCATGGCTGAATCAACTGTCTCGAATACTGCCCCCGTTGCCATCGGCGAGGTCCAACAAGTCAGTGGACGCGTGGTCGCGATCGGCGCCGACGGGGTCGAGCGGCAACTGGTGGTCGGTGACCTGGTGTATGCCGATGATCTGGTCAAGACAGTGGGACGCAGCACGGTGGTCATCGCGCTCAACGATGGCACGCGGTTCGACCTCGGCCGTGAGTCCGAGGCGCTGCTCGACGACGCGGTGTATTCAGACGACATCGAGGCGGTCCGGGCCGCGGCGGTGGTCGACATCGCTGAACTGCAACGGGCGATTGCGGCGGGCGCGGATCCGGCCGAGATCACCGATGCGCCGGCGGCGGGCGATATCCAGGGCAGCGCAGCGGAATCGTTGCAGGATGCGGTTGGCGTCGACCGGACCGGGCGCGTCGGCGTAGTCGAGGCGGGCTTCGAAACCCGTGGCCTTGAGCAGGTCTTCGACGAGCTGTTTTTCGACGACGTGGAATTAAGCGAGGCTGGCGAAGCGGGCCCGGTCATCACTGTTGATGCGCCCGACAATACCGCCGATACCACTCCGACCATAACCGGCACCACGGATGCCGAGCCGGGCAGTATTGTTACGTTGGTCGTCACCGACCGGCTGGGCGGTACACAGACGCTCGAGGCCGAAGTCCAGGACGACGGCAGCTACAGCGTCGACGTTGAACGGGCAATGCCCGAAGGCCCGTACACCGTGGAGGCCACCGTTGAGGATGAGGCCGGCAACACAGCGACGGCGACTGATCTCGGTAGCGTGAATGCGGTGAACGACGCCCCGGATGCGGTGGATGACACCGTGAGCACGAGTGAAGACACGCCGCTGACGCTGACGGCGGTCGACATCGTCGATCCGAACGACACCGACCTGGATATGGACACGCTGACGATTAGCGGCGTGAGCAGTCCGAGCAACGGCACGGTGAGCTTCGATGCGGTCAGCGGTGAAGTGACCTTCACGCCGGCGCCGAACTACAACGGTGTGGCGAGCTTCGACTACACCATCAGCGACGGCAATGGCGGTAGCGACACGGCGACCGTGACGGTGAACGTGGATGCGGTGACCGATGGCATCGTCGATGGTGACGAGCCGGTGAGCACGCCGGAAGATACCCCGATCAGTGGCGACCTGTTTGCGAACCTGACGGATGCGGACAGCAGCTCGCACTCGATCAGCAGTGCCACGGTCGATACGGATGGTGACGGCAACCCGGATACGCTGACGCTGGGCACGGCGACCCCGATCACCGATGGCAGCAATGCGATCGGCGAGCTGACCGTGAACGCGGATGGCAGCTATGCCTTTACGCCGGCGCCGAACTACAACGGCGCGGTGCCGCCGATCAGCTACGTGATCGTGGATGACAACGATCCGAGCGATACGGACAGCTCGACGCTGACGATCACGGTGGATGCGGTGACCGATGGCATCGTCGATGGTGACGAGCCGGTGAGCACGCCGGAAGATACCCCGATCAGTGGCGACCTGTTTGCGAACCTGACGGATGCGGACAGCAGCTCGCACTCGATCAGCAGTGCCACGGTCGATACGGATGGTGACGGCAACCCGGATACGCTGACGCTGGGCACGGCGACCCCGATCACCGATGGCAGCAATGCGATCGGCGAGCTGACCGTGAACGCGGATGGCAGCTATGCCTTTACGCCGGCGCCGAACTACAACGGCGCGGTGCCGCCGATCAGCTACGTGATCGTGGATGACAACGATCCGAGCGATACGGACAGCTCGACGCTGACGATCACGGTGGATGCGGTGACCGATGGCATCGTCGATGGTGACGAGCCGGTGAGCACGCCGGAAGATACCCCGATCAGTGGCGACCTGTTTGCGAACCTGACGGATGCGGACAGCAGCTCGCACTCGATCAGCAGTGCCACGGTCGATACGGATGGTGACGGCAACCCGGATACGCTGACGCTGGGCACGGCGACCCCGATCACCGATGGCAGCAATGCGATCGGCGAGCTGACCGTGAACGCGGATGGCAGCTATGCCTTTACGCCGGCGCCGAACTACAACGGCGCGGTGCCGCCGATCAGCTACGTGATCGTGGATGACAACGATCCGAGCGATACGGACAGCTCGACGCTGACGATCACGGTGGATGCGGTGACCGATGGCATCGTCGATGGTGACGAGCCGGTGAGCACGCCGGAAGATACCCCGATCAGTGGCGACCTGTTTGCGAACCTGACGGATGCGGACAGCAGCTCGCACTCGATCAGCAGTGCCACGGTCGATACGGATGGTGACGGCAACCCGGATACGCTGACGCTGGGCACGGCGACCCCGATCACCGATGGCAGCAATGCGATCGGCGAGCTGACCGTGAACGCGGATGGCAGCTATGCCTTTACGCCGGCGCCGAACTACAACGGCGCGGTGCCGCCGATCAGCTACGTGATCGTGGATGACAACGATCCGAGCGATACGGACAGCTCGACGCTGACGATCACGGTGGATGCGGTGACCGATGGCATCGTCGATGGTGACGAGCCGGTGAGCACGCCGGAAGATACCCCGATCAGTGGCGACCTGTTTGCGAACCTGACGGATGCGGACAGCAGCTCGCACTCGATCAGCAGTGCCACGGTCGATACGGATGGTGACGGCAACCCGGATACGCTGACGCTGGGCACGGCGACCCCGATCACCGATGGCAGCAATGCGATCGGCGAGCTGACCGTGAACGCGGATGGCAGCTATGCCTTTACGCCGGCGCCGAACTACAACGGCGCGGTGCCGCCGATCAGCTACGTGATCGTGGATGACAACGATCCGAGCGATACGGACAGCTCGACGCTGACGATCACGGTGGATGCGGTGACCGATGGCATCGTCGATGGTGACGAGCCGGTGAGCACGCCGGAAGATACCCCGATCAGTGGCGACCTGTTTGCGAACCTGACGGATGCGGACAGCAGCTCGCACTCGATCAGCAGTGCCACGGTCGATACGGATGGTGACGGCAACCCGGATACGCTGACGCTGGGCACGGCGACCCCGATCACCGATGGCAGCAATGCGATCGGCGAGCTGACCGTGAACGCGGATGGCAGCTATGCCTTTACGCCGGCGCCGAACTACAACGGCGCGGTGCCGCCGATCAGCTACGTGATCGTGGATGACAACGATCCGAGCGATACGGACAGCTCGACGCTGACGATCACGGTGGATGCGGTGACCGATGGCATCGTCGATGGTGACGAGCCGGTGAGCACGCCGGAAGATACCCCGATCAGTGGCGACCTGTTTGCGAACCTGACGGATGCGGACAGCAGCTCGCACTCGATCAGCAGTGCCACGGTCGATACGGATGGTGACGGCAACCCGGATACGCTGACGCTGGGCACGGCGACCCCGATCACCGATGGCAGCAATGCGATCGGCGAGCTGACCGTGAACGCGGATGGCAGCTATGCCTTTACGCCGGCGCCGAACTACAACGGCGCGGTGCCGCCGATCAGCTACGTGATCGTGGATGACAACGATCCGAGCGATACGGACAGCTCGACGCTGACGATCACGGTGGATGCGGTGACCGATGGCATCGTCGATGGTGACGAGCCGGTGAGCACGCCGGAAGATACCCCGATCAGTGGCGACCTGTTTGCGAACCTGACGGATGCGGACAGCAGCTCGCACTCGATCAGCAGTGCCACGGTCGATACGGATGGTGACGGCAACCCGGATACGCTGACGCTGGGCACGGCGACCCCGATCACCGATGGCAGCAATGCGATCGGCGAGCTGACCGTGAACGCGGATGGCAGCTATGCCTTTACGCCGGCGCCGAACTACAACGGCGCGGTGCCGCCGATCAGCTACGTGATCGTGGATGACAACGATCCGAGCGATACGGACAGCTCGACGCTGACGATCACGGTGGATGCGGTGACCGATGGCATCGTCGATGGTGACGAGCCGGTGAGCACGCCGGAAGATACCCCGATCAGTGGCGACCTGTTTGCGAACCTGACGGATGCGGACAGCAGCTCGCACTCGATCAGCAGTGCCACGGTCGATACGGATGGTGACGGCAACCCGGATACGCTGACGCTGGGCACGGCGACCCCGATCACCGATGGCAGCAATGCGATCGGCGAGCTGACCGTGAACGCGGATGGCAGCTATGCCTTTACGCCGGCGCCGAACTACAACGGCGCGGTGCCGCCGATCAGCTACGTGATCGTGGATGACAACGATCCGAGCGATACGGACAGCTCGACGCTGACGATCACGGTGGATGCGGTGACCGATGGCATCGTCGATGGTGACGAGCCGGTGAGCACGCCGGAAGATACCCCGATCAGTGGCGACCTGTTTGCGAACCTGACGGATGCGGACAGCAGCTCGCACTCGATCAGCAGTGCCACGGTCGATACGGATGGTGACGGCAACCCGGATACGCTGACGCTGGGCACGGCGACCCCGATCACCGATGGCAGCAATGCGATCGGCGAGCTGACCGTGAACGCGGATGGCAGCTATGCCTTTACGCCGGCGCCGAACTACAACGGCGCGGTGCCGCCGATCAGCTACGTGATCGTGGATGACAACGATCCGAGCGATACGGACAGCTCGACGCTGACGATCACGGTGGATGCGGTGACCGATGGCATCGTCGATGGTGACGAGCCGGTGAGCACGCCGGAAGATACCCCGATCAGTGGCGACCTGTTTGCGAACCTGACGGATGCGGACAGCAGCTCGCACTCGATCAGCAGTGCCACGGTCGATACGGATGGTGACGGCAACCCGGATACGCTGACGCTGGGCACGGCGACCCCGATCACCGATGGCAGCAATGCGATCGGCGAGCTGACCGTGAACGCGGATGGCAGCTATGCCTTTACGCCGGCGCCGAACTACAACGGCGCGGTGCCGCCGATCAGCTACGTGATCGTGGATGACAACGATCCGAGCGATACGGACAGCTCGACGCTGACGATCACGGTGGATGCGGTGACCGATGGCATCGTCGATGGTGACGAGCCGGTGAGCACGCCGGAAGATACCCCGATCAGTGGCGACCTGTTTGCGAACCTGACGGATGCGGACAGCAGCTCGCACTCGATCAGCAGTGCCACGGTCGATACGGATGGTGACGGCAACCCGGATACGCTGACGCTGGGCACGGCGACCCCGATCACCGATGGCAGCAATGCGATCGGCGAGCTGACCGTGAACGCGGATGGCAGCTATGCCTTTACGCCGGCGCCGAACTACAACGGCGCGGTGCCGCCGATCAGCTACGTGATCGTGGATGACAACGATCCGAGCGATACGGACAGCTCGACGCTGACGATCACGGTGGATGCGGTGACCGATGGCATCGTCGATGGTGACGAGCCGGTGAGCACGCCGGAAGATACCCCGATCAGTGGCGACCTGTTTGCGAACCTGACGGATGCGGACAGCAGCTCGCACTCGATCAGCAGTGCCACGGTCGATACGGATGGTGACGGCAACCCGGATACGCTGACGCTGGGCACGGCGACCCCGATCACCGATGGCAGCAATGCGATCGGCGAGCTGACCGTGAACGCGGATGGCAGCTATGCCTTTACGCCGGCGCCGAACTACAACGGCGCGGTGCCGCCGATCAGCTACGTGATCGTGGATGACAACGATCCGAGCGATACGGACAGCTCGACGCTGACGATCACGGTGGATGCGGTGACCGATGGCATCGTCGATGGTGACGAGCCGGTGAGCACGCCGGAAGATACCCCGATCAGTGGCGACCTGTTTGCGAACCTGACGGATGCGGACAGCAGCTCGCACTCGATCAGCAGTGCCACGGTCGATACGGATGGTGACGGCAACCCGGATACGCTGACGCTGGGCACGGCGACCCCGATCACCGATGGCAGCAATGCGATCGGCGAGCTGACCGTGAACGCGGATGGCAGCTATGCCTTTACGCCGGCGCCGAACTACAACGGCGCGGTGCCGCCGATCAGCTACGTGATCGTGGATGACAACGATCCGAGCGATACGGACAGCTCGACGCTGACGATCACGGTGGATGCGGTGACCGATGGCATCGTCGATGGTGACGAGCCGGTGAGCACGCCGGAAGATACCCCGATCAGTGGCGACCTGTTTGCGAACCTGACGGATGCGGACAGCAGCTCGCACTCGATCAGCAGTGCCACGGTCGATACGGATGGTGACGGCAACCCGGATACGCTGACGCTGGGCACGGCGACCCCGATCACCGATGGCAGCAATGCGATCGGCGAGCTGACCGTGAACGCGGATGGCAGCTATGCCTTTACGCCGGCGCCGAACTACAACGGCGCGGTGCCGCCGATCAGCTACGTGATCGTGGATGACAACGATCCGAGCGATACGGACAGCTCGACGCTGACGATCACGGTGGATGCGGTGACCGATGGCATCGTCGATGGTGACGAGCCGGTGAGCACGCCGGAAGATACCCCGATCAGTGGCGACCTGTTTGCGAACCTGACGGATGCGGACAGCAGCTCGCACTCGATCAGCAGTGCCACGGTCGATACGGATGGTGACGGCAACCCGGATACGCTGACGCTGGGCACGGCGACCCCGATCACCGATGGCAGCAATGCGATCGGCGAGCTGACCGTGAACGCGGATGGCAGCTATGCCTTTACGCCGGCGCCGAACTACAACGGCGCGGTGCCGCCGATCAGCTACGTGATCGTGGATGACAACGATCCGAGCGATACGGACAGCTCGACGCTGACGATCACGGTGGATGCGGTGACCGATGGCATCGTCGATGGTGACGAGCCGGTGAGCACGCCGGAAGATACCCCGATCAGTGGCGACCTGTTTGCGAACCTGACGGATGCGGACAGCAGCTCGCACTCGATCAGCAGTGCCACGGTCGATACGGATGGTGACGGCAACCCGGATACGCTGACGCTGGGCACGGCGACCCCGATCACCGATGGCAGCAATGCGATCGGCGAGCTGACCGTGAACGCGGATGGCAGCTATGCCTTTACGCCGGCGCCGAACTACAACGGCGCGGTGCCGCCGATCAGCTACGTGATCGTGGATGACAACGATCCGAGCGATACGGACAGCTCGACGCTGACGATCACGGTGGATGCGGTGACCGATGGCATCGTCGATGGTGACGAGCCGGTGAGCACGCCGGAAGATACCCCGATCAGTGGCGACCTGTTTGCGAACCTGACGGATGCGGACAGCAGCTCGCACTCGATCAGCAGTGCCACGGTCGATACGGATGGTGACGGCAACCCGGATACGCTGACGCTGGGCACGGCGACCCCGATCACCGATGGCAGCAATGCGATCGGCGAGCTGACCGTGAACGCGGATGGCAGCTATGCCTTTACGCCGGCGCCGAACTACAACGGCGCGGTGCCGCCGATCAGCTACGTGATCGTGGATGACAACGATCCGAGCGATACGGACAGCTCGACGCTGACGATCACGGTGGATGCGGTGACCGATGGCATCGTCGATGGTGACGAGCCGGTGAGCACGCCGGAAGATACCCCGATCAGTGGCGACCTGTTTGCGAACCTGACGGATGCGGACAGCAGCTCGCACTCGATCAGCAGTGCCACGGTCGATACGGATGGTGACGGCAACCCGGATACGCTGACGCTGGGCACGGCGACCCCGATCACCGATGGCAGCAATGCGATCGGCGAGCTGACCGTGAACGCGGATGGCAGCTATGCCTTTACGCCGGCGCCGAACTACAACGGCGCGGTGCCGCCGATCAGCTACGTGATCGTGGATGACAACGATCCGAGCGATACGGACAGCTCGACGCTGACGATCACGGTGGATGCGGTGACCGATGGCATCGTCGATGGTGACGAGCCGGTGAGCACGCCGGAAGATACCCCGATCAGTGGCGACCTGTTTGCGAACCTGACGGATGCGGACAGCAGCTCGCACTCGATCAGCAGTGCCACGGTCGATACGGATGGTGACGGCAACCCGGATACGCTGACGCTGGGCACGGCGACCCCGATCACCGATGGCAGCAATGCGATCGGCGAGCTGACCGTGAACGCGGATGGCAGCTATGCCTTTACGCCGGCGCCGAACTACAACGGCGCGGTGCCGCCGATCAGCTACGTGATCGTGGATGACAACGATCCGAGCGATACGGACAGCTCGACGCTGACGATCACGGTGGATGCGGTGACCGATGGCATCGTCGATGGTGACGAGCCGGTGAGCACGCCGGAAGATACCCCGATCAGTGGCGACCTGTTTGCGAACCTGACGGATGCGGACAGCAGCTCGCACTCGATCAGCAGTGCCACGGTCGATACGGATGGTGACGGCAACCCGGATACGCTGACGCTGGGCACGGCGACCCCGATCACCGATGGCAGCAATGCGATCGGCGAGCTGACCGTGAACGCGGATGGCAGCTATGCCTTTACGCCGGCGCCGAACTACAACGGCGCGGTGCCGCCGATCAGCTACGTGATCGTGGATGACAACGATCCGAGCGATACGGACAGCTCGACGCTGACGATCACGGTGGATGCGGTGACCGATGGCATCGTCGATGGTGACGAGCCGGTGAGCACGCCGGAAGATACCCCGATCAGTGGCGACCTGTTTGCGAACCTGACGGATGCGGACAGCAGCTCGCACTCGATCAGCAGTGCCACGGTCGATACGGATGGTGACGGCAACCCGGATACGCTGACGCTGGGCACGGCGACCCCGATCACCGATGGCAGCAATGCGATCGGCGAGCTGACCGTGAACGCGGATGGCAGCTATGCCTTTACGCCGGCGCCGAACTACAACGGCGCGGTGCCGCCGATCAGCTACGTGATCGTGGATGACAACGATCCGAGCGATACGGACAGCTCGACGCTGACGATCACGGTGGATGCGGTGACCGATGGCATCGTCGATGGTGACGAGCCGGTGAGCACGCCGGAAGATACCCCGATCAGTGGCGACCTGTTTGCGAACCTGACGGATGCGGACAGCAGCTCGCACTCGATCAGCAGTGCCACGGTCGATACGGATGGTGACGGCAACCCGGATACGCTGACGCTGGGCACGGCGACCCCGATCACCGATGGCAGCAATGCGATCGGCGAGCTGACCGTGAACGCGGATGGCAGCTATGCCTTTACGCCGGCGCCGAACTACAACGGCGCGGTGCCGCCGATCAGCTACGTGATCGTGGATGACAACGATCCGAGCGATACGGACAGCTCGACGCTGACGATCACGGTGGATGCGGTGACCGATGGCATCGTCGATGGTGACGAGCCGGTGAGCACGCCGGAAGATACCCCGATCAGTGGCGACCTGTTTGCGAACCTGACGGATGCGGACAGCAGCTCGCACTCGATCAGCAGTGCCACGGTCGATACGGATGGTGACGGCAACCCGGATACGCTGACGCTGGGCACGGCGACCCCGATCACCGATGGCAGCAATGCGATCGGCGAGCTGACCGTGAACGCGGATGGCAGCTATGCCTTTACGCCGGCGCCGAACTACAACGGCGCGGTGCCGCCGATCAGCTACGTGATCGTGGATGACAACGATCCGAGCGATACGGACAGCTCGACGCTGACGATCACGGTGGATGCGGTGACCGATGGCATCGTCGATGGTGACGAGCCGGTGAGCACGCCGGAAGATACCCCGATCAGTGGCGACCTGTTTGCGAACCTGACGGATGCGGACAGCAGCTCGCACTCGATCAGCAGTGCCACGGTCGATACGGATGGTGACGGCAACCCGGATACGCTGACGCTGGGCACGGCGACCCCGATCACCGATGGCAGCAATGCGATCGGCGAGCTGACCGTGAACGCGGATGGCAGCTATGCCTTTACGCCGGCGCCGAACTACAACGGCGCGGTGCCGCCGATCAGCTACGTGATCGTGGATGACAACGATCCGAGCGATACGGACAGCTCGACGCTGACGATCACGGTGGATGCGGTGACCGATGGCATCGTCGATGGTGACGAGCCGGTGAGCACGCCGGAAGATACCCCGATCAGTGGCGACCTGTTTGCGAACCTGACGGATGCGGACAGCAGCTCGCACTCGATCAGCAGTGCCACGGTCGATACGGATGGTGACGGCAACCCGGATACGCTGACGCTGGGCACGGCGACCCCGATCACCGATGGCAGCAATGCGATCGGCGAGCTGACCGTGAACGCGGATGGCAGCTATGCCTTTACGCCGGCGCCGAACTACAACGGCGCGGTGCCGCCGATCAGCTACGTGATCGTGGATGACAACGATCCGAGCGATACGGACAGCTCGACGCTGACGATCACGGTGGATGCGGTGACCGATGGCATCGTCGATGGTGACGAGCCGGTGAGCACGCCGGAAGATACCCCGATCAGTGGCGACCTGTTTGCGAACCTGACGGATGCGGACAGCAGCTCGCACTCGATCAGCAGTGCCACGGTCGATACGGATGGTGACGGCAACCCGGATACGCTGACGCTGGGCACGGCGACCCCGAACACCGATGGCAGCAATGCGATCGGCGAGCTGACCGTGAACGCGGATGGCAGCTATGCCTTTACGCCGGCGCCGAACTACAACGGCGCGGTGCCGCCGATCAGCTACGTGATCGTGGATGACAACGATCCGAGCGATACGGACAGCTCGACGCTGACGATCACGGTGGATGCGGTGACCGATGGCATCGTCGATGGTGACGAGCCGGTGAGCACGCCGGAAGATACCCCGATCAGTGGCGACCTGTTTGCGAACCTGACGGATGCGGACAGCAGCTCGCACTCGATCAGCAGTGCCACGGTCGATACGGATGGTGACGGCAACCCGGATACGCTGACGCTGGGCACGGCGACCCCGATCACCGATGGCAGCAATGCGATCGGCGAGCTGACCGTGAACGCGGATGGCAGCTATGCCTTTACGCCGGCGCCGAACTACAACGGCGCGGTGCCGCCGATCAGCTACGTGATCGTGGATGACAACGATCCGAGCGATACGGACAGCTCGACGCTGACGATCACGGTGGATGCGGTGACCGATGGCATCGTCGATGGTGACGAGCCGGTGAGCACGCCGGAAGATACCCCGATCAGTGGCGACCTGTTTGCGAACCTGACGGATGCGGACAGCAGCTCGCACTCGATCAGCAGTGCCACGGTCGATACGGATGGTGACGGCAACCCGGATACGCTGACGCTGGGCACGGCGACCCCGATCACCGATGGCAGCAATGCGATCGGCGAGCTGACCGTGAACGCGGATGGCAGCTATGCCTTTACGCCGGCGCCGAACTACAACGGCGCGGTGCCGCCGATCAGCTACGTGATCGTGGATGACAACGATCCGAGCGATACGGACAGCTCGACGCTGACGATCACGGTGGATGCGGTGACCGATGGCATCGTCGATGGTGACGAGCCGGTGAGCACGCCGGAAGATACCCCGATCAGTGGCGACCTGTTTGCGAACCTGACGGATGCGGACAGCAGCTCGCACTCGATCAGCAGTGCCACGGTCGATACGGATGGTGACGGCAACCCGGATACGCTGACGCTGGGCACGGCGACCCCGATCACCGATGGCAGCAATGCGATCGGCGAGCTGACCGTGAACGCGGATGGCAGCTATGCCTTTACGCCGGCGCCGAACTACAACGGCGCGGTGCCGCCGATCAGCTACGTGATCGTGGATGACAACGATCCGAGCGATACGGACAGCTCGACGCTGACGATCACGGTGGATGCGGTGACCGATGGCATCGTCGATGGTGACGAGCCGGTGAGCACGCCGGAAGATACCCGGATCAGTGGCGACCTGTTTGCGAACCTGACGGATGCGGACAGCAGCTCGCACTCGATCAGCAGTGCCACGGTCGATACGGATGGTGACGGCAACCCGGATACGCTGACGCTGGGCACGGCGACCCCGATCACCGATGGCAGCAATGCGATCGGCGAGCTGACCGTGAACGCGGATGGCAGCTATGCCTTTACGCCGGCGCCGAACTACAACGGCGCGGTGCCGCCGATCAGCTACGTGATCGTGGATGACAACGATCCGAGCGATACGGACAGCTCGACGCTGACGATCACGGTGGATGCGGTGACCGATGGCATCGTCGATGGTGACGAGCCGGTGAGCACGCCGGAAGATACCCCGATCAGTGGCGACCTGTTTGCGAACCTGACGGATGCGGACAGCAGCTCGCACTCGATCAGCAGTGCCACGGTCGATACGGATGGTGACGGCAACCCGGATACGCTGACGCTGGGCACGGCGACCCTGATCACCGATGGCAGCAATGCGATCGGCGAGCTGACCGTGAACGCGGATGGCAGCTATGCCTTTACGCCGGCGCCGAACTACAACGGCGCGGTGCCGCCGATCAGCTACGTGATCGTGGATGACAACGATCCGAGCGATACGGACAGCTCGACGCTGACGATCACGGTGGATGCGGTGACCGATGGCATCGTCGATGGTGACGAGCCGGTGAGCACGC
>CALNYW010000006.1:0-557125 GCA_942490985.1 uncultured Gammaproteobacteria bacterium
CAGCAGTACCGTCGTGACGTGAGCCGCAGGAACTGGGCCTTCGACATCGCCCTGGCGGCGGTGGTCGGGGTGCTCGGCCAGCTCGAGGTGTGGTGGGGCATCGGATCGACGCACCGCCAGGGGCCGCTATGGGTGCAGTCCTTGTTGTACGCCGTGACCGCCCTCCTGCTTGTGGTTCGACGGGTTCGCCCCCTCGCCTGCCTCACTGCCATGGTCGTCGTAAGCGTCGTCGAGTTCGTTGCCGTCGGCTCGCCGGAGGGGTTCGGCGTCAGCGTTGCGTTGCTGATCGCTACGTACACGGTTGGCAATCGGCTGGAGTGGCGACGCTCCTGGGTCGCCCTCGTGCTGGCTGGCGTGGTCTGGGTGGCATGGGCGGCGTTCGACCCGATGAACACGACCTTCGGCGAGGGGTTGTCGTCGCTGGTCTGGCTGACCCCGTCGATCATCGCGTGGCTCCTTGGCGCGCTCGTGCGGGTCAGCCGGCTCAACGCTGAGCAGCGGCGCGTCAACCGCGAGCAGCGCGCGTCACAGGCCCTGGCCGAGGAACGCAACCGGATCGCCCGCGAGCTGCACGACGTAATCGGGCACAGCGTCAGCGTCATGACTGTGCAGGCGTCGGCGGTGCGCCGCCGGCTCACGCCCGATCAGGCTGTGGAGAGGCAGGCACTGGAAACCGTTGAGACTGTCGGACGGGAGGCCCTCGCCGAAATGCGACGGATGGTCGGTGTGCTGCGCGAGTCCGGTGACGGCACCGAGCTCGAGCCGACGCCGGGGCTGGACCAGGTGGACCAGTTGGCGGAGAAGTTCCGTACGGCCGGGCTGCCCGTTGCGCTCTCGGTGACCGGGGAGGCGCGCGACCTGGCACCAGGTCTGGACCTCACGGCGTACCGGATTGTGCAAGAGGGGCTCACGAACACCTTGCGGCATGCGCGGAATCCAGGGGGCGCCGAGGTGGCGATCGATTACGGCGAGGACCGGATCGAGCTGGCTGTACGCGACGACGGTCAGTATCCCGTGGGCTCGGCTGCGACGGCCGAGGCAGGCAACGGGCTCCTGGGGATGCGGGAACGCGTCGCGGTCTACGGCGGTTCGCTCGTTGCTCGGGCGAGGCCGGAGGGCGGCTTCGAGATGGTCGCGACGCTGCCCTTGGACCAGACATGAATGCCGTTGAGGCGGGCTCGGAGACCTCCATCGGAGTGCTGATCGTCGACGACCAAGCGCTGGTGCGCACCGGCTTCCGAATGATCTTGGAGATCGAGCCGGACCTGCACGTGAGGTGGGTGAAGCCGTGGATGGCGACCAAGCTGTGGCCCAGGTGGCGGAACTGGGGCCAGATGTCGTGCTCATGGACGTACGGATGCCCCGGAACCGACGGGATCGCGGCCACCCGGCGGATCATGGCCGACGCCTTGTGCGGTGCGCGCGTGGTGATGCTGACGACCTTCGACATGGATGAGTACGTCTACGATGCCCTGAAGGGGCCTGGGGCGAGTGGGTTCCTGCTCAAGGACGTGCAGCCGGAGCTGCTGGTGGCCGGCATCCGCGCAGTACATGCAGGCGAATCGCTCCTCGCGCCCACTGTGACCCGGCGAATGATCGAGTCGTTCCTCGACCGGCCACGGGCTGTGGACGCGGATGCGCGCAAGCGGCTCGCATCGCTGACCCCCCGGGAACGGGAGACACTGCAGCTGCTGGCGCGCGGGCTGACCAATGCGGAGATCGCGGTCGATCTGTATGTGTCCGAGACCACCGTGAAGACACACGTCGGTCGGGTGCTGATGAAGCTCGGCCTGCGCGATCGAGTGCAGGCGGTGATCTACGCGTACGAAACCGGCCTGGTGAGCAGCGGACCCAGCTAATGCAGGCGAACGTACGAGGGCAGGTCCGAACGCGTCAGGAGAGGTGCCCTCCCACCACCGTTAGCCGGTCTGCTTACAAACGTCCCGATACATAGAAAAGAATTGAGACTGCTTCCTGACCATGGGCCCACGAATGCCGCAACGCCATTCGGGTATCGGTCTGGTCGGTGTTCGAAATGGTCAGTCGATCCTCGCCAACCGGTCGCAGGCCGAGGCGAGCGCGTCTTGCAGCGCCTCGTTCTGCAGGTGTCGCGGAACTGACGTCGGCGCCCGGTCCTTCCAGTACGGGGCGGAGGCCAGATCGGCCTCGGTGCAGCAGTAGGCGAGGGTGTCCGCGGACGATGTGACATCACCGGGAGCGCCGGCGCTGGCCAGTTTGGTCTTGACCCAGCCCGGGTCGACCGCGGCCGAGGCTACCCTCGGGAGCCGCCGGCCCCAGGCCAGCGCCAGGGCGACGTCACAGGCCTTGCTGTCCGAATACGCCTGGCTCGGCTGCTGCGGCCGGCCCAGGGTGGCAGGGTCAGGTCGGCCGAAGTTCGCCATGCCCGAGCCGAGCCAAAGCAGGCGACCCTGCAGCTCCGCCGCCAGCAGGCTGAGTCAAGAGGTGAGGGGCCAAGACGTTCACGGCGAAGGTGGTCTCGAGCCCATCGGCGGTCGTCCGCGGCGTGTTCCCGCGCACCCAGACGCCGGCGTTGTGGACGAGCGCGTCGACCGGGCCGTTCGCGTGGATCTGGTCGGCGAGCCGGTGCACCTCATCAAGTTGGGCCAGGTCCCCCGTGACTAGCGTCGTCTCGCCGCCGAGCTGCTCGAGAACTGGACGGCCCCGATCCCGACTGCGCGCATGGATCAGCACCCGATGGCCGTCAGCGACCAGGACCCGCGCCGTTGCGAGGCCGATGCCGTCGGAGGAACCCGTAATACAGATGACGGCCATGGCCGCCATCTTCTCCCACTGAACCCTCATCCAACGACCCGCCGTTTGAGACCACGGAGCCAAACGAGGCACCCGCGCAGCCAGACCCCGCACCGCGGGGGACCGCCCGATGCCTTCCTGCGCCGGAGCACGCGTGGTCTGGAGCGCAGTCAGCTCTTCTGGTCAATCTGTGGACCGGCGGGCCTGGTTCGCCTCGCGGAGGACCGCCCAGGCGTCGGCCACCGGACCGACGTGCCCGAGCTTGTCGGGGTTGATCACCGAGCGGATCGTCTGGATCCGCCCGTCGAGTATGTCGAACGTCCAGGTGTTGACGACCTTGCCGTCCCGGTCGCGGAAGATCGCGCCGGGCTGGCCGTTCACCTCGTGCGGCTCCACGACGACGCCGATCCGTACGAACGGCGGGACGATCGCGGCAAGTACCCGGGCCACGTTGTCGGCGCCGATGATGCCTCTGGCCCACTGCGGGGCCTTGCCGCCGCCGTCGCCGATCCACTGAACGTCGGCGGCGAGGAGCTCCCGTAGCCCGTCGACGTCGCCTTCCCTGAAGGCGTCGAAGAATCGCTCGGCGAGTTCCTCCCGTTCCTTGCGGTCGGCCTCGAACCGGGGCCGGCCCGCGTCCATGTGGCGGCGCGCCCGCACCGCAAGCTGGCGGCACGCCGCCTCCGACCGCCCCACGGCCGCCGCGACCTCGGGGAAGCCGAACCCGAACACCTCCCGCAGCACGAAGACCGCCCGCTCCAGCGGGCTGAGCCGCTCGAGCAGCAGCAGCGCCGCCATCGACACCGAGTCGGCCAGCTCCGCCGAGCGTTCCGGATCCTCGTAGGGGTCGGTGAGCAGCGGCTCGGGGAACCACGGCCCGACGTACGCCTCCCGCCGGACCCGCGCCGAGCGCAGCACGTCGATCGAGATCCGCGTGACCACGGCCGACAGGAAGGCCTTGATTGATCTCGGCTGAGTCGCTGAGGCCTCGTAGCGCAGCCAGGTCTCCTGGACGGCGTCCTCGGCCTCGCTCACGCTGCCGAGAATCCGGTAGGCGATCGAGAACAGCAGCGGCCGCAGCTCCTGGAACTCCTCCGTCCGGGTCACGCCAGCTCGGCCTTGAAGCCCTGCCGCCACGACGGGTAGCGCAGCTCCCAGCCGAGCTCGCGCTTGGCCTTGGCGTTGGAGAAGCCGCGCCCCTGCGTCATCATGACCACCGCCTGCTCGCCGGCCAGCAGCCGGGCCAGCCACGTGGGCACCCGCATCGGCCGCTTTGCCCCCGCACACGCGGCCAGGTAGGGCAGCCACTCGCTGGCCGGGGCCGGTTCGTCGTCGACGATGTTGAAGACGCCCTTCGCCTTCTGCTCCACGGCCAGCACGGTCGCGCTCGCCGCGTCGTCGAGGTGCACCCACGAGCTGTAGCCGGTGCCACCCCCGACAAGCGGGAACTGCCGCTTGCGCACGAGCTCGACCTGGTCGTCGGTGGCGCCCGGACCGTAGAAGCCCGCCGTAGCGCAGCACCGCGCCGCCGGCCTTGACGACCACGTCCTCGAGGTAGCGGATCGCCTCCATCACCGGGTGCGCTGCCGTCCCCGTCTTCCGGGTCCAGCGGATCCTCCTCGGTCTTCACCCAGCCGCCCCTGCGGATGCCGTTCCAGCTGGCGTAGCTCTGCGCGACGACGTGGGATACGCCGGTCGCCTCGGCGGCGGCCAGCAGGTGGTCGGTCCCCTCGGTGCGCAGCCGGTTGGTGCCGGCGAACCACCGATCCATGTGCTTCATATCGGGTTTGCCGGCGTGTGCCACGGAAATCGCGGTCATCTGGTGCACGATCGCGTCCGGCCGGGCCTTGGGTCAACACCGTCTTCCAGGACTACGCGCTGTTCCCGCACATGAACGTGCTCGAGAACGTCGAGTACGGGCTGCGGGTCAAGAAGGTCGGCAAGCAGCCGAGCGCCGCGCGGCGCGCGCTGGAGGCGCTGGACATGGTGCGGCTCGGCCAGGACTTCGGCGACCGCCGGCCGGCGCAGCTCTCCGGCGGCCAGCGCCAGCGCGTCGCGCTGGCCCGCGCGCTCGTCAACCGGCCGAGGGTGCTGCTGCTCGACGAGCCGCTCGGCGCGCTCGACCTCAAGCTGCGCGAGCAGATGCAGGTCGAGCTCAAGGCGATCCAGCGCGAGGTCGGCATCACCTTCGTCTTCGTCACCCACGACCAGGACGAGGCGCTGACGCTGTGCGACCGACTCGCCGTCTTCAACCAGGGCCGCATCGAGCAGGTCGGCACGCCGCGTGACGTCTACGAGAATCCGGCCAACCGCTTCGTCGCCGACTTCGTCGGCACCTCCAACGTGCTCGACGGCGCCGCCGCGGAGACCGTCCTCGGCCGGGCCGGCACGTTCGTCATCCGGCCGGAGACGCATCCGCGTGTCCGCCGGACCGAGCCGGTCGGCCGACGGCGCCGAGCGCGCGTCGACGGCACGGTGTCCGAGGTCATCTACGCCGGCGCCGGTCACCCGCTACGTCGTCGACCTCGACGCCGGCTCGCCTCGATTGCCTGGTCGAACGCTCACCGCCGCCACCCTGAACCGCCAGCACGTGAGCTGCCGACTGGGACCTGCACCACGTCATCGCCCCCCGATCTGGCGTCCGGTGGCCTGGCGACCGAGAAAGCCGTCTTCACCATGAGCCCCTCTCGACCCACACCAGCCATGACAGGAGGAGCAGCACCATGCGCGCACAACCATCCTCCGCTCCGCCGCCCTGCGCCGCGCTGGCTCGCCGTCGCCGGCGTGCGGCCCGCGTCGGCGCGGATCGTCGCTCGGCGCGTCCGCGTCCGGCGAGGAGGGCGGCGTTCGGCCGAACCGACGCCCCGATGCCAAGCTCGGCGACGGCGAGGGCGAGGTCACATCCTCGCCTGGGCCGGCTACGCCGAGGACGGCTCCACCGATCCGGCCGTCGACTGGGTGACGCCGTTCGAGAAGGAGACCGGCTGCCAGGTCAACGTCAAGATCGGCAACACCTCCGACGAGATGGTGCAGCTGATGCGGACCGGCCAGTACGACGGGGTGTCGGCCTCCGGCGACGCCACGCTGCGGCTGATCGACGCCGGCGACGTCGCGCCGGTCAACACCGACCTGGTCAAGAGCTATGCGGACGTCTATCCCGCGCTGAAGGACCAGCCGTGGAACTCGGTCGACGGCCAGATGTACGGCATCCCGCACGGCTGGGGCGCCAACCTGCTGATGTACAACACCGAGACCGTCAAGGCCGGCGCCCACGTCCTGGGGCGCCGTGTTCGACGACGCCAACTCGAAGTACAAGGGCAAGGTCACGGCCTACGACTCGCCGATCTACATCGCCGACGCCGCGCTGTACCTGATGAAGACCCAGCCCGACCTCGGGATCAAGGACCCGTACGCGCTCAACCAGGAGCAGTTCGATGCCGCCATCGCGCTGCTCGAGGAGCAGCGGGAGAACATCGGCGAGTACTGGTCGGACTACCTCAAGGAGATCCAGGCGTTCAAGACCGGCTCCTCCACCGTCGGCACCACCTGGCAGGTCATCGCCAACCTCGCCGAGGCCGACGTCCCGGTAGAAGGCGATCCTGCCCGAGGAGGGCGCGACCGGCTGGTCGGACACCTGGATGGTCTCGTCGAAGGCGAAGCACCCGAACTGCATGCCTACAAGTGGATGGACTGCATCACCTCGCCCGAGGCCAACGCCGCAGGTGGCCGAGTACTTCGGCGAGGCGCCGGCGCAAGCCAAGGCGTGTGAGCACACCAGCCAGAAGGACTTCTGCGACATCTACCACGCCGACCGACGAGGACTACGCCGCCCAGATCCACTACTGGACCACGCCCATCGAGCAGTGCCTGGACGGGCGCACGGACGTCACGTGCACGACGTACCAGGACTGGACCCAGGCCTGGACCGAGATCAAGGGCTGACCGGATCGGGCGGTCGACCGCCCGGACGGCGGTCGCCCGGGCTCCGCCGCACCGCCGTCCGGCCGGCCTTCCGATCGCGGCGCCTGGGCTCGCTGCCTGCTGGCTCATCCCGCCGGCTGGCTGGTGGTGGCCTACCTCGGCTCGCTGGCGGTGCTGCTGGTCACGGCGTTCTGGACCACCAACGCCTTCACCGGCGCGGTCGTGCGCGACGTTCACCACTCGACAACTTCGTCCGAGGTGCTCACCGACGCGGTCTACCGGACATCACGGTGCGCACCGTGCTCATCGCGCTCGCTGGTCACGGTGATCTGCATCGTGCTCGCCGGTGCCGCTGGCGTTCTTCATGGCCAAGGTGGCCTCGCCGCGGGCGCGGCGGCTGCTGGTGGTCGCGGTGCTCGCGCCGCTGTGGGCCAGCTACCTGGTCAAGGCCTACGCCTGGCGGGCGATGCTCTCGCCGGAGCCGGCGGCGTGCTCGACTGGGCGACGTTCGGGCTACACCCCGGGCTACGGCCTGACCGCCACGGTCCTCACGCTGACCTACCTGTGGCTGCCGTACATGATCCTGCCGGTGTACGCCGGGCTCGAGCGGCTGCCCGACTCGCTGCTCGAGGCGTCGGCGGACCTCGGCGCCGGGCGCGTGCACGACGTTGCGCGGGTGGTGCTGCCGCTGGTGTTCCCGGCGATCGCGGCCGGGTCGATCTTCACGTTCTCGCTGTCGCTCGGCGACTACATCGCGGTGCAGATCGTCGGCGGCGCCAACCAGATGCTCGGCAACGTCATCTACGCAGAACGTCACGCGCCAACAACCTGCCGTTCGCCGCCGCGGCGCTGTCGACGATCCCGGTCGTCGATCATGGTCGTCTACCTGCTCGCCGTGCGCCGCACCGGCGCCCTGGAGAACCTGTGATGCATGACCGACCGGGCGCGCGCGGCGCGCTCCTTGCTGGGCACCTGGACGGTGCTGGTGCTGGTGTTCCTCTACGTGCCGCTGGCCGTGGTGGTGATCAACTCGTTCAACACCTCGCGGACCTTCGTTGGCCTGGCCCCCCCGGCTTCACGACGCAGTGGTGGGAGCGCGGCCTGGCACAGCCAGGGCGCCCGCGACGCGCTGCTGGACCGTCGGTCAAGGCGGCCTCGGCGCGACCGCGATCGCGCTGGTGCTCGGCACGATGGCCGCGCTCGCCGTGCAGCGGTACCGGTTCTTCGGCCGCGAGACCGTCTCGTCTGCTGTCATCCTGCCGATCGCGCTGCCCGGCATCGTCACCGGCATCGCGCTCAACGCGACGTTCACCTCCGTGCTCGGCGTGACGCTGGGCCTGGCGACGGTGATCGTCGGCCACGCGACGTTCTGCATCGTCATCGTCTTCAACAACACGCAGGCCCGGCTGCGGCGGCTGGGCACCCAACCTCGAGGAGGCGTCGGCCGACCTCGGCGCTCACGGCAGCCAGACGTTCCGCTACGTGACGTTCCCCCTCATGCGCTCGGCGGTCGTGGCGGGCGGGCTGCTGGCGTTCGCGCTCAGCTTCGACGAGATCGTGGTGACGGCACCGCGGACCTGGGACGCGTCGTTCGTCACCCGGCTACTAAGGCCGAGGCAATTCCTGCTTCCTCACGCTCATGGGATACGACGGCGTGGGCCGCGACGGCCCAGCCCCACATGAGCGGAAGCAACGCACTGCCGAGCGACGTCACCTCCGTCACCGCGAACATGAAGGGGATGAAGATCATGAGCAGAATCGGGGTGATGCGCGGTCGGAAACCGTTGCGCAGCATCACGATGCCGAGAGCGATCCCGCCGAATCCGATGATCAGCATGGCGCCAATGCCGAGTATGAACATCTGGTCCATCCACGGGGTGAAGTAGTCGCCGATCACTGACAGGGTCATCACGGCGTAGCCGGCGAGGTTGACGTGCCATAGGCGTTGCTCGGCCCCCACGGGACGGCGCCGTCGGTAGACGAGGTATGCCGCGGCGGTGAAAGCGAGGCACACAGGGAGCCAGATTTTCCCATACGTGACATAAACCGTGTACGGATCACTCCAGTCGAGCAGCGGCCTCAGAGCCTTGATGGCCGGCTCTCCCCACACCCGGGCCAGTGGTGACTCCACGAAGTCCCCTGGGTGCGCCTGAGCGCGGGCAAGGGCGTGAACCTGCCCGATCACGGTGCCGGCCGCGGCCATCACCCAGGCGAACTGGCTGATCCGTCGGGCGACCGATGATGTGATTTCCATGGCTGGCTCCTTGTGGGGCTGTCGGTTGGCCGTCGAGCGATCGGCCTCGTTTCGACGGTAGGAACTCAGCCGGGTTCGGTCGTCCTGCGGTCGCACGAAATCGCGTAGCCCTCAAGAGGAGCGGCCTGTCCTCCACAAGGAGGACGTCAGGTCGCCCGCCCAGCTGTACCGTCGAGACGTGAGCCGCAGGAACTGGGCCTTCGACATCGCCCTGGCGGCGGTGGTCGGGGTGCTCGGCCAGCTCGAGGTGTGGTGGGGCCTCGGATCGACGCACCGCCAGGGTCCGCTGTGGGTGCAGTCCTTGTTGTATGCCGTGACCGCCCTCCTCCTGGTGGGTCGACGGGTTCGCCCGCTCGCCTGCCTCACTGCCATGGTCGTCGTCAGCGTCGTCGAGTTCGTTGCCGTCGGCTCGCCGGAGGGGTTGGGCGTCAGCGTTGCGCTGCTGATCGCCACCTACACGGTCGGCAATCGGCTGGAGTTGCGACGCTCCTGGGTCGCGCTCGTGCTGGCTGTTGTGGTCTGGGTGGCATGGGCGATGTTCGACCCGATGAACACGACCTTCGCCGAGGGCTTGTCGTCGTTGGTCTGGCTGACCCCGTCGATCATTGCGTGGCTACTGGGAGCGCTCGTCCGGGTCACCCGGCTCAACGCCGAGCAGCGACGCGTCAATCGCGATCAGCGGGCGTCACAGGCCGTCGCCGAGGAACGGAACCGGATCGCACGCGAGCTGCACGACGTGATCGGGCACAGCGTCAGCGTCATGACGGTGCAGGCGTCGGCGGTGCGTCGGCGGCTCACGCCCGAGCAGGCGGTGGAGAGGCAGGCACTGGAAACCGTTGAGACCGTAGGACGGGAGGCCCTCGCTGAGATGCGACGGATGGTCGGTGTGCTGCGACAGTCCGGTGACGGCACCGAGCTCGAGCCGACGCCGGGGCTCGACCAGGTGGACCAGTTGGCGGAGAAGTTCCGCACGGCCGGGCTGCCCGTTGCGCTCTCGGTGACCGGGGAGGCGCGTGACCTGGCGCCGGGTCTGGACCTGACGGCATACCGGCTTGTGCAGGAGGGGCTCACGAACACCCTGCGGCACGCGCGGAACCCGCGGCGCGCCGAGGTGGCGATCGACTACGGGGCGGACCGGATCGAGCTGGCTGTGCGCGACGACGGTCAGTATCCCGTGGGCTCGGCTCCGACGGCAGAGGCGGGCAACGGGCTCCTGGGGATGCGGGAACGGGTTGCGGTCTACGGCGGTTCGCTCGTTGCTCGGATGAGGCCGGAGGGTGGCTTCGAACTGGTCGCTACGCTGCCCTTGGACCCCACATGAGTGCCATTGACGCGCGCCCGGCGGCCTCGATCGGAGTGCTGATCGTCGACGACCAGGCGCTGGTACGGGCCGGCTTCCGAATGATCCTCGAGATCGAGCCGGACCTGCACGTGGTGGGTGAAGCCGTGGACGGCGACCAGGCTGTGGCCCAGGTGGCGGCGCTGGGGCCAGATGTCGTGCTCATGGACGTGCGGATGCCCCGGGTCGACGGGATCGCAGCCACCCGGCGGCTCATGGCCGACGCCTCGTGCGGGGCGCGCGTGGTAATGCTGACAACCTTCGACATGGACGAGTACGTCTACGAGGCCCTGAAGGCCGGGGCGAGCGGCTTCCTGCTCAAGGACGTGCAGCCGGAGCTGCTGGTGGCCGGCATCCGGGCAGTGCACGCGGGCGAGTCGCTCCTAGCGCCCACTGTGACCCGGCGGATGATCGAGTCGTTCCTCGACCGACCACGGGCCATCGACGCGGGTGCGCGCGAGCGGCTGGCGTCGCTGACCGCCCGGGAACGGGAGACCCTGCAGCTGCTGGCGCGCGGGCTGACCAACGCGGAGATCGCGGCCGATCTGTACGTGTCCGAGACCACCGTGAAGACACACGTCGGTCGGGTGCTGATGAAACTCGGCCTGCGCGACCGGGTGCAGGCCGTGATCTACGCGTACGAAACCGGCGTGGTGAGCAACTCAGCCAAGCTCCTGGTTGACCGTGACCCAGCGTGCATTTCGGTGAGGATGGCCTCCACCGCGGCCGTCGGGCAGCCGTTCGCAGCCTGGCCGCCGCATGTCGGTACACCCCAGGACGGAGCAGCCGACGCCGACCCAAATGGTGCCATCGGTTCGTCTGTCGAGGTCTGATCGTTGATGTGCAGCATGCCGACGGCACACGTTCGGCCAATGCCAGCCCCTTGTTCCGTGGCCATCGCATGACGGCTACGACGTTGGCAAGCCGAGTCCGCGACCCGTGCGGAGCCGTCATAAGCTGACCCTTCCTGTGATCGCGACGAGCTGACAACACACACATGATGACCGAGACCGTTCTGGTGACCGGCGGTACGGGGTATCTTGCCGGCTGGTGTCTGGTGGAGCTGCTCCGCCGCGGCTACCGGGTCCGCACCACGATCCGCTCGCCGGGCCGGGAGGCGGCGGTCCGGGTTGCGGTGGGCGCCGAGGTCGACATGGGTGACCGACTGACGTTCGCGGTCGCGGACCTCACCGCAGACGCCGGCTGGGAGGAGGCCGTCGCCGGCTGCGACTACGTGCTGCACGTGGCCTCCTCGCTTGGTGGCGGGAACGAGGAGAAGGACCCGGACTCGTTGATCGTGCCGGCCCGCGAGGGCACGCTACGCGTGCTCAGGGCTGCCGTCGCGGCCGGTGTGCAGCGGGTAGTGATGACGTCATCCTGCGCCGCGGCCACCCCGCCCACTCGGGACGACATTGTCGTCGACGAAACAGTGTGGACCGACCCAGACCAGGCCGGGCTGACCGCGTACCGGCGCTCCAAAACCGTGGCTGAACGGGCCGCGTGGGATTACATCGAGCGCGCCGACGGATCCACTCAGCTGACCACGGTGCTGCCCGGAGCGATCTTCGGCCCGGCGCTCACCGCCGACAACTTCGGCTCGCTCCAAATACTGTCCCGGATGCTTGAGGGACGGGTGCCGCGCTACCCGTCGCTGGCGTTCGAAGTCGTCGATGTCCGCGACGTAGCCGATCTGCACATCCGGGCGATGACCGCACCCGAGGCCGAAGGCGAGCGGTTTATCGCCACCGGCGAGCTGTTGTGGATGGGCGAAGTCGCCGCAATACTCCGCGAGCAACTTGGGCCGGCGGCGGCAAAAGTGCCGGCCAAGCCGATGCCGGATCTGCTAGTCCGGGCGGCCGCCCTGTTCAACCCCGAACTGCGCACGCTTCTGCCGCTGCTGGGCCGCAAGCTACGGCACTCCTCGGCGAAAGCCCAACGGATGCTTGGCTGGCAGCCCAGACCCGCAGCCGACACGGTGGTCGATAGTGGGCGGAGCATTGTCGGCTGGTCATCTGATCTGTAGCCGTGCACCGGCAGTGCCGTCAACGCGTCGAGGCGGCCCGAACTCCCGCAAATCCAACGCGTCTGCTTCGAGCGGGGCCCGTGTGCCGTCACTATAGAGTCCGCTTCAGGTGCACTGACAAGGAGGGATGAGGTGGAGGTCGCGGTACTCGGCGCGGGCAACGGCGGTTGTGCGGTGGCCTTCGATTGGGCGCAGCACGGGCACAATGTGAGGCTCTTCGCAATGGCGGAGTACCCCGGCGAGGTGGCGGCGATCGCCGAGCGCGGCGAGATCGTCAGCACCGGTGAGCTCTCGGGAGCGGCGCCGATCTCCTACGCCGGACATGACGCCGGACGCACCGTATCTGGCGCCGATCTGATCATGGTGGTCGGGCCCGCCTACGCCACCGAAGGCTTTGCCCTGGCCGCGGCCCCGCACCTTACTCCCGAGCAGGCAATCGTGGTTTGTCCGACTTCCTGCCTGGGCAGCTTCGCCTTCCGGCGTGCGGCTGGGCTGTCACGCGACGACGATCGGTACCTGGTCGGGGAAACAAGCACGCTGCCGTACGCGGTGCGGATGAGCGGACCGGCGACGATCCACGTTTTCGTGAAGCTGCGAGCCGGGTTGTGGGTAGCGGCCACGCCGCGCAGCGGGACCGACCGGCTCCGCACGATGCTCGGCGAGGTCTATCCCGGCATCGGCGCAGCGGGCAGCGTGTTGGCCACGACGCTGCAGAACGGGAACCCCGTGATCCATCCCGCCGTCACCCTTTGCAACGCCGCGCTGATCGAGCGTACGGGCGGTGACTTCAACTTCTATGAAGACGGCATAACCCCGGCCGTTGGCCGGCTGATGCAGGCCGTCGACTCCGAGCGCATGGCGATCGCGGCTGCTCTCGGGCAGACGATTGCGTCGGACCCCGCCATCGGAGTGATGCAGGGCTACATGATCGAGGAGAACTACGACACCGGATACTCCACGGCCCCCGGCTTCCGCGGCATCCGGGCCCAAAGCGAACTCGACAATCGCTACCTCACCGAGGACGTCGGCTACACCATGGTGCTGTTCACCGAGCTGGCTCGGACGGTTGGCGTACCCACCCCCACGATGGATGCGGTGATTCAGACCACCTCAGCGCTGCTTGGCCGGGACTTCCGCCGCGAGGCACCTCGGACGCTTGCCAGCCTGGGCCTGAGTGATCTCGACGCGGCCGGTCTGGCCAAGCTGTAGCAACGAACGCCGTTGCGCGGTGTACCCACCGTCGAGGCGATGCTTTGCCGCAACATCAGGCGGCATCAAGACAACACAGCAACGGTCCGGTGCGGGTTCGAGCCGGGCAGCGAGGGCGGTCTCGGGGAGTTGCTCGGTGACGGCAGTCATGATGGCGAGATTCATGCCGCAGACCAGTTCTGTGTGTTCTCGGGCCAGCGCGTCGAAGGGGCAGTTGCGCAGCACGACCGTGCCGCCGGTGCGGTGTGGTTCGTATCCATTCTCGGCCAGAGCCTGGCAGGTGCAGGCCAAAAGCCGCTCGGGACTTGGTCGAGGGCCGGCGGTTGCTCGGGCTTGGTCTGCGACGCTGCGGCCCCAGCCAGTGGCCGCGGCTTTCAAGGCGTCGGCGAGACTGGTGCCGTCCGCGGCGGCATCATCGATTGCGGTGGCCAGCAGCTGTCCCGCGAGGTCGTATCGACGTTCGGGCAAGATCACCGAGAGCTGTCGGCTGGATCGGGCGTACAGCTTGGTAGGACGGCCGGCGCCGGGGCCTCGACGCTCGGAGAGCCGCTTGAAGCTGATGTCGAGCAGGCCTTCCTCGGCGAGCTTGTCGAGGTGGAACTTCGCAGTATGACGAGCGATGCCGAGGGCGTCGGAGGCCTGGTCTCGACTGACTGGCGCGGGTTGGGCGCTCACGTAGAGGTAGAGGTCGCGCCGGACCGGGTCGGCGAGTGCCGCCACGCCGGCCACACGCGCCGCAAGATCGTCTCTAGTCATGAATGCCGTCTCTTCTAAAGGACAAATCTCTTGACGAAAGAACTCTTCTCGTCTAACGTCAACGTTAGTGTCCTTTAGACGAAGGGTCAACGATGACGCCAAGCGGGCAGACCGCCCTGGTCAACGGTGCCGAACCAGCTCAAGCTCCCCCACGGACGGCGCTGCATGTCGTCAAACCGTCGAGTGGAGCCGACCTGGCCGCCGCGGAACAGGCCGCAGCCGCATTCCTGGTCGCGCTCGGAGTGGACCTCGACACCGAGAGCTTGGCGGCTACCCCGGCTCGGATGGCGCGCGCGTACGCCGAGATGTTCAGCCCACGCCCCTTCGACCTGACCACATTCCCCAACGACGCCGGATATGACGAGCTGATCATCGCTCGCTCGATCCCGGTGCAGTCGGTGTGTGAGCATCACCTGCTGCCGTTCGTCGGGGTGGCTCACGTCGGCTACCTACCAGGAGAGCGGATTCTTGGCCTGTCCAAGTTGGCTCGGGTGGTCGAGCTGTTCGCCCGCCGCCCCCAGGTGCAGGAACGGCTGACGCAACAGGTCGCCGACTGGCTCCAAGATCAGCTTGCGCCGCGCGGTGTGGGTGTCGTCGTAGCGGCCGAGCATCTGTGCATGACCGTGCGTGGCGTGCGAGCATCGGGCGCCAATACGGTCACCTCCGCGCTACATGGCCAGCTCCGCAGCGACGCCGCCTCTCGCGCCGAGTTCTTTACCCTGATCGCCGCACACGATAAGGCTCACCGATGAACACCAAACCCAGCTTCATCATTGTCGGCGGCGGCATGGCGGGCGCCATTGCAGCGCAGACCCTGCGCGAGGAAGGTTTCGACGGAAAGATCACTCTGCTCGGTCAGGAGCCGAATGCTCCCTACGAGCGCCCTCCCCTGTCCAAGGACTACCTCCAGGGCAAAGCTGACCGCGACAGCATCTTCGTCCACCCAGAGCCGTGGTACGCCGAGCACGCCGTGGAATTGTCTCTGGGCAGTGCAGTGACCTCGCTCGACCCGGCCTCACGGACCGTCACAACCGCCACCGGCACCCAGCTGCACTACGACAAGCTGCTGCTAGCCACCGGTTCGAAGCCGCGCCGCCTTGACGTGCCAGGCGCAGATCTGGACGGCGTGTACTACCTGCGGAATGTCGAGGACAGTGAGCGCCTCAAGATCGAGTTCGGCCAGGCGAAACGGGTGGTGATCATCGGCGCCGGCTGGATCGGGCTGGAAACCGCCGCCGCTGCCCGCGCCGCGGGGCGGGAGGTCACGCTCCTCGTATCAGGCGATATGCCGCTGCAGCATGTGCTCGGCCCCGAGGTTGCGCCCATCTTTCGTCAGCGCAATCGCCATCGAGGAACTGGTGCTGGTCCACGAAGGCCTCGAGATCGAGACCTGGATGGAGCAGGCGCGCGAGGCACTGCCGCAGTTCGCGTTCAGCCGGCGCAATCCCGGCCCGATTCTGGCGCTGGCCGATAAGCGCCGGCGCCAGGCCGGGGGCGTGCGCCTGCTGGCGTTGGGCGGGCAATCGCGTGATCGCATCTACTGCGCGCAACTGCTGGCCGATGCGGCCGGGCAGGCATTCCTGCATATCGATCTGAATGTGCGCCGGGCAACGGTTGCGGACGAGAAGGCTTCGCTCGAGCGAGCGCGTCGGTGTCTCGGCCGCGCCACGCCGACCACCCTGTGTATCGATGGGTCGGAAACCCTGTACGAGCTCAAACAGATTCCTCGCCGGGCGAGCGCGCCGATGTCCTTGGCGGCTATCTGCAACGGTCGCTGGGGGCATTTGACGGTACGGTTGTGTTCGTCGAACAGGTCGAGGCCGATCATGCGGCTGCCGCCGCTGGACATGCAGGTGACTTTCCGTGCGCCAAGCGGCAACGTGATTGCTGGCAACCTGGTCTTGCTGCCGTCGCAGCTGATCGAAGAGGAGCTGTTGCCGGGGCATAACTTCCAGGTTGAGATCGAGGTGGAGGCCGGTATGTGCGCGGTCAGCGCCCCGCAATTGCTGGCGGGCCCTTACACGCAGTTCGAGTTCAGTCCGCCGCAGGGTATCCAGGCATTTCTCGATCTGCCCTACGCGGCGCGTGCCGACTGGCCGGTGCTTACCCTGCGCCGCGGGGTCACCCAGTCAAAGCTGTTTTTCGATTGGAAGCACGGTGTACGGCGGCAAGCCGCTGGTACGTGACGTGCAGGTCCGCCAGCTGGATTTGGAAGGGACGACGCGTGGTCAATACCTGGATCGTCAAGGGCTGTTGGGCGAAAAGCTGACCGGGCCGGATTTCGACGCCGCGCAGGGCAGCGTGGCGCAGGAGCAGTTGGCGCTGTACTACCAGGAGGTGACCTGGCGCTAGCAGCAAGTCCGGCGGACTCGTTAACCCCCTTTGTGCGCGGTGACAGCCCCTGCTTGCGCCGTTTGGGGCTTGCGCCGTTGAATGCTTGCGGTAGGCCGTCGATCTGACCTGAGAAGTGACCTGATGGACTTGGCGACAGTTTCGGCCCTTAACCCGCAAATTTCAGTGCGCCGTGCAAAGGCGCGCTTTCTCAGTGGGAGATAAACCCACCCGGCAACTTTCGCTCCAGCCGGTAGCAATCGGAGCAGTCATGGAGGTAACGAAATGGCTGAAGCCTCTGACGTAAAAGGATCGCAGGGCGATTCAGCGAGCATGCAGGCCATAACGCGAGTGAACGTTGAGCAGGCCTCGAAAAGGGTAATGCGGAAGCCGACCTGGCAGAAATATAGGGAAGGCCGCCGTCACTGGGGAAGAGAGCGAGAATGGCACCCAGTGGAGAAGCGCAAATCGCCAACCGGCAAGCCGTGAGGACCAGGCCGGACCGTATAGGAGGTGGCGGAGAGGCCCGTAGCACTGTGGAAATCGGGTAACTCCGATGGTGGAAGGGGCCTCAGTTCAAGGTAAGCGAAGGAAGTGGTAAGAATAAGGAGACTGGCATGAGCCTACAAGCTCCGGAAACGGATCAAACGGATCTGTCGGAGAATCAGCTATCTGACAAGACGACAGACGGGTCTTTTGCCTGTGGAGGAGCGAATAGAAAAGCTCAACCGATTGCTACGGGGATGGGCCAACTATTTTCGCCTCGGACCGGTTTCTAAAGCCTATCGCATCGTGGATGCACACAGCCGATATCGGATCCGTGAGTGGCTGCGACACAAGCATAAGAAACCAGGCCGGGGAACTGCGCAATACCCGGACGAGTATATATATGACACACTTGGTCTCATCCGCTTGGAGAAAACAACTCGCAGCCTTCCGTGGGCGAAGGCATGACACCTTGTCCGAGAGCCGGATGCGGGAAATCCGCACGTCCGGTTCGATGAGCGGCGACTGGAAACGGGACTATGGTCTGGATTGAGGCACCGGCGCAGGGTGAAAGCCGCCGGCAACAGCGACTCCCCACGACCTGTGGTTACCGCGTCAGTTGTCGACTCTACCCAGTCGATCAGAGGCGAGTTAGTTAGAGCCGTAATGGGTACGCTGGATCCCGAAATCGTCGCAGCTTATTGCTGAAGCAGTTTGTGACTCGCCTATGATCTATCCGAGCCCTCGCTTGTCCAGGCACGCCTGGCCTTGCGCTTGCGTCGCACCTCCCCGTGTAGCTCCCGTGCTGTCTTCGCTAAGTCCAAATCCGCCCCGGGCGGATTGGTGTCGCTCAAACCATAGCACATTGCTGCGGTCCTGTTCGGCGCTTCCCTGCGCCTCACTCCGCGCGGGCCACGCGCAATATCGCTCCCGGCGGTATTGTCGTTCCAGAGCGGCGCTCCAATCAACCGGACGGCGCGATCATCCCGATACTGGGCAATTTGCAGGTTAAGCTCGCCCAACCCTGCCGTCTGCCGGTGCACGTTTCAGCGCTTGCCCGCGCCCAGGGCCCGCCGCCACCGCGCAGCAGACCCAGAGCCGTGCCCATCAGATGGTCGAAATTAGTTGAACAACGCCCGCTGCGGAGGCCCACGGCACGGCAGACACCGAGTGACGTCGGGTTCACCTCCCTCACATTCAGGCAGCCGTGTTCTCCATAACCGCAGGCTCTTCAATGCAGGTAATGATCCGCACCACCTCAGGTCGGGCGGGTCTCGATCCCGAATTGGCGTTTCAGGCGCTGTCTCACAGTCATTTCCGGGCGAAATATCTCGGTGTCGGTCATCAGTGAGTTTCGAAACGCTAAATCTTGCGGCTCGGCTACCTTAAAGGGGCGGGGTTGACTGTTCCGACGTCAGGGCTGCCTTTCGCACTTTAGGATTATCCCTCGCCGGATTGCCTAATCGCCTGAGTAGATGACGGCGAATAACGACCGAAATCGACGGTCAGGTCTTCGCCCCAGGTATCGTCGAGATATCGATCTCGGCCGGAACCCCGGCGGTAAAAGCCGTAGCGAAGGCTATTTCGACGATAGTAATTCTGGTGGTAGTCCTCCGCTGTGTAGAAGGTCATGGCCGGCCGGATCGGGGTGACCAGTGGCTCATCATGCCGGCCGCTGTCCGCCAACGCGGCGAGAGAGCGTTCAGCGATGCGCCGCTGGTCTTCGTCATGGAAAATCACGGCCTCACATTGCTTTCCTCGGTCGGAGAACTGTCCACGGGGTCGGTTGGATCGATCATGCGCCAGGCCGCCTGCAGCAGGCCCTCGTAGGTGACCACGGTCGGATCGTAGTACCTTTTACGGCTTCGATATGTCCTGTCCGGCCTGAAGATACCTCGGAATAAGCCCGATCCGGTTCGGTGCCGCCGGAGTAGCCCGAGATCGCTGCTACGACACCCGGGACTTTTTCAAAATCGGCCTCGACACACCAAAAGCACCCACCAGCGAACGTTGCCACGCTCGTCCCACGAAGATCTCTAGTACTCTCCATGACGGGTGAGGCGCTGCGGTTGTCACCAGACTGCAAACCGCATCCCAGCAGCGGAGAAGCGACCAAAGCAACGCCGATCCAGCGGAACATGTTCATTCATTGATTTCTCCCATTGGTTTGCAAACTGTACGGACGACGAGTGACCTATTGAAACGTCCAAATGTTTCCTAATGACAAATGGGTTCTGCCGCTGAAAGCAAGCCCGTCAATGTTGAGTTTTCGAAAATGGCCGAAGGCGAGGACGGCATCGATCGCAACAGACGGAGTAAATCGAAAGCCTCGCGCTGCGTTGACATTTGCTGATATCCCGGGGATCGGAGTCGGTTGGGGTTTCGCGCCAATCATGGACCGCCTTGATCTGCATGACAGCCCGACAACCGACGTGCCGAAACGACAGTTCATGCCCCAGTAAGCGAGCAAACAGCTCGGGCAATGGCGCAGAGTCTGCGTCGTCGACTCTTCGTGGCCAATTGCATACCGAAAAACCCAGCCTTTCGGCTGGCTATACGTCAACGGGCTTCCCCGGAATCGTTACCAAGGTTGCGTTTTGTCAATACTTCGAAATGGCCGTTCTTCGCGTATTTGAGGAAAAAGCCGACAGTTGCGTTGTAAGCTGCACCTACGCTAACAATATCCAGGTGAGAAATTTGCCACCCGCGGCAGTTATAGAAAGCGTGGTACGCAAAGTCGTAAAGTACTGGCGATAACACGCAGACGCATCACCGCTACCGTCGTTCGGCATTACCGCGAAGGCGGGAATGACGGAACAGAGCATGTCCGAGGCAGCCGCGCGTTTTCGTGCGGCTGCGCCTTTTTCCATCCCGCGAAGTCCGCAGTTGGCCCAGGCCGTGTGAAAACGCGGTGATTGATATACTTACGCTGTAGTTTTTGCGTGAGGTGGTCATGAAGCGTTTCATTGAGGGTGCTGACCGGGATCAGAGCACGTTGTTTCCCGAACGGCTTGATGACTTCATCGCAGAGAACAATCCGGTCCGGGTTGTTGAGGCGTTCGTTGAGGCCCTGGATCTCAGTGCGCTGGGCTTTGCAGGCGTCAATCCGCATGTGACTGGCCGTCCGGCCTATCACCCATCGGTACTGTTGAAGCTGTATATCTATGGCTATCTGAATCGGATCAATTCAAGTCGGCGTCTGGAGCGAGAGACGCAGCGCAATGTTGAGCTGATGTGGCTGATTCAGCGACTGTCGCCAGACTTCAAGACGATTGCGGATTTTCGCAAGGACAATGGCAAAGCGATCCGCGGTGTGTGTCGTGAGTTCGTCATGTTGTGTCGGCGCCTCGACCTGTTCACTGCGGCCATCGTTGCGATTGATGGCAGCAAGTTCAAGGCCGTCAACAATCGCGACAAGAACTTCACGCCGGCGAAGATGAAGCGGCGCCTGGAGCAGATCGACAAGAGTATCGCGCGTTACCTGGGGCAGCTCGACAGTGCTGACCATGAAGAGCCTTCAATCGCAGAAGCCGCCAGTGAAAGGCTCAATGAAAAGATCGCTGCACTGAAGGAGGAGATGCAGCGTCTGAAGGCCCTTGAAGCTGAGATGAACGCGGCGCCGGACAAGCAGTTGTCGCTGACGGATCCAGATGCACGCTCGATGAAGACGCGGGGCAACGGCATCGTCGGCTACAACGTCCAGACCGCTGTGGACGCTGAACATCACCTCATCGTCGCACACGATGTCATCAATACCGGTAGTGACCGCCATCAGCTTGCCACGATGGCAAAGCAGGCTCATCAGGCAATGGGGGTTGAGAAGCTGACGGCCGTCGCTGATCGCGGCTATTACACGAGCGATGAGATTCTCGCGTGTGAGCAGGCCGGCATCACACCTGTGCTGCCGCGACCCCAGACTTCGGACAAGCGTTTGAAAGGGCTATTTGGCCGGGATCGCTTCCACTATCAGCCTGACAGCAACACTTATCGCTGCCCAGCCGGCGAATCCCTGATCTGGCGTTTTAGGAGCGTTGAGGGCGGACGCACACTCGATACCTATTGGAGCTCGGCGTGTCCGCGTTGCCCGATCAAGGCGCAATGCACGCAAGGCGTACAGCGTCGCATTAAACGCTGGGAGCATGAAGAGGTACTCGATGACATGCAGGCACGCCTCGATGCACATCCAGAAACGATGCGCGTGCGCAGGCAAACCGCAGAGCATCCCTTCGGGACGCTCAAGGCATGGATGGGCGCCACCCACTTTCTCACCAGGACGCTCCCGCGTGTACGCACCGAGATGAGTCTGCACGTGCTTGCGTATAACCTGAAGCGAATGATAGCGATCTTGGGAATCCAGCCGCTCATGGCGGCATTGAGGGCCTGAAGGCCCGTATCCTGCGAAAATCGCCGTCTTGGGGCGGTCCTTGAGCGCGTTTGAGAGCCTTTGTCGCGACGAGCCAGAACATACCGGCGGGGCAGATAAAAGCACCTCAGCCGGCGCTGACGTCCTCAGCTGGGCTTTTGGCCATCGTTAAAGCGTCGTTGGAAGGAGCTGCTGCTCGCCTATGTTTTAACCACTAGCCGCAGACGTAGCAAAAAATTTTCGACTTTGGCCGCAAGTGGCCCAGCTGAGAGCAAGTATGTCGCCCAGTGGGCAGTTTCGTTGCCAGGTTTGCATCACATCAGACGGCTGACGACGCATTGGATGAGCGATGCCCGCGCGTGTCGCGCGTTGCGGAGTCTCGGGCGTGACCACGAAGGGCTGAATCGGGTACAGTGGCTTCCGATGCCGAACGGTCGTCACGCTGTCGTTGACCTACCAGGGGCGAGCCCTTGCGCGTGTCACAACGGAAGTCGGGAAGACACCGACGCAGTAGAAAGCAGTTGAATAATAGGTGGGCGCTTGGCTATCAGTATGCAAATCGGCGTCGTGCCGATTATCTCGAGAAAGAAGAAACCACACATCGTTTTGGTGACTGCTCGCGGTAAGGCGCGCTGGTTGTTGCCAAAAGGCAACCAGCACCCCCGATACACACGGCGTGAAATGGCGCTGACCGAGGCCTACGAGGAAGCCGGTCTGTTAGGGAAAATCCGCATCAATCACTACATTGACGTGAGGTTTCGCCAACACGGGCAGTGGATTACGTTGCGGCTCTATACGATGGAAGTCGAGCGGATCTTAAAGCGGTGGCCCGAACGATGCAGTAGGCAACGCACTGTGATCGATGCAAAATACGCAAACAATTTTTTGCGTTGTAAGCAGCTTAGTGCCGGTGTCGAACATCTGGTCTCCGTCGCCGCAAACTGATCGCAGCCAGTGGGCCAAGTGGGAAGTTTTGTAATGCTCAGAGCCCCGCAGTTGAGCCAAGGCAGAGAAACCGCCTCGATGGACGGCTTGTTTCATCCTTGGCCCGATATGCGGCGCGAGCCCCTGATCAATGGGTCTTCCACAACCAACTCTCGCGTCTCAGACCCCCGTTTCGGCGGGGTTTTTTGTGCCCGTTGCTGGGACATACTTTCGTCGTTATTCCATAATTTTGCTCTCGTTATCTTTGACAAAGACTGCGCTGAGCGCTGATCTGATGAGGCAGAGAGCCATGAACCCATTCCAACTTCGGACGATTTTTGTTTTGCTGGCGCTGAGTTGGTGTACTAACCCAGTGTGGTCGAACCAGGATCACCCCATGGCGTCAGCAACACAATCGCACGCAGGTGTGTCGAAGCATCCTTCGACGAAGAGGGATATGAACGGTCGCGTAGCTGACGAACGGCCCCCCATCGTTGTGGAGGAAGAAGATATTCCAGCGTTCTTACGGACAGATTCGTGCGATACCTGAGACTCGTGATTTGCATGACGTGGCACCTGGGTTGTCATCATCGCCGGCGTTGCCGATCTGCCTGTTCAAATCGGCTAGGATCTTGAGAAATAGCACGGCGAGAAACAGCGCCCGCAGCGGGAACCGTCTGGTCTGGCTTGATCACAACGAGGCAACGTGGCTTAGTGGGGCTACGCAACTCTATTTCCGGTTGGGATCGACCTTTCTCGATTAAACAAATCCGATAACCCGAGATCACGCCGAGGGCTGAATCGGCACTGGCCGGGACCGCTCGTTCCCGGCCCACTGCGCTTGGAATCAAGCAGGTTGGGGTCTTTGCTCGCTTCGCAACCGATTCGGGATACATGAATCGGCGGAAGGATGCCGGTTGTTCTGATTGTCGCGCGTAATGGCGGCTGTAATGACCGCGGCGATATAATTTGTTACAGAACCTGTTTTTTTCCTGAGCGCGGAGGGGCAAATGACCGCATTGAGCCGAACCCGGCCCTTGAGATTGTTGGCTACGCCAATGGCAGCCTCGTCTGCCAAACTGCTCTAGGTTTAGATTACATCTAGCGAAGATGGGGGGTAAATCCGTGGCCAAAAAGAACACCAAAAAAGAGGTCAAACGCCTCAAAAAAGAAGGCGAGAAAGCTGACGGCCGTTAACCTCACACGGCAAAAAAAGAAATCCGGAAACTGAAGAAGAAACTAGGGTCTCGGGAGCAGCAGGCCGTTGAATCACAGGCTTCGTTGAACCAAGCAGCCCCGATCATGAGCGCAACGAGTCCGTCGGTTGCGGAAATCGGTGCTGATGACGGAGGAGGTATCGCCACCAGTCATCGCGCCGCCTGGAAGCAACATAGCTATCTACGTGACAGGTATGAGTCGCACCTGGGCACAGGCGTATCGAAAGAACGTGCGCGTCTACTGGCCAATGATGACCTCAAAACGGAATATGGGTCGGCTAGCGGCTATAGCAAGGAGGAGCTAACCGCCATCCTGAGTTGAGGGAGAATGACGGCTAAACTGAGACCCGGGCGAAACCCAGCCCGAACACTGTGGCTATCCTGACAGCGGACGCCATTTTTGGAATCGTCCCTCCCTACCGATCGAAATACACAATAGCTAAAATAACGTAATGCTTTTTCGTCGGCCGTTGTTGAGGAATATCCGGGCCATACCCTAAGCATGGCGCGCGGTGTGCGCGCTGAACGGGTGACTGCTTGGAATCGCGCCGTCGAGGCGCGATAGGCGACACTCATCGGTGACACCCGGTTCAGGTTTGAAAGCCGTCCGCCGTATCAGGCGGTTTTGGTGGTCGATGCCGGCCACTGAGTCGAACCCTTCTTTGCCGCGCTCCGCTGGATGACGAAGGTTGGATCAGACACGACAGTTCCGTGCTGCTCGTGAGCACAAGCAGAACTGCTGGGGCGGGGTTCTATTGCTCCCATCAAAGCCTGTCGGTTAGGCGGCTTTGCGGTAACATTTCTAGCGTTGTTTGTACTGTAGGAAAAGCGGTCGGTGTCAGCGCGTCCGATTTGTTGGGTTGTGTTTTTTGCGTGGCAGGTCTGCAGTGGCCTTGTGTTTGCGTCGACAATACTTAACGCTGCCAAGCATAACGAAATGGACGCAGTGACCGCTTCGATTGCGTCGGGCGCCGATGTTAACGCACAAGGCGGACAGGGTGATGCACCATTGCATTGGGCGGCTTTCAATGGCAATCCGCAGCTGGTTCTGTTGCTTATCGATGCAGGGGCCAGCGTTAACGATCGTTTAGTCAACGGCAATACTCCTCTGCACCTCGCGGCCTACAGAGCGCACGTCGCAGTAATCGAGACGCTGCTGGAAAATGGTGCCGACGCCACGCTTCGCAATCGTGACGGGGAAACGGCATTGGATCTTGCTCGACGTGGCCGTAACCGGGCGGCTGCAGAGCTTTTTGCTCGCTTCAGTCGGCAATCTCGAGCCGTAACCCCACCAGTCCAACCGCCGCGAGCTACCCCGGTGATTGCGCCCGAGGTCCAGCCCGGGATGGTTCGTTCGCAACGTTCCGTGTTCAACTCGTCGCGGTCAGTTCAGAGCAACGCGCCCGTCGTGCATTGGCGGACTACCTTGACCGCTTCGCCGATATTTTGACCGAAAAGTACCTGTTTTTGGACAAGGTGAACGGATCAACCGGTTTCCTCTACCGTGTTCAGTATGGCCCGTTGTCTTTCGCGAAAGCTCGTAACCTGTGCGCTGAGCTCAAACAACGAGAGCAGCCCTGCCTGGTTAAGGCGGCCATGACGCCGTGATGTAGTTCAGCGCATCCAAACAGGGGGGCATGACAACATACTAACCGCTGGTTGCCCACTTACTTGAAGCATGATTGGACCTCAACAGAGCAAAGCCGCCTTCACGGGTAGCGTTGCATTTTGTGCAGGCCAAAGCAGGCTCGTTGGTTGACCTCCCTAAAACGCTTTCTATCTTTTATTTCTAGGCGCGTTGAATACGCGTTAACTCCATTTTAGGAGTCTGCTGATGATTCGATCGCGCCCATTGTCTAGTGTCACCGCTTGTTTGCTTCTTTCGCTCGGCTCATTGGCTATCGGCGATGAGATCCGTTCCCCATCATGTGAAGAACTAGCAGCATGGTCAGGAGCCGTTGATTCAGACAATCGCTGGGCGCCTTTGCGGAAAACAACCGAGTCTGGCTGCCCAACGCAATGTCCGAACCGGCGTTTGAAGTTCCTATTCGGGAAACCGGCGCTCGACTGGACACAAGCCGACGTACAGGCTTCTCGGCCGATCTGGAACGGCTGTATTCAGAGAGCCAAAAAGGCCCGGGACGGAGACCTCCGCAATTTGCTGCAGACGACTCGCAACTACTTCACGAACAATCTGCGCAATGTGGCTCGCTATCGAGACAGGCGGGAAGCGCGGGCCACACGAGATTCGCGAATCGAAGCACAACAGGCAGCTGAAACAACGCGGCGTCAAACGGCGACCGCAGGAGCAGCAGCGGCGAAAACGCAAACCACACCAGCCCCAGTAGTGCGCCCGGACTACGTGCCGGGGTGGATCAGTTGCTCGCTGCAGCGCCCTCTGTGGAAGGACTGATTGCCCTCGGGTCGCTCAGCAATGTCGATACCGGCGATGCGGACGCCATGCGTGAACTGGAAAGCAGTTCGGCTGCCACCCATGGCCCTACCGCAAAGCCGCCTACCGGATCATGCGTGAACTACGCATTCGTGGCGCCACAGGCTTCGAGACCAGTAAACGACCTCCAGCTCAATGCACGTCTGGCGGAGATCAAACCAGAGGTGGTGGAAACCCTCAAAGGGAGTTTTCCAAAACCCTACCGGCCCTGAACAAGAGACGAGGCACTGGCACAACGCTACGAGAAGCTCATGGGAAGCGGCTGGAGATGGCATTGACCGAGGAGGAACTATCGCGCTCTCGCGGAGCAGACCCGTCAGGTGAGGCGGAGTATCGGTGATCGTGCGGTCGTGGACGCAAAGGCTGTACAAGTCGGTGATGTTCCTGCAAACGAGTAAAGCATTGCCGGTGTTGATCGAATTGTCGGCGAGACCGCGAAGCGGAGACCCGACGGCAAGCAGCGTCGAGACCTTGTGCAGCATGTGCGCTCGCGTCAGCGTCTGGTAGGCAACCCTGGTTTTGATCGATGTCGCCGAGAAAGCGCTGCCTGCGCGTTGCCTGATACGCCTGCAGGAATCAAGGCGCTCAACGAGTATCGGTCACCGAATGTTACGAGGATGATGGTGCAAGAAGCGTCTCTAGGAGTTATCCAGCGGTGTGTTTCCGCCTCGGAAGCTTGACTCACGGAGATTGGGCGCGTCGCCGGTGCACGATTGCGAGACAGCGTTGGACCGGCTGCCGAAAACGCTGTAGGCCTTGCTCAAGCAGTGCGAGAGGTTGAGGACAAGTTGAAGGCTGGGCTGGTCTGGAGGAGCAGGTCCGCAGTCGGTATGTATCTGTCTGTAGCGGAAATGCTGGCCTTGTCGAGATTGTTGATGTCACGAAATAGAACGGGCCCAGCGGTACGAAGGTCTAGACCGTGTTCGCAATCGAGCCATTGGCGCAGGCGGCGATGCTCGGCTCGTAGGCACCGCGTTGATCGATACCAACAAGACGAAGGAATACGAATTTCAGGATGAGGAAACAGTCTTCATGAGCGCCCTGGGGATCAAGGCCGCCGGCACTTACAAAGTCTCGCGTAACGACGTGGTCGTAAAAGGACCACACGGTCAGCTGGTTTATACGCTTGATACAAATCGGCTCACCGAGATGGGCGCGACCTTCATCAAAGCCTGCCTGATCGGAGATCATAGCAGAAGGAGAAAGAGCCGCCGCTTTTCGATGTCGCGCACTATGAGTCGTCTGGATAGGTAGTAAGTCGGATTAACGCCTCGCTGGTGGTCCGTATATTTGGTTCGGTGTGGCGTCTTCTCATCATGTCTTTTTGGTGGGCTTGGTTGTTGTTTGACGGGTTCGTGACGTGATATCCGTGGGTGGCATCCGTTGGGGTTGAATAACGGGAATGGATGGTTGGGTCTGCATTGCTGTGGGGGGTGTGGCTTGGTTTGGGTGGGTGTGGGCTAGTGGTGGTGGGTGGGGGGAACTCCAGGCCTGTCTGCATATCGCCGAGCGCGACGGCTTAGCTGCAATGTTGCACGAAGCAGTAGCAATTCGGTGAAGAGCTGGTGATATGTCCGGTAGCCGCGCCACTTTCAGTGATGCACGTCGTGAATCGCGTGCTGTTGGTGTCGCGATAGGCGAAAAGCGCGTCCGAACCGATGCTTCGAGGCTGTTTTTCTGGCGCCCATGCATGAGGAGTCCTGCGGACGGCCCGCATCGCGACACTTGGGCCGTGGCCGAGAGTTACGTTGGTTGTAGTTTGGCCGTAACCAGCGCGAAGAGATCCTGATAGGGATATGCGCTCGATAGCAGAAAGCGGATCCGGCGGGTGTTGCGAGTAATCACCGCGCCGATTTTCAACAGCTTCAATCGGATCGTACCGACATAGGCGTTAGCCAGTTCGGTGCCATCAAGTCCCAGGCGTCGAAGCGCTTCCAGCAGCGTGTAGGCCAGACTGGATAAGAGCAAGCGGAATTGGTTCGGCCACCACGCATGACAGCTGGTGCGATCGGCAAACAAATCCAGCTGTTGTTCTTTGATCCGATTCTCGGCTTCGCCACGGGCGCAGTAGAGCTGGTCGTACAAGTATTTCGGTTGTGCCTTGAGGTTGGTCACCAGGTAGCGAGGATTGCTGCCCTGTGCCGTATGTTCGGCTTTGACGATGATGCGCCGGCGTTTGTCCCAGGTGCCGGCCGCGTAATACATCTCGTGGAAGCGACGCTGCTTTTGCCCTGTTCGCTGGAAACGTTGCTCGGCCTTATCAATAAAGGCCTTTGCCTGTGCGGCGAGGCGGTCATTGCGTGCGATACCGACGAGGTAATCGACACCGTGGCGTTCGCACCAGTGCAGCATCTTCCAGCGGCAGAAGCCTGAGTCTGCCCGCAAGAGGATGCGGACCTTCGGCCATGTCTGGCGCAGGCGTTTGACCAGTAGGGAAAGGATGGCCCAGGCATGCTTGGCTCCATCGATCTTGCTGGGTCGCAGGTAACTGACCAGCAGTTGCTTACCGCAGAAGACATACAGCGGCAGGAAACAATAGTGGTCGTAATAGCCGTGGAAAAAGCGACCTTCCTGCTGGCCATGAACGGCATCATCGGTTGCATCAAAATCCAAGATCAGGCGTTTGGGTGGGCGACGAAACGAGGCGATGAATTGATCGATCAAGACCTGGTGGAGACGCCAAGCCGTCGCGCGATCCGCGCGATTCTCCCAACGGCATAGTGTCGAGGCACTGGCCAGTTCCGTGTCGCGCTTGACGGCTGTCTGCAAGGCCAGATCATTTCGCAACGTTTGGTGGTCATTGAGATCTTCGTAGCCCAGGGCCAAGCCATATAAGCGCTGGCGTAACAGACTCAGCAAATCGTGTTGGCAACTTGCCTGCCGGCGGGAATCATTGATGACGCTGGCCATCGCGCGGCTCAACCCCAACCGCTGATCGACCTGTTGCAGCAACAGCACGCCGCCATCGCTGGTGATGTCACCACCGTCGAACTGGGCTTCAACGCGGCGGCGTTGACAGGGTGGAAAGGCAAACGACTCTTGGGTACATTCTGTCACGGGCAAAGCCTTGTTCGATTTCAACCTAAGCAATTGAATCTTATCGAACTACACGGGCTTTGCCCTTCGCTCAGTAAGGAGGCCGAACAGGCTATCGGGCCGCCCCACTGGTCGTCCGTGGGCACGTCATCACCGGACCACCCTGAACGGCCGGGGCAACGCTCGGCGCTGCGGTCCGCGCACGCGTCGGACATGCGGCAATTCGAGCAGCTCCGCGCTAGCACAGCGCAGCTGGAGGCGCGGCTCGAGGGATTGCAGGCCGAGGGCAAGCGTCTCGATCGGGCGGTAGCAGTCCTGCGGGACGAGGTCGCGAGACCGCCCGACGGCGGTCTTGCAGCGAAGGTCGATGGCGCCGCGGCATTCGGCGAGCAACTGGCGCAACGCCAGCAGCAACTGACCGATGAAGTCGCCGCGCTGAAGGCGGCGGGTGGCAGCCTCCACGACCGGCTGATCAGGGTCGAACAGCGCAGTAATCCGCTGCAGGGAACAGTGGATGATCAGAGCCTGCGGTATGCCCGCCAGGACGACCAGACACGAGCGCTTCGGCAACGCCTGAGGCAACGCTCGATCCTCGGGCTGGTTGCCTTTCTGCTGGCGATGGCGGGCCTCGGCCTCGCTTGGCTACGCATGCCTGTGCATGTGGACCTTGAGGCTCTGATTGAACAGGCCGAGGCGACAGCCCGTCGGATCGTCCAGCCCATGACGGCGGAGCTGGCCAGGGACGTCGCCGAGCTGCAGGCGGATGTGTCGCCGATCGTGGCGAGGCTGAGCGATGCAGGCGAACGATGGAAGCGGACCCATGCCGAGATCCAGACGATGAGCGCACAGCTTCGCCAAGAGATCGCCAGGATGGTGGGCGAGACTGAGCGGCTCTCCGAAGAATTGGCGCAGCTATCAGAACAAGTGAAAGCGACGACCGAACGATCCCCGGTTGTCGCGAGTGCAGACGTGGCCGCGTCGGCGCCGCCGCGCCTCGCATCGCTACCTCGGGTCTCCGCATCGCCGGCGGTGCCCACGAAACCGGCCGCCGGGTTGGAAGCCATTTGGGCTCAGGCACGGGCGCAGGGGCACTACACGCTGCAGTTGGTCGGCGTCAGTGAACGTCGCCACGCATGAGCTGGTTCCTGGAGGAACACCGTGTCCCGGGCAACAATGCGATACACCACGCCCGGCGCGGCGGCGGCCAATGGCTGGAACTTTTTCACGGTACATATCCGACGTCCGACGAGGCACTCGCGGCGGCCAGAAAACTGCCTTCGGGTCTTGCGGCACAGAATCCCTGGGTGCGACGTATTCCGGCCAGTGGGCGTCTGGACCCTCTCCATTAGACCCGCTGGGACGTTGATGCAATCACTGCATCAGTCGATCACGGTCGATACCTTGACGACACAGCCGCGTGGGATTCCCGAGAACCAACCCTGCAAGAGGGCCGTGTTGGATAGGAAGGGCCGGATAGCAATTTTCTACAGGTGCTGGTGGAACTGTAGCTACGACCCGCTCAGCGTCGCAACGGGTCGTGCTGGATCGCGGATCCATTCGCTCCACGAGCCCGCGTAGAGTTGCGCCGCCGGGTATCCCGCAACAGCCATCGCCAGAAGACTGTGACAGGCGGTAACGCCCGAGCCACACATCACAACGACTCGCTCTGCCGGGGTGTTTCCGATCACGGCAGCATATTGTTGGTGGAGTGCCGCCGCTGATTTGAAATGTCCGTTCGCATCCAGATTGTCCTGTAACGGCAGATTCACGGCGCCCGGTATATGTCCCGCAACAGGGTCGATCGGTTCGTTCTCGCCGTTGAAACGTTCCGCCGTCCTGACATCAATTACCAATGGCATATTCGTTTGGTCGAGCAGACGTGCCAGCGTCCGCGTATCGATAACGTGTGTGTCATCGGCTGCGCCAGTGAAGGAGCCGCGCATCAGGGGCGGTGTTGGTTCGCTCGTGAGTGCCAGGCCGGCCGCTAACCAAGCTTGAAGTCCGCCGTCGAGCACGGCGACGCGGGTATGACCGAGCCAGCGCAGTAGCCACCAAAGGCGTACCGCCATGGTGCCGCCGGTATCGTCATAGGCGATGACCTGCGTCTGGTTGTTGATGCCCTGGTCTTGCATCCAGTCGCGTAAGCGGCCTGGTTCGGGCAGCGGGTGTCGCCCGGTCGTCGGGGTTACCGGTCCGGATAGGTCTCGATCCAGGTGGGCATAGCTCGCCCCGGGGATGTGCCCTTCGCGAAAGAGACGTTCGCCGCGCCCGGTGTCGGCGAGATCGAAGCGACAATCGATGATTCGCCAGTCGGCGTCGTTCAAATGCTCGGCCAGCGTCGGGCTATCAATGAGGTGCCCGATCGATGCCATGGCTCGGTGCTGATCGTCGCCTGCCATCATTCGAGGCCGAGCAGGAAGTCCCAATGCGCTTTGCTGAGCGGCATTATCGACAGGCGATTACCCTTACGTAACAGCGGCAGGTCTTCCAGTTGCGGCGCCTCGAGCGCCTTGAGTTCCCGCAAGCTGATGTTGCGTTTCAGGTGGCGCTTGTATTTCACGTCGACCATGTACCAACGCGGTTTGTCGGGATCGCTCTTGGGGTCGTAGTACTTGGCATCCGGATCAAACGCCGTGTGATCTGGATAGCCCTCTTTGACGACCTCCATGATGCCGACAATGCCCGGCTCGGCACAGTTCGAGTGGTAGAAGAACACCTGGTCGCCTTTTTTCATGTCGTCGCGCATCATGTTGCGGGCCTGGTAGTTGCGTACGCCATCCCAGTGTTCGGTTTTTTTCGGCATGGCCTTGAGGTGGTCGATGCCGAAGACGTCGGGCTCGGACTTCATCAGCCAGTAGTTCATTGGTGGTCCTTTGATTGGTGTGCGAGAGGTTAATTTTAACGGGTCGCCTGGCCAACGCTGCAAAGCGCTACCCTTGGCAGGCGTTTAACATGTGGCGGTAGTTGGCCAGTCGCGACGGATGGATCTTGCCGTCATCGGCGGCGGCCTGCACCGCGCAGCCTGGCTCATTGTGATGCGCGCAGTTATGAAAGCGGCAGCTGCCGAGATACGGCAAAAACTCGCGATAGCCGTGGGCGAGTTCGTCCGGACTGATGTCGCCCAGGCGGAAGCTGCGCACCCCCGGTGAGTCAATCAGATCCCCGCCGGAGTCGAGTCGATAGAGTGTCGCGGCGGACGTGGTATGCCGGCCAAGCCCTGTCGCATCGGACAGCGCCCCTTCGAGGACGGATTCCTTCGGCAGCAGTGCGTTGATCAGCGATGACTTGCCGACGCCGGATTGTCCGACCAGGATGCTGGTCTCCCCGCGCAGTCGATTGCGCAGCGGGTCCAGGCCATGCGCCGATTTGGCACTGACCTCGACCACCGGGTAACCGATCGCGGCATAGTGCGCGTACCGGGCGGCAAAGGCCTGCCGGGCCGGGCCCTCCAGCAAGTCGGTCTTGTTGAGACAGATGAGTCCCTTGACACCGATGCGTTCGGTGGCGACGAGATACTGGTCCAGCAGATAACCGGCAGGCTCGGGCTCGGTGGCGAGGACAACGACCAACTGCGAGATATTCGCGGCGATTGCCTTGTCTTGTCCGTTGATGTCCGGACGGGACAGTGCGCTTTGACGCGGCATCACGGCGACCACGACGCCATCGCCGTTGTCGGTCTGCTGCCAGACCACGCGATCGCCACAAACCACCTCGCCCAGGTTGGCACGAAACAGTGCCTGAACGTCTTGCCCGGTCTCGTCGCGAATGATGAGACTACGGCCATGCCGAATCACGACCCGCCCAGGTTGCTGGGCGCGGTCGGCAGCGGCCAGTTCGGCCTCGGCCTGGGTCTCAGCGCGTTGTCGGCGACGTTGCTGGATCTTCGCGATGCGCGCCTTTTGCTGGTCGCTGAGCCGGCGGCGCGCCACCGGGTCTAGTTCGAGAATTTATAGAAGTTGGTATTCAGGTGATCGACAAGCAGTGCGAGGTCCTCAGGGAACAATTGTGTGCCGAGGTTGGCATCACAACGAGCGACCTGGCCCTCGAGTGCGCTCATCGATGTGATGCGGCGGTTGTCGCGCGTATAGACCTCGGTCCCGTGGCAGGTCATGCATTTGGCGTCATGGTAAGTGGACGCATCGAATTCAGCCGCGGCTGGCAGGCTGGTGGCGACGACCAGGATGAAAAGCAAGAACGGAAAAAGTTTTTTGAATGACATGGCTTGAATCCTCGTGGGTGGGGTTGGTCGCGGGTTATTGCCTCGCGGCGAGGTGGGCAACCCGCAGGTTGGCCGGTGGGTGACTGTGATAAAACGCCGAATACAGCGGGTCGGGGGTCAGTGTGCTCGCATTGTCGCGATACATCTTGACCAGACCCGAGATCAAGTGACGGGGGTCGGTCTGTTCGGCCGCGAAGTCATCGGCCTCGTACTCGTGCTTGCGTGACAGTGCCGAAATCAGCGGGCTGACGAACACGGTGAGTGCCGGCATCACCAACAGGAATAGCGCCAGCGCCATTGCCGGTGAGATGGTTTCGACACCGAGCCCGGTGAAGAACCAGGTTTGATCGATCAACCACCCGAGCAGGGCGAGGCCAGCCAGCGAGAAGGCGGCCGACAACGCCATGCCTTTCATGATATGCCGCCGTTTGAAGTGGCCAAGCTCGTGGGCCAGTACGGCTTCGATTTCATTGTCGTCTAAACCGTCCAGCAGGGTGTCGAAGAACACGATGCGCTTGTTGGCCCCAAAGCCGGTGAAATACGCATTGCCGTGCGCAGAGCGTCTCGAGCCGTCCATCACGAACATGCCATTACTGCGAAACCCGCAGCGTTGCAGAAGCGCCTCGAGGCGCTCGCGGAGCACGGCGTTGCCCAGTGGCTTGAAGCGATTAAACAGCGGCGCGATGAGGACTGGATAGGCCCAGGTAACGAACAGCGTGAAGCCCATCCAAACGGCCCAGGCCCACAGCCACCAATAGTCGCCCGCTCCCTGCATCAGCCACAAAACGGCCGCGATGAGCGGTACGCCCAGCAGCAAGGTCAGAAAAACGCCGAGCAGCCGGTCGCGGATAAAGCCACCAGGCGTGTTGCGATTGAAACCGAAGCGCTGCTCGATCACGAAGGTTCGCCAGATCGACAATGGCAGCTCAAGCAGGCCACCGATCAGCACCAGGCCGAGGATCAGCGCGACGCCGCCCCACAGACCCTCCAAGCCCAGTGAACCGATGACCGTGTCGAGTGCCTCGAGCCCGCCGCCAAGCGTCCAGGCGAGCAGCACCGCAGTGCTGATGACCAAGTCCCAGCGGCCGACAACCAGGCGTGCCAGGCTGTAGTCGGCGGCTCGTTGGTGTTCGCCGAGGGAGATCTGCGCGGCGAATGCCTCGGGCACCTTGCCGGCATGGGCGCGAATGTAGGCCGCTTGGCGCATCGATAGCCACAATTGCAAAACCAGGCCAGCGACGACCGCGGCGAGAAAAATGGTGGTCCAAATGATCATTGGCGGAGTCTAAGCCACTCGGCCCGCCGAGCGCCTGTTTCCAGAGAAGGTTACGGGTTATTTCGGTCACAACCGCAGCCTGCAGCGGATTCTGCGAAACCACTCGATATTTCGCTGCCGCACGTCACTGTGACGCTTCAGCGCTATCGGTCAGATGCCGCTGGCATCTCGCCGCTCTCGACCCAAGCCTAATCGCTGCAAGAAGGCACAGCCCTGTCTGGGCAAGCAACAAAGAAAACCTCGCACCCAATTGACGATCGTCAATTACTCGATCGTGAATCTTGACCTGTCTCAAGTTTTGGCGCCTTGGCTATGCCTACGCTGAGAGGTCCCTAGATGCGGTCGGGCGTGAGTCCGGCGGACATAATGACAACGATCGATATCGCACGAAGGGCTTTTTTTCGAGGCAGAGCAGTACAAATCGCACATCACGTGCCATGGGCCGTGGAGGCATTCGAGGATGCCTGCCGACGCTGTGATGAGTGCGTCCAAGCCTGTGAAGAGGCCATCTTGATAGTTGGCGACGGTGGTTTTCCAACCGTCGATTTTCGCCGTGGTGCCTGTACGTTTTGCGGGGCCTGCGCCGCTGCGTGCCGTTACGGTGCGCTCGATGATGCGGTGTCGCCGGTCTGGTCGATCCGTGTCGTCATCGCCGACGATTGCCTGAGCAGACGTGGCATTGCCTGCCGTTCTTGCGGCGAGTCCTGCCCTGCCGCCGCGATCCGTTTTCGCCTCCTGATCGGCGGTCGCGCCGAGCCACAGCTTGATCCTGAGGTCTGCACAGGCTGCGGTGCCTGCGTAGCCGTGTGTCCCATCGACACGATTCAGGTGCAACAGGCGGCCGCATGAGCGAATACCACGTCTGCGGTGTCGTGCTGATGACCCGACCGGAGAACGTGTTGTCGGTTACGTCGGCGCTCGAGGCCATGCCCGGTGTTGAACTGCACGCCAACGACGGCGGCCGGATGGTCCTGACGGTCGAGGGTGATGCCTATGGCGTGTGCGCCGACACCTTAAATCAACTCGCAACCCTGAGCGGGGTGGCTTCGTCCTCGCTCGTCTACCACCAGATTGAGACAGAGTCCGACTCAGAGGAATCCCTGCAATGAAACAGACGCGTCGCGAATTCATCAAGAACAATGCCGTTGCCGCCACGGCAGCTGCCGCAGGTATCACCGTTCCCGGCGTCCAGGCGCTCGCCGCTCCTGACGACAGTGGTGTCCGTTGGGACAAGGCCCCGTGTCGTTTCTGCGGCACCGGTTGTTCGGTACTGGTCGGTACAAAGGACGGCCGGGTCGTGGCCACCCAGGGTGATCCGGATGCACCGGTCAACCGCGGCCTGAACTGCATCAAGGGCTACTTTCTGTCGAAAATCATGTACGGCAATGACCGCCTGACCCAGCCACTGCTGCGCAAGACGAACGGCAAGTACGACAAGAACGGCGATTTCGAACCCGTCTCCTGGGACGAGGCCTTCGATGTGATGGCCGACAAGTGGAAGGCTGCGATCGCCAAGGATCTCGAGGACAACAAGGGCAAGCCGGCCGATCAGATCACGTCACGCGTCGGTATGTTCGGTTCGGGGCAGTGGACCGTATTCGAGGGCTATGCCGCGTCCAAGCTGTACAAGGCCGGTTTCCGCTCGAACAACATCGACCCGAACGCGCGCCACTGCATGGCCTCGGCCGTCGGTGCCTTCATCCGCGCCTTCGGTGCCGACGAGCCGATGGGCTGCTATGACGACCTCGAGCATGCCGATGCCTTCGTGCTATGGGGTTCGAACATGGCCGAGATGCACCCGGTGCTGTGGTCGCGTCTGACCGATACCCGCCTGACCAAGCCGGGTTGCGAGGTGCACGTGCTGTCGACGTTCGAGCACCGCAGTTTCGAGCTCGCCGACCACGGTGTGATCTTCGAGCCGCAGACCGATCTCGCGATGCTCAACTACATCGCCAACTACATCGTCAACAACGACGCGGTGAACTGGGACTTCGTCAACAAGCACGTCAACTTCACCAAAACGCCGACGGACATTGGCTATGGTCTGCGCCCGGAAGACCCGCGCCAGGTCAAGGCCAAGAACGCCAACAAGGGCAAGCTCAGCAAGATCGACTTCGAGCAGTACAAGAAGGAACTCGCACCCTACACCGCCGAGTATGTCTCCGAGCTGTCCGGTGTGCCGGTCGAGAGCCTGGAGAAGCTGGCCAAGCTGTACGCCGATCCGACCAAAAAAATCGTGTCGTACTGGACCATGGGCTTCAATCAGCACGTGCGCGGCGTCTGGGTCAATGGCCTGATGTACAACGTGCACCTGCTAACCGGCAAGATCTCCGAGCCGGGCAACGGCCCGTTCTCATTGACCGGCCAACCATCGGCCTGCGGTACCGCGCGTGAGGTCGGTACCTTTGCGCACCGGCTGCCGGCCGATCTGGTCGTGTTCAAGAAGCCGCATCGCGACTTCACCGAAAAGGTGTGGCAGCTGCCGGAGGGTACGCTGCCGGGCAAGAAGGGCTATCACGCCGTATTGCAGAGCCGCATGCTCAAAGACGGCAAGCTCAACTGCTACTGGGTGAGCACCAATAACAACATGCAGGCCGGACCCGAACATCAACGACGAGATGTATCCAGGCTGGCGTAACCCCGCCAACTTTGTCGTCGTCTCGGAGGCCTACCCGACGGTTTCCGCGCAGGCGGCCGACCTGATCCTGCCGGTCGCGATGTGGGCCGAGAAGGAGGGCGCGTTCGGTAATGCCGAGCGTCGCACCCAGTTCTGGCGCCAGCAGACCAAGGCCCCGGGCGAGTCGCGCTCCGACCTTTGGCAGTTCGTCGAGTTCTCGAAACGCTTTAAGACCGAGGAGGTCTGGCCCGAGGAACTGCTCGCGAAGAACCCCGGGTACCGCGGCAAGACGCTGTTCGAGGTGCTGTTCGCGAACGGCGCGGTGAACAAGTATCCGGCGCAGAAGGTTACCGACGACCGTGGCAACGTGTACGACAGCGACGAGATGGACCACTTCGGTTTTTACCTGCAGAAGGGCCTGTACGAAGAGTATCGGCGGTTCGGTATCGAGGGCCCGAAAAAGGGCCACGACCTCGCCGAGTTCGACCAGTATCACAAGGTACGCGGTATGCGCTGGCCGGTGGTTGACGGCAAGGAGACACTGTGGCGTTACCGCGAGGGGTACGACCCATTCGTGCCGGCCGGCGCCAAAGTGGCCTTCTACGGCAATGCGGACGGCCGCGCGAACATCATCTCGGCGCCGTACGAGCCGCCGGCCGAGGCGCCCGATGCCGAATATGACATGTGGATGTCGACTGGCCGTGTGCTGGAGCACTGGCACTCGGGCTCGATGACCCGGCGCGTGCCAGAACTCTACCGCGCGGTACCCGATGCGCTGGTCTACATGAACCCGGCGGATGCCAAGACGCGCGGCCTGAAGCGCGGTGACGCGGCGAAGATCGTCAGCCGACGTGGCGAGGTCGTCATGCGGGTCGAGACCAAGGGCCGCAACAAGATGCCCGAGGGCATGGTGTTTGTGCCGTTCTTCGACGCCGGGCGGCTGGTCAACAAACTGGTGCTGGACGCGACCGATCCGCTGTCGAAAGAGACGGATTACAAGAAGGTTGCGGTCAAGGTCATGAAGGCCTGAACCTGAAACGGTGGCGGGAGGCCTGGCGGCCTCCTGGCGCCACGGGGAACCAAGCCATTGGCAGGCAAAGACAACAGACAGCGAGGCGGGGTGGACCCGGCACGTCGGCGTTTCCTCACCGATACGCTGCGTACGGCTGTCGGTGTGGGACTCGTGGCCGTGACACTCGGCGTCTACCAGCGCCAGGCGCGGGCATTGCCGGCGACCGCGATACGCCCGCCGGGTGTGGCCGATGAAAAATCGTTCCAGGGCGCCTGTATCCGCTGTGGCCTGTGTGTGCGTGACTGCCCCTACGAAACACTGAAGCTCGCCGAACTGGGAGACGGCGTGGCGTTGGGGACGCCATATTTCGAGGCGCGCGATATCCCGTGTGAGATGTGCGACGACATCCCGTGCGTGAAGGCGTGCCCCACCGGCGCGCTGGATCCGGCACTGAGCGAGATCGAGAAGGCGCGCATGGGCTTGGCCGTGGTCGTCGACCAGGAGGCCTGTATCGCTTTCCAGGGCCTGCGCTGCGAGGTGTGTTTCAACGTCTGCCCGATCAGAGGCGAGGCAATCACACTGGATTACCAGCACAACAGTCGCAGCGGCAGGCATGCGCTGTTCATCCCGGTCGTGCATTCCGATGGCTGCACCGGTTGTGGCAAGTGCGAGAAGGCCTGCATCCTCGAGGAAGCGGCGATCAAGGTCTTCCCGATCGAACTTGCCAAGGGCATGCTGGGGCGGCACTACCGGCTTGGCTGGGAGCAGAAGGCCGATGCCGGCGAGGCGCTGGTCACCCCGGATCTGCCGCATGAATACAACCTGCCCGAAGGCATGCGTTACGAACACGGTGGCGAAGGCCTGATCATTGGCGAGCGCCCACCGATGCCGTCGCCGCCCCCCAGGCCTTCGCCGCCGGCAGCGCCGCAGGCACCCGCACCGCCGATGTCGCCGTTTTCGAGCAACCCGCTCGATACGCTTAACCGCGAAGGGGGCCTGTGATGCAGCCGGGTGATCGTCCAGGCGCCGAGGCTGTCCGCGTCAAGGGCTGGTTCGGTGCGCACCGCTACCTGATCCTGCGGCGCATCAGCCAGTTGGCGATCTTGGCGCTGTTCCTGGCCGGGCCCTGGTTCGGTTATTACCTGGTCAAGGGCAACCTGGCGTCCAGCCTGACGCTGGACGTGCTGCCAATGACGGATCCACTGGTGTTGCTACAGACCGTGGTCAGCGGCCACGTGCCAGAGACGGCAGCCCTTATCGGTGCCGCGATCGTCCTGGTTTTGTACCTGGTCGTCGGGGGCCGTGCCTATTGCAGCTGGGTCTGCCCGATCAACATCGTGACGGACGCCGCCGAGTGGCTGCGCCAGCGGTTGGGCATCACGGGTGGTGCACGCTTTTCACGGCAGACGCGCAACTGGTTGCTGGCCGGGATCCTGCTGGTCGCCGGCATCTCGGGCAGCGTGGCCTGGGAACTGATAAACCCGGTGTCGATGGTCTACCGCGGGCTGGTGTTCGGCATGGGTCTCGCGTGGGGCGTGGTCGTGGCGATCTTCCTGCTCGACCTGTTCGTTGGCCGACGCCTCTGGTGCGGCCATCTGTGCCCGGTGGGTGCGTTCTATGGCCTGCTGGGCGACGGTGCCGTGCTGCGCGTGGCGGCCACGCGACGGGACGATTGCGACGACTGCATGGACTGCTTCCATGTCTGTCCGGAGCACCTCGTTATAAAGCCCGCGTTGAAAGGCGCAGACAAGGGAAACGGTCCGGTCATCATGTCCGGTCACTGCACCAACTGCGGCCGCTGTATAGATGTCTGCGGTCGTGATGTCTTCGAATTTTCCACACGTTTCGTGAACCAGCGGCCGGCACAGACCGGCGTGAACCAACAGAGAGAGGTGTCGTCATGAAGTCGTTCAATCTCGTCATGATCATTGTCACTGCATGGCTGGTCGGTCTTGCCGCAATGGCGACAGCCGATGTGCAGTCGCTGCGCGGCGCGGACATCCTGCCGACGCTGGATGCCCCGAAGATCCTGAAGTACAAGAAGGACAAGGAGAACATCCCGCGTACCTTCGAGGAACAGCCGCCGCTGGTGCCGCACCTCAACGACAAGTACACGATCAATCTGAAAGAGAACAAGTGCCTGGACTGCCACATGGTCCAGCCCGGCAAGGACGAGGCCAAGTCGGTCGTGATGAGCGAGTCGCATTTCATGGATCGCAACGGCAACAAGCTGGACAGGCCGTCCGGAAGCCGGCATTTCTGCACCCAGTGTCATGTACCGCAGGTTGACGCGCAGCCATTGGTCGGCAGCAGTTTCCAGTCGGTCAGCCGGTAGGGGTGCTCATTCTTTCGGGATATCCGGTGCCGGATCACGGCGCCGCTGGTAATGGATTGGACTAGATTGGGCGATTCGCGGCACAGGATGAACGACAACCAACGACGACGCAGCGGAGCGGTAATCGGCGGCAAGGAGCAGGGACCGCGCATCGCTCGCGAGCAGCAGACGATCGGCGCGATGCTGCGCATCTACTGCCGAGATCACCACGCCGGCCGACACGGGCTGTGTGCTGACTGCCAGGCGTTGTTGGTCTACGCCAAGCAGCGTCTCGACAATTGTCCCTTCCACGAACAAAAGCCGGCCTGCAATCGCTGTGGGGTGCATTGCTACAGCGCAACACAGCGTGAACGGGTCAAGCGGGTGATGCGCTATGCCGGACCGCGGATGCTGTTACGCCATCCGCTGCTGAGTCTGCGTCATCTGCTGGACGAGCGACGGCCTGTTCCCAGGCTGGCCAAGTTGCGGCGTTGACACGCCGATTCGGCGGTACGGCGCCAATCCCGGTAGAATCGCGCCTCCCAGTTGTCTGACGCCACTCGATACCTATGCCTGCCTCCGACGAAAACCTTATCTGGATCGACCTCGAAATGACCGGTCTGGATCCGCAAAACGACCAGATCATCGAGATTGCCACGGTGGTCACCGATTCTGCCCTGAACGAATTGGCCGAGGGACCGGTGCTCGCGATTCACCAACCGGATGCCGTGTTGGGCGGCATGGATGAATGGAACACCAAGCAACACGGCGGTTCAGGGCTGACCGAGCGTGTCCGGGCAAGTCAGATCGACGCGGCGACCGCGCAACGCACGACGCTGGAGTTTCTTGAACCCTGGGTGGGTGCTGGAAAATCACCGATGTGCGGTAACTCGATCTGCCAGGATCGGCGTTTCATGGCCCGACTGATGCCGGAGTTGGAGGCGTTTTTTCACTACCGGAATCTCGATGTCTCAAGTCTCAAGGAACTGGCCCGGCGTTGGGCGCCTGCCGTATACAGTGGTTTCACCAAGGACTCCTCGCACCTTGCACTCGATGATATTCGTGACTCGATTGCCGAGTTGCGGCATTACCGCGAAACGTTCCTGAAGATCTGAACGCGCTGCTCGACAGGCCGCGTCTACTGCTCAGCTTTTGCGCCCTGTTTTGGGCGGGCAATTTCGTGCTGGGTCGCGCGATGCATGAGGTGATTCCGCCGGTTAGCCTGGCGTTTTGGCGGTGGACGCTGGCGACGCTGATCGTCGTGCCGTTCGTCTGGAAAAAACTTCGCGCGAACTGGCCACTGCTGCGCGCGCATTTCGGGCGTATGACAGTGTTGGCCCTGCTCGGGGTGACGGGCTTCAACACGCTGGTCTACATCGGGCTGCAATCGACGACCGCGACCAGCAGCGTGCTGGTCCAGTCGACGATGCCGGTGCAGATCCTTGTCCTCAATGCGGTGCTGTTCGGGGTCGCGATAAGTGCCCGCGAGTTATTCTCGATCCTACTGTCGCTCAGTGGCGTTGTGCTGATTATCAGCGCCGGACAGCCACAGAACCTGCTGACGGGCGACTGGAATACGGGAGACCTGTGGATTCTCGCCGCCGCGCTGGTGTGGGCGACTTATTCGGTGCTGTTGCGATGGCGTCCAGCGGGACTCGATGCGGGGGCTTTTCTCGGTTTCATTCTACTGGTGGGCTGGGTGGCGCTGCTGCCGCTGTACGCGATGGAGGTCTCTGCCGGTGCAACCCTGACCTGGAACCTGCCGGTGGTGTTGACGGTGTTGTACGTCGCTATTTTCCCGTCCGCGTTGGCCTACGTGTTTTGGAATCGTGGGGTCGCCGCGATCGGGGCAAATGCCGCGGGGCATTTCATTCACCTGATGCCGGTACTCGGCACCGCGCTGGCGATGCTGTTCCTCGGCGAGATCTTCCGTTGGTACCACGGCGTCGGCGCGCTGATGGTCGGCGCAGCAATCGCGGCGACCTGGCGTTCCGGCCGGGCTTGACCCGCCGTCGCGTCAGCGCGGGAGTTGATGGGCCGCAGTTGTGCGTTCGCGCTCGTCAATCCAGCGGATGATGTCGGCGATATCGGGCCGCCCAGCCGATCCTCTGGCCTGCGCTTCGACAAAGGCACCTCGTGCGGGGCCAAACTGCCCCATATGCAGGTAAGCCATGCCCATGCCAATGAACGAGCGTGCGCCGCTGTCGCCGTGCGTGATGGCCTTCTGGAAGCTCTTGACGGCGTCGGGGTAGCGCTGGTCCATCAACTGCATGCCGCCGAGGCGGGCATGTGCTTCGTAAGAGTCCGGATAAGATTCAGTCAACGACGCGTAAATCGACAAGGCGCCGGGGATATCGCCAGCGGCTGCCTTGTTCTCGCCCTCTTCAAAGCGGATATCGTTGGGTGACGTGACGTCGGCATTGGCAATCGATATGCAACAAAAAGCAAAAACGAAAATAAACATCCATCGTGACATTGCAGGCACTCTCCTGAAACGAAAAAAGCGCGCCCGAGGGACCGGGCGCGCCTAAGTGGACCACCACCTTACTTCAGCGCGCCCTTGCCGTAGCGCTCTTCGAAGCCTTTGCGGACCTTATCGATCTGCTCCTTGTTCATGCCTTCGAAGTACCAGGCGTGGCCAGGGTCTGTGCGGAAGTGCTTGTCAAGAATGGCGACGGCGTACTTGTCGTTGCCGTCTTTCTTGATAGCCGCTTCTTTCAGCTCAGGAATCCACTTGAAGTAGAAATGCTTGGCAACTTCGTAGAGACCATGCCACCAGGTGTAGTCCGGTCCCATCATCGAGGCGCCGTGACGTGCGCGACGACCCTCGTGGTGCCAGATCTCCCACCAGGTCCACTCGATCTTGTCGTCGAATGGGCTCTTGGTGATGTAGCCATCCTTCTTCAAGTCACCCATCGCGGCCGCGATCGGCTTGGCGAATTTCTCGTTGTAGAGATCCACCACGTCGTCGAACTGCTTGTAGTGACCCTCGATCACACCCTCGCTGTGACAAGCGGCGCAGACCTCGGCCATCTTGTCGCGCCGGTCCTCCCAGGTCAGCACCTCGACGACCTTTGAGCCCTTGGCGGTTGCGCCGACCTTCGGAATCTCGCCACCTTCCTTGACGTCGAACTCATCGCCGTTTTCCAGCTTGACCAGGTTGATCTTCTGCGAGATCGGCGGACGCAGCGTCCATGAGATGCGCTCACCCACGTTGTGCGTCTTGGGCTGATCGCCCGCACGGCTCATGTGGCAGGTCGCACAGGTCGCGGTCGCCGAATAGTCGACACCGGCAACCCACTTGTCGGACTCGAGATTCATTTCGTCCATCTTGGCGCGGTAGATAATGCCGTGCTTGGATTCGTTGTAGACCTCGATCTGCGGGTGGTCAGGGCCGACGTGGCACTTGCCGCAGGTATCCGGCGTGCGGGCCTGGGCCTTGGAGAATCGATGACGACCATGGCAGGCGGTACACGAGCCAGCCGAACCATCGGGATTGATCCGGCCGATGCCGGTATTCGGCCAGGTGGTCGGAATCGGTTTGCCCTTGTTCGTGCCCTTGGTAAATACCTCGATCTTGGCACCGTGGCACTGACGGCAACCGGCGTTGACCGCGGCCGGGCCACCGACCACTTCACCGAGCAGGTTGTCCAATGAGGCAAGAATCTGGCCTGCCTTGGAGTGGTGCGAACCGTCCATCTCCTCGAATTCCTGCTGATGACAGGTCGAGCAGTCTTTCGGCGAGACAATGATCGATATCCATTGCTTCTTGTGCATGAAGGCATCACTTTCGCCTTCTTTGGCCTGGTGGCAGTCCAGACAGTTCACGCCGGCCTGACCATGGCCACTGTGGTTCCATTCCAGCGTCAGGCCGGGGTTCTCGGTCATGTGGCACTCGACGCATTCTTCGCCATCGGGGTTGCCCCAGTCTTTGCCGATTTCACCGCCTGGGCGGGCGCCAATGGCGATGCTGGTTGCAAAACCGAGCGAGACCATAGTGACCAGCCGTGCGATCCGAAACAGTCTTCGGTTCATCGCTTCATCCTCCTTTTTTCTCTAGTTCGGCCGGGTGGACTACCCCGGCCTTGTTATTTGCTCTTTATGTCGGGCATTTCCCCACTGGAGTGGATTCGATTAACCGGCGTTTGAGGGGGGCAAAACCTTGAGGCAGCTCAAGATCGGGAAATGGGGATCGAGGCGGTCATGATTTCAGGGCGTAACTTGATCCAGATCAAATGTCTGTGCCTGATTGGGCGTTTGGGATGATCCTGGGACTATGCTGCAACTTCGTGCAAAGAAACCCATTCTGCTGTTTTTTGGTGCGTTCCATCGCTAGGAACTCCAGGAGTGAGCGACGTGCATTCGACCGGTGGTCAGATAGATCCCGTAAGGCTGCGAGGGGCGCAGATGTTCGACCGCCTCGACTCGGCCACGATCTTGCACGTTGCTCGCGTCGGTTGGGAAATCGGCTTCAAGCGCGGCGATCGAGTGCTGTCGCGCGGCGAACGACTTGACGGTCTGTATGTGGTGCTCGAGGGTCGTTTGAAGCTCTACATGCTGTCGTGCCACGGCGATGAACGGGTTCTGCGAGTGTTGCAGCCGGGCGACAGCTTCGGCGAGGCGATCGCGTTCAACGAATTTCCCAGTCCGGTCTTCGTCGACGCACTATCGTCGGTCATCCTCGGTTTTCTGCCGCGCGATGAGATCAAGGATGCCCTGATGTCGCATCCAGATTTCATGATGACGATGTTGTCTAGCATGAGTGCGCTGATGCGTAACCTGATCCAGGATCTGGAAACGGCCTGTATGCAGAACGCACTGCAGCGCACAGCCAACTATCTCTTGCGTGAGGCTAAGAATTCGCCGCCGCCTTATGTCGCCTTGACCATGCCTGCACCCAAGGCGGTGATCGCCAGTACGTTGAACATGTCGGCCGAGACCTTTTCGCGCGAACTGCATCGGCTGCAGGGTCACAACTACATCACGATCGAGCGCCGGGTCATCTATCTGCGCGACCGCGCAGGGCTTCGTTCGCTCGCTGACGGCGGACGCCTGAACGAGGCGCGCGGCGCGGGTTGAGTGCTATTACCGGCCGGGGCCTTGCTGCGCGAGCGCCCAGCCGACGTGTTCGCGTACCAATGCGTTTGGGTGGTCTCGGCGTGCCTCAAGGGCCTCGACGATAGCCGGGTTCGGCGGCGCATTGCCCAACGCGACTGCGAGATTGCGCAACCAGCGCACGTAGCCGATGCGGCGAATCGCCGAGCCGGCCGTACGGTCAAGGAATTCGTTTTCGCTCCAGCCAAACAGTTCGAGCAAGGCCGCGCTGTCGAGTCCGTGGCGCGGCGCGAAGTCGGCCTCGTTACTGGGTTGGGCGAAACGGTTCCACGGACAGACCTGTTGGCAGTCGTCGCAACCGTAGATGCGGTTACCGATCAGCGGTCGAAGCGATGCTGGAATGCTGCCGTGAAGTTCGATGGTGAGATACGAGATACAACGTCGTGCGTCGACCTGATAGGGCGCAACGATCGCTTGCGTCGGGCAGATGTCGAGACAGGCCATGCAGTCGCCGCAGTGGTCCTCGACGGGGGTGTCGACCGGGAGTGGTAGATCGGTATACAGCTCGCCGAGAAAAAACCATGAGCCGGCGTCGCGGTTGAGCAGGTTGGAATGTTTGCCGATCCAGCCCAAGCCGGCCTTGGCGGCGAGGGCTTTTTCCATGACGGGGGCAGAGTCGACAAAGGCGCGGTAGCCGAACGGGCCAGCCTGTTCCGCAATCCGATCGGCCAGTTGCTGTAGGCGTCTGCGCAACACCTTGTGGTAGTCACGCCCCAGCGCGTAGCGGGACACGAAGGCGCGCGCGGGATCGTCGAGTATCTGCGCCGGATCCGGTTCGTCGGGCAGGTAGTCCATACGCACCGAGATGATCCGCAACGTGCCGGGCAGCAGCTCGGCCGGCCGGGTCCGCTTGGTCCCGTGGCGCGCCATGTAGTGCATGTCGCCGTTGAAACCGCGCGCCAGCCAACGCGTCAGGTGCGCCTCGGCCTCGTCGAGGCCGGTGTCGCAGATTCCCAGCTGCTGGAAGCCGAGTTGCTCGCCCCAGCGCTTAATCTGCTGCGCGAGTTGGTTGAAATCGATGTCGGGGTAGGTTTCTATCACGACCTCAAAGATAACCGGAATGAGCTGCCATGACTGCGCGTTCGCTGCCACGCAAAGACGTCTTGCCACGCGCGCTGTATACCGCTGAACAGGTCAGGACCTTCGATCGCCAGGCGATTGAGCGTTTCGGGATGACCGGCGAAAGCCTGATGCAACGGGCGGGACAGGCGGCGTTCGAACAAATAGTGCGTCGCTGGCCCGCTGTCTGCCGGCTGATCGTCCTGGTGGGGACCGGCAACAACGGTGGCGATGGTTTCGTCGTGGCGCGGCTCGCGCATGAGCAGGGCCTCGATGTCACGGTGTTGCAGCTGGGCGACCGCAGCCGGCTTGCCGATGATGCGGCCTTGCATGCGGCGCGATGGCAGGCGACTGGCGGGGCCTGGTTCGATTTCGATGGCATCCCGCGTGACGCTGAGCTCGTCATCGACGCGATGCTCGGCACCGGCCTGAGCCGCTCGGTAACCGGCGCCTACGCGACAGCCATCGCGGCGGTCAACGCGCACGCCGCACCGTGCCTTGCGATCGACATACCGTCCGGTTTGCACAGCGATACCGGTGTGGTGATGGGTGCCGCCGTGCGGGCCACGACAACCATCTCGTTCATTGGCCTGAAGCAGGGCCTGTTCACGGCCGACGGGCCGGATTGTGCAGGCGACGTGGTTTTCGACGGGCTCGACGTGCCGGCGGCCGTGTATGCCAGCAGTGTGTTGTCGGCCCGCCGAATCGACTGGCGCAAGCAATCGGCGCTATTAGCCCCGCGTCCTCGCAATGTCCACAAGGGCCATTTCGGTCATGTGCTGGTGATCGGCGGGAACCAGGGCCTCGCCGGTGCGGCACTGCTCGCGGCAGCGGCCGCGTTACGGGTCGGTGCGGGTCTGGTCAGCTTGGCGACTCGTGCCGGGCATGTGGCGGCCTGTGTTGCCCGACAGCCGGAAGTTATGGCGCACGCAGCCGATGATCCAGATTCGCTGGCGCCATTGCTGCAGCGGGCGAGCATCGTCGTGGTCGGGCCAGGACTGGGCCGCGATCAATGGGCGCAGGCCATGTTGAGCCATGCACTCGAGGCCAACCGCCCGTTGGTCGTCGATGCCGATGCCTTGCGGCTGTTGGCGGCGGCGCCGTTGCGACGCGACGACTGGGTGCTGACGCCGCATCCGGGCGAGGCGGCGGCGTTGCTCGGCCTCGGCAATGCCGAGGTCAATGGCGACCGGTTCGCGTGCGTTGAGGCCTTGCAGCGCCGCTATGGCGGCAGTGTGTTGCTAAAGGGCGTCGGCAGCCTGGTAGCCAACGAAGGCGCCGCACCGCTGGCGCTGTGTAGCGATGGAAATCCGGGCATGGCGTCTGCCGGCATGGGTGATGTACTCAGCGGCGTCATTGCCGGTCTTTGGGCGCAGGGCCTCGATATTCGTGATGCGGCTGAAAGTGGCGTGTGCCTGCACGCAGCGGCCGGTGATCGCGCGGCAGCGAGAGGACAACGGGGATTGGTTGCCGGCGACGTTATTGCGGCGCTCAGGCCGCTGGTGAATGGCCTGTGAACGCAGAACGCCGGTGTTTTGATGCGGATAGCGAGTCGGCGCAGGTCGCTATTGGCCGTCGACTGGTTAGCGCCTGCGGTGATCACGTGCTGATTTTTTTGCGCGGTGACCTGGGTGCCGGCAAGACCACCCTGACACGGGGGATGCTGCGCGGCCTCGGCTATGACGGCGCGGTCAAAAGCCCGACGTACACGCTGATCGAGCCGTACGCATTGCCGGCGGGTCGGGTCAATCATCTCGATCTTTACCGCGTCGGCGATCCCGGCGAACTGGAGTACCTGGGGTTGCGTGAACTGCTCGAGGAACCGGCGATCACCATCATCGAATGGCCGGAGCGCGGCGAGGATTGGTTGCCGCAACCGGATTTGGATATCGCAATCAGTCACACCAGCAGCGGGCGCCGGCTGTGCATCGCTGCCAAAACAGCGCGAGGGGGCGAGATTCTGGCGATGCTTGCGGAGGACCTCCAGTAAGTTTCTAGGAAAACCTCATATCTAGCCGATTTGACTAGGAAAATCTGGATTCCTATGCTAGTTTTTGGTCATCGGGCCAGGGAGATTCCGGAGCCTTGCACCCCATGCACCGTTTTTTCGCCTTTTTGATGATAATGCTGGTCGCGCCGCAAATCTTTGCGGCGGAGATTGCCAGTGTGCGTTTGTGGACCGCGCCTGACCATACCCGGCTGGTATTCGACGCCAGCGGTCCGGCGCAGCACAAGGTGTTCACGTTGAGCGGCCCGGATCGACTGGTGATCGATTTCGACGCGGCGTCGCTGGCTGAGGATCTGGATACCGCCGCGGTGAAGGATCGTCATCTCGACGGCATGCGCCATGCATCGAGGCCGGACGGCACGCTGCGGGTGGTGCTGGATCTGAAGCAGGCGGTCAGGCCGAAGACGTTTTTGCTCAAACCCAATGCGAGTTACGGGCACAGGGTGGTGGTCGACCTCTACCCGGTCGAGGCCACCCGCACGCCACGGGTGGCGAAGACCACCCAGGATATCAAGCGAGCGCGGGATGTCGTGGTTGCGATCGATGCGGGGCACGGCGGCGAGGATCCGGGTGCCAGCGGCTCAAAGTACCGAACCAAGGAAAAAACCGTCACGCTCGAGATCGCCAGACGGCTCAAGCGCCTGGTCGACGCCCAGCCGGGCATGCGCGGCGTGCTGACGCGCACCGGCGACTACTATATCGGCCTGCGCAAGCGCATGGCGCTGGCGAGAAAACACCGCGCCGACCTGTTTGTCTCCATCCATGCCGATGCGTTTCGTGACAAGCGCGTGCGCGGCGCGTCAGTCTATGTGTTGTCACGCCGCGGCGCCTCGAGTGAAGCGGCACGCTGGCTGGCCGCCAAGGAAAATTCCTCCGATCTGGTCGGAGGCGTCAGTCTGGACGACAAAGACGACGTGCTGGCCTCGGTGCTGCTCGATCTCTCCCAATCGGCGACGCAGCACGCCAGCCTGAGCGCCGCGGACCAGGTCTACCGACAACTGAGTCGTGTGGGTAAGACGCATGGCCGGCGCGTACAGCAGGCCGGCTTCCTGGTGCTGAAGTCGCCCGACATCCCCTCCATGCTGGTCGAGACGGGCTTTATCTCGAACCCGGGTGAAGAACGAAACCTGCGTGATCCTGCCTTCCAACAGCGCATGGCCAAGGCGGTCATGAAGGGTGTGCAGGCCTATTTCGAGCAAGCGCCGCCGCCGGGGACCCTGCTCGCCGAACAGCAGCGCAAGACGATCAAGCACACCATCACGCGTGGTGACACCCTGTCCGAAATTGCCGATCGGTATCAGGTCAGCCTCGCCAGCCTGCGTCGAGAAAACAGTATTCGCAGCGACAACCACATCCGCATCGGGCAGATACTGATCATCCCGGGCACCTGATCGGCGACAAAAAATGCCGAGGCATTGGCATTCGCCGAATCGCCGGTGGCAGAATACCGCGATGCCGTCTCGCATCCATGCGCTACCCGCCCATCTGGTCAACCAGATCGCCGCTGGCGAGGTCGTCGAAAGACCGGCCTCGGTCATCAAAGAACTGCTGGAAAACAGTCTCGATGCGGGGGCCCGCCAGATCCGCGTCGATATCGAACAGGGCGGCGTCAAACTCATTCGGGTGACCGATGACGGCCGCGGCATCGCGGCCGAGGAACTGGCGCTGGCGTTATCACGACACGCCACCAGTAAGCTGCAGGCGCTTGAAGACCTCGAACGTATCGACAGCATGGGCTTCCGTGGCGAGGCGTTGCCGGCGATCGCCTCAGTGTCGCGCTTGACGCTGGCCTCGCGTGTCGCCGAGGCCGACGCCGCGGCCGAGATCGACGGCAGCAGTGAAGCCGTCCGGCCTTCGGCGCTGCCGCGCGGCACCTTGGTGACCGTGCGCGATCTGTTTTTCAACACACCGGCCCGACGCAAGTTTCTGCGCACCGACAAAACCGAGTTCGGCCATGTCGAACAGGTCGTCAAGCGGCTCGCGCTGGTGCATCCCGAGGTCACGTTTGCGCTCGCGCACAATGGTCGGGAGGTCATGCATGTCGCCGCGGCACAAGATCGTGCGAGTCATGAGAAGCGGCTGGTCGAACTGTTGGGCCCGGCGTTTGTCGAGTCCGCACTGTATGTCGAGCACGCCGCGGTCAATCTGCGGCTCAGTGGTTGGGTCGCCCGGCCGACGTTTTCGCGCAGCCAGGCAGACATGCAGCACTTCTATGTCAACCGCCGGATGGTGCGCGACAAACTGGTGGCGCACGCCATCCGACAGGCTTATCAGGATGTGCTCTACCATGGTCGCCATCCCGCCTACGTGCTGTTCCTCGAAATTCCACCGGCGCTGGTCGACGTCAACGTGCATCCGACCAAGCATGAGGTGCGTTTTCGCGAGGGACGGCTGGTGCATGATTTTCTGTTTCGGACGTTGCACCAGGTGCTGGCCGAGCCTGCTGCTGCAGCGGTCGCCGAGCCCGCCACCGCCGCAGGCGTTGCCGCGGATGAGCAGCCGCCAGCGCATGGTGAGCTGTTCAAACAGCAGCCCGGCTTGTCCTTGCGTTCGGCCAGTCCCGCCGCGTATCGCGCCGCTTCGGCGTGGCAGGCGCCACCGCAGCGAGATATCGCGGAACCGGCCGGCTCGGTCATTGGTTCTCCGTCGGACAGTGACGGTTATCCGCTGGGATTTGCCATCGCGCAACTGCACGGGGTCTACGTGCTCGCCCAGAACCAGGCCGGGTTGGTCGTGGTCGATATGCATGCCGCCCATGAGCGAATCACTTACGAGGCCTTCAAACGGGACTTGGCGGGTGAGGGGATCACCGCACAGCCGCTACTGGTGCCGGTAACAGTCGCGGTCAGCCGCCGTGAAGCAGACCTGGCGGAGCTGCATGCGGAGACCCTGGATACCTTGGGTGTGGCGGTTGATCGCCTCGGGCCGGAGTCGTTGGTTGTGCGGACGCTGCCGGCCTTGCTGCGCGGAAGCGATGCCGAACGACTATTACGCGATGTGCTGGCCGATCTGGTCGTTCACGGCACCAGCGAACGTGTGCGTGAGCAGATCAACGAGGTGCTTGGCACCATGGCCTGCCACGGCTCTGTCAGGGCGAATCGTCGTCTTAGTCAGGAAGAAATGAACGGCTTGCTGCGTGATATCGAGCGCACCGAGCGCAGTGGCCAATGCAATCATGGCCGGCCGACCTGGACCCAGCTCGACATGGCCGCGCTCGACAAGCTGTTTTTGCGCGGGCGTTGACCACCAGCTGCAGCGCCCGACCGAATCCGCGCCCAGTGCCAGTGGGCCATGCGGTCCGCGGATCAGTGGACCACGCGGAACTCGCCGACCAGGTCTTGCATCCGGCTCGCGATATTGGCCAGTTCAGCGCCATCACTCGCGGTTTGGTCGGCGCCGACGGCGGTCTGCTCGGCGACTGTCGCGATTCTCTCGATCGCAGCGCGAATCTGCACGCTGGATTCGGTTTGTCGCTTGGTCAGTTCGGCGATTCGTTGATTCATCTCATCGATATTCGATGAGGCAGCGACGATGGCCTGCAGTGCATCGCTCGCGATGGCGCTCTGGCCGACGACCGACTCAGCCGTCGCGACGCCGGCGACCATCGCGTCCGCGACCTCTTTGGTCGTCGAGCGCACGTCGTCGATGATCGAGCGGATATTGCCCGTCGATTGCTCGGCCCTATGGGCGAGGTTGCGAACCTCTTGCGCGACAACCGCGAAGCCGCGTCCATGCTCGCCTGCGCGCGCCGCCTCGATTGACGCATTCAAGGCCAGTAAGTTGGTCTGCTCATAGACCTCGGTGATGGCACCGAGGACTGAGCCGACTTTGTCCGACGCCTGGCGCATGCGGTCGAGCGTTTCGGCCGAATGGCGCACCCGGTCGACCAGGGCATTTGTCTGCTGCATTGTCTCTTCGACGATCTGGTATCCCGATTGCGCCTGTTCCCGGGTGTCGGCGGCCGAGCGGGCGGCCTGGGTGGCAAAATCCGCAATGTCCTTGATCGCGGTCGCGGTCTCGCGTATCGATTCGGCCAGCTCACCCGTGTCCACTTTTTGGCCATTGACGCCATCTCGCGTCTCGCGGCTAACGGTCTCGACGCGATCGGCGGCGCCTTTGAGATTTTGGGCCACCTGGACCATCAGCGACATACTCGAGCCGAGCTTTTCGACCATGCTGTTGAAGCTGCGCGCCGTCTCGCCGGCTTCGGTGCCGATCTCAACATCGACTTTGCGTGTCAGATCGCCATGGTCGACGATCTGGCGCATTGCTCCGACCGTATCGAGCCAAGCGGTGTGTGCGCCGTGTTCGGCAACGTTCAGGCCCATTTCCTCGTGCTCCCGTGGCACGCGCAGCACGCCGAGGGCGCGCAACGCGAAGAACAGGATGCTTCCGGTGACCAGTCCCCAGACCAGCACGGCGCCAACCCCGAGCAATTGCACGCCCAACTGGGCGAAATGTGACTGGGCCGGCAGCGCCTCGACGGGCGCCACAAGGGCCAGCGCGAGCGTCCCAAAGAGGCCGGCAAAGCCATGGACCGGAATGGCATTGATCGGGTCGTCGATACGCATCACATGGAGTAGGAACCAGGAACCGCCGGACACGACCAAACCAGCGGCAGCCCCAATCAAAACAGCCCCCTGGGGCTCGACCACCGCGCACCCTGCGGTAATGCCCACCAGGCCGCCGAGTATGCCGTTTAGCACCTCTTCGATGTGGGCCCGACCCCAGAACAGGAGGGGCAAGAGAAGCGTCGCAGCGCCACCGGCAGCGGCTGAGAGTGTCGTGTTGAGCAGGACGACGGCAATGCTCTCATCGGCAACCAAGGTGCTGCCGCCGTTGAAACCGAACCAGCCGAACCAGAGAATGAAGACGCCGATAGTCGTCATCAGTGGGCTATGTCCCTGGATGTCATTGACGGTGCCGTCCGCGTTGAAACGTCCGAGGCGGGCACCGAGAATCCAGGCGCCGGCGAGCGCGACCCAGGCGCCAACGCCGTGAACGACAGTCGACCCGGCAAAATCGACGAAGCCTCGTTCGGCCAACCAGCCGCCCGGGCCCCAAATCCAGTGTCCAGCGACGGGGTAGATGATGATCGCGACGCAGGCCGAAATCAGCACGTAGGCGCGGAATTGGATCCGCTCCGCCACGGCGCCAGCGACGATGGTCGCTGCGGTGCCAACGAACATCGCCTGAAATATGAAGAAGGCATAGTCCTTCGGCGTTTCGTGCCCGGACAGCAAAAAGCCCGACGAGCCGACCCAGCCCGCTAGGCTGTCACCAAACATCAATGCGAAGCCGGCCAACCAGAAACCCATCACTGCGACAACAAAATCGGAGATGTTCTTCAGCGCGACGTTTATCGTGTTTTTGGCGCGGACCATGCCGGTTTCCAAAGCGGTGAACCCCGCCTGCATCAGGAAAACCAGGGCTGCGCAAATGAATATCCAGATCAGGTCGAGGTGACCCTGAAGGACGACCGCCGCTTCGTCTGACACGGCCATGGCCGCACTGCTGCAGAAAACGAGCCCCAGGGACAGGGCGGGCTGAAAAATCCGGGCGCTCATGTAACCACCAAGCGAGGCGTGGAAAGGTCTGTCTCCCGGTTATCGACCCCCTGAATCGTTACTTGAAGAGCGGCTATCTGTCGATTCGTCAGGAGCGAGACACGAGGCCAGATCCATCCAGAGTCACGGACTGTTCGCCGGGCTCGGCTGACAGGGGCGTCGCTGTCGGGTTGGCAATAACCCGATCGTGGATTCGCCGTTAATCGTAGAGTTCCCAGTCCGATACCTGAAAAAGTCAGGCTTAGGTCTCGAGCGAACTGGCTGCAATGCGGTCTGATACCCTGTCGACCTCGTTGCGGTGTAACCGCGTTGGGTTGTTTCGGGCCATCGGAGGCGTTGTCATAGATGAGCAGCCCCTTGCCACCGGCGATCCTGTTAATGGGGCCGACCGCCTCTGGTAAGACGGACCTGGCGATAGCGCTGTCTGAAGCGCTGCCGGTGACGATCATCAGTGTCGATTCGGCGATGGTCTACCGCGGCATGGATATCGGCACGGCGAAGCCGAGCCTTGCAGAGCTCGAACGGGCACCACACCGACTGATCGATATCTGCGATCCTGCCGAGAGCTACTCGGCCGCGCGGTTTCGTGAGGATGCATTGGCCGCCATGGCGGAGATCTCGCAGGCCGGCCAGATCCCCCTGCTGGTCGGCGGAACCATGCTGTACTTTCGCGCGCTACAGTATGGCCTGTCAGATCTGCCGCGCGCCGACCCGACCGTCAGGGCCCGCCTCGAGGCACAGATGGCACAGCACGGTGTGCAGGCGTTACACCGTCAATTGGCCGAGGTCGACCCGCTCGCCGCTGCGCGCATTCACCGCAACGACCCGCAGCGCACGCTGCGGGCGCTCGAAGTCTGGGAAATCACGGGTAAGCCGCTGAGCCAATTACAGGCCGAGGCGGGGACATTGATGCCTTATCGCGCGATCAAGCTGGTGCGTTCACCCGAACAGCGCTCGACATTGCACGAGCGTATCAATCAACGTTTCGACGCCATGCTCGCGGCGGGCTTTGTCGATGAAGTGCAGGGGCTGGTCGCGCGGGGTGATCTTCACCCCGAAATGCCATCGATGCGCTCGGTAGGCTACCGACAGGTCTGGGCCTGGTTGCGTGGCGAATGCGATTACGACGAAATGACCGAACGCGGCCGAGCCGCCACGCGACAATTGGCCAAACGACAAATGACCTGGCTGCGCAGTGAAACCGACTGTCACTGGCTCAACGCGACGGGAGACCCGCCGCGAGAGGCCCTTCACATAATTGAGGCCGCGCTGGCAACCGTGCTGCCGCAGCGTTGAGAACTGGGTTGGAAATCGCAGCTAAAGCCCCGCGACAACTAAACTATTCACAATTCTGACCATTTTGGTGTGCTATAGTTTTTTGCTTGCGCGACAAGAGAGAATTATCTTGGCGCGGTGACGCCTGCCCGTTTGGCATGAACTGCCGCGCCGGTGACGACGGTCCAATGGCTGTCTGACCATGCAATTGACAAAAACAGGGAGAACCCCCATGTCGAAGGGACAAAGCCTGCAAGACCCATTCCTGAATGCGTTGCGTAAAGAACGCGTGCCCGTGTCGATCTTTCTCGTGAACGGAATCAAGCTTCAAGGCACGATCGAGTCATTCGACCAGTTCGTGGTTCTACTCAAGAACAGTGTGAGCCAGATGGTTTACAAGCATGCGATTTCAACCGTCGTGCCGGCGCGCAACGTCCGCATCCAGCATGCGCACAGTGACAGCGACGGTGACGCCGAGGCTGGATCGGCCGAGCCGGGGAACGCCTGACTGTTTCCGCTGACTGCTTTGACTAACGATTGCCGGCCCGCGTGGGTCGGATCGCACCCGCTCCGTTCGACGAATGTTTGATCGGCCGCGTAGCGGCGAGAAAGCCGTGTTGGTGCATGTGAGCCTGCACGGCCCTGCGGAGCAAGACGAACTCGACGAGTTTATGGATCTCGCCCGCTCAGCGGGGGCCGAGCCGCTGACATTGGTCAGCGCGCAGCGCAAGGCGCCCGACTCGCGTCTTTTCCTCGGCAGTGGTAAGGCCGACGAGGTGCGGATACAGGTCGAGACGCTGGGTGCGGAACTGGTGATCTTCGACAACCCGCTGTCGCCAAGCCAGGAGCGCAATCTCGAGCAACTGCTGCGTTGCCGAGTACTCGATCGTACCGGACTGATACTCGATATCTTTGCTCAGCGGGCCAGGTCTCACGAGGGTAAACTACAGGTGGAGCTGGCGCAGCTACGCCACTTGTCGACGCGTTTGGTCCGCGGCTGGACCCACCTGGAGCGTCAAAAGGGCGGTATCGGTCTGCGCGGCCCTGGTGAAACACAACTCGAGACTGACCGGCGACTGCTCAATCAGCGCATCGACCAGATTGGTCGCCGGCTGGCTAAAGTCGATAGTCAGCGCGAACAGGGTCGCCGGGCGCGACGGCGTAATGAAATGCCGACTGCCTCGCTGGTGGGCTACACCAACGCCGGCAAATCGACCCTGTTCAACCGGCTGACCGAGGCCGGTGTGTATGCGCGGGATCAGCTCTTCGCCACCCTGGATCCGACCCTGCGACGAATCGCGCTCGACGATGACACGGGGCTGATCGTCGCCGATACGGTCGGTTTCGTGTCACGGTTGCCGCATGAGCTGGTGGCGGCGTTCAAGTCAACGCTGCAGGAGACCGTCGAGGCCGACCTGCTGATTCACGTCATCGATGCGCACAGCCCGCAGCGTGCCGAACAGATCGCCGAGGTGGAGGCGGTGCTGCGAGAGATCGGCGCTGTCGACGTGCCGATAATCGAGGTGTTCAACAAAATCGACCTCATGCCCGAAGCGACTGCGCGCTGTGACAGGGATGAAGACGGCATGGCGCAGCGCCTATGGTTGTCGGCTGAGACAGGCGATGGGGTCAACCTGTTGCTTGAGGCCCTTACCGAGCGTTTTCGCGGTGATGTCGTCAGCGGGCGCTTAGCCTTAGGAGCGGCGGATGGCCGTCTGAGAGCGATATTGTACGAGCAGGGAGCGATTACCGCCGAATACCACGGGACAGGCGGGGGATGGGAACTGCAGGTGACTCTCAAGCGTCGAGAGTATCAACGTTTGAAAAAGCGCAATCCCGGTTTTGACGATCGGTGGATAGATGAAAACCGAACCGTCTCATCAACCGGGTAATGACCGCTGATGCGGCGGTGTTGTTAGAATCGCGGAGTTGTGTCTTGATGACACCCTTTATGAACCAGTGCACGGGAGTTAGGCATGGCCTGGAATGAACCCGGTGGCGGTAATCGCGACCCTTGGAATAACAAGGGCGGCGATCAGGGGCCACCCGACCTCGATGAGGTCGTTCGAAAACTGCAGGATAAAATGGGCGGCCTGTTTGGCGGCAAGCGCGGTGGCGGAGGCGGCGGCGCAAGCGGCGGTAGTTCCGGCGGTGGTGCGAGCAAGAAAGGCGTGGCGATAATAGCCGGCCTGGTGGTCACTGCAGTGCTGGTCATCGAGGCCTTCTATATCATCCAGCCCGCCGAGCGCGGCGTGGTCAAGCGCTTCGGTGCGTACCACAGCGTTACGGCGCCTGGCCCGCACCTGAAGCTGCCGTTTATCGATACCGTCGACGTCGTCAACGTTGACCAAGTAAACAAGTTTCAGCACCGCGCTCAGATGCTGACCAAAGACGAGAATTTGGCCGACGTGACGCTGGAGGTGCAGTTCTTAATCCAGGACGCGGCCGACTTCCTGTTCCAGGATGCCGATCCGGGCGGCACGATTAAGAGCGCAATGGAATCCAGTCTGCGTGAGGTCATTGGTAAAAGCCGGCTTGACGACATCATCACGGAAAACCGCAGCGTCATCGCGGCGTCTGTTCAGCAAGGGACGCAGCAGCTGCTCGATCTGTATCGCACCGGTCTGGCTGTCACCAATATCAACATTCAGCGTGCCGACGTCCCGGAAGCCGTTTCGGAGGCGTTCGCTGATGCGATCCGTGCCCGTGAGGACAAAGAGCGGTTGCGAAATCAGGCACAGACCTATGCAAACGACGTCGTGCCGCGGGCCCGCGGTGAGGCCGCAAGGCTTGTTGAAGACGCACGAGGCTACCTTGCACGCGTCACCGCCGAGGCCGAGGGTGAGTCTGATCGCTTCCTAGCGCTGCTGCGCGAGTATGAGAAGGCCCCGAAGGTGACGCGCGAGCGGCTTTACCTCGAGACCATGCAGGACGTGCTGCGGAATACCGGAAAAGTCGTGTTGGACGTCAAAGAAGGAAGCAACAACCTTACCTACCTACCACTCGACCGGATGATTCAGCCGGGTACGCGGCGCGAAGAATTCAAGGCGCCGGATTCGCCTCGCATCGCACTGCCACCCAACGAAACCCAGCGTTCCATGGGTGGAATCACGACTACGAATCGTTTTGACCGGACGCGGAGGGAGCGGTAATGAACTCAACAAAAGGCATTTTCGCAGTCGTGATCCTGGCAGTTGTCGGCCTGGTGGGCAGTTCTTCGCTTTTCGTCATCCAGGAACAACAGCTCGGACTGCTACTGCGACTGGGTGAGATCGTCGATGCGGATTTCAAACCGGGTCTGCACTTCAAGATACCGGTTATACAGGACATACAGAAATTCGATAAGCGGATTCAAACCCTGGATGCGCCGCCCGAGCAGTTCTTGACGATCGAGAAGAAGTTTGTCGTCGTTAACTCCTACGCCAAATGGCGGATTGCCGACGTCGCGCAATACTTCCGTTCGACGCGCGGTAACTCGGACGCAACTGCCCGACTGCTGTCGGCCCGAATCAACGCCGCTTTGCGAGACGAGTTCGGCAAGCGAACGGTGCAAGAGGTGGTCTCAGGCGAGCGTACGGAGATCATGGCGACGCTGGCGAAAGAGGCCAATGACAACGCGTCCGACCTCGGTGTTGAGATAGTCGACGTGCGGATCAAGCAGATTGACTTCAACGAGAACATCAGCGAGAACATTTACGAGCGTATGCGTACGGAGCGGCAGCGAGTCGCGGCCGAGCTGCGTGCCCAGGGCGCCGAAGAGGCGGAGAAAATCCAGGCCGACGCGGATCGCCAACGCATCGAGATCGTTGCTAACGCCTATCGCGAAGCGGAGCAGCTTCGCGGTGCGGGCGATGCCAAAGCAGCCGAGATCTATGCCAACGCCTTCCAGCAAAACGCCGATTTCTACGGCTTTTGGCGCAGCCTGACGGCCTACCGCGATGTCTTCTCTGACGGCGGTAGCATGATGGTCCTCGATCCTGACTCCGAGTTCTTCCAATACTTCGGATCTCAACAGCGCCCATAGGCCTGTCGGAGCAGCGACCGTGCCGATTCGGCACGGTCGCGCCATCACGTCGTCGGTCTCGCGTAGACAAGTCAAAAGCGATCTGGGAAAATCCAGACTCGCTTGGCGGGGAGTTCTTTACGCCCGGTCAATAACCGAACCGAGTAAAGCCGGGTAACCCCCGGCTTTTTTCTGGAAAGGACAATGTGGCAGGAGCTGTTGACCGCGCTGGCATTGCTGCTGGTGATCGAAGGCATTTTGCCGTTCGCCAGTCCGCGCGGGTTCAAAGACATGCTCCGCCTGGTTGGCGAAATGGACGAAAAAGCGCTGCGAAACAGCGGTATCGTGTCCATGGTCGTCGGTCTGCTGCTGCTGTACCTGGTGCGCTAATCACGTGACAAACAAGACCTGGCTCCTACCTGAGGGCATCGACGAATTGCTGCCGGCGCAGGCGCGCGCGCTCGAAGCGCTTCGCCGTGAGTTGCTCGATACCTACGCCACCTGGGGATACCAGATGGTCGTCACCCCGTTTATCGAGTTTCTCGACTCGCTACTCACCGGAACGGGACGTGACCTTGAACTGCAGACCTTCAAACTGACCGACCAGAGCAGCGGGCGGCTGCTGGGTGTGCGCGCGGACATCACGCCGCAGGCGGCCCGCATCGATGCCCATCGACTGCGGCACCAAGCGCCTACCCGGCTTTGCTACATCGGCAGCGTGTTACGGACCCGCAGCGATGGTTTCTCCGGCTCCCGCAGCCCGCTGCAGATCGGCGCCGAGTTGTACGGTCACGCGGGCGTCGAAAGTGATGTTGAAATCGTGTGTTTGACGATGGAAACGTTACGGATCGCCGGTCTGAGCAATGTCTACCTCGATCTCGGCCATGTCGGCATCTATCGGCATCTGGCGTCTGCTGCAGGCCTTGACGCCGAACAAGAGGCCGAGCTGTTCGAGGCGCTGCAGCGTAAAGCGACCGCTGAGATCCGCGCGCTGGTCGACAGTTTTGGCGTCACCGGTTCAATGCACAACATGCTGATCGCGCTCGCTGACCTGAATGGCGGGCCGGACGTACTGCCGCGAGCACGGACCGTGCTCGCGGATGCGCCGCCAGCGGTTGCCGCGGCTATCGATTACGTCGATGCGGTAGCGACTCAGCTCAAACGGCGTCTGCCGGGACTCCCGGTGCATTACGACCTCGCTGAGCTTCGTGCGTACCACTATCAGTCTGGTGTCGTGTTCGCGGCCTTTGTGCCGGGTGAAGGACAGGAAGTCGCTCGCGGTGGGCGCTACGACCAGATCGGTGAGGTGTTTGGTCGAGCCCGGCCGGCTACCGGGTTCAGCGCCGACCTCAAGACGCTGATGCGTTTGGCGACGCAGCACGCCGAAAGTCTGAATCATGCCGTGCTGGCACCGCCGGGTGATGATCCGGCGCTGTTGAACCGTATCGAGGCCTTGCGCGCAGCCGGCACCGTGGTGATTCAGGCATTACCTGATCAAACGGGCGACCCGACCGAGATGGGATGCGCTCACCGCTTGAAAAAACAAGGTGACCAGTGGGACGTCGTGCCGCTGTAGCCAACAACCGGGAAGGTAGAACCAATGGGTAAGAACGTTGTCGTCATCGGGACTCAGTGGGGCGATGAAGGTAAGGGCAAGGTTGTCGACCTACTCACCGACAAAGCTGACGCTGTCGTACGTTTTCAGGGCGGACACAATGCCGGTCATACGCTGGTCATTGATGGTCGAAAGACCGTCCTGCACTTGATCCCATCGGGGATACTGCGTGATAGCGTCCGCTGCCTGATTGGCAATGGCGTTGTGCTATCGCCAACCGCGTTGCTCGAGGAACTCGAGATGCTCGAAGCGAGTGGGGTAGACGCGCGCGGCCGGATTGGGATCAGCGAATCGGCGCCGGTCATCCTGCCTTACCACATCGCGCTGGACCAGGCCCGTGAAGCGGCCCGCGGCAACAAGGCGATTGGTACGACCGGGCGCGGCATTGGCCCCTGCTATGAAGACAAGGTCGCTCGCCGTGGTATTCGCCTCGGCGAGATGTTCGATGAAGCGCATTTCAGGGAGCGTCTGCACGAGGTCATGGATTACCACAACTTCGCGCTTGAGCACCTGTTCAAATTTCCGACGGTTGATTACCAACAAGTGCTCGATGAGGCGCTCGCGCAGGCCGAACAGATCAAACCGCTGATTGAAGACGTGCCGGGCACCCTGCACCGCATGCGTCGTGAAGGCCAAAGCATCATGTTTGAGGGTGCGCAGGGCGCATTGCTCGATATTGATCACGGCACCTATCCCTACGTGACATCGTCCAACACGACGGCCGGCGGCGCAGCGAGCGGCAGCGGTGTCGGTCCGCGCGATATCGACTATGTGCTCGGGATCGTCAAGGCCTACACCACGCGTGTCGGGGCCGGTCCCTTCCCGACCGAGTTGTTTGACGATGACGGCGATCACCTGGGCGAAAAAGGCCATGAATTCGGTGCCACCACTGGTCGCAAAAGACGCTGCGGTTGGCTGGACACCGTAGCATTGAAGCGCTCCTTGCTGATCAATAGCGTCACCGGCATGTGCATCACCAAACTGGATGTCCTTGATGGCATCGAGACGATCAAGGTGTGTGTGGCCTATCGTCTGAACGGTCAGGAGATTGATACACCGCCCGTCGGCGCCGACCGTTTCGAGCAATGCGAGCCGATTTGTATCGAGATGCCTGGCTGGACGGAGTCGACCGTCGGAATCAAGTCAGCCAACGAGTTGCCCGCCGCGGCCCAGGCCTATCTGAAAAAGGTCGAAGAGCTTTGCGAAGCGCCGATTGACATCATTTCCACGGGACCGGATCGTGAGGAGACCATCGTGCTCCGGCATCCTTTTGACTGACTACAGATTACTTTCGACCCTCATGCGGTGAGGGTCCGGCCGACGACGTCGCCAGACGATAGTCGCGGAGAAAGATACATGTCCGAGCATCTACGAATTGCACTGTTGATCGATTGTGACAACGTCAGCCATACGGCGATCGAGGGTGTGCTCGACGAGTTGGCCAAGCAGGGTACAGTCAATGTCCGGCACGCACATGGTGACTGGAACAGTCCATCCCTCGCCGGTTGGAAAGACGTGCTGCACCCACATGCCATTCGGCCGATGCAGCAGTTCGCCTACACGAAGGGTAAGAACGCGACAGATTCCGCGATGATCATCGATGCGATGGATCTGTTGTACAGCGGAAACGTTGATGCCTTTGCACTGATGACCAGTGACAGTGACTTTACTCCATTGGTCATGCGTATCCTTGAAAGTGGTCTCCCTGTTTACGGTTTCGGCGCGACGAAAACCCCACAGGCCTTCGTCGATGCCTGTTCCCCGTTTATCTACATCGAGAACCTGGTCGCAAACACTGGGGAGAAAACGGATCTGCCACCGCAGCCGTCGAAGAAGAGCCGCAACGAATTACGCGGAGATACCGGTTTGGTTCGGCTGCTCCGCACAGCAGTCGAGCAGACCTCCGATGATGACGGTTGGGCACACCTGGGGCGGGTGGGCCAGTATATTTCCAACAACAGTTCTTTTTCCGCAATCAATTACGGCTACAAGAAGCTCAGCGATCTGATCCGCGCCAGCGAGCTGTTCGAAGTCAAGGGCCGAAAGAACGACAACGGACTGTACTTGAAGGACCCTCGAGCCTAGCCATTCGGACTTAACACTGTTTGCCTGCAAATCCGCGGAGAGCAATCTCTTTATTCTCCTCGTCAAATAGCCCGGTTATTCTCCTCTGACGATAAGTCGATTTTGATTGGCTCCCGATGATGTTCGCCACAAGCGGTCAGGTCCGACAGACAGCTTGCTCAAACTACAACGTCATCCGAGGTCGCCGCGCGGCCGTGACGATCTTTGGGCGTCGGTGCTTCTGATACGAGATTGCTTCGTCACCGTGTTCCTCGCAAAGACGGTGTGATCTCGTCGGGTAGGCTGCGCCTGCCGAATCCACCGGCTCGGCGAGCTGTCCACATACCAGGCCAGGCGGCTTTATCGCATAAGAAAACTCTAATATAATCCGGCAAACTTCCGACGGTCCGCCGCGGATTCCTGTTTTTCTGGAGCACCTGCCCATGCACAACGGCACAACAATTACCCAATTCATCATCGAGGAGCAGCGTCATATCGAGGGCGCGACCGGTGACTTCACCTCGTTGCTGAATGACATCGTGACCGCCTGCAAGGTCATCTCGAATCTGGTCAACAAAGGCGAGCTTATCGGTGTGCTGGGGTCGGCTGAGAGTGAGAACGTGCAGGGGGAGACGCAGAAAAAGCTCGATATCTTGACCAACGAGGTGTTCATCAAGTCTAACGAGTGGGCCGGTCACCTGTCCGCCATGGCATCTGAAGAGATGGACGAGATCTACGAGATACCCAGCCAGTATCCGCGCGGCAAATATCTGCTGACCTTCGATCCACTCGATGGCTCTTCGAACACCGATGTGAACGTGTCTGTCGGCACGATTTTTTCGATTCTGCGCTGTCCGGGTGAGCGCGTCTGCCCGAATCTGGATGCGTTTCTGCAGCCAGGTACGCAGCAGGTCGCGGCCGGTTACGCACTGTATGGCCCATCGACGATGATGGTGCTAACCACCGGTAACGGTGTAAACGGTTTCACGCTGGACCAGGATATTGGCGAGTTCATCCTGACCCATCCGAACATGACGATCCCCGAAACCACACGCGAGTTTGCGATCAACACGTCGAACATGCGTTTCTGGGAGCCGCCGGTCAAACGTTATGTCGATGAATGTCTGGCCGGCAAGGAAGGGCCACGTGGCGACGACTTCAATATGCGTTGGATTGCATCGATGGTGGCCGAAGTCCATCGTATTTTGACGCGTGGCGGCATCTTTATGTATCCCATCGATGACAAAATGAAAGCCGCGGGTACCGAAGGCAAACTGCGTCTCATGTATGAGGCCAATCCGATGAGCTTCATCGTCGAGCAGGCGGGAGGTGCTTCCTCGACCGGTCGTCAGCGGATTATGGACCTCGCCCCGCGCCACCTGCACCAACGCGTGCCGGTGATCCTGGGTTCGCGTGAAGAAGTGGATCGAGTGGTGAGCTACCACGCCGAATAACTCGGGCGCCTTTGGTGAGCAGGTCTATTCTGCATCTGGTTCTGTGACCCGGGTCGTGTGCCCGGGTCTTCTGTTTTGTCCAGGGTTCCCTCGCTCGGTTACACTGAGTGTCTCGGTGCGGTATTGTTAGGCGCAAAAAATAACAACATCAACGCGCCCGATTCGAACAGTCCCGCCTGTTGTTGATCAATATTTTCACGCAACTGCGTGCGTCATCGGCCGGTTGGCGATATCGCCCACCACGGTGTTTAGCGTCGTATGCGGGGAAAAGGAGGGTGCAGTGGTCGGCGGTACCTACGGGTGGGCACCTCGGAATGTCGAATTCCCATGGGGTCGCCTGCGAGCTTTTCCACCGGCAGCGGACGATTCGGGTGGGCATGACCGGCGGCGCTTATGAGCACGCCCGATAGCGCGTTGAAAAAAATTCAGCGTCCGTGGTTCGGCTCGCGCTTTTGGGGGCCGATCGTATTGCTGTTGCTCGGCGGCTCAGGGATCGCCTTCGAGGGCTATCAACTGGTCGAAACCTTGCGTCAGTCAGCCGCGGCGTCAGCGCGTGCCCAGGGCGATGCCACGGCACGTGAGATCACTGGGTTTGTCGGTCGCGAGCAAGAACGCCTCGCCGCGTTTGCGGCCGACGCGAAAGCCGAGGTGCGAAAGCTGCTCAGTTTTGGTGACGACTGGCCCGTCATCGATGCGTTGCAGAAACGCCTGCAACGGCTGTTTCGTGGCGCAATTGCGTTCAGCGTGACCGACCCGGACGGTCGGCCGCTATTCGAAGACTTCGAAGGGCTGGTCGGCCCAGTGTGTCAGGCATCGATGCGCAGTTATGCGCGTGCCATTGAACGCGGCGATTCCGTGATTGCGATTCCGCCGATTCATCCGGTGCCCGGTGCCTATCATTTCGACCTCATCACGCCGTGGCGTCTGGACAGCGGTGCGTCGGGCTTGTTTTTTGTGAGCTTTTCACCGGCGCGGATCGCCGAGTTGTTGGCGGCAGCCGAATTAGCCTCCGGTAAACGCATGGTGTTGGTGAACCAAGATGATCCAACGCTGATCGAGGTGTCATCGGTCGGCGCACGCGATGCGTTGCGCGGTAATTTCAGGTTAACGCCGGAACTGCTCGGGCCGCAGCATTACGCGCAAGACCTTGCCGGTACACATTGGCGTTTGGTCGTGATACCGGACAGCGATGGGTTGGCGGCTGCCGTACGAGAGGTGGTTCTCGTGACCGCCTTGCTGATCATCGGTTTGATAGTGATCAGCATCGCCTTGCTCGTCTTGATTCGCCGCGAAGAACAAGAGAATTCCAGCCTGTTCATGCGCAGTCTGCAGTCGAGTGTCGGGCGGCAGCGGGCAATCCTGCAATCGATGGTCGATGGATTGGTCACGATTAATTCGGCCGGCGAGATCCACGACGTCAACCAGGCGGTTACGACCTTGTTCGGCTATCAACCATCGGAATTGATCGGTCGAAATGTTGCCGTTCTGATGCCGGAGCCGCTGCAGTCCGAGCACGATAACTTCATGGAAAATTATCTGCACACGGGCGACAGCAAGATCCTTGGCAAAGGTCGGGAAGTGGTCGGCCGGCACAAGGACGGCAGGCTTTTTCCGGTGTTGCTGACGTTGGGTGAATCGAACGAGGGCGATGACCACATGTTCGTCGGTATTCTTCACGACATGACGGCTTACAACGAGGCTCAGCGCAAGATCGTTGCGCAAGCTGTGGAAATACAGCGTTCGCACCAGGAACTCGACCAGATTAGCCGGATTGCCTCGCACTCTTTGCAAAACCCCTTGCAACGCATTGCCGCGCTTGGCGAGGCGATCGGCGCCCGCGACGTGGCGAAACTCGATCGCAATGCCAAACGAAAACTGCGTACCCTGACCAATCAGGCACGTGATGCCAGCGACCTGGTAAAAGGGTTTGTAGACTACACGCGTGTCGGTCAGTCGGATCAGCGCGGGTCGGTTGATTTGGATACGGTGCTTGCCGATGTGCGAAAGGATTTGGCTGCTCGTATCGACGCGCAGGGTGCGACGATGGAAATCGAGGCCCTGGGGCAGGTTCTTGGGGACCCAAAGCAGCTTCACCAGGTTTTCTGGAACCTCGTTGACAACGCGTTGAAGTTTGCTGACCCAAGCCGGCCGCTCGAAATCACTATCACGGCAGAACCTGCCGACTCTGAACCGAAGGAAGTGACCATCCGTGTAACCGATAACGGGATCGGGATACCCGAAGCGTCATTAAGCCAGGTTTTCGAGGCATTCTACCGGGTCGAGCCAGAAGCCCAGGGCGCCGGCGCCGGCCTCGGTTTATCGTTTTGTCGCAAGATCGTCGAAGCGGCTGGCGGACGGATCGCAGTACACAGCGAACTCGGGCAGGGCACGGCGTTCTCGGTCACGCTGTTGCGGCCAATGACGCGCTGAGGTCAAGCGTTTACGCTTCGCGGGTCCGACGCTGACCGCCGGTATCTCAGGGGAGATCCCCGTCCCAATAGGGGTGCTCACCGAAGCGTCCCACCAGGAAGTCGGCGAAGGCCTGTACCCGGCGTGGCATCAGTCGGCCTGGCGGGAACAGCGCATGGATGCCGATCGGCGCGCGGCGATAGTTGGTTAGGATGGCCTGCAGCTGTTTATCGCGTAGCGCATCGGCGACGATAAAAGTCGGTAGGCTGACAATCCCGAGTCCTGCGATTGCCGCGGCAGCCAATGCGTCGCCATTGTTGGCTCTGAGACGAATGTCAGGGATCGTCACGGTTAGCGATCCGCTGTCGTCACGAAACTGCCAGGCATCGGTCAGCGACGCGTTCGCATAGTGCAGGCCGATGTGTTCAGAAAGGCCGCTGGGATGACTCGGCGTGCCGTGTTGTTGCAGATAGGCCAGGCTGGCGCAGGTGATGAACCGGCAGGTTCCCAGACGTCGCGCAATGAGTGTCGAATCGGGCAGCTCGCCGATGCGGATCGCCATGTCGAAGCCTTCCTCGACCAGATTGACTTCCCGATCGTTCAAGTCGAGGTCCAGTTCGGTACCGGGATGCTGGTTGAGAAAGCTGTTCAGCGCTGCACAGAGGTGATGCAAACCGAAAGATAGCGGTGCGGCAATGCGTAGTCTGCCTCGCAGAGCGGTTGAGGCGTCAGCAACGGCTTGTTCGGCATCGTCCAAGTCGCCGAGCACTCGCACCGCGCGTTCATAAAACAGCCGGCCCTGGGCGGTCAGCGATTGGCTGCGCGTCGTGCGATGCAGCAGTTGCACCCCGAGGGTCTTCTCGAGCTGGCTGACGCGCCGGCTGATGATCGACTTGCCGGTCGCGAGCCGCGCCGCGGCGTCGCTGAAACTGCCGGTCTCCACAACCTGTACGAAGGCCTCGATCGCTGCGAACTTGTCCATATTGTTGTTAATTCAGCAACAGTATTTCTCAAATGAACCACTTTTTTGTTCGATTGGCAACAGACAAGATAAAGAGGTGGCAAAAAACCAACCCATTCAAGCAACTTTGGAGCCCCCTATGACTAGCCATAAGCCGTTCAGAATCCTGCGAATCGACAGCAGCGCATGCACCCGAGATTCCGTCTCACGTGCGTTGGGAGACGCGGTTGTCCAGAGACTCTTGGCGACGACACCACGCGCAAACGTCGTGGAAAGGGAACTGGCCCAGGGCTTGCCATCGATCGATGCGGACTGGATTGCGGCAAACTTCACCGATGCTGAAGCCCGCACCCCAGCGCAAGCCAGCAAACTGGCCCTGTCAGACAGCCTGATCGATGAACTGCGCGAGGCCGATGTGATCGTGGTCACCGCGCCGATCTACAATTTCTCGGTGCCATCGGTACTTAAGGTGTGGATCGACCAGGTCTGCCGCGCGGGTCTCACGTTTCAGTACACGCCGATGGGCCCTCAGGGGTTACTCGCAAATCGCCCCGTGTACTTGGCGATGGCATCAGGTGGTGTCCCGTTCGGCAGCGCTGTGGATTTTGCGAGCGGCTACCTGAGGCAGGTGTTTCGTTTCATCGGTATCGATGATGTCCGATTGATCGGTGCAGAACGGGTAGCCAGTGATGAAGATGCTGCACGCGCTGCAGCGTTGGCCGAGTTAGACCGATTTTTGCCTATCGAAAATGTCAACGTCGCTTGAGAGAGAAAAATGCAACAGCCACAAGCACAGCAGGCCCCCGCGCAACGTTACGTGTCCCGCGTCGTGCGCGGTTTGCCAACGACCGAAGGGGCAGGGGTAGAGCTGACCCGCGTCATCGGCCGACCGGCATTGCCGATGCTCGATCCTTTCTTGATGCTCGACGCGTTCCGCTCCGATCGACCTGATGCTTACCTCGCAGGATTCCCGGCGCATCCACACCGCGGTTTCGAGACCGTGACTTACCTGCTCAATGGCCGCATGCGTCATAAGGACAACGCCGGCCACGAAGGCGTGATCAAGCCGGGCGGTCTCCAATGGATGACCGCTGGCAGGGGGATCGTGCATTCAGAGATGCCGGAACAGCAAGACGGGCTGTTGGAGGGGTTCCAGCTTTGGGTGAACCTGCCCGCCGCGAACAAGATGGACCAACCGCGCTACCAGGAAAACCCGGCCAGCGAGATACCGCTCGAACACAGATCTTCGGGTGCCCAGGTTCGAGTCATCAGTGGTCAGACGTCGCTGGGGAACAGGGGACCGATTGAGCAACCGCTCACCGAGCCGCTGTATCTCGACGTCGAACTCCCGCCAGACAGCGGGTTCGAGGAGATGCTGCGGCCCCTTCACAACGCGTTCGTTTATGTCGTGGCAGGAACACTGTTTGGCTACGACCATGACGGGGAAGCGGTCCAGTTGCAACGCGATGATCTCGGTGTCTTGTCCCACGGTGAACATGTTTCGTTCGACACGACGGCAGCTGGCGCCCGTTTTCTTTTGGTTGGCGGCAAACCGTTACACGAACCGGTGGCTCGCGGTGGTCCGTTTGTCATGAATACCCAGGCCGAGATCCGCCAGGCGTTCGAGGATTTCGGAGCAGGCCTGATTTGAATATCACTGGCAATCTGGCGCGATCGATAGGTCGACGCGGGTGTTTCGCATTGTTTGCCGCTTTCGCTTAACCTGAGAGTTCGATAGATAGCACTGATTGGGGGATGTGATGCGCTTACTTGGATTGACGTTGGCGATGATTGTCGGGGTCGCGCCCGGTTTTGCAGTTGCCGGTGGCGAGCCGACCGATGAACTCGCGCTGAGCAAGGCCGAGATCCTGGAGCTGGTTCGTGAGAAGTCGACCGAATGTCGGAAAGAGAAAGATCAGAGCCTCTGCACCAACTGGTTTGGCAAATACGGCAGTTTCAAACGCCTGATGCACGCCGATGAGGCGCGGCGCGAGGGTGTTTGGTTTGTCGATGACACAGACCGGCTTTGCATTCTATGGCAGCGCAAAATCTCGCCGCTGTGCTTTACGGTCTATGAGCAGGATGATGGTACCTACAACCTCTATAAAAAAGGTAAGCACATCTCGACCATCGTCAGCACCGAGCCTGGTAATACCAAGAACCTGTGAACGTGCTGTAGTCCACCACTAGTCCTGGCGGTGATGTCCAGCATCGCTTTCAGATCGCTCAGCCAGCTCTGACCGATGGCTAAAGCCCGCACCTGTCCGGTGGGCATGACATGGTTTTCTCCCAATCAACACTGAGCTAGTCGGCGTTGTTTAGGCCGCCCAACCGGCCTAACGTGCCGATACTGGTTCAGTTTAGGAGCGTGGCATGTCGCTAGAAGCAGGCGTGTTGGTTTGGATGGTAGGGAGCCTCGCCGGGAGTATGCTGTTCTTCGGCGTGGTGGTTGCCCCGCAGGTTTTTCGTGTACTGCCAGAGGAGTCGGCCGGAAAGTTTCTGCGGGCCTTTTTCCCGGGATATTACCTGTGGGGAGGCGTCGTTGCGACGCTTGCCGGGCTGGCCGCGTTGTTCATCGATTGGGTCAGCAGCCTGATCTGCCTGCTGGTCATCGTGTCGTTCGCCTATGCGCGCCAAAGGCTAATGCCTCAGATCAATGACGCCCGCGACGCATCGCTCCGCGGCGAGGCGCAGGCACAGCAACGGTTCGCGCACTTGCACCGGTTAAGCGTGGCGATAAACGGGGTCCAGTTTCTGCTGCTGCTGATCGTCGCCGCCCGAATCATCTGGACCTGAGGACGACGCTTCGTCCTGGCCTTTTCGTCGCGCCCCCTGGGGTAAACACGGCGAGCTTGTCGGACGATCGTTGGTCTTAGTACGCGAGAAGAACAACTTCCCTTTCAAACCAGATCAGGAAATACCCGTTATGAAGAAGTACCTCAACCATGTATCGCTGTCTCTCGTGTTCGCCTTTTCTGCCGTTGCGACGGCACCTGCGATGGCCAATCACGGCAAGGGCGCATACCCGTCGTGGTCATCGCATCACGGTTCCTACTATAGGGGCGGCAAAAGCGCCGGTTACGGCCCGGTGAAAAAGTATCGGCACGGCGGGTGGTCTCACAAGTATCGCATGGCTCCGCGCTACGGTGCCCCGATGTACCAACAGCGTCCGGCCTACGGCGCAGCGATGCAGCAGCCCTACACGCAGAGCCAATCGTCGCAAACCCAAGCCGCGCCAACGGCTGCGGTCGCTGCAAAAGCCACGCCGGCGCCAACCCCCGCTAAGGCACTGACGATCGTCGAAACGGCGGTAGGGGCTGGCGCGTTCTCTACCCTGGTGTCTGCGGTCCAGGCTGCCGATTTGGTCGCAACCTTGGACGGTGAGGGTCCGTTTACGGTCTTTGCACCGACCGACGAGGCATTCAGTCAACTGCCAGAGGGCGCAGTCTCGGGATTACTGAGCAACCCTGAGGCGTTGACATCGGTGCTGACGTATCACGTCGTCGCGGGTCGACTGACAGCTGCCGACCTGTTGGAAAGGGGCGAGGTCGAGACCCTGAACGGTGCCCGGCTCAACATCGCCCAGATCGACGTCGCAACGGCCGATGTCGCGGCATCCAACGGTATCATCCACATCATCGATGCGGTGTTGACGCCGCCGCAGCAGTAATGGCCCTCAGCCTGGTGTTAACTCCGCGACTGAGTTCGTGAAATCCCCGCTACCGACGGCCAGCGCCCCATCGGCGCTGGCCGACTGGTTTATGCTGCTCGCCCTGACGATCATGTGGGGTTCGGCGTTTGCGTTGACCAAAGTGGCCGTCGCCGGTCTTTCTCCTGATCTCGTCGTCGCAACACGCCTCGCGGTGGGCGCCAGTCTGCTGGTGGTGGTTTGGTGGAGCAACCGCTTGCCATTGCCTCGCAACAAACGCCTTTGGCTGTTTTTCTTACTCATCGCGCTGTTTGGCAATGTCATCCCTTTCAACCTGATCGCCTGGGGCCAGGTCTACATCGACAGCAGCCTCGCCGGGCTCTTGATGGCGGTGATGCCACTGTTCACCCTGCTGTTGGCACACTTTGCGATCCCGGGTGAGCGCCTGAACTGGCCCCGAATGACCGGTTTCGTGGTCGGGCTGCTCGGCGTTGCGGTATTGCTTGGCCCGGATATCCAGCTGGACTCAAACCCGAACGAACCCTTTTTGTGGGCAACGCTAGCCGTATTGGCTGGTGCGCTGTGTTACGCAATATCGACTGTACTAACCCGGCTGCGGCCGGTTAGTGATGTCACAACCAGTGCGGCGGCGACGACCGGCATCGGGGCGGTCCTGATGTTGGTGACAATGCACCCGACGGATTCGGTCACGCAGATCGAACAAGCCTCGTTTGGGGTGTTGGGCGCTGTTGTCGTGCTCGGCGTGTTTTCAACGGCCCTCGCGGCGATACTCTACTTCCGCTTGATCGGGCGCGCCGGCCCGGCCTTCGTGTCTCAATTGAACTATCTGATACCGCTCTGGGCAGTGATTCTCGGTGCACTGATGTTCGGTGAGCGTCCGGCAACGACTGATTACCTGGCGATGGTCATCATCCTCGGTGGTATCGCCCTGTCTCAACGCGCACCGAAAGACCGCCTGAACGGCCAACGCGAACTCGCCACCCGCCAAACCAACCAATGACGGATCCGAGTGATCTTTGTGGGCCGGCTGAGAGTTTCCGGATTGACTAAGTAGCCGACTAGCGAGTCACCCGTCCAATCGCATGATCTCACGCAGTTCGGCGCTGGTGACGACATGGCAGTAGATCATGTTGATGATCTCCAGTTCGCGCAGATGAAGTTCATCGGTCCCGGCCGCACAGCAGTCTTCGACGAGCACGACGTTGAAGCTCTCGTCGGCCAGGCTGCGCACGGTCGATGAGACGCACTGATCGGTGTAGATGCCCGTTACGATAACGTTGCGAATGCCCATATTCGCCAACACAAGGCGCAGGTTGGTCCCGGTCAATGCGCTGTCGGTGGTCTTGGTGACGACGATCTCACCCGACCGGGGTGCCACCCCGTCGGCGATCTGTGAAAGCTCGCTGCTGGTCGGCATCAGCAAGTTGTTCCAGCCCGGCATCTTCTGGCTCAGCGACCGGTCGCGTCCGTCTTCCAACAGACAAGCGATGCGGGCGTGGATGACATCGATACCGGTTGCCCGGCAGCTGTCCTGCAAGGCGCGTAAGGTCGGGATGACCGTGTCGTGCATCCGTGAGAAGAACGGCTGCCAGCGCGCCTGTTCCTCAGCGGTATCCTTGGCGACCAGTCCGTAATTCTGTATGTCGATGCACAGCAGGGCCGTTTCTGCGGCCGGCAGGACGAGCGGTTCGGGTTCTGGTGCATCGGCGTAGTAAAAAGAACGGTGGGCAGTTTTCCAGGACATCGATTGTCTCCTGATTTGTGTCAGTTACGTATGGCACCAAGCCGCTGACGCAAGGTCAAGTGAAGTATGCGCGGTGTTCGCGGTTATCCATGATGGTGCGTATTTTCGACGTCGCACCAATACTGAGCAGGGAATCGGTCGCCTTCGACGGGGGTTCAGGCGCGTTTCCCAAGATCTGTGGGCGACTGGCCGTCACGGGAAACCAATGGCATGCAAGTTGAATCAAAAAAGCCGAATTCTTGCGGAAGGTAAACATGACACACATCACAGGGGTTCCAAGGCGCCCCGTCGTTCTCGTGATACTCGACGGCTACGGGGTGAATCCGGGCAAACGAAACAACGGCGTGGTGGAAGCCAAAACACCGCACCTCGATGCCTATTTCAGCCGTTATCCGCATACGACCCTGGCGGCTTCTGGCGCTGCCGTTGGGCTACCCGATGGGCAGATGGGTAACTCTGAGGTCGGCCATCTCACGCTTGGCGCCGGGGACATCATTCGACAGGATGCCGTCCGCATCAGCGATGCGATAGAGAGCCGCGACTTCTTCGCCAACCCGGCGTTTCTGGAGGCGATCGAGCGAGGGGCGCGTCAGGGTGGCGTGGTCCACTTGTTGGGCCTGGTTTCCGACGGCGGCGTGCATAGTCACCTCGATCACTTATCCGCCTTGATCGCAATGTGCGGTAAGCATGGCGTCAAACCGCTACTCCATGCGATTACCGATGGGCGAGATACGGCGCCGCGTTCGGCGATGCACTACCTGCCATCCGTCGACGAGCAACTGCGTGCCGCTGGCGGCGGTATCGCCAGTATTTGCGGCCGTTACTATGCGATGGATCGCGATAACCGCTGGGACCGTACGGAGCGCGCTTGGCGAGCCTACATGCTCGGCAAAGGGCAACACGCGGCGTCCTACCAATCCGCCATCGAAATGGCCTACGCGGCCGGCGAATCCGATGAGTTCATCAAGCCGATCTTACTCCCGGACTACCAGCAGATAGGCAGTGGCGACTCACTGATCTTTTTCAATTTCCGCAAGGACAGGCCCCGCCAGATAACCGCCGCGATTGCCGATGCCGGTTTCAAGGGTTTCGACCGCGGTGACACGCCACTGGCGGCAGTGACCTGCATGATGCCCTATGAGCGGCGCCTCGAGCTGCCGTTCGCGTTCGAGCCAGAGCAGCCGGCTGCCACGCTGGGGCAGGTAATGAGCACCCTGGGAATTGCCCAGTTCCACTGCGCCGAGACTGAGAAATACGCGCACGTCACCTACTTTTTCAACGGTGGGCGTACGGCGCCGTACAGTGGTGAGAATCAGCTACTGGTCCCGTCACCGAGTGTCGCCACCTACGACCTCAAACCATCGATGAGTGCTGACGCGGTTGCCGATGCCGTTGTCGGGGCGATCAGTACCGGGCGCTACGGCTTCATCGTGGTTAACTTTGCCAACGGCGATATGGTGGGTCATACCGCAAAGCGTGAAGCTGTGCTCGAAGCCGTGGAGACGCTCGACCGCGAAGTCCCTCGCGTCCTGGAGGCGGCAGAACGGTCTGGCTACAGCGTTATCCTGACCGCCGATCACGGGAATTGTGAAGAGCTGGTCGACCCGTTTACCGGTGAACCGCATACCCAGCACACCACCTACCCTGTCCCCTGTCTGGTGATCGATGAGGCGAACTGGCAGCTTTCTTCCGGTAGCGGTTTGGCGAACGTCGCCCCGACGGTGCTTGAGCTAATGGGCTTGAAAACACCGGCTGCGATGCGTGCCGGGTCGATTCTATTGCGTCAGTTGCCGGGTGCGCGACCGGAACAGCGGAGTCGGCCATCCGGTCTCCGCGGTGCGGCCTGATATCAGCGCGAGACCATCGTCAGCAACCGCTCGCCACGACGGAGCCGCAGTTGGCTGATGCGGGATTCTGCCGCCTCGCGCAGCTCATCGAGTGTTTTCACACGGGTGCGGTTGACCTGAAAAATCACGTCGCCTTCGCGCAGACCGCTGCGCCAGGCAGGGCTGTCTTCGGTAACGCGGCCGACAGCTATGCCGGAATTGCTTCCAAGGTGTGAACTATCGATGATGGCGCTGACCCGCGTGCCGGCAAGTTGTGGGCTGATGTCGCCTGCATCGACGTAACCCTCAAAGGGATCGGCGATACGCGCGTCCAGCGTCATGCCGCGCCCGGCGCGCAATACCTCGACGCGTAGCATCTCGCCCACACGTAGCAGTGCCAGTTGGGTTGTCAGATCCGACGCGCTCGAGATAGGACGCTGGTTGATCTCAGTAATCAGGTCGCCTGCACGTAATCCGGCACGGGCCCCAGCGGAGTCTGCCTTCACGCTGGTTACGACGGCGCCAGTGCTGCCCGGCGGTAGGGCCAACGCGTTTGCGAGATCGCGGTCGATATCTTGCACGCTGATACCGAAGGTGCCGCGATACACACTGCCGTATTCGATGATTTGGCGCTTGATTGCCGATGCCATGTTGATCGGTATCGCGAAGCCGATGCCGACATTACCGCCGCTCGGGGCAAGGATCGCCGTATTGATGCCGACCAGTTCACCCCGTAAGTTGACCAACGGACCGCCTGAGTTACCTGGGTTGATGGATGCATCGGTTTGAATGAAGTCCTCGTAACCTTCGATGCCCAGCCCACTGCGCCCCAGCGCGCTGACAATGCCCGATGTAACGGTCTGGCGCAGCCCGAAGGGATTGCCGATCGCAACGACGAAATCGCCGACGCGCAGACGGTCAGAGTCACTGACGCGAACGGCTCGGAGATCATCTGCCGGGATTTGCAAAAGCGCGACGTCCGTTTCCGGGTCGGCCCCCAGCAATTCGGCGGCCAACTCTCGGCCGTCGTGCAGCGTGACCGAAATCTCGCTCGCCTTCTCAACAACGTGGTGGTTGGTCAGGACGTATCCGGCCTGGGCGTCGACGATGACCCCGGATCCGAGGCTCTGGCTGCGGCGTTCCCGGCGCTCGGTCGGCAGCTCAAAGAACCGACGGAAGAAGGGATCTCGCAAAAAAGGGTGGTCTTCGTGACGCACGACGCTGACCGTGGAGATGTTGACCACCGCCGGCGTGACGCGCTCGAGCATCGGGGCGAGGCTCGGCAGGGGTTCCCCATCGACGGCAGCCGGTAGGGCGGCCATCGCTGTTGCCGAGAGCAGCAGCGCGGAGGCGACTAGCGTACGTAGTGTGCGGTGCATTCGGCGTTTCCGTCTGCGGCGAGTGACTTGGCTAACGAAAAGGTCACCGCACAATAGCTGCGCGGTGACCGGAAGGTCAGGCGGCGTGGGCCTGGTTATCGATGAGCTTCTCGTCGCTGTTGCGAATTTCAATGCGACGGGGTTTCATCGCCTCGGGGACTTCCCGCATCAGATCGATGTGCAGCAGCCCATCTTTGAGGTCAGCACCCTGCACCCTGACGTAGTCGGCGAGCTGATACTTGCGTTCGAAGTCACGGTTGGCAATGCCCTGGTGCAGGTACTGGCGGTCGGCGACATCATTGCCTTTGCGGCCAGCGACTCTCAGCAGGTTGTCCTTGGTCTCGATCTCGATGTCGTCAGCACCGAAGCCAGCAACCGCCATGGTGATGCGATAGCGGTCTTCACCAGTCAGTTCGATGTTGTACGGGGGATAACCGCCGGCATCGGCGCGGTTGGCATTTTCCAGCGCGTCAGCGAGCCGATCGAAACCAATGGCAGTGCGGAAAAGGGGAGAAAAGTCATAAGCATTCATCTGTATGTCCTCGTTAAGCAACATGGTTTTGGTATCCAGAAGGATCACCGTTGGACGGGCCCCGAAGGCGCCCGTAAGGGTCAAATAAGGCCATTTCGATAGCTTTCAAGGGGGCAGATGATTTGCGCTGGCGGTCATCCAACGGTACCGGGCACTCAACACATGACTGCCGTATTGCGTCTTTGCGAGACGCGTAGCGCTGCGGCAATCTGCCGACCTGCGTCACCGGGCCAGAGAACGCCGCACTGCGCTCGCGATGACTCGCGGACAACGTGGTCTGTCCCGGAATACTCTGCGCCGGCTATTGCTGGCTGGTATTGGCCGCACACCAGGCGGTGATTGCGTCGAGGAAGTCGGCACCGTATTTTTCGAGTTTGGCTTGGCCCACGCCGCTGATGCGAAGAAGCTCCTGCTCATCAACGGGCTTTTGCCGGGACATCTGCACCAGCGTGGCATCGCCGAACACAATGTAGGGCGGCTTTCCTTCCGCGTCTGCCAGTTGCTTGCGCAGACGGCGCAGATCGTCAAACAGCAGCTCCTCAGTGGTCGACAGCTCCGCCGAAGCCTTGGCGCGCTTGGCCTTTTTGATGATTTCCCGAACCCGCGGTCTGGCGAGTTCCAGGCGTATCTCGCCGCGCAATAGCGGCCGTGCCGCGAGGGTGAGCTTGAGCACCGAGTAGTTGGCGATGTCCTGCACCAAATAGCCATGATGGATCAGCTGGCGGACGATAGAGGTCCAAGCCTGCTCGCTTCTGTCGCTGCCAATGCCGTAGGTAGAAAGACCGGCATGCCCCAGGCTGCGGATGCGTTCGGTGTCGGCGCCGCGCAGCACGTCGATCACGTGCCTGATGCCGAATCGCTCCCCGACGCGGTAAACGCACGACAGCGCTTTTTGGGCATCCACAGTGGCGTCGAAGCGCTCCGGTGGGTCCTCGCAGATGTCGCAGTTACCGCAGTCCTTCTCCAACGACTCGCCGAAATAGCCCAGCAGCACCCGCCGACGACAGGCCACCGACTCGGCGAGGGCGACCATGGCGTTTAGTTTGTGGATCTCGATGCGCTGCTGTTCCGGGTTTTGGCTACTTTCGATCAGTCGTCGGGCAGTGACGACGTCCTGCGTGCCGTAAAGCAGCAGTGCTTCAGATGGCAGGCCGTCGCGCCCGGCTCGACCGGTCTCCTGGTAGTAGCCCTCGATATGCTTGGGCAGGTCGTAATGCACCACGAAGCGCACGTTTGGCTTATCGATGCCCATCCCGAACGCGACGGTGGCCACCACGACATTCAGTTCGTCACGCAGAAATTGGTCTTGTACCTGCTGGCGTTGCCCAACCGGCAAACCGGCATGGTAGGCGGCGGCGGTAATGCCCTGCTGCTGCAGCTTGTTTGCTACCTCCTCCACCTTCCTCCGCGACAGCGCGTAGACGATACCGGCCTGGTCGCGGCGCTTATTCAGGAAGGCCATCAGCTGATCAAAGGGCTTGTACTTTTCCAACACGGTGTAGCGTATGTTGGGGCGGTCGAAGCCGGTGAAATAGCGCTGGGCATGGCCAAGATTGAGCACCTGCACGATGTCGTCGCGGGTCTGGGTATCGGCGGTTGCGGTCAAGGCGATCAGCGGCACCGCAGGAAAGCGGTCGCGCAGGCTGCCTAACGCGGCGTACTCGGGGCGGAAGTCGTGGCCCCACTGCGACACGCAGTGGGCCTCGTCGATGGCAAACAGCGCGATATCGATGTCAACCAGACGATCAAGGAAACCGCCCGAGATAAGACGTTCCGGGCTTATGTAGAGCAGGTCTAGATCGTGTTGATCGAGCCTTATCAACACCTCGTGCGCGGCATCCGAACCCAAGCTGGAGTTGTAATAGGCGGCAGCCACGCCGTTGGCGTTAAGCGCATCCACCTGGTCTTTCATCAACGAGATCAGCGGTGACACCACGATACCCACTCCGCGCCTATGCATTGCCGGGATCTGGTAACACAACGACTTGCCGCCACCGGTGGGCATGAGCACAAAGGCGTCCCGGCCGGCGATCAACTCTTCAATGATCTGGTCCTGGTGATGGCGGAATTCGGCGTAGCCGAAGACCCGCTGCAAGGTATCGTGAATGGTGGCGCTGATGATGGCAGTTGAGGCGTGACTGATGTACGGATTGTAACGCGGTATGCGCGACAGTTTGGTCGCAGTGCGACCCAGCGCGATCCTGTTGCAAATGCAGTCTGCTGGCTGCTGCCAACACCGAGCAGACCTGAAGCAGACGCCAATACAAGGGTGTTAGATATCGGAGCCGCTGCTCGATGACGCAGGGGTGATTCGTCAGTCGGCGAGCTTCCAATCCTGCCAGCCCGAGTCATCTGCTGGCTTCTGAATCTTCCGCTGCTGTGTCGTGACCGGTACGGCCCGAGGCTGTCGAGCATTTGTGACCGTCTCTGGATCCGATTGAGAGAACAACGCCCGCAGAGCCGCCAGCTGAGGCGGGTTCCGAGTGACGAACTGGAACCCGATACCTTTCTTCCCAATCCGGGCAATCCGGGCACGAACGCTGAGTTGCTGTCGCTGACTTTCGAGCACCACGGTGAACGCAACTTCCGCATTCGCCCCAACGCCTATGTCTGCGGAATCGATTTGAAGAAGTTGCCCCGGTTGTTTGAAGGCTAAGAACATACCTCCACGCGAGATCTCTCGGATTTCATAGATCGTCGCCCCCAAAGGTGGTATCAGCACAGAGGCTTGTCTGACAAGCTCGATCCGTCGGTCCGACCGTCGACTCTCCTTGGTGCCACCTGAGACAAGCGCCTGCTTTGCTATGTTTTCAAGTAGCAAAGCGGAATCAACGAATTCAAGGTCGTCGCTAGTCATTTGGTTTATTTTCCACGAGCTAATTCCGACCAGCCGGGTCGAGATCGGCTGATTAGCAGTTTGTCATCTAGGGTATTCGGCATTCGATAGCCGAGCCTTGAGCGCCTGACTACTTTTATTCGGCTTTTGTCCCACAGCGGCCTGCTGATGCGCTCGATCAGCCAGTTTTCTGTATTCTTCCACGAGGTAGCGCGACATCATGGCGCAAGCAGGCATTGGCTCACTGAGCGATGGGCGACTGCAACCGGCCAAAAACGCCGAGGTTGCGCAAGCCTACTTTGCGACCGGCCAGGTGGCCGTTAGTAGGTCTCTACTTGCGAAAGTTCATGATCCGGCCCGCAAACGGCTGAGAGAGCATTTCTCTTTCGTTGGATTGAATCTCAAAGTATGCGTAGCCCCGCCGAGCCATCTGTTTTCGAAAACGTCCCTGCTGACGGCGCCCAGGATCAACAATAATTACTTCGCATTGAAGTTTTGCATGATCGTCGATAAAGCCGGCGAGTTGTTCCGCGTGCTCGTGTTCGTACAAAACATCGCTGCCGATAATCAGGTCGAATTCACCCAACTCAGTGTTTGAATCCGACCAAGCTGTCCTAACAAATCGGATGTCAGGATCTGTATTTAGAGCCGTATTGATGGAGAGAAAGTTTGCCACGTCCGGATGATGATCAGTAGCAGTGAGATCTGCCATACGATGATTCAGAACCAGACTGGCCAGTCCAATCCCGCAACCAACCTCCAGAATCTTCTTGCCCTGCACGTCATAGTCAGACATCAGACGGGCAAGCACCTCTCCCGACGGCCAGATTACGCCAAACAGCGGCCACGTTGCAGATGAAATGCCGAGTCTGGCAGCGGCTTCGGAATCGCCTGCGAACTGCTGTTTGTCCCGAAGCGTTTTCACGTGGATATCCGTATCGCCGAATTCAATGGTCCGATAACGAAATCGCAACGAGGACATATGGATGCTGGTGCGTTGGAGCCGCGGGATCAGCAGCTGGCCCGACCATTCTTATTATTTGATGCCCAGTCCAGCCCGACTCGAATAGCATTTCCCTTCAATTTCATACCGTCAAGTCCGGCAAACGCGGCACGAGCCTCTTGCGCTTCCATCCCGATTATCGCAATTCCTTTGCAGTCGCCGGATAACAGGTCTTTTATCAGTTTCAAGGAACGTACGGTTCCATATTCGGAGAACAGTTCGGTCAGGCTCTCTTCAGTAGTCGACCTCGGAAGCCCACGGACAGATAAGATCATCAGGAAATTACGCCTTAAACAGGGTGATACAACGATTGGGCCAGACTCTACTGGTCAGGTCTATTGCGCGGCCTTTCAACGTGGGACAAGCAGCAGGGAAAACGTTTACCGACGGACGATGCTTCCGATTTATGGGCCCTTCGGCGCTGGTGCTCGGTCGCCAGCTGTCGACCGACGAACCTTTTGTCCATGGGTACTGTGGCTAACTGCGCCGCCTTGACCGTTCATTTCGTTCGATTTGCTCGGTTTCACACTCAGGCGAGCAGGTACTTCGTCGCGTGTTTTGGCCCGCGAGGAAAGTGCGACCACAAATCCTGCAGACTCGCACTTCCTGGTCTGTGTCGCGGTGCTGTTGTCTCTGCGTCACAACGTTCTCCCTTAGACCTTCCCGTGTGGAACGGACCGCAAAGATTGGACTGGGTCGGCGCAAGCCGAGTGGTGAGGGCTATTCGAGCCAAGACCATAGACACTACTCCATATCTCGCACTGCCGCACTGCAAATTGCAGGCTATTAGTCCACTAGGCCCGGTTCACCTGTTGTAAGTAGTATGTCGACAGTGATGAAACAAAGGTCTCCGGGTCGGAATTGCCCATTGTAGCCACCTGGCTTGACGAACCCATGAATGAGTACTTCGACGGTCGGGTGCAGCACAATACGCATCTGGGGCCTGTAAAGAGTGGCAATGGTTACCGAAATCACCTGTGCCGCCTGCGATTGCGTACCCGAGAACCGGGGTCGGTATGGTCCAAACCGATGAGCGCATTCGAGGAAGAGAGAGCCGGGGGCCGAATGTAGTCTTCCGGTCGATTACTGACCGGAAGGACCCGTCTGAGTACTTGACGCGTGAGTACGAGCGTTCAGTTTTGCCGCCGCCTGTACCGGGCCCACCCAAGGTCTACTGAGGGCGAAGGTAATCGACAAGTCCACGCTTCGCCGTTTACGCGGCAGGGTTATCATGGACTCGGACCAACGTTCACTGTAGGTCAGCGAAGACTTGCGACGCTTTATTGCCGCCAGCCTGCTGTAAGCTTTTTTGCTCTGACCCCAAATGATTGTGTCGCTTGACTTTGACATACTGGACGCACTCTTAATTATGGAGAAGCTTCCCGATACGTCATGCCAATCTTTTTCCGGCCGGCAGCGACCGAGGAGTGGCTGGGTGCGGGATCTGGATTGCGCTGCTGCAAAGTTCCTTTGGTATAGACCGCAGGGGAGAACCACGATGAAGCGATTCATAGTGTTGATGTTGCCAGCTTTTTTGGTCAGCACAGTCATGGCGGAGGATCATCCTGAGACAGTCTTTCCTCAACAGCTTAGTGCCGAGACACTGATGAGCTACTGTGCCTCTAGTTCAATAACAAGCCGTGGTCGCCAGCGGCAACGGTACTGCGCTGGATTCGTTAGCGGCGTCGAGGAATCGCTGCGTCTACTTCGCATCCGTTCGTCACAAGACCCGAATTTGTCATTGTGCGTGCCGGAGAATGCGACTGCTCGCCAGTTCCAGGAGGCATTTGTCCGATACGCTGGCCGATCAAGCACTGACCGCAACCAGCCTGCCGTCCTTGTCGCTGTTGAAGCTTTGCAGACGGCCTTTCCTTGCAAGGTCGATTAGTGGGCCAAGCAGGGGGTTCTGTAATGCTCAGAGCCCCAAGGTTGAGCCAAGGCAAGGCGCACTCCGCGGGGAATGGCATGCCCTTTTCAAGGCGTGCGACGCAGTTCGGGCGTTAATGCAGGATCTCCTAGGAGGTCTGGTCCGCAGACCCCATCGCCCGCGTTGCACTCGCTTAAATCAATACGGGCTGGGTCCCGCGCTCGCGTGGCCTTCGGGTATTCTTCCAGGGCACCTACACGATGAACGCCAACGCTAAGGACGCGAGCAGCAAGATCGCGAAAACAATATTGATGCGCCTCGACGTCTTTGGGTCGAGGAAAAGGTGTCGCAATGCGTTGCCCGCGACCAGCCAGCTGAGGTCGATAATTGTCAGAAGCGCGAACAGCGCGAGACCTTTGACGACGGCATCACTGGTGACGTCGTTTGGGATAACCACGAACCCCGCGAACAGGGTCGCGAACACCGCATAGCCCTTCGGGTTGGTGATCCCGAGAAGAAATCCGCCGCCAAAACCTGGTGCGCGGTCGTTTTCGGCTTTCTCAACCAGTGGCGGTGCAGTGGCGATCCGATAGGCCAAGTAGGTCATGTAGGCAGTAGCCAACCCGATCAGGATTGGTGCTACGCCAGGGTAGTTGAGGAGTGCGCTGACCACGCCGCTTCCGACCAGCGAAATCGTCAATGCTGCGCCGCAGATCGAACCGGCGAGGAAACGTCTTGCTGAGCGAAATCCGAAAGCGGCCCCGGTAGCCGCCAGTCCCAAGGTGGCGGGTCCCGGGGAGGCGACCAGGGCGATGAGTGCCGCAATGAAGGCGCCGAATTGAGCGTAGTCGAGTGACATCGAGCCAAGGCAATCGAGAATTGATTACTGATTACTTGCGCTTGCGAAATTCGAAGGCCTCCACACATGCAGGAAGGTCGTAATAAAGCGGTGCCCGCTGGCCGCTTCGGGCGCCGTAGTCACGGTAAAAATGGTCGCAGGCTGCGCGGTCTGGCTTCTGTTTCTTTGTCACGCATTCCTCGATGAACCGGGCGCGCTCCGGCGCCAGGCGTTGCTCCCTGGCCTGTTCGCAAGCGTTGTCCAGTTGCACCTGCCGTTCAGCTTGGCCGGTATACCCACTCGTCGTCCCTGCGGCGACCAGGGCGATGATCAGTAACACCGTGATTGTTGAAGGCTTGGCCATGTGGGGTCCTCTTATTCCGATGGTCCAGGAAGCGATAGGAGGTATTGTGCCTGACCGATAGCGCGTTGGTGCTGTTGTTACATGAGCCGCAACGGTTTGTGGCGTTCGGCGTGCAAGCGATGGAGCAACCGCATGTGCTTCCGCGATCCTGGCTGGTTCGAGCCCTGACGTTACGCCGAACTGTGTTGTGTCAACCTGGTCACTGATCCGCTGCTTCTTTTTGGCGTGTTTCGTGGGCCGCCAGCAATCACTTGCCATAGGTATTGTGTCCCCGGCCGTCACGCACGCGACCTCAGTGACGGTCCTACATGGAGTTCTCAACGACCTCCTCTGAGTCCTCACACAACATCAACCAGATCATTCTCAGACGAGATGCCGGCGACCCCCGAAGAAGTCGGCAAGCTGTATTTCAGGTTTTCTTTTTCTTTTTCCGTCCTTTTTTTCGCTTGCCTTTCTTTTCTTTTTTCTTGCCATCGTGTTTGGGCGCGCTGTTCATGACGGACGTCACTCGCAATCTCTGCTGTTCCTTGTATTCGCCAAGCAAGGCAAGGGTGTTTTCAATATAGTCCCGATTGGTGGCCTCGCCGGCAATGTAGCGATGCAATAGGTATGTCCATTGCTCGTGAATCTCACACTGTTCAGCCGCGCCCAGAAAGGCTAGCGGGCAATCGGCGCAACGCAGGTATGTCGTACGGCTCGCGACGGTGCTTCTTTCCCAATCACGCCGATACCGCGCGGCGTGCTGACCGATCCATTCGATGGCCCTGGTACTGTGCTCCGCATCCGGAAACCTGGCCAAATATTTCCGCAGGGTCTTGATCTGCCTCTTGAGGAATTCGTCGTCGGGTGAATCCATATCGTCGGTATCCACGACAAAGCGCAAGATCAACGCCATGAATGCATCATCAACGACAAACATATCGCGTCTTCCCCAGGTTGTTTTCTGCGCCAAGGCGTGACCAGTGGGCGGGCCAAGCTCTTAACATAAGCCGACAACCATCACGCTAGCCCCTGCGACCTATTGTCCGTAATAGTTGGGTGTAACTTCAGTCCAATCCTGATTGTTCACTGCGGGATCCATGTTGGGGTTATAGAACGCGTCGTCGGTAGGAATGTACTCACCAGAATTGTTCATGTAGTACCGGTCGTAACCATCTTCGACCTGCCATGTCTGGCCGGTGTCCGAGTTGTAGACTGGTGTTGTTCCAGTGATCGCATCGATCTGCCTCTGGTGGCCGGTGTCTGTCATGTCCTGTCGCCTGCGCCAGCTCTCCATGCTGCTGTCGAGCGCCGAGTTCGAGCTCTGGCGCTGCGTGGCCATCCATCCGTCGAACTGCTGCTGCTTTTGCCGCTGCTGGGCATTGAAGCTGCGCGTCCTGTTTGCCGCGATCTGCTGCTCGCGCTGGTTATAAGCGGCAATCTGTTCAGGATTGGATTTCTGTTTGGCAAGGGCGTAGAGGAATTCCTGTTTCCTTACATCGAATGCCCTGGTCGGGCCTTCGAGCACATGCATTGAATAAAAACTGCTGGTGCCGAACTGCGATCGCGAGTTTTTGAAGTGCACTACGATCACACCTTTCAAATTATTGTCATCTTCGTAGACGATGCCCTTGGCCGCATGATGATCCTGGCTTGGCGCGAACTTCCACAGCTGCGAGCTGTAGGCGGTGTCGAACTCGGCGATTTCAGGATAATCCTCGATGCCAAGCACGCGGTTGCCGGATTGTTGGACCAACGGGATCAGCTTCGACTGAATGATCTGATCAATACCGGTATCGACCCCACTGAGAAATTCTCCCGTTACCTCCCTCGCGCGGACATCGCCGGGAGCAACCCACTCCTGTGACGTAACCTTCCAGTCTGCGGGCAAGGGCACCTCGGCGAGCAGCTCGCCTGTCTGTGAGTTATTGATAGGAAACCAGATGAGATCTCTGCTGACGTGTCGCTGATGACTAACCGGCGCCGCACGTGAAGGCTCAACGAGCTTTGCCTGATTCCTCGCCACCGGCGAGGCAGAGCGGCTAGCTGCTGCGACCTCTTGGTACTCGGAGAAACCAAAACGTCCAAGACCGACGGCAACGATCCCGACAGCACCCTGGCCGATAGTGTCATTGCCCAGACCACCCAGATCTGTCCCATTGACCGAGAGGGAGATTTCGTTGCCCGTTTCCTCGATCCGCAACCGGTTGAAGGTGTCCATGTCTGCGCGGGTGGAACTGCTCATGCGGAGATTGAACCCAGAGGCATCACGCCGGACCACCTCGAGCTGCCCTTCCGGCCCAAGCAACACCAGGTAATAGTCTCCGGTGTGTGAATCGTACCCGTAGATCAGTCCTACCCGCGCCTGCGGGTCTTCTGTCATCATTTGGACGTCGACACTGATACTGCGGCTGCCACCTGCCGTACCGTCGTAGCCGGCGTAGTAGTAGCGAATAGCCCCCTGTTGGTCTCTATTTTCAAGCCAGTAATCGCCGGAAACATATTCCGCCCGCCAGCCACCCGAAAAACCCTCGTCGAGGAAAGCTTCGAGGCGTCCCATGTCGGCCATAGCCTGTGAAACACCAAGCTGTATCAACAGCACTAACGACAACGAAAATCTGAACGACGCAAAGTCCCGGTAATTACTAATTGCCATCACGTTGATATCCTTGAGAAGCGATAGTGTTGTCGATGATTTTGTGATTCACCGCCGAAAACACCCTTTCAAAATCGAAAAAGTAAGATCTCATAATGAGCCTGACAAGTCAGTTGTAAATCTGTGAACGCCGACCTACACAGTTTTGGGCTGTCCAGGCATCAGTTCTATTTGACAAGCGTTTTGTCGGCCACTAAGACTGACCGGTCAGTCTTGAAAGTGGAAATGGGCGACCTCGACGTGGCGCCGCCGTGCCGGGTCGACAAAGACGGCCTCAGATGGATCACAAGGCAGGCTCGCCGTAGAGAGGTTTTGGTCGATCTTGCGTTGCATCCACATTGCATACGACGCTTCGCAGTCAGTGGAATACGTGACTACAGCCATCTGACCAGGTAGTAGATCCGTTGGCTTTCGGAGGACACTGAGGGTCCGTAGACGATCGCGGCATGCAGATGGCGGGTGGTGTCGGCCGCTTGTTGCGCCGCCTCGGCGGATTCAACAATTTCAACGCAACCCTCGGGGAAGCGTTTGCGGGACTGACGCGGCGTTTTGATGACCGCGTAACGCTCTTGTAGCGAGCGAGATTCGGGGTCGATGATGACGTTGACCATGGCGGCATCTTAGCCTGAAAGCCCGCCGGGCAGCAGGCGGACTAGCTTTGCGGTGCGTACTCCCACACCCGCCAGTCAGCGAACAACGGGAAATAGAGGGCCAGGCGGATTGGTCGCGGGTCGATCTCGTGGACGATGCGGGCATAAGTATTGAGCTGCGGGCGATAGCGCGCCAGCTCCGCATCGAGAAACGCGCCGGTATCACTGTCCTGGTGGTCGCCGGTTTTGTAGTCGACGATCCAACGGACGCCGTCTTCATCAACAAACGATCGGTCGATAACATAGTGCCGTGCATCGCCTTCGAGCAACGTCAAGGGCCACTCGCAGCGGGCTTCGGTATGGGGCCCTAAAATCCACCGCCCGGTCGTGTCATCAAGCGTATTGCGTAACGCCCGCAACGCCCTGTCTGTCGCATCCTCCAGTGCCGACGCGTCGACACCCAGGTTGCTGAGGGCCAGGCGCACGGGCTGGTACAGCTTGTCGACCCGTGACGCCGGCCAGGCGGTGATGCCGTCGAGCGCGATGTGTTCGAGCTGACGATGCACCACCGTGCCGACATGCCGCGCCGTATTGCTCGCCCAGGCGAACTCAATCGTCGTCTCTGCGGTTGGTGGCGTGAGTTCCGGTAGGTTGTCGTAGGGAGCCAAGGAGATCCGGCTGGGTCGCCAGTCGGCTGCCAGACGGTTGAGTGCCGGCAGCGTTGTGGCAGGCTGGTCCTGCGGCAGCGCTGGCGGTTGGTCGAGGCCGACGAAGGCACTGGCGACAGCCGGCCAGAGTTGCTCGAGAAGTGACCCGGCGGCCGGTTTGCCATTGGGCTGTCGTGAACTGCTGGTGGCGTGGCCGCAGAGGTGCAAACGACGTTGTGCACGCGTGACGGCCACATAGAGCAGTCGACCCGATTCCAGTGTTTCCTTGTCTTTGTTCAACGCACGCAGGTAGTCCGAAACCGGTTCCTGGGTTTGGTTACCGCTGCGGATCGGCGCCATCAACAGCTCTGAGCCACCTTGTGGGGAAGGTCTCTCCAACCAGTACAAGAGCTCGCTGGTGGCACGCCGCGGCGTGCGACCCAAACCCGGCAGGATGACCGTGTCAAACTCCAATCCCTTGGATTTATGCATCGTCATCAACTGGACGCGGTTTGCAGGATTGGCCTTGGGGGTGGCATACAGTCGTTCGATTGCCCGGTCGAGGGTGGCAAAATCGGCGATGCCGTCGGCGTCATTGTATTTCTCCAGCAACGCAAGAAAGGCGAGGGCGTCGGCTTCGCCGGCTGGACCTGCGGCTGCCAGTCCGCCCAATTGAAGCCAGCTGGCCTCGACCCAGTGTCGTAAGGGTTCGCGACCGCGGCCAGGCCAGCGCCCATTCAGTACCTCGAGCACTCGATCGACGCGCTGCCGTGCGTCATCGCTCAGTGCTTCGCGCACACAGGGATCAGACAGCCGTGCAGGGATCGTGCGGGGCGTCGATTCGGCAATGATCAGCAGGTCTTCCAACGTCAAACCTATCCAGGGAGCGTGCAGCACGGTCAGCCAGGAAAGGCGATCGCCGGGGTGCAGCAAGGCTCTGGTCAACGCCAGCAGGTCGCGAACGACCGGCCGTTGCTCGAGTGGATCGATATCGACGGCCTGGAACGTTATGCCGGCGTCGGCTAACGCCTGGGCGATATCGCTCAGGTGGGAGCGTGACCGGGCCAGCACCGCAACCTGTCCTGCGCTGGTTTCGGCCAGCGCCTGTTCGATCAGCGTGGCGACCAGCTGTGCTTCGCTCGCGGTGTCGAGGATCGCCTGCGGATGAATCTGTACCGCGTCGGCCAGGGGAGCAGCATCATTTGCCGTTGCGGGCGCATAGGGGACCGCGCCACGTGCCGCGTCGGTTTGTTGCGGCAAGATATTCGGGAAGCTTGCATTGAACCAGTTCACCAGCCCGGCGCCAGAGCGAAAATTCACCGACAGACGGAGGCGCTCGAGCCCGAGATCGCCAATGCCTTGTGACCAGGCGGTCAGGTACAGGCCAACCTCCGCCGCACGAAACCGGTAGATCGACTGCATCGGATCACCGACCGCGAACAGCGTGCGGCCATCGGTCGGTTCCCAGCCGGCGGTCAATGTCTGCAGCAGCCGGTACTGGCTGCTGGAGGTGTCTTGAAATTCATCGACCAACAGGTGACGTAGCCGGTAATCGAGACTCAGCGCCAGGTCGGTCGGTGTTTCCGGCTCGCCGAGCGCGCGCAATGCGCGCAGTTGGATCTCGATAAAATCGACCTCGGCTGCGTCGGCGAACACCAGCTGCAGTTCGGTCGCTGCGCGCAGCAACAGCGCCAACAGGACCGAGATAAGGTGATGCTGGCTCGTATCGTCAGGCGGCGATGGGAGCCTTGGTATCCAGGCCCACATCGCCGCGAGTTCGGGCGCTTCGTCAAGTCTGTCGGCGAGCGATTTTATCTGGCTCTTTGCCGCCTTCCGCCGCTGTTTCTCCTCTGCATCGATGCCTCGCTCGGTAGCCGATGGAAAACCGAGCCGAGTATCCCAGCTCCGCCGTATCTCACCACCGCTGGTAAACAACAGCTGCGCGAGTCCCTGCCACAGCGTCAGAGCTGACCAGTCTGGTAGCGGTATCTCGTCGCCACCGGTCCATTCCGCGAGCTTGTCGTTGGGGCTGTTGTCGGGGAGCCTGTTGGCCGCCGCGCTGGCAACTGCGGTGAGCTCATGGAGCCAGGCTGATTCGCTGCTATCGCTGAGCACCTGCAGCTGTGCCTCAACGGCATGACGCAGTGCCTGCTCAACGGTTGTCGTGTCAGGCGGGTTGACGCTTAGGCCGAGCCATTGATCGCGCCGTGCCAGCATGGTGCATACCAGCGTCTCAAGCTGTCCGAGACGGTTATCCAAATGTGCGAGCACCGTAGCGATCGCGTCGCCGATGTCGTCGTCTTCCAGTAGCCGTAATGTCTGCCGGGCGGCCCGTTGATAGTGCACCTGGGCGTCTTCGGTCACCTGCGGAACGGCGCCGAGCGCACTGGTTAACGGCAGTTGCCGCGCCAGCGCATAGCTGAGGCTGTCAAACGTCTGGATGCGGAGCCGATTCGGATTCTGGCGTAGCTGCCAATCCCGCGTGTTGTCGCGGGCCAGGGCTGCACGTGCAAGCTGCCAGGTCTTCCTTGCGTGGGCGTTGGCCGGTTCAGGACCGTCCGCCGCGGCGAGTGCCTGTAACACCCGGTTACGCATCTCGGCCGCGGCCTTACGGGTGAATGTGATCGCGAGGATTTCTTCCGGTTCTTCGACCCGCGCCAAAAGTGCCAGGAAACGCTGGATCAACTGCCCCGTCTTGCCGGATCCTGCCGGCGCCTGAACGATGCAAGACGTTGTTATGTCGAGCGCGCGCTGGCGGGCTTCCTGGTCCTCGATGGTGGGTTCAGTCATCGTCGCTCTGCGCTTCGCGCTGTTGCACTCGGCAAAGGCTGCCCAGTGGACAATAACCGCAGGCCCGCGGTGAGGGTGTCGGGTCTGCCCGACCCTGCAAGAATTCCGCGGCCAGCCCGTCTAGCTGGCTGCGCCAGCGTGCCACCAGGGTCGCCCAGTCCGGGCCCTCATCAGTGCTTGGCAGGCAATCCACCCGATCGCCAAACCCATCGCTGCGGCTGAGGCCCAACAGGCGACAACCTTGCTGGTCACCGCGTACCCGGGCCAACAAGGTGGCCGCGACGCTGTTGTCATCGGTCACCGCGTACAACGGCAGCTGTGGCTCCGTGAGGCGATCATCAAGCCATCCGTCGGCGCTGACCGATGCCCCGGTCTTATAGTCGATTATCGCGATCGAACCGTCGGGCAGGAGATCAACGCGATCGGCACGCGTGCGCAATTCGAGGCCGTTAATGGTCACGTTGCGGTCGCGTTCCACGGTGAGCACGCTGAATGGCTGGCCGCGCGATTTCTCCACGTCCAACCAGGCCAGTATCAGGTTTGCGAGTCGGGCGGTTTCGAGTTCACAAAAGCGTTTCGTATAGAGGTCGGGGCGATGTGCTTGTGCGGTTTCCAAAATAGCGGCTGCGATGGGTGTTACCAGCGCGCGTAGTGACGCCGCGTTGTGCAGATTGAGTGTCGCCGAGTCTTTGAGCGTTGACCAAACGCGCTCGAGCAAATGATGGACGAGGCTGCCGATCATCGCGCCATCGGGTGAATGACTGGGCTCGTCGAGCGGCGCTGCTTGCAGTCGATAGCGCGCCACAGCGGCAAACGGACAATTCGCCTGCGACGCCAACAATGCGGCACCGCCTTTCGGCGCTGTCGGTGCGCCGCTGGCCTTCGGCTGCGGTGTGAGCTGCCAGGTACCGGCCGTTTGGCAGGCGTTGTGTAGCCGACGGGGGGCGTCGCCAATGATCGACGCGATGCCGACCTCCGGCCAGTGTGCGATCAGTGGACTGGGTAACAGCGGTTGATCGGTTTCAGCCTGCGCGTAGCTGGCAATCAGGGTTTCGGCAGAGCGTTCCAAACCCTGCATCAGTCCGGTCGCAAACGCCAGTTCATGTTCGGCGGATGCCTGGGGCATGCCCAACTCGCGCTGCAAGCCGGCCGGTAGCAACGGGTTCGGGCGTGGCGCCGGCGGCCAGTTTCTGTCATCCATCCCCAGTAACCAGACCGCATCGAACGACATGCCGGCCGCCTCGAGTATGCCGAGAATCTGCACCGGCTTGGCCGATGACTGCGGTTGAAAGACGGTCTCCGCGGCCAGGCGGCTCAGCTGGCCGATTGCATCGCTGACTGACAGCTGGCGTCTCACCTTACCCAGGCTCTCCAGCGCATCGAACAATTCGAGGAACCGCTCGTACTGCTGGTATTCGGAGCTGCTGAGTGTATGGCTACCCGGCCAGCCCAGTTCCTTCAGCGCGGTGCGCAGCAGCTGTGACCATTCTGGCGGGGTATGTGCCTTGCCGACCCGCTTGCGCAGCAGGGCCAGTCGTTCCAGCCTCGCCTTGAGGTCTTGGCAGGCGGCGAGGTGGTTGGTCTCGAGCGTGTTCAAGCGATAGATCAGACCGTCGAGCCCGAGCAGCGGGCGGCCGGTCTTGCGCAGCTCGACATCGAGCAGCGCACGTTCTTCCCATTCCTGTTCGAAACCGCCGAGGAACGGGCTGCGGAGCAGTTGGCCGACAGTCGCCAGTGGCTGCTCTCCGGTGAGCAAGCGAAGGCTGCGCAAGGCATGTGCGGCCAATGCCTTGTCGGCCAACGGCTCGCCAAGCGAGATGTTGAACGGCAGTGGCGTACGCTGATCACCAAGGAAGGCGCCTGGCGCGAGGGTCTGCGTGAAGATCCGCCGAATGGGTTGACGCAACGCACTGAGCGCCGGGGACACAACGGCCAACCGGGCGGTGGGCTTTGTCGTCAGATATCGAGCGGCCCAGTCCGCGGCGGCCTGGATTTCGTTTTCGGTATCGCTAGCTGTGACTCGCTGGCAGCGCGCGCCTTGCCGCCCCCCGGGAAGTACCTCGACCGTGCAGCCACGTGCTCGAAGGCAATCCAGCAACGCCTCTTGGTCCGGGGTGAAATGATCGAACCCCGCGAGATATAGCTGAGATGGCGCTGATATACGTGCCGCTTCGTAGGCCTGCTGGATGATTGCCACCAACTCGGCCGCGACGATGAAATCATGTTTTTTCGCGGTGCGTCGAAAGGCCCGGCACCATTTCGCAAAGACCCGGGTATCGGTGCCGGCCGCCGCGGCGACGTCGCTGATATCCAGTGACCAGGCACAGCTGCGGGCGAACGCATCGCTGGCCAGATCCGCGGCCGCCGTCGGGCGCATCAGGGGGATATCGTTGTGGCGGCCTATCACGTTCTCCCATAACGCAACTTCCTGACTGCGGGTCAGTAGATCTGCGGTGCAATGGCCGTTATCGATTAGCTGGTTGTAGGCCCGCCGCAGCCATGCTCCCCACGGCAGTATGTCGCGACTCTCCCAGACGATTGCGCCTTGTGTAGCCTGCGCGTTGTCATAGCGCGCACGCAGGTGGCCAGCGAGGCGTTTGTTGACGGTGACCAGTACCGCGTTCTGACCCAACGCTGGCAGTGGATCTACGACGGTCATCGGTTCAACGTTCGAGCACGGTGATACGCGCGGGGTCGAGGCCGACGACAACCGGATCGCCGAGTTGCAGCGGTTGACCGGTATCTGAACACGGCCGATCCATCCGCAGGCTGATGCCGGCGACGTCGAGAACATAGCGGTTGGCGCCGCCAACAAATTCAGTCTGCACGATGCGCCCGGATAACCGGATCAGATCGCCGAATGGTTCGTCATTCTTGCTGATCAGCGACAGTTGATGGGGGCGGAACATGGCCCAGCCTTGACGGGCACGTATCAGTTTGCGTTCGAATAGCGGGATGACCAAGCCGTTTGCACCGCGGAAAAGCGGTTGCTCGCCCACTATTTCTATTTCACCCGGGATCAAGTTGGCTCGACCGAGCAGCGTGGCTACATATCGAGAAACTGGTGCCTGGTAGAGTTCACGCGGTGTCCCGATCTGCTCAATTTCGCCGTCGTGCAAGACCCCGATCCGGTCAGCCAGGCGCATCGCCTGGTCTGGGTCCTCAGTGGCGACCACGATGGTGCGCCCCGCCTGATCGTGGAGTTCCTTCAGAAACATCAACAAACGATCGCGACGTTGTGGATCCTGCGCGCCAAACGGCTCGTCCAGTAGGGTAATCAGGGCTTCGGTGGCCAGGCTGCGCGCGAATGCCACGCGTTGACGCTGACGTGGTGTGAGCTGCTGCGGAAGGTGATCGGTGAATTCCGCAAGTCCCATCGCGGCGAGCAAGTGCTCGGCTCGCTCGTTGCGGTCCCGTCGCTTGACGCCGCGATGCCGTAACGCGAAGGTGATGTTTCGGGCGGTGCTGAAGTTAGGCCATAAAGGAAAGCCAGGTTGCATGAGCACGGTGCCGCGCCGCTGTACCTGGGCGTGAGTGACCTGTTGATCATCGACCCATATTTCGCCGTGATGAATAGGCTCGAGACCCGCGATAGCGCGCAGCAGGGTGCTCTTGCCGGAACCGGTGTTGCCCAGGATCACAAAAAGCTCGCCGGGCAAGATGTGAAGATCGAGTCTCCTCAAGATCGCTCGTTGGCCAACCTGTATGTCGACGCTACGCAGATCCAAACTCGCGGGTGGGGTTGTGCTTATGTCCACATCTATCTTCTCGGTGCACTGAAAAAGCCGACAAGGCCGAAACGACCGGTTAGTAACAGGCCGCCAACCACCAGTAATACAAACCCGGCCATGGTCAGACCGAATCCCGACATGGCCCATTGCTCGATGACTGCGCCACCGCGGATATTTTCGAATAAATGCGCTGCCCAGGTGGTTCTGTCGGCGGCTAAAAATGCCTTGGTTGACATGTCCGACAATGAAAGCGCGGCGCCAAAGCATAGCAACGCGGCGGTCAGCGTCAGGCCCTTTCGCAGGCCCAATCGAAAGCCGAGCCAGCCGGGGTTGACGCCGAAGCATCTTGCGAGATTGCTGGCCTCGCTTGTGGGGTGCAGTTCGAAATGCGCGCCGAGCTGAGGGAGCAGTGCAATCAGCGGTAGCGTGACAGCGAGAGAGATGAAAAGCATCGGCCAGGCGCTTGATCGCAGGGTGGTCAACAACGGATCGGCAGAGACCAGGTGAAATGCCATCGCGACCACAACCGTTGAAGCTATCAGTGACAAGGCGACCATGTTGCGCAGCAGGGGGGCAAAGCGAACGCCGCGCTGGGTCAGGATCACCGTGGGCAGGCCGATGACGGTGAATGTCGCCGCTGTTGCAAGGGGAAGCTGCCAGTTGACCTCGCCAAGCAGCCCAAGCGTTGCTGCAGGCAACGCCATGACGGTCTGCCAATCGAATTGCCCGGCTAGCCAGACCACGGGCATGCCGGTGATGGCGCACATGACTGCACCGCTCAACCACAGCCCGAGATGGCCTGAGCGGGGTCGTCGAGGCCGATTGGCCGCCGCTGGCGGAAGGGCGGCCAGGTAGCGCCAGACGAGAGTCACCAGGACCGCATTCATCAACGTCAGCAACCACGCGAGTTGCAGCCCACGAACGCTCAGATCGCCGTCGATCGGCGCGGCGAACATCTGCGCGGCGAGCAAATCTCCGGCGCCTAAGGCGAGCGGGGCGCCAGCGTCACCGAGTATCCGAATCGTCACGACAATCAGCGCTAGACCGGTCGACGGCAACAGCATCGGCATCACGATGCGCAACCAGGCCACCGCGTTGTTTACCCCATGGCAGCGCGCTGATTCCGCAAGTGCGGGGTCGATTCGTCGCAGTCCCAACGTGATGCCCAACAGAACGACAGGTGCGAAGTGCACGGCGTAGGTGATCACCAGCAAGGGTAGATGCCCCCATGCGTTGAGCAATGATCCGAGTGCTGTGTTGTCGTCCAGCCCGGCCTGTAGCGTTGCCGCGAGCAAAAACGGTGGCATAGCCAGCGGGAGCAGTGCGGCCATCAAGAAGAGACTAGCTTGCCAGCCCTTGCCGCGGGTGATTCCCAGGGCGATGGGGACGGCGACTAGCGTCGCCAACACGGTACTCAGCAATGCCACCATCACGCTGCGCAGTAGGCTCGCCTGAAGCAGTGGGTCGCTCAACAGGTGGCGCCAACTGCTGGCGTCAAAAACCTCGGTGGGCATGGTCTGTGACAGGACGACAAACGGGGCCAACAGCAGCACGCCGATCACCACCGTGTGAACGAAAGCGAGACTCGCGCGCACCCAGCTCATGGTCGGGTTCGGAAAGATCGGCAGGGTCGGGTTGTAACGGACAACATAGCCTTGGTGGGTTGGGCCGGCGCTTACCGGGTCGTGCTCGGCAAAACGATGCAAGCGCCGATTGGCCGCCGATCGTATGGGCGGGTGACGCCGCTCCGGCAGCTGGTGTGGTCGGCGCGTTGATTCGATTCTGCCGTTTTGTTCGACGACTGCCAAGCGTCAGATCAGTCGCTCGGGCCTGACGGTCGGTAGCCGGTCGAAACCGCTGCAGGGCGGTGCCGCGAGAAGCCGATTACCACGCATAAAATTCTTGGTCGTTTCGATCGCCAGATACCGTGGCCCAGATCCCGGACGGCGTTGGGAAAGTGGTTATACTCCTTCCCATGCAACCTCGTCTTTTCGCGCTGGTATGCAGTACATGTAATCCCGCGACCAGCGTTCATCTGGCCGTTGTGTTTACGTTTGCGTTGCTGGCTGTGCTCGCCGGGTGCACGGATGATCCGGTAGACCAGGTGGTTCTGGAGAATGCGCAGGCCGTTGTGCCAGTGGTTGAGAGCAACGCGACCCAGGCTACAGAGGTCATTGAGCCGGTGGTCGAGAGCAACGTGACCCAGGCTGCCGAGGTTGTCGAGCCGCAGCCCCGGCTTTACGTGGGCGACCTGGATGTGATGCGGGAGCGCGGACAGCTGCGTATTCTGATCCCGGCAAACATCGGCGGTGTTTTTTATTTGCCGCGCGAGGGGTGGCCGGTGGTGCTGCAACATGAAGCGGCCGAGGCGTTCGCCCGCAGTCAAGGTCTCGATCCGATACTTGTGCCGGTTGATCGGTTTGCAGACATTATGCCTGCCCTGCGTGAGGGCCGAGGCGATGTGATCGCGGCGAATTTGACGGTGACTGCCAGTCGCCGCGAACACATCGCGTTCTCTGTGCCGCTGACGACCGTCCGTCAGCACGTCTTGGTCGCGAGTGGCAACGAGACAATCAGCGGTATCAAGGACCTCGTTGGCAAGCGCGTGATGGTCGATCAAAGCTCGTCGTTTTGGGAGCGGCTGTCGACGGTGGCAGAGAAGCATCCGGGTATCGAACTCGTGCCTCGCCCGGCGGATCTATCCGACGAGGCCGAACTGGATGCGGTTGCGGCGGGCGAGGTCGATGCGGCGGTTCGAGACAGCAATGTCGCCGAGATGTATCTGTCATACCGGGAAGATCTCAAGCTGGCCTTCAAGCTGCCAGGCACTGATTCTATCGCTTGGGGGTTACGTCACGATTCCCCCAAGCTTCGTGCGGCACTGAATAAATTCATGCACCTCGAATCCGCTGCGCAGCCCGACCAGCAATGGCACACCGATGACCTGGATCAGATCCGCAAGCGTCGCGTGCTGCGGGTCTTGCTGCGCAACAATGCCGCCTCGTATTTCCTATACAAGGGTGAACTGCACGGGTTCGAGTATGAGCTGGCCAAGGCGTTCGCAAAAGCCCAGAAGCTTCGCCTCGAGGTCATCGTCCCCAATACGCATGCGCAACTTATTGAGTGGCTGCAGCAGGGTCGCGGTGATATTGCGGCAGGATTTCTTGAACCCGATGAGACGCTGAAGAAAGCCGGAGTCGCCTATTCGCGCCCCTACCATCGCGCGCCAAGGCATGTCGTCGTAGGTGCTGACGCCACCGTAGAGTGTGCCAAGGATCTGGCGGGTATGCGTATCGCGGTGCGGCCATCGAGTCCCTACTGGAGGGACTTGCAAGCGTTGCAAGCCGGCGGAGCTACGTTCGAATTGGTGGCGGCTTCGGAGGATGTTGAGACCGAAGAGTTGATCGAGCAGGTCGCAGCTAACCAACTCGATGCGACTGTCGCCGACGGGCATCTTTTGGACATCGAACTGGCGCGCGGATTGCCGGTGCGATCCGCGTTTCAGCTGGGTGAGGAGCGAGAGCACGCGGTGGCCGTCCGCGGAACCAATGACAAATTGTTGACGGCGCTGAACAGCTTTATCAAAAAACAGTATCGCGGTGTTACCTATAACGTGCTCTATCGAAAGTATTTCACTAATCAAAAGACCATCCGAAGCTTTGCCGCGGGTCGTGTCGATTCAAGCGCGGGAGGGACCCTGTCGCCGTACGATGAATTGACCCGGCAATACGCCGAGCTGTATGGCTTCGATTGGCGTTTGATCACCGCGCAGATGTATCAGGAGAGTCGATTCGATCCCAATGCCAAGTCATTTGCGGGGGCAAAGGGGTTGTTACAAGTCATGCCGCGCACGGCGAAGTTCATGGGCTTCAAAAAGCTCAAGCAACCGGAAGAAGGCATCCACGCCGGCGTCAAGTATCTCGACTGGGTACGTAATCGCTTCGAGTCATCGTTGCCTTTTACCGAGCGCCTGTGGTTTACCTTGGCGGCCTACAATGCCGGTCATGGCCACGTTCAGGATGCGCGTCGGCTGGCGCGGCAAAAGGGCTGGGATGGCGATCGTTGGTTTGGAAACACCGAGCAGGCGATGCTCTTGCTGTCCAAAAAGAAGTATGCCCGCAAGGCACGCTATGGCTACGTACGCGGGATCGAACCGGTCAGCTATGTGCGGAATATTCGGCAGCGCTACCGAGCTTACGTCGAACTGACCGATGACGAGCTGTTGGAGTCGGCCGCGATGCCAGAGCCCGGCGTGACACTGGCCGACCGATGATTACGCTAGACTATTTTTCCGACGTGCTCTGCGTCTGGGCCTATGGCGGTCAGGCGCGTCTTGACGAGGTTCGATCGGCGCACGGCGAACAGGTGCTGATTCGACATCGTTTCATGTCCCTGTTTGCCGATACCGAAACTCGGATTGGCGGCGCATGGCAAGACAAGGGGGGCTTCGGTGCGTTCGCCCAGCATACCCGGGAGGTCTGCACGCAGTGGCCGCATGTGTCGGTGGCGCAAGATGCCTGGTTAACCTGTCGACCCGTGAGCTGCACGACTGCGCATGTCTTTCTGAAGGCGGTCGAACGCTGCCTGGCGCTCGATCGCAGCGATCAGCCGGTTTCCGCCGCGAGGACCGTGTTCGAGAGTCTCATCGCGGATGTCCGAGCTGCGTTCTTTGCGCAAGGCAGGGATATTGCTGAGCTCACTGTGCTGTTGAGTCTGCTACCGGATGAGGGCCCCAAGCCGCGCGCTGTGCGTGGGCTGATCGATAACGGGGTGGCCTATACCGCGTTACATCATGATCAAAAAATGGCAGAGCAGTATGGCGTTTTGGGCAGTCCGACCTATGTGTTCAACGAGGGCCGGCAGCTGCTATACGGCAACGTCGGCTATCGAATTATCGATGCCAACCTTCGAGAGCTGCTCAGCACGCCAACGGCGAATGGGCAGCCGAGTTGGTGTTGAGCTTTGCATCCATCTAGTGAGCCATGCCTGAGAAACGGAGCGCCTTGTTCGGCTGGTTGAACACCTGGCGGAAAGACGAACTGCAGGGTCAATTACTGGCGATTTATGTGGCCGACGCGGCTGGTGCGCCGATGCAGCCGTTGCCGTCATGCCGCTGTGAAGTAGGTCGCGGGATCGTCGGTGATCGTTACGCCGAGGGCCGAGGGCATTGGATCAAGACCGATGGTTGCGAGGTCACGTTAGTCCGCGCCGAAGATATCGACAGGTTGTCTGGTCGCGGTCCGGTTTCTTTTTCGACCGGAGAACATCGCCGTAACCTGGTCGTTTCGGGGATTCCGCTCGACGCCTACCGAAGATCCCGCGTCCGCATCGGCGATGCCCTGTTTGAATTCCATCGCTTGCGTCCGCCTTGCGGCTACCTCGACCGCCTGTTGCAACCCGGGGCTGCCAAGGCGCTGGGCAAATGCGCGGGCATTGGGCTAAGGGTCGTCGAAGCGGGGACCTTGCGGGTCGGTGATGCCGTTGAGGTGATGCCGGCCGTTGCTGGGTCGTGAATCAAGATCGTGTTTGGCGAATCAAGGGTTCTGTATCTCGCCCGGGCAAAAGGCTTTTTCGTAGATAGCCATTTCTCGCGCATGCCGGCTTGGGTCGGGGTCCTGGGTCGATGGTATGGCGCGTAATTCCTCGAGGTAGGGAGCCGGTAGTCCGTTTTCCTCCGCGCCGCTCAAAACGTGATGGTGATACCAGCGATACGGTAACAGCGAGGGATCGACGAGAAGCGCAATATAGCCGAACGCGACAACGACGCCACCATCGAGCTTCGCGATCTCAAACTCGTCGCTCCGGTAGCCCCGCCCAAGATCTTCGCATGCGTCCAATAATGGTCTTTCCGCCGCGTGCATCTCGTAGATCACCCCGAAAACCGCGTTGCCGGGACAGGCGGTGATAGTGCATTTTCCCGAGCCATCGCGGCCGACCTTGTGAAAGTCCAGGCGGTGATCGGCAAGACGCCCGGTGGTGATCTTGCGGGCAGATGGGACCCGGGCAGCCAATCGATGGCACGACAGGTTGGAGCCGTAAGCAAAGTAGCGGAGCGTGGTCATCGCGTGAATCTTGACCCGGCGTCTCAGGTGGGGCGGTGGTCTAGTTTGTCAGGGTTTCGTTGCGCCGGTGTGATTCCTTATCGCCGGTTTCCTGTGCTGTGCGTCGATCTTGCCCGGCGATGTTGCTGGGAAACTAACGACTCAATTGTTCAATTACCCTAGGTGGCGGCCGCTAATGAAAGCGTGGTCGTGGTATTGCCCGATTGGTCAGGCACCACGACGATACTCTCCTCTGGCGCACGAATAGCGCTTTATCGGACCATTGCGCTCCCCCGCAATGGTCTTTTTTTGCATGACTGGATGGCCGCCATGTCTCCTCGTTCGGGCCAAACGGGACTGCCGACGAGCGCGCTTGCCGCACGACCGGAATCCTGTGAACGATACCGTAATCGATCAAAGAAAGTGCCTGCAAATGCGCGAAATCGCTAACCCAAAGGACATTTGCAAATTATTTGACACACCTCAGATATGCCTGGCATTCCCAGGAATAGTATTCGTAGCCAGGTGCTCAGGTACCAAGGTTCAGACGACTCCCGTTGTATCCCTGCGTGGTCTGACCAACGGAAACTGCCATCCAAGCGTTCCGAGGGGGTGACGGCTGTGTCCAACGAGCGGCGAAAACAGACTGTCTGGCAGAACCTGTTTCTTGTTCGGCATGGTGAATCGACTGCTAACGAGATTAATCGGTTCGCGGGCACGATTGACGCGCCACTGACTGCCTTGGGGGAAGCCCAGGCTCGCCGTGCTGGTGACGACTGGCGAGCGGGCGAAATTGACCGCGTCTATCTCTCGCCAATGCTGCGTGCCCGGCAAACGGCCGATATTCTGTTGCAACGCGACGGCCCGGTCGATGCGACACCTGACTTCGTGCTCGATCGACGCCTTCGCGAGCGGAACTTCGGTGAATTTACCCTCAAGAATAAGACGCGGCTGCAACGCCAATTTGGCCTGCGGAACTATGAAGCGGCGCTGTATCGGCCCCACGGTTCCCTGCAAGACGGCGAAACCATCGTCGCATTCAATCAACGGGTCCTCAGTTTTCTGCGTGACGAAATTTATCCATTGCTGTGTCTTGGCCAACGGTTGCTGATCGTTGCCCACAAGTACGTCATTGAATTACTGGCTCGACTTATCTTGCGATTGCCACAGGAAAAAGGGCGTGATTTGCGCCTGCCCAACGCGCGCATCATCCCGGGCAGTGGCTTGCAGCACTATGTGCGCGGTGAATCGGCGTTTGCCAACCTGGTCAGGGATGCGATTGTGGTGCATCACGCCCCAATTCTTACCATCGCCGCGTTGAGCGGGCTCGGCCTGAATGCGCTTGGCTGGGGGTTGGCCCCGCCCTTTTGGTTGCTGGTTTTGTTACTTGGTGGGGCGACGGCCATCAGCCTTGCCCGTGTCTCGATTAAGACCCCTACGATGGACGAGAGTGATCAATTTCTGTCCGCCGGGCGCCTGGTCTTCCGCTTCGTGGCATTACCCTGGCTGGTAACACTGGCCGTAATTCTGGGCCAGCCTTGGTTCGGGGTCGTTGATCAGGCCCTTGTGATCGGCGTGGCACTGGTAACGGCGGCGCCGGCGGCGGTCACGGCGGTCATACTGTCTCGCACCAGTGGCGGAATGATTCTGCCGAGCGTGTTGGTTGTCGTCCTTTCGACATCAATGAGCCTGGCCAACATCATCCTGTTGCTGGCCTTTTTTGGACAATCTGATCTGCAGTTCCAGGCCTTCGTGTTGATCGCAGTGTCACTCGGGAGTCTGGTATTGCCAGCAGTCATTGTGCATGTCGCACGTCGACGTTTTCCGATCGGGGTGGCGAAGGCGGCCGAGGATCATGCGGCCTTGGCCGTTTTGCTGCTAGCGGTGTTCGTTGTGCTGTCTTTCCAAAAAGTCAGCCTGCCGTCCTTCTTTCCGCTCGGCTTGGTTGCGATCGCGGTCGGCATCGCATTGCGTTTTTTGGCATTCAATCTGGCAAGACCGCTGTCGATTTACATCGTAGACGATTATTTTTCTTTCAGTTACCCAAACATTTTTTTGGTGATCATCCTTGCCGGTATGCTGCAAAGCCCGCTCGTGCTCGAGCTGGCAACGTGGTTTCTGGTTCCGATGTTTGCGCTGGCGCCGTTGGACGACTGGTTACTGAAACGGATGCGCCATGCAACGACCGATGTGAAGCTGATGTCTTACCTGCGGATAAACGGCCATCCGATCGACGTGCCCCGCACAGATGGCTGGTGCAGCCTCGATAACGCGCCCAGCCCGGTGCAAGAGCCGTTGGCCCCGGTGCGAGAAGCCGCCGGCGTGAACTCAAACCAGCCACGCGGTCCGCTTTGATTCAGGCCCCTAAGCGGTCTGTTCGTCTAGCGCGACCGTTTTCGCCTGGCACAAGGTTCGACACACAATGGGCTGCGTTTTGTCTGGACGTCGTCGATATCAAACGAGATGTCTCACATCCGCCGATTCCGTCGAACCAATGTCGCCGACGCCGGCAATCCTGCGATATTTCAGCCGAGTGCAGTTTGGCGTCGATAACCCCGTCGCCGAGTGTGTGTTTGACCGTCAATTGTGTCTGCCGTTGTACTTTGAGAAAGTCCTTAAACGGCGGTTTTGCGACAGAACGGCAGTTCCTGGGGTGTTAGCCATGGACCAAGCGGCACAAACTGTCTTCAAGTCGTGTACTTCCAGACGCTAATTTCATAAAGCAGGCAAGCGTCCTGTGTTTTCTAACGTCAAAGCCTCCTGAGGAGACCCACTATGTCAATCGATCGTAGCTCGCTGACCGAACAGACCGCGTATGAGCAATTGGATATCGAATGGAATGAGGACGAGGGAACCGTCTGGTGCAACATGAACCCCCAGCCGCGGCCGTGCTTCAATGCACAGCTGCTGGACGAATTAAAACGACTGGCGTCATCGTTTGACAGCCTTGGTATTGACAGGGATAGCCTTTTAGCGCGACCGCACTTCTTGGTGTACGCGTCCCAGATGCCCGGCGTATTCAATCTGGGTGGCGATCTCAATCTTTTTCGGCAGCTCATCGAGACGCACGATCGCGTTGGTTTAGAGACCTACGCGAGGTCCTGCATCGATGCTGTGTACAAGGTTGCGACGGCCTACGATCTACCGATGACGACGATCAGCCTGGTGCAGGGCAGTGCGCTCGGTGGCGGAATGGAAGGTGCGTTGGCAGCCAATGTGGTTGTGGCTGAGCGGGGTGTGCAGATGGGCCTGCCTGAGGTCATGTTTAACCTGTTCCCCGGGATGGGGGCTTACAGCTTCCTGTCGCGCAAAATCGGCGCTAGTGAAGCCGAACGTGTAATCCTCAGCGGGCGCATCTGGCTCGCGGAAGAGCTCCACGAGCTTGGCCTCGTCGATATCCTGGCGGAACCCGGCACAGGTGTAGAGGCTGTGCGTGACTATATTGGCAATCGACGTCGGCGGTCGCCGAATGCCTCGATTGCGATGGAGCGCGTGCGCAAGCTCGTAGATCCAGTGAGTTACCGGGAATTAGAGGATATCGCAATGATCTGGGTCGATGCGGCGCTGCGTCTGACGGAGCGTGATCTGAGGATCATGGGTCGCCTGGTACGCTCGCAGGAGGGCCTTGTTCAGCCTGTGCCAGTGGCGCATGCCCAATCAGCGTGATCGGCCGGGCCGTCAGCTTCTGGACGCCAGGGATTGGCGTTCCTTGAGGTAGTCCTGCATCGCCATCGATGCCGTATCTAGCGCTGCGCGGAGTTCTTTCTCTGCCGTCGGTGCGAGGCGGAGAAAGTTTTTGTCGGTGATCTGACAGGCCCTGCTGGCGAGTTCACAGAGTTGCCGTGCACCAATACTTCCCGCGGATCCTTTCAACGCATGGGCGGTGTCACGGAATCTGCGTGGCGTATCGTCGCGCACCGCGTTGGCGAGAAAATGCAAGGTTTGTTCTGCATCTTTCAGGAAGCCGTCGACGAGGTCCGCGACGAAATCAAGGTCGCCGCCGAGTTCCTCGAGTTCGCGCAGCGTCTGCCGGTCCATGATGTCGGTCGCCACAAGCGGACCATCTGCGCCATCCGCCGGTCGAGCGGCGTGGCCAAGGTCGCCCGCAGGCGGTTCCGCGCCGCCAGCTTCGCTTAAATGGACCAGATCGCCGACCGTTTTGAGCAGAGTTTTGGCCTGGATCGGTTTGGTAAGATAGCCATCGGCCCCGGCACTGAGGCACTCACTGCGCGCTTCGGGGGTGACATCTGCGGACAACATCACAATCGGGACGCCCTGTCCGCCGATCTGGGTAAAGCGGTAGATCTTCAACGCCTCGAGCCCGTCCATCACTGGCATCTGCAGGTCGAACAGGGCGAGATCGAATCGATGGTTCTCCAATGCCTCGAGTGCCTGTTCACCGTTTTCGACAATGTAGACGCGATGCCCGGTTTTCTCGAGAATGCCGCGGACCACTTTTTGATTGATGGCGTTGTCCTCGGCGACGAGTATCTCCAGCGGCGGCAGGGGTTTGTTGTCGCGCGCGTAGTGCTCGATGAAGTTGGCGACGCGTGGGTCTTCGACGGCGTTCACAAACACCGAATGCAATGCGTTGAACAGCAGTGTCTTGTCGAAAGGCTTTTCCAACACCGCATCGAAGCCCGCGTCGAGCAACGTCTTTTTGACAGTCTCGTTAGGCAGCGGCGAAGACATCAGGATCAGCGCCGCGTTATCCAGCAGGCGTTCCTGATGGATGGTCCTCGGCAGGTAGGAAGGATCGGTTCGCAGCGCGTCGCGATCGATCAGGACCGTGTTGTACGGTCGGCCCTGGTTAGCGGCGTTGACCAGTTCGGCAATGGCCTGTGCTACACCTTCGTGTCGTCTTGCTTGGGCGTTCCAACCGCGTAACAGCGTCATAATGCGGTCGTTTGCGCCATCTCGAGCGCCGATCAACAGGATCCTGCTGTCGGCGAGGGTTGCCCTGTCGGTCTGGCTACCCTGCGTTGGATCGGCTAGCCCGAGAGGTAGCTCGAACCAGAAAGTGCTGCCTTTGCCTGGTTGGCTATACAGGCCGATTTCGCCTCCCATCAGTTCGACGAGTTGTTTGCTGATGGTCACCCCTAGTCCCGAGCCGCCATAATTTCGGGTCGTCGATTGATCCGCCTGGGTGAACCGCTCAAAGATTCGTTGTTGTTCGGCATCGGCAATCCCGATACCGGTGTCGACGATTTCGCAACGAATCCATATGGCTGCATCATCTGATCGCCTCGCGGCGCGGCTGACTTCCAGGTCGACGTGGCCATGCTCCGTAAACTTTATGGCGTTGCCGATTAGATTGACCAGGACCTGTTGTAAGTGCTGCGGACTGCCGATCAGGGCATAGGGTAATTCGGGCGCGATGCGATGGTGCAGGTTGAGGCCCTTGGCCGCTGCCGCCGTCCCCATCATCTTCGAGGTGTTACTTACCATCCGGTGGAGATCGAACTCGCCGACCTCAAGATCCATCTTGCCTGCTTCGATCTTGGAGATATCCAGAACGTCGTTGATCAGGTTGAGCAGGCTATTAGCCGAAACGTTGATCGTCCGTGCATAGTCTTCCTGCTCACGGCTCAATGGTGTGGCGCGTAGGAGTTCAGTGATTCCGATCACACCATTCAGAGGCGTGCGCAATTCGTGGCTCATCGTTGCGAGAAAACGTGATTTCGCCTCGTTCGCCACAATCGCCTGTTGTTTCGCATCATTAAGACGAGTCAGAAGCATCGCGACATAGCCGGGTAAAACCACCAGCCCGAGCAACAGGCCGATACCCAGTGGCAGATGCTCGTGCCAATAAGGATTGAAAGTCAGGACGAGACTGAAACCGATGGTGCTCTGAGCGGCGGCAAGCACCAAATAAGGCGTGCCGTAACGGAAGCCGTTGCCGAAAATCACCCACAGGTAGACGACATAGAGCGGCGATGTGGTGGTACCGAAAAAGTACAGTCCAAATGTCGATTCGCCGATGTCACAGATCTGGCCGACTATCTTGCGTGTCATGCTGCTGACCGGTCCCGCCTTTATCCAGATCAACAGGCCGAATGCGATGAACAGGAAAATGACTGCAGATAACAGTGCAAGCTCGTGCAGCGCCGAAGGCGCCAGCAGCAATGAGACGGCGAGGTAGATGACGACAGCGGACAGGATGCCGATACGCAACAGCCCCTGTTCGAGCTCCGCGTCGACCTCTCTGCGGCGCCGCCTCAGGCTGTTGGTAAACGATTTGAGACGTGACATAACATCCGATGTTTATCCGGCTTTGGGCTTGAGGTGATCGTTTTCGGGCGCGCGCGACGCAAGAATCTCCTGCAGGTTTTCGAGCAAGGCCTCGACACACTGCGGGTCGAAGTGCCGGCCCGACTCGTTCCTGATCAGATCGAGGGCCCGATCGACGGTCCATGCGGCTTTGTACGGCCGCTCCGAAAGTAGCGCATCGAAGACATCCGCGATCGCAACGATTCTTGCCTCAAGTGGGATAGCTTCTCCTCTCAGGCCGCGTGGATAGCCATTACCGTCATATCGCTCATGGTGACACCAGGCTATGGTGGCGCCGAGCTGCAGATACTGCGAAGGGCTGTCGCGCAGGATATCGTAGCCAATACGGGCGTGGCGAATCATTATCTCGCGCTCTTTGGCGTCGAGCTTGCCGGGTTTCAACAGAATCCGATCCGGGACGCCGATTTTGCCGATGTCGTGCATCGGCGCGGCCTGCTCCATGATCTCGCAGTATGTCGAGTCCTTACCAATCGTCTCGGCGATCAGCCGCGCCGTGTAGGCCATCCTCAGTACGTGGCCGTTGGTGTCGCTGTCACGGAACTCACCGGCCCTCGCCAGTCGCAGCAGCGTCTCCTTCTCCCGCAACTGCAGCTCGCGCGTCTTGTCGTCGATCTCTTTCTCCAGCCACTTCGCTCGGTCACGAATGATGGATTGCTGTTGACGAAGTTTCAGCAGGTTGCGGCAGCGCGCGCGGCATTCATGATGGTCGATCGGCTTGGTCAGGAAATCGGTAGCGCCGGCCTCCAGCGCCCGATATTTCGTCGACTGATCCTCTACACAGGTGATGACGACAATGGGGACATCGATACAGGATGGGGTGTTTCTCAGCCACTGGGTGAACTCGACGCCGTTCATATTCGGCATCTTGAGGTCAGTCAGAACGAGATCGACCGGGTGATTTTTCGCCCATTCCAGCGCCTTCACCGGGTCTGAAAATGAGACCGCCTCGGCGTCGCTGTCCAGCGAGTGGATCAGTTGTTCGAGGATCATTCGACTGATCAGCTGGTCGTCGACTATCAGCACTCGCGCCATTCGCGAACGGCCTCCGGCCTGAAACAAGGTTTCAGGTTCGGCCCGCATTTCGGCTTTGTCAACCGTAGGTGGTCAGAAAATAAGGAAATAAAGGCGGATTTAGGCCTTTTCCATGCCATTTCCTGGGCCAATATTCGTGACCCGGGATCGACGTAAGTCCATCAGCGTTAGGTGTGCCTGCCGGTTTTCCGCCGGTTATCTGGGATTACCGCCGAAGGTGGACCCCATCGGATCGACGGAGGGATGCGGGCGCGCCGGAAGGCTGGTTATTGAGATGGTGCCGAAGAGAGGACTTGAACCTCCACCTGGTTTCCCAGACATGGACCTGAACCATGCGCGTCTACCAATTCCGCCACTTCGGCCTCTGTTCTCGGGGTGATCCGAAAACGGAGCGCGAACTCTACTGCGACACCTGCGGACTGTCAACGCTACAATGGCCCGCGCAAATCAGTTGACGAGGCCCCCCAACACAGTGTCAAAACGTAAATCTCGGCATCCAGCCGACAAGCGAGATCCTTACCAGGCTCGTGAAGCAAAAAAATACGCCAACCCGATTCCCAGCCGCGAGTTCATCCTCAATCTGATGGAAGAACACGGCGCGCCGTTGGCATTCGACGATCTCGCAGCGCAGATGGCACTTGAGGCGCCTGATCGGCGTGAGGCCTTGTCACGGCGACTAAACGCGATGGCACGTGATGGACAGGTCGTCTGCAATCGTCGCGGTGGCTATTGCGTCGTCAACCATGAAGATCTCATCCACGGTCGTGTCATCGGTCACCCGGATGGGTTCGGTTTTCTGCAGGCGGATGAAGGCGGGGACGACCTGTTTTTGAGCCCGCGTGAGATGCGTCGGCTTTGGCATGGTGACCGAATCATCGCCCGCGTGTCGGGCATCGACCGCCGCGGACGACGCGAGGCGGCGGTTGTCGAGGTGCTCGAACGGGCGCTTGAGCATCTCGTCGGTCGCCTGCAGGTCGAAGCCGGGGTTGCGTTCCTGCTGCCCGATAACAAGCGGATCGCGCAGCAGGTCCTTATGACGCCAGACAAATTGCAGGGAGCAAAGCATGGGCAGATGGTGGTGGTGCATATCACCGATCATCCCGAGGCATGGCGGCAGCCGCTGGGTGAAGTGGTCGAGGTGCTCGGTGACCATCTCGCGCCTGGTATGGCCACTGAGGTAGCAATCCGCGCGCACGATATCCCGCAGGACTGGCCGTCTGAGGTCGAACAGGCCATCGCCAAACTCGACCCGGAGGTCCCGGCTTCAGCGAAGCAGGGTCGTACCGATCTGACCGACCTGCCGCTGGTCACAATTGACGGCGCGGACGCACGCGACTTCGATGATGCGGTTTTTTGTCAGCGCACGGCGAAGGGATGGCGATTGCTGGTGGCGATTGCCGATGTTTCGTCTTATGTCGTGCCAGGCACGCCATTGGACGATGAGGCGTACAAACGTGGGACCTCGGTCTACTTTCCCGATCGTGTGGTGCCGATGTTGCCTGAGGTGTTGTCGAACGGCCTTTGTTCGTTGAATCCGCATGTCGATCGTTTGTGCATGACAGCGGAGCTGTACTTCGATGCCGATGGCAACCTCTACCGCTCACGTTTTTTCGAAGCGGTAATGAACTCGCACGCGCGGCTTACCTATGACCAGGTGGGCGCCATGTTGCTTGATGGCGATGCCGCGCTTTGTCAGCAATACGCTGAGTTGTTGCCGCATCTGCATGATCTGTTTGGCCTCTATCAGCTGCTGCATGCCGCGCGGGTTGAACGCGGGGCAATTGACTTTGATACGGTCGAAACCCGTTTCCAGTTTGGTGAAGACGGGAAGCTGGCCGCTATCGTGCCAATGGTGCGGCATGAGGCCCACAAGATCATCGAGGAGTGCATGTTGGCGGCCAACGTCGCCGCGGCGCGGCATTTGCTGCGCAAGAAGATGCCGGCGCTATACCGGATTCACGAACGGCCCAGCACCGCAAAGCTCGCCGATCTTGGCGAGTTTTTGGCCGAACTCGGGTTGCGCCTGGGGGGCGGAGACAAACCAACCGCGAAGGACTATGCGGAGTTGCTTGAACAGGTCAAACTCCGTCCCGATTTTCATGTGATTCAGGTCGTCCTGTTGCGCTCGATGATGCAGGCCGTGTATTCGGATAACAACGTCGGTCATTTCGGTTTGGCATTTGCCGCTTACACCCATTTCACGTCACCGATTCGGCGATACCCGGACTTGATGGTGCATCGGGCACTGAAACATTTGCTGACAGACGAGCCGCCGGAGGCCTTCGAGTACACGCATCAGCACTTGGCCGCGATGGGTGAGCATTGTTCGGCAACCGAACGCCGTGCAGACGATGCCACGCGGGACGCGGCCGACACGCTGAAATGCGAATATCTGCTCGACAAGGTCGGCGAAACCTTCGAGGGGGTGATCTCTGGCGTCAACAGCTTTGGGATTTTCGTCGAACTTAACGATATCTACGTGTCTGGTCTGGTGCACATCACGGCACTGGATTATGACTATTTCCACTTCGACCCGATTGGTCATCGACTCACCGGCGAGCGCACCGGCAGGGTCTATCGACTCGGCGATACGCTGCGGGTCATCGTGGCGGCCGTCAAGATCGACGATCGGAAAATCGATTTCGTCCTTGCGGATAAGATCGAGGGTCCCGGAAAGGGCGGTGGCAAGACCGATCGCAAGCGGCGCAGTCCATCACGTCGTTCGAAAAAAACCGGGCGGTCAGGTCGCTCCCGCAAGGACTGACGGGTGGCGTTGCGGACCATCGTCGGGATCCATGCGGTTCGCACCGCGTTAAAACATGGCGCGCAGCGGATCGAACTTATGCAGTTCGATCCGACACGCAAGGACCGGCGTTTGCGACAATTGCTCGACGACGCCCGGGGCGCCGGTGTGCAGCCGCAGCCGGCGGACAGGGCGACACTCGATCGGCTCAGTGGCGGGACCAATCACCAGGGCGTCGTTGCGATGGGAGCCGTGCCGACCAGCCTCGGCGAGGCCGACCTGGATAATCTCCTGGGTGAATTGCCACACCCACCATTGCTGCTCGTACTCGACGGCGTCACCGATCCACACAATCTGGGGGCCTGTTTGCGCAGTGCCGATGGCGCCGGCGTAGACGCCGTCATTGCACCGAGAGATCGCGCTGGTGGGTTGACCCCGATCGTATGCAAGGTTGCGAGCGGCGCGGCAGAAACGATCCCTTTCGTGCAAGTGACGAACCTGGTGCGTACCCTGCGTCACCTGCAGGCCGCGCACCACGTGTTCGTCGCCGGCACCACCGGCGACGCCAGGCTGGCGCTTTTCGAGGCCGATCTAACCGGGTCACTGGCGCTGGTTTTGGGGGCCGAAGGAGAGGGCATGCGACGGCTGACCCGTGAAACCTGCGACCAGCTGCTCCGATTGCCGATGGCTGGGCAGATCGAGAGTCTCAACGTCGCGGTGGCGGCTGGAATCTTTCTTTACGAGGCGGTGCGTCAGCGCCGCCACTGACCCGGGTCACGGGGGCGCCCGCCTCGCGCGGGGGTTTGTGTAACGCCCGCTAGTCCTGTAGTATCTCGCGCCTTCCGACCAGGCTGGTTCTGGTCCTCCTTGCCTCACCGTCACGAGCGGGAGGCGTTTCGTCCGTAAGGAGACACAATGCGTCACTACGAAATCGTGTTTCTGGTCCATCCTGACCAGAGCGAGCAAGTCCCTGCCATGGTAGAGCGTTATCGCTCGACCATCGAAACCAGCGGCGGCCAGATCCATCGCCTCGAAGATTGGGGTCGTCGTCAGCTTGCCTATCCGATCAATAAGATCCACAAGGCACACTACGTCCTGATGAACGTCGAATGCGGCGCCGATGCGTTGGCTGAGCTCGAAAGCGCCTTCCGCTTCAACGATGCGGTGCTGCGTAATCTGGTGATGCGTCGTAAAGACGCCGTCACCGAAACGTCGCCGCTTGCCAAAGAAGAGGAAAAGGACGAAGCGCCAGCTGCGGCTGCGCCATCCGACCAGCCGCGTGAAACGGCTACCAGCCAAGCTTAAGGGAGATCAGCACGATGTCGCGTTTCTTTCGTCGCCGTAAATACTGCCGTTTCTCCGCCGAGGGCATCAAGGAGATCGACTACAAGGACCTGAACCTGCTGAAGCAATACGTCAGCGAGTCCGGAAAGATTGTGCCGAGCCGGATTACCGGCACGAGTGCGAAATACCAGCGCCAGCTGGCCGATGCAGTCAAGCGGGCGCGGTTTCTTGCGCTGCTGCCTTACTCCGACAGTCACTGAGTCTGGCTTGCGTCCTCTCGGTGACTCGCCGGGCGGTTTAGAGGTTGGCGCATGAAGGCCTTCGTCAATTGGGTGATGAGGGGCCGTATGCAGGCGGTCATTGCCGCGACAGTGCTGGCGGTGATGGCGCTGATCATCACGCCGCTCAGCATCTTCAGCGCCGCGATCGTGACCCTCACCGTGCTGCGGCAGGGCTGGCGGGAAGGCCTGCTGGTTGTGTTGTCCGCGCTGCTGGCGATCGGCGGCCTCGGCGGTCTGCTGTTTCAGATGCCGCTGGCGACAGTCCTGATCGGCATCATGCTGTGGGTCCCGGCGGCCGTTCTTGGTGGCGTGATGGGCCAGACCGGATCATTGCGAATCGGTATCGAAGCCGCCGCCGTTGGAGCGGCCGTCATCGTGGTGCTTCAGTACCTGCTGCTCGGCGATCCGGCGGCGTTCTGGGCCGAGACGCTGAACAGCTTCGTGGCCCAGCAGATCGAAGCCGACGCGGTGCAAACGGCGGATCTGCAGGCGCTGATCGACCTGTCGGCGGGTTGGATGGCAGGTGGCGTCGCCGCGGCATGGCTGTTTGCCACCTTGGCGTCGCTGCTGCTTGCGCGCTATTGGGCCGCGATGCTCGATCAAACGTCGGCATTCGGTGAGGAGTTTCGGCAGCTGCGTTTCGGCCGTTGGCTGCTGATTGTGGTGCCGCTGCTGCTGATAGTCGGGGTATTTGCAAACAGCGGAGAGCCCAGCCTGCTTGGCCAGCTTTATCTGGTCGGCATGGTGGTTTTTCTGGTCCAGGGCATTAGCGTCGCCCACGCCCTGGTCGCGGAATTTGGCGCGTCGACTGGCTGGCTGGTCGGTCTGTACGTGATGTTGGTGCTGATTGCACCGCAGGGCGCAACGATGGTGGCTGCAGCGGGATACGCTGATGGCTGGTTAAATCTTCGGGCGAGGGCCCGGGCACGTCGATCAGATTCTGACGACGGGAAATAGAGAGATAGAGGACACAACGATGGAAGTCATCCTTCTGGAAAAAGTCGCGAATCTGGGTAACCTCGGTGAAAAGGTCTCGGTGAAGTCCGGCTTTGGCCGCAACTTCCTGATTCCGCAGGGTAAAGCAGTTTTCGCCAGCGCAGCGAACGTGAAACAGTTCGAGGCGCGTCGCGCCGAGCTCGAACAGCAAGCGGCAGACAAGCTGGCCACCGCTGAAGCGCGTAAGGGGCAGATCGAGGCACTCGCCGATGGCGTTACGATCACCCACAAGGCTGGCGAAGAAGGCCGGCTGTTCGGCTCGGTTGGCACCGCTGACATCGCCAAGGCATGCACCGACAGCGGTGTGGAAATCGCCAAATCCGAGGTGCGGTTGCCGGAGGGCCCATTCCGTGTTGCCGGCGAATACCAGGTCACTCTGCACCTGCACACCGACGTCGACACCGTCTTGAAGGTGACGATCGTCGGCGAAGAGTAGACGCTTTACGCCGCCCCTGATCGTCATTCGGCGGTCGCGAACGCCCGGCTTGTGCCGGGCGTTGTGGTTTCTGCCAGGTAATCTCCGAACCTGCGGGCTGACCTGCGGTATGGTGTAATTCCGAGTCGTTCCCAAGAGTGTTTTTCCCGCCGATGGTCGATGCTGTCTACGAGCCCTCACCCGAGCACCTAGCGGTGCCAGATCCCGACGCACAGATGGAGGCCTGGCGGGTGCCGCCCCACTCGGTACAGGCAGAGCAGGCAGTGCTCGGTGGTCTGATGCTCGACAACAGCGCCTGGGACAGGGTCGCTGACAAACTCACCGAGCAGGATTTCTATCGTCGCGAGCACCAGCTGGTGTTCTCTGCGGTCAGCCGTTTGGCGGACGCAGATCGCCCGTTCGATGTTGTCACCCTGGCCGAAGAACTGGAGGGTTTGGAATCCATCGACGAGGTCGGTGGTCTCGCCTACCTGGGTATGCTGGCCAACGATACGCCGAGCGCGGCGAACATCCAGGCCTATGCGGCTATCGTTCGAGAACAGTCAGTGGTGCGCCAACTAATCAAGGTGGGCAACCAGATCGCCGAGTCGGGTTTCCGACCCAAGGGACGGAAGGTCCACGAACTGCTCGATTCCGCCGAGAACCAGGTGTTCCAGATCGCCGAGCAGCAAGCGCGCGGCGGGGGCGGTTTTCGATCGATCACGCGGTTGTTGACCGAGACGATCAACCGGATCGAGGAACTGTACGGTAGCTCCGACGCGCTCACCGGTGTGTCCAGCGGCTTTGCCGATTTTGACGGCAAGACATCGGGCTTGCAGAAGGCCGACCTGATTATCGTGGCCGGCAGGCCTTCGATGGGCAAGACCACCTTTGCGATGAATATCGCCGAGAACGTGGCGATCTCGAATGAGTTGCCGGTCGCGATCTTTTCGATGGAGATGCCGGGCGAGTCGCTGACGATGCGGATGATCTCATCGCTTGGGCGCGTCAATCAGCAGGCCGTGCGCTCTGGCAAGCTCGAGGACGACGATTGGCCACGGGTCACGTCGGCGGTCAATATTCTGAACAACACGAAACTGTTCATCGACGATACGCCGGCCCTCACGCCGACCGATTTGCGGGCACGCTGTCGCCGCCTCATGAAAGAGCACGGTCAGCTGGGTTTGGTGGTTATCGATTATCTGCAGCTCATGCAGGCACCGGAATCGGGTGAGAATCGTGCGACGGAGATCTCGGCGATTTCACGATCACTGAAGGCCCTGGCCAAAGAGCTCAACGTGCCAGTCGTTGCGTTGTCACAGCTCAACCGTTCCCTGGAGCAGCGTCCGAACAAACGTCCGGTGATGTCAGACCTGCGCGAGTCCGGTGCAATCGAGCAGGATGCCGATCTGATTGTGTTCATCTATCGGGATGAGGTCTACAACGAAGACACCGCCGACAAGGGCAAGGCCGAGATCATCATCGGCAAGCAGCGTAATGGGCCGATCGGGACCGTGATGTTGACTTTTCAAGGCCAATTCACGCGGTTCGATAACTTCGCTTACGACGTCTATGGCGATGACGATTACTGATGCGGGCGGTGTTTAACGCACGCCGCCACAGCGCCGTTCCGAGGTGACACGCCAGCACGATGAATAAGCCGGCAAAAACCAACTATGTCTGCAGTGACTGTGGTGCCCTGTCGCCGAAGTGGTCGGGGCAGTGCAGCGACTGTGGGGCCTGGAACACCCTGCAGGAAACCGTTGCGGCGGCGTCCGTGAAAGCCACCTCGCGGTTCAGCGGCTACGCGGGCGATGCCACGGCGCAGATCCAGCCGTTGGCCGACGTGTCGCCCGAGCAGGTCGCCCGCTTGACGGTCGGTCTGGGCGAATTGGATCGGGTGTTGGGCGGGGGGCTGGTCGGTGGCTCGGTTGTGCTGATCGGTGGCGATCCGGGCATCGGCAAGTCGACCCTGCTGATCCAGGCATTGGCCCTGCTCGCTGAACGCCTGCCGGTGTTGTATGTGAGTGGCGAGGAGTCGGCTGAACAGATCAGTCTGCGTGCGCAGCGCCTCGGCTTGCCGACGGCCGCCTTGCAGCTGCTCACGGAGACCTCCGTCGAGCGCATACTCGCGCTGATTGCGCAGTCCAAACCGCGGGTCTTGGTGATGGACTCGATCCAGACCTTCTACACCGAGTCACTGCAATCCGCCCCGGGATCGGTGGCGCAGGTCCGTGAGTCCGCCGCGCGCCTGGTGCGTTTCGCCAAACAGACCGGTACCTCGCTGTTTCTGGTCGGTCACGTCACCAAGGAAGGCACCCTGGCCGGCCCCCGGGTGCTCGAGCATATGGTCGACACGGTGTTGTATTTCGAAGGTGAGAGTGGTGGTCCTTTCCGACTGATTCGGGCCATCAAGAACCGCTTCGGGGCAGTCAACGAACTCGGCGTATTCGCCATGACAGACAAGGGGTTGCGCGAGGTAAGCAACCCGTCGGCGATCTTCCTGTCGCGCCATGAGCAACAGGTCGCCGGCAGTTGTATCCTGGTCACGCGCGAAGGCACGCGGCCGCTGTTGGTCGAGGTGCAGGCGCTGGTTGATCAGAGTTCGCTCGGTAACCCGCGTCGGGTGGCGTTGGGTCTGGAACAAAACCGTTTATCGATGTTGCTCGCCGTGCTGCATCGCCATGGCGGCGTGGCGATGGCTGATCAGGATGTGTTCCTCAACGTTGTTGGCGGTGTGCGGGTGACCGAACCGGCGGCCGACCTCGCGGTGCTGCTGGCGGTGCTGTCGAGCTTCCGCAATCGGCCGTTACCGCGTGACCTGGCCGCGTTCGGTGAGGTTGGCTTGGCCGGCGAGATACGTCCTGTGCCGAATGGTCAGGAGCGCTTGCGCGAGGCCGCCAAGCACGGCTTCAAACGCGTGATTGTGCCGCGTGCCAACGCGCCCAAGCAGTCGATCAAGGGCGTTGAGGTGTTGGCCGTGAGCCGCATCGACGAGGCCATTGAGGCGGTCAGCGAAGCAACGGCCTGAGGCCGCCGAAGTCCAGTTCCTCAATGTTGCTGGTCGGCAATCAGTTCGACCAACTCGCGTTCCAGCAGCATGCTGTCGGCCAGGTTGAGTTCCACGAGCCTGCGCAAACGCGATGCACTGTCGATGTCCATCTGCGTACACTGAAGCCCGATTTGGCCGGGATTGATGTGGACGACGATGCCCTCGACGTCGATACAACAGGCCGCATCGTCAAGCTGCACGCGCGCCGTGCTTTTGTCGCCTTCATGCACATTGGGTGGTGGTTCGCAGGCGATCAGCAATCCACGCATTGAAATATCCAGAACCTTGCCGATGCACTTTTGCTCGCCTATCTCAAGCTCAACGGTCTTATCAGTGGCGATGCGGTGAAAACGACGGCGTTCGGAGGCAGCTTCGGTCATGAGTGATCTCCTGGCGACAAACCATTTGCCTGCTTCGAGCAAAGACTAGCCGAATCCGCACGCCGCGTGACCCCTATCAGAGTTCCTCGCGGCGGTCCGCCGGGCGTATGCGCGCGGTCTTGACCGCGTTTTCCTGGATCTGCACGACTTCGATGGGGTAGCCTGCGATGAGTAGCGAGGTGCCTGTCTCTGGCAGGCTTTCGAGGTGTTCGACGATCAAGCCGTTGAGCGTTTTGGGGCCGTGTGTTGGCAATTCCCAATGCATGGTGCGCACGAGTTCTCGTAGATTGGCCGAACCGTCGACCAGAAAGCTGCCGTCGTTCTGCGGTTGCACATCGGCAATACCATCTGCCGGGTCGGTCGCAAACTCACCAACGATCTCCTCCAGCAGGTCGGCCATCGTCACGAGCCCCTGCACATCGCCGTATTCGTCAACCACCAGCGCCGTCCGGCGGCGCTTGGCCTGAAAATTCAACAGCTGACGGTTCAGCGGGGTTCCCTTGGGCACGTAGTAAGGTTCGCGGATCAACTGCTCGAGCTTTTCACGGGTCAGGCCGTCGTCCAGCAGGGCCTGCATCGCGCGCCGCGAATGAAGAAACCCGGCGACGTTGTCAATGCTGCCCCGAAAAGCCAGCACGCGCGTGTAGGGCGTCTGCTCGAGTTGCTCGAGAATGACGTCGGTGGGATTGTCCAGATCGATGCCATCGAGTTCGTTACGCGGAATCATGATGTCGTCGACCGTGACCTTCTCGAGGTCGAGAATGTTGATCAGCATCTTTTGGTGCCGCTTGGGAATCAGTGCGCCTGCCTCGTTGACGACGGTGCGCAGTTCCTCGCGGCTCAGGGCGTTGCCATCGGCATCGTCAGGGTAGATGCCGAGACCGCGCAGGACCGCATTCGCCAATAGGTTGACCAGCCATACCAGCGGCATCAGCAGGCGAAGCAGCGGCGTATAGATCCATGAGGCGGGGAACGCGATACGTTCCGGATAAAGGGCCGCCATCGTCTTGGGTGCGACCTCGGAAAAGATCAGTACGACCAATGTCAGCAGGCCGGCGGCGACCGGGATGGCACCCTCACCGCCGAGCCTGAGCGCGATGATTGTTGCCAGCGATGACGCCAGGATGTTGACGAAGTTGTTGCCCAGCAGGATCAGGCCAATCAACCGGTCAGGCCGATTGAGAAGTCGCTCAGCCAATCTCGCGCCGGGATGACCGGCTTCCGCGAGGTGGCGCAATCGATACCGATTCAGGGTCATCAGCGCCGTTTCGGAGCCGGAGAAGAACGCAGACAGCAGCAACAAAAACATAAGGGAGCCGAACAGGGCGCCGAGCGGGATTTCGTTCAAATGAGGGATATCCAATAACTACCGTGCAGGCCCCCATTTCTAGGGAGGGTAAGAGATGCTGTCAAGCACGGCACCGACATCCGGCAGGATGAAATCTGCTAGATGACGTTTTTTTGACTTAATAGGCATTGCATGCTTAACTCTGGAAAAACAGGGACTTTGAGCGCTTTTCGGTCAATCTTCCCCAGGAGCCGATTGCATGACGCCCGATAACGCCGCAGAGCATCGCCTTAATGCCGCAACGGCCCTGCTGGTGCTTTCCGATGCAACAACATTGGATTACCTGCAAAACATTTTGCAGTTTATCGACTGTGACGTGCATGTCCCTGAAAGCCCTGAAGATTTTCGTCGAATCGCCGAACGGTTCACGGATCGGTCGGTGTCGGTATTTCTCAGTGCACAGCTACCCGACGATACCCGTAGCGCCTATCTCAGCGTAATCAATGAAGGCAATCCACGACCGGCCCTGATTCAAGTGCAGGATAAGCAAAGCGACGCGATGCTGGTCAGTGGTGACGTGCTCGGCACATTGCGTCTGCCCTGTCATTACGATGCGGTCTCCTCGCTGCTGCACAAGGCGCAGGTGTTCGACGAGTCGCAACGGCAGGGCGAGGCGCCGCGACGGCCGCTGGAGTTGTTCCGCAGTCTTTCCGGCAACGGGCGTGCGACCCGCGGTATCAACAAAATGATTGAGCAGGTGGCCGATACCGAGGCCACCGTGCTAATCCTCGGCGAGTCTGGCACCGGCAAAGAGGTGGTAGCGCGAAAGCTGCATTACCACTCGAAGCGGCGTGGACGGCCCTTTGTCCCGGTGAACTGTGGCGCGATCCCGAGTGACCTGCTCGAGAGCGAGCTCTTTGGTCACGAGAAAGGTGCTTTCACCGGGGCCATCACCGCGCGCCAGGGTCGCTTCGAACTGGCCGAAGGCGGCACGCTGTTTCTGGACGAGATCGGCGACATGAGCATGCACATGCAGGTGAAGCTGCTCCGCGTATTGCAAGAGCGCACATTCGAACGCGTCGGCAGCAACAAGACGGTGCATTGTAACGTCCGCATCATTGCCGCGACTCACCGCAATCTCGAGCAGGCGATCAAGGAAGGCGATTTCCGAGAAGACCTTTATTACCGGCTGAACGTCTTTCCTATTGAGGTGCCGCCGCTGCGAGAACGCGTCGAAGATATCCCGGTATTGGTCAACGATCTGATTTTGCGCATCGAGCACGAAAAACGCGGTTCAGTGCGACTGACGCCGGCCGCCGTGACCGCGTTGAGCCATTACCGCTGGCCGGGCAATGTGCGCGAGTTGGCCAACCTGATCGAACGACTCGCCATTTTGTTTCCGTACGGTGTCGTCGATGTCGCTGACCTGCCTGAAAAGTTCCGGGTTGGGATTACGGTCCCGGTGCCGGATGTCGCCGCCAAGGAAGATGCTCTGCCGGTCGTCAATATGCCAGGTGATCAGCCAAACACCGTTTCGAGTATGCCGCGTCTGCCGGCCGATGGTATCGATCTGAAAGTCCATCTGGCCAACATGGAGCAAAGCCTGATCCGCCAGGCGCTGGAAGAATCCAACGGCGTTGTCGCGCACGCCGCCAAGAAACTGCATATGCGGCGCACGACGCTCGTCGAAAAATTGCGCAAATACGGCCTGCAACGCGGCCATGAGATGACGGGCGTTTGACGCAGGTTTTTAATTCCTAATGTAAGCTGCTGAAATTACAGTGAATTATACTCTGGCATAGCTCTTGCTGGATGCTTCCCCGAGACACATCGGGATTGGGGTATCCGGCATATGGCCGAGCAAACGGCACTTTCAACGACCGACCAGCAGGGACTGGAACAGGCCTTCGGCGTTTTCAATGAGCTGTCCTCGCGGCTGACCGATGCCTACGGCCAGCTTGAGCAGCAGGTTGCCGCGCTCAATCTCGAACTCGCACGATCCCGGCAAGGGCGACTCAACGAACGTGCCCAAAAAGAGCACCTGGCCGATCAACTCGGTGTGCTGTTGGAGGCCTTGCCCGCCGCGGTCGTGCTGATCGATGTGCGCGACCGGGTGGATCGGTTTAACCCGGCCGCCGAGCAGTTGTTCCCCGGTGTCGCTTGGGGTCGCCGCTGGGCCGAGGTGCAACAAGACGCACTCGCGGCAGAGACATCGCCAGGCACCTGGCGCCTCAAGGACGGGCGTCGAGTCAATGTATCCAAGCGCCCGCTGCAAGACCGGGGATGCATCCTGGTGCTTGTCGACGTTTCCGATCAGTACCGGCTTCAGGAGCGTGTCGAGCGGCAAGACCGCCTTGGCGCGATGGGTGAGATGGCCGCCCAACTGGCCCATCAGATCAGAACGCCGCTGTCGACCGCCGTGTTATACGCCGGGCAGCTTGCCAAAGGCGGACTCAACGAAGCCCAACGTGGCCAGTTCAGTGACAAGTTACTGGCAGGGCTGCGACATACTGAGACCCTTGTGCGCGAGATGTTGGCGTTCAGTCGCGGCGGCAATTTCAGCAGTGCCGCGATTGCTTTACCTCGCGTGATACACACCGCCGTGGCGGGATTGGCGCCGCGCATTGCACAACTCGGCGCCGAGCTGTCGATCGACATCAATGCGCTTTCGGAACCGCGGATTCGCGGCAACCTGGATGCCCTCGCCGGGGCGATCAGTAACCTGGTCGACAATGCGCTGGACCATGCGGGCGACAACGCGAAGATTCACATTGTCGGACGTCATCAGTCGTCTACCGGTGCTGTCTACCTGACGGTTGAGGACGATGGTCCCGGTCTCGATCCGGCTGTATTACCACGCATATTTGATCCGTTCTTTACCACCCGCGAGCGCGGCACCGGGCTTGGCCTGGCCGTCGTTCAGGCCGTCGTGCTCGAGCACGATGGCAGTATCGCGGCCGGCGCATCATCACTCGGTGGTGCGCGATTTGAAATTCAACTGCCGGCCTTGCCACCGGCGGTGCCGACATCGCTCGACGCGAGGAGCAATTGATGATGAACCCCTCCCGTATTCTCGTGGTTGAAGATGACAGCGCGTTGTCACAGGCGCTCAGCGATACGCTGGTGTTATCAGGTTATGACGTCATTCAGGCCACCGACGGCGAACAGGCGCTTGCGCGACTGGATCGCGATCCCGTCGACATGGTGTTAACCGATGTGCAGATGCGGCCGATGGACGGTCGCGCCTTGTTGCGCAACCTGCGCAATCGGTTTCACGATCTTCCGGTACTGATCATGACCGCCTACGGCACCGTTGAGCAGGCCGTAGAGGCGATTAAACTGGGTGCCGTCGATTATCTGGCAAAGCCGTTCGAGCTTGATGAACTGCTTCATAAAGTCGAACGTTATCTGCCCCATCATCGGGTCGAGAACGGCCAGATGATTGCCGAGGATCTTCGTAGCCGGGAACTTGTGGAACTGGCGAAACGGGTTGCTTCGAGCGATGCCACGGTGATGATCGGCGGCGAGTCCGGCACCGGCAAAGAGGTGCTGGCGCGCCTCGTTCACCACCAGTCCAGCCGGTCTGATGGGCCGTTTATCGCACTCAACTGTGCGGCAATCCCCGACAACATGCTCGAGGCCGTGTTGTTTGGCTACGAGAAGGGCGCGTTTACCGGCGCGGTGCGTGCCAGTGCGGGCAAGTTCGAGCAAGCCCAGGGCGGCACACTGCTGCTCGATGAAATCTCCGAGATGAGCTTGCCGCTACAGGCCAAGCTGCTGCGCGTCCTGCAAGAACGAGAAGTGGAACGGCTCGGCGGGCGAGACCTGATCCAACTCGACGTCAGGGTGTTGGCAACCTCTAACCGACACCTGCGCGAGGAAGTGGCGGCCGGCCGCTTCCGTGAGGACCTGTTTTATCGGCTCAATGTCTTCCCGTTGACATTGCCGCCGTTGCGCGAGCGCACACGTGACGTGTTGCCGCTGGCGCGTTTTCTCCTGCAACGGCATTTGCAAGGCGGCGAGATCTTGCCGGTGCTGGAAGCCGAAGCCGAGGCGCGGCTGTTGGCGCATAGCTGGCCGGGCAACGTGCGTGAGCTCGATAACCTGGTACAGCGCGCGCTGATTCTTTGTGATGGCGAACGTATTCGCGGCGAGGACATCCATTTTGAGCAGCTCGATGGCGTACCAACGGCGCGCGCCGTGCCGGAGGTTATCGCTGACGGGTCCTTAGTCAACGGGCATGGCCGGCTGACCAAGGACCTGCGCAGTGTGGAAGAGCAGATGATCCTCGATGCGTTGCGCAACGGCAACGGGAGCCGTAAGCAGGCCGCCGAGCTTCTCGGGATCAGTCCCCGGACACTTCGCCATAAGCTGCAAAAGCTCCGCGAGGCCGGTGTAGCGGTTCCCCATGCCTGATTTGGCGCGAAACCTGCAGCAAAACCTTGCGCACGACCTCGGCGTCAAGAAATCGAACACAGAGAGAAGGTAAGCAGCAATGAGTACCCCGGAGATCAACCAGGTTCTCGCCCAGATGCGTGTCGCCCGGGCACAGGCCATGGGCAACGACGCGGCGGTCGAGCAGTCACCGCAGACAGGATTCGGTGAACTACTGAAACGCTCGATCGACGCGGTGAATGATACGCAACAGGAGGCCAATGCGATGCGTACTGCCTTCGAGCAGGGCGACGAGGGCCTCGATCTTGCCGAAGTCATGATCGCGATGCAGAAGTCCAGTGTCTCGTTCCAGGCGATGGTTGAGGTCCGCAACAAACTCGTTGAGGCCTACAAAGACATCAAGAATATGCCGGTCTGAGCGTTGCGTGACGCGTCTGACTGTTAACTAAAGGCGAGTAAGAGACATGGCCGACGGAGCAAACCCGAGCAACCTTCCAACCCCTGCCGGCGCCAGTGGCATGGCGGTTATTGCGGAAAATCCGATACTGCGCCAAGTCGCCGTGATGGTCGGGATCGCCGCCAGTGTCGCATTAGGTGTCGCGGTGGTGTTGTGGTCACAGGCGCCGAGCCTCGCGCCGTTGTACGGCAATCTCGCCGAGAAAGATGCCAGCCAGGTCATGGAGGCGCTGCAACAGGCCGGCGTCAGCTTCAAAGTCGATGAAGCGACCGGGATGGTCATGGTGCCATCGGCCAAGCTCAAAGAAGTCCGCATGCAGCTGGCCGGCCAGGGCTTGCCGAACAGTGTCGGCATGGGTTTTGAGTTGTTGCAGGAGGATACCGGTTTCGGCACCAGTCAAATGGTCGAGAAAGCGCGTTACCAGCAGGCGCTACAGGGTGAGCTGGCGCGCAGCATAGCCACCATCGGTGCCGTACAGAGTGCCCGTGTCCATCTTGCTATTCCAAAGCAATCGGTTTTCGTCCGCAAACGTCAACCGCCGTCGGCGTCGGTCGCGGTGAGGCTGCACAACGGTCGTGCGTTGGAAGACACCCAGGTTGAAGCCATTGTCCATTTGGTCGCGTCCAGTATCCCCGAACTAACCCCGGGGCGGGTCACTGTAGTCGACCACAAGGGGCGGTTGCTGAGTGGCGATCAGGAAAGCCGCGAGATGAAATTGTCGTCGACGCAGTTCGAACATACGCGTCGTATTGAAACGCACTACCGAGATCGGATCGAATCGCTGTTGGCGCCGATAGTCGGTCGTGAAAAAGTCCGTGCCCAGGTGACCGCTGAGGTCGACTTTACCGTCACCGAGCAGACGCAGGAACGCTACAACCCCGACCAGCCGGCGTTACGTAGCGAACAGCTGAACGAAGAACAGCGTCAAGGTGCTGGCGTGGGCGGTGTGCCGGGTGCGCTGGCAAATCAGCCACCTGCGGCAGGCGCGGCGCCTGAGAATGCAGCCGGTGGCGCCGCTGGCGGTGCCCCAGGTACAACGGCGAACTCGAGCCGCCAGTCAACGCGTAATTACGAGCTCGACCGGGTAATCAGTCATACGCGCATGTCTCCGGTATCGCTGCGTCGCCTGTCCGTCGCGGTCGTTGTCGACGATATCGCGGTGATCGACGCAGAGGGCAATTCGACGATGCGCGAGCGGACCCCCGAGGAGATCGAACGTCTCAGCGGCCTGGTACGGGATGCGATCGGTTTCGATGCACGCCGCGGCGACAGCGTACGGGTGATGAACAGTTCATTCTTGAGTCCCGAGCCGATTGCGGACCTACCAGAGACACCGATCTGGCAGCAGGGTTGGTTCCTTGACGTTATCAAGCAGGCAGGTGGTCTTCTGTTGGTCCTGTTGCTGATCTTCCTGGTGCTCAAGCCAACCATGAAACGCTTGACGGCAACCCATGCGGAATTGGCCGCCGAAGGCGCCGGTGCTGGCGCGACCGGCGATGCCGGGCAGGCGCGCGTCGAAGGCCCGCTTGGTGAATCGGGCGACGAAAGCCTGCTGTTGGGCTCTGACGGTGAGCCTATCCGGCTACCTGGTGGCGGCAAGTACGAGAACATCATGGACGCAGCGCGTCAGCTGGTCGATGAAGATCCTAAACGCGTCGCCCAGTTGGTGAAGACTTGGGTTGGCGAGGAAGCGGCGTAACATGGCACAGCAGCAAGCTGCAGCGCAGGACGCGCAGGCGTTGAGGAATCTGACCGGGCTGGAACGATCCGCCCTTTTGATGCTTGGCCTTGGTGAGAAGCATGCGGCCGAGATACTTCGCCATATGGGACCGAAAGAAGTCCAGGAAATTGGCCTGGCAATGGCCAGCCTCAGTAACGTGACCAACTCCCAGATGGAGTTGGTGATGCAAAAGTTTGTTGATGCGATAGGCGAGCAGACATCGCTTGGCATGGGCTCTGATGAGTACATTCGCAACATGCTGACATCAGCGCTCGGCTCCGATAAGGCGGGCGGAATCATCGACCGTATTCTGCTCGGACGAAACAGCAAGGGCCTCGAGCAACTGAAGTGGATGGACGCCCGCGCGATCGCCGAGCTGATTCGCCTCGAACATCCCCAAATCATTGCAATCGTGTTGTCTTTCCTCGATCCGGATCAGGCCGCCGGTGTCATCAGTCAGTTCCCCGAAGCGGTACGTACCGATGTCATCATGCGGGTTGCGACGCTTGATGGCATTCAACCCGCCGCGCTCCAGGAGCTCGACGAAATCCTCGAAAAACAGTTTCATGGCGCCAGCAATGTCAAATCGTCATCGCTTGGCGGCGTCAAGAAGGCAGCGGACATCCTGAACTTTGTCGACGGCGCGGTGGAAAGCCAGGTGATCGAACAGATCAACGACTCGGACGAGGAACTGTCGCAACAGATCCAAGACAACATGTTCGTGTTCGAGAACCTGATCGACGTGGACGACCGGGGAATGCAGACCCTGCTCCGCGAAGTGTCCTCGGATCAGCTACTGTTGGCCTTGCGTGGTGCACCCGAGGGACTACGGGACAAGATCTTCAAGAATATGTCTTCGCGCGCGGCTGAAATGCTCAAAGATGATCTGGAGGCCGCGGCACCTGCCAAGCTCAGCGATGTCGAGGCCTCGCAGAAGGAGATCCTTACGGTGGCCCGCCGCCTGTCCGATGCCGGTGAGATCAATCTCGGTGGCGGCGGTGGCGACGAGTTCATCTAGGATCCCATGCCGTGGATAAACATCGTAAAACCGGTGTCGATGTCATCCGACAACAGACCGATAACGTGCGTCAGTGGCAACCACCGCACGTCCGCAACATTGGCGATCTGCCGGTCGACGAATCCCCCCAGATGTTGACCGCCGCGCAGCTTGGCGAGATTCAAAAAGCGGCGCAGGCGGAAGGTTTCGAGCAGGGCCGACGTGAGGGTCAGGAGTTTGGCCATCGTGAAGGGGTAGAGCAAGGCCGCGCGGCGGTCGAGGAAAAAGTCAGCCAGCTTGATGATTTGCTGAACGCGTTGGACAAGCCCTTCGAACGCTTGGACCAGCAGGTCGAGCAAGAAATTGTCACCCTGGTGCTCAGCATGGTCCGTCAGCTAATTCGCCGCGAGGTGCGACTCGATCCGGGGCAGATCGTCGGGGTGGTCCGCGAAGCGCTTGGTATTCTGCCGGTCAGTGCGCGACACATTCGCGTGGTGTTGCATCCCGAAGATGCCGAATTGGTCCGCGAGGCTTACACCCTGGGTGACCATGATCAACAATGGCAGATCATTGAAGACCCGGTGATCCAGCGCGGCGGTTGCCGGATTCATACAGACACCTCGCAGATAGATGCGACGCTCGAGTCACGTTTGAACAGCCTGATCGCGCCGCTGCTGGTGGGCGAACGTCATCATGACAGTGATGACATCGAGGTTGATGATGCCTGAAACCGATCGCAGCGCTTTGTGGGCTGGTTCGATCCATCGCATGAGTGAACGGATCGGTGGCAGCCGGGGCCTGGTGGTGGAAGGAAAGTTGACCCGAATGGTGGGGTTGACACTCGAGGCAGTCGGTTGCCGTGCCGCGATCGGTGGCCGCTGCGACGTCGTCAACGCGGCCGGCGCAGCGGTTGAGGCAGAGGTCGTCGGCTTCGCCGGCGAGAGTCTGTACCTGATGCCGACCGGCGATATCCGCGGGCTCGAACCCGATGCACGGGTCGTTCCCACCGGTCGTGTCAGCGAGGCCAACGTCGGTGACGAGTTGCTCGGGCGCATCATCGACGGTAGTGGTCACCCGTTAGACGGGCGTGGTCTGATCCATGCAATGCGACGCCGGCCGTTGAATGGCGAAACGATCAATCCTCTGGCGCGTGAGCCTATCCGCGAGCCACTCGATGTCGGTATTCGCGCAATCAACGCGCTATTGAGCGTGGGTCGTGGGCAACGTCTCGGTCTGTTTGCCGGCTCGGGTGTCGGTAAGTCTGTTTTGCTCGGCATGATGACCAAGTACACCAACGCCGATGTCGTGGTGGTCGGGCTGATCGGTGAACGCGGCCGCGAGGTAAAGGAGTTTGTCGACAACATTCTCGGTGAAGAGGGGTTGCGGCGCGCCGTGGTTGTGGCTGTGCCGGCAGATCAGCCACCGCTTCGGCGGATGCATGGCGCGATGTTGGCCACAGCGATCGCCGAGTATTTTCGTGATCAAGGGAAGCAGGTCCTGCTATTGATGGATTCTCTGACCCGTTTTGCACAGGCCCAGCGCGAAATTGGACTGGCGATCAACGAGCCACCGGCGACCAAGGGTTATCCGCCGTCGGTGTTTGCGAAGTTGCCACAGTTGGTGGAGCGGGCCGGCAACGGTGATCGCGGCGGTGGTTCGATCACCGCATTCTATACAGTGCTGGTCGAAGGGGACGACCAGAACGACCCCATCGCTGATGCGGCGCGGGCGATTCTCGACGGTCATATCGTGTTGTCCCGACGCCTCGCCGAGGCAGGGCAGTATCCGGCGATCGATATCGAGGCCTCGGTCAGTCGTGCGATGAATGAGATCGCCGAGCCTGAACATCTCGTGGCGGCGAGGGATTTCAAGGCGCTCTACAGCGTCTATCAACAGAACCGTGATCTTATCTCGGTTGGCGCCTATGAACTGGGTTCGAATGAGCAGATTGATCTGGCGATTGGTGCGATGCCGTCACTGCGCGAGTTTCTCCATCAGGATATGCACACGCGTTTCGATATCAACGAAAGCCTCGATGACTTGATGACCTTGTTCCCACAAGACCACTTTCCGGTTGCGGGTGAGGCAAACTAAAAAATGTCGCCGCCGTCTGACCGTTTCAAACCTATTCACAAGCTGGCTTCACAAAAGGAGCGGAAGGCGGCGGTGGAGTTGGGGGAATCGATCAAGCAGCGTGACGGCGCTCAGCAACGGCTTGCTGAGTTGGAAAAATATCACAAGGAGTACCTGGAACGGTTCGCCATGGCCGCGCGGAACGGGCTGCCGAGCAACCAGATCGTCGAATACCAGGTTTTTATTGGCAAGCTCGAAGACGCGATCGTCGAGCAGAAGAAAATCGTCGCACGGTCTGATCAGAACTGCGTGGCAAGCAAGCAGCAATGGCGCGGCCGCTATACCAAAGCCAAGGCGATGGAGAATGCGATCGATCGAATGCGTTCTGCGGAACGCAAAGACGCGGATCGAAAAGAACAGTCAGCGGCAGACGAACGGGCACACCGCAAACCTTAAGTCTTCTGAGCCCCGGTAATCGTTATCGCGACGCCCCTGCGATGTCGTAGCGTGGGTTATCCTGTCTCCTGAGTAACCGCCTCACCGACCGCGAGCGGCACAATACAGCCTGGGCTGCAGATCGGCTTGCTTGACTTCACTCTGCTCGCCTGCGGTAGCTGTCCGAAGCAGTGCGTTGTTTCGATTTGTCGATGCCATCAGCTTTCGGGTTAAGCCGATTGGTGACGCGGCGTCGTGCTCAAATGTCTGCGGCGGATCGCAGGCGGGGTGCGGAGCATTGGGGGCGAATCGTCGACGCCTGATGGCGTGGGTCGACGCGCTACAGCAGTGAATCGCATGGTGGATTAGCGAGTCACGTGCTAAAGGCTGACTTGGCCTGCTTCTTTTTGACGCTATTTTGACGCAGTCGCTTGATCTGGAACAGCGTCCCGCGTTCTTCTTCTTCCAATGCCTCGGCGATCTGCTTGATGCCTTTGCGGTAGGAGGGAATGATGTTGTACTTCAACGCATTGACCCGTTTTTGCGCCTTGCGTTGCTCGCTGATCAAGCGGTACAGGGCCATCTCGACGGCCGCGAGTTGTGCAAGATCCACCGATGCGCGGGCGAAAGCATGTCGCGCCTCATCAAAGCTCGGATCTGTGCCGAGTAGGCCGACCGGCTGCGGGGAGATGTTCGTGGCCTCAACCGACGGATACTGCACGCCGAGCGCGCGTCGTGGCAGTACTTTCATTTCAATTGATGGTGCCGCGCCGAGTGTCGCTTGGGCGATATTGCGATCGCCCATGCGCAGTTGGGCGATCGCCAGCCAGCGGTAGGCCTTCTGCAGGGCTTCGTGGGCGGTGTTCTTTTTTGCCTGATATTCCTTGATGTGTTGGTAGACGAGTCGGGTCAACAGTTCGCGCTTTCTTTCGAGCAAGGCATGGCCGTCTTCGAGAAAGCGTACCTGCTTGCGCAGGTTCAGCAGGGCGCTCTTGGTCGGTGCTGTACGCAATCGACTCATGCGGCTTGTTCACCGTCACCGCTGCGATGGTAGCGCGCCAGGTCTGTTTCACTGACCCGAGTGAGGGCTTCGCGTGGGAATCGGGACAGCAGTTCCCAGGCAAGATTCAACGTCTCGATCACGCTGCGGTTTTCGTCTTCGCCCTGGCTGACGAACTGCTCATCAAAGGCGCTCGCGAATTCAAGATAGCGCTGATCACGCGCCGAGAGTTCCTCGGCACCGATGATTGATGCGAGGTTGCGTGCCTCCTGGGCCTTGGCGTAGAGCGCGTAAAGCTGGTTTGCTACCCGAGGGTGATCGTCGCGGGTATCGTCTTTGCCGATGCCGTCTTTCATCAGGCGAGACAGCGAGGGTGCGATATCGACCGGCGGGTACACACCCTGGTTGTTCAGTTCGCGTGACAGAACGATCTGCCCCTCGGTGATGTAGCCGGTCAGGTCTGGGATGGGATGGGTGATGTCATCAGATGGCATCGAGACAACCGGCACCATGGTGACCGAGCCGTGGCGGTTCTGGATGCGGCCGGAACGCTCATAGATTTCGGCGAGGTCGGAATAGAGGTAACCGGGGTAGCCCTTGCGTGCCGGCACATCGCCCTTGGCGGTGGCGACCTCGCGTAGGGCTTCGGCATAGTGGGTCATATCGGTCATGACAACCAACACATGGCGATCAAGATCGAATGCCAGATATTCGGCAGCCGTCAACGCGACGCGGGGCAGGGCGAGGCGTTCGACCGGCGGGTCGTCGGCATGGTTGATGAACATCACAACGTTGCCGAGCACGCCGGAATCGGAAAACGACTCGCGGAAGAAGCGCGCGTCGGTGTACGAAACGCCCATCGCCGCAAACACGATCGCAAAGTTGCTGGCTTCACCCGGTAGGCGGGCCTGGCGGACAATCTGTGCGGCGAGCCGGTTGTGCGGCAGCCCCGAGGCCGAAAAGATTGGCAGCTTCTGTCCACGGACCAATGAGTTCAGCCCATCGATGGTCGAGATGCCGGTCTGGATAAACTCGCGCGGGTAACTCCGTGCCGCCGGGTTGATGGCCGAGCCGCTGATACCGCGCGCCTCGCCATCAACGATCGGCGGACGATCATCGCTGGGTTCGCCGATCCCATTGAATACGCGGCCCAATAGTCCTGGGCTGACGGTTAGCGTGAGTGGTTGATCGAGGAAACGGACCCAGGTGTTGTCGAGGTCGAGGTCATCGGTGCCCTCGAAGATTTGGATCAGGGTTTCGTTCTCGGCCGATAGGATGACCTGGCCGTTGCGTTTTCCACCTTGATGGTCACGGATCTTGACGCGGTCTCCGAACGCAACATCCTTGACGCCTCCCACCACCAGTAGCCCGCCCTGGGCGGCGTTCGCGCGCCGGTACTCAACATCGCTCATGATGCAGCCTCTTGGGTTGATGCGTACTCGCTGCGCAATGTCGCGAGCGCCTCGTAGACTTCGTTGGCAAACTCGCCGAGATCATCGTGATCTTCGCTGCGCCAGGTCGATTTGGCACGTCGAATCCGTGCCATCAGGGGGTGTTCGGCAAGTTCCTGGACGGGTGCGCCGAGTCTGATCAACTCGGCACCCTGGTCGAACACCTGCATGACCAGTTCGAGTAGCTGGAACTGCTTTTGTGGCGAGCAATAACTGTCGATGTCGTCCAGCGCACTCTGTTGCAGTACCGCCTCTTTGACCAGCGACGCGCCCTCCAATTCCCAGCGCTGTGCTGAAGACAACGCCTCGGGGCCGACCAGGTTCACGATACGCGACAGCTCGGCGTCTCTGGCCAGTAACGAGAGCGCCTGGGTACGGCGTTTGCTCCAGGCGCCGCTGATATTTTGCGCCCACCACCCGGCGGCAACCGGCACATCGGCAGAAAAACTGTCTACCCAGTCGACCGAGGGATAGTGCCGCGCATCCGCTAATTCTTTGGACAGTGCCCAGAACGTCTGGATGATCTCCTTGGTATGGCTGGTAACCGGCTCGGAGAAGTCGCCACCGGGCGGTGAAACCGCACCAATCAGCGTCACCGATCCGCGTTCACCGTCGAGGGTTTCGACACGACCGGCCCGTTCATAGACCGCGGCAAGGCGCGACCCGAGATAGGCGGGATAGCCTTCCTCGACCGGCATATGACCGAGTCGCCCGGCGACCTCGCGCAAGGCCTCCGCCCAGCGGGAGGTTGAGTCGGCCAGCATGACGACGTCATAGCCCTGGTCACGGTAATACTCGGCCATCGTCATCCCGACGTAGATCGAGGCCTCGCGGGCGACGACCGGCATGTTCGAGGTATTCGCGATCAGCAGGGTCCGTTCCATCATGCCGCGGCCGGTGTGCGGATCCTCGAGTTCCGGAAAGCTCTCGAGTACGTCGACCAATTCATTGCCGCGCTCGCCACAGCCGACATAGATCACGATATCCGCATTCGACCAACGTGCGACTTGCTGCTGCACCATCGTTTTCCCCGCGCCAAACGGGCCCGGCACGGCGCCTTTGCCGCCTTTCAGCAACGGAAAAAAAGTGTCCAGTATGCGTTGTCCGGTGATCAGCGGTTCGACGCCGTGATCTCTTCGCGTGAAGGGGCGGGGGTGACGAACCGGCCAGCGATGATAAAGCTTGAGCTTATGGACCTTGCCGCTACCATCACGTACCCGGGCGATGGTCTGCTCGAGGGTGTAATCGCCGTCCGGTGCCAGATCGATCAACTCGCCTTTGATGTTAGGCGGCACCAATATACGGTGTTCGATGGTGTCCGTTTCTTGCACCGTCCCGAGACGCGTACCGGGTGAGACGTGATCTCCTGGTTTCAGCGACTCGTTGGTAGAGAAGTCCCAGGCCTTGGCGCGATCCAATGAATCGACCCGTAGACCGCGAGGTATGTTGTCGCCGGACAGGCGCGCAATTTCCGCAAGCGGTCGTTGCACACCATCGAAGATGCCCTCGAGCATCCCTGGGCCAAGTTCTACGGTCAATGGATGTCCAAGGCCCTCGACGCTCTCACCGGGCTTCAGTCCCTCGGTGGACTCATAGGCCTGCACGATGGCGTCTTGGCCTTCCAGCGCGATGATCTCGCCGACGATATCCAGGCTTCCTATCCGAACCTGTTCACCGTTACGTCCGCCCGGTAGGTGAATGCGCAGTATCGGACCATTGATTTCCCGAATGTGGCCGCTGCGTGCGTCATCTGTCATTGCGGGCCTCCGCTGCGTGCGCTGGCATTGATATCGGTGGGGAAGAGCTGATTGAGAATGACCCGCTGGATGCGCTCCTCGTAGCGAGAGAGCCGGCCTTCGAAGCGGTTGTCGACCTGTGCGTTGTTGTCCGTTGTCCGAAGTCTGAGTCCGCCGCTACCCCAGGTCGGCTGGTCGATAAGGGTAATCGTGCGGCCGGGTGCGGCGTCGGTGACCAGCTCATCCCAGATCGTTGCCAGCCACGGGTGGTCATCGGCGGTCGCTTCCGCGATCAGCTCGCCTTCGGGTAAATGATGTACCGCATCCGCAATCATCGCCGCCAACCAGGCTCGGTAGGCGCCGTGATCTTCGCGCATGGCCTGCATTTTCTCGGTGAGACGGTTTTGCACGGTCTGGACCATTTCCCAGCGAAGTTGATCAAGCCGCGCCTGCATTTTGAGTTCACTGGCCTGGGTAACCCGCCGGAAGTGTCGCTCGGCTTCAGCTTTGGCGATCAGCACCTCGCGTTCCTCAGCCAGGTGCAGGCGTTCTGCCGCATCGCGCAGGATATTGTCGCGCTGACGCTTTGCCTTATCGTCGAACTCCTGCGCAAGTTCCTCTGCGCGCGCCATAATGGCGCGTTGCAGGTCTTGCAGCTGGGTGTCTGTGTTCGCGCTCATGTCGCGTCTCCATCGAGGCCGAGCAGTTGCTGGATATGGTCGTCAATCGCACTGTGCATGCGCGACGACTGGGTTAATCCGGGTACTTGGGTAAGCAGGATGCGACCACCTTCGCTGCGCACCTGCTTGAGCCGTTTACTGTCGCTTTCGGCCAGCTTTTGGTCGATAACGACAAAGGCGGAGGACCGCGTAGTCATGAGCTGTTCGAGCATAGCTTCCAACTGGCTGATATCGGCATCCGGATAGACTTCGAAACCGGCTAAACGGAATCCCGTGGCCAGGTTGGCTTCACCAAAGAAGAGTTGCCGGGTATCGGTCATGGATCAGATGCGATTGAGTAGCAGAATCGACAGCACCAGGCCGTAGATGGCGATCCCCTCGGCAAGCCCCAGATAGACCAACGTACGGCCGAACATTTCAGGTTTTTCTGATACGGCAGCGAGTGAGGCAGCACCGATCGGTCCGACGGCAATACCTGCCGCTATCGTACTGAGCGCGGTTGGCAAAGCGATGCCGATAAAGGCGAGACCGAGACCGGTGCTGATCGCCGCGGTACCCGCGGCGGCTGTTTCGGCCTCCGCCGCGGCCATAGCGTCGCCAAGCCCCAGCATAACGACGGCAATCTGTGCCCCGAAAAACAGTGCGACGCTGAGGCCGATCGTCGGTTTGAAAAAGCGTCTGGCACGCGCAGGCGAAAGTGGGTTGTAGTGCAAGTAGATGCCCGTGCCGATCAGGGCAATCAGCGCTCCGCTAAGCAGTAAGACGATGGTGTTCATGAGTGCTCCTGTCTTGCATGGTCATGATGACTGAGAACGGCCGACGCGCAATGGCTTGAACGGCGTGCCGTCGCCGTAGAAATAACGGGAAAATCCTTCGTAGTATTCCAGTCGAAGGGTCTGGATGGCGACGATGATGCCTTCGAGAACGATGACGAAAATATTACCGAGGATCAGGGTGATCCAATGCCCGACTGCCCCCATGCTGTCAGCGAGTGTGAAAACAGCGAGCGATAGCGCAACATGGTTGAGGCTGAACGCAGCCACGCGCAGGAACGATAGCGAACTGGTGACATAGCCACTGACGATCTCGAAGGTTTCGATAATCGTTGTGAAAATGCGCTCGCCATAGGGGGCGTCAGATGAAAGCCATTGGTAGCTCACCAGTAAACCGAGCATCAGGATAACCAGTATCGTTGCGGGCAGCGGGAACCCCTGGCCATCGGCCACGCGGAACATGCCAAATAGCAGGGCCAGGTATAACACCAGGGCGACCACCCCGCCGGCGCCAAACAGTGCGGAGGCAGAATCACCCGAGGAAAGCCTGTTGCTTATCGCGATGATTGAGCCCACGGTGAGGAATGCGATCCCCCATCCCAAGGCGACCGTGAGCATATAGATCGGATCCGACATTGGCGCGATCCACAGGGGTTGGATCCAATGTTCGACGCCGAAGACGCTGCCGTAGAGCCAGCCGAACAACATCGCAGAAGCGCCGGCGAGTACGAAGAGATAGGTAAATGCGCCAAGCTTGCGCCGTAACACAAGGCCGATGAGTACGATGATGGCGCCATGTCCGATATCACCAAACATCATGCCGAACATGCCGGCGTAGGTGATAGCGAACAAGATCGTCGGATCGAGTTCGCCGAATCGGGGAATACCGTATTGCTGCACGAGCACGGCGAATGGCTGCAACAGCCCCTTGTTGTTCGCCGGAACAGGTACCAGGTGTCGTTCATCCGCGCGCGGTTCGCGCGACTCGAGTACGTAGGGGTGACGCAGGGACTCATGCAGGCGCGCGTCTATCGTTGCGAGATGCCGTTCTGGCACCCAGCCCTGCAAAGCGGCGAGCGGGCCTCGTGAGCGCGCCGCGCCGCGCACATTGACATAGGGCTCGGCGGCTTCGAGTAACTGTTGCGCACGCATGATTTCATCGTGATTGCCGTCCAACCAGCTGGTGATTCGCAGGCGCATCGCCTCCCGAATCTCGTCGAGCTCCAAGCGCTTCAGGCGTAATTCTTCGCGGAGTGCCTGCGGGTTGTCGTTAAAACTCTCGGGGATGCTGACCGGTTGGAAAGCGGCGGCAAGCAGCACGCTGTCGAGCGTTTTGGCTTGATCTCGACTGCCCGCCACGAGAATACGCAGGGTTTCACCCTGGCCAGCGACATTCAGAATGAGATGGTTGGATAGCGCGAGAACCTCACGCAGTCGCGGAAGGTTGTCGGTCGGAATGGAGCCCAAGCGCAGATCGAGATAGCCATGTGCACGTTGCAGACGGCTCAGATCGACATCGAGATCAGCAAAATCGGCCAGCGAGCTCTCAAGATTGTTGAGTTCTCGATATTCGTCTTCGACCTGATGCAGCATTGCTTCGCAAGGGGCGCATTGCTCCCAGGCATCTTTGAGCCAAGTTTCGATAGTGACGAGTTGTTCGCGGTTGAATCCGACAACGGCGACATCACGGGGTGGCTTGGGCAGCTCGCCCATGACGCCAGCCAGGCGATCCACATAGCTCCAAGCGCGACGGATACGATCCCGAAACGCTTTGCCGGGGATTTCGGGTAACTCGGTTTCGAGAACGGGACGATCATCCGGCGCGAAGGCCTCAAGCTCGGCGAGCGAGAGGCTGGCACGGGGCAAATCCTCGCGCATCAATGTCACCGTAACATGGCGCATATTGATGCCGGCGCGAATCATGCGGCGTTCTCACGAAGCGGGTCGAGTGCGTCTTGGAGCAGATCATCGGCCAAGCCGTTTACCCGCGCATGCATGATCGCGTAAAGCGCCGTGATCTCGCCGTAGCGCAGCACCAGGTAGGCGAGCGCACTTGTCAATGCGGAAGGACTAAGCCGCATTGCACGCCTTGCATACTCGTCAAGTTCATTCAGCAATGCCGCCTCGATCAGCGTGAGCTCACTCGGCAGCTCATGTTGCTTCAGCAGATTTTCGGGCACGTGCTGGAGTGCTTCCGGCAATGAATCAGCTTGGAGAATCTCTTGCAGTGACCGGCGGTTCAGAAGACGTCCTCCCTCGATCGCGAGATAAACGACTTCACTGGTCTGCAATCCGTAGTTGAAGCGGTAGCGCAAGCTCCAGACGAGGTTGTGCCGATCGACGATTCGACCGATTAAGTCGAGTATTTCGTTGCGGTCGGTGGTCGTGAGTTGTTGTGCTCTCGCGATCAGTTCGCTGTAGAACTGTTGATCGAGTGTGGCATCGAGTAGAAAGGGGTCGGGGCGCTCTTCGTAGCGCCGCAGTGCCTGAGTGGCGATGCGCCGGTAACGCGTTTTCTGCAGCTGTCGGAGCAGGTCGGGCACCGTGTCTGCATTGAGCAATGGATCATGATTGAGGCTCAAGAAACCGGGTAGACGAAACAGATTGCGCTCGATCTCGGCGGTGGGTAGCTGACCGATCTTGCCTCTTACCAGCGCCTTGATGTTCAGTAGCTCATAACGACTGGCCCACTGGGTCAACAGGCGTCTTGCCGGGCCTTCCAGCGGCCGCAGTAGCGCGCTTAGTTCGTCCAGCCAGGTTTGCATGAGCAGTCGCTCGAAGGTAGCCAGGCGCACGCTGGTATTGTCGCCTTTCACATCGGCAAAGCGGGTCAGTTCGCTGAGTTCGTCAAGAGGTAGTCGGCTCATCTCGGCAAGACGTTTTTTGCCGAGGAGTTGGCTGCTGAGAATCGCCAGGCGGGTCCGAAGGTATGCCTGGTGGGCGATTTGGGTCACACATCCCCCGCGGTATTGCGCTCGAGCATTTCGCGAAAGGCCGCCTCTAGGGCACGCTCCTCATTTTGCTCGGCGGCGCTGCGCAGTTGTGCAAGCCGTTCCTGAAACCGACGGTCCATCTCCGCAATGCTCTGCTTGGCGCGTTGATCCGATTTCTCGAGAAACGCGGCGTGCAACTCCGGCTTGCGATCTTCGAAACGTGCTTCCTGCGCTCTGGCTTCCTGAACCGCTGTCTGAATCAGGTGATCGCTGTCTTGCTCCGCCTTTTTGACCAGCTCCGTGGCAGCACCTTCGGCCGCCAATAACTGCTTCAGAGTGTCATCCACGGTCGGTTTTTCTCATGTCGCCTTAACAGGGAACTCGGTTGGCCTTTAGTCTAGTTTGGATGCGGTCGTTGTGGCTGTAACAACGGCCCGCTTGCTTGATGTAGATCATAGGGAACTTCGAATATTCTTAATTTGATAATTAGCAATCAGAAGCAAAACATCCGGTAGGAACGGGATGCTGTTAAAGCGGCGGAGACAACGTCCCCATCGCGCACTTGGGTCTGGCGGGATTCAGCGACCGTCGATGAGCAGCGCGAGGGTGACTTGGCGCTGCTCGGACATCAAGATGTTGTAGGTGCGACAAGCCGCGCTGTTGTCCATCACCTCGCAGCCGATGCCAAGATCCATGAGCGTGACGAACACGGCTGGTTCGGGAAAGACCTGTGTTTCACCGGTGCCGAGGATGACCACCTCTGGTCGCTCTTTGGTCAGTGCGAGAAGATGTTTGGCCTGCAGGTCAGCGACAGCGTTAGGCGGCCAGTTTTCGACAATGTTAGTGGCCGAGATAATTGTGCTGGTGGTGTATTCACGGTCGCGCACCTGCACCCGGCCGGGCTCGTAGCTGCGTATCAGGTTGGCATTCGGCGCGCCATCTAGGGCCATCTTCATGGCGATCTCCATTGTTTGCGTAAGCGTATCTTCGATAGTCCGGAAGGTGACGCTAATCGTCTAATTTTATTGACTTTTTGAATCCATTTACTGTAGCGTATCCAGCTTATTTTTTGCCCGCTGAGTCGCTGAGGTTTCCCCGTGTCGTCGCCGGAAATGGAAGAGTTCTCCAGAATCAAGCGTTTGCCGCCGTACGTGTTTGCGATCGTCAACGAACTCAAGGCGGCGGCGCGCGCGCGCGGCGAGGACATTATCGACTTCGGCATGGGCAATCCGGACCAGCCAACGCCGAAGCACATCGTCGACAAACTGGTCGACGCGGCGCAGCGCAACGATACCCATCGCTACTCGGTATCGCGTGGCGTTCCGCGGCTGAGGCGCGCGATCTGTAATTGGTACAAGGACCAGTTCGCGGTCGAGCTGGATCCAGATTCCCAGGCGATCGTTACGATCGGGTCGAAGGAAGGCCTGGCGCATCTGGCGTTGGCCTGCATGGGGCCCGGCGACTCGGTGCTGGTGCCCAATCCGGCCTATCCGATCCACCCCTACGGCTTCATCATCGCCGGCGCCGATGTGCGCCATGTGCCGATGACGCCGGAGCATGACTTTTTCGAAGAGCTGCAGAAGGCGATCGACGAATCTTGGCCGCGGCCGAAGATGCTGGTCGTGAATTTCCCGGGCAACCCGACCACCGAATGTGTCGATCTCGCGTTTTTCGAAAAGGTTATCGATATCGCCAAGCGGCACAACATCTGGGTGGTGCACGACCTGGCATACGCGGCGATCTCGTTCGACGGGTACAAAGCGCCGTCGATTCTTCAGGTGCCGGGGGCCGAAGACATCGCCGTTGAGTTTTATTCGATGTCGAAGACCTACAACATGCCTGGTTGGCGGGTGGGTTTCATGGTCGGCAACAAGACCCTCGTCGCCGCCTTGGCGAAGATCAAGTCCTACCTCGACTACGGCATGTTCACGCCGATTCAGGTCGCGGCCATTGCCGCGCTTGAAGGGCCGCAAGACTGCGTCGAAGAGATTCGCTTGATGTACCAAAACCGTCGCGATGTCCTGTGTGACGGGCTCAACGCAATGGGCTGGGCGGTGCAAAAACCGAAGGCGACGATGTTCGTCTGGGCGCCGATACCCGACCAGTACCGGCCGATGGGATCTCTCGAGTTTTCGAAGAAGCTGTTGCGCGAGGCCAAGGTCGCGGTATCCCCGGGGATCGGTTTTGGTTCCTATGGGGACGACCACGTCCGATTTGGGCTAATCGAAAACGAGCACCGCACGCGCCAGGCGCTGCGGGGCATAAAAGAGATGTTGCGGCGGGATGGCTTTGTCGGAAACGTGGCCTAAAGCCTCTCTCGAGCAGGCTGACCGATCAGATTAGGAGAACAAGGTTTGAAACCAGTCAATGTAGGCCTGCTGGGTCTTGGGACCGTCGGTGGCGGTACGCTGAACGTACTTGTGCGCAACGCCGCTGAGATCGCGCGTCGTGCTGGGCGGGAAATCCTCGTAAGCCACGCGGCGGCCAGAGATTACGATCCCTCACGCCTCGAAGGGCTTGATCAGGTGACGGTCAGTGACGATGCGTTTGCCGTGGTGGCCGATCCCGACGTCGATATCGTTGTCGAGTTGATTGGCGGTTATTCGCCGGCCCGCGAATTGGTCTTGCAGGCAATCGAGAATGGCAAACATGTCGTGACGGCAAACAAGGCACTGATCGCGTTGCACGGCAATGAGATCTTCGAAGCGGCCCAGCGAAAAGGGGTCACGGTTGCGTTCGAGGCCGCGGTCGCCGGGGGTATCCCGATCATCAAGGCGGTCCGTGAGGGCCTCGCCGCGAATCACATCGAATGGATTGCCGGCATCATCAACGGCACCGGTAATTTCATTCTGACCGAGATGCGCGACAAGGGCCGGGCGTTTGCCGACGTGCTCGCCGAGGCGCAGGCGCTTGGTTACGCAGAGGCCGACCCAACGTTCGATGTCGAAGGCATCGATGCGGCGCACAAACTGACAATCCTGGCGTCGCTGGCGTTTGGGATTCCATTGCAGTTCGACCGCTGCTTTACCGAGGGCATCAGTCGCATCGAGCCACAAGATGTCGTCTACGCCGAGCAGTTCGGCTACCGCATCAAGCATCTCGGTGTCACCCGACGGACACCTGAGGGTATTGAACTCCGCGTCCACCCGACATTGATCCCGGAGCGCCGTCTGATCGCCAACGTCGATGGCGTGATGAACGCGGTGCTGGTGCACGGCGATGCTGTGGGGCCGACGTTGTACTACGGTGCAGGTGCTGGGTCTCTGCCAACCGCTTCAGCGGTCGTTGCCGATATCATCGACGTCACACGAACGTTGACCACCGACCCGGAGAACCGGGTACCGCATCTGGCGTTCCAACCGGGCGAGTTGTCCGACCTGCCGGTCTTGCCGATGGACGAGGTCGAGACGGCGAACTATCTGCGTATGTCCGCGGTCGACAGGCCGGGTGTCGTCGCGGCGGTGGCTGGCATCCTCAGCGAGGCGGGGATCAGTATCGAGGCGATGCAACAGAAACAACCCGCAGAGGGCGAAACCCAGGTGCCGTTGGTGATGGTCACGCACCGCGTGCGTGAAGCGCAGATGAATGATGCGATCAGCAAGATCGAGGCACTCGACTCCGTCGCCGGCGAGGTCACCCGGATTCGTGTCGAACAGCTCAGCTGATGTGATACGCCACCTGTTTTTGCCCGGCTTGTTGGGCCCCGTCCCGGGTCTCGAACGATCGCAACTGAAGCGCTTGCCGCGGCTGGAGACGCTGTTGGCAAGGGCCGATCGCCTTGAGGAGCCCGTCGGCTTCGCCCCGAGTCTGTTTGCACTTTTTGGTGTCGCGGCACTGCCGGACGGTGACTTGCCTACCGCGTCCATTCGTTTTCTGGCGGAGACGGGCGAACGGCCGCCAGGTTATCTGCTGCAGGCCGACCCGCTGCAACTGCATCCCGACCGCGATCATCTGTTGGCTTTTGATCTCGTCGATGCCCCTTTGGATGCCGACGAGCGGGTCGAGCTGGTCGATGGTTTCAATGCCCACTTTGGCGACGATGGGTTGAGGCTGATCGGTAGCGCGGGCGGGCGTCTCTACCTGCACAGCGAGCAGCCGGCGCGGGTCCGAACGGAGCCGCTACAGCGGGTCATCGGACGGAATATCGATGGCTTCCTGCCAGTGGGTGAGGGGCAACGTCAATGGCGTGGCCTGCTGAACGAGACACAGATGTTGTGTCACGGTCTGGCATTGAATCAGCGACGTGAGCGCGAGGGTCGTCCACCGCTCGGCGGCCTCTGGTTCAGCGGGGGCGGGACATTGCCGAGTGTTGGGGAGGGGCCGGTTGGCCGGTTGATCGGCGATTGCCTGTTGTCGCAGGGTCTGCTGTCGCTACGACCGGGAACGGAGCACTGCGAACTTCGCGTCGACCATGCCTTGGACATGGCGTTGATGCGCAACGACGCGGTGGCCTGGCTGCAGGCCGTTAGCGTGATCGAAGGCCAGCTCGAAGCGCTGTTGACAGATGGCGCAGAGCTGCAGCTCCATCCGGGTCACGGGCTTGTTTATCGTTGGCATGCGCGTTCTGCGCGACGCTTTTGGCGGCCGAAACGTCCGCTGTTCGGGTACCTTGGGGCGGCCGCACGGTGAAAGCGAAAAGGCGACGCGGGCTGAGGGTATAATCTCTGGCTGTTTTTGAATCTGGCGCAGACCATGAACTTCATCGAAACACGGGGCAACGACGGCAAGCGTCCGTCGACAGTGACCTTTTCCGAGGCGATCCTCAGTCCACTGTGCTCGTTCGGCGGCCTGTATGTACCTGAGCGGCTACCTGCATTAGGCGAAGAATTTCTCCGCCAGCACGTCGACAGTGACTACAAGACGGTCGCGCGAGCGGTGCTTGATCGTTTCGAGCTCGATATCGATCAGGCTGTCATCGAGCGTGCTTTGGACCTTTACGATGGTTTTGATGATCCTGCTCGTCCGGTACCGGTTGTGCGGGTCACCGATGACTTGTTCGTCGCCGAGCTCTATCACGGCCCGACGCGGGCGTTTAAGGACATGGCCCTGCAACCGTTCGGCGTGGTTTTGTCGAGTCTTGCGCAGACCAAAGACGAGAACTACCTGATCCTCGCCGCGACCAGCGGCGATACCGGGCCGGCAACGCTGCAGACATTCGCCGGCCGCGCCAACGTAAAGGTCGCGTGCCTATACCCTGATGGCGGTACTTCCGACGTGCAGCGGCTACAGATGGTGACCGAAGACGCGGCCAACCTGAAGGTTATCGGTATCCATGGCGATTTCGATGATGCGCAGACCGCGCTGAAGATGTTGTTGTCCTCGGATTCATTCAAACAGCGCCTCCGCCAGCGAGACATGCACCTATCTGCCGCCAATTCGGTGAACTTCGGTCGCATCATTTTCCAGCAGATCTACCATATCTACAGTTACCTCGAGCTGGTTCGCCAAGGTGCGATGGCAATTGGCGACAAGGTGTACCTCAACGTGCCCAGCGGCAATTTCGGTAATGCCCTTGGTGGCTATTACGCAATGAAGATGGGGTTGCCCGTCGAGAAGATTTTGATCTCCTCGAATCGCAACAACGTGCTGACGGAGTTGATTCATACAGGGGTCTACGATTTGCGCGACCGCAATGTGGTTGCGACGTCCTCGCCAGCGATGGATATTCTAAAATCGTCGAACGTCGAGCGTATCTTGTACGACTTTTTCGGTGAACGGCGCACCCGCGAGCTGATGACGAAGCTCGATGAAGACCGGGTGTATCGTTTGAGCGATCAGGAACTCGCCGCGCTGCAGGCGGTTTTCGCCGCCGACTATGCCGAAGACGCCGAGGTGGATACCTACCTCCGTGACACCTTCCATCAGCACGGCTACCTAATGGACCCGCATACGGCAATTTGTTTCAAGACTCACGACAGCTGCCGCGACAAGGCCTTGCCGGATATCGTCTACTCGACGGCGGAGTGGACAAAGTTTTCGCCGACCATCGCCCACGCCCTGACCGGTGAGCAGGACAGTCACGATATCGAGGCGCTGCGTTCGATCGCCGAGACGGCCGACACATCGATCCCGCCAATGATCGAGGCGTTGTTTGACAAGCCGATCGCACAAGACACCGTTATCGAGAAGCAAGACATCGAGCGCGAGGTGCTCGCCTTCCTTTGATAGCAGGGCGTTTTTGCCACAGCGTCACGGCGCCTGATTTGTGCCCGGCAGGCTGCGTTGACCCCGGTTAGCCGACGTTGTAATAGTCGCGGTACCACTCCACGAAGTTGGCGACCCCGTCTTCCACCGACGTCTGCGGTTTATAGCCGATGTCATCGACCAAGTCGGCGACGTTGGCATAGGTGTCGGGGACATCGCCCGGCTGCAGCGGCAAGAGTTCTTTTTCGGCTTCTTTGCCGAGGCACTTCTCCAGGGTCTCGATGTAGTGCATCAGCTCGATCGGGTTGTTGTTGCCGATGTTGTACAGCCGGTAGGGTGCACGGCTGGTTGCCGAGTCCGGTGTATCGCCGTTCCACTCCGGGTTCGGTTGGGCAGGTTGGTCCAACACCCGAATAACGCCTTCAACGATGTCGTCGATGTAGGTGAAGTCACGTCGATGCTTGCCATAGTTGAAGACCGGAATAGGCTCTCCCGCGAGTATTTTTCGGGTGAACAGGAACAACGCCATGTCCGGTCTTCCCCAAGGCCCATAGACGGTAAAAAAGCGCAGTCCGGTCGTTGGAATATTGTAAAGATGGCTGTAGGTGTGCGCCATCAGCTCATTCGCTTTCTTGGTCGCAGCGTACAGGCTGACCGGGTGGTCGACGTTGTCATGCACCGAGAACGGCATATTGGTATTCGAGCCGTATACCGAGCTGGATGAGGCATAAACAAGATGCTCGACTTTCTGGTTGCGGCAGCCCTGCAGAATGTTGCCGAAACCGACGAGGTTACTGTCGACGTAGGCGTCTGGGTTTTCAATCGAGTAGCGCACGCCTGCCTGGGCGGCGAGGTTGACCACACGCTGCGGCTGATGCTTCGCAAAGGTGGCGGCAACGCTTTCGCGGTCCTCTATGCGCGCCCGAACATCGGTGTAGCCGTCATAGTCGAGCGTGCGCGCCAGGCGTGCCTGCTTGAGCGTGACGTCATAGTAGGGATCGAGCCCGTCGATGCCGATCACCTCGTCACCCCGTTCGAGTAAACGGAGTGCGAGGTTGGATCCGATGAAGCCGGCGCTACCGGTGATTAGAACACGCATGTGCGAAATCCTTTCGTGATATCAGAGCCGACCATCGGTTTGGTCTGCCGGGAATAGGTATTTGACGTCGAACAGCACGCCATTGCTGACGCCCAGGCCGCGGATTTTTTCAATGCCGAGTTCAGCAAACTGGCGGTGTGAAACCGCCAGTATTGTGGCGTCATATGCGCCATTTTCCGGTGTCGCTATCGGATCGATACCGTATTCGTGCCGAGCTTCGGCTGGGTTGACCCAGGGATCCCAGACGTCGACCGTCATGCCATAACTGGAAAGCTCGGTGATGATGTCGATGGCCCGCGTGTTGCGCAGGTCGGGGCAGTTTTCCTTGAACGTCAGGCCCATCATCAGGGCGCGGCCGCCTTTAACGGTGAGTCCGCGTTTCAGCATCAGTTTGACGACGCTGCCGGCGACGTGCGAGCCCATGCCGTCGTTGATGCGGCGACCCGCCAGGATCATCGCAGGGTGGTAGCCGATCGCTTGCGCCTTGTGGGTCAGGTAGTAAGGGTCCACGCCGATGCAATGGCCGCCAACCAGCCCGGGCCGGAACGGCAAGAAATTCCATTTGGTACCGGCGGCTTTCAGGACCTCTTCGGTGTCGATGCCGAGCTTGCCGAAGATCAGCGAGAGTTCGTTGACCAGTGCGATGTTCACGTCACGCTGCGTATTTTCGATGACTTTTGCCGCCTCGGCGACCTTGATGCTACTGGCTTTGTGGGTGCCGGCAACGATGATGCTGGCGTACAATGCATCGACGAAATCGGCGATCTCAGGCGTCGACCCCGAGGTGACCTTTTTGATAGTAGTGACCCGGTGCTCTTTGTCGCCGGGATTGATCCGCTCCGGGCTGTAGCCGGCGAAAAAATCCTGGTTGAAGATCAGGCCTGAGGTCGCTTCGATGACCGGAATGCAGTCTTCTTCGGTGGCGCCGGGATATACCGTGGACTCGTAGATGACGACGTCGCCCTTGGCGATGATCTCGCCAACGGCGCGACTGGCAGAAATCAGTGGGGTCAGATCCGGCGTCTTGTATGCGTCAATCGGGGTTGGAACGGTCACGATGTACACGTTGCAGCCGCTGAGGTCTTGCAATTTGTCCGTGAAAGTCATCGATACCGACGCGAGTTCATCGGGCTCCACCTCTAAAGAACTGTCTCTGCCCTGCCGCAACTCTGTAATGCGCGGTTGGCTGATATCGAACCCGACAACGGCATATTTTTTTGCGAATTCAACCGCCAGCGGCAGCCCGACGTAGCCGAGGCCGATAACGGCGATTTTGGCGTGATTGATGTCCATGAGGAGAGACCTGCTTGAGTCAGATTGGCGGCCGAGTTCAGTTGGCCCAGCGCGACCGGATGATACCGCGACGCCATGGTGCTGGCGAGGCTGTGTTGTGGTTCCTGTGCACGCGACGGAATTATTCGACTAAGCAGTTGCCAAAACCGGCCCGCTTTGTCAGGCTCGGCGCGCCTGCAGTCACAACGCGTCCAGGGCTTTCCTAATGTTCCGGCTATTCGGACACTATGTGTCCAAGCTATATTTGCTACTCGGCGTGATCGAGTTTCTGGTCATGTTTTATTCGTTCATGGCCGGGTTCTACATGCGCTTCGCGATTTCCGGTTCGGCGCCGGTGGCGATGCCAACGGGGCTGTCGTATACCGCAATGGCCTTTGCCGCATCGATGACGGTGGCGATGATCGCCGTGGGTCTCTATCAGCGGGGGTTGCCTTTCAGTGCCGGCCTGCTAGTTCGAATCGGCCTGAGTTTTCTGATCGCCAGCATCGCGATGAGTGTTGTGTTCTACACGTTCCCGACGTTGGCGGTGGAGCGGGGCGTCATGGCCTACGCCATGTTGTTCACCTTCGTTGGCGTTCTGGGCCTGCGTAGCCTGTTTTTCCGCGTCACCCAGAGCGAGGCGCAGTCCACCCGGGTGCTGGTGTTGGGTACCGGTCGACAAGCGCAAATGATTGCCGATCTCGAACCGATCCAGCCGGGTTTTCGAATTGTTGGGTATGTGCCGGTCAATGAACAGGAAACCCATATCCCCCCCGGCCGATGGATCGCACACGATAAGCGCCTGCTGGACATCGTGCTGGAGCAGGAGGTAGATGAAATTGTCGTGGCGCCGGACGATCGTCGACTGCGGTTGCCGGTGGACGAGATTCTTGACTGCAAGATGTCCGGCACGATGGTCCTCGATTTGCTGAGTTTTTTTGAGAAGGAAAGTTCGCGTATCAAGCTAGATGTGTTGCACCCGAGTTGGATCTTTTTTTCTGACGGCTTTCGCCTCGACGGCATCACTTTATTTACCAAGCGGTTCCTTGACCTCTTGGTCGGGCTGATCATTTTTCTGTTGAGTTGGCCACTGATGTTGTTGGTGGCGTTGGCGATATACCTTGAGAGCGGCGGCAAGGGTCCGGTTCTTTTCCACCAGGTTCGTGTCGGTCTCAATGGCAGGCATTTCCAGGTGCACAAGTTTCGCAGTATGCGAACCGATGCCGAGGCCGACGGGGTGGCCCGCTGGGCAACCAAGGACGACAATCGTATTACCCGGGTCGGCGGCTGGATCAGAAAGACGCGGCTCGATGAGTTGCCACAGGTGTTCAACGTGTTGCGCGGCGAAATGAGTCTGGTCGGTCCGCGACCCGAGCGGCCACAGTTTGTTGAGCAGCTGGACAAAGAGATCCCTTTCTACAGTGAACGCCATCGCGTCAAACCGGGCGTCACGGGTTGGGCGCAGCTTTCTTATCCCTACGGGGCCACCATCGAGGACGCACGAAATAAACTCGAGTTTGATCTCTACTATGTGAAGAATGCCAGTGCATTTCTCGACCTGATCATCCTGCTCGAAACGGTCGAGGTCGTCCTGTGGGGCAAGGGCGCGCATTGATCGCACTGGCGGAAACCGCTAACCGTGGCGGACCGGCTGTCGCCACCGTCCAAGCGAGACGCGCGAGGCGGATGTGGTAAACCAACTCGCGCTGATCGGCTACGGTTTTGCCGCCCTGGTCTTTGCTGGTCTGCTACTGCTCTTGCTGACTGGCTGGCGAGCCCGCTTCCAAGGTACTCAGCTGGTCGTGGCCGTTGTTGGAATGCTGCTCTGGGCATTATCTGCAGCGTCTCAAGCCGGCTTTGGTCTGCCTGGACTGGATCTGGTCTGGGCGTTCGAAGTTCTCCGCAACCTGCTGTGGATTTTTTTCCTGCTTCATCTGCTCAAACCATTCGCCGAAGGCAATGCGGTCTATTTGCGCCTACTGGGTTACGTGCGTCTCGCGTGCTTGTTGTTGGCGTTTCTGATGCTGTTGATGCTGGTTGATGTCCCTTGGCTCGTTGATGCTTTGAAGCAGGGCGACGTACGACGGGAATTCTCCTTGATAGGCCAGCTGCTGTTCGCCGTTCTCGGGCTGGCTCTGGTCGAACAGGTTTTTCGGAACACGCCCGCCGAACTGCGCTGGGGTATCAAACATTTGTGTTTTGGCCTCGGTGCGTTGTTCGTGTATGACTTCTATCTCTACACCGATGCGCTGCTGTTCCATCGATTGGATGCGTCGATATGGTCGGCCAGGGGCTTTGTCGTCGCCCTGGCGGCGCCACTGATCGGCATCACTGCCGCGCGCAACCCAGATTGGCGTCTGCCGGTCTTCATGTCGCGCCGAATGGTGCTGCATTCGACCACGCTGTTCAGTGCCGGCCTCTACATGTTGTTGATGGCCTTGGCCGGTTACTACATCAAGAGCTACGGCGGAGAATGGGGCGGCGTGCTGCAAATCGCATTCCTGTTCGGTGCTGTCGTTGTACTGGTGGCGCTGCTTTTTTCCGGCCAGGCGCGCGCCCGTATCCGGGTTTTTCTCGACAAGCATTTTTTCAGTTACCGCTACGATTACCGTGAGGAATGGCTCCGCGTTATCGGCCTGCTTGCTGAACCACGCAGCGAGAAGCCGTTGAGCGAGCGGGTGATTTGGGCCTTGGCCGAGATTGTCGACAGTTCAGGCGGCGCACTGTGGCTTCGCTCCGATAAAGCGGACTACCGCTTCCATGCCCGCTTCAACTGCCAACACGATGTCGAGCTTCGGGTGCCGGCGAGCGAGTCCTTGGTGACGTTTCTTGGCGAAAAAAGGTGGGTTGTTGACCTCGATGAGTATCGCCGCGAACCCGAGGTCTATGAGGGTCTCGATCTGCCGAACTGGGTGTTCGACAACCCCGATGCCTGGTTGACGGTCCCGTTGGTCCATGACGAAGGCCTGCTCGGGTTCGTGATTTTGCTGCAACCTCGGGCACCGCAAAGCATCAATTGGGAAAACCTCGACCTCCTGAAAACGGTTGGCTTGCAGGCGGCGAGTTATCTCGCTTTCAACCAAGCGGCACAGGCGCTGGCCGAGGCGCGCCAGTTCGAGGGCTTCAATCGACTCTCCGCGTTCGTCATCCACGATCTGAAGAACCTGATAGCACAACTGTCGCTGGTGGCGAAAAACGCCGCTCGCCATAAGCACAACCCCGAATTTATCGATGACGCAGTCGGGACCATTGAGAACGCTGTTCGAAAGATGAACAGCCTGATGGCGCAGTTGCAGAACGCTGATATTACCGGCCAGAATCGGGCGCTCGACCTGGCAGCAGAATTGCGTGATGTGGTGGCCGCAAAGCGTAATGGCAGACCGCAGCCCAGCCTGTTGCTGGAAGCAGAACCGGTAATGGTGTCAGCGGAACCCGATCGCCTTTCGGCTGTCATCGGACATGTTGTACAAAACGCGCAAGATGCGACGCCGTTGGATGGCGCTGTCGAGGTCAAGCTGCGACTGGCGGACGAGCAGGCTATAGTGGAGGTCCGCGACAATGGTTGTGGCATGGACGCGGAATTTTTGAAGACCCGTCTTTTCCGGCCCTTCGATTCGACCAAGGGTCTGACCGGCATGGGGATCGGTGCCTATGAATGTCGTGAAGTTATCTCGGCGCTCGGCGGTCAGGTCGTCGTCGAGAGTAAACCCAATGTAGGAACATCGTTCCGAATTATCCTGCCGCTACTGCATGATGCGGCAGTCAGCGAGCCATTAACTACAGAAGGATCTCATCAAGGTGGCTGAGACGAAACAAGCTCTCCTGATCGTCGAGGATGATCCTGGGCTGCAGAGTCAGCTCAAGTGGAGTTTCGAAGACTTCGATGTTGCGGTTGCTGAGGATTACCAAGGTGCTTTGGCGCATCTGCGTCGTTTCGAACCACCGGTGGTGACGTTAGATCTTGGCTTGCCACCCGATCCAGGTGGTGTCTCGGTCGGCTTCAGCCTACTCGAAGAGATTCTGGCCATGGCGCCAGATACCAAGGTGATCGTCGTAACCGGCCATAATGACCGCACCAACGCGATGCGGGCGATCGCGATGGGTGCCTATGACTTCTATGAAAAACCAATCGATCCGGACCTGCTCGGCATCACCATCAAGCGCGGCGCCCGTCTATATGCGATCGAGCAGGAGAACCGCCGGCTGCAAACGGTCCATGGCAGCGCTGCATTAGAGGGATTGATTGCCGCGAGTCCCGAGATGCTGAAGGTTTGTCGGATGGTCGAGAAGTTGGCCCCGACTGACGTATCGACGCTGATCCTGGGTGAGAGCGGCACCGGCAAGGAGGTGCTTGTCAAAGCCCTGCATAGTCTCAGCGAACGACGCGACAAACGCCTGGTCGCGATCAACTGCGCGGCCATTCCTGAGGCGCTGCTCGAGAGCGAGTTATTCGGCTACGAAAAGGGCGCTTTCACCGGTGCGGCGAAAACCACCCCGGGGAAGATCGAGGTGGCCAGCGGCGGCATTCTTTTCCTCGACGAAGTCGGCGACTTGCCGCAGTCACTGCAAGCCAAGCTATTGCGCTTTCTGCAGGAACGCGTGATCGAACGTATCGGCGGGCGCAACGAGATCGCGGTTGATGTCCGCGTCATTTGTGCGACCCATCGTGATCTGCCCGAACAGATTCAGGCGGGAGAATTTCGCGAAGACCTCTATTACCGGATCAATGAAGCAACCATTACGGTCCCGCCGTTGCGCGATCGACATGGTGATAGCTTGCTGTTGGCGCGGACCTTTCTGGAGCGATTCGCCGAGCAACTGAAGCGGCCGATCAAGGGATTTACGCCGAGTGCGGCCGATGCGGTCGAGGCCTACGCCTGGCCGGGGAACGTGCGCGAATTGGAGAACCGGGTCAAGCGGGCCGTCATCATGGCCGACGGCAATCAGATCTCGCTGGAAGACCTCGAGTTGCCCTCGGAGACTGGCGATGAAGCCCCGCAGCCATTCAACCTCAGGGAGGTGCGTGAGCAGGCCGAATCGTTGGCCATAATGCGTGCGCTGTCGCGTAGCGATAGCAATGTCTCGAAGACCGCCGAGTTGCTCGGCGTGACACGACCGACACTGTATAACCTGATGAAAAAATATGGCATCGGTGAAGACTGACCTGGATCTCGGCATCGAAAAGTGAGAGGGGACTCGAATATGCAAAAGCAGGCACCGCGGTTGAATACAACGCGAGCGTTGGCGGCGCTGTTGGCGCTCGCCCTGTTCGGCAATGGCGGTGCACTCGCCCGTGATGCCGACGAGTATGTCGCCGAAGCGCGTGAGTTTATCGCGGCTGGCGAGTACAAGGCGGCAACGATTCAGCTGAAGAACGCGCTGCGCGAGTCACCTTCGGATATCGATGCGCGATTGCTGCTGGGCTCGCTGCACCTCAAGGCCGCCGATGGCGCGGCGGCCGCGAAGGAGCTTGGCCGCGCACGAGATTTGGGTGCCGCGCCGAGTGATTGGCTGGTGGGTTATGCGCAGGCGTTGATGCTGCAAAGCGCGTTTGACCAGCTGCTTGACGAGGTCGCGGTCGATGAGACGCTCGATAGTGCGCGGCAGGCCGAGATTCATGCGATACGTGGCAACGCACACCTGGCGTTGCGTGATACGGCCAACGCCGCGGCCGCTTACGACGCCGCGCTGGCGCTCGAACCCGGAAACCCTCTGGCAAGCCTTGGGCGGGCGCAGATCCGTCTTGCAGAAAACGACCTTGAAGGCGCCAAACAACTGTTGGACGCGGTGATCGCCGGGCATCCACGACATGTTGAGACCCATCTTGTTCGCGGTGATCTAAATCGGCGCTTGCAGCAGCTGGATGCCGCGCAGGCCGATTATGCCGTTGCCGCTGCCGAAGCGCCGAACAACCCGCGCGCACAACTGGGCTTGGCTTTGGTTTACCTTGCCCAGCGTGATACCGAGGCGGCGGGCCGAGCCGTGGCGACGCTGCGTAAGCTCATGCCGACCCTGCCGGCGGTCAACTACCTGCAGGGCCTGCTGTCGTTCCAACAAGGCGATCTCGATCAGGCGGCCGCGGCGCTCCAGGTGTTGCTGCGCAGCGCGCCGAACAACCTCCAGGCCCAGCTGCTCTATGGAATCGTGAGCTATGGTCGCGACGAGTTCACGATCGCGGACGACTACCTCACACGCGTGCTGGCCAGTGCGCCGGCTAACCCGCAGATCGTCAAACTGTTGGGCGCCGCGAGACTCAAGCTGCGGCAACCCGATCGTGCATTGAAGGTGCTGCAGACCGTGGTTGACGAGACGACCGACGACGCCCAGTTACTGGCGCTGCTCGGAACCGCTTACCTACAGAGTGGAGACAATACCCGGGGCGCGGCGTACATCGAGCGTGCCGTCCAACTGGATCCGGATCAGGCCCTGCTGCGAACGCAGCTGGCCGTTGGGAAGATCGCCGCCGGCGATACCGGCGGCGCCATTTCGCAGCTCGAGTCGGCGGTGGCATTGGGCCAGGACGTTATCCAGGCCGATGTGTTGTTAGTCCTGAGTTATCTAAACAAGCGGGAATTCGAAAAGGCACTGGAAGCCTCGACGGCGCTTGAGTCGCGAATGACCGACAGCCCGTTGCCGTTTAACCTGACCGGGCTGGCCTATCTGGCGCAACGCAAATTCGATCTGGCACAACAGCGTTTTGAACAAGCGCTCGAGATCGATCCGACATTTCTGGTTGCGCGGATGAATCTTGCGCGTCTGGCCTTGGTCGCGGAACGCCCGGAACAAGCGCAACAGACCTATCTCGCGGTGCTCGATGCCGATGCCAAGCATCTGGGCGCGCTGCTCGGGCTGGCGGGTCTGGCCCGCGCGCAGGGTGATGCGGCCGCTGCCGAGGAATGGCTGGTCAAAGCGAACCAGGCCAACCCGCAAGCCCTCCAGCCGATCGTTGCCTTGGCCGAGACCTACCTCCGCCGCGGCGAGGGCCTGAAAGCCAGCAACATACTGACTGGGCTTCCCGCAGCGCAGGCGCGCCTGCCGCAGGTATTGCGTCTGCGTGGCATGGCCCAACTGCAAAGCGGCGATTATGCCAGCGCGGTGTTTACCCTGACGCAGCTGACCGAAGCGCGGCCGGACAGCATCGAGGGCTGGTTTCAACTGGCCCGCGCCCACGCTGCGGCCACTGACAACGACCGGGCGCGCGAGAGTTTTCAGCGTGCCATCGAACTGGATAAGGCACGCAAGGTGCCAGTGGTTTGGATCGGTCTTGGTGAACTCGAGTTGCGCGCCAAACGCTACGATGCCGCGCTAGTCGTAGCAGAACAGATTCGCGAATACTTCCCCGAAAACGTGGCTGCCTATGACATTGCGGCGGCCGCCCATCGGGGCACAGGCGATATGCAGCGCGCGGTGGCGGCGGATGAGGCGGCACTCGCGCTCGACCGCAGCTCGCGCCGGGTAAATCGCTTGGCGGGTGCATTGGCTGCCAGCGGTGCGGCGGATCGCGCGGTGTCGCTGCTCGACAGCTGGCTGGTCGACCAGCCCGAGGACGGCGTAGCTTGGTCGAATCTCGGTATGATCCAGCAGCAACAGAATCGCGTCGATCAGGCCTTGGCTGCGTACGAGCAGGCGGTCGTGCACGCTGAGCCGAACGCGGTGATTCTCAACAATATGGCCTGGCTGTACCTGGATCGCAACGGCGCGCGGGCGCTTGAACTGGCGACCCAGGCGTACGAACTGGCGCCATCGCGCGCAGAAATCGTTGATACCTATGGATGGGTATTGTTCCAGCAGGGACGCCAGGCGGAGGGGTTGTCAGCGCTCCAACAGGCTTTGATTATCGCCCCGCGCAACGCAGAAATTGCACTGCACGTCGGTGAGGCACTTATCGCTATGCAGCGCAGTGACGAAGCCCGGCCGATGTTGGAGCGCGTGGTGCGCGATAACCCGGGTAGCCCGTTCGCGGAAGATGCGCGTGCGCTTCTCGATCAACTGAGCGGCTAGCCCGCATATTGCACCAGTATCCGAGATGATCGCGCCGGACAGGTGCGGTTGGACGCCGCCCTGGAGCGACAATACCGCCTGGAGCGGTATTGCGCGCAAGCCCCGCAGGGGTGAGGCGCAGGGAAGCGCCGAACAGGACCATAGCCGTAGCTATGGGTTGAGTGAAGGGCAAGTGCAAGCGTGCCTGGACAAGCGAGGGCTCGGATAGATCGGGGACGAGGGAACAAACTGTCACGTTTCAATCGTGCACCAGAATTCGCTTTCGCCCCTTCGTCGTCGATTCGATTTCAGGCGTCCCCGATCGACTGGTGCAATATGCGGGCTAGACGGCGGCCTGGTGTTCTCGGTCAGTCCCTGCTGGCGTACCAGGCCGAGCGGGCAAGACCAGCGACCCCAAACGCCGCTTCGGTTTGGCCTGCGATCGACACCGGAACGCCCAGCATTCGCTCGCGTATCTCGCGCCAGACCGGGTTCACAGCGCCACCGCCCGCGGTAACTACGCGGCTGGGATAAGGCGCGCCCAACTCGGCGAGACGACGGTAGCCGCTTGCCTCGATTCGAGCGATCCCCTCGAGCATGCCGTGCAGGAATTTTGATTTTTCTGCCGGCACCGGCGTGAGGCGTGGGGCAAAGTCAGGGTCGCTGATGGGGAAGCGCTCGCCGACGCTGGGCAGTGGATAGTAATCCAGTCCGCTCGGACAGCGCGGGTCGATCTTGTCGCTCAGTGCGACCAGTTCGGTGTCGCTGAAGTATTGGCGCAGCACGGCGCCACCGCTGTTGGATGCGCCGCCGGTCAACCAACGCCCTTGCAAGCGGTGACTGTAAATGCCGAATCGCGCTGCGTTGACAGGATGGTCACTCCAGATCTTCAACACCAGCGTGCTCCCCAGTGAGGTGACCGCATCGCCGGGATCATGACCGCCAGCAGCGAGCGTGGCGGCATTGCTGTCCGTCGTGCCAGCGACGATCAACAGGTCATCTGGCAGGCCCAGCGTGTCGGCGACGCGTGGGTCGATAGGCCCTAGCGGCGAACCGGTCGGCACCACTTCTGGCAACAGCGCCTGTACCTCAGGCAAGACGTCGAACCAGCTTGGCCAAGTCCCTGCCGTTGGGTCATAACCCAGTTTGAGTACGTTGTTTTCGTCGGCTGTGCCGAACCGGCCGGTCAGACAACCGGTCAGCCAGTCGGCCTGATGCAGGGCGAACGCCGCATTCGCGCCGGCCGCCTGATTGAGCAGATACAGCAGCTTGCTGATCGCTGAACCTGCGCCGCGTGCCGGCGAGTCTGCCGGTGCCAACCCGTCGATGCGGTCAGCCTCGGTAGTCGCACGCCGGTCGTCGTACATCAGGCCGGCAGTCAGTGGTTGGCCTTCGGCATTGCTCAGGAGCAGCGTCGATGAGGTGCCATCGATGCACAGGCTTCTGGGCCGTCCGCCGCGTTCGGCTATCGTCTTGAGGACGGTCGTAGCCGCTTGCCACCAATCTGCCGGGGATTGCTCGCTCCACCCTTGCCGCGGTCGGGATGACGGAGGCAGCGCGCGCCGTGCGGTGGCGACAACATGCTCATTGACGTCGATGGCGATGGCTCGACAGCCGGAGGTGCCAACATCCAGCCCGATAAACCAATCAGCAGACACGACCGCCCCGGATCAGCACGGTCATGGAAGCTGAACGGGCGTGGGCGGTGACCAGTCGGCGGCGCGATGTTCGACGATCACGTGGGTGTAGATGCCGCCACGCACGCTGAACTCGGCGGTCAGGCGCATGAAGCGTGGCTCGGTGGCCGCAACGAGGTCGCCGAGGATACGGTTGGTCATGGCTTCATGAAAACCGCCTTCTTCGCGAAAACTCCAGATGTAGAGTTTCAGCGACTTGAGTTCGACGCAGTGCCGGTCGGGGACGTATGCCAACTGCAATGTCGCAAAATCCGGCTGGCCGGTTTTCGGGCATAGGCAGGTGAATTCCGGGATCCGCATACGAATGGTGTAGTCGCGGTCTGGCTGCGGGTTTTCGAATGTTTCCAGTTCGCGGCTGGGCTGTGTCGACATATCGGGTTTCCGGTGAGGTGATTGGAATGGCGCCGAATTATACGTAAAGCCGCCGAAGAGTGGGCGTATAAAACACCTTAGGTGTGCTGTGAAAATCAATTTTAATCAGCGACTTGCCCAATATTTTTCGTGTGTCTTAATCGATTGAAGATTGGCTTGTGCCCGGCGTCGCGCATCCTGTATCTTTGCGCGCCATGCGTCTCGAGAAGATCAAGCTCGCAGGCTTCAAATCCTTCGTCGACCCAACCACCGTGTTGTTTCCCAGCAACCTGGTTGGCATCGTCGGTCCCAACGGCTGCGGCAAATCGAACGTGATCGATGCCGTGCGATGGGTGATGGGTGAAAGCTCGGCGAAAATGCTGCGCGGCGAATCCATGGCCGACGTCATCTTCAATGGATCGAGTAGTCGCAAGCCGGTCGGCACCGCCAGCATCGAGCTGATCTTCGATAACGCCGATGGTGGGGCAGGCGGCCAATACGCGCAGTACAGCAACATCTCGGTCAAGCGCCAGGTCTCGCGTGACGGCCAGTCGATTTACTTCCTCAACGGTGTCCGCTGCCGTCGGCGCGACATCACCGATCTGTTTCTCGGCACCGGCCTTGGCCCGCGCAGCTACTCGATCATCGAGCAGGGCATGATCTCCCGCATTATCGAGGCGCGCCCGGAGGATCTGCGGGTCTATCTGGAGGAAGCGGCCGGGATATCGAAGTACAAGGAGCGCCGCCGCGAGACCGAAAATCGTATGGGTCACACCCGCGAAAATCTCGAACGTCTCGATGATCTGCGCGAAGAGGTGCAAAAACAGCTGCGGCACCTCGAGCGACAGGCGGCAACGGCGCAAAAATACAAAGCGCTGCGTGAAGAAGAGCGGCGCGCCCGCGCGGAATTGTTGGTATTACGTCTGGACGCGATGCTCGGCGAGATCGAACAACGCGATCGGGCGATCGCCGAACAGCAAAACCGGCTGGAGGCCGCCGTCGCCGAGCAACGCAACGTCGAGGCGGAGATCGAACAGCAGCGTTCGGCGCATGCCGAGGCAAACGATGCGTTCAACGAGGTGCAGGGCGGATTTTACGCGGTCGGCTCCGAAATCGCGCGCCTCGAAGAATCGATCCAGTATGCGCGTGAGGCACGCAGCCGCCAGGAGAACGATCTGCGGCAGGCCGAACAGGCATTGACTCAGGCCCAGGCGTTGAGCCAACAAGACAACTCGCGGCTTGCAGAATTGGCGGACAGCCTCGGACGTGATCAGCCAATGCTCGAAGAGGCGCGCCGCGATGCCGATGCCAAGTCGGCATCGCTGCAATCCGCCGAAGACGCCATGCAGACCTGGCAATCTGAATGGGACACATTCAACCAACAGGCCAACGAACCCGCGCAACAAGCACAGGTCGAGCGCACCCGCATCAACCACCTGGAGCAACAGGAAAGCCAACTCAAGCGGCGGCTGGCGCGGAACGCCGAAGAGCACCAGCAGCTGGCCGACGTCTCGCTAGATGCCGAAATCAGCGACTTACAACGGCGCGAAACCGAACAACAAACCGCGCTTGGGGCGATGCGGCAGCGCGTGGATGGACAGGTGAAGACGATCGCGGCGCTGCGTGAACGCAGCCAGCAAACCCAGGAAGCATTGGCGCAGGCGCGCAGCGAACTCGAAACGCTCAAAGGGCGGTTGGCCTCGATGCACGCCCTGCAGCAGGCGGCGCGTGGTGAAGGTGACCAGGCCGTTGAAAAGTGGCTGGCCGACAATCAGCTGGCCGGGCGGAAACGTCTGTTAGAGCAACTGCAGGTCTCACCGCGCTGGCAAACCGCGGTGGAAACGGTGCTGGGTGATCAGCTCCAAGCCATCGTCGTCGACGGATTACAGCCGGTCGCTGAGTCACTGGCAAAGCTGGAGACTGGCAATCTGACTTTGTTCGAGCAGCGGGCTGATGCGCCGACAGCGCGGTCGGGAAGCCTTTCCGCGGAGGTTGATGGGCCGGTGCCGCTGACCTCGCTGCTGAATGCCGTGCTGACCGCGGACAGTCTGGCGGATGCGCTGGCCCGACGGACGACACTGAGTGTCGGCGAGTGCTTGGTGACGCCGGAAGGGCTGTTGGTCGGTAACGGTTGGGCAACCATTCGCCAGGGCAATGATGCCGCCGCGGGGGTGTTGGCCCGTGAACAGGAAATTCGCGAGTTGTCCGATCATTGCAGCGTGTTGGAGCCGCAGGTTGAGCAGTTCACGGCGTCATTGGCCGACGATCGTCAGGCTTTGTTGGATGCGGAACAGGCGCGCGAAGTCGAGCAGCGCGGGCTGGAGCAGACCCAACGCGAGCTGTCGGAGCTGCGGGCATTGCTCAGCGGCAAGCAGGCTCGCGCGGAACAGCTGCGCCACCGTCTCACAGGTTTAGAGAAAGACGCGGCTGAATTGCAACAGCAACTCGATCAGGGCACCGAGGAAATGGCTGCGACCAGGACCCGGCTACACCAGGCGCTGGCCTCCATCGAGGACCTTTCCCGTCGCCGTGAGCAGTTGGTGGAACGACGTGACGGTTTGCGCGAGGCGCTCGATCAGGCGCGCAAGGAAGCGGGCGACGCACGCAATGCGATGCACCAGATTGCGTTGCGGGTCGAGTCGATGCGCAGTTCGGAGGATTCGTTGCGGTCCGGTATTGGGCGTATGCAGTCGCAACTTGCGCAACTTCAGCAGCGTTGCGCTGAACTCGGCTTGGCCCTGGAGGCGGGTCAGGCACCGATCGAGGAGCAGCAACAGAAGCTCGAGCAGCAGCTGCAACAGCGCACGGAGGTCGAGCAGCGTCTGACTGAGTCGCGAAAGTCACTCGAGGCGATTGATCATCGCCTGCGAGAGCTGGATCAGGCGCGGCACAACAGCGAGCAGCGCGTTCAAGACGAGCGGGTGCGCTTGGATCAGGCGCGCATGGCACGCCAAGAGGTTGTTGTGCGCAGCCGGACGCTTGAGGAACAGTTGGCTGAGAGTGGTTTCGAGCGCGCGTCGCTGCATGACGAGATGCCTGACGAAGCGGATCTGGAAAACTGGCAGGCCCGGGTCGAGACCTTGGCCAATCGAATCCAGCGACTTGGCCCCATCAACCTCGCGGCGATCGACGAATTCAAAGAACAAAGCGAACGAATGGAGTATCTCGACAGCCAGCATGAGGATGTCAGTAAGTCGTTGGCTACCTTGGAAGAGGCGATCCGTAAAATCGATCGCGAGACGCGTACCCGCTTCAAAGAGACCTTTGATCGCGTTGACGCCGGGTTCAAGGAGCTGTTCCCAAAGCTATTCGGCGGCGGTCATGCCTATCTGGAACTTACCGGTGAGGACTTGCTCGATACCGGCGTGACGGTCATGGCGCGCCCACCGGGAAAACGTAATACGAGTATTCATCTGCTCTCAGGCGGAGAGAAAGCCCTTACCGCGGTTGCGCTGGTGTTTGCCATTTTCCGGCTGAATCCCGCGCCGTTCTGTATGTTGGACGAGGTCGACGCGCCGCTCGATGATGCGAACGTCGGTCGGTACTCGGCGCTCGTCAAAGAGATGGCCGAGCACGTGCAATTTATTTTCATCACCCACAACAAGGTGACGATGGAGATTGCCAAGCAACTCAGTGGCGTTACGATGCACGAGCCCGGCGTGTCGCGGCTGGTGTCCGTCGATGTCGAAGAGGCGGCGGCTTTAGCGGCTATCTGAGGGGCTGGCGATCTCACGCAAGGCCCTTTTGTATTGTTGAACCAACGGCGGCAATTACATGGACCCCGATCTGTTGCGCTTGCTCCTCGTTGTCCTCGGCGTGTTGCTGGTACTGGGGATTTATCTTTGGGATAGATACCGCCGGGCGTTGCCACCTGCGCGTAACAGGCGTGTTATCGACCAGCCTTCCGGCCGCCATGAGCCGATCATCAACGATCAGGCGGATCCTCTGGATTCGGTTTCGGCGGCAGAACCCACTTTCGAGGTGCCGGCGGAGACCGAACCGGCTCGGCGCGATCGGCAGCTTGATCCCGAACCGGAGGCAATCGGTGATTGGTCGGACAGCGCGCTACCGACCGATCCGCAGCTTTCGATGGGGCTGCATTTCGATGCGCACGGCGACAGCGACTATCTGAGCACCGATCCTGCGTTGGCCGACGAGGTAGAGCGCAAGCTGATCGTGATCCATCTCGCCACGCGTCGTGGCGTTATCAAAGGGCCAGCCCTCGAGAAGGCCTGTGCGGCGGCACATCTCCGGCTCGGCGACATGTCGATCTACCATCGGCACGACGGTGAAACCGGACAGGTGCTGTTCAGCATGGCGAGCATGGTCGAGCCAGGGACGTTTCCGGCTGACGGCATGGCTGCGTTTGAGACGCCGGGCCTAGCGCTGTTCACCCAACTGCCCGGGGCGCGCGACGGTTTGGAAATCTATGGCCAGATGCTCGACGTGGCTGGCAAGCTGGCCGGTCTTCTGCAAGCCGACATCCAAGATGATCGACGCAACAAGTTGACCCGCCAGATGCAGGATCATATGCGCGAATCGATCATCGAGCATCGACGCAAGATCCGCTTGGCACGGAGTCGGCGTTGAGTGTCAGCGCGGCTGACCGGGAGCGGCACCGCCAACTCTGTGAGGCCATTGCGCAGCACAACTATCGCTATTACGTGCTCGACGATCCGGAGATCCCGGATAGCGAATTCGACCGCCTGTTTCATGACCTCGAAGCCCTCGAGGCGGCACACCCGGACCTGGTTACGCCAGATTCACCCACTCAACGGGTCGGCGGCACACCCCTTGCCGCATTTGATGAGGTGGTCCACGCGGTGGCCATGCTGTCGCTCGACAATGCCCTATCGGAACAGGCGATGGCGGAATTCGATCGACGCGTGCGCAGCCGGTTGAAAGCCGATGATGTGATCGTCTACGCGGCAGAACCGAAATTGGATGGTCTGGCGATCAGTCTGCGCTATGAATCCGGCGGTTTGGTTCAAGCGGCCACACGAGGTGATGGCACGCGTGGCGAAAACGTCACGCAAAACGTACGGACCATCCGTCAGGTGCCATTGCGTCTGCGCGGCGATTCATGGCCCGCGGTGCTCGAGGTGCGCGGTGAAGTATTTATGCCAAAAAGCGGGTTTGAGGCATTGAATGCCAAGCAACGTTCGCGTGGTGAAAAAACCTTTGCAAACCCCCGTAACGCGGCCGCAGGCAGCCTGCGTCAGCTCGATTCACGGGTCACGGCAACGCGGCCACTCTCATTTATCGCCTATGGCCTGGGGGAGGTTGATGGCGCGGCGTTGGCGGACACACACAGTGGATGCATGAGGCGACTTGCAGACTGGGGGGTGTCGATTTCGCCAGATCTGCGCACGGTAAAGGGTCTCGAAGGCTGCGCCGACTATTTCGCCGACATCGGTCGTCGCCGCGCCGCTTTGCCTTACGACATCGACGGCGTTGTGTTCAAAGTGGATCGTCTGGTCGATCAGCGAACACTGGGTTTTGTCGCACGCGCTCCGCGCTGGGCGATTGCGCAAAAGTTTCCGGCGCAAGAAGCCCTCACCACAATCGAGGCGGTGGAGTTCCAGGTAGGGCGGACCGGCGCGGTAACCCCCGTGGCGCGGTTGGCACCGGTTTCGGTCGGCGGGGTCACGGTCAGTAATGCAACGCTGCACAACATGGACGAGGTACGACGTAAGGATGTCCGTGTGGGTGACACCGTCTATGTGCGCCGTGCCGGTGACGTGATCCCGGAGGTCGTGCGGGTGATCAAAGATCGCCGCCCCAAAACCGCCTCACGCGTCGAGATGCCCATCGCCTGCCCGGTTTGTGGTTCCGACGTGATAAAGCCGGATGGCGAAGCGGTGGCACGGTGTTCGGGCGGCCTGTTCTGTGCTGCGCAACGTAAGGAGGCGGTCAAGCATTTTGCGTCACGCCGGGCATTGGATATCGAGGGTCTGGGCGACAGACTGGTCGAACAGCTTGTCGATCGCGATTTGATCGACGGGCTTGCCGATTTGTTCGAGTTAAATGTTGACACACTCGCCGCCCTCGATCGGATGGGCAGCAAATCGGCGCAGAACCTCGTCGCAGCCCTCGACAGGGCCCGGCAAACGACGTTGCCGCGGTTCTTGTTCTCGCTGGGTATTCTTGGCATCGGCGAGACGATGGCGGCCAATGTCGCGCATGCCTGTGGCTCGCTCGACACGGTGATGGCGCTCAACATGACCGACCTGGTCGAGATCAAGCCAAGTCAGGCCAAGCGGCTGCACGAAACCCTGGTTGCCGATCCGACGCTCGAGTTGGTCGCGGACGAGATCGCCGCAAAGCGCGGACTGAAGTGGTTCAGGCAGAGCCATGCAATGCTGCTCAACGAACATTTTGCGAGTGTCGATGATGTCCGCGCAGCAAATCCCGACGACCTGGCGAACGCGCCGGCGGTAAAGATTGAAGGTGTTGGTGATGTGCTTGCCGAAAAGCTGGTGACGTTCTTTCATCAGCCGCACAACCGCGAAGTCATCGCGAAATTGCTCAAGGCCGGCGTTGCCTGGCCCGACGTTTCGCCGCCTGACGGCGATAAGGGGCAACCGTTGGAAGGGCAGACCTTCGTCTTGACCGGTGCGCTGTCGCAGCCGCGAGATCTTTACAAACAGCGTCTGCTTGCGCTCGGTGCCAAGGTGGCGGGTAGCGTATCCGGCAAGACCGACTACCTGGTCGCCGGCGAGGCGGCCGGTAGCAAATTGCAGAAGGCCCGACAGCTGGGCGTGGACATTTTGGATGAACAAGCGCTCCTGATCATCATCGAATCAGCAGAAGATTGAGCGCCGATTTGGCACCACCTCTGGCAGATTGCACCAGGATGAGGCAGGCTGGCGGCGTGTCAGCGGGGCGATTCAACCGCTGCCACGGTGTGCGAATATCGCTCGCCATCGTCCTTGACGCCTTTCTGCGGGGCGGCGAGACTCGAAATTCGTTCCACGCAGTGGCACGCTATCGTCGTGACCGACTGTGGCACGGTAATTGAAAACAAAACCAGATCTGCAACTCCGGATCGGAGAGGAGAACTTCAAAAATGAAATCGATGACCATCGCGGGCGTCAGCGCCGCGGCCTTGTTTCTGTCCAGTGCTGTCGTTGCTGGACCCACGCTCGACGCCGTAAAGGCGAAGGGCTTCGTTCAGTGTGGTGTGACCACTGGCCTGCCGGGTTTCTCTGGCGCTGACGATAAGGGCGTATGGAGCGGCATCGATGTCGACATGTGTCGTGGCGTGGCCGCAGCAGTCTTCGGCGATGCCAGCAAGGTCAAGTACACCCCGCTGACCGCCAAAGAACGTTTCACCGCTTTGCAGTCCGGCGAGATCGATATGCTGGCCCGAAACACCACCTGGACGTTGACCCGTGACACGTCACTGGGGTTGAACTTCACCGGCGTCAACTATTACGACGGCCAGGGCTTCTTGGTAGCCAAAGACCTCGGGGTGAAGAGTGCGTCAGAGATGGATGGGGCGTCCTTCTGCATCCAGGCGGGCACGACGACCGAGCTCAACCTGGCCGACTATTTCCGTGCCAACAACATGAGCTATACCCCGATCACGTTCGATACATCCGATCAGACGGCCAAGGCCTTCGAAGCGGGTCGTTGTGATGCGCTGACATCCGACCAATCACAGCTGTACGCGCTGCGTATCACGCTGAAAGACCCGAGTATGGCGATGGTGCTGCCAGAGGTGATTTCGAAAGAGCCTCTGGGGCCGGTTGTGCGCCAGGGCGACGACGAGTGGTTCAACATCGTCAAGTGGACGCTGTTTGCGATGCTCAACGCCGAGGAACTCGGTGTCACGTCGGCGAATGCCGACAGCATGAAGAAGTCTGAGGACCCGAATATCCGCCGTCTGCTGGGAGTGTCCGGCGTCAAGGGCGAATGGATGGGTCTACCCGACGACTGGAGCTTCAACGTCATCAAACACGTCGGCAACTACAGCGAGGTGTTCGAGCGCAACGTCGGCAAGGACAGCCCACTGCAGATCTCCCGCGGTCTCAACGCGCTGTGGAAAGACGGCGGTATCCAGTACGCGCCGCCTCTGCGATGATCTGAACCCGATGACGTGATTGGTCCCGGCCTACTGGCATTGCGCCAGGGCCGTGGCCCGCCCCGGGGAGGATGCCCGGGGTTTCCCTCCGCTGCCACGAGCGATAGCAATAAAAAATGCCCACCGTTGATCAGCAGACGTCCGTGAAAAAAGTGCCGTTGTGGCGTAACCCAACGTTTCGCGGACTGATTTTTCAGATACTGCTGGTCCTCGGCCTGATCGCTTTTGGTATCTACCTCGTCAACAACACGCTGCACAACATGGAGCAGCGCGGCATCACGACGGGTTTTGATTTTCTCGGTAATGAAGCAGGCTTTGGCATCCTGCAGTCACTGATCCCATACGACGAGACATATACCTACGGACGCACGTTTTTTGTGGGTCTGTTAAACACGCTGCTGGTTGCAGTGCTGGGTATTTTTTTAGCGACGTTGCTCGGTTTCTCCATGGGTGTCGCACGGTTGTCGAAGAACTGGCTGGTTGCACGTGTGGCGACCGTCTACATCGAGACGTTTCGCAATATTCCGTTGTTGCTGCAGATCCTGTTTTGGTATTTCGCCGTGCTGCAGCCATTACCGCGCCCGCGAGACAGCCTGGTGATTGGCGAGTCGGTGTTCCTGAACAACCGTGGCCTGTTTATGCCCAAGCCCTTGGCCGAAGACGGATTCGGGTTTGTTTGGATTGCATTTTTTATCGCCATCGTCGCGGTTGTGATGATCGCGCGCTGGGCACATCGGCGCCAGGAAGCCACCGGTCAGCAGTTCCCGACGGGCTGGGCCGGTTTGGGACTGATCCTCGGCCTACCGTTGCTGGTGTTTTTGTTTACCGGCATGCCGATGCATCTCGAGTACCCGGAACTGAAGGGCTTCAACTTTCGCGGTGGCATCGAGATCATCCCGGAACTGGCAGCCCTGACGCTGGCGCTCAGTATTTATACCGGCACATTCATCGCCGAGGCCGTGCGGTCGGGCATACAGGCGGTCAGCCATGGCCAGACTGAGGCAGCGGGTGCACTGGGGCTGAAGCCGACCCAGACGTTGAAGCTGGTCATTATTCCGCAGGCCCTGCGCGTCATCATCCCGCAGCTCACCAGCCAGTACCTTAACCTGACCAAGAACTCATCGCTGGCGACCGCGATCGGCTATCCCGACCTGGTCAGCGTTTTCGCCGGCACGACCCTGAACCAGACCGGCCAGGCGGTCGAGGTCATCGCGATGACCATGGCTGTGTATTTGTCGATCAGTCTGCTGATCTCGATGTTTATGAATTGGTATAACAAACGCATCCAACTGATCGAGCGATAAGGTAATATGTCCACTCATACGCCGCATCCAGACCTCCCGCCACCATCGACCAGTGTCGGCGCCGTTGGTTGGCTGCGCAGCAACCTGTTCTCGTCGTGGTCGAATTCGCTGCTGACCATCGTCGCCCTCTATTTTGTGTACATCACCATCCCGCCATTGGTGCAGTGGGCATTCATCGATGCCGACTGGGTTGGCACGTCGCGCGATGCCTGTGACAGCGGTGGCGCCTGTTGGGTCTTCGTCAATGTCCGCTTCGGCCAGTTCATGTACGGCCTGTATCCGGAAAGCGAATACTGGCGAATAAACCTCGCTGCCCTGCTGATCATTGCGCTGGCGATCCCGCTTTTTATCGAGCGCTTTCGCTACAAGCTGTGGCTCGGCGCGTTCGTCATCTTTGGTTACCCCGTCATCGCGTTCTACCTGTTTTCCGGGGGCGTTTTCGGCCTGGAACACGTCGAGACGAGCCGCTGGGGCGGGCTCACGCTGACCCTGGTGCTGGCATCGATCGGTATGGCGGCGTCCTTCCCGATCGGCCTGTTATTAGCCCTTGGTCGACGCTCGACAATGCCCATTGTTCGATCGGTCTGCATCATTTTCATCGAATTCTGGCGCGGCGTCCCGCTGATCACCGTACTGTTTATGTCGTCAGTGATGCTGCCGCTGTTCCTGCCGGAGGGCACCAATTTCGACAAGCTGCTGCGCGCGATGATCGGCATCACGCTGTTCCAGTCCGCGTACATGGCCGAGGTCGTTAGAGGGGGTCTTGCTGCGATTCCGAAAGGCCAGTACGAGGCGGCCCAGGCACTTGGTCTGAGCTATTGGAAGAGCATGGGTCTGATCATCCTGCCTCAGGCACTCAAGCTGGTCATCCCAGGGATCGTCAACACGTTTATCTCGCTGTTCAAGGACACCACGCTGGTCCTGATCATCGGCCTGTTCGATCTCCTGGCGATGATTCAGTCTGCGTTGACCGACCCGAACTGGCTCGGTTACGCCGTCGAGGGCTTTGTCTTCGCCGCCCTGGTTTACTGGGTATTCTGCTTCGGCATGTCGCGGTACAGCATGTCGCTGGAGAGAAAGCTATACAGAGGGCACAAGCGTTGAGCCCAGGAGCAAATGATGTCTGACACCAATCCCAATCTTGCCGTATCGGACGAGCTGATGATCGAACTGCGCCATGTTCACAAGTGGTACGGTCAGTTCCACGTTCTTAAGGACATAAATCTCAGTGTCCACAAAGGCGAACGCATCGTTATCTGTGGCCCGTCCGGTTCCGGGAAGTCGACGATGATCCGATGCATCAACCGGCTCGAGGAACACCAGAAAGGCGAGATCATTGTCGACGGCACCGAGCTTACCGACGACGTCAAGAACGTCGATCAGATTCGAAGGGAAGTCGGCATGGTGTTCCAACATTTCAACCTGTTCCCGCATCTAACCGTCCTGGAGAATTGCTGCCTGGCGCCGATCTGGGTGCGCAAAATGCCGCGCAGGGACGCCGAAGATGTCGCCATGGAGTACCTGGAAAAGGTCAAGATCCCCGAGCAGGCCAAGAAGTATCCCGGGCAGTTGTCTGGCGGCCAGCAACAACGCGTCGCCATCGCGCGCAGCCTGTGCATGAATCCCAGCATCATGTTGTTCGACGAACCGACGTCGGCACTCGATCCTGAGATGATCAAAGAGGTGCTCGACACCATGATATCGCTGGCTGAGAGCGGGATGACCATGTTGTGTGTCACCCACGAGATGGGTTTTGCCAAGACCGTCGCCAATCGCGTGATTTTCATGGATGGTGGCGAGATCATCGAAGAGAACGAGCCTGAGCCGTTCTTCAACGATCCCCAGTCTGACCGGACCAAGCTGTTCCTGAGCCAGATCCTCGCGCACTGATTAGCTGTCGGAGTTTGGTTCATCCCGGGGACTGAAGCCCTCGGGTACTTTGCCTGCCAGTAGATAAGCAAACGCGATCACCTCGGCAATCGCCTTGTAGAGTTCGTTCGGGATTTCCTCGCCCAGCGGTATTTGCGCCAGTACCATCGCCAGATCATGGTCCGGGTACAGGGGTATCCCGGCCTGTTCGGCCGCATCGATGATCTGTTTGGCCAGCTGTTTTTCGCCCTTCGCGGTGACCCGCGGGGTATTGCTGCCGTCGTAGTGGAGTGCCACCGCGATATCGGGTGTGCCGCGGATAGGGGGTGAAGTGTCTGATTTGCTTGGCACGTCACGCACGCTCATCAAGCAAGCTGTCAGGCATAGGGACCGCGATCAGCGGTTCTGGCGGGTCGCCGAGTACACCCGCGAGGTGGACGACTTCAAACCCTTGGGCTTCCAGTGCGCTCTGCAAGGTCGGAAGACGTTGCTCGAGGCGAGCTTGCGTCGCCGCCTGTTCACACCAGAACGTCGCCGACAGGCGCTCGCCGTTCAACGCAATACGGCACTGCAGGGTGCCGATTGTGTCGAATTTGAAGGCCAGATTAACCGCCCAGGTGGATTCCCCATTTTCGGACTCGTGCGCTGCTTCGCGCTCAATCCTGAGCATCGCGTCTTGCGTATCCTGACCGAGCCGCAGTGGCAGGTCGAGTTGCCAGGCCTGTCGTTGTCCGTCGTCTTGAGGCAGCGCGGTGGCCTGTTGCAACTGTATTCGTGACACCGAGCCCTCAACCAGGCGGAGCAACCGCAATATCAGGCTGTCGCCGGCATCGACGCGTTGGCCAGGCGGTGATGCGGCGTCGCTCTTGTTGCCGAGGGTTGGCGTGGCCGGTTTGCCTGTCGCGAGCAGGCCCTGCAGCTGGCCGAGGAGCTGGAGCAGGCGGAATTTGCCGTCGCCAGCATCCAACGGCTGGCCACTGACGAGGCGTGCTTCATGCAGCACGCCGCTGATCGCTACGGCGCGCTGGATTTGCGCCGGGCTGAGCCGATTGACAGAAATGCCCGCATCGCGTTGGATGCCGGCGAACTGCTTCATCACGTCATTGGCGCGGCTGTTGGCAGGGCGATCTGCCATCGTTGCAGCGGTTCGACGCGTTTCAGCCGGTGTCAGCTGCCGGGGAAGTGCATTTCGTACCACCTGCTCGCGGACCTGCTGGCGGGTAAGCTCCCGCAATATTTTCAGCTCCGGGACCGGAAAGGGCTTGGTGACCTCCAGTCTGAGCTGGGTGCCGGCCTCTAATGCGACTTGGCTACGCGCCAACAGGATGCTGGAGGCCAACTGTAGGCGCAGCAGGCCGGGCTGGACCTGCGCGAGCACTTTGGCGGGCAATTGTTGGCCGACCTTCAATTGCTGCAGCAATGCCGGTATCGAGCGTTGGCTCGTGTCGATCAGAGGTTGCAGTGTCGTTGAGATTTTCACCGCGTATCGAGGCCCGAGAGGTATACGCGCAAGATATCGGCCGTTTGGCCGATAAATCCAGCGACCGGGTGTGTGGGGACACAATGGCATCAAACAAGGCGAAAGGGAGTGGTCTGGAATGGTTCGTGCGCCGTGGCAACGCGGTCCGCGGCCCTTACAGCAGCATGCGCGTGCGCCATTTCGTGCTCGAGGAGAAACTCGGCTTGGATGATGAAGTGAGTGCTGACCGAAAGACCTGGAAGCGCTTGGGTAGCGTCGCTGAAGTGGTACCGCTGCAGATGCGGGACGACGGCGATTCGATCGACGCCCCGGAAGGCGAAACCAAGGAGGGCCGGCGTGCCTGGCCGGCAATGCTGATCGCCTTACTCATTATCGCTGCGTTGATTTCTGGCGTTTATTTTGCCGGCGACCAGACTGAGTCTCGGCCGATTGATTGTGCCGCGGCACCAGAACCGGCGGCGGCATTCGATGGTTGTCGATTGACCGGTGTCGATTGGCGATCCTCTGCATTGGCGGGTGCGACCTTCGCTAACGCCGCGCTGGCCGACGCCATACTGGTAGAGGCTGATCTGTATCGAGCCGACCTTCGCTATGTCGACCTGAGCGGTGCAGATTTGTCCTACGCGCGGCTCGAGCAGGCCGTACTCAAAGGGGCCAACCTGCGGCACGTCGACCTAACGAATGCGGATCTGCGGAATGCTGATCTGTCTTTCGCCGATCTGAGCCGTGCGCGAATCGGTGGTGCGCGGTTTGAAAGTGCCCGGCTCGAGGGGGCTATCTGGGTCGACGGGAAGCGCTGCGAGGTGGGCAGCTGTCCACGTTAGCCATCGCCAGGCCCGGGCAGTCACCGCGAACCCGCTTGCCTAACACACGCCTCGCTGGCTAGACTTACCGCGGCATCAGGATCGATGCCTTTTCGTTCTAAGGAGAGAACATTATGAAATCTGCTCGCATCTTCATTGCTACCCTCGTCGGTGCCATCTGCCTGTCAATCAATACGGCTGGCGCGGCCAGTCATTGTCAGGGGCTTTCAGAATCGGTCTGCAACACCGACACGAGCTGTCGCTGGGTGGCGGGTTATACGCGGAAAGATGGCCGCGAAGTGACCTCCCACTGTCGTCTCGGCAAGAAGGCCCAGCAAAGCCTGATTCCCGAAGCCAAGGGTAAAAAGCTCAGCGCAGTCGACTGACCTGTGCCGCACCCGCTTTCGGGCGGGTGCTTCACCGCTGATCGGCAAGCGCTCGTACTTTCGTTGTACGGATCGGTTACATTCGAAACCCTGTATGCAAACCGATCCTTTCGTTTACACGGTTTTCCTGGTCTTTACTGGCGCCGCGGTGGTAGCCACGTTGGCGCTTGCCGCGCGTCAGTCCTTGCTGATTGCCTACATCCTGCTCGGCGTCGCGTTTGGCCCGTCGGTACTTGGACTCGTATCCGATCCCGATTTGATCCGTAGCATTTCAGAGTTTGGCATCGTGTTTCTGCTGTTTTTGCTCGGTCTTAACCTACAGCCGCAGGAACTGCTGCGGATGGTCGTCAAGACGACAAAAGTGGCGCTGCTCAGCTCAGTGGTCTTTTTCGCGGTCGGGTTTGGGATTGCCCAGGCGTTCGGTTTCTCGATCATCGAGGCATTGTTGGTTGGCGGTGCGGCTACCTTTTCGAGCACCATCATTGGCCTGAAATTATTGCCAGCGACGATCCTGCACCATCAGCGTACGGGCGAAGTGATCATAAGTATCCTGCTGCTCCAAGACCTGTTGGCTATCGTGTTGTTGTTGGTCGTGCAGGGTGGGGCCGCCGATGGTCTGCCGCTGGTCGACATCCTTCGTTTGCTGATCGCGCTGCCGTTGCTGATCTTGTTTGCCTGGGTATTTGAGCGGCAGGTGCTGATTCGGCTAATCCGGCGCTTCGACAAGATTCAGGAATACATCTTCCTGATGTCAATTGGCTGGTGTCTTGGGATGGCGGAGTTGGCGACCGTGCTGGGGCTGTCTGCCGAGATCGGCGCGTTCATCGCAGGTATCGTGTTGGCGACGAGTCCGATAGCTTTGTTTATCGCCGAGAGCCTCAAGCCATTACGCGACTTCTTTCTGGTGTTGTTCTTTTTTTCCCTCGGCGCCGGTTTCGAGCTCGGCGTCATTGATGAGTTATTGCTCCCCGCGGTCTTGTTGGCTGGTGTGCTGTTGGTTATCAAACCGCCGATTTTCAAATACCTCCTGGTCAAGACGGGCGAGTCGACTGAGCGTTCGCGAGAGGTGGGCTTTCGGCTGGGTCAAATGAGCGAGTTTTCGCTGCTTTTGGCGGTGTTGGCCTTCGAGGAACAGGTGATCGGCCGCGAGGCATCTTATCTGATCCAACTCGCAACCCTCCTAACGTTCCTGGTCTCTTCGTTCATCGTCGTGCGTCGTTTTCCAACACCCATCGCGGTCAACGATTCTCTGCGCCAAGATTGAAGCGCGGACATATTCCACTGCCACATGCGCTGTCATATCAGCTTCATCTTCGGCACCTAGACTCCGGCAATGATGAAAAGAGAATCTATAGCGCAGGCGCTGTTCTTTGCCCCAGATCGGGTTTCGGCAGTGGATCAGCAGGCGCGGTTGAAGACCCGCTTGCAAGAGGAAATCGAGTTCCTGCAAACCAGGTTGGAACAGATCGGCCCCGACGGTGACTGCGGTTATGAAAACGCGCTGATCCGTTTTTTCAATCAGCAAATCGACCTGCGCCGCAACCAATTGGCCGGTCACCGGCGCTCCGGGCGGTAACCGACAGGCGCTGGCCGGTCCGTTTGTCCGGCTAAACGACGGGGTGATGGCACGCCGGTAGGCGGTTCGATGGAATTGCGTGACAATTGCCATCTATGCGTGACCATCTCAACCAAACGATCAAGATCGAGCCGATCGGGATCATGCATTCACCGTTCGGTGAGAAGTTCGGCACGCCGCGGCAATCAGGTCTGATCGAAACCGCCGTTGGTGAAATCGAACTGTTTCCACCGTTCAACGACCCGCGCATGTTGCAAGGCCTCGATGGGTTTTCCCATATCTGGATAACGTTTCAATTCGATCGTTGTGTTGAGCAGGGTTGGCAGGCGCGTGTTCGCCCACCGCGCCTTGGCGGGAATATCGAGGTAGGCGTTTTCGCGAGCCGAGCGCCATTCCGGCCCAATCATCTAGGGCTCTCGGTGGTGAGACTGATCGAGATTCGACAGGCCCCGCTAAGGCTGCGCGTGAGTGGCGTTGACTTGGTCGATGCCACGCCGGTGATCGACATCAAACCCTACTTGCCATACGCAGACTGCAAGCCAGACGCGCGTGGCGGCTTCGCTGCGCAGGCGCCGGAAAGCCGGCTAGCGGTTCTGTTCTCAGCGGCGGCAGAGCAAGCCCTTCGCGATTTGCCCGACGGTGATGCCGTGCGGCAACTGATTACCGACGTCATAGCGCTGGACCCGCGTCCGGCCTATCGACGTGGCGTTGAACCAGGTCGCCGTTACGGGATGCATCTGGGTGACTGCGAGGTGGCCTGGCGTGTGTTGCCCGACGGTGCAGAAGTAACGGCGATCCAGCCGGTTTTGAACTGATCGTCGTCCACCTGTAAATCCGCTACTCTGTGGTTTGCTCCGGTGTAATGGCGTTGAAGCGCGCCATCTGTTCGTCGGTCGCTTTTTCCTGATACCTGGCCTTCCATTCGCCATGCGGCATGCCGTAAACCCACTCACGAGCCGCCGACTCAGCGAGTGGCTGATCGATCGCCGTGGCGGCGTTGGCCAACCACCGCGACATGCAGTTGCGGCAAAAACCTGCTTCGATCATCAGATTGATGTTTTGCACATCGGTACGTTTTTGCAGATGGCCGACCAGGGTACGCCATGCGGCAGCCTCAATCTGTGTGCGTTGTTCGGGTGTCATGGTGGCTCCGGTCATCAGTGCAGTAGGTTGAACATGCGAGCACGGTAGCGCGCAACTATTGGGTCGTCACCCAACATCTCGAAGATTTTCAGCAATGCCTGGCGCGCACCATCGTCGGCGTAGCTGCGGTCTTTTTGCATCACGGCAAGAAAGTTTTCCAAGGCGGCCTCCATATCACCCTCGATCACCTGCATCGCGGCGAGCGTATAACGGGCGGACACATCGTCTGGGGCCCGCTCGACGGCCGCGCTTGCGGCATCGTATGAAAGATCTGGCCCGGCGATCTTGTCGAAGAACAGCTGACCACGCAGGCGCGCGACCTCAGGGCTGTCCTGCGCCTCGGCCGGCAATGCCTGCAACGTCGCCTCTGCCGCCTGCAGGTCGCCGGAAGCGGCCTGGACCTGGGCACGGGTAACACCGACTCGGGGATTCGATGGATCGTCGATGGCCGCCTGGTCCAGCAGCGCCAATGCGGTCTCGACATCACCCGCCAGCAGCTGTTGTTGTGCCTGGGTTACTGTGTCGTCCGACGCCCGGGGCAGGTGTCGATCGAGGAATGCCCGGATCTCGGATTCGGGCAGGGCGCCGGCAAATTCATCAACCGGTTGCCCGCCGACAAAGAGCTTTACCGTTGGAATGCTGCGAATCCCAAACTGGCTGGCGATCGCCTGTTGTTCCTCGGTATTGATTTTGGCCAGCATAAAACGGCCTTGATAGGCATCGGCAAGCTGGGCGAGGACCGGCATCAACATCTGGCACGGTTGGCACCAACTGGCCCAGAAATCCACCAAAACCGGTACCTGATGCGATCCTTGGATAACAATCTGTTGGTAGTTGCTTTCGTCGATGTCGACGATGTAGGGCGAATTGGCCATAAGATCCTCGCAGCGGGCTCGCGTTAACGGCCGCAACATGCGGTCGAGCGGAAAAAATTGCAAGTCGCCCGGCATGCCTTGAAGCAAAGCGCATTCGACCCCATCTCTGCGAATAAGGCGTGGTATCGGGAGAACGCAAGGTGGCCAACAGTCGACATGTGGTCTGCCCCCAATGTGGCGGGGTTAATCGGGTGCCCGAGGAACGCCTTGGCGCGGGCGGGCGGTGCGGAAAGTGCAAGGCAACGCTATTTGCCGGGCGATCGATGGCAGCGGATCAAGCGACATTCCAGCGCCAGCTCTCGCGGAGCGAACTGCCGCTGCTGGTGGACTTCTGGGCACCCTGGTGTGGGCCCTGCAAAATGATGGCACCGGCCTTCGAGCAGGCGGCCGCGATGCTGGAGCCGGATTTCCGCTTGATCAAAGTTAATACCGAGGAACAGCAGGCACTTGCTGCGCAGTTCGGCATCCGCAGCATCCCGACGATGATGGTGTTCCACCAGGGTCGCGAGGTGGCGCGAATGTCTGGCGCGGTCGATGCAAATGCGATAGCCGCCTGGGCTCGCCAGCAGGCTGTCTGAACTGACCGACTGACGGCTAAATTGTTGCGCCGGTGCATTCCCGGTCATGGACAGCCGCGGCGCCCTTGCCGTAATATGGCGCACCGCAACACGGCGTTGCGGATCCACCACACAACAGGCTGAAAAGTTAACCGGCGGGGGTTGCCAAAGGCCGATCTCCACCGTCCTTTTGCGCGCGCAGACAATGACAAAACCGGCGATACTGGTACTCGAAGACGGCAGTGAATTTCACGGCTTTTCGATTGGTGCAGAAGGACTGACGACCGGCGAAGTGGTGTTCAACACGGCCATGACCGGTTACCAGGAAATCCTCACCGATCCCTCCTACAGTCGCCAGATCGTCACGCTTACCTACCCCCACATCGGTAATACCGGTGTCAACGCAGAAGATGAAGAGTCGACGACGATACACGCGGCCGGCTTGGTCATCCGCGATTTGCCACTGTTGACCAGCAACTTCCGCAGCGAGCAAGCCCTGGACAGTTACCTTACCGAGCGGGGGGTGGTCGGCATCGCCGGTATCGACACCCGCAGACTGACGCGGATTTTGCGTGAGAAGGGTGCGCAAAACGGTAGTTTGATGGCGGGCGAGACCGATCCCGCCGAGGCGCTACAGGCCGCCAGGGCTTTCCCCGGGTTGAAGGGAATGGATCTGGCTCGTGAAGTCTCGACCAAAGCAAGCTACCACTGGACGGAAGGTACCTGGGTGCTGGGTGAAGGGCACAGCACGGCCGATCCCGCTGATGCCCGCTTCCACGTGGTCGCCTACGACTATGGGATCAAGCGGAACATTCTGCGCATGCTGGTCGACCGGGGGTGCCGCGTTACCGTGGTGCCGGCACAAATGCCTGCCGCAGATGTCTTGGCGCTGTCGCCCGATGGGGTGTTCCTGTCGAACGGCCCCGGCGATCCGGAACCCTGTGACTACGCGATCGCGGCGATCCGCGAGATCGTTGACCGCGGCCTACCGACGTTCGGCATCTGCCTCGGTCATCAACTGCTCGGACTGGCGTCCGGTGCGCGCACCGTGAAAATGAAATTCGGCCATCATGGTGCCAATCATCCGGTGCAGGATTTGAAGACCGGTGCGGTCATGATTTCCAGTCAAAATCACGGCTTTGCGGTCGACGGCGATTCGTTGCCAGACAATCTGCAGCCAACGCACAAGTCGTTGTTCGACGGCTCGCTGCAGGGTATTCACCGCACTGATCGACCGGCGTTCAGTTTTCAAGGCCATCCGGAAGCAAGCCCCGGTCCGCATGACGTCGCACCGGTTTTTGATCATTTCATCGCACTGATGGCTGGCGACTGAAGACAATCTTGCCGCAGACTGCAACCAACGCGTGCCGATGAACGACGCCGGATAGACCAAAACCATGCCGAAAAGAAGCGACCTAAAGAGCATCCTGATCATCGGCGCCGGACCGATCGTGATCGGTCAGGCCTGCGAGTTTGATTACTCTGGCGCCCAAGCGTGTAAGGCGCTGCAGGAGGAGGGTTTCCGGGTCATTCTGGTGAATTCCAACCCTGCCACGATCATGACCGACCCCGATATGGCCGATGCGGTCTATATCGAACCGATCACCTGGCGCACCGTTGCCAAGATCATTGAGAAAGAACGCCCGGACGCGCTGTTGCCGACGATGGGTGGTCAGACAGCGCTGAACTGCGCGTTGGATCTGGTCCGCGAAGGCGTGCTGGAACAATTTGGCGTCGAAATGGTTGGCGCCAGCCGGGAAGCCATTGATAAGGCCGAAGACCGCGACCTGTTTCGCCAGGCAATGCGCAAGATCGGACTGGATATGCCGCGCTCAGCGGTTGCCCACTCGATGGAAGAGGCGCTGCAGGTCCAGGCGCAGATCGGTTTTCCGACCATTATCCGACCCTCGTTCACGATGGGCGGCTCCGGTGGCGGTATCGCCTACAACATCGAAGAGTTCGAAGAGATCTGTGCCCGTGGGCTGGACCTGTCGCCGACCTCCGAGTTGCTGATCGAAGAATCGATCCTGGGCTGGAAAGAGTTCGAGATGGAGGTGGTTCGCGACCGTGCGGACAACTGCATCATTGTCTGTTCGATCGAAAACCTCGATCCGATGGGGGTGCATACCGGCGATTCGATCACTGTCGCCCCGGCCCAGACCCTGACCGACAAGGAATATCAGATCATGCGCAATGCCTCGTTGGCGGTGCTGCGTGAAATCGGCGTCGATACCGGCGGCTCGAATGTGCAGTTCGCGATCAATCCCGATGACGGGCGGATGATCATTATCGAGATGAATCCGCGCGTGTCGCGGTCTTCGGCGTTGGCGTCCAAGGCGACAGGGTTTCCGATTGCCAAAGTCGCCGCCAAACTTGCCGTCGGCTATACCCTGGATGAATTGCGCAATGAGATCACCGGCGGGGTTACCCCGGCCTCGTTTGAGCCCTCGATCGACTATGTCGTCACCAAGGTCCCCCGGTTCGCGTTCGAGAAATTCCCGCAGGCCGATGCCCGCCTGACGACGCAGATGAAATCGGTCGGCGAGGTCATGGCGATTGGCCGGACTTTCCAGGAGTCGCTGCAGAAAGCGTTGCGCGGTTTGGAAACCGGCATGGCGGGCCTCGATCCGGTCGTTTCGATAGCCGGTGACGACGCGCTTGACGAGATCGTCTCAGAGATCAGGCAGCCGAGTGCTGTTCGGTTGTGGTACCTGGCGGACGCCTATCGTGCTGGGCTGTCATTGCAGGAAGTGTTTGAACACACCAAGATCGATCCGTGGTTCCTGGTTCAGATCGAAGACCTGGTGCGCGACGAGCAACGCGTGGCCGCCGAGGGACTGGACGCACTCGATGAAGTGCGGCTGCGCGGCTTGAAGCGCAAAGGCTTTGCCGACCAGCGGCTCGCTGATCTGCTTGGTGTAGACGAAGCCACGATCCGTGCCCGCCGCGACGAGCTCGGCGTGCACCCGGTGTTCAAGCGGGTTGATACCTGTGCCGCCGAGTTTGCCTCGAGCACGGCGTATCTCTACTCGACCTACGAAGAAGAGTGCGAGGCCGACCCTTCTGACCGCGAAAAGATCATGGTGCTGGGTGGTGGGCCCAACCGGATCGGGCAGGGTATCGAGTTCGACTATTGCTGTGTGCATGCGGCGTTCGCGATGCGCGACGATGGCTACGAGACCATCATGGTCAACTGCAATCCGGAGACCGTGTCGACCGACTATGACACCTCCGACCGGCTTTACTTCGAGCCGTTGACACTCGAGGATGTGCTCGAGATTGTGCAACGCGAAAAGCCGAAAGGCATCATCGTGCAATACGGCGGCCAGACGCCGCTGAAGCTGGCCGAGGACCTCGCTGCCGCCGGTGCGCCGATTATCGGTACCTCGCCGGATTCCATCGATCTGGCCGAGGATCGGGAAAGGTTCCAGCATCTGGTCGAGCGTGAGGGCCTGATGCAGCCACCGAACCGCACCGCCATCGAGGCCGAACAGGCGGTCTTACTGGCCGACGAGATTGGCTACCCGTTAGTGGTGCGCCCCTCTTATGTGCTCGGTGGTCGGGCGATGGAAATCGTCCATGACGAAGATGATCTGCGCCGCTACATGCGCGAAGCCGTAAAGGTGTCGAATGAGTCTCCCGTGCTGCTTGACCGCTTCCTTGACGATGCCATCGAAGTCGACATCGATGCGATATGTGATGGCCAGGACGTGTTGATCGGCGGCATCATGGAGCATATCGAGCAGGCCGGCGTGCATTCGGGTGATTCTGCCTGCTCGTTGCCCCCCTACACCCTGAGTGCCGCGGTGCAGGACCGCATGCGCGCGCAGATCCGCCGGCTGGCGCATGCGCTCAAGGTGGTCGGATTGATGAATACGCAATTTGCGATCAAGGGCGATGACATCTATCTGCTCGAGGTGAATCCTCGCGCATCACGCACGGTGCCGTTCGTTTCCAAGGCGACGGGTCGTCCATTGGCCAAGATCGCCGCACGCTGCATGGTTGGTCAAACCCTCGCAGACCAGGGTATCGACGGCGAGATCATCCCGACCAATTACTACGTCAAGGAGGCCGTGTTTCCGTTCGTCAAGTTTCCCGGTGTCGATACCTTGCTCGGTCCGGAGATGAAATCGACGGGCGAGGTGATGGGTGTCGGCAAGACCTTTGGTGAGGCCTACGGCAAGGCCAATGAGGGCGGCAGTGTGTCGTTGCCCCGCAAGGGACGTGCGCTGTTGTCGGTGCGCGAGGCTGATCGACAGCGGGCGGTCAATGTTGCGCGTCAGCTAAATGCCCTGGGATTTGAGATCGCCGGTACCCGTGGAACCTGCCGCTCGATCACCGCCGCCGGTATCGAGTGCAGCATCGTCAACAAGGTGAAGGAAGGTCGGCCACACATCGTTGATATGATCAAGAACGGTGACTTCGTGTTGATCATCAACACAACCGAAGGCAAACAGGCGATTATCGATTCGGCGTCGATCCGACGCGCTGCTTTGCAGCACAAAGTGAGCTATACAACGACGATTTCTGGCGCGGAGGCGGCGGTGCTGGCCTTGCAGCAGCCCGATGAACTCAACGTGACCAGTCTGCAAGAACTACACAGCTGAGCTAAACCGCCGAGGAATTGCACGATGGAAAAGCACCCAATGACGAAAACCGGCGCGGAACGACTCCGTGTCGAGCTCAGCGAACTCAAGACCGTCAAGCGTCCGGCAGTGATTGCCGCGATCGCCGAGGCGCGAGCGCACGGTGACCTGAAGGAGAACGCTGAGTACCACGCCGCGCGCGAACAACAAGGCTTCATCGAGGGCCGTATCAAAGATATCGAAGCGAAGCTGTCACATGCGCAGATCATCGATGTCTCCAGCCTCGATGCCGGCGGCAAAGTGGTCTTCGGTGCGATCGTCGTTGTGCTCGATCTAAACACCGACGTTGAAAAGACCTATCAGATCGTGGGTGTCGATGAGGCCGATATCAAGCACAACAAGATATCGGTGACGTCGCCGGTCGCGCGTGCCCTGATCGGCAAGATCGAAGGTGACGAGGTCGCCCTCGAAGCACCGGGCGGTACGCATGAGTTCGAAATCCTCGAGGTGCGTTACGAATAGCGCCTGGTGGGGGTCGATTCGATGAAAGTCTTGCATGTGCTGGACCATTCGCTGCCGGTGCACACGGGCTACACCTTTCGCACGCGCAATATTCTCCGTCAGCAACAGGCCCTGGGGTGGCAAACCGTCCATGTGACGGGCAGCAAACACCCGGAACCTGGTCCAGACCCGGAATCAGTCGACGGCCTGGTATTTCACCGTACGCCGAAACAAGCGGGGTTCGTGAGTGCCTTGCCGGTCCTCGGTCAGCTCGATGTCGCACGTGGCTTGTCGCGTCGGCTCGACCAGCTGATCGAGACCGAGCGCCCCGATGTGTTGCATGCGCATTCGCCGGCACTGGATGGCCTGGCGGCATTATCGGCCGGCCGACGACACAGTCTGCCGGTGGTCTACGAATGTCGCGCGTTTTGGGAAGACGCCGCGGTTGATCACGGCACCACCCAGGCTGGTAGCTTGCGCTATCGACTGACGCGCGCCATGGAGACCCATGTTTTCCGTCGCGCCGACGCTGTCACCTGTATCTGCGAGGGCCTGCGAAAAGACATTGTTGAACGTGGCGTGCCGGCATCGCGGGTTACCGTGATACCCAATGCGGTCGATGTGAACAGCTTCGGTGAAACTGCCGGTTATGACCGAGTGTTGGCGACCGAGTTGGGCATTCTCGATCGGCCGGTGATCGGTTTTCTGGGTTCTTTCTACGCCTACGAGGGACTCGACCTGGCCATCGCAGCGTTGCCGCAGCTGCGCCAACGCATACCCGACTTGATGCTGTTGTTGGTCGGCGGTGGCCCGCAGGCTGACAACCTGAAGGCGCAGGCAGCGGCCTTGGGTCTTGCGGATGCAGTGGTTTTCGCCGGCCGGGTCCCGCACGATCAAGTGCCTCGCTACTATGACCTGGTCGACGTGCTGGTCTATCCCCGTCATCGGATGCGTTTGACGGATCTGGTGACGCCGCTGAAACCGTTGGAAGCGATGGCTCAGCGCCGGATTTTGGTGGCCTCGGACGTTGGCGGTCACCGCGAGTTGATTGAAGACGGCGTGACCGGTCGTCTGTTTCGTGCCGGCGATGCAGAGGCGTTCGCGGCGGTCGTCGCTGATCTGTTCGATCAGCGTGAGAGCTGGGGGCGGATGCGTGATGCCGGTCGGGTGTTTGTCGAACAGGAACGCAGCTGGGCGAGCTCAGTGGCGCGCTATCAGGGTGTCTATGACGGGGTGCTGGGGGTGGCGTGAGCGTTCAGCGTGATGGTAAAGCGACCTTTGGCTTTTCGGCGTTGCGCCGGAACAGCACCTGCATCTGGCCGATGCGGTTGATCGTGTCGGCGCCCGTGCGGGCAACGATCTCGTCACCGAGTTCCAGCCGCAGGTCGCGGTCGGCGACAATCTTCAACTTGATCAGTTCGTGAGAGTCCAGGGCGAGTTCAATCTCGGCCATGACGCTGTCGCGGAGGCCGTGCTGACCGATGATGACCACCGGTTTCAGGTGGTGGCCAAGACCGCGCAGGTGGCGTTTTTGGTTCGGGGACAGGCTCATCGCAGTCGCGCTCTCGAAAACACCCGGACACTATACCGGGGCTCGCGTGTCACCGCAGGTGTGTCGGTCGACGGTCGGGCAGTCGCTGGAGGCTGATGGCATACTTCAGGGGCTAACCCAGGGAAGCTAGGTCAAGGGTGTGGGACGTTCGAAAAGCAGTCATCGCTGGATGCAACGGCATCTAAACGACGCCTTCGTTAAGCGCTCAAAGCGCGAAGGATACCGTTCCCGTGCTGCCTACAAATTGTTGGAATTACAGGAAAAAGATCACCTTATTCGGCCGGGCCAGGTGATCGTTGATCTTGGCGCTGCGCCCGGCGGCTGGCTGCAGGTCGCTCAACAGCTGGTCGGGCCGCAGGGCGTCGTGATCGGCATCGATCTCCTCCCGATCGACCCGCTACCGGGCACGACGCTGATCCAGGGCGACTTTCGTGAGGACGAAGCCGTGGCGGCGCTCGAGTCGGCATTGGTCGGGAGAACCATCGACCTTGTTATCTCGGATATGGCCCCCAATGTAAGTGGCGTGGCCGCGGTCGATCAGCCGCGCGCGATGTACCTCTGCGAGCTGGCACTGGATTTTTGTCGTGGCCGACTGCGCTCAGGCGGCGGATTGGTCTGCAAGGTGTTCCACGGCGCGGGCTTCGATGACTGGGTGCGCGATGTAAAAAGCCAGTTCGGCCGCGTCGTCACGCGCAAGCCGCAAGCATCGCGGGCCAATAGCCGTGAGGTTTATCTGGTAGCCGGGAACTATCATTCGTAGTAGTTTTCCCAAGAATCTGAATAAAGGTGAATATCGCCTTAACTTGAAATTGCCGGTCTGACCCCGTTTGGGTGGACCACAGAGCCCTGCGGGGCAAGAGGGACTCGTCGTGAACGACATGGCAAAAAACATCGTCCTCTGGGTCATCATCGCTGTCGTGCTGATGACCGTATTCAATAGCTTCACGACGCCGAAAACCGGGGCGCCGCAGATCTCCTATTCGAAATTCCTCCAGCAAGTCGACAGCAGAAACGTGGCGTCCGTCACGATCTACAAAGATGGTCGGATCGACGGCGTAATGACCTCTGGTAGCCGTTTCGCCACCGAGTCGCCAAACGATCCGGGGCTGGTCGGTGACCTATTGTCGGCGGGCGTTGAGATCCGGGCGAAGCCGCCCGAACAGCCGTCTATTCTCTGGCAAATCCTGATCAACTGGTTCCCGTTGTTCATCTTGATCGGGCTGTGGATCTTCTTCATGCGACAGATGCAGGGGGGCGGTGCCGGTCGGGGCGCGATGTCGTTCGGGAAAAGCAAGGCGCGCATGCTGACCGAAGATCAGGTCAAGGTTAACTTCGGCGACGTCGCCGGCTGCGAAGAGGCGAAAGAAGAGGTCAAAGAGCTCGTCGATTTCCTCAAGGACCCTTCGAAGTTTCAAAAACTCGGCGGCAAGATTCCGAAGGGCGTGTTGATGGTCGGTCCGCCCGGTACCGGAAAAACGCTGCTTGCCCGGGCGATCGCCGGAGAGGCCAAGGTGCCATTCTTCACGATCTCCGGCTCAGACTTCGTCGAAATGTTCGTCGGTGTCGGTGCGTCGCGGGTGCGCGACATGTTCGAGCAGGCCAAGAAGCACGCGCCGTGCATCATCTTTATCGACGAGATCGATGCGGTGGGTCGCCATCGCGGCGCCGGTCTGGGGGGTGGTCACGACGAGCGTGAGCAGACCCTCAACCAGCTGCTGGTCGAGATGGATGGCTTCGAAGGGAACGAGGGCGTCATTGTGATCGCCGCCACCAACCGTCCGGATGTCCTGGATCCGGCACTGTTGCGCCCCGGCCGATTCGACCGCCAGGTGGTCGTTGGGTTGCCGGATATTCTCGGCCGTGAGCAGATCCTCAAAGTGCATCTGCGCAAGGTGCCGCTGAGCGACGACGTCAAGCCATCGCTCATTGCACGCGGAACGCCGGGCTTCTCGGGCGCTGATCTCGCCAACCTGGTCAACGAGGCCGCCTTGTTCGCCGCTCGGGCCAACAAGCGACTCGTCGACATGGACGACATGGAGAAGGCCAAAGACAAGATCATGATGGGCGCTGAGCGCAAGTCGATGGCGATGAAGGAGAGTGAGAAGCGCCTCACGGCTTATCACGAGGCCGGTCACGCCATCGTTGGCCTGAAGGTGCCGTCGCATGATCCGGTCTACAAGGTATCGATAATCCCGCGCGGACGCGCGCTCGGCGTGACGATGTTCCTGCCGGAAGAGGATCGCTACAGCCATAGCAAGGAGCATCTCGAAAGTCAGATCTCCAGCCTGTTTGGTGGCCGCATCGCTGAGGATCTGATCTTCGGCGGACACTCGGTAACCACCGGCGCATCGAATGACATCATGCGGGCCACCGAGATTGCACGGAACATGGTCACCAAGTGGGGCCTGTCTGAGCGCATGGGACCGTTGGCGTACGGCGAGGATGAAGGCGAGGTATTCCTGGGTCGCAGTGTGACGCAGCACAAGGCGCTGTCTGATGACACCGCGCACGCTATTGACGAGGAAATCCGCGCATTTATCGATCGAAACTACGATCGTGCGGAGCAGATCCTCAAGGATCATCTCGACAAGCTGCATGCCATGGCCGATGCACTGATGAAGTTTGAAACCATCGATAGCGATCAAATTCGCGACATCATGGAAGGGCGGGACCCGCGTCCACCGGCAGGGTGGGACGACGACTCGTCGACCAAGCCAGGTGGTGGAACGGGCGCCGAGTCGGATAAAGCCACCGAAGGTGAATCGCCAATCGGCGGCCCGGCCGGACAGCACTGACCTGACACGAGGGGCACCTATTCAGGTGCCCCTTCTGGCATAATTTTGGAGGGCCGGGTGGCGCGATGCTGCCCGGCCCTTATTTGTGTCTGCGAGTTTTTATGCTTCTCGACTGTGCTGGAAGATCACTGGACCTCGCTCGTCCTCAAGTCATGGGGATCCTCAATGTCACCCCTGACTCTTTTTCCGACGGCGGGCGCTATGTCGGCGGCGAGGCGGCCATTCGCCAGGCGGAGCGTCTCATCGGCGAGGGGGCGGCGATTGTCGATGTCGGTGGCGAGTCAACCCGGCCCGGCGCCCGGGCCGTGCCGTTGCAACAGGAATTGGATCGCGTCATGCCGGTGATTGAACGGATCGCGTCGGCGTTTGATGTCCCGGTTTCGGTCGATACCAGCAAGGCCGAGGTAATGACGGCGGCAGCGGCCGCGGGTGCAGGCCTGATCAACGACGTGAATGCCTTGCGCGGTGTCAATGCATTGAGCGCAGCGGCGGCAACGGGTTTGCCAGTCTGCCTGATGCATATGCGAGGCGAGCCGCGCACGATGCAAACGGCGCCTCAATATGACGACGTGGTTGCCGATATTCTCAACTATCTCGGTGACCGCCTGGCGCGTTGTGAGCATGCCGGAATGGCGCGTGGCCGATTGTTGGTCGACCCCGGTTTTGGTTTTGGCAAGACCCTGCGACACAACCTTGAGTTGCTACGCGGTTTGCAGCGGTTTGAAGCACTCGGCGTACCGGTCCTGGTCGGTATCTCGAGAAAATCGATGTTGGGTACGCTGACCGGGCGGCCCGTGGATGAGCGTCTGGCGGGCAGCGTGGCCGCTGCGGTGCTGGCGGCCGAGCGAGGCGCGCGTGTCATACGGGTGCACGACGTCGCTGCCACCGTCGACGCATTGAAGATTTGGCGGGCAGTCGCGGATATTGATGCCGCTGCGCCTGAGGACGATTAGGATGAAAAAAAAGTATTTCGGCACAGATGGTATCCGCGGTCGGGTGGGGCAGGGCCCGATCAATCCCGAATTTGTGCTCAAACTGGGGTGGGCCGCGGGCCAGGTGCTGGGCACGGGGCCAGGTAGCAAGGTACTGATCGGCAAGGACACGCGCATCTCGGGATATATGTTCGAGGCGGCGTTGGAGGCTGGGTTGGCGGCGGCCGGCGTGGATATCCGCATGCTCGGCCCGATGCCCACGCCGGCGGTTGCCTATCTGACGCGCACCCTCCATGCGAGCGCCGGTATCGTCATCAGCGCCTCGCACAATCCGCATGAAGACAACGGCATCAAATTCTTTTCCGCCGAAGGGAGCAAGTTGCCAGACGCGATCGAGTCGGCGATCGAGGCCCAGATCGATAAGCCAATGACGACCGTCAGTTCGAGGGAACTCGGTAAGGCGAAGCGAATCGAGGACGCGCGGGGCCGATACATCGAGTTCTGCAAGAGCACGATCCCGTCGCGACTGGATTTCAGGGGGATGAAGCTGGTCGTCGATTGCGCGCACGGCGCCACCTATGACATCGCGCCGTCGGTGCTGGAGGAAATCGGTGCGGACGTCATCCGGATTGGTGCCGAGCCGAATGGTCTGAACATCAATGACGGTTTCGGTGCCACACAGCCGCGAGCCCTGGCGAGTTCGGTCCGCGTCAACGGCGCTGATCTGGGTATCGCCCTGGATGGGGATGGCGACCGGGTCATCTTGGTCGATGACAAAGGAGAGATCGTCGACGGTGACGAGATTCTCTATGTGATCGCGCAATCGCGACTGCGCAACGGCGGGATCGATGGCAAAGTCGTCGGTACGCTGATGAGCAACCTCGGTCTCGAAGTCGCTTTGCGCGACCTTGGTATTGGCTTCGAGCGCGTCAAAGTCGGTGATCGTTACATTCTTGAAAGACTGACCGAGATGGGATGGACGCTGGGTGGCGAGGCGTCGGGACACATCATCTGCCGGGATCGCACCACCACCGGCGACGGGATCGTGTCGGCGTTGCAGGTGTTGGCCGAAATCAATACCAGCGGCAAGCCGCTGAGTGAGTTACGCGCCGGTATGCGGAAGTTTCCCCAAGAGTTGATCAACGTCCCGCTGGGCAATGCCCGGCCGGCCGATGTCATGCACCACAAGGCGGTCACCGAAGCCGTTCAGGCGGTTGAGCAGGCGATGGGGGACGAGGGCCGTGTCTTACTCCGGCCGTCCGGCACCGAACCGCTGATCCGTGTCATGGTTGAGGGTCGTGAAGCCGGACTGGTGGCGGCCAAGGCAAATACCATCGCCGACGTGGTACGCGCTTCCGTGACCCATTGAACGCACCGCCGACATTGCGTTGACGGCCGCGCGCCGCTAAGCTACGCCGCCTGTTTTTATCGGAGTTGAAGATGCGTCAGCCACTGGTCGCGGGAAACTGGAAAATGAACGGCTCGCGTGCGAGCGTCGCTGCCCTGTTGGATGGACTGAAGGCCGATTTCGGCCAGGTTACAACCGCGGAGGTCGCCGTTTGCGCCCCGGCGATCTTGATCGCCGACACCCAACAGAGCCTGCAAGGCTCTGCGATCAAGTGGGGTGGTCAGGACCTCTCAGTGCATGAGTCCGGCGCCTACACCGGCGAGATCGCCGGTGCGATGCTGGCAGACTTCGGTTGTCACTTCGTGATCATCGGCCACTCGGAGCGCCGCGCCTACCATGGGGAGAGCGACGCGCTGGTGGCGGAGAAGTTTGTCGCCGCGCGCAAAGCGGGCATCGTGCCGATCCTCTGTGTCGGTGAGACCCTCGAAGAGCGGGAGCAGGGAATCACCGAGCAAGTCGTGGCGCGGCAGTTGGATGCGGTGATTGAGCACTGCGGTATCGAGCAAGTCGGTGAAGGCGTCATCGCGTACGAGCCGGTCTGGGCGATTGGCACCGGAAAAACCGCCTCGCCCGAGCAGGCGCAAGAGGTCCACGCCTTCATCCGCGGCCGGCTGGCGGCGAATAACCCGGCGGTCGCCGAGGCGGTCAGGTTGCTTTACGGTGGCAGTATGAACCCCAAGAATGCGGCTGATCTGATGGCGCGGGACGACATCGACGGCGGCCTTATCGGTGGCGCGTCGCTTAAGCCAGCCGATTTCCTCGCCGTATGCAGTGCGGCAAACCGCTGAGCGAGAGGCAGCTAAGTCATGCAGAGTATCCTGGTTGTCGTCCACTTGCTGCTGGCCATCGGTCTGGTCGCGCTGATCCTCATGCAGCACGGCAAAGGCGCGGATATGGGCGCCGCTTTTGGTTCCGGCTCCTCGGCATCAGTTTTCGGATCCCGAGGCGCATCAAACTTCCTGAGTCGAACGACCGGGATCCTGGCGACGGTCTTTTTTGTAACCAGCTTGGCGCTGGCCTACTTCGCGATGCAGGCCAACGAGCCTGAGACGCTGATGGAGGGGGTCGCCCCGCCACCATTGGTGGTTCCCGAGTCAGATGTGCCGCCGTTGACTGATTTGCCGTTAGTGCCAGAGTCTCCCGCTGCGCAGGACATTCCCAGCATTCCGGTCGAGACAGCGCCAGCCGAGGCAACGACGGATGTTCCAACGGTGCCAGAATAGGCGCCAGGGGCCAGCAAACAAGCCGAAGTGGTGAAATTGGTAGACACGCTATCTTGAGGGGGTAGTGGCGAAAGCCGTGCCGGTTCGAGTCCGGCCTTCGGCACCAATCGGGCGGTATCGCAGCGCAGCTTGCGATACCGTTTTTTTATGCCTATGAAAGCAATGGTTTAGCCTTAGAAAACAAGAAGATACTCGCAGCTTCCGATTTGACACTGGGGACGTCGCGTCGCTATGCTTCCGGGCTACCTGAAAACCGGTCCCACCGCCGGAAACCCTGCAAGGGCATCCCTGGAGAAGGCACGTCATGCTGGAAAACTACCTGCCCGTCCTGATCTTCATCGTGATCGGCAGTGCCGTCGGTGCGGCGATGATTGGTCTCGGCTTTGTACTGTCGCCGAGCCGACCCGATAGCGAAAAAAATTCTCCCTATGAGTGTGGCTTCGAGGCATTCGAAGACTCGCGCATGAAGTTCGATGTGCGTTACTACCTGGTGGCGATCCTGTTCATCATCTTCGATTTGGAGATCGCCTTTCTGTTCCCATGGGCAGTCGTGCTCGATCAGATCGGCATGGCTGGTTTCTGGGCGATGATGATTTTCCTCGGCATTTTGGTGGTCGGTTTCATCTACGAGTGGAAGAAAGGGGCGCTGGAATGGGAGTAGAAGGGGTCCTGGAAAAAGGCTTTTTCACGACGTCGCTGGATGGGGTGATCAACTGGGCTCGTACCGGCTCGATGTGGCCCATGACGTTTGGCCTTGCCTGTTGCGCGGTGGAGATGATGCACGCCGCAGCAGCCCGCTATGACATCGACCGCTTCGGTATGGTTTTTCGACCGAGCCCCCGACAATCCGACGTGATGATCGTTGCCGGCACGCTGGTCAACAAAATGGCACCGGCGCTGCGCAAGGTTTACGACCAAATGGCCGAACCGCGGTGGGTGATCTCGATGGGTAGTTGCGCCAACGGCGGCGGCTACTATCACTACTCCTACTCGGTGGTGCGTGGCTGTGATCGCATCGTGCCGGTGGACGTTTACGTGCCGGGTTGTCCGCCGACTGCGGAGGCGTTGCTGTGGGGCATTCTGCAGTTGCAAAACAAGATCCGCCAAACCAACACCATCGCCCGATAGGCAGGCTGGATTATCCTGATGACCCCGGAAGATCGCTTGGACGAACTAGAGGAAGCGCTCGAAGAGCACCTCGAAGACTTTGCAGACTGCTCCTGGTCTCGAGACCGCGGTGAGTTGACGTTGCGCGTCCCCCGTGAACAGCTGTTGGCTGTTATGCGCCTGTTGCGCGAGACGCGCGCGCTGGCGTTCGAGGAATGTATCGACGTCTGCGGCGTCGACTACGCCACTTATGGCGATTCGGAATGGGTGACGACGGGGGCGGCAAACAGTGGCTTCGGGCGCGGAGCGACGCAGGATATTCCCGAAATGGATCCCAAGAACCGTTTCGCCGCGGTCTACCATCTGCTTTCGGTCACCCACAACGTTCGACTTCGCGTAAAGACCTTTCTCGACGCCGACCGGCCGATCGTCGATTCGGTGGTCGGCATCTGGCCGGCGGCCAACTGGTTCGAGCGCGAGGCCTTTGACCTGTTCGGGATTATGTTCGCCGGCCATCCAGACCTGCGCCGTATCCTCACCGACTACGGTTTCATCGGGCACCCGTTCCGCAAAGATTTCCCGCTGATCGGCCAGGTCGAGATGCGCTACGACCCGGAAAAGCAACGCGTCATCTACGAGCCTGTCAGCATTGAGCCGCGCACGCTCGTGCCGCGTGTGATCCGCGAGGACAGCCGCTACGAGGCCGGCTCGAAGCCGGCCCCTACCACTGAGGAAACGGACTGAAGCCATGGCCGAGATTCGCAACTACACGTTGAACTTCGGCCCGCAGCATCCGGCAGCGCATGGCGTTTTGCGCCTGGTGTTGGAGATGGACGGCGAGGTCATCGAACGGGCCGACCCGCACATTGGGTTGCTGCACCGGGCAACCGAGAAGCTGGCGGAGAGCAAGCCCTACAACCAGTCGATCGGCTACATGGATCGACTCGATTACGTGTCGATGATGTGCAACGAGCACGGCTATGTGCGGGCGATCGAAAAACTGCTGGGTGTTGAAGCCCCGCTGCGGGCGCAATACATCCGCACGATGTTCGACGAGATTACCCGCATCCTGAATCATCTGATGTGGCTCGGCACGCACGCCCTCGACGTCGGCGCGATGACGGTGTTTTTGTACTGTTTCCGTGAGCGTGAAGACCTGATGGATTGCTACGAAGCGGTCTCTGGTACGCGCATGCACGCGACCTATTACCGGCCGGGTGGCGTCTACCGTGATCTGCCTGACCAAATGCCACGCTACGACGATGGCCAGTTTGGCAGTGCGGCGGAGGCGAAGCGGCGGAATGAGGCGCGCGAAGGTTCCTTGTTGGACTTCATCGAGACGTTCATTGATCGCTTTCCGGGATTGGTCGACGAGTATGAAACGCTGCTCACAGACAACCGGATCTGGAAGCAGCGCACCGTTGGCATCGGCGTGGTAACGCCAGAGCGGGCGATGCAGTTGGGTTTCACCGGCCCGATGCTACGCGGCTCTGGGGTAGCCTGGGACCTGCGTAAAAAACAACCCTATGCGGCCTATGATCAGGTCGACTTCGATATCCCGATTGGAACCAACGGCGATTGCTACGATCGGTATCTGGTGAGGGTCGAGGAATTCAGGCAGAGCGCGCGCATCGTCAAACAGTGCGTGCAATGGCTGCGTGAAAACCCCGGTCCGGTGATGATCGACGACCACAAGGTTTCGCCGCCGAAACGTGCCGACATGAAGGATGACATGGAGGCGCTGATCCATCACTTCAAGCTGTTCACCGAAGGCTACTGCCCGCCGCCCGGGGAAGTCTATGCGGCTGTCGAGGCGCCGAAGGGTGAGTTCGGCTGCTACATCGTTTCCGATGGTGCGAACAAGCCGTACAGATTGAAAATTCGTGCGCCGGGCTTCTCACACATGGCCGCGATGGATGAAATGGCGCGCGGCCACATGTTGGCCGACGTGGTCGCGATCATCGGAACGATGGACGTTGTCTTCGGAGAGATTGATCGATGAGCATGCGAAGCGAACCTATGGTGCGCGTCAGCAAGGTCGACGAAAAGGACCACCTTTTCTCGCCAGAGATCCGGGCAGAGATCGACGCCTGGGTCGCAAAATATCCCGAGGGATGGCAACAGTCGGCCTGCATGGGCGCCTTGATCGTTGTGCAGGACATGAATGGCGGCTACTTGACCCGAGAACTGATGGACAAGGTCGCCGATTACCTCGACATGCCGTCGATTGCGGTCTACGAGGTTGCCACCTTCTACTCGATGTACGAACACAAGCCAATGGGCCGGCACAAGATCTGCCTGTGCACCAACGTGTCGTGCATGATCAACGGCTCAGACAACATCCTCGAGCACCTGCGTAACCGCCTCGGTATCGGTTTCGGCGAAGTGTCCGGCGATGGCAAGTTTGGCCTGAAAGAGGTTGAATGCCTTGGCGCCTGCGGCGGCGCGCCGATGATGCAGATCGGTCACACCTATTACGAGAATCTCACGCCAGAATTGGTCGATCAGATTCTGGACGGACTGGAGTAGCGCAATGGCGAACGAAGTCTGTTTTCGAACACTCAACAAAGACCGCCCCTGGCGGCTGGATACCTACCAGTCCGAGGGTGGCTACGAGGCGCTGAAAAAGATAATCGCCGAAAAAATGCCCCAAGAGGACATCATCGAGGCGGTCAAGAAATCCGGCCTTCGGGGTCGTGGCGGCGCGGGTTTCCCAACCGGCTTGAAATGGAGCTTTATCAATCGCACGGCGCCGGGGGATAAATATGTCGTGGTCAACTCCGATGAAGGCGAACCAGGGACCTTCAAAGACCGCGATATCCTGCGCTACAACCCACACGCGCTGATCGAAGGCATCATCATTTGCGGCTATGCGATCGGTGCAGCCGCCGGTTACAACTACATCCGTGGCGAGTTTTGGGAACCCTACGAGCGCTTCGAAGATGCCTTGGCCGAGGCGCGCGAAGCGGGTCTGTTGGGCGACAACATCCTGGGCTCGGGGTTTGATTTCCACATCCATACCCACCTCGGCGCCGGCGCCTATATCTGCGGTGAAGAGACCGCATTGCTCGAATCGCTGGAAGGCAAAAAAGGCCAACCACGCTTCAAGCCGCCGTTTCCGGCAATGTTCGGGCTATACGGCCGCCCGACGGTGATCAACAACACCGAAACCCTGGCGTCGGTGCCCGACATCATTCGTCAGGGGGCGGACTGGTTCCGCGAGATCGGATGTGAAAACAGCGGCGGTCCAAAATTGTTTTCGGTTTCTGGTAATGTCGCGCGGCCCGGCAACTACGAGGTGCCGCTTGGCACGCCGTTTAGCGCATTGCTCGAAATGGCCGGTGGAATGCGTGATGGTCGGCCCGTCAAAGCGGTTATCCCGGGAGGATCCTCGGCCCCGGTGTTGCCTGGCGAGACCATGATGGATCTCACCATGGACTACGACGCGATCGCCAAAGCGGGCTCGATGCTGGGTTCTGGCGCGGTCATCGTGATGGACGACACCAACTGCATGGTCAAGGTGTTGGACCGCATCTCGTATTTTTACTACGAGGAATCTTGCGGCCAGTGCACACCGTGCCGGGAAGGGACGGGCTGGATGCATCGCGTGGTCAACCGGATCGAGACCGGTAAAGGCCGCAACGAAGACCTCGACCTGCTCGACGACGTCGCAAAAAAGATCATGGGCCGCACGATTTGCGCGCTCGGCGATGCGGCGGCGATGCCGGTGGCCGGTTTCATCAAGCATTTCCGTGATGAATTCCAGTACCACATCGACCACAAGAAGTGCATGGTGTAAGCAACAGTAGCGACCGGATGTCGCGCCAAGAATTTGGTGCCGCGGGCACCACGCAATAGCCGAGACTGAGAAGAAACCAAGCGAAAAATGGCAGACGATCAAACCATTACGATAGAGGTTGACGGTCAGTCGCTTGCGGCGAAGCCCGGGCAGATGCTGATTGAGGTGACCGACGCAGCGGGTATCAGCGTGCCGCGCTTCTGTTACCACAAGCACCTGTCTGTAGCGGCGAACTGCCGGATGTGCCTGGTTGAAGTCGAAAAGGCACCGAAACCCCTGCCGGCCTGCGCGACGCCGGTAGCCGATGGCATGAAGGTATTTACCAAGAGCCCTCTGGCGCGCGAGGCGCAAAAGGGCACGATGGAGTTCTTGCTGATCAACCATCCGCTGGACTGTCCGATCTGTGATCAAGGCGGCGAATGCGAGTTGCAGGACGTCGCGATGGGCTACGGTGGTGATGTTTCGCGGTTCACCGAGCGCAAGCGCGTCGTGCGCGATGAGGATATCGGCTCACTGATCTCGACCGACATGACCCGTTGCATCCACTGCACGCGTTGTGTGCGGTTTGGCGGAGAAATCGCCGGGCTGCGTGAGTTGGGTGCGACCGGGCGCGGCGAGCACATGCGCATCGGGGTCTACATCGAGCACAGTGTCTCATCAGAACTCTCCGGCAACGTCATCGACCTGTGCCCGGTGGGTGCTTTGACCTCCCGACCTGCGCGATACAAGGCGCGGGCCTGGGAGCTGTCCGAACACGACGGCATCGCGCCACACGACGGCGTTGGTAGCAATCTGCATGTCCACGTCCGGCGCGATAAATTGATGCGGGTGGTGCCGCGCGAGAATGACGCGGTCAACCAGACCTGGATCTCTGATCGCGATCGCTTTAGCTATCAGGGGTTGTACAGTGACGATCGCTTGACTCAGCCGATGCTGCGCGAGAACGGTAAATTGCGCGAAGTCGATTGGCAGGACGCCTTGCAGGCGGCCGCGAAAGCGCTGAAGGATACTGCCCCGCCACGCCTGGGCGTATTGGTATCGCCAAGCGCGACGCTCGAAGAGCAGTACCTGAGCGCCAAGCTGGCTCGCGGCCTCGGCAGCCCCAACATTGATCACCGCTTGCGCCAGCAGGATTTCCGCGGCGATGCCGCCGACCCGGTGCTGCCGTGGCTGGGGCTATCATTCGACGACCTGACATCGGCGGATGCGGTGCTACTGGTCGGGTCTTGGCTGCGTAAAGACCAACCGTTGCTGAACCACCGTGTGCGCTTGGCACAGCGCGAGGGTGGGCAGGTTATGGCGATCAACCCGGTTGCCTTCGACTTTAATTTCGAACTCGATGTCGACGTTGTCTGCACGCCCTCGGCAATGGTGCGAGAACTCGCTGGTGTCGCCGCGGCGTTGGGTGCCGATACAGCCGGTATCGCGGTCGTCGCCGACCAAGCGCACCAAGCCATCGCCGACACACTGAAAAACGCCGAGCGGGGCACGTTGTTGCTCGGCACGGCCGCGCAGATGCACCCCGATTTTTCGGTGTTGCGCGCGCTGTCCGACAGTATCGCGCGCAGCGCCGGCATCACCCTCGGTTTTGTCGGGCTCGGTAGCAACGACACCGGTGGCTGGATGGCCGGCGCGGTGCCTCACCGCGACACCGGCGGCGCGCTGGTCGAATCGCCAGGCGCCAACGCCAGGGACATGATGATCGGTGGCTTGGACACCTTTCTGACGGTTGGTTTCGAGCCCGAGCGCGACGTGGCAGATCCGGCGCTGATGGGTAAAGCGCTGCAATCAGGGCAAGTAGTTGCGCTGAGCGCCTACCTCTCACCCTGGTTGGCCGAGCACGCCGATATCCTGCTGCCAATCGCGGCCTACGCCGAGACCTCGGGGACCTTTGTCAATCTCAGTGCGCAGCCGCAGAGCTTCAAAGGCGTGGCGGCGCCGCAAGGTGGCGCGCGCCCGGCCTGGAAAGTCCTGCGTGTACTGGGCAATCTCACCGATGTCGACGGTTTCGACTACATCGATTCCACCGAGGTGCGCGATGAGGTGCTGGCACGCTGCGATGGAATGGCGCCCAGCAACGCGCTCGGCCGTGCCGATGCCTCATTGCCGATGCTCGCCAATGCCGAGTGGGAACGCATCGGTGGTGTGCCGATGTATGCCGTGGATGCGGTCACGCGCCGTGCGCATGCGTTGCAACTAACCCCGGATGCCTGGCGCAACGGTGCACGGATCAGTCCGGCGTCGGCTCAGCGGCTTGGCATCGAGGACCAGGGTGCGATCCGGATTACCCAGGGTGACCACAGCGCTGAACTCAACGCGGCGATTGACGAGGCCGTTCCCGATGGCTGTGTCTGGTTGCCGACCGCGGTGCCGGGTTCCGAACAACTTGGCCCGGGCTTTGGTGCCATAACCGTGGAGAAGCTCTGACGGATGGGTCCCATGCTTGAACTTTGGACAGCGCTTCCCGTAGTCATCCAGATCGTGATCAAGATCGTCGCGATCATGCTCCCGCTTATGGTGTTGGTCGCGTACTACACCTACGCCGAGCGAAAAATCATCGGCTACATGCAGGTCCGCAACGGCCCAAACCGCGTTGGTTTTTTCGGCAAACGCATGTGGGGTCTCGGCCAGCCGATCGCCGATGCGGTCAAGCTGATGTTCAAAGAGATCATCATCCCGAACGGCGCCAACAAGCTGTTGTTCCTGATCGCGCCGATGTTGTCGATCGGACCGGCGCTGGCGGCCTGGGCGGTATTTCCGTTCGACGCCGGTCTGGTGCTGGCGGATGTCAATGCGGGGCTGCTCTACATCCTGGCAATGACGTCGCTCGGCGTTTACGGCGTGATCATCGCCGGTTGGGCATCGAACTCGAAATACGCCTTCCTCGGCTCGATCCGCTCCGCCGCGCAGATCGTGTCTTATGAGATCGCGATGGGTTTCGCCCTGGTCGGCGTCCTGATTGCAGCTGGCAGCCTGAATCTGGGCGATATCGTCAATGCGCAGGACGGTGGGCTGTTTCACTGGTTCTGGTTGCCCCTGTTGCCGCTGTTCCTGATCTATTTCATTTCGGGAGTGGCCGAGACCAACCGAGCGCCATTCGACGTGGCGGAAGGCGAATCGGAGATTGTCGCGGGCTTTCACGTCGAATACTCCGGTATGACCTTTGCGGTGTTCTTCCTCGCCGAATACGCCAACATGATCCTGATCGCCGCGCTGAGCGCGCTGCTGTTTCTCGGCGGCTGGTTGTCGCCGTTACCAAACAGCTGGTCGGAAGGTGTTTTTCTACTCGACGACGGCTTCCATTGGCTGTTGATTAAGACCTTCTTCTTCATGTTCTTGTTCCTCTGGTTTCGCGCGACTTTTCCGCGTTATCGCTACGACCAGATCATGCGGCTTGGCTGGAAGGTCTTTATCCCGATCACCATCGTCTGGATCGTCGTGGTCGCGGTGATGCGCGTCGCGCAGATGCCGTGGTGGTTCAACTGAGGCGGACACGATGAAGACGATCACGAATTACATCCGCAGCCTGTTCTTGTTTGAGCTGCTCAAGGGGTTGAGTATCACTGGCGGCTACTTCTTTTCGCGCAAGTTCACCTTGCAATACCCAGAACAAAAGGCGCCGGTTTCGCCACGTTTTCGCGGGCTGCATGCGTTGCGCCGCTACCCGAACGGCGAAGAGCGCTGCATTGCGTGCAAACTCTGCGAGGCAGTTTGCCCGGCGCTGGCCATCACGATTGAAGCCGAACCGCGCGACGACGGCTCGCGCCGGACCACGCGCTATGACATCGATTTATTCAAATGCATCTACTGCGGATTCTGCGAAGAGTCCTGCCCGGTGGATTCGATTGTCGAGACGCGGGTCTACGAGTACCACTTCGAAAACCGCGGTGAGCAGATCATGACCAAGCAGATGCTGCTCGACATCGGTGACAAATACGAACAACAGCTGGCGGCTGACAGGGCCGCCCAAGCAGGCGTGCGCTGAGCCGGGGACAGACACAGCATGACTTTTGAGAAGTTCCTTTTTTACGTGTTCGCCGTTTTTTTGGTCGGCGCAGCCGTTATGGTCATTACCCGGAAAAACCCGGTCCATTCCGCGCTGTGGCTAGTTCTCGCCTTTTTTAACAGCGCCGGACTGTGGATGCTGGCCGAGGCAGAGTTCCTGGCGATCGCGCTGGTGCTGGTTTACGTCGGCGCGGTCATGGTGCTTTTCCTGTTTGTCGTCATGATGCTCGACATCAACATCGCCGAGCTGCGAGCGGGGTTTGTGCGTAACGCGCCTGTGGCGATCCTGGTTGCCATGGCGATGGTTGTCGAGTTGATTGTCGTGGTCGGGCCGCAGCGCTTTGGCCTCGCGTCTGTCGCGCCGCCGCCGGCCAAACCAGCGGATTACAGCAACACCGAAGAGCTCGGTCTGGCGCTGTTCACTGAACACCTCTACGCGTTCGAGATTGCTGCCGTGATTCTGCTGGTCGGGATCATTGCGGCGATCAGCCTGACGATGCGCAAGCGCCCCGAGACCAAGTACCAAGATCCGGGTAAGCAGGTCAACGTGAAGGCGAAAGACCGTCTCCGCGTGATCAAGATGGATTCGGAGGGGTAACCGACATGATTGCACTGTCCGATTACCTGATCGTCGCCGCTATCCTGTTCTCGCTTAGCGTCGCCGGTATCTTCCTGAATCGAAAGAACGTAATCCTGCTGCTGATGTGCATCGAATTGATGCTGCTCGCCGTCAACATCAACTTCATCGCCTTTTCACACTTCCTCGGTGATACCGCCGGGCAGGTGTTCGTGTTCTTCATCCTGACGGTTGCTGCCGCTGAGGCAGCCATTGGATTGGCGATCCTGGTTGTGTTGTTCCGCAACCGGCGCACGATCAACGTCGCCGACCTCGATACCCTGAAAGGCTAGAGATGGAAGCAATACTCCTCACCATCGTTCTGGCGCCTCTGGTAGGCGCGATCATCGCCGGCTTGTTCCGCAATCAGGTCGGGCGTACCGGCGCGCACACGGTGACGATTCTCGGTGTCGGTATCTCCTGCGCCCTTTCGCTCTACGTGTTGTATCTGCATGCGTTCCAAGGGGCGCCGGTCTATAACGAAAGTGTCTATGTCTGGATGGTCAGCGATGGCCTGCGCATGGAGATCGGCTTCCTCGTCGATAACCTGACCGCGATGATGATGGCGGTCGTGACCTTCGTGTCACTGATGGTGCACATCTACACGATCGGTTACATGGCGCACGAGGAAGGCTACCAGCGGTTCTTCAGTTATATCGCGCTGTTCACGTTCTCGATGCTGATGCTGGTGATGTCGAACAACTTTTTGCAGTTGTTCTTCGGGTGGGAGGCGGTCGGCCTCGTGTCGTACCTGCTGATCGGTTTCTACTTCAAGCGGGAAACCGCCATCTTTGCCAACATGAAGGCGTTCCTGGTGAACCGGGTTGGTGACTTCGGTTTTATTCTGGGGATCGCTGCCGTCGCGATGTACTTCGGTAGCCTCGACTACAAAGAGGTCTTCGAGAAGGCGCCGATGTTAGCCGACGCCGAGATCACCCTGTTCGGCGATACCGCCTGGTCGTTGATGACGGTGGTCTGCATCCTGCTGTTCATCGGCGCGATGGGTAAGTCTGCGCAGGTGCCGCTGCATGTCTGGCTGCCCGATTCGATGGAAGGTCCGACGCCAATCTCTGCGTTGATCCACGCGGCCACGATGGTCACGGCCGGCATCTTCATGGTCGCGCGCATGTCGCCGTTGTTCGAGATGTCTGAAACGGCGTTGACGTTTGTCCTGGTGATCGGTGCGACGACGGCGTTCTTCATGGGCCTGATCGGTATCGTGCAGAACGATATCAAGCGTGTCGTGGCCTATTCCACACTGTCTCAGCTCGGCTACATGATCGCCGCCCTCGGTGCGTCCGCCTATGCCGCTGGACTGTTCCACTTGATGACGCATGCCTTCTTCAAGGCGCTGCTGTTCCTGGCGGCCGGCTCGGTGATTATCGGCATGCACCACGCCCAGGATATCCGCAAGATGGGTGGTATCCGCAAGTACATGCCGATCACCCATTGGACGGCCTTGCTCGGTTCGCTGGCACTGATCGGTTTTCCGGGCTTCTCCGGCTTTTTCTCCAAAGACGCGATTATCGAAGCGGTGCATTTCTCGCAGATTCCGGGATCCACCTATGCCTACGTACTGCTGGTAGCCGGGGTTTTCGTGACTGCCCTGTACAGCTTCCGGATGTACTTCCTCGTTTTCCATGGCGAGGGACCGCGTCACTTTGAACCGCATCATGAGGATCACGACGCGCATGGCGATGCAGAAACCCAGGAAGACCATCCTGTGCACGACGAGCCCAAGCCGCACGAATCACCCTGGGTCGTCACGCTGCCGCTGATCCTGCTGGCGATCCCGTCGGTGCTGATCGGTTACTTCACCGTCGGTCCGATGGTGTTCGGCGATTTCTTTGACGGCGTGCTAACCGTCGCGGCGGTGCGCGACACGCTTGGCCAGATCGAGTACCACGGTGCCTTCGCGTTCATGCTGCATGGCATGATGATGCCGCCGTTTTGGCTGGCGATGGCAGGGCTTGCGACAGCCTGGTTCGTCTACACGAAGAAGCCGGAGATCGCGCGCGACCTGGCGATCAGGTTTGACTGGGCGCATTTCATTCTCGATCGCAAGTACGGTTTCGATGAGTTCAACCAGGCCGTGTTTGCTGGCGGCAGCAAGATGCTGGGTAAGTTCCTGTGGCTGGTCGGTGACCGCGCGGTGATCGATGGCGTCGCGGTGAACGGTACCGCGCACTCGGTCGGATGGTTCGCATCAGTGGTCCGTTACATCCAAACCGGCATGCTGTATCACTATGCGATGGCGATCATCATTGGTCTGCTGGCATTGCTGGGCTGGTTTGTGCTGCGTGGTTGAGCGTGGCGAGCATCAATTAAAAGAAGGTGTGGCAATGATGCCCGCAAGCGCATTGTCCCGACGAGAGACGACAGACTCATGACTGCAGATTGGCCGATTCTCAGCGCGATCATCTGGCTACCCATATTGGGTGGGGCCCTGGTGCTTGGCAGTGGCGACAAGGCACCGAACGTTTCGCGCTGGCTGGCGTTGATCTTCGCAGTGCTGACGTTCCTGGTGAGCATACCGCTGTACACGGGCTTCGACCCGGCCACGGCGCAGATGCAGTTCGTCGAAAAGATACCCTGGATCCCGCTGTTCGGTATCAACTACTACCTCGGTGTTGACGGTATTTCGATGCCGTTGATTCTGCTGACCACTTTCATCTCGATCCTGGTGATCGTGGCTGGATGGGAGGTCATTCAATACAAGCCGTCGCAGTACATGGCGGCCTTCCTGATCATGGAAGGCGTGATGGTCGGGGTGTTTGCTGCGCTCGACGCGATCCTGTTCTACGTATTCTGGGAGGCGATGCTGATCCCGATGTTCATCATCATCGGGGTGTGGGGCGGGCCGAACCGGGTCTACGCAACGATCAAATTCTTCCTCTACACCTTCCTGGGCTCGGTGTTCATGCTGGTCGCGTTGATCTACATGTACTTTCAATCCGGGTCGATGGATATCCTCGCGTTCCACGATCTTAAGCTCGGCCTGACCGAGCAGATCCTGATCTTCGTCGCGTTCTTGCTGGCCTTTGCGGTGAAGGTGCCGATGTGGCCGGTGCATACCTGGCTACCGGACGCCCACGTCGAGGCGCCGACCGGTGGATCGGTGATCCTGGCCGCGATCATGCTGAAGATCGGTGGCTACGGCTTCCTGCGTTTCAGTCTGCCGATCACACCGGATGCCAGTAACGAGTTGGACTGGATGATCATCGGCATGTCGTTGATCGCGGTGGTCTATATCGGCTTCGTGGCACTGGTCCAGCAGGACATGAAGAAGCTGATTGCCTACTCGTCGATTGCCCACATGGGTTTCGTGACGCTCGGCTTCTTTGTCGCGTTCATGATCATGGGGCGCAGCGATGTCGACAGCGGCGCGGCACTTGGCCTGCAGGGCGGCATGGTCCAGATGATTTCACACGGTTTCATCTCGGCGGCGATGTTCCTGTGTGTCGGGGTGCTCTATGACCGGCTGCACAGCCGCGAAATCGGCGACTACGGCGGCGTGGTTAACGTCATGCCGTGGTTTGCGGCGTTCATGGTGTTCTTTGCGATGGCCAACGCGGGCCTGCCGGGTACGTCTGGCTTCGTCGGCGAGTTCATGGTCATCCTCGCCAGCTTCCGCGCCGACTTCTGGTTTGCTTTCCTGGCAGCGACGACCCTGATCGTCGGTGCGGCGTACACCCTGTGGATGGTCAAGCGGGTTATCTACGGCGAGATCGGCTCAGAAAAAGTCGCTGGCCTCGAGGACATCAACAAGCGTGAAGCATTCGTCTTGACATCGCTGGCGGTAGCGGTGCTGGTACTCGGTATCTGGCCAGCGCCGCTGATCGAGGTGATGGACGTCTCGATCGATAATCTCGTCCGGCACATCGCCGTCACCAAACTTTGAGCGTCATGGCAACTACGCCGACGCGATAACGGTAAGCCCGTATGGAATACAGTTTCTCAACCCTGCAGCCGGTGATGCCCGAGATGTTTTTGCTCGCGGCTACCTGTCTGATCTTGGTGATCGATCTTTTTCTGACCGAGCGTACCCGCCTGCTGACCTACGGTCTCTCGCTGGCCGCACTGATCGGCACCATCGCATTGGTTCAAAACGCCGCGGGTCCGGCGACAGAGATTATCCTCGACGGCGCCTTCATCCGCGATCCGATGTCGGATGTCCTGAAAACCGGATTGCTGCTCGTCACGCTGTTCGGCTTCGTCTATGCCAAGGATTATCTGATAGAGCAGGGCACGTTCCGCGGTGAGTACTACGTGCTGGGGTTGTTCGCGGTGCTTGGCATGCTGGTGATGATCTCCGCCAACAACTTCCTGACCGTGTACCTCGGTCTCGAGCTGCTCGCGCTGTGTCTTTACGCGCTGGTCGCTTTCCATCGCGACTCCAAGACCGGCGCCGAGGCGGCGATGAAGTTTTTCGTCCTGGGTGCGCTGGCCTCAGGCATGCTGTTGTACGGCATCTCGATGATCTACGGTGCGACGGGCCAGTTGAGCTTCCCGGAGGTCGCGGCGGTTATCGAAAGCGGCCAGGCCGACCAGACTGTTTTGGTTTTCGGTCTCGTTTTCGTGGTGATCGGCGTCTCTTTCAAATTTGGCGCGGTGCCGTTTCATATGTGGGTGCCGGATGTCTACCACGGCGCACCCACCGCAGTGACCCTGTTCCTCGGCAGTGCCCCGAAGATCGCGGCGTTTGCGCTCGCGATACGGCTGCTGGTCGACGGTATGGGTGGCTTGCTGGCGCAATGGCAGGACATGCTGATAATCCTCGCGGTGTTGTCGATGGCACTCGGCAACGTGATCGCGATTGCCCAGACCAACATCAAACGCATGCTGGCTTACTCGACTATTTCGCATGTTGGATTCATCTTCCTCGGCCTTTTGGCGGGCACCGAGGAGGGATATGGCGCGGCGATGTTCTATGCGATCGTCTACGCGCTGATGGCGGCCGGCGGTTTTGGCGTGCTGACCATGATCAGCCACAAGGGACTCGATGCCGAGAACATTCACGATCTCAAGGGTCTCAATGACCGTAGCCCCTGGCTTGCCTTCATGATGATGCTGGTGCTGTTCTCGATGGCCGGTGTGCCGCCGACCGTGGGTTTCTTCGCCAAGCTGTTCGTGCTCGACGCGGTGATCAGCGTCGACATGGTCTGGCTGGCGATCGTCGCGGTGTTCTTCTCCATCATCGGGGCGTTTTACTACCTGCGCGCGGTGAAGGTGATGTACTTCGATAAGCCGATCGATGACGCCCCGCTGGTGTCGTCGATGGATACCCAGTTGATTGTCTCGATCAATGGCCTGGCAATGCTTGGCTTCGGTCTGTTCCCAGCCGCGCTGTTGAGTGCATGTCGGGCCGCATTCTCGGGTTGATTAGGACGCCGGGGCGCAGCCGTTAACGGTCAGGGTGGTTGAAAAATGTGCCTGGTTTCTGTAGAGTGCGCACTCGTCAGATGCGGGGTGGAGCAGTCTGGCAGCTCGTCGGGCTCATAACCCGAAGGTCGTAGGTTCAAATCCTGCCCCCGCTACCAAATAAAAAGCCTCACGGCTTCAACGGCTTAGAGAACCTCGGTTCCTAAGCCGTTTCTCGTTTCAGCAAAGTCATTGCGTGACTTTTGCGTGACTACACTGCACAAACCCGTTTGGCTGCCTCCGACAGTTCGTCGATCTCTGGGGTGGAGTAGTGCGACGTGATGTCGCCATTGCGGTGCCCGAGCAGCACCTTCCTGGTCTCCAGCGGTATCTCAACCGCTGTCCATCCTGAAAACTAAATCGAGTCCCATCCTTGGCGATTCTCGAACAAAGCGTCTATGCCGCTAATCGTCCGTAACGATGATGTAGCCCACCCACAAAGGGAAATGCGGTAACTTTGCCCAAGTCTGGCGGTTCAACAGTGCGCGGCTGGGGCGAATCTTTGCTCAGCGACAGATGCGTCCTGCACGTATTTTAGTAACCGAAATATTCACGAAGGATCCGGCGCAGGTGTCGCTCATTGAGCACGATGACGTGATCCAGACAATCCCGGCGAATGGAACCGATCATGCGTTCGACGAATGAGTTCTGCCAAGGCGAACGAGGCGCTGTAAGGACACCTTCTATAGCCAAGCTCTTGATCCGTCGTTGGACAGCGTCACCATAGATGCGATCGCGGTCACGTACCAGATAGCGCGGCGGGGTATCAAATGGAAACGCTTCCACGATCTGCTGGGCTGTCCATCGGGCGGTGGGATATTCGGTCACGTTGAAGTGCACGATTTCGCGACGGTCATGGCGGAGTACTAAGAACACATAGAGCGTACGAAACGTTGCTGTCGGCACGGTGAAAAAATCCATCGAGGCCAGGTCCGCTACGTGATTTTCGAGAAAAGTCCGCCAAGTCTGAGAAGGCGGTTTTGGATGACGGGCCATGTATTTCGAAACCGTGGCTTGAGAGATCCCAATGCCCAGCTTGAGCAGTTCTCCATGGATTCGTGGAGCGCCCCATCCAGTGTTAGCCGACTGCATTTCATGGATGAGATTTCGTATTTCGCGATCGACCGGCGGTCGGCCTACGCGCCGGCGCCGACTTTTCCAACGCCAATATGTCGAAAGCCTGCTCGGTGCCAACGCACGACGGTATCAGGTTGCAATGCGTGCAACATCGCCCGCCATCCGTTTACATACTTTGCGAACAGAACCCAGAACAGGCGGTCAAGAGCGGACGCCCGCGGACGCTTCACCGACGACTTGAGCATTGCGAGCTGCTGGCGCAGCGCCAAATTCTCGAGGGCCAATCGTCGGTGCGACTGGAATAGAGAGCGTAACGTCTTCAGTACTGCCAGCGACCGATTCAGCATGCCGACGATGCTTCAACAAACGCCAGGAAATTTCAAGGATTTCAGCCCGATCCAGTTTTCAGAAGGCACAAGGGTAGGGGACGCTGCAATCTGGGGCAAGACTATCCAAGCTATCGTTCTTGGGCAAAAAACACGAATTGGTCAGCGACAGCATGCCTGTTTGCGCATTTTATGTTTCTGGCACGCCGGGTGCGTCTTTTCCTTCCATATTGTTGCGCACCAGCTGCGCAAGAAACTCCGAAAAAGGCTCAATATTCTGGTCAACACTGGCGGACTCCAGTGCCGCCATATATTCATTGCGGTGTTCCACCGGGATGATCGTCCATGGATAGCCTCCAGATGCCAGCATCAGGTTCATCAAGAACCGGCCAATGCGCCCGTTGCCATCCCTGTAAGGGTGGATGTACACGAAGAAGAAATGCCCCAGGACCACGCGAACGGCCGAATGGTCTTCGTCTTTCAGGAGGTCGAAGAAAGCGGGTATCAAATCTCTGATGGCGTCGGCACTCGGCGGAACATGCATCGAGCGCCGGATATAGACCGGTATGTTGCGGTATCCAGCAAGATCACCGGGTTTGAGAAGGCCAGCCGTTGCGCTGGGCGCGAACATCTCCCGGTACCATTGACCGTGATCATCGTTGGCGACTTCAGCAGGGGCGGCGCCATCCAGCACTTGCTGGATACTACTTTTTACAACCTGGAACGCTTGCCAGTAGCCGCGTGCTGCAAGAGCGTCTCGCTGCTGGCGGTCTTCTTCCCGTGCATCGGGATTCCACGTGCCTTGCCGGACACGCTCAATCAAGGGGCCGCTGACGCGGTAACCTTCGATCGACAGGGAATGATAGGCGTCGGCCTTGTACGCATCTTCGATCTGCTTCAAGAAGGCTTTCTTACCCCGTGGCAGCCCCGGCGGCTCCGGGAACGCCTCAATAACGACGCCGCGCGTTTGTTGCCACATCAGACGGATGCGTGCGACATGTGGGGAGTGCTCTCGCGCCGCGAGCGCGGCAGGTGCGGCACGTTCGAATGGATTGGTTTCGCGTACCTTGTACCCCGCTGCCTTCATCGTACTGACAATATCATCCGCCAGGCGAATTCGGCCAATATCCCGTAGGCCCCCGGCGAGCCGCCCGGCAATAACGCTGTGTCCGCCGTTAAGAAGCTTTTCCAGGACCGCAGAGACATCGCGTAGCATGGCGAGCGCCGCTCGTGCATCCGTCGGATGCCGCTCGAAAAACGCCGGGCCTGCTTCGATCAGGGCGGCGGGCAGTGCGAAAAGACGCAGCCCCTCCAGCTCATCGGCATCACCGACTTTCGGCAAGCTGGCCTTCACATCTAGAATTGACGTGCCGTGCGGCAGCTCCAGAATGTGATTGCGCCCTTTGCGCGCTCTGACCAGGAGTTGGCGCGGAACTGTCCGGTTCTCGATATGCAGCATCAGCGACTGTTCCGGGGAAAGGCTCCATTCCTTCCCAAAACGGCTTTCCAAGTAATCCCCGCAAAAGGACCAGAAAGTCGTGTACCAGGCTGTGCTTTCTCCTGCGGTTTCTTCCGGGTGGGCAGTGATGTACCACCCCTTCATGACTTCCTTCAAGAACCCGTTTTGAACCAGACGCTCCCGGTGGGTCCGCGACAGGTCTCGCGAGCGGATTGCCACAGTTCCCTGATTTTGCAGCTCGTATAGAATTTCCAGGGATTCGGCGAGCTTTTCTTGGGGGCTAGGCATCGCTGGGCGCTTATTTTGTTGTGCGAATATTCGCTTATTGAGTATTAGCATTGCTCGCTTATTGTGTCGAGCAAAAATTCGCTTATTGTGCTTATTTTTTGGAAGTGTCCGTGTGTGTGGCGAATTCCTATTCAAACGGTTATTGGCAGGTGATAAAGACCGCGGCAACGAGATTTATAGCGTGCGTGAGTTTTGCGGGTTTCAGTCCTGATTCGTGTAGCTTCGTTATGCATGCGTGACAACGGGCGCCCCGATAAAATTTTGCAAAATAACTGGTTTTGGTTGCATTCCTGAACTCTCCTGCGATACGCCTGCCGCTCTCAACCGGCGGCCGAAGGTGTGCTTGAGGTCATGGACCCGTAGTCTGGCAAAGCCCCAATTGACCTGTTCGTCCTGGTCTTTGGCATAGAGCTCCGCCGACAGATTCGCCGACAGTGATATCGTCCGAGTTGTCGATATAAAAAGCGATCAGATGTCGGGGTTGGTGCACAGGTGGGCCAACTGGAGCTTTGCGGCTCCATTTCAAGTGGTGGAGAAAACAGCTCTTCCGGATGTCATCGATGGATTGCACGCCGACTCGGTTTGCATCGGCCCCGAGATCTTTCGGTGCTTCGTCGACAAGCCTCCGATGACGCCGGCGCGCCTGGTCGCCGAATTCTGCAATACTGTGTCGCAGTATCTTGGTGAGGTCGCGTCTCGCTGGGCCGGTGACGCGAATCGGCCTGGTACTTAAGGATCTCGAGAGGAGATTGTTTCCCCTTCACTGTCGGCATCATCGAACAGAGTGGGAGTGTAGTCATAGAGATCTCCCGTGGCGACCGCAGCTTCTGCTTCATCGAGCGCGCCACGGAGAGCTTCTAGTTTGGCCGTTTCCTCACGTTCGCGGCGTTGCAGGAAACGAAGGCCGTCCCGGAGCACCTCACTTGCATTTTGGTGACGACCGGATCGGACGAGCTTTTCAACCAATTCCGCCTGCTGGTCTGTGAGCAGCACATTGCGTGTCGGCATGGCGAGGTACCTGGTCGGTTCAAGTCAACATAAAGCAACTCAATTGACATATTACGCCAATGCTGGCCGGGGGCTTGCCAGGCTTTTGCCATTCTTGGGCACGGGATCCTTTACATAGATTATCCTTCAACCGCGCAGGCGATCATGCCCCTTGGGATGCCCAAGGAGCCGTGAGCCGCTCACAATCAATGTCCCCGGGCTCTGCTTGACGATATTTACTCAAGGATGATCGAGTAGCTTGTCGAGCGACCACCACCGGGACCCCTTTGCAGTGCCCCGCGCTCAATCAAATCCAGGATGTCACGATAGGCAGTGTCCTGTGAGCATTTCGCAAGCTTCGCCCATTTCGACGTGGTCAGCTTGCCCTCAAACCCATCCACCATCCGGTTTAGCACTTTGATCTGGCGTTCGTTCAACGGTGCTTTGGCGAAGCGGTCCCAGAATCGGGCTTTGGCCAGCACCGTTGTCAGGGTTGTATGTGCGCCCTCGATAGCACGTAGCAGGCACTTCAAGAACCATGTTTGCCAGGCCGTTACGTCGCAGGATCGTCTTTGTGTGGCTTTCAGGATGTCATAATAGGCATCGCGCTCGATGCGGATTTGCGCCGACATGCTGTAGAAGCGTTGATCGGTCTGTTCACAGCGGGCCAGCGCCATATCGGCAATGGCTCGTGCTATCCGGCCATTGCCATCATCAAACGGGTGCAGCGTCACAAACCATAAATGCGCCAGGCCCGCCGCCAGCAGCGGGTCGGTCTTTTTCTCAGACTCAAACCACTTCAAGAACGCAGCCACCTCGGTTGGCAGACGTTTAGCCGGTGGAGCTTGGTAGTGAACGTCTTGTTTGCCGACCGGGCCGGAGACGACCTGCATTGGGCCATTGGAATCATCGCGCCAATCTCCGACATTGATCTTGAACATCCCGCTGCGTCTCGTCGGAAACAGCGCTGCATGCCAACCGAACAAGCGGTCTTCGGTCAGCGGAGCAGCAAAGTTGCCGGTTGCATCGAGCATCATCTCGACCACGCCTTCCACATCACGGTCGGCTGGGACGCTGCCGCCAATACTAACGCCCAGTCGCCGGGCGATCGACGAACGGACCTGTTCGATATCGAGTTTTTCACCTTCGATATCGCTGGACTGGACGACGTCCTCGGTCAGGGTGCGTAGATACGCCTCCGCGCGCAGGTCAAAGCCCAGGCACTCCATGCGTCCGAGCAGCCGTCCTTGTGCCCGCGAGACGGTCGTCAGCAGCGGGGAGAGCGCTGTGGTGTCCCATGTCAGGCTTGGCCAGTCTATTTGTTCCCAGATATACATTTAATCTCCGCATAATATAAGGAAAAAATGATCCATATTCTCCGCAGAGTCAACATCTAGGCCGCAGGAAGTGCGGAGAAAAAACCTGCATTCTCCGCCTCATCCGTAGCCGCATCCAAAAATAACCAAATACCCGGCCGGCCTCCGGGCCTGGTGAAGCAGCGCCGTCACCGCGTGGCTTTTCTGCGTGGCCGGCCGATTTGGGGCGACTCGCGTGCCACGGTTCGGCTGGTCGAGAGCATCGCGCCGAGTTTTTCGGCGGTGTTCACGTCGCTGCATGATGCGTATTGGCAACATCGAGGCAGCATCATCGTGTCCCGCGTTAAATTACTGGGCCAATTGCGAGAACACCGTATCGGCGTTTGGTGCGGCAACAAGTAGCTCCAAGTTCGGCGGCACCACTTTTCGAGCGGTGAGTGGAGGCGTGCCGAGGTCCCTGTCGTCCTACTTATTTGAATACCAGGCAGTTCTGGAGTCCAATCGCAACCTTGGGAGGCTGGGACTGCTGAAATCAATAGTCTCAGACTCGTGCCGACAATAGAGTTGTGATGCAAAAATAGACTCGCAGGGAAGCAAGCCAGGTGGCCGACTTAATTCCTTCAATCAACAGCTGTATTGGCCGAATGCAGGGCGGGGAGAAGCGTTTTGCCTGGCGTCTCGGTAGTCACCTTGAGGACGACTACCTCTGTTGGTACGAACTCCCGGTAGGAAAACGTCTACGCTACTCCGACTTCATCATTCTTCACCCAAATCGTGGGCTGCTTCTTCTTGAGGTTAAAGACTGGAAGCCCAACACGATTCAATCGATTGATCGTGTTTCGGCGACGATCATTACGCCGAATGGTTTTAAGAGGGTCAGCAATCCATTGGAGCAGGTGCGGCAATGCACCTATCAGCTCATCGACCGGCTTCAGAGAGATCCGCAGTTAGTCCATGCCGATGGCCGTTACCGGGGTAATCTGGTGTTTCCCTACGGTTACGGCGTGGTGTTGAGCAACATCACTCGTAAGCAGTTCGATTCGACCGATCTTGGCGAGGTGCTACCAGCACATCAGACTATCTGCAAGGACGAGATGGTCGAGTCTGTTGACCCTGAAGTTTTTCAAGAGCGCCTCTGGAACATGTTTAATTTCCAGTTCTCAACGCCTTTGACGCTTCCCGAAATCGACCGTATTCGCTGGCACCTTTTCCCCGAGGTGCGCATCAACGCTGGGGAGCAGGGCTGCCTGTTTGCTGATGAGCCCGACGAGAGAAGTTTGGATCAGCTCGTGCCGGATATCGTCAAGGTCATGGATATGCAGCAGGAGCTATTGGCTCGGAGCCTTGGGGAAGGGCATCGTGTCATTCATGGCGTCGCCGGTTCTGGAAAGACCCTGATCCTGGGTTATCGGTGTTTATATCTGGCGAAGCTGCTTCACAAGCCTATTTTAGTGCTTTGCTACAACATCACCCTTGCTGCGCGGCTACGCGAGTTGATGATGCAGCAGGGTGTTGGAGAAAAGGTCAACGTCTACCATTTTCACGATTGGTGTGGTGAACAGTTACGGCTCTACAACGTGGACCGTCCCGCTACTGGCGCTCGTTACTTCGATCGGCTTGTCGAGGCAGTGATTGACGCGGCTGAGAAGTCTCGGATTCCTCGTGCGCAATATGGAGCAGTGATGATCGATGAGGGGCACGATTTCGAACCAGCGTGGTTGAAACTGGTGGTGAGCATGGTCGATCAGGACACCAATAGTCTTCTATTGCTGTACGACGATGCACAGTCGATCTATGCAAAGAAATCGCAGTTGGATTTCAGCTTGTCGTCGGTCGGCGTACAAGCGCGTGGTCGGACAACGGTGCTAAAGCTGAACTATCGCAATACGGATGAGATCCTCACTTTTGCCTACCGGTTCGCCAGTCTTTACTTGAAATCTGGCGAGCAAGACGATGACCACGTGCCATTGGTGGAGCCCCAGGCGGCGGGAAGGCATGGGCCTCCGCCGGCCGTGAAGCAGTTCGGTAGCTATGATGAGGAAGCACGCTACATCGCACACGTATTTCGTCGACTGCATGACGAACAATCGATGTCGTGGTCTGACATGTGTGTTACCTATCGCGCCAATTGGATGGGAGAGCGCCTGAAAGCGGCTTTTTCGTCAGCATCTATACCCTGCCAGTTGTTAAGCAATGCCAAGGCGAAGAAACAGCTCAGGTTGGGAGACGACAGCGTTAAGTTGATGACGATGCACAGTAGCAAGGGCCTGGAGTTTCCGACGGTTGCCGTTTCGGGTTTAGGGTATATGCCACTGGATGGAAGCGACGCTACCGGAGAGGCGAAGCTGCTCTACGTCGCCATGACGCGCTCTACAGAGAAATTGCTGCTAACGAGCCATCGACGTAGTGAGTTTTTCGCGCAGCTCCAGGAGTCTGGCAGGATATCCTGACGTTGCATTCTGCAGGCGGGGTGGCATTCGGGTTCCGATGCTCTCTGCATACCGAAGTCTTGCCGGCGTGAGACATGTTTTTGCTACGTGACTTTTGCGTGACTGCACTGCACAACCCGATTGGCTGCCTGCAACAGCTCGGCAATCTCCGGGGCCAATTGAGGCCGCGTACCGCTCGCGCCGCGGATGCGTTGTCTGATTGATCGGTAGTCACCGACGGGCATAATCGTCGGCAAGGGTCGGTGTCGAGCCGATCGCACCATCAAATATCACGGCTTGCGGAGACGAACATGAGCGACAGCGTCAAATATCTTCTAGACGAAGCTCATCTGCCCAAGGCTTGGTACAACATCAACGCCGATTTGCCGGAACCCCTTGCGCCGGTTCTGCATCCGGGCACCAAGCAGCCGATCACGCCGGACGATCTGGCAATGATCTTCCCGCGCGCCGTTATCGAACAAGAGATGAGCACGGAGCGCTACATAGAGATCCCCGAACCTGTCCGAGATGTCTATCGGCAATGGCGCCCGTCGCCGCTATTTCGGGCGCGACGGTTGGAGCGGCAGCTGGATACGCCGGCCCGGATCTACTACAAGTACGAGGGCGTCAGCCCCGCCGGCAGCCATAAGCCGAATACCGCCATTGCGCAGGCTTTTTATAACAAACAAGAGGGTGTCAAGCGCATAACCACCGAGACGGGGGCGGGGCAGTGGGGGTCGTCGCTGGCCCTGGCTGGCTCGATGTTCGGCCTCGAAATCGTGGTCTTCATGGTGCGTGTCAGCTATGACGGGAAACCCTACCGACGGGCCTATATGGAGACCTTTGGCGCAGAATGCATCGCCAGTCCCAGTGATCGTACCGAGTCAGGCCGCGCGATCCTCGCTGAGCACCCGGACAGCACGGGCAGCTTGGGGATAGCGATCAGCGAGGCGGTCGAATTGGCCGTACAGCGTGACGACACCAGGTATGCCCTCGGCAGCGTACTGAACCACGTGCTGCTGCACCAAACCGTGACCGGGCTCGAATCCATAGAGCAAATGCAGATGGCCGACGATTATCCAGACATGGTCATTGGCTGTACGGGTGGCGGCAGCAATTTCGCGGGTCTGGCATTCCCATTCTTGCAGCAAAAGCTGCGTGATGATCTTGAGACGCAGTTCATCGCTGTCGAACCGTCAGCCTGTCCAACCCTCACCAAAGGCGCTTTCGCCTACGACTTTGGTGATACGGCCCATCTTACGCCGCTGGTGAAGATGTATACCCTTGGTTCTGGCTTTGTGCCGCCGGGCTTCCATGCCGGCGGGCTGCGTTATCACGGCATGGCACCGCAGATCAGTCACCTGGCCAAACTCGGTCTGATTGACCCGCGCGCCTACAACCAGCTTGAGTGTTTCGATGCCGGGATACGCTTCGCCAAAGCGGAGGGCATCCTGCCAGCGCCAGAGGCCAATCATGCGGTCCGTGCCGCCATCCATGAAGCCGAGAAATGTCGCGAGGCTGGCGAGTCCAAGGCCATCCTGTTCAATCTCTGCGGTCATGGCCATTTCGACATGCAGGCCTACATGGATTATAGGGCCGGCAAGTTGAAGGACCTTACTTACGACGAGACAGAGGTCGCGATGGCGTTGGCGGGGTTGCCGTCCGGGTGCGATGAATGAACACGGTCAGTCCGTTCCGGCTATAGGACCGGAGGCATATCAGATTCGCCGCCGACTAACCCGGTGGCGCGGGCTCGAGGATGAGGCGTTTTAGCCGGCACGTAACAACATTGCGTCAGAAAAGCCAAAGCGGACGTTCTGAACGCTCTTTATTGTTGCTGAAGACGGCCACCTGTGGATTTCGGCACTGGTAAAAGGCGCAGTCGCACGAGAACGCGCGGCTGCCTCGGGCATTCCCTGCTTCGTCATTCCCGCCTTCGCGCTGATGACGAAAGAAGGTAGCGGTGATGCGTCTGCGTGTTATCGCCAATACTTCACGAGTTTACGTAACACGCTTTCTATAAATGCCGCGGGTGGCGAATGTCTCTTTGGTGTTGGCTGCTGCCTGATGGTTGATTGAACTACTCAGGCTTTGGCCTGCGCCGGTGTCTTCGGCTGGATGCGGCCCAGGAAGAGACATTCGCGCCGCGCCTGGATCGACTGTCAGGATGCTTTACAGACCAGCATCCGCCAATGAGTGCTCCCGACCACGAGCAGAAAAGAATGGACCCCATGCTGTTTCACGAGCACCTCCATCAAGGCCTTACGCCGCGGCATTTCAAAGCGATGCCGGTAAGGCTTCTGGGTGTTGATCCGGCTTCAAAATGGGCTTCCAGCGCGGTGGCGATGGTGCCGCTTGGACAGTTCGACCAGCGCTTCCATTTGCTGCAATTGTTCCGTTGATCCGAGGGTGCGTTCTGGTCAACCAGGGAAGTCAGGCCACCGGTACCTTGCGGGTAGTCGGTATCCAGGTCAACCAAGCGACCATCGCTTTCAACTTTGCGGCCGCGGATTTGAAAACCTTTTACACGCGTGTTGTTATTGTTCATGCAGACCCGCAGGGAGCGGATAAAAGTATGATTCGCAAACTTCGAATCACTAAACTGTGCCGTAATCGTGGAACTGGTGGCCCGGTTACCGCAGAGGTCTCTGATACCACCGGAGTCATCACCGCTATCGTTGATGTTTTCCGTCATCGACGCGAGATAACAGGGGTTGTCGCTGCGTTCGGCGGAAAATAATCCATAAACAGCACGCTCGCCCTTCGCCTTGCCTATCTGGTAAGTTGTGCCTGCATACCCGGATATTCTTTCCGTCGTCACACCTCCTGACAGGGTGGCTGCTGTTACATTGTCTATCGGCAAGCTTGCCAGAGCTACTACACCGATAAATAACCAGCCGAGCCGTTGCGGCAATTTTCCTGAATTTTCCATGTCACTAATCCCCATGTAGTTACTATCTTCAATCCGAACCCGCTCTCGATGTGACTGTTATAGACTTTCCCGCATGGGGATTTCAGTGAAAAAATACCGAACCCTGGGTGATCTGTGTCGGAAGTTGTAATTGTTCTTAACGGAGAAAATCGTAATCAACCGTGCCGGCGCGATATTCGTGACGAATCTGGGCCGCACCTCGTACCCACCAGACGATCCAGGGTGCTGAAGGCGGGCAGTTCGATCTGTTACGTGACCAAGTGCTCGACCGCCTCTGTTGGTTACGGCCCTCGTTCTTGCGAACGGCAGCACCCAACACCAAGCCGACTTTAAGAAATCGCTAATGGGGGGTCCCACGATGCTTTCGTTCCGCCTCAGGCAGGTCCCGACGCGTTGCAGTTTTTCAGCGATTGCTGGCTGAGAGCTGCAGGCTTCTTTTTACTGCCTCTTCAAGTATGGCTAAAACCCGCCGATGTAGCGGGTACGAAAACGAGTATTCCCTGAAGGTGGAGTCGAACATGCGGAATAAAATTGCCGGGGAAGGCGCGATAGGCGCGATAGGCGCGATATGGGGCGGCTCAATGGTTGTCAGTTGGCTTTTGTCATCGCGCCCGGTCAATATGAATACGAGTTACCAAGCCGGGAATGATGCTGCAGTCATCTTCGGTTTACTGATGATGCTGGCAGGGATCTATTCTTTCTTTAAGAAGACTAGCTGATTTTGTCGCTGTGCCCTGAATGGCTGACGGAAGCATGTGCTGGTTATACCCGGATCTAACGATTGTATCGCTTGGGCGCACGGCGATCTCACCCGGCGCACTAACCCCTTTCAGAAACGTCCTGATTTGAGGTGCCAAACACCTCTGTACACATTATGAACACGCTTAAGAAATTGTTTGCCGCCCTAGGCATGGTTCTAGCCGCTAGCAGCTGGGCTACTACGTCCACGTTCTATAATCCGTATCCTGAACCCCAGGTTAATCTTCTCTACAATCTGCTGTTCTGCGATGACATCAGCCTATTCAGCAGTCAAGTCAAACCGAAGAGAGACGAACTTTGGGCACCGCTGCTAGAGACGCAGCTCGACAAAGCCGCTCTGCGTAAGATCGCAGACGAAGCGACCAATGAAGGTCGAGTCAGAGCCCTTGCTTACAATCGTTTGCGCGCGGCCGGTGCCAATGTACCGGCGAAGATATTACTAGGAGTAATTGTTGAGGTCCCGCTAGAGCAAGGCCTCGACGTCTTGGCGGCGTTCTCGGACGGCGGCGTGCGTTACCTCAACCAATCAGGAAAGCCAGCGGTATTTGAAGGGAAAGGTCACCCCGCTGAAGTTCTTGCGAAAGAGCTGGTTTCTGTATCTCAGTCTATCGTCGATAGTGTTGGCCCTCGGCAAGAGCAACGTCGCCCGCCGCCGCAGGCGGGCAACGTTCGCTTGACGTTTCTGGTCTCTGATGGACTGTACTTCGGTGAAGGATCATTTAGTGATCTGCAAAACAACCGCATATCCGGGCCAGTGCTAGACAAAGCTACGCAACTGTTGCTGCGCGTAGTAGATCTCGCAACCAATGAGTGAATTCGGTTCGACACCAACGCCAATTTCATAGCTGGTTCCGACTTAAGGAGTGACCGAAAACGCCAGTTTGACCGGCCGCGCCCGTAAGCCAAAGCCTACTAGCAGTCGTGCGGCACGGCCCTAAACCGACCGCTTCTAACCGAGGCTAATGTGTGAAAAATCAGAAGCGGCCCGTTCAGTCGTGATCTACGCGGAGCAAATCATCGTCCAAGGATAATTGGTCGGTAACGGAATAATCGCCGAATTGCGCGACTGAGATGGGCTGAAGGCGTGGCGTCCGGACAAGGTTCCCCAGAAGCACCGCTCGCCGTGTTTTCACACATAGCCTCGGCAGACAAGAGAAGAGGCACTAGACTGAGGTGAAAGCCTGAGCGCAATTCTCGGACTGGGTCAGGAATCCACAACACATTCCGGCCATTGCGCCGCTCGGTAACCGAGGCTGGTGCCAACAAGCGCAATGCCACGGTGGGCTGCTGGAGGACCATTCGAAAGGTGTAGCGCACGGTCAAAATGTGTAAACGAAAGCCCATCGGTCATGTCCAGAGTTTACTGCTGCATCCCACATGGGGGTGTATCTCCGAATGCCGTTTCGATTTGTGGCGGGGCGCGCTCGTCACCAGGTTGCGCAGGGATACACCTCTCCCCACCCATGTGGAGAAATCCAGTTCCTCAAGTGGCGGAAAACCCTTCTGCTGCACGCCTAAGGCACGTCCTTCATAGGCCCAGTGGGCACCGTCCCCTACCATAAAAACGATGGTTCGCTTGTCCATGGCGGCGGCGCATGTCGCGGCGGTGAACGCAAGCGTGGCGCGTTTGCCCCCGTCATCGTTGCCTGTTGCGAGCAGCACCACCAGTTGGGCTCATTGGCTATATCGATCGCTGGCAAGCGACTGGTTTTTTTGGGTTAGGCAAGGCTAACGCTCGTGGGGATGGAAATAATTCGTAAGGAGGGAAGTATTCACATACAAAAGGAAGCTTGGCAGACACTCAATTGGGTCCACGACGAATGACGGCTTTGGCGTGCGCCGTGTTAAGGCGGCGTTTTTCCCAAGTGGGGGAGAGACCCACCCGGCAATTTAGCTCCACCCGGAAGCAATCGGGGCAGTGGGGAGTTGTTGTGTGGTGGGAGTGTTGGTGTACAACGTGAATGCAGGGCAGGCCGTAACGTGAGTGAACACCGAGCAAGCCTCGAAAAGGTCATCGCACAGGCCGACCCGACGACGCCATTTCGGGGAAGGCTGATACGGCTGTGGAGAAGAGCGAAGCAGGATCCGCAGTCGCTGTGCCGGGGTAGTGGTGACAGCATGTACACAAGGAAAGCGCACGCAACACGGGAAGCCCTGTGGCGTGGGCAGGGATAACCAACCGGACGCCCGTGAGGGACAGGCCGGGCGCCTTGGGGTGGCGGAGAGGTCCGTAGTACCGGGGAAGCCGGGTAATGCCGGTGGAGGGAAGGGACCACAGTTCAAGACAAACGCAGGACGTAGGAAAGGACAGGAGATTGGGTAACCTATCAACTCCAAATAAGCGTTCAGAAACTGCAGAAGGCATTACACGCGAAAGCGAAGGCTGAGCCGAGTTTCCGCTTCTATGCCCTGTACGACAAGATTTACCGGGAAGACATCCTGGCGCATGCCTATGCCCAGTGCCGCTCGAACAAGGGCGCACCGGGTGTGGATGGTCAGGACTTTGCGGACGTCGAGGCGTACGGGCGAGAGCGGTGGTTGGGTGAACTGGCGCTTGCGCTCAGAGAGGAGACGTATCGACCGGAACCGATCAGACGTGTGTTTATCCCCAAGGCCAATGGCACGCTCAGGCCGCTGGGTATTCCAACCCTGCGGGATCGGGTCTGCATGACAGCTGCGATGCTGGTGCTGGAACCGATCTTCGAGGCCGATCTTCCACCCGAGCAGTACGCCTACCGTCCGGGCCGCAATGCCCAGCAGGCGGTGGTCGAGGTCGAAGAGGTGCTGTTCCGCAGTCACCCGGACGTCGTAGACGCCGACCTCGCGGACTACTTCGGGAGCATTCCGCATGCCGAACTGATGCTGTCGCTCGCGCGGCGCATCGTGGATCGGCGTGTGCTGCATCTGATCAAGATGTGGCTGGAATGCCCCGTGGAAGAGACCGATGGGCGAGGACGGAAACGGCGTACCACGGTGGCCAAAGACAGCCGCTGCGGCATCCCACAGGGCTCTCCCATCTCACCACTGCTGGCGAATCTGTATATGCGCCGGTTTGTGCTGGCGTGGAAGAAGCTCGGGCTGGAGCGCAGTCTTGGCAGTCGTATCGTGACCTATGCCGACGACCTGGTGATTCTGTGCAGGCGCGGCAAGGCCGAAGAGGCCCTGCGGCGGATGCGCGAGATCATGGGCAAGCTGAAGCTCACGGTCAACGAGGAGAAGACGCGGATCTGTAAGCTACCGGAAGAAGAGTTCGACTTTCTGGGTTACACGTTTGGGCGGATGTATTCGATGCGCACGGGGCAGGCCCGTATCGGCTTGCGGCCGTCGAAGAAGAGTATCCAGCGCATGGTGAGAGAGATCCATGTGCTGACCGCCGAAGCGATGGCATGGCAAGAGACCACAGCGTTGGTGGGCAAGCTGAACCGCATGCTGCGTGGCTGGGGGAACTACTTTCAGGTAGGTACCGTCAGCCCGGCGTATCGTGCGCTCGACAGCTACACGACGATGCGGTTGCGTCGGTGGTTGCGCAACAAGTACAAGATCAGGCGCACTGGGTACAGGTGCTATCCCGACCAGTACCTCTACGAGACGTTGCGTCTCGTTCGTCTATCTCGCTTGGGGTGCGATGTGGCGTGGGTGAAGGCGTGAAGTCTTGTCCGAGAGCCGGATGCGGGGGGGGGGGGGGGGGGGGGGGGGGGGGGGGGGGGGGGGGGGGGTCGCTGAGGCTGGGTGGAGGGGCAGGGGGTGAGAGCGGAGGGGAGGCGGAAACCGGCCGAGGGGGGCCTTCGAACTCCGCCTTCTCCACGTTACTTAGGGGGGGGGGGGGAGGGGGGGGGGGGGGGGGGTGGGGGGGGGCATTGAGCGCTTTTCGAGCTTTTCTTTCTTATTCTGCTCGTTTTCAATTCTCCGGTCATATTCATCCGCTACGCTGTCCATTAATTTCTCAATCTTGATTGTTTGGACTTCCTCAGTGGCGTACATCATCACTCCGCGCCAGTAGTCGATTTTGTTCTGCTTGGATTTCTTCAGAGACTCAATACGATTCTCACTTTCCTTGATCTTTCTCTCGAAGTACTGGATGTCGGATTTTTTCTTCAGATTCCTGATTGATTCAGCATGCTCAGATTCTTGCCCGTCTTTGCCGCTCATAAACTCGGGAAAGGCGACTTCCTCTTCTCGGTCTTCCTCACAGCACGGTGTCTGCTGGTAGACGATACTGCCGTCTTCCGCGACACATTTGTAAATCGTTCCTGAAAAAACTGGGCTGCTCATAAACAGGGCAACCACGAACACCACGCATAAACCCGCAGTGGTTGTTTTGCCTCCTAGAGCAATCATTTGAGTCCACATGCTCCAACCTCAGATTGTTGCGGCGCCTAATTTAAGTATAGGTGAGACGCAGTCCAGAAGACTCTTGGTGCCCTGCTTTGCGTAGCGGCTGCTTTGTGTTGATTTCGGTCAGCCGCACGGCACAACTTCTTAGGCCGTTACGGGTGATGAGTCCGGCAAAACGGGGATCTTTGTTGAAAACCGTGCGGTCAGTCTGCAGCGGGTATAGCGCCCCAGCCGGGGACGCGAAGTGCCAGGTCATTGATATCGACGCCGAATGAAAGGCCCAGGAGATTGAACTCCATGCCTTCCTCCTTGGCCAGTCCGATACCCAGTAGGCCGTAGAGCGAGACCTGCCAGCCGGTCCCGCTGGGCATGGCGGCCAGCCAGTCGCCGTTGGCAAGGTAATCCTTACCAATGGCCGTCGCCGGTAGGTCCAGGCGCAGAGCCGGCACACGGCGCGCGACCCAGGCAACGAAGGTATTGCTGTTGGGACCCGGCCACACTCGGTACTGATGCGGGTACGGATAGCTTTTCACCGCTTGTTCGATCAGTGGAATCATCGCCTGCGCCGCGCTACCGCGATGCTCAACCAGCAGCCTGGGCTTCGCGTTGAACCAGAGGAAATCCGCGGGTCCCCCCTCGCGGATGCTGATCGCTGATGGGGAATATCGCAGCTGCCAACCCACCAACTGATAGACCGTGTAGTGTCGGCTGTCTTGAGGTTTCACCGAAATCCAACTGTGGGAGCCAAACGCGCCCCGCCAGTTGTAAGCGCGTGCCGCATAAACCTGCACTACCGCTTCTGGCGTATCCAGTGGGTCAGGCGCAATGCCGGCGCTATCGAGACTGGCCTCACTCCAGTGTGTATCGAAATCGATGCCGCCAAACAAAAGCGCGAGGCCCGGTCCCATCAGCAGGAGCCCAACGAGCAGCGTGAGTGAGCCGATCCAGCGCCAACAACCGGTGGCGCTTTGTGCGGAGAGTGTGTGTCACGTGTCCGGCGTGGTCTTGAAATTCGCTAGGATGCCTCGACATTGGTCCATCGACCCACGCTCAGGTTCCCCGCGACAGGCCGAATTCCGATGTTGGAGAAGACTGGTCGCTTGTCTCGGTCACACTTTTTTGTGACGGCTATGATTGGAATTGGATCGGTACGAGACGTCCTCGAGACAAACCCGTCATTCAGAAAACCCAACCAAGGTCCCGATAAGAGTGCAGCATTACCTCGCGCTTAGGAAGAACAGCTCATGTGAGAAACCCCGCCCAGGTCGGTCACCTCCTGCGGCCTGAGTCGGTAGTACTGATCTTCCACCGCTTGTGACTGTTCGGCGTAGGGTTGAGCCATCACGGTCTGCAGCGCCCTGATTAACGAGTAATCCCATCTCGCTGCCTGTCGATAGGCAGGGGCAAGCAACCATTCTCGTAAACAGTATTTCGGGTTGATCTGTTTCATCTGGTTCGAGATCTCTTGCACGGATCTGTCTGTCCCCAGCAGCTGTTTCCAGCGGCTATGCCATGCGCGCCAATGTGACTCCAGTGAAGCATTTGGCTGACCGTAGAAACTTCGTTTGAGCGGCTCGATATCCTCGGGGATCGACGAGAGTTCACGGAAGAAAATGGTGTAGTCGACTGAAGTCTCCACCATCAGGTTCGCGAGTGTCCCGAACAGTTTTAGATCAAAGCTCTTTAGCCCGAGCTTTGCCGCCCACATGGCTTCCAGTTCGATTTGAATGGCATCGGCGAAACCTGCCATCAGCGCATCGAGCTGCTGCATCTGTGCCGGATGTGACTCCAGCAAGGGTCGCAGGGCCGTGCAGAACATCTCGAAATTGCGTTGCGCGGCCACCGGCTGATTCCAGAAGGCAAAGTGCTCGCCACCGCCTGTCCAGGGCTGGAAGCGGGGATCGAACACTTCACAGAAACCAAAGGGTCCGTAGTCAAGGGTGAATCCCCCGACTGCACAATTATCACTGTTGAAGTTGCCCTGGCAGTAGCCGACCCGCATCCAGTGCGTCACCAGCGCAATCAAGCGATCGTGAAATGCCTGTGCGAGCAGGACCACTTTCTTATCCGTACTGAGCCCGGGATCGATCACGTCGGCATACTCGCGATCAATGGCGTGCAACACAATTTGTTCGAGTTGCTGCATCGCTTGCGGGTGTTCGTGCTTGCGCGCGCGGCGACCGAATAGCTCGAGTTGACCCACCCGGAGAAAGGAGGGTGCAACGCGGGTGGTGATGGCAACCGGTTCGGCGACCATCATGTCGGGATCATGCGAGCGCGAACCCTCCGAGTACCACGGGCGATGCACGGTGTCCGTTTTTGAGACGTACAAGCTCAACGAACGCGAGGTCGGTACCCCGAGGGCATGCATGTATTCCTGCGCCAGAAATTCACGAACACTGGAGCGCAAAACCGCGCGGCCATCGGCGCCTCGACAATAGGGCGTGCGGCCACCGCCCTTCAGTTGCATTTCCCAGCGCTGGTCGTTGAGGACGGCCTCCAGCACCGAAATTGCGCGCCCATCGCCGTAGCCATTGCCGGTGCCAAAAGGGCATTGCTGATAGTACTCAGTACCGAAGATGGAGAGCGCATAACCCGTCGCCCATCCCAGTTCTCGCATGGGCTCAGCGACCTGTGTCAGATCCCCGCTGAACATCTGCATGAAATCATCTGAATGGGCCAGGCTGTCTGCAAAACCCAGTTCTTCGAAAAATGTTGAGCTGTGCGCTACATACTCGGGTTCATTGATGGGAGTGGGTGCTACCGGCACATAATGTCCCGAAAACACCTGACGCGGCGCATGATCCTCACCGGTTGCTTTCGCCTCAGGGTCTGGTGAAAGGCTATCCAACAACGAATAATCGGCAAATCGCGCCAGATCATCGAGCTTTTCGATCGTTCTGGGAGATTGTTGACTCGATCTGTTTTCCTGGGCAGCAAATTTCATAGCCTTGACCGCATATTCTGTTCGTGAATTTCGTACAACTTTAACCGTTAGCGAACTAACAGTAGGAACGGCCTTAGTAGGGTTCGTACAACGCCAAGGTCGGCAGTCGGCCAACGTGCGGCGTGGGGGAGGGAAGGTCTCGGGTTCGGTCACACGGTAACCCCCCATCTATAAACGAAAGCTTTTCGGCAAAATAGCGAAGCACGGCAAAAGCCGCAATCTCGGTATGCGCCTCCTCGTTGCGGCTCTGGTCGATCAAGACTCCGCCCTTATGGTGACAGAGCGCACCGAGAATGTCGGCGAAGCGGAAGAACGTATTCTCGGGCTCGTGTCGGGGCTGATGATGCTGGGGCTCGGAGCAGCCTTGGTAGTCTAACCAGGGTATCTCTCCAGGCCGGGAATCGCTTGCCGCTCGGTGCTGATTTCGGTCCTGTCCGATATCTTCGCGTGGCAGCCCGAGGCCCGGCGGCTAAGAGGCACCAAACAAAACTGCGTATTTACCGCGATGATTTAGTTTCGTGAGCTCCGGCCCGAGCCTGCTCACTAGGAAGCTGGCTGCGAGTCACCGAACTTTCCGTATGGCCCACTGGAGTTTCGCGCAGAGTATTCAAGACTGGAGTCGTGGCCGAGATGGGTTGTGCCAGCATTATTTGACATAACCTACTTCGAAGCATCGCTGGTCAAGACGCCGTCATTTTCGCCGCTATCGTTAGGTAGTCCCGCTACCGAATTCGACCAACTCGACATGCAAGCTGCCCAGATCGATACCAATGACTTGGCCACCGCGCTGCGTGAAGAGATCATTGCAGGACGTGTACGCTTGCCGACGCTTCCCGACGTTGCCATTCGCATCAAGGCGGCGGCGGAGGGTGGATGCTCCGCTGGGGAGATCGCAGCCTTGGTTGCGCAGGATATCGCTCTGAGCGGCCGTCTGGTGCAGGTCGCAAACAGCCCGCTCTATCGTGGCAGAGTAGAGATTGACAGCATTCAGGTCGCCGTTACGCGTTTGGGGACCAGACTGGTAAGGGCCTTCGTGATCGGAATGGCCTTCAGGCAGATGTTCGATGCTTCCTCGGCGGTGCTAACGAAATTATTCCGTGATATCTGCCAAGATGCGGTTCAGATTGCCGCGATATGTCGAATACTCGCAGATACGTCACCGGATACCGATCCGGAAGAGGCTATGCTTGGCGGGTTGCTTCACAACATTGGTGCGCTTCCCATCCTGGCGCGACTGGATCTGGCGTATGGCGATGACATCGATTCCCACGTCGTACATGAACTGGTCGACGAGCTCGCACCTGAAATTGGCACCCGCATCCTGAAATCCTGGGGGCTTTCTGAGGCGCTGGTCGCAGTGCCGGAAGGTTGTCACGCACTCCAACGCGATTCTGGGCCGCGCATCGACTATGTCGACATCGTTTTAGCAGCCCGGTTGCAGTATCTATTTTCTGAAGGGCTTATTGATATCACGCCGGAGATGTCCAATCTTCCAGCATTAAAGAAATTGGGCATTCAATTCGAGACCGTTGTACTCGAACAGGAAAGGACAGCTGTCTGGGCGAAGCAGATTCGCAATACGCTTGATTTTTAATGTCACCCTGCCTTTTGCCGTGGCGCACAAGCTGCTTGCGGCACTCATGACTGTCCAGATTTAAAAGTTCGTACCCGCGGCCGATACAGATGGCATCCATGGTGCCGTGCGTGCCCAGATACTTGAAGACCCGAGATGTAATGAATCATTGCCTGTTTCGAATCCTCCTCCTGGTCGCTCTGAGTTGTGCCAGTACCGTCTATGCAGTGACCCTCGGGGAGCCCAGGGTCAAATCTTTCTTGGGTCAGCCTCTTGAGCTGGAAATCGATCTGGTCGGACTCGAACCAGACCAACAGCATGACCTGGAACTGCGTATTGCCAACACCCAGTATTTCGAACGCTTTGGTATTTCGTACACTGAGTCTCTCGACGGACTGAAATTCGATGTGATCCGGGTCGGCAGCCGCTGGATTTTGCGCATACGCAGCGAGCTACCTATGGTGGAGACGTACCTCGATTTTCCGCTGCAAGTAAGTTGGCCCGGTGGGGAGCTGGTCCAGCAATATACGCTGCTGCTTGAGCCACCTGTTCGCACGCAGCGGACGCTCGCGGCGCAGGAAGGCCGCGCCGCTCCCGACACGCTACACCCACCGGGGGCCGAGTACGGAAATACCTACGGCCCTGTTCGTTATGGCGAAATCCTGACTGCGATAGCGCAGAAACTGAAACCCGACGGTACAACAACCTGGCAGATGTCCATCGTTTTGTACCGCGCCAACCCGCACGCCTTTGACGGTGGCAACATCAATAAACTGCGTGTCGGATCAATCCTGAGCGTCCCGCCGCTCGACGTCATCGAAAAACTCGATAACCCAAGCGCGATCGCCGAGTTCGCCGCTGAGACCACACGTTGGTTGGCACCAATGGCAAGCTCGCCAAGAAGTCCGAAGGCATCGGAAAGCAATCAAATCGATGCGTCACCAAAGACCGTATTCACAACACGAAAACAGCGACTGGAGCTAAAGCCCGCAGACCCGACGCCAGCTGAGGAATCGACTGACGAAGCACAGCGAATTGTTGTTGAGGACAAAAACACGACGGACGCCAACTCTGACGATCAGCGGGGGCTGTATGAGCAACTGTTGTTGACCATGCAGAACGTGGAAACTCACCGGATCACCAATGATTCCGTCAAGACCCGCCTCGAACGCCTGGAAGCGCGACTTGCAGGCATGCAGGAGCTCGTTGCGCTCAAGAATTCAAAGCTCGTCGCGATTCAAGCAAAAGCCGCCGCTCGCCGCGCGATCCAGGCCGCCCCAGAGACTGTAGAGCTGCTGCCCACCGGCAACACGCAACCAGCAGATCGCTATTGGTACGAGGGGTATCTATGGATCGCCTGGGTCGCATTCGGCCTGATTGCAATTTCGGCCCTGTTAGTCATGAGGCGCCGGTCTCCCATACGGGCTGAACAAGCGTATATGTCGGGACCAACACAGGCCGATCGCTTCACGGCAACCGTCAGGCCTGAGATCGGGCAAATGCCGCCTGCGGCCCACGTCGTGAAAGCAGAACAACCCGATGCCCCCGAGCATGAAGCAGAACAACCCGATGCCCCCGAGCAAGAAGCAGAACAACCCGATGCCCCCGAGCATGAAGCAGAACAACCCGATGCCCCCGAGCATGAAGCAGAACAACCCGATGCCCCCGAGCATGAAGCAGAACAACCCGGTGCCCCCGAGCAAGAAGCAGAACAACCCGATGCCCCCGAGCATGAAGCAGCGGGAGAAGTAATCTCCGAGGTGGACAACCTGATCCTGTGGGATGAGATTCCGGACTATGAGGATGTCTCCAATTCCGAGCGCGAGCAAGTTGATGAATTGAGTCTCGATATCAGCGAGGTCCAACTCGCGCGCTGGGCTGCCGAACTCGACGAAAATGTGGAACAGGATGAGGAGCAGGCGGCACGTACCGAAACGATTCAAAGGCCGTTCGATGAGCCGGATCTGTCAAATGACGAGCCAATCCAGCTGGAAGACGATATCTCCGAATTCCCGATCGAGCTGGAGGACCCGTTGCCCGCAGAAACCATCGAAGATCTTCTGATACCGGCCCCTGACGAGTTCGAGTCGACCAACCATGCCGACAGAAATGCGGGCTTGAGCGATCATCTCGACCTGGTTGGCTGCTTTGGCGCCGACCAGGATTTCAGCTTGAGCCTTGACCTGGCACGGGCCTATCTCGAAGTCGGTGACGAGGAGGGTGCCGAGGAGATACTCAAACAGGCCCTGGCCGGCGCACCCGATCCCGAAACTCGACGGCAGACGGAAGAACTGCTGGCCCGCATCGAGAGTCTAGGTCGCACGAAGGCATCACACATCCCATAACCCTAGCGGGTCACACCGCCAAGTTCACAAACGGCCCCAAACACGACACGGACCTCCGGCGCCGGCGTTATACAGACAGTGCGATATGCGGCCACGACGGGGGCAATAATCAAAGACAAGAGCCGCATTTCTCGGGCGGGCTTTTTTGCCCAAGATTCGCTGATGGGACACTCATGGGGTAATTCGTCGCTGCACCCCGCAGCACAAAGTGCTCAGAGCAGATCTATGACGCCGCCAGACAAGACGTCCAACCGGTCAGAAAAAGAGACATAACGGCCTCAACAAGGCGACGACCGCGGATGGCGGATGATTGATCAGGAACCGGCCGCTCGGCAGTGTTGACTGCCGGTCTATTTTTCGGCCAGCGCGGTCTCTGGAGGCCTGATCTGACGGCATCCGCCATGGACTGGTCACCGGACGTCGTCCGAGAGATCACATTGAACGGCGGTTTCTTGATTGCCTATCTGACCGAAGTCGGCCCAGTCCTGCCGTATCTGACTCAAGCCTGGTCATCGCGAGCGCCGCGCGGCGATCTCCGGGCCGGTGCTGTCACTACCCGGGAGATCACTGCGCCGCGCCGCGCCGCGCGAAGACGGGAGTTGGCCAAAAAGGACTATGCCCGATTTTGAAGCGAAAAGAATGCTGATACTCCGCCAGCAGTGGCCGGGAGAAACGGTTTTTCCCCATAAGCACTAAAGCCCAATGAGTTCCGCGTGAAGGCCTTGCTCTTTGACGCAGGCGAGGATTGCCTGGTTGTTGATTTCCGCCGGGTTGTACTCAACGACTACCAGGTGAGGCGTCTTGTCATGGCTCGTCGCGCTTACCACTCCCGGTAAGCTGCGTAGCCTGTTTTCAATCTGTCCCCGTGCGAGGTGGCCAGGCATCTCGTGGATATGTATCGCGACGTCTGCAAGGTCGATGTTCTTCATCTGGGCCCCAGCATCGAATGGTCGTTAGATATTCCGACCATTGCTTTCAGTTCAGGCTTCTTGTTGTCTCGTAAGATGACGATGATGTATAGCGACAGCACTGCGGCGAAGAAGCACCAAATCGACACAAATGCATAGATGAAGAAGACAGCGCTCAAAATGACCGAAGTAAGGATCAAAAGGCCGAGCGCCGATATTCTCAGTCCTGCGGCCTCTTCGATCGGGATCGAGAGCCATAAAACCCCCTCGAAAGCCTGCTGAACTCCAAACATTAGTGGAAACGCGGCCAAGGCCAAGTAGCGTTTGTCATAGCGCCACGCGTAGTTGATCGTGAACGCGCTGACAGGCAGCAGCGCGGCGCTAACGGCAAAACTGGCAGAGGCAGAGAAGCACATGTCGGCTCCAAACCGGTTGTTCCCTACTATCAGTGTAGGACTTGCCTTTGTCTTTAGTGTCCTGTCTCATAAATTGTTGACCGGCAACAATCTTCTTGCCTGATAAACCGTCATCAGAACAATCGAGGCACTCCGTCGACGCTGAACCGCCCCGGGTTTTGAGGAGGCTTCAACTCTTGAGAGAATGAAGCCATGAATAAGTCGAACAAGTTTTCACCTGAGGTCCGCGATCGGCCTGTGGCATGGCGGGTCGGCCGTCGACATGTTTTTGGCCGCGGTGGCGATGGCCGTCGCGATGATCCCGGAGGGACTGCCCGCCGTCCTCACCATCACGCTGGCGATCGGCGTCGCGCGGATGGCCAAACGCCACGCCATCATCCGTCATCTGCCCGCAGTCGAGACCCTGGGCAGCACCACGGTAATCTGTTCGGACAAGACCGGCACCCTGACGCGCAATGAGATGACGGTGCAGCGACTGTGGGCCGGCGGCGAATCCGCCGATGTCGCGGGCGTCGGCTACGCGCCTGAGGGCGAGATCTCACGCGATGGCCAGAACCTGGAGGTCCAGCAACGTCCGGCCCTGCTCGAGCTGCTGCGCGCCGGTCTGTTGTGCAACGACGCCCTGCTCAAGCAGGATGACAACGACTGGAGGATCGAAGGCGACCCCACCGAAGGCGCGCTGCTCGTCGCGGCCGGCAAGGCAGGACTGACTCTGCGCGCAGTGCAGGGGGCTTATCCGAGGCTTGACGCCATCCCCTTCGAATCGCAGCACCAGTACATGGCCACGCTGCACGGCGGCGATCAAGCCATCGTCTACCTCAAGGGCTCGGTCGAGAGCCTGCTGGAGCGTTGCGCGACGATGCTGGGTGCCGACGGCGAAGACGCACCGCTCGACAGCGATACCATCCACCAGCAGGTCAATGCGATGGCCAGCCAGGGACAGCGCGTGCTGGCCTTTGCCCGGCAGGTCGTTCCAGCGGGTACCACCGGCATCGATCACCCACAGGTGGCCAGCGGTCTGACCTTTCTCGGCCTGCAGGGGATGATCGACCCGCCGCGCGAGGAGGCGATCCGTGCGGTCCGCGCGTGCCAGACGGCAGGGATCAGGGTCAAGATGATCACCGGCGATCATGCCGCAACAGCGGCGGCGATCGCCGGCCAGATCGCGCTGGCCGGCAGCTTGCCAGAGGGGCAGACACCGGACGTCCTGACCGGCCGTGAACTGGAAGGACTATCAGATGCGGAGCTGATCACCGCGGTCACCGAGACCGAGGTGTTTGCACGGGTGACCCCGGAGCAGAAGCTGCGCCTGGTCGAGGCGCTGCAGGCGCACGGCGAAGTGACGGCGATGACCGGCGACGGGGTCAACGATGCGCCGGCCCTGCGCCGCGCCGACATCGGCGTCGCGCTGGTCGCGCAAGACTGACGAGGTCAGATATCTTGTTGACGCAACACTGTGGCCGCCCCCTTGGCCCCATGCTAGCCTAACCTAATCTAATGCAACGCTGCTTCAATGCCCGCGAGGTCGTCATGAACCCTGTCGACGAGCCGGCTCTCGGGCCGACCAACGACCAATCGGAGTCCCTCGGCGAGGCCGCGCTGGCCGAGCGCATCCGCGACCTGGTCGAGGGTGAACCCTATGCGGTGCTGGCCACCCAGGGCGACATGCAACCGTACGGATCGGTAATCGCCCTGGCCGTCAGTGCTGACCTCGCTCAGGCCGCGTTCTGCACCTCGCGCGCTACCCGCAAGTACGGCCTGCTCGAGCAATGCGACCGTGTAGCCCTTGTGATCGATGATCGCAGCAAGCACGGCGATGACATCCACCGCTTGTCGGCGGTCACGGCGACGGGTCGCGCTGCCGAACTCGCGCCGGGCCCCGATCGTGATCACTGGCAGGCCGAACTCCTCGCGCGCCACCCTTACCTCGAGGAGTTCCTGGTCTCGCCGTCATGCGCGATCTTTCTGGTAGACATCGACCGCTATCTCCATGTGGTGCATTTCCAGGAGGTGTCCCCGTGGGTCCCGCGGGCCCGTGGGTGATCCGCTGCCCGAGAGTACCAACCTCGGCGAGGAGCTTTCTTTGCTGGCAAAAACTGTTCACTTCTGCGGATGACCTTGTCGCTTGCCGGATGATGCTCCACCGGCAGCCAGCCGTGGGTCGATTCCGGGCGTTCGCCTACGCGTCAGTGAACAGCAAACCGCCACCCTGGAAGTCGATTCTGGCAACGACCGGTCTTTGTTGTCCCCAGACGAAAGCTGCAAGCGAAGCGACGCCCGCTATCGGATAGTGCCTGCGATCTTGATGGGACCCGCGGGCTGGCAATAACGTGGTCAGCAAGGCCGCGGAGGCGTGTCCCGCGTTGGCAACGCAACCCGCATCCCGCGACCTGCGCTGGCCCCGCGCACCGGCTTCGCTTAACCTTGTCGGAAGGCCAGCCGACAAACGGGGGGCGCGAATATGCTCCAATTCCTCGCCGGTATCCTCCTCATCCAGGCTGCGACGGCATTGCTGGTTATCGTGGCGGGACGCGATGCGGAGACGCTCGCAGGCTGGCTGCCCGTCATCGTCGCCAGCGCGATGGTCGCGCTCATCGCGGCTTTTTGGTTCGCGTCGCTGGCGGCGCGTCGGAATCATGCGGCACTGGAGCGCGTGCGCGCCGAGTTCGCGCGCGAACGCGAACAGCTGCGCGTATCGGCCGAACGAGAGAAGACGCGTCTGGTCAGACAAAACCACAAGACCCTGATCAAAGAAACGCGCCGGGTTGAGTCGCGGTCCAACATCAAGGTCGGAGCGGTGGTGGCCTCCGCCGCCGGGCTGGGGCTGCTGATGGTGTTAGCCAACTTCGTTACCCTGGGTCTGGTGACGCTGACCGGGGCCGGCGCCGCGCTCGGCGGCTATCTGTTGCATCGCCGCTGGTTCGGCAAGGCCGACGACACCGCGCCGTCAATACCCCTTGCGCGTCGCCTTGGCGGGCTTTTGCGCCCTCCGCCGCGTGGCGAATAACCCGGAGCGGTAGCGCCGCCGCAACTGCGCTTCGGGTGGGCGTATCACGCGCCGCTGGCTGTTGATTCGACACTTTTGGGGCGCTGGGTGCCTGAATCCCTTGGGGGCAGGCATCAGACAACCCTTAACAGAACTGGACCTACCAACGAGGCAATCAATGACCAGATGAGACTCCGGGTACGATTACTTAGACAATTCGGCTGCGCCGAAACCTCGTTTTTCCAGATGACCAAAATCTGAAGTGCCTCGGCATATCCGGCTGCTCAGGTTATTGGCATTGCACCTGATTCTTGCCGGCTTTTTTTGCTTTTTGCAGTGGCGCACAAGAGACCGCCAATGCCTCTGTAACGTCCTTTACATCAGGTGGCAGTTCGAACACGCCTAGACTGATCGATGGGCTGACCAAAGTCGAGCCGGTGTCAATGCTCAAGTTATTGGCCGCCTCGCATACTCTTTTCGCAATACTAGAGGCCTCGCTCGAAGAACAATCCGGAAGCAGGACCATAAACTCATCCCCACCAACACGTCCACAGATGTCCTGGGGTCGCACAACACGAGATATTGCGTTCGCGATAGCCACCAGCGCATCGTCCCCCACCGAATGGCCGAATGTGTCGTTGATTGTCTTGAAGTCGTCAATGTCGATCACAATTCCGGCGAGAGATGTTCGGGAATTCGCGCATCGAGCGGCGAGAGAAACCATCTTCTCCTGAAAGCCTCTGCGGTTGTATAGGCGAGTCAACGGGTCTTCATTAGATTGCTTTTGCAGCATCTCCTTGGCTTGCAGAAGCTCGGTTTCTGTTTGTCTACGAGACAATTCACTTCCGACCCAGGCGGCTATCAACCCTAACGCCTCAATGTCGACGTCCGAAAATGCGCGTGGTTGTGGATTTGGACTGGAAAAATTCAGTGTGCCGTACACGCTGTTCTTGACCCTCACCGGGATACCAATGTATGCCTCCAGTCCAAACGCTCGGTATGCAGGGTGTTCAGCGATGCTGCTGTTTCTGACATATTCGAAACCGACAGGCCCGTCAGCTTTCATCGTCACAGAGCAGTAGGTATCACCGAGCGGAAACTCCACGCCGTCTGCAAGCGCAATGGTCTCGGGCGAGACCTGATGGACGACGGTGTACCTGTCATCTCGTACGCTCGCAAGAATGCCAATTTCCAGATTGAACCGCGTCAGGCCAAGTCGGAGGATGCGCTTGATCTGATGCTCGAAACCCAGATCGTATTCACTGGCGATCTCGTACAGCGTCCGAATGACGAGTTGGCTGTCTGTGCTTTTGAAGTCTTGCGGCATGAATACAACAAAAATTTCCCGGTGTTATCGGAGAGCACTGAATCTTGTACAAAGGCTTGGCCAATGTTTGCTTGAATTGACCGCGCCTCCTGCAACTATCAAATAATCCCTAATCGCCACAACCAACGTTCGTTCGGGTCCGGACGCGCGACAGGCGGCTGTCAGGAACTCGTGAAACGCATTGGCTGCCAACGGCTGCATCGCGCAATATTGACGGCCACCCTGCGCTTGAAGTTGCCGCCCACCGCTCATACCCGCAGATCAGGAAGTGGCTCGGACCACCACGAAAGTACTGCAAAGAACGCCGTCTCAACCGTGGGCTTCGCTGGTCAGCCGCCTCGTTACCGTGCCAGATCTTTTGGACTCTTGCTTGCTGCGTACCCGACAAAGCTCAGCCGTTCCTTTGTTGCCTTGAAGGGCGTGGCTGTTGCACCGGCGTTTCTTCGCTTTTTTTTGGCACGCTGCTTCGTTTCGTTGATAAGTCGCATCTTGATTGCTCGCTGCACTTGCGCCCGAAGTCTATGGATAGCGGCTATGACAACGTTTTATTGAAAATGCTCCCGGCAAAGGGTGTCGATTGTGGTCTCACACGGTGCAAAATCGGAGAGGTCACCCGGCTGCGCGGCTATTTTCCTCTGTTCAACGAGGGTTCCGGACCATTCTGCCCGATGGCTCGGTTTTTTGCCGCCAAGGGTGTTTGGCGGGACCCCAAAATAGCGGCCTTTCCCTGCTTTCGCCTTCATCGATCCGTGATGGTCGGTGAAGTTGGTCCATTTCGAGTCATATGGGCGCATCTATTCTGCGTCAGCATGAGCGCTATCCGCGCAGATTCGCCAGTTCCCCCGAGATTGTGAGCGATTACAGGCAACAGAAACGCCTCATTCGAACTATTCGCTTGTTCCTATTCGACGTCATGGGTAATTTGCACAAGCTGTTTTCGAGCCCAAATTCCACACGTCGCCTGTTTCAGCCGACGATCGGTCCCAGAGGTATTAATGAAACCGTCCAGTATCGAATTGCTATGTCACGATGATCTGCGCGGCCAGTTGGCCCGTGGGATGTTCTCAGTGCTACTGCTGGGATTGGCGTTTACCGTTTTCGCCACGGAACTGCCTGCACAAAGCGGATCCCCCGACTGGGTGACGCTGTTCCTCGGACTGTTCGGCGGCCTGGCGTTGTTTCTCGCGGGCCTGCAGCTCCTATCCGAGGGTATGACGAAGGCCGCGGGCCAGACGATGAAGACGGTGCTCGCAAAGCTTACGACCAATCGTTTTAGCGGGGCCCTTACCGGTGCTTTCGTGACCGGCGTGCTCAATTCTTCCACGGTGACGACGCTTTTGGTCGTCGGTTTCATCAGTGCGGGCTTTATGACCCTGGCGCAATCAGTCGGCGTGATCATGGGTGCCAATATCGGCAGTACCGTCACCGCACAGTTGTTGGCCTTCGACTTGGCGGCCTACGCGCTCGGTCCGGTTGCAATTGGGTTCTTCATGACGTTCACCGCGAAGCGTGAAAAGGTGAAGTTCTACGGCATGATGGTGATGGGGATCGGCCTGGTTTTTTACGGCATGGGGCTGATGAGCTCGGGGATGGCCCCGTTGCGCACCTATGAACCGTTTCTGGCGATTCTGCGGGGGCTGGAGAATCCGCTTGCAGGCATTCTCGCGGGCGCGATATTCACCGCCGTTGTGCAATCTTCTGCCGCGACGGTGGGTATCGCCATTGCCATGGCGAGTGAGGGGCTGCTGGCGCTGCCGGCCGGGATCGCATTGGCGCTGGGGGCAAACATCGGCACTGCGGTCACAACGGCGATCATGGGCATCATGAGCAGCAAGTCGACCGATGCGGTCCGCGCATCGGTCGTCCACGTGGTTTTCAATGTGCTGGGTACCCTGATTTGGCTCCCGTTTATTTGGCTGCTGGTGGATCTTGCCGTTTGGTCCTCGCCGGTGAGCACGGGCCTGGAAGGCACGGCGAAGGCGGCCGCCGAGGTGCCACGCCAGATCGCGAACGCGAACACATTGTTCAACGTTATCAATACGCTGCTCTTTATCGGCTTCGCCGGCGTGTTCGCGAAACTGGCCGAACGCCTCGTACCGGATCGTAAGACGCCCGAGGGTGTGATTATCGAGCCGGCCTATCTGGATGAGGCAGCGCTCAAGGCGCCGGCTGTCGCACTGCAGCAGGTGCGTCTGGAACTGGGGCGGGTTGGCGAGATCACGCTCGGTATGCTCAGAGACGTCGGCCCCGCCTTCAAGACCAGAGACCTCGGCGCCTTTGAAGACATTGCTCGCCGCGATGACCAGGTCGACATACTCGAAGAGGAGATTCTCCGCTATCTTGGCCATATCCGCATGGGAACGATGACCGAGCAGGAGAGTAAAGAGTTTCAGGCGTTGATGATCGCGACGGACAATATCGAAAACCTCGCAGATGTGATCGAGACGGATATCGTCGCCTTGGCTCGCCGTGTTATCGATCTCAAGTCCGTGTCGGGAGAGGAAACCCGAGCGATGCTGACGCAGCTGTATGACTCTACGGTCGAGGCGGTGGAACTCGCGGTGAAGTCGATTCGAGACAACGACCAGCGGGCCGCCGAATCGGTATTGATGCTCAAGGGTCCCTTCCGTGAACAGTCCGAGCGGCTGTTGGGCAGAAAGGCAGCGCGACTGTCGGCCGAGGACCCGGATTACCTGGCACTGGTCAGGGTGCAGATGGGTTTCGTCGACCAGATGCGGCGCATCTACACGCTGTCCAAACGGATTGCCAAAGTGAGTCTGCCGGGTGCGATTGCGCAGCGGGCCTGAAGGCAAATGCGTCGGCATCTTTGGCTTTTGCGACGGGGGTATCGTGAAAGTTTTCGCTCAACGTCTCTCACGTTCATACGATGTCGCTAATCAGTGACATGCGAGGTCCTTCCCATTCGGGAAGGACCATGGTTTAGTCCGCGAAAGTTCCTTGCTGGACCTCGCTCAAGCAGGGCGAGGCATCTTCATTCGTTCTGTTAGGGACAATTCGAGATGAGTGGAAAAGCCTGCTTCGGGCCAACGCACGCTGTTCAGCGCTCTTGGTATAGCTACTCCTTTATCCTGAAAACCTCTCCGTACCAACGTTGGGTTAGCGCCACGTTAACGAAAACTTGTTGAGGCGTTCATCCGCGCGCTCCCTATGCGCTGACTAGCCAATGCTCTTTTTTCGTTGGCTTCCGCTGGCGCGATCACCCCGGATACTGGCCCACTAGACTCCGGGACGCCTGGGCCTCCCGGTGGTAATTAGAATCGGGACGTCCTTCCAAGTGGCAGCGTTCGCTTAACGTTCAAACATAAGTGCCGCTATTAGACCTATTGCTATCCGGAACAACGTCTCCGGCAGTGGTCTCACGGGAGGCCGAGGTCCGGCGAGCCGTGAATGCACCGGAGTCTTTTTATTTCTTGTGAAGCGCGATGAATGCATAGCAGCGAAGAGAAAATTGTTTTCCGCATCTTGGCCGTAGACGACGACGAGACGATCCTTGGCCTGTACCAGTGGATCTTTTCTGAATTCGCCAGTACTGCGCTGAAGCAATCCATTCAGGCGTCGGATGCCGCTTACCTTTCGTCGGAGACTGCGATTCTCGCCAGCAAGATCGGTTTTGACCTGCAGTGTGTTGACAATGCGACCGACGCGGTTGCCCTCGTCGCGCAGGCGGACCAAGAGAAGACGCCTTTTTCGCTCTGCCTGTTGGACATCCGGATGCCAAATGGGCCGGATGGGTTATGGGCTGCAGAGGAGATTCGCAAGCTTGATCAACATATCGATGTTGTCATTGTTTCTGCTTATTCGGATTTCAATCCGGAGACCATGAGTCCCAAGCTCGGCCCGGCGAACAAACTCTTTTACTTGAGGAAGCCGTTTCATCGTGTCGAGATATTGCAGCTCGCGACCGCGCTCAGTGCAAAATGGCTGGCCGATCGCTACATTCGGCATCTGGCCTATTTCGATCCATTGACGGGCCTGCCGAACCGGCGAATGCTGCTGGCGCGGGCCGATCAGGCCGTTGAGTTGGCAAAGCGCTACGATCGGCATCTGGCGGTGCTGTTCGTCGACCTCGACGGTTTTAAGCATATCAACGACACGCTAGGCCACTCGATCGGCGACATGCTACTGAAGCAGGTGGGCGAAAGGCTGACCGGCTCCATGCGGGCAAGTGACGCACTCACACGACACTCTTCGCTGGACCGCGACAGGAGTGTCGCCCGACTTGGTGGCGATGAATTCACGCTTTTGCTCTCGGAGATCAATCACAGCCATGATGCGGTCATCGTCGCGCAGCGCATCATTGAAAAGTTGTCCGCGCCTTACCCGTTAGCTGGTCATGAGGTTCACGTTTCGCCGAGCATCGGCATTGCTTTGTATCCGCAAGACGGTGACGACGCGGAAACGTTGTTGAAACATGCAGATATGGCCATGTATCAGGCCAAGCGCAACATCGGACAGCACTTGGAGTGTTTCAATGGCGAAATGCGCGCATCTGCAATGCGTCGCTTGAAGCTGGAAAACCAGCTCCGCCGGGATATCGCCGAAGAGAAGCTGTCACTGCTCTATCAACCATTGTGCGATGTCGCAGATAAACGGATCAGAGGTCTGGAAGCACTGTTACGTTGGACAGATGATGAGTTCGGCGAAATCAGTCCCGAAGAGTTCATACGGATCGCTGAGGAATCAGGATTGATATTTGGGCTCGGTGACTGGGTCATCCAGGAGGCCTGCGAGCAGGCCGCAAAGTGGCGAGCAAGCGACCTCGAGTTTGATTCAATCTCAGTCAATATATCGAGCATTCAGATGGTTAGACCGGGGTTTTGCGATCATGTGGAACTCATGTTGGATAAGTTTGGATTGCCGGCAAGTCTGTTGCAGCTGGAGGTCACAGAAAGCCTGTTGATGAAGGAAAAGAAGCGGGCGATTCCTGTCTTGCAGCGTCTCCGAGAGCTTGGCTGTAGGGTGCTGATCGACGACTTTGGAACCGGCTATTCCAGCATAGGCAGTCTTCAGCAGTTACCGGTCGATGGCCTCAAGATCGACCAGATTTTCGTGCAGGGCATCGATGTGGATGAAGAAAAGGCCACGATTACCCGTGTGATGCTCTCACTCTCTGCGGCATTGGGTCTTGAAGTCATCGCCGAAGGTGTCGAAACGGAGGCGCAGTTGGCGCTGTTGCATCGGCATGGATGCAGCGGCTTCCAGGGGTTCCTTGTAAGCCAACCGGTCAGCGCGAGAGAGATAGAGTTGCTCCTGGGCGCAACCGGGCTTGAATGCGACCACCGCGCGCCGTCGATATTACCCGGATGATCTGGGTGCAAGGGATGCCAGACGCTCGTTGCTTCGAAAACCCGCTTTGTCCATGAGTCCTCGAGACAGCCTGGTTTCTCCCAACGATGCCTGCTCGGTGGGTGTGCTCAGTTTGTACCCGGAGCGCGTAAGTGTTGCAGCGACCGATGGGTTGTCGCGGGTGTCCTCATTGGCATCGATGCTGCCTGCGTCTTTGCGTTTGCCCGCATTGCGTGGTCGACAGTTTCTGACCCGCGTCAATCAGCTGGGTCTTGCGCTGCAAACTATGTCGGACGACAAGCTGGCGCAAGAGACCGCGGAGGTGCGCAGGGAGCTTCGCAATGCAGGCACATCCTTTGCAGCGTCTGCGCGTTCATTCGCACTGATCCGCGAGACAGCGGCGCGCGTGCTGGGAAAACGTCACTTTGATAGCCAGATGCTTGCTGGATGGGTCATGTTGAACGGGCACGTGGCAGAAATGGAGACCGGTGAGGGAAAGACGCTGGCCGTTGCACTGGCGGCAGGCACCGCGGCGTTGGCGGGTCTGCCGGTCCATGTGATCACGGTAAATGATTACCTGGCCGAACGCGATGCCGTGTTCTTGAAGCCGTTGTATAAAGCCTTGGGCCTGGCCACTGGCGTAGTAGCAGGCGACACCGGGCCGGAAGAACGCCACGCCGCCTATGCCAAAGACCTGACTTACTGCACTGCCAAAGAACTGGCGTTTGACTACCTGCGTGACCGGCAGGTATTCCGCAGTGGCACCAGTGACATCGTGCGCCGCGTTGACCGAATTTACGGTGCGCAAAGCCGAACCTCTCGGTTGCTTTTGCGTGGTCTGGGTTTCGGCATCATGGACGAGTGCGACAGCATCCTGATCGACGAGGCCCGGACACCGGTGATTCTTTCACGGCCCACGCAGGATCCCCATGAACTGCCGTACCACCAGGCCCTGGCATTGGCCGGCGCGCTCGCGGCGGAACAAGACTATCGATGCAACACGCGGGATCGCAGTATTGAGTTGACTGCGCGAGGTCGAGATCGGCTCGCCGAACTGGCAGCTTCGTTGGAGGATCCATGGTGCCGCCCGCAGGAGCGTGAGTCCATGGTGCGCAATGCGCTGAGCGCGTTGCATCTTTTTCACCGTGACCATCACTACCTGGTAAGGGACGGCGAGGTTCTCATCATCGATGAGAATACCGGCCGGGTCAGGCCGGGCCAAAGTTGGGAGCGCGGCCTGCACCAGATGATCGAGGCGAAGGAGGACTGCGGCCTTAGCGAAGTCCACCATGTCCTTGCGCGGATCAGTTTTCAACGGCTTTTTCGGAGATATCTCCGCTTCGCCGGCACCACGGCTACCGCGACAGAGGTAGCGGGCGAATTGCGATCGGTGTACGGCGTCGGGGTTGTGCCCATCCCGACCCATCGGCCCGCGCAGCGGCAGCACTATGCCGAGCGGACCTATGCCCAGTCCGACGAAAAATGGGCCGCGATCGTAGCGCGGGTGCGGGAGCTTCATCAGACGGGGCGGCCGGTTCTGATCGGAACCCGATCGGTCACGGCATCAGAGTTGCTAAGCCGACGGCTCGAGCGGGCCGGGTTGTCGCACCAGGTATTATCCGCTCGTCACGATCGTGGCGAGGCGGAGGTGGTCGCTCGTGCCGGGCAGCGTGGCCTTGTCACCGTGGCGACCAACATGGCGGGTCGGGGCACTGATATCCCGCTGGGTGAAGGCGTCGTGGGACTCGGCGGCTTGCACGTTATCGCCACCGAGCGCCACGAGGCGCGACGCATCGACCGTCAGTTGTTCGGCCGTTGCGGGCGCCAGGGGGATCCTGGCTCATCTGAACTCTTCACCAGTCTTGAAGACGAATTGATCGATATGCATTGCCCCCGATGGCTCGTCGGCCTGGCGGTCCGTGGGCTGCATTGGCTGCCGCGTCATGGTCGGATACTTGCCAGTATCGCTGGCCGGGTTGCGCAGCGACGCGCGGAGCGATTTCAGGGCTCAGCCCGGCTCGATCTCCTCAGTGCCGACGAGCGTATGGGACAGGCCCTCGGCTTTGCCGGGCCAGCCGAGTAGCAAACGCTTTTCAGGCCGTCTCCCGCTGTTTCTTGTGCGGTCCCGTCGACTGCGGGACGCGCATTGCGGGCTGCCCAACAGCAGCACGGGAACATCGTTCCCGCCGGGCTGTCCCGGTCGTGCAATCCCTAAGCTTCACCGGGGTGCTGCCGCTAATCACTGCATGACTCACGGCGTCAAGCCGGCGGGCTGAATTAATTTGGCTGGGAAAATGGTGGTTAGAAACAAACCCGAACGACTCTGGGCCTACGCGACGTTAATTTTCGCGATATCGGTGAGTGTGCAGGGTGCGGAGCCGGATTCCGTATCAAAGCCGCTGCTGCATTGTGTCGTGACGCCATCAGCCGTAGTGGATGTGGCCAGTGGGGTAGGCGGTCGGGTCGAATCGATCGAGGTGGAGCGCGGCGACAGGGTCGACGCCGGACAGCGTATCGCGGCACTGGATTCAGGTGTTGAAAAGGCCAACCTGGTGCTTGCCCAGGCGCGCGCCGATCTGGAGGCCGAGATACATCTGCGAGAGGTGCGCTTTGGGTTCCAGGAACGCAGCCGCGCGCGGACCGAAAAACTGCATACCAGTCGGGTGGTATCGGCCCATGAGCGGGATGAAGCGAAGACTGATGCCGTCCTGGCCAGCTGGCAGTTGCGCCAGGCAGTCGATAATCAACGCCTGGCACGCCTGGAGTTGAATCGGGCCGAGGAGGTGGTCAAGCGGCGATTGGTGCATAGCCCGATACAGGGCGTCGTCGTCGAACGCTTCAAATCACCCGGTGAATATGTTGAGGAGGAGCCTGTCGTGCGTGTGGCGCGCCTCGATCCTCTTTGGGTCGAGGTCGTCGTGCCGGTGTCATTACGCGGCACGATCCGCAGGAACATGTTGGCCGAGGTGGCGACCGAGGGCGATGCGTCTCATGAGGCGCGGGTTATCGTGATCGATCCGATCGCTGACGCTTCAAGCGGTACCTTCCTGGTTCGGCTTGAACTACCGAATCCGGCTCAGGAGATCATGGGTGGCGTCAAATGCACGGCCCACTTTCCGACACCGGCGCGATACGGGGCGGACCCGTTGGAAAGAAGCGCTAATGATCGGTTGTTCAAAGAAAATAAGCCGCCAATCGTCCCGGACTACTCGGCGCCACAGCAGAGCGTGTCGGTCGAGACGGAACGACCGCCGATGGCGCTTACCGAACCGAATGACAGCACTGCGCGATCGACCAACAGCGGTTACATCGTACTGACGCCAGAGTTTGCCGGTCAGGCCGAACGCCGCGAGCTCGTTGCTGCCTTGCGGGCGTCGGGGATTGACGATTTTATGGAGATGTTTGCGGGGCCCTATGCGGGTCGCATATCAATGGGAACGTATAACGGCCCGATCATGGCAAACCGGCGCAGCGCGCAGCTGGCTCAGCTGGGTTTTGAGACCACTGTTGTATCGCGCGATCGTATCTCTACAGGGTTGGCGGAGCATGATCCGAGCCCGGGTGCGTCTGTGCCTGTCTCCGCACAAGATCTCGTTGCGGCCGGCAGCATGGACTGATCAAGCCCGATGCCACCACGCGTGCCGCCAAATCCAGCGAAAGCAACCGGGGCTGCGGCTTGCGTCGTTCCGGTTCTGTCTGGCCGTCATCGCGCGCGCCCATGAAACGCTTTTTTCGTCGCAGATACGCCGATTTAACTAACGGTGGAAACCCGCCCGATGGGTCTGCCCGTGACCAAGCTGAGCCCTGCACGCTGGAGACGCTCGAACCCCGGGTATTGCTGGCCGCCGATCTTGCCGGTGGGATGGACCTGGAGTTTGGTTCGACGTCTCAGCAACAACCCCCGAGTTTGGTCGCCGAGACATTGGTCGAGGTTCAACCCGGTCTGCTTGTCGAACAGGCATTGACCCCATTGCCCGGTAGGGCCGGATCGGAAATCGCGGGAGAAGCGGTCGGACCGTTCGACATGTCGCGATTGGGGGATGTTTTCAGTCAGACATCCAACTCGACGACCGAAGGCACGCGTCGCGAGGTGGCCTTCATCGATACCAGCATCGAAGGCTACGAGCTGTTGCTGGCAGAACTGCAAGATCAGCAGCAGGGCCGGGAAGTCGATGTCTATCTCGTTGGCCCGGAGCAAGATGGCATCGCGGCAATCAGCGAAGTCCTTGCTGGCTATCAGGATCTGGCTGCGGTGCACCTTGTGTCCCACGGCAACGATGCCGGCATCCAATTGGGCGACAGCTGGGTCGATAGCGCCGCTCTCGAACGCCGTGCCGACAGCCTCGTTGCCTGGCAGTCTGCGCTGTCTGCCGATGCTGACCTGTTGCTCTACGGCTGTGACCTGGCATCCAGCGGCGAGGGTAGAAATTTTGTCGACCGGTTGGCCGGGCTGACCCGGGCGGATGTGGCCGCGAGCGACGATCCGACCGGCAACCTGTGGCTTGGCGGTGACTGGGACCTAGAACATCGCGCAGGGCAGGTCGAGACACCTGTGTTGGCAATGAGCGCTGGCTCAGTCGACTGGCAGGGCCTGCTCGGCGCCACCCCAGTCGGCGGCGAGATCCTGGTCAACCAGAATCCTGCCACCTGGGCACAGTCGACCCTCAATGCGACGCCAAATGCAGTGGCCTCTGACGGTGCCGGCAATTTCGTCGTGGTCTGGGAGAGCGACGGCCAGGACGGCAAGAACGAGGGCATCTATGCGCGCCTGTTTGCTGCCGACGGCTTGCCTTTAGCGGGGCAACCGAACGAATTCCAGGTCAACACGGGTATCACCGACGGCGCCCAGACCGCTCCGGCGGTAGCGATGAACACCGACGGTGCCTATGTCATCGTCTGGCAGACCGAAGACACCGACCCGGCCTCGGACAAGTCCGAAATCTATGCCCGGCTGGTTGACAAGGACGGTGTCGACTGGGGGGAGTTCCGGGTCAATACCGGCTACATGACCGATGATCAGACCGACCCGGCGGTCACCGTGCGGGATGATGGCTCTTTCGTCGTCAGCTGGACCAGCAAGGGCCAGGATGGTAACCGCGAAGGCATCTATGCGCAGCGCTTCGATGTCACCGGTGGCATGGTTGGCGGCCAGATCCAGGTCAACAACATCACCCCGGAAAAGCAGCTCTATCCGTCGATCGACAGCAACGCGGCGGGCGAATTCGCTGTCACCTGGACCGGCAAGGACCTCGTCTCCAACAAGCTGACGGTCTATGCGCGCCTGTTCAACGCCGACGGTACACCACAGGACAAGCAGTTCATCGTCGATCAGTTCGATACCCAGGACCAGCAATACTCCGATGTCGCACTGCTCGACGACGGCTCGCTGATCGTCGTGTGGCACAGCCGCAACCAGGAGGATGGCAACAACGACGGCATCTACGGTCGCCGCTTCGATGCCAACGGTGACCCCTTCGGCAGTGAATTCCTGGTGAACGAGACCGGGCTTGGTCTGGATGAATCCGCGCCCTCGGTCTCGGCCGACGCGGCCGGTAACTTCGTCGTAACCTGGACCCGCGACGGTGTTGACGTGGTCGCGCGTGAATTCGATGCCCTGGGTGACCCGATATCCGCCAGCGACGTTACGGTAGCCACGGCTGCAACAGACCAGTATGGCGCCAGCGTGACGATGAATGGTCTGGGGAGTTATGTTGTCGTTTACAGCGGCGAAGATGACGCTGGCTTGATTGACGACGAAGGGGTTTTTGCCAGGCGTTTCCAGATCAGCAATCCACCCGCTGTCGACCTCAACGGCGCCGGTCCCGGCGTCGACCACAGCGCTTCGTTCGTCGAGGGCGCCGGGCCGGTCAGCATCACCGATCCAACGGCCGCCATAACCTACGGCGCCGGGCCAGACCTGCAGAAGCTGGTGGTGGTGATTACCAATCCGCTGGACGGGGCGGCCGAGATCCTCAGCGCCGATACCTCGGATCCGACGATCGACCCGAGTATCACCGCGACCTATAGCAACGGCATCCTGACCATCGAAGGCAGTGGCACCGTGCCCACGGGCGATCTGGCCAAGGTGCTGCGCACCGTGACCTATGAGAACACCTCACAAGCGCCGGATACCACGGATCGAATCATTCGCGTGTTGGCGGCTGATGACAGCCTGCTGTTCGGCCTGTCGGCCTACGCGACCGTCAGCGTGGAGGCAGTCAACGACACGCCGGTGATTACCGCTCCCGGTCCGATCGGCATCGACGAAGATACAACGCTGGTGTTCACCCGTGGCGGGCCGAACGAGATCAGCATCGCCGACGACGCCGGTGCCAATGACATCGAGGTACGGCTCGATGCGACTAACGGTACGGTCAGCCTGACCAACCGGCTGGGTGACGAGGTCCGGGTCAATGCGGCTACGCTCACCGACCAGCAGTTCCCCGCCGTGGCGGTGGCTGCGGACGGGCGCTACGTGGTGGTCTGGGAGCAGGACAACGGGCTCGACGAGGAAGACATCTATGCCCGCACCTTTGCCGCCGACGGCAGCGCGATCAGCGGCGACATCCTGGTCAACGACGATACGACAGCTCGGCAGGGCGGCGCCGACGTGGCCATTGATGCCAACGGCAACTTCGTCGTGGTGTGGGAACACGATACCGAGAACGTCAACGACAAGGACGACGTCTATGCCCGCACCTTCGATATCAATGGTGTCGCCTACGACAACGCAATTCGGGTCAACGTAGAGAAGGATGATGACCAGCTCGCGCCCAGTGTGGCGATGGACCCCGACGGCTATTTCGTCGTTGCCTGGCAGAGCAAGACCGCGGCGGATGGCAAAGAGATCTACATCCGGCCGTTCGATATCTACATGAACGAGCTGGTCGGCGAGGACATCCTGGTCAACACTACCCCGGCCAGTGACCAGACCAACCCGGATATTGCGATCAAGTCCGACGGCGAGTTCGTCGTCGTGTGGCAAAGCAAGGATCAGGATGGCGATGGCGAGGGGATCTACCTGCGGCGCTTCGACGCGGCTGGAGGCGCGCTCGATATCGGTGAGACCCTGATTAACGCGTTGACCACCGACGATCATCAAACCGTTCCCTCGGTGGCGATCAATGATGCCGGGCAGGCGGTAGTAGCCTGGCAGAGCAAGGGCCAGGACGCCCCGGGACCCAGCGAAGGGATCTATGCCCAGCGATACGATTTCGATACTGCCAGCCTGGTCGGCGGCGAGATCGCGGTGACCACCGAGACCGATGGCAACCAGGAGGCGCCCTCGGTGGCAATCGCGGCGAACGGCAACTTTGTCGTGACCTGGCAGAGCCCGGATCAGGACAACGATGACGGCAAGGAGGGCATATTCCTGCAGGAATTCGCCGCCGACGGTAGCCGACTGCGTTCCGAGACCCTGGTCAACAGCTATACCCTGGAAGAACAGACCGCGCCCGCTGTCGGCATGGCAGGGGACAGCCAGTATGTAGTGGTCTGGCAGAGCAAGGACCAGGATCCGGATACCACGGACGGCATCTATGCCCAGCGTTTCCTGGCGCCCGGGGCGCTGGACTTCAGCGTGGGCGACGGCATCGATGATGCCAGTAGCGTGTTCCGCGGCAGCATCGACAACATCAATGCGGCACTGGGCGAGCTGAGCTTCAACCCGGATGCAGATTACTATGGTCCGGCCGATCTCACGATCACCGTCGACGATCTGGGCAACACCGGCACGGGCGTGGCGCAGACCGCTGTGCACGGGGTGGCGATCACGGTCGACCCGGTCAATGATGCGCCGGTCTTCGCACTGCCGAGTGGAACACAGCAGGTGGCCGAGACGGTGCCCTTTGTGTTCGATGCCTTCAAAGGTACGCTCATTTCGCTCGGCGATGTCGATGCCGGCGCAGGGGTGCCGCCCGAACTTGAACTTACCCTCTCGGTCACGAACGGCATATTGACGGCGGATCTTGGCGGTTCGGGCGTCAGTCTCGAGGCAGGTGCGAACGATTCGGTCACGATGACCCTGCGCGGCACCCAGGCCCAGCTCAACGCGGCCATTGACGGCCTGATCTATACCCCTGATATCGCCTATCTTGGTGCCGATACACTGAATTTGTCGGTCGATGACCTGGGTAACTTCGGCTCCGGTGGTGCTTTGGTGACGCCGGCGACGGTTGCCCTCAATGTCTTCGACTACAACATACCACCGGTCAACAGCTACCCGGGCAGCGTGGTCACCGCAGAAGGAGTCATGTTTACCTTCGCCGGCGCCAACAAGCTCGAGGTGATCGACAACGATGCGGATCCCACCGACGACATCGACGTCACCCTGACGGTTAGCCATGGCCTGCTGAGCCTGCCGTCGAATCCGGGCATCACGATTACCGGGGATTGGGCCGGCGGCGCGACGATCCTCGTGCTGGATGGTGACAAGGACCTGGTGAACGACGCCCTGGATGGTCTGCGCTTCAACCCCGATGCGCACTTCGCCGGCACCGCGACCCTGCAGATGACTACAGGCGATCAGGGCAACTCGGGCATCGATGGCACCAAGACGGATCAGGACATCGTCAGCATCCAGGTGACGCCCGACGGAACCAACGATGCACCGACCATCATCACGCCGGTATCGGTCAATACCGCCGAAGAGACTCCCTTCGTTTTCACCTCCGTCAGCGGCAATGCCATCCGGCTCAATGACGACGCCAACGATCAGGCCATTCGGGTCAAGCTGACCGCGGCCGACGGCACGGTCTCGTTGAGCACGACGGTCGGCACCCAATTTCAGGCCAACTCGGTCACCGCCGACCAGCAACGCGATGCGGCTGTCGCGATGAGCCCGGATGGTGGTTATATCCTGGTGTGGGAGAGCAATAACCAAGACGATGACGGCTACGGCATCTTTGCCCAGCGCTACGATGCCGACGGCAATGTGCTGGGCGCCGAGTTCAAGGTCAATACGGTGTTCCACAAGCACCAGACCGACCCCGCGGTCGCGGTTGCCGACGACGGCAGTTTCGTCGTGGTCTGGGTCAGCGAGGATCAGGACGGCAACAACAAGGGTATCTTTGGTCAGCGCTTCGATGCCGACGGGGCCAGAGTTGGCGCCGAGTTCCAGGTCAACACCTATTTCAACAAGGCGCAGATCACACCCGATGTCGCGATGGACGCCACCGGGCGATTCGTGGTCGTGTGGGCCAGCGACGACCAGGACGGCGATGACTACGGCGTCTACGGCCAGGTCTTCGATGCGGCAGGGGCAAGCCTCGGATCCGAATTCCGAGTCAACCTCACCACCGCCCGCCACCAGCAGGCACCGTCGGTCGCGATGGATCAGGACGGTGACTTCGTCGTCGCCTGGCAGAGTGAGATCGCCGGTGACAACAAGTGGGATATCTTGGCAAGGCGCTTCGACGCCGACGGGCTGGCCAAGGATGTCGCAGAGATCCAGGTCAGTAGTGTTAGCGATGGGACCGAGCTGGCGCCCGATGTAACCATGGACGATGCCGGCAACTTTGTCGTCGTCTGGCAGAGTAAGGACTTGGACTATCCGGATGGTGATTACGGTATCTTCCAACGACGCTTCGATGCCGATGGTGCGGCTCAGACGGCCAAGCAATCCTTGGTCAACTCGAAGGTCACCAAGGATCAGTTGGCACCGACCGTCGCGATGTCCGGTGATGGCAGCTACATCGTCGCCTGGCAGAGTGAAAAGCAGGACAACCTGGACGGCAAATCAGGCGTGTTCGTGCAGCGCTACGCCGCGAACGGTAGCACGCTCGGTGGAGAATTCCGCGCCAATACCACCACCGTAAAGGAGCAGCGGGCCCCTGCTGTCGCAGCCGGCGACGACGGTCGTTTCATCGTTGCCTGGGAGAGCGACGACGAGGATGGCAGCGGTTATGGCATTTACGGCCAGCTGTACAAGGATGTGGATGGTCTTACCTTCCTGCAGGGCGATGGGCGGGACGACGCCGTGATCGAATTCGACGCCCCGCTGGATGACATCAACAATCTGCTGGACGGACTGGTGTTTACACCGGCCGTCGATTTCGACGGCACCACCACGCTGACGATCGAGGTCGATGACCTCGGTAACACCGGCGGTCCTGCACAGATTGCCAGCGCAGTGACCACGGTGAACGTCAGCCCGGTCAACGACGCGCCGAGCTTCGATTTGCCGAATCCACAACGCGCCTACGAAGACGTGCCGCTGGTCTTCTCGGGAGCGAACGGCAACGCCATGACGGTGGCCGATGCGGACGCCGGTGCCCTCCCGATTACTGTCTACCTGACGTCCTATGGTGGTGAGTTGTCGCTGGCCGGCACCACCGGCCTGACCTTCAGCGATGGCGATGGTACAGACGAGGGTTCGATGCGCTTCAGCGGCACCCTGAGCGATATCAACAACGCCCTGGACGGCTTGGCTTTCCGTGCCGCGCCGGGCTTCGCCGGCGCCGGCAGCATTCAGATCGGCGCCGACGATGGCGGCAACACCGGTACAGGCGGCGCCAAGACCAACGCCGCTGCCGTTGTCGTCAACGTCGAGTCCGATTTCGTCAACGACGCGCCGGATATCCGAGTGCCGGGCCCGCAGCAGACGGCCAAGAACGTCGAGTTGCGCCTGAGTGACCAGGATGCCAATGCGATCGTGATCGAGGACGACGCGCTGGATAGCGCCGTGCGGGTCACACTTACTGCAGTCAACGGCACCATCACCCTCAGCGACGGTCTGGGACCCGAGACCCCGGCCAACTCCACGATTGCCAACGAGCAGCGCCTTTCCAGTGTCGCTACCACGCCGAGCGGTAACCACATTCTGGTTTGGCAGAGCAAAGGGCAGGACGAGGGCGATACCGAGGGCATCTATGCCCAGCGCTTCAACCCCGATGGCCGCAGCGTCGGCTTCGAGATCCCGGTCAATCAGTTCACGACCGGCGAGCAGACGACTCCGGTGGTCGCTGCCGCTCCCAGTGGCGAATTCGCGGTGGCCTGGATCAGCGATGGGCAGGACGGTAGCGGCTTAGGCATCTATGTGCGCAAGTTCGATGCCTATGGCAATCCGACCAGCGACGAGTTGCTGGTGAATTCCGATGTCATCGGCAACCAGACCGCGCCTGCGATCGCGATGGATGGCAATGGCGGCATTGTGGTGGTCTGGGAGGGCCCGGGCGACGGCGTTGATCTTTTCATGCAACGCTTCGATCGCAACGGCGTGGCGGTGGACATGCAGACCCCGGTGAATGGGACGACGACGGGTGACCAGGAACTGGCTGCCGTGGCGATGGACGACGCCGGCAACTTCGTCGTGGTCTGGCAGGCAGCGGATGCCAACGGCTTGGGGGTCTTCGCGCAGCGTTTCGACGCCGCCGGGTTGACGATCGGAGTCACCGAGTTCGCCGTCAATACGGTCGAGGCCAATGGCGACCAGGAACTGGCGGCGGTGGCGATGAACGCCAGCGGACAGTTCGCGATCGTGTGGCAGGGTGAAGACGCCAACAATTCTGGTATTCGCGCCAGCCTTTACGGCGCTGATGGCACGGCGTTGCGCGAGGACTTCCTCGTCAATGTCTTCGAGGACGATGACCAGATCGCACCGTCGGTCGCCATTGCCGACGATGGTAGCTTCGTGGTTGCATGGGAGTCGGCTGACGTCGATGGCCAGGGTGTGTTTGCGCGCTACTTCGATGCCGCCGGCAACCCGGTGGGCGCCGACATGGCGGTCAATCAGACCACCGCCGGCGATCAGACCAGTCCGGCCATTGCGTTGGATGACTCCGGCACGCCGATCGTGACCTGGACCAGTGACGGCCAGGACGGTGATAAGGAGGGCGTCTACCTGCAGCGACTGTTACCGGCCGGGGCGATCATCTGGCACGCCGGTACCGGCGACAACGACGTGTCTGTCGACGTTGAGGGTACGCCCGAGCAGATCAACGGTCTGCTGAACGGTTTGATCTTTACGCCCGACAACAATTTCGAGGGTGAGGCGCGGATCGACATCACCGTCGACGATCAGGGCAATACCGGCAGCGGTGGTGCACTGATTACCAACGACAGCGCGTTGATCATGGTCGAGGCCCCGCAGCTCGATCTCGACGCCGACAACAGCTCGGGCGCCGATGGTGCGGATTATCTGGGCTACTTTACGCCGGGCGGACCGGACATATCGATCCTGGACAGCGATCCATTGATATCGACGCCGGAGAACGATCTGGATTCCCTCACGATCGTCCTGACGAACCGTCTGGACGGTGGATTAGAAGGGCTGAGTGTAGATACCAGCGGTTTCATTGAGATCGACGATGACCCTTACGATCCGGCAACCGGTGAGTTGTTGATCTATGGCCGCGATCTCAAAGCCAATTACGCGACCGTCCTGGCCAGCGTTCGCTATCACAACACGGCGCCTACCCCCAATGAAACCGCTCGCCAGATCACGGTTCAGTACGAGGATCACGGCGGTAAATTCAGCAATATCGCCGTAACGACGGTGCTGATCGATAGGCAGCCACCGGTCATCACGCTGGCCGGTGAGCTGGATTACACCGAGGCCGATCCGGTCGGGCTGATCGTCGGTTCGGTGAGCATCACGGATCCGGATACCGACTATTTCGCCGGTGGTCGGCTGACCATCGACATGGCCTCCAGCGGTTCGCCGGACGATCGACTCGCAATCGAGGGGCAGGCCGGCGGGGTCGGCGAGATCACGTTGTCTGGATTAAATGTCTCGTACAACTTTGGTGGCGGTACGGGTATCCAGGTCATTGGCACCTTGAGTGCCGCCGGACCCTATGACGGGCTGACACCGCTGGTTGTCGATCTGACTGCGAACGCCGATGCGGCATCCGTGGAGGCGCTGGTCCGACGTATCAGCTACGAGAACGTCTCCGACACCCCGGCCACCAACCTGCGCGCGGTCCGCTTCGTGCTCGAAGACGGTGAGGGCGGCATCAGTGAGACGGCCAGTGCGACCGTTCGTGTCGAGAGCGTGCCGTCGCCGGTCGCCGCGGCGTCCGAGTCGTTTGACTACACGGCCGGTGGTCTGGCCGGCGCCAACGGCGGCTACGGCTGGAGTGGTGCCTGGCAAGACGGTATCGGTATCGACGGCGATGGTGAGGTCGCCACGAGCAGTGTTGCCGATGCCTCCGGTCTGCTCTACACCGCCGGCAGCCATGGCGTATTGATCGACGGTGTGAGTGATCCGGTGGCGTACCGGAATCTGAACCAGTCCCTGGGCGAGGATGGTACCGAGGCCTGGGTCGGTTTCATCCTTCGACCCGACTCGCCGGCGTCTTTTGCCGATGACAACTATGGCGGCCTGGTGCTTTCGGGCGGCGCGGAAGACGGTAGCGGTGGTCTGTTCATCGGTCACCAGTCGGGCAACGTCGGTCTGGTCACCTCCGGTGCCGGTGGGGAGGTCTACGCGGCCGGCGCGACGGTAGCCGAGGATGCGCCACTGTTCCTGGTGGCACACCTTGAATTCCAGCCGGGCAGTGATGTGGTCACCCTGTATATCAACCCGACACCGGGTATCGAGCCCGGTCCCGGCTTCGATCCGGGCCTCATTGTCGTGAAGACGGACCTCGACCTTGGAACCTTCACCCAGGTGGCGCTGATAGCCGGCGATGCCGCGCAGCAGAGTTTTGATGAAATCCGGATTGGCGAGAGCTACGCCGTGGTAGCTCCTGTGACGGTGCCGAACGCCGCCCCGGTGATTACCAGTACCAATTTCAACGCCGCCGAGAATCAGACATCGATCGGCACGGTGCTGGCCACCGACACCGACGTGCCGGCCGATACCCTCACCTGGTCTCTGACCGGTGGCGGGGCCGACAGCGGCGCGTTCACGCTGAGCCCGACCGGCGTGCTGAGCTTCAACACCGCGCCGAACTTCGAGGTCGCCGGCGATGCCAACGGCGACAACGTCTACGAGGTCGAGGTCGAGGTCGACGACGGCACCGTCACCGTCAGCAAGACCATCACCGTGACGGTCACCGATGCCAACGACGCCCCGGTGATTACCAGCAGCACGTTCAACGCCGCCGAGAATCAGACCGGCATCGGCAGCGTGCTGGCGACCGATGCCGACGTGCCGGCCGATACCCTCAACTGGTCTCTGACCGGTGGCGGGGCCGACAGCGGGGCGTTCACGCTGAGCCCGACCGGCGTGCTGAGCTTCAACACCGCGCCCAACTTCGAGACGCCCGGCGACAGTAACGCCGACAACGTCTACGAGGTCGAGGTCCAGGTCGATGACGGTACCGTCGACCGTCAGCAAGACGATCACCGTGACGGTCACCGATGCCAACGACGCGCCGGTGATTACCAGCAGCACCTTCAACGCTGCCGAGAATCAGACATCGATCGGCAGTCTACTCGCGACTGATGCCGACGTGCCGGCCGATACCCTCAACTGGTCCCTGACCGGTGGCGGGGCCGACAGCGGCGCGTTCACGCTGAGCCCGACCGGTGTGCTGAGCTTCAACACCGCGCCCAACTTCGAGACGCCCGGCGATGCCAACGGCGACAACGTCTACGAGGTCGAGGTGCAGGTCGACGACGGCACGGCGACGGTGACCAAGGCCATCACCGTGACGGTCACCGATGCCAACGACGCGCCGGTGATTACCAGCAGCACGTTCAACGCCGCCGAGAATCAGACATCGATCGGCACGGTGCTGGCCACCGACACCGACGTGCCGGCCGATACCCTCACCTGGTCTCTGACCGGTGGCGGGGCCGACAGCGGCGCGTTCACGCTGAGCCCGACCGGTGTGCTGAGCTTCAACACCGCGCCCAATTTTGAAAGCCCCGGCGATGCCAACGGCGACAACGTCTACGAGGTCGAGGTGCAGGTCGACGACGGCACGGCGACGGTCAGCAAGACGATCACCGTGACCGTCACTGACGCCAACGATGCGCCAACGGGGCTGCCGGTCATAACCGGCAGTGTCATTGAGGACCAGATGCTGACGGCCGACGTGTCAGGCATTGACGACGCGGACGGCCTCGGCGGCATCAGTTATCAGTGGTTGCGCAATGGCTTCGCCATCAGCGGGGCGACCGGCGCCAGCTACACGCTTGGCGATGCCGATGTCGGTGCCTTCATCCGGGTCGAGGTCAGCTATACGGACGGTAATGGCAGCGCCGAAGGACCCCTGGCCTCCGCCCAGACCGGGGCTGTGGCCAACGTGAACGATGCCCCGTTGCTGGACAACACCGGCGACCTGTCGTTGGCGAATGTTGCGGAAAACAGTCTGAATCCGTCGGGAAACACCGTTGCCGTCATCCTGTCGAGTGCAGGCGGGGATCGCATCACCGACCCGGATGCCGGTGCATTGGAAGGCATTGCGGTGATCGGTGTAGACGACGCAAACGGTACCTGGGAGTACTCGATAAATGCGGGCGCCAGTTGGACGTCATTTGCGGCCATGGGTGTTGCAGACGGAACGCTCGACGACGCCAACGCCCTGTTGCTGAACCCCAGCGCACTGATCCGCTTCGTGCCGAGCCCGGGCTATACCGGCAACAGTGGCGACATCACGTTCAGGGGGTGGGATCAGACAGCAGGCTTGAATGGCGATGCCGGAGTCGACGTATCGGGTAATGGCGGTATCACTGCCTTCAGCACGGCCAGCGAAACAGCATCCCTGAGCGTGATACCGGTCGGGGGTGTAGCAAACACCTTCCCCGCAAACGTCTCAACCAACGAGGAGACAACCCTGATCTTTTCGGCGGCCGGGGGCAATGCCATCCAGGTGAGCGATGGCAGTCCGGACGACGCACTGCTTCGGGTCGAGCTGACGGCTGGCAATGGCACCCTGACCCTGTCCGGCACGGCAGGCCTGAGCTTCGAGTCCGGCGTTGATGGTTCAGCGGCTATGACCATCGTCGGCGCCGAGTCGGCGATCAACGCGGCGCTGGAAGGGTCGGCCTACAACCCCGCCGCAGACTACAACGGCGCTGCAAGCTTGCAGATTACGACCAGCCTGACAGCGGGCCTGCAGGGTTGGTACACCTTCGGCAATGCCGGGGACGTCGGCAACGATGACAGCCCGAATGGTCTCAACGACGCCACCGTCAATGGTGCGACGCCGACGGTCGATGGAGGTCGCGGCGATGTCCTTTCATTCGACGGCAACGACAACCTGAGAATCACCGGGATGTTCGGCAACCTGACGGACTTGACCCTGAGTGGCTGGGTGAACCATACGGGTTTAGCCGGAGACATGGTGTCACTTGGCGACAACGCCGCGATTCGCCTGGATGAGCCTGGTCGTGGCGTGACCGGCTTCTTCTATGACGGATCTACGTGGCGGCATACACCTTCCAACAGCTACATCAGCGGAACCGGCTGGCATCATATCGCGTACAGTTTGGAAACTTCCGGCAACCGCCAGACGCTTTACATCGACGGCGTCGAGGTCGCAGCGACCACCCACGTCCAGTCGGTCAGCTATGCGTTGGGAACAGACACCTACCTGGGCCGAAACGGCGATGTCGCCACTTGGCATCTTACTGGGTCTCTCGACGACGTCCGCGTCTACGATCGTGCGCTGACGACGGGCGAGATTACCGCACTGTCCAACGACCGGTTCAGTGCTTCTGAGGTCGTGGTGATCGACGTCCTTCCGGTCAACGATGCGCCGGTGATTACCAGTAGCACCTTCAACGCTGCCGAGAACCAGACCGCGATCGGCAGCGTGCTGGCGACCGATGCCGATGTGCCGGCGGATATCCTGAGCTGGAGCCTGGGCAGTGGCGGTGCGGACACCGCGCTGTTCTCGATCAGCAGCGGCGGTGTGCTGAGCTTCAACACCGCGCCCAATTTTGAAAGCCCGAGCGACAGTAACGGCGACAACGTCTACGAGGTCGAGGTGCAGGTCGACGACGGCACCGCGACCGTCAGCAAGACCATCACCGTGACGGTCACCGATGCCAACGACGCGCCGGTGATTACCAGCAGCACGTTCAACGCCGCCGAGAATCAGACATCGATCGGCACGGTGCTGGCCACCGACACCGACGTGCCGGCCGATACCCTCAACTGGTCCCTGACCGGTGGCGGGGCCGACAGCGGGGCGTTCACGCTGAGCCCGACCGGTGTGCTGAGCTTCAACACCGCGCCCAATTTTGAAAGCCCTGGCGACAGCAACGGCGACAACGTCTACGAAGTCGAGGTCCAGGTCGACGACGGCACCGACGACCGTCAGCAAGACGATCACCGTGACGGTCACCGATGCCAACGACGCGCCGGTGATTACCAGCAGCACGTTCAACGCCGCCGAGAATCAGACATCGATCGGCACGGTGCTGGCCACCGACGCCGACGTGCCGGCCGATACCCTCACCTGGTCTCTGACCGGTGGCGGGGCCGACAGCGGCGCGTTCACGCTGAGCCCGACCGGTGTGCTGAGCTTCAACACCGCGCCCAATTTCGAGACGCCCGGCGATGCCAACGGCGACAACGTCTACGAGGTCGAGGTGCAGGTCGACGACGGCACCGCGACCGTCAGCAAGACCATCACCGTGACGGTCACCGATGCCAACGACGCGCCGGTGATTACCAGCAGCACGTTCAACGCCGCCGAGAATCAGACAGCGGTCGGCACGGTGCTGGCCACCGATGCCGACCTTCCCGCCGATACCCTCAACTGGTCCCTGACCGGTGGCGGGGCCGACAGCGGCGCGTTCACGCTGAGCCCGACGGGTGTGCTGAGCTTCAACACCGCGCCGAACTTCGAAAGCCCCGGCGACAGCAACGGCGACAACGTCTACGAGGTCGAGGTGCAGGTCGACGACGGCAACGTCACCGTCAGCAAGACCATCACCGTGACGGTCACCGATGCCAACGACGCCCCGGTGATTACCAGTACCAATTTCAACGCCGCCGAGAATCAGACATCGATCGGCACGGTGCTGGCCACCGATGCCGACCTTCCCGCCGATACCCTCAACTGGTCCCTGACCGGTGGCGGGGCCGACAGCGGCGCGTTCACGCTGAGCCCGACGGGCGTGCTGAGCTTCAACACCGCGCCCAACTTCGAGACGCCCGGCGATGCCAACGCCGACAACGTCTACGAGGTCGAGGTGCAGGTCGACGACGGCACCGCGACCGTCAGCAAGACGATCACCGTGACGGTCACCGATGCCAACGACGCGCCGGTGATTACCAGCACACACTTCAACGCCGCCGAGAACCAGGCGACGGTCGGCACGGTCACCGGCACGGACGCCGACTCGTCCCGGCCGACACCGGTTCGGCATCGGTGGCGGGGCCGACAGGGGCCTGTTCACGATCGAACGCGGCCGACCGGGGTACTGACCTTCAACACCGCGCCCAACTTCGAGGACCCGGCGACGCCAACGGCGACAACGTCTACGAGGTCGAGGTCCAGGTCGACGACGGTACAGCGACCGTCAGCAAGACGATCACCGTGACGGTCACCGACGCCAACGACGCACCGGTGATTACCAGCAGCACCTTCAACGCCGCCGAGAATCAGACATCGATCGGCACGGTGCTGGCCACCGATGCCGACGTGCCGGCCGATACCCTCACCTGGTCCCTGACCGGTGGCGGGGCCGACAGCGGCGCGTTCACGCTGAGCCCGACCGGTGGTGCTGAGCTTCAACACCGCGCCGAACTTCGAGGTCGCCGGCGATGCCAACGGCGACAACGTCTACGAGGTCGAGGTCCAGGTCGACGACGGCACGACGACGGTGACCAAGGCCATCACCGTGACGGTCACCGATGCCAACGACGCGCCGGTGATTACCAGCAGCAGCTTCAACGCCGCCGAGAATCAGACATCGATCGGCACGGTGCTGGCCACCGATGCCGACGTGCCGGCCGATACCCTCACCTGGTCTCTGACCGGTGGCGGGGCCGACAGCGGGGCGTTCACGCTGAGCCCGACCGGTGTGCTGAGCTTCAATACCGCCCCCAATTTCGAGACGCCCGGCGACAGCAACGCCGACAACGTCTACGAGGTCGAGGTCGAGGTCGACGACGGTACAGCGACCGTCAGCAAGACCATCACCGTGACGGTCACCGATGCCAACGACGCGCCGGTGATTACCAGCAGCACCTTCAACGCCGCCGAGAATCAGACATCGGTCGGCACGGTGCTGGCCACCGATGCCGACGTGCCGGCCGATACCCTGGGCTGGAGCCTGACCGGTGGCGGGGCCGACAGCGGCGCGTTCACGCTGAGCCCGACCGGTGTGCTGAGCTTCAACACCGCGCCGAACTTTTGAAAGCCCCGGCGATGCCAACGGCGACAACGTCTACGAGGTCGAGGTGCAGGTCGACGACGGCACCGTCACCGTCGCCAAGACGATCACCGTGACGGTCACCGATGCCAACGACGCGCCGGTGATTACCAGCAGCACGTTCAGTGCCGCTGAGAACCAGACCGCCGCTGGTACAGTCCTGGCGACGGACGCCGACGTGCCGGCCGATACCCTGAGCTGGAGCCTGACCGGTGGCGGGGCCGACAGCGGGGCGTTCACGCTGAGCCCGACCGGTGTGCTGAGCTTCAACACCGCCCCCAATTTTGAGACGCCCGGCGATGCCAACGCCGACAACGTCTACGAGGTCGAGGTCCAGGTCGATGACGGCACCGTCACCGTCAGCAAGACGATCACCGTGACGGTCACCGATGCCAACGACGCGCCGGTGATTACCAGCAGCACGTTCAACGCCGCCGAGAATCAGACATCGATCGGCACGGTGCTGGCCACCGATGCCGACGTGCCGGCCGATACCCTCAACTGGTCCCTGACCGGTGGCGGGGCCGACAGCGGCGCGTTCACGCTGAGCCCGACCGGTGTGCTGAGCTTCAACACCGCGCCCAATTTTGAAAGCCCTGGCGACAGCAACGGCGACAACGTCTACGAGGTCGAGGTCCAGGTCGACGACGGCACGACGACGGTGACCAAGGCCATCACCGTGACGGTCACCGATGCCAACGACGCGCCGGTAATTACCTCCAATGGCGGTGGTTCCATCGCCGCGCTCAACGTGAATGAGAATTCCACAACCGTGACCACTGTGACTGCCAGTGATGTCGATCTGCCAGCTGACACGTTGACTTACTCGATTACCGGTGGGGCCGATCAGGCCCTGTTCAGCATCGATCCAGGTGGCGAGTTGAGTTTCATTACGGCGCCTGACTTTGAGGCACCTGCCGATGCCGGCGCGGATAACACATATGAGGTGACAGTCGAGGTGTCCGACGGGGCCGATGACGATACCCAGACCATCACGGTTACGGTCGACGACATTGTCAGTGAGACCGGGCCGCAAATCGACAACGCGACGACGAGCGTTCCCGAAGACGCGGCAAATTCAACCCTCGTCTATAACGTCAATGATGCGAATACGGGTAACGATACGGATACGGACGCGGAGCCCTTGACTTACAGCATCACTGGGGGGAATGCCGACGGTGTCTTCGCCATCGATCCCGCCACCGGTGCAGTCTGGGTGGCGAACAACGCCACGCTCGATTTCGAGGCCACGCCGCAGTACATCCTGACCATCGAGGCGACCGACGGGATCAATGTCGATGCGGCGGACCTAACCATCGATGTCACAGGTGTCAATGAAGCTCCTGTACTCGGGGCGATCGGCGATCAGTCCGTCGATGAAGGCGCGACGCTGAGCTTCACCGCGACCGCGACCGATGCGGATCTGCCGGCCGACACGCTGACCTTCAGCCTGGATGCTGCCTCGATCGCCTCGGGCATGGCAATCGATGCCAATACCGGTGTCTTCAGCTGGACGCCGACCGAGGGACAGGGTGGGCTGGCGCCAGCGGTGACGATCACCGTGACCGATGACGGTGCCGGTACCTTGTTTGACAGTGAGACCTTCACGATCACCGTCACCGATACCAACACCGCGCCGCTACTCGGCGCGATCGGCGATCAGTCCGTTGATGAAGGCATGACGCTGAGCTTCACCGCTATCGGGACCGATAGCGATGACCCGGCCGATGGCCTGACCTTCAGCCTGGATCCGGCCTCGATCGCTTTAGGCATGACAATCGATGCCGATACCGGTGCCTTCAGCTGGACGCCGACCGAGGGACAGGGTGGGCTGACGCCGGCGGTGACGATCACCGTGACCGATGACGGTGCCGGTACCTTGTTTGACAGTGAGACCTTCACGATCACCGTCGATGAGGTGAATACGCCACCGGTTATTGTCTCCGACGGGGCCGGCAGTTTGGCGACCATCGGCCTGAGTGAGAATTCAGCTGTTGCGACAAACGTCAACGCGGTAGACGCGGATATGCCGATCGACACGATCACCTACAGTATCGTCGGCGGCGCTGATGCAACAAGATTTGTTATCGACGGTGCCACGGGCAGGCTGGAATTCATCAGCAGTCCGGATTTTGAATCGCCGTCGGATGCGGACAGCAACAACACCTATGAGGTGACTGTTCAGGCGAGTGACGGCATAGCGACTGACACCCAGAACATCACGATCGCAATAACCGACGTGAATGAGCATCGGCCGCTGGTCGATCCGGGTCAGGCATTCACGATCGCTGAAAATGCCGCCAACGGCAGCAGCGTCGGCATGGTCACTGGCAGTGATGCTGATAGTGCCGATACGCTGGGTGACTGGGAGATCGCATCCGGCAACGAGAATGGCATATTCCTGATCGATCCAACCAACGGCGAGATCCGTGTCGCCAGCAACAGTGAGTTGAGCTACGAGTCGAAAGACAGCTTCGTCCTGGGCATCCGGGTGAGCGATGGCATTGAGACCTCGAACATCGAGACCGTGACGATCAACGTGGCCGATGTCAATGAAGCGCCGAGCGGCTTGCTCCTCAGCAACACGAAGATCATGGATGGTACCGACACCACCGGTGGGAACCTGCTGGCTGCCCTTGTTGCTGTCGATGACGACCCATTCGATACGGCAAGCTTCAGCGTCATTGGCGGCCCAGACGCCCATTATTTCGCGATTGTTGGGGAACAGCTTTGGATCGATGCGGGCCTGATCGATAGCGCGGACCAGAAGGTCTTCGATCTGGTCTTGCGGACCACTGACAGTGGTGGTCTTAGTTTCGACCTGGCTGTGAAGATCGTGATCGAATCGTTGGAGATTCCTGATCCGGTCGAGACCGGTACCACTGACAATAACCCGCAGGTGCCGCTACCGACCCCGATCGTCACCGAGGCGGAATTGACCACACCACCACCCGATGAGCAAGTGTCTGGCGACGACTTGGACGACGAAGGTGAAGACCAAGCGTCTGCTGACGGTGCGGCCGAAGAGGACGCACTCGGGCCGGTCAATGCCGGCTATGTATCTGAGGGAGAGGAGCCGATCACGACACCTGACAGCGACGGTCATGCAGGCAACGCGCCGGTCGGCGGCCTGCAGGCCATACGGGAACTGCTCACAAGCGTTTTTCTAGGCGACCGCGATCAGCCCGGCGCATCGGCGCTTCTGCAGATAACGGCGAAGTTGAGCGATGAATTGTTTGAGACCGAGGTCTTGCCGAAGATCGAATCGGCGTTCGACAAACTACGCGATGATGTGCGCGCCCAGCACGTCATTGATACCACCACTGCCAGCTCTGTGGTCCTGGCGTCGGGTGGGTTGTCCGTCGGGTACGTCGTCTGGTTGATCCGAGGCGGGATACTCGCCAGTGCAGCGATTTCGTCCCTTCCGGCATGGAGCTTCCTCGACCCGATCCCTGTGCTCGCACGAGCCAACGACGATGAGGAAGAAGAAGGCGATTCGCTTGATTCGATAATTCAAAGGAACCAACAGGCTGCCGATAGAAAGGGGTATGAGCCAGGTAACGAGGATCCATGAGAAGAATCTGATGAACGTAGCGCGGACGGTCGAAAAGGATCGACCTAGCAGGGCTCAATGCGCAATCTGACCACCCGTTTTCGGCTTTCCACAGGGCTTGCGGGGCTGGTTGCAAGCCTGATTATGCTGGCGATCCTGGTCGGTATTGTGCCCGACAAGGTTGCGGCAATGCGTGATGCGCGCGCATCGCTCGCCGAAGCCATTGCGGCTAATACGTCTTTACTGGTCTCGCAGACCGACCTTCGGCGCATGAGCCAAATCATGCGATTGATCGTCAACCGGAACACTGACCTGCTGTCGGCGGGACTACGTGACCAAAACGGTCAACTGGTGGTGGCGACCGACGACCATGATGGTAACTGGTTGCCGATGGCTGGGCAGCATTCCAATGATTCCCAAGTAGTCGTGCCTATCCTGGCCGGGAACAGCGAGTGGGGAAAACTCGAGTTGCGTTTCAATGCCCTAACCGGAAGCGGTTGGAATTCGCTGATCGTCAATCCGTGGTTGCGCCAGGTTATTTTTCTCACCTTGGGCAGCTTCGTGCTCTTTTATTTCTACCTTGGCCGAGCGCTTAAGCATCTTGATCCGTCGCGGGCGATCCCAAGTCGGGTACAAGAGGCACTCGATACCATGGCCGAAGGGCTGCTGGTAATCGATGCAAAGCAGAATATCGCGCTGGCCAACCGCGCGTTTGCCGATCTATTGGGTAAGGATCCAGACGACCTGGTCGGCAAGACAATCAACAAACTGCCGTGGCGGTCTGTAGAGGACCAGAACCGGGCACTCGAGAACACACCGTGGGCAGACGCACTCAGTGAGGGGATGGCCCAGATGGGCGCGATGTTGAAGCTACAGTTACCCGATGGGCGCTGGCGGACGTTGATGATTAATGCCTCGCCAGTCCTCGGAGGTGGTAGCAAGCACTCCGGTGTACTGATTAGTTTTGACGATGTCACGGAACTCGAGGAAAAGGAGCTCGAGTTACGCCAGTCAAAAGAAAAAGCCGAAGCGGCGAACATGGCAAAGAGCGCATTCCTGGCCAATATGAGCCATGAAATCCGGACGCCGATGAACGCGATCCTTGGTTTTACCGAAGTCCTGCGGCGTGGCTGGAGCAGGGACATGGCCAGCAACCAAAAGCATCTGGCCACTATCCAGTCGAGCGGCAAGCACCTACTGGAGTTGATTAACGATATCCTCGACCTGTCGAAGATCGAATCCGGTCGGCTCGAGGTGGAAAACGCCCGGATCGCTGCACACAAGGTCGTACATGACGTCGTGCATATCATGCGGGTAAAGGCCGAGGACAAGCAGATTCGACTGGATTTCAATGTCGACACACCGATCCCGGAGTCGATACCTGCCGATGCTGCGCGGTTGCGCCAGATCATCACTAATCTGGTCGGCAATGCAATCAAATTCACCGATCGGGGTGCCGTAAATGTCGTCTGCAGCATGACCGAAGACCCAGCGCCAAGCTTCCAGGTGGCTATCGCTGATACGGGCATCGGCATGTCAGAGGACAAGCTGGAAACCATCTTCGATCCGTTCGTTCAGGCCGATGCATCGATAAGCCGCCGTTTTGGAGGTACCGGTTTGGGTCTGTCGATAAGCCGGCGCCTGGCCCGTGCGATGCATGGGGAGATTGAGGTGGAAAGTAAACCCGGCGAGGGCAGCTGCTTCCGCATCGTGTTCCCGCCCGGTGATCTCCTCGGTGTCAATATGCTCCAACCCGACGAGGTGACGTTCGAGGACAACGAGGATCTTCCGAAGAATGCGGCGACCTGGCAGTTTCCCCCGGTCGACGTGTTGGTTGTGGATGACGCGGTAGAGAACAGAGGGCTGATCAAGCTCGTGTTGGAAGAGTTGGGTTTGCGTATCTCTGAGGCAGTCAATGGTGCCGAAGCTTTGGAAAAAGCACGCTGCGGCGACTACGCGGCAATTGTCATGGATGTTCAGATGCCGGTAATGGATGGCTTCACCGCCACGCGAAAGATGCGCGAAGAAGGCCTCACATTACCGATCGTTGCGTTAACCGCCAACGCGATGAAGGGATTCGAGGAAGAATGCCTTGCCGTTGGTTATTCGGGATACATCGCCAAGCCAATCGATGTTGACGACTTCATAGGCCGTATGGCGGATATCCTTGGTGCTGTCGCCCGGGAGAATACCGATAACTCGCTGCGCGAGGCTGGCTCGGTAGCGCCGATGCCGGCATCGGAAACCGCAGATCACATGGCGGCCCCCGTCTTCTCGACTTATGCCGGCCGCCCGGGCGCCGGCCCGCTGATCGTTGGCTTCGTCGAAAAGGTAAACGGAGAACTGCCCAAACTGTCGCTCGCCCTGGAAAAAGAAAGCTGGGAAGAACTGGCAAATCTCGCGCATTGGTTGAAGGGTTCCGGCGGCACGATGGGATTCGCGGTGCTGACACAACCCGCACTTGAACTGGAGCTGGCTGCGAAGAACCAGGACAAGGCGGCGGCACAACGGGCCTTTGTCACGGTCGAGGCAATGGTGGGTTTACTGCAGACCGGCCGGCCGGAGTCGCAGATGCCAGAAGTGCCGGAATCTGTGGCCGAGAATTTCGGCAGCGATGAAATGCAACCGAGTCCGGCCGTGGCAGCTGCCATCGAACCTATCTATTCAATCTACGCATCACGTACTGCGGTCGTCCCGTTGATCGTTGAGTTCGTGGAACGGCTTGGCAGCGAGTTGGTAGCGATGGACCAGGCCTTGGCAAAGCGTGACTGGGTAGGTCTGGCAAATATCGCCAACTGGTTCAAGGGTACAGGTGGCACCATGGGCTTCACCGAACTTGTTGAGCCCAGTGAAGAACTCGAATTGGCTGCCAACGCAGGCAGCGACGCAAGAGCCGCGGCGGCGTGTGCGGTGCTCAGAGAGTTGGGTAGCGCGGTGCGCAGTACACCGCCACCGGGCCATGGTGATGAAACTCAGCTGACCGAATTCAGGCAGGCCGCATCATGACGCTGCCAAGTATTTCTCAATCGACAAGCGAGTACGTCACAGCGCACGATGAGCGTGATCGGACCAGTCTACTGCTGCGATCCACCATCATGATGCTGGACGATGAGCCTCTGACGATGGCGATGGCCAAATCGTTTCTAGAGGATGCCGGCTACAGCAGTTTCGTCCTAATAGACGACTCAACAACAGCGCTTTCTCGGATCGAGGAGATAAAACCAGATGTACTGCTGCTTGATCTCGTGATGCCCGGGGTCTCCGGGTTCGAGATTCTGGCTGAGATCAGACGTCATCCCGACCTGCGACATCTTGCGGTCGTCGTCCTCACGTCATCGACCGATACCGGGACCAAGCTTCGCGCGCTGGATCTCGGCGCAACTGACTTTCTTGCCAAGCCGGTCGATCCCAGCGAACTCGTTCTGCGTGTTCGAAACATGCTCACGGTAAAGGCCTATCAGGATCAGCTGGTTTACTACGATCCACTCACCCGTTTTCCCAACCGGCGTTTGTTCATCGAGCACCTGGAGGCCGCGTATCGCAGATCCGCCATCAGTGGCGATCTATTTGCTGTGATGAATCTTGAGATCGATCAGTACAAAAAGATCAACGACAGCCTGGGTGTAGGCGTGGCGGATGAGATCCTCGCCGCCGTCGCGCAGCGGCTCGAAAGCGTCGTACGCGAGGCGGATGGTTTGGCCCGGCTCATCGGAGGCGTCGATTTCAGCATCGATATCTCGCGCTTCGAAGGGGGGGTTTTCGGCTTGCTGCTGCGCTCGATCGACCAGATTGAGAATGCGGCTGCCGTGGCAGAACGCGTCACCAGGGCTTTCAAACAGCCGTTTTCCGTGGACGGGAATGAGATCTGCGTGACCCTCAGTATTGGCATCGCCGGCTTCCCTGGCGCGGGCAAGGACGGGACCGATCTACTGCGTGAGGCGAGTAGTGCGAAGGACTATGTGCGCGAATTGGGTGGCAACAACTTTCAGTTTACGTCCTCGGAGATCAATCAAAATTATCAGAAGCGGCTGAATCTCGAATCACGTTTGCGGCACTCGTTGGAAAAGAGTGAGCTGCAGCTGGCATTCCAACCGAAAGTCGCGGTCGACGGCAATAAAATCGTTGCCTGTGAATCCTTGTTGCGCTGGTTCAATCCAATATTGGGAACGGTGCCGCCCAGTGAGTTCATTGGCTTAAGTGAAGAAACCGGACTGATTGTGCCGATCGGAGAATGGATTTTTGAAGAGACCTGCCGGGTGTTGCGGAACTGGCAACAACGGTTCGATAAGTCGGTCGGGCTTGCCGTCAATGTTTCGATCATGCAGTTCAAGGAAAAGAATTTCGTGGATATGGTGGCGAGTGTCGTACGCAATGCCGGGGTCGACCCCGAACGGTTGACGCTCGAGCTCACCGAGAACCTTTTGATCGAAGATATCGATCAGAGTATTCCCAAGTTGGCTAGGCTTCGCGATGCCGGCATGCTTATCTCCATTGATGACTTCGGAACCGGTTACTCTTCGCTGAATTATTTGCAACATCTTCCGACCGACGAGTTGAAGATTGATCAGAGCTTTATTGCCAAGGTGGATAAATCGGAGCAATCCAAAGCAGTGGTCGCCTCTATCATCTATCTCGCCAAAAGCCTGGGCCTGAAGACGGTCGCTGAAGGGGTCGAAACGATTGGGCAGTTGGAGTTCCTGAAATTACATCGCTGCGATGTCTATCAGGGGTATCTTTTCAGCAAGCCGGTCGAGGAAAAAAAGTTCGAAGCAATGCTGGACGCGCAATTTTCTGCTGATCTTTAAGGCCGCTTCTTGCCGGCTAGGCCGACGTCTACGCGCGCCAGCTCGGCGCCATCATCACGTCATACTGGCGCAGGACCCGGTTAGGCGAATCTAAAGATTATGGCTTTTCGGACGCTAAACCCGGTTAGCCATTCAAGCAGGTTAAACCCCATCAATCCATTGCGCATAAGCCCATGCAGCGCTCGCAAATAGTCAACGAAACCGCGCAGATTTGGCTCACCGGCCAGTGCCAGATGATACCGGGCGTGCAGCGTGCGTTATTGATGCTCGGCCGCGACGGCGGTTCGGTTATCGAGCCGGCCGCCTTCTGGCCGAATGACACGGACGAAATGGATACCCTGGCGTCAACCGGTAACCTGGCACTCGCGCAAAGGAAACCGGTTATCGAGCCTGAAACCCCCGAACATGACGACAACCGTCCTCGCAGCGTCATCGTTGCCTGGCCCCTGTTTCAGCAACAGTGGCTGGTTGGCGTTATTACGTTCGAGGTCAAGGCAAAGGAGGAAGAGCTACAGACCTTAATGCAGCTGCTGAAATGGGGCACAGCCTGGTTGCAACTGAGGTCTGAGGGCAGTTCTCTCCATTCGATTCCAGCACGGCTCTCGAAGGTGATCGAAGTAACCGCGATCGCACTCGAACCGAATTCGCTTCAGGCAACTGCTGCGGGGATAACAACCCATCTTGCACAGCTATTTAGTTGCGCGCGCGTGAGCCTTGGCTTGCTGGACGGCCAGCATATGAAAGTCTGTGCGTTGTCTAACAGCGCGCAGATCGATCGCCGGGTCGAGCGAGTCCGCCGAATTGAATCCGCCATGGACGAGGCGCTGGCGGAGCGCGTTTCGTTGACATCGCCGTCAACGGATTCGGGTTCGGCGCAGTCAATGCCCGCTCATGAAAGGCTGCGTGCCGATCAGGACACGGCAAGCGTTTGCACGATCCTACTCAACAATGCCGGGCAGCCAATCGGTGCATTGACGTTCGAGCGTTTGCGTGGGCCGGCTATTGACGCAGCGACGACTGAGGTGCTGGATGCGGTTGGCGCCGTTGTCGGTCCGGTGTTGGAATTGAAGCGGCTCCACGACCGACCCTTTTGGGCCAAAGTGCGAGATTCAGGCGCTGTTTTTTTTGGCCGATTGCTCGGGACCAGTCATCTCAGGGGCAAGCTCGTATTCATTGGGCTGGCTGTCTTGCTTGCTTGGCTCGTGATGTCGACGACGATCCATCGGGTCGCTGCCACCGCAACCCTTGAGGGGACAGAGCAACGGGTGCTCGTAGCGCCTATCGACGGCTACATTGAAAAAGCCTTTGGTCGGGCCGGGGAGGCGGTGGAAGAAGGGGAGCTGATCGCGACGCTGGACCGTCGTGACCTTGAAATCGATCGCCGTCGCCTGGCCAGTCAGCGCGAGGACCTCAGCAAACGACATGGTCGGGCTATTGGCGGTATGGAGAGAGCCGAGGCGGCGATCATCGAGGCCCAACTCGGCAAGGTCAATGCGCAACTGGATTTGTTGGATGAACAATTGGCCAGGATGCGGATCACGGCGCCGTTCGACGGCTTGATTGTCAGCGGGGATCTGAGCCACAGCCTTGGCAGTCCTGTGGAGCGTGGTCAGGTTTTGTTCGAGATGACACCTTTAGACTCTTATCGGATGATTTTGCAGGTGCATGAAAGTGAGATCGGCTACGTCAAAAAGGGTCAGCATGGCTACCTCACACTATCGGCAAAGCCTGGTGACCGCCTGCCGTTCGTCGTTGATGAGGTCATCGGTATTTCCGAGACCGAAGACGGCGAAAACGGCTTTCGGGTCGAGGCCCAACTTGACGCCGCTACCGAGGATCTGAGACCCGGCATGCGCGGCGTAGGTAAGATCGAGATTGCCGAACGCACGCGCCTGTGGGTTTGGGGGCACCGCCTGTATGAAAGGCTGTCCTTGATGTTGTGGTCCTACCTTCCCTAGCGGCGATCGACGATGACCTCTCTCGACGCCAATCCCTTCTGGTACCGAGTCGCCGATCTTCGGGCCGAGCTGCGTGATCACGTCCAGGTGCATCGCCATTATTACCGGGGCAAGCTCTGGTATGTCATTCAGGACGAGGTGTCGCAACGATATTTTCGCTTTGGCACGCGTGCCTATGATTTCATTCGGAAACTCGATGGGCGTCACACCATAGACCAGATCAGCGAACACATCATGCCGGATAGTGATGGCAATTCCCTGAGTCAGGACGACATCATCAATTTGCTTGCGGACCTGTACGCGAACGATTTGATTCAGTGTGATGTGCCGCCGGATACCGGTGAAATATTTGCCCGGCATAAGAAGGCGCATGACGCGAGGTGGAAGCAATACATCAAGGGGCCGTTACTGATCCGCGTGCCCTTGGTCGATCCCGACATGCTGCTGGAGCGACTGATGTGGCTGACCCGGTGGCTGTTTGGGCGCCTGGGGTTCTCTGTCTGGTTGCTTGTCGTGATGCTGGCTGGTGTCATGGCGATGACCCACTGGCCGCAGATCGCCCAGTATTGGCACGAACGCGCTCTGGCGCCCCATAACCTGCTCTTTCTAGTGCTGACCTATCCCATTGTGAAGGGTCTGCACGAGTTGGCTCATGGGCTCGCCACAAAGCGGTGGGGTGGCGAGGTGCATGAAATGGGCGTGATGTTTCTCGTTTTCATGCCATTGCCTTACGTTGACGCTTCATCCTCGACAGCGTTCCGCGACAAGCATCAGCGTATGCTCGTCGGGGCGGCGGGAATACTGACGGAACTATTCCTGGCGAGCTTGGCGCTGTTCGTATGGGTCTCTGTCGAGACAGGGGCGGTCCGGGACATTGCCTATAACGTGATGCTGATAGGCGGGATTTCGACCCTGCTATTCAACGGCAACCCGCTACTGCGCTTTGACGGTTACTATGTTTTATCAGATGCCATCGAGATACCCAATCTGGGGTCGCGCGCCAATCGCTATTATGGGTACGTTTTTCAGCGATACCTTTTCGGGCTCGAGAATGCCCGGTCGCCGGTGGTTGCGGCAGGCGAAAGGGGTTGGTTCCTGTTCTATGGTCTTGCGTCGTCTGTCTACCGGCTGTTTATCCTATTTACCATCGTCCTGTTTTTGACGGCAGAATACCTGATCGCGGGAGTCATCCTCGGTATCGTCGCCATTACCCAGCAGATCGTCCTTCCGATCGGTAAGCATCTCCGCTTTGTGCTTCGTAGCCCCGTTCTGCGCAGGCACCGCTTGCGTGCGGTCGTGGCGTTGTCGGGTTCCTTGGCGGGTATTGCATTGGTGGCTGTCTATGTCCCCTTGCCAGCGTCGACCTATGCGCAGGGTGTTGTCTGGTTGCCTGAGCATGCCGAGGTGCGTGCCAATGCGAATGGCTTCATTGACGCGGTTCGTGCACAGCCGCAGAGCGATGTCATGGCGGGGGCGCCACTTTTCCAGACGAATGATCCTTTGATCGACGCTGAAGTGCGGTATCTGGAGTGGGAGTTGCGTGAACTTCGGGCCCGTTTCGTCCATCATTCCGTCGACGACCGTGTTGAAGCGCAGGTCCTGCAGGGTCAGATCGAACGAGTCGATCATGAACTGGAGCAACTGCGTGAAAAGGCCGCAAAGCAGACAGTAACCAGCCCTGACGGCGGCACCTTTCTCGTTGCCGGCGCCCGTCACTTGCCCGGGCGTTTTGCCCGTAAGGGCGACGTACTTGGGTACGTTACAGACCTTTCGACACCATTGGTGCGGGCGGTGGTCCGCCAAGACGATATTTCCCGGGTGCGAGAATTCACCAGGGCGGTACAGGTCCGTTTGGCTGAGCGCCCGGGAGAAATCCTTCCAGCCACCATCAAGCGCCAGATTCCGTCAGCCACGGCCGAGTTGCCCAGCGCAGCGCTGGGAACAAAGGGTGGAGGGTTGATAGTGGTGAAACCGGACGATCCAACTGGTAAGACGGCAAATGAACAGGTCTTCATCGTGGACATCGCGCTGCCGGCGGACAGTGATCTTGAGCGTGTCGGGTCCAGAGCGCATATCCGTTTCGTACACGACAGAGAATCGTTGGCCGGTCGTCTTTATCGCAGGGTTCGTCAATTGCTGTTGGGCCAGCTATCGGTGTAGTTGGGTACCGGTGTGTGGTACCACGGCAGGGTCGGATGGCGCCTGGCAGGCAAGTGATCTTCAGAGTTAGAGCAAAGCTAGCCTCGAGCACTTTGTCACTGTTGGGGAAGAAAACCATCGTCCATGGGGTAGGGAAGGCGGCATAATGCGCCGGCGTTCTGACGGCCTTCGCCGCGGTATCTGCTTCCCACTTGGCTCACTAGCGGAAGGCTGTCGAACCGCTCGATAAATTTTAATTAGGAAATCTTGCGATGAGCTCTATCCATTTTGTTGGCGGTGAAAAAGGCGGTGTCGGCAAATCGGTACTCGCCAGACTGCTTGCGCAGTACTACATCGACCGACAACGGCCCTTCAGCGCATTTGATGGCGATCTTTCACATGGTGCATTGGTGCGTTACTACGGTGACTTCACGCAAGCTGTCGATATCGGACGATTTGAGAGCGCTGACCAGATCGCCGAGAAAGCGGTCGAAGCGGGTCAGGATGTCATCGTCGACTTGGCGGCACAGGCCTCCAGGCCACTCGATCGCTGGATGGCAGAGACCGGGCTAGTTGACCTTGGCAACGAAGTCGGATTACAGGTCACGTTGTGGCATGTGATGGACGATGGCACCGATTCGGTGCGCCTGCTCGGCGAAGTGCTTGGCGCGCATGGCGCGGCACCGCATTACATCCTGGTCCGTAATCATGGCCGCGGTGGTGACTTTTCGTTGTTCGACGAGTCGGACGAGAAAAGAACAGCCGGAGACTACGGCGCGCAGACCATGGACCTCCCGGCATTGCATCCCGGGACGATGCGGAAGATCGACCGAGCTGGCGCCAGCTACTGGGCAGCCGCAAATAATAAAGATGCTGACGCGGGACCGACCTTGGGGCTGCTCGAGCGCCAACGGGTAAAGATCTGGCTGAACAAGAGTTATGCCGAACTGGACCGGGTGCTGCAACCGCGGGAGCTGTCCGCAGGTTAGACTTGTTCCCAATCCAGCAGGTGAGCATTCAGCTTCGAGGAGCGCTTTGATGGACAAGGATCCACCCCGGCACGGGCGCACCGGCCGACCGATCGACACAGACAAGCTTGATCGTGTGGTCGCTGAGGCCCGCCGCCAAATGGACCAGCGTGCCGCCGGCTACCGGGAGCAGGCCCTTAAGCTGTTCCCGTGGGTTTGTGGCCGATGCAGCCGTGAATTCAGCCGAACCAACCTGCGCGAGCTCACGGTCCACCACAAGGACATGGATCACGACAACAATCCCGCCGACGGCAGCAATTGGGAATTGCTGTGCCTGTATTGCCACGATAACGAGCACCAAAAGTACGAAGAGCACATGGCGGCCGTTGCCGCCGGTCGTCAACCAGGTGCGGAAGACAAGGGTTCCAGTACAACCAAACACCGACCCTTCGCAGACCTCGAAGCGTTGTTGAAGAAAGACGACTGAGCGGCGTCGTCACAGGGTTCGGCGATACTTTAGGCAGCCATACAGCCCGGCGTTGGCGGAACAGGCGATGCAACCGGACCATTCATCACAGCCCCACGATGGCACGCCTGGCGAGGTCTTTGGCACCTTCCTGAAATTGGGCTTGACGTCGTTTGGCGGCCCCATTGCCCACCTCGGCTATTTTCGCGACGAATTGGTCACACGTCGGCGCTGGCTCAGCGATGCCGCCTACGCTGACCTGGTTGCGCTCTGTCAGTTCCTGCCGGGACCGGCAAGCAGCCAGGTTGGGTTCGCGCTGGGCTATCTGCGCAGTGGCATGGTGGGTGCGATGCTGGCCTGGGCGGCGTTCACGTTGCCGTCGGTTGCGGTGCTGCTGATATTTGCATTTGCCGCCGAATCGATTGGCGGTGCAACCGGGCAACAAGTGATCCATGGGCTCAAGCTCGTGGCGGTCGCGATTGTGGCGCAGGCCGTTTGGGGGATGGCCCGCACCCTGGCGCCGGACCGCCAACGCGCCTCCATCGCGCTCGCCGCGGTCATCGTTATGGCCGTGCTGCCACCCGCCGCCGGGCAGGTGGTTGCGATTGCGGTGGGTGCGGCTGCCGGGGTCTTTGTATGCCGCAAGACCGACGGCGGTATATCTGATGCGCTACCGGTACAGATATCTCGACGTGTCGGCATACTGCTGATTGTGCTGTTCTTGCTAATCCTGATCGGCTTACCGATGCTGATCGCGCTATGGCCGGCACAGCCGCTGGTCTTGTTCGAGGCGTTCTATCGCGCCGGTGCATTGGTCTTCGGCGGCGGTCATGTCGTGCTGCCACTGCTCGAGGCGCGTGTCGTCGAGACCGGCTGGGTCAGTGCCGATGCGTTCCTGGCCGGCTATGGCGCGACGCAGGCTGTGCCTGGCCCATTGTTCACCTTCGCCGCGTACCTTGGCGCCATTGCAACGCCGGGGCCGGGCGGCATCCTCGGCGCAGCGATCGCGCTACTCGGCATTTTTCTGCCGGGCCTGCTGTTGCTGATGGGCGTGCTGCCTTTCTGGCGCACATTGCGCGACAGTTCGATCGCCCGTGCCGGCATGGCCGGTGCAAACGCCGCGGTGGTGGGTCTGCTTGGCGCGGCGCTATTTCATCCGGTATGGACCAGCGCGGTATTGTCGCTGACAGATTTCGCGACCGCGCTGGCCGGCTTCGTGTTGCTGACCACCTGGAAACTGCCGCCTTGGTCGGTGGTCGCAGCGATCGTCGCGATCACTCTGGTTATCCCCTAGCGATGAATTTCGAAGCAACCGCGTCTTTAGGCGGCCTGCCTGTTGGCGTCTGAGAAGTTGAACGGGAAATTGGCTAAGCCAGCGCAGCGCAAGATGAAACATTCTACGTATTGACCGGGTCTGATCAGCTGAGTGCCGACAAACCTCTGTCAGCATTTGTCGAATCCCACCTGAAACCGCGAGTGCTAAGGTGCGCCACTGCAATCGATTCGATTCACTTCACGGAGCAATGACACTTCTACGATGAGCCTCACTCTCGCTATTGTCGCCGCTGTGGTCGCGCTGGTCTCGCTGCTCATGAGTCGCCGGGCGCGGAGCACAGAGACCTTCTTCGCCGGTCGGTCGGCGAGTGGTGCCCCGCCGACGTTGCTGACCCTGGTGTTTTCGCAGGTGACGACCTGGATCTTCGCGCGCTCGTTGATGAACGCGGCCATTCTTGGCTTCTACTACGGTATTTGGGGCACGCTGGCCTACGCCTTTTATTACCTGTCTTTCATCACCGGTGGTCTGATCATCGACAGTGTCCGATTTCGACATGGGTTCGAGAGCATCCAGGGATTCTTGAAGCACCGATTCGGCCGCGCGGGCACGGTTTGTTACAACGTCGTGGTCGGTGTGCGCCTGGTCAGTGAGGTGTTCGCCAACCTGTTGGTTGTCGGGATCCTGTTCGGCGTCGCCGGTACGTCTCTATACGCCGCGGCGATCCTGGCATTTGCACTGGCCACCTTGCTATACGCGATGCTCGGTGGCCTGCATGCATCGCTGCGGACCGATCTGTTTCAGATGATGGTGTTTTTATTGACACTCGTCGCGCTCGTCACATTGGTCGCCGTCGATGGTGCGTTCACCAGTGAAAACCTGCTGTTCGTGCCGTTCGAGCTGACTGACCCCGGTCCCATCCTGATCCTGGTGGCGTTGTTACAGATCTGGAGTTACCCGATGCACGACCCGGTGATGATGGATCGTGGATTTCTCGCCGATCGACGGACGACCTGGCTGAGCTTCATGCACGCCGCGTGGATCAGTCTGATCTGTATCGTCGCGTTCGGGAGTCTTGGTATTGTCGCGGGTGCACAGGCGGTGGAAGGCGAAGCGATGACCACGGTATTGCAACGTCTGCTCGGTGAAACGCCGATGCTGTTGTTCAATATCGCGCTGGTGATCTCGGCGATGTCGACGCTCGACAGTACGTTATCGAGCGCCTCCAAACTTGTCGTGGTGGACATGCGACTTTTGCCGATAGGTGTCAGCAACGGTCGCTGGGTCATGGCGTTGTTCATGTTGCTCGGGTTGCTGTTGGTCTTCTGGGGCAACAAGGACCTGTTCAGTGCCGTCGCGGTCAGTGGTACCGCATCGCTGTTCCTGCTGCCGGTGGTGTTCTTTTCGCTATGGGGAGGGCGCACCGATGTGCCGGTTTGGAGCTACGTGGGTACGTTCGTGATAGCGATGTTGGGCGCGGCGCTCTACTACGTCGAGTCATCGGGCCACACACAGTGGTTGGGTGATGCGCACAAGTACACCAAGTTGCTGTATATCTCACTGACCGTGATTGGCACCGGCTGCTCACTGTACATGCTGGGTATCTTGACGCACCGGCGGCGGGTCGCCGGCGAGGCCGGTATGCCATGAACCATACGCTGTCGTTGGCCCCGGGGCCGGTGTTGGTCTTCGGCGGGCCGTACAGCAACCTTGCGGCGACCGTTGCGATGCGGGATGTCGCAGACGCGCTTGGCTTGCCGCCACAGAATTGCATCTGCACCGGTGACGTGGCCGCTTACTGCGCGCACCCGGAGGCCACGGCTGAGCTGATCCAGGCCTGGGGCGTTCCGGTCGTGATGGGAAATTGCGAGGAATCGCTGGGTAGTGACGCCGACGACTGCGGCTGTGGGTTCGGCGACGACAGCACCTGTTCGGTATTGTCTGTTGGCTGGTACAGCTACGCGCAGCGTCAGATCAGCGATGCGACCCGCCGCTGGATGCGGGACCTTCCCAGGTCGGTCGAATTCTGCCTGGGCCCGCACCGGTTTGTGGTGGTGCATGGCAGCGTGAGCCGCATCAATCAATTTGTCTTCCCGTCTTCGCCAGAATCCGTAAAACGCGCCGAGCTGGCGCTGGTCGACGCCGACGTCGTGATTGGCGGCCATTCGGGTATTCCTTTCGGTCAGCGTATCGGGACAAAGACCTGGCTCAATGCCGGGGCGATTGGCATGCCTGCCAACGACGGCACGGAAGATGGTTGGTACATGACCCTGACGCCAGGCGCTGAGGGCGTGACGGCCCGCTGGCATCGCCTCGAATATGCGGCGGGCGGCGAGTCGAAGGCGATGCGGGCGCAGGGGCTGTCAGCCGCCTATGCCGATGCGCTGCTCGATGGACGTTGGCCGAGTCTCGACGTGCTGCCGGATGCCGAGCGTCGACAGTCGGGTAGGGCGCTCGCGTTACCCGCGTTGCTTCTTTGAACAGCTGACGCCCCGGCGACATCGATCATGCGCTGGTGGCTCGTTCCGAACGCGCGTTTCACCAGATCGCTTGGCACTTGAAAAATGACGCTCGTGGCCGATCCTTGTAGGGGGAGATCATTTTTCACCAGATACTGGGTGGCGGCGGGCGTCGGCCACTTTGGAGGCGCGGTCGATGAAGACCTGGGAACAACTCACCGCAGAATACCGGCAGCTCATCGAGGACCGTGACGACCTACTCTCTGGTTTAACAGGCGAACCGACACCGGCAGAGCAGGGGCGGCTGGAGAGAATCGCCGGTGCCATTCTGCAGCTGCTGCAAGAACCCGTTGAGCGGACCAACAACCGACCATAACTGGCTGAGTCGAATGGTCTCCTACCATACCCTCGGGTTGGACCCTTCGAAGCGCAATGATCCAGGCGCGCTTTACGGTCCGGCCGGTTGCTGGGCTGCGAGGCTGTCCCACAGCCGACGGAACCCTTCGACCTTTAGCAGTCGGGAAATGAGTCCGGGCGATACACCAAGGGCTTGGCGAGTAGACGGCGTTAGATGCCGCCAAGTCGGATTCGCCCGCAGCGCACGTCCGGCCGCGATGGCCGCCGACTCTGGCCGCTGTTGGGTCAGCCTGACTTTGGCCAACGTCCACCAGCTGTAGTCGTCCAGTGGATGCCGTCGCACGGCGCGCTCGAGCAGGCGCGCGGATTCAGCGAGTAGGGCGTCTTGTTCGTCGCTGTCGGCGACTATCGCCTTGGTCAGTAGGGTGATGGCCGCCGCGCTGTCGAGCTGTGCCTGGCGGATTTGCAACAGACGCGCCAGTTCGAGGATCGGCGTCGGATGATCCTCGACGTGCAGGTCGACGTACCGATCGTTGAGCCCGAGGTAACCACCGTCCTTGCGGGCCACCAGTATCGCGGCGGACTGTCGGCCTCGGGCATCCCCGCCGGCCGCTTGACCTGCGTACAGGGCAGTCAACAGGCGCTCGGCAAACGCTCCATCCGCCGCCTCATACGCGGCTGCCATAGCATCGACCACCTGCGGCCCCGCCAACAGATTGCCCTGCACGGCATAGCCGCTACCGACCCGCCCGCCGGCCCAGCCGATGCATTGTTCGCCGGTAAAGTTTGCGGCCCTGCCATCGCGATCCACGACGCCGAGCTGTCGGTGCGCGCGCAGCGGGTCGGCCGCCGTCAGCGTCTTGATCACTGATTCTGCGGACATCCCGGATTCCAGGAGTTCGAGACCGTCGACACCGTACAACAGATTGGCACGTGCCTGAGTCGCGATGGCCCCTGTATCGGCTGCCGCGTGTGGAACGACCCCGCCGACGGCGAAGTAGCGGGACTGAACAGCAACGCCGTAGTCACCGGTTGCGGGATCACGTGCCACGATCGAGAAAGTCGCGACCAGCGGCGCGCGAATGCCGGTCGGCAGGCCGCTGCCATAGACCGCGGAAACGCCCGACCAAATCAAGATTGCGATCAGCGCCAGCTGTTGAACCGTGGTCCATTGAAAATTGCGCACAGATTCCCCTCGTTATGGACGGACGCCGGGTGTTGATGAAATGTCGCCGTAAACAGCCCAGATATCGGGGCCTCAACGCCTTTCGGCCGGCGCTGATGCGCGAACCTGGCGCAATGCGAAAACGACGTGATGCCCCCTCCCGGCATGTCCGGGGACACCGCGCTGCGGCCGGCCTTGCCCGACGGATTTTTCGTCGAGGTATCCGTCACGAAACTTGCAAGGTACAAAAGCGCCGCCCGGCAGGCAGTTGCCAAGTTAAATATGCAGTATCCTAGACGGCAATATATTACCTGCTAAGTGCTCGCTAAGTGATTGTTTTTGAAAGCACCAGGGCGCTGAAGTGGCGATGTTTGGAGAAACAGCCCGTAGGCCCTGCCCGGCGGGTGCAAGTGGTTGATGCACCGAATGAGGGCGTGTTTCCGTCGACCGACGCGGCTGCGCCCCACCCGCTAAGCGAATTTGCGGCCAACGCTGCTGAACAGATTTCAACCCACGCCCCGCCGGTAACCGACAGGGCTAAGACCGGATGAGCATGACCAACGAAAATCCTACGATCGTTTACACCCTGACCGATGAATCTCCGCTGCTCGCAAGCGGATCGCTACTGCCGATTATTCGCACGTTTACGGCGCCGGCCGGTATCAAGATCCAGAAAAAGGATATCTCGCTGGCGGCCCGCATTGTGGCCAATTTTGCCGACTTGCTGCCCGAACAGCAGCGTATGCCCGACGCGCTGGCCGAACTGAGCGAGTTGATCAAGCAGGCGGGTGCGAACATTATCAAGTTGCCCAACATCAGTGCCTCAGTGAATCAGCTTCGTACCGCGATCAGCGAATTGCAGGCCAAGGGTTATGCGGTGCCTGACTATCCGCAGGAGGCAACCGATGAGCATCAGCGCGATATCAAGGCGCGCTATGCCAAGGTGCTTGGCAGCGCGGTGAACCCGGTGTTGCGTGAGGGCAATTCAGACCGCCGGGCGCCTCCCGCAGTGAAGCGTTATGCCCGCAAGCACCCGCATTACATGGGTAAGTGGAGTCCGGCGTCACGCACCCACGTCTCGCACATGCGCAGCGGGGATTTCTACTCCAGCGAAAAATGCCTGACGATGGACCGTGCCTGTGATGTCCGCATGGACCTGCTGACAAAGTATGGCGAGGAGATCGTACTCAAGGAAAAGGTCTCGCTGATTGAGGGCGAGATCATCGACAGCATGTTCATGAGCAAAAAGGCGCTGTGTCAGTTCATCGAGGACCAGCTGCAAGATGCGTTCGAGACGGGCGTGATGTTCTCGTTACACGTCAAGGCGACCATGATGAAGGTCTCGCATCCGATCGTATTCGGACACGCGGTGCGGGTGTTCTACAAAGACCTGTTCGAAAAACATGGTGAGCTGTTTGAGCGCCTCGGCGTGGATCCGAACAATGGCATCAGCAGCGTGTACGAAAAGATCCAGGTACTGCCGCGCTCTGTCCGCGAGGAGATCGAGGATGACATCTACGCGTGCTACCAGTCTCGCCCGGAACTGGCGATGGTCGATACCCGTAAGGGCATCTCAAACCTGCACTCACCGAACGATGTGATCGTCGATGCATCGATGCCGGCGATGATCCGCGAAGGCGGCAAGATGTGGGGGCCGGACGGTAAGGCCAAGGACACCAAGGCGGTCAATCCGGAGAGTACCTACTCCCGTATGTATCAGGAGATGATCAATTTCTGCAAGACCAATGGTGCGTTTGACCCGACTACGATGGGTACGGTGCCAAACGTCGGCCTGATGGCAAAGAAGGCCGAGGAGTACGGATCGCACGACAAGACGTTCGAGATCCCGGTGGACGGGATCGCACGTATCGTCGCGGCCAACGGCGATGTGTTGATCGAACAGCAGGTCGAGAAGGGCGATATCTGGCGCATGTGTCAGACCAAGGATGAGGCCGTTCGCGACTGGGTGAAATTGGCGGTGACGCGCGCCCGTCAGTCGGGCATGCCGGCGGTGTTCTGGCTCGACCACTACCGCCCGCACGACGCCGAACTGATCAAGAAGATCGAGCAGTATCTGCCGGATCACGATCTCGAAGGCCTCGACATCAAGCGGATGTCGCAGGTGCGGGCGATGCGTTACTCGCTGGAACGCATCATCCGCGGCAAGGACACGATCTCTGTCACCGGCAACATACTGCGCGACTACCTGACCGACCTTTTTCCGATCATGGAGGTCGGAACCAGCGCGAAGATGTTGTCCATCGTGCCCCTGCTCAAGGGCGGTAGCCTGTTCGAGACCGGCGCCGGTGGTACCGCGCCGAAGCTGCTGCAGCAACTTATCGAGGAAAATCATCTCAGCTGGGATTCACTCGGCGAGATCCTCGCGTTGGCGGTATCGATAGAAGACGTCGCGATCAAGACCGGTAACAACAAAGCCCAGATACTTGCCAAGACCCTGGATGAAGCGACCGGGACACTGTTGGAAAGCAACCAGTCGCCGTCACCCAAGACCGGTGAGCTGGACAACCGCGGCAGTCATTTCTACCTGGCGCTGTACTGGGCGCAGGCCCTTGCTGCGCAGACGGACGACATCGAACTGGCGGCGCATTTTGCCCCGCTGGCCAAACAATTGAGCGACAACGAGGCGCAGATCGTTGCCGAATTCGCTGAGGTCCAGGGACAGGCGGTCGATCTGGGTGGTTACTATGTGCCCGATGTCGACAAGGTCAAACAGATCATGCGGCCGAGCAAGACCTTTAATGCGGCGCTTGCCGCGGCGAATGGCTAGGCCTTACCCATAAACGTGCCAAGACGACGTTATGCTGTGCCGTTGGCAGCGTGTCTGATGCCGCGGGCTGGCCAGCCGGGCCCGGGCGGTTATCCGTATTTCCGGCTTGCGTTCCGCGAGGTCATTAGAAGCGCATGACTCGAGCATCCCTCGAACAACTCGAACACTACTATCAGCAGGTGACGCGCATCATTCTGTCGCGTCAGCACCCGATTACCGGGCTGTTGCCCGCCAGCACCGCGGTCACGGCGCATGGTGACTACACCGACGCCTGGGTTCGCGACAATGTCTACAGCATCCTGGCCGCTTGGGGCCTGGGTCTCGCTTACCGGCGTCTCGACGAGAGTGACGGTCGCACCGTGTTGCTGGAACAGAGCGTGGTCAAGCTGATGCGCGGGCTGATGACCGCCATGATGCGCCAATCCGCCAAGGTGGAGCGCTTCAAACAAACCCAGGACCCGCTCGATGCCCTGCACGCCAAGTACGATACCGGCAGCGGCGATCCCGTGGTAGGTGATGAGGAATGGGGGCATCTGCAGCTCGATGCGACCTCCCTGTTCTTGCTGATGCTGGCACAGATGACCGCCTCAGGCCTGCGCATCGTGTTTACCATCGACGAAGTCAGCTTCGTGCAGAATCTGGTGCACTACATCGGTCGCGCTTACCGCACGCCGGACTTCGGTATCTGGGAGCGCGGCAACAAGGCCAATCACGGTGTTGCCGAGGTGAACAGCAGCTCGGTGGGTATGGCCAAGGCCGCTCTCGAAGCGATGAACGGTTTCAACCTGTTCGGCCCGGGAGGCGGGCAGGCATCGGTCGTGCACGTGGTTCCCGACGAGATAGCCCGTGCCCGGATAACCCTTGAATCCACCCTGCCGAGTGAGTCGTTGTCGAAAGAGGTGGATGCCGCGACCCTGAGTATTGTCGGCTATCCGGCGTTTGCCGTTGAAGAGCCGGCGATCGTCGAACACACCGTCGACGAGGTTGTAGCGAAATTGCAGGGACGCTATGGCTGCAAGCGGTTCCTGCGCGATGGTCATCAGGCGGCGATCGAGGATCCCAACCGATCCTATTACGAACCTAAAGAGATGCTGCAGTTCGAGCACATCGAATGTGAATGGCCGTTGTTCTTCACCTATCTGCTTCTCCACCACCTGTTTCGCGGTGATGAACAGAATGCAAACATCTACCGCGAAAAGCTTGAAGGTCTGTTGGTCGAGCGTGACGGTGACCGGTTGCTGCCTGAGCTTTACCGGGTGCCAGCTGACCGGATCGACGCAGAACGCAGTGATCCCCAGAGTCAGGACCGCGAGCCCAACGAGAACGTGCCGTTGGTGTGGGCGCAGAGCCTGTATACCCTTGGTGCGTTGATTCAGGACGGCCTGCTCGACGTCGCCGATATCGATCCGCTCGGCCGTCGCCTGAGAGTCTCGCCGCGACGCGGACGTCGCGTACAGTTCGCGCTGCTCGCCGAGTCGCCGAGCATCAAGCTACGACTCGACGAAAACGGTATCAAGGCAGAAACACGGTCGGAGATCTCACCGGTCGACGTACAAGAGGCCGCGGCCCTGGCAGAGGCCTATCGGCAGCTCGGCCGCAACGACCGACTGGGTCTCGGCGGTCGCCCGCTACGCTACCTACGAGGCCTGGCGACCAGTATCTCTTATACTTTTGAAGGCAAGCGGATGCTGTTCCAGCCGCAGTTCATGAATCGGCATGATTTCTATCTTACGCTCGATAACGTGATGTTGGTCGAACGCCTGAAGATGGAACTGGCCTACATCAGCAAGCAGTGGGACGCGCCAGGGCGCCCGCTGGTCGTGGTGGTGGTAAACGATAGGATGTTGACCGCCGCAGGTAGCGCGGCGCTGCTCAAGTTCATGGAACAATGCCGCGAGGGCAGTGTCGGCGGAACCCCCGTGCAGCTCGGCCGCGTCGCGGACTTTCTGCCGACTGCCGGACGTGAGCGGATCGATGTACTGCACGGCTACCAGTTTCCCAATGACGTCGAACATGAAGACGACCGGCCGTGCTATGCGCTATTGCCGGTCCCCGATGATCATGACGGCCCGACCGCGGCAGCCGCCACGTCGGCTGCATCGAGTCCGTTGCCGGACTATCCGTCGCTCGATGATGACGAGCTGATCAAGCTGCTCACTACACGGGCAGAATTGGCGATCCAGTTGGATGCGTTACGTGAACTTGCCTCGCGCCATGGCCACGGTTTCGATACGGGTCTGCGCGATCCCGAAGACCGACCCGCCAGGATCGGTGATCTGCTCGAAGAGGTCTACATGCGCGCTTGCGAGGAACGTTCGTGGTGCTTGATCAGGCTCAGCGCGGCGGTGTTGGGTAAACATGACATTGATCTGGAGGGCGCCGCGACGGATATCGTTGTGCACCAGAAAGCGCTTAGCGTGTCGCGGTCATATAGCCGTCGATCGACGTTTCGCCGTCCAATGGGTGCCGACCAACTCCTGCAGTCCATTCGCCAGTTCAATCCGGATGACATACGTGCACAGATTCTGACCCAGGAGCTGGTTTTGAATCTAGGCCTGATGCTGCGCTCTGATCCTGAGTTGTTCGAAAACTGGACCCTGATTCGCACTGGCCAGCTGCTCAAGCTGATCGCGGTGCGGCTGCGGCCCGAGACGCGTCTGTCGATCAGTGAGGCGTTGGATGAACTGATGGAGATGGCGCCCCACCAGGTCGCCAGAGCCGTGCGCGACGCGCTGGCGCACTACCAGGATGCCAACGACTCGATGTTGAAACTCGAGCTCATGCATGTGTCGTCTGATTCCAGCGGTATGGGCACGGTAACGTTTGACGACAGTATGGATCCCGAACTCACCGATGCGTCGGACTGGCATGAGTGGCGCGCATTGCAAGGCAGCGTCGGGCGGTACAGCGAGGGGTTTTTCGAAGGTGTCTGGGATATTGTCAATCAGAGCCTGGGCCTCGTTATCGGCGATCAGTGGAACCCGAAACTGCGCTTGGACCACAGCCTGTGCGCCGATATGACCCGTGGCGAGAAATTGTTTCGGGATCGTGTCGCGCACATCCTCAACAAGGCACCCGCGCCGGATAGCCATCAGCTGTATATCGAGGCGTTACAGGTGTTAATGGTCGTGATGGGGAAGAACCCCGACCTGCGCATCGCCGATACGCTTTATCTCGATGTCATCATTGGCCACGCGGTGCGCTTGGCTTGGGAAAAGCATCATCCAGCGGCGGCGGCGAATTATGATCAATATCGGGCCGACGCGTGGAAGTCATTTTATTTGAGCCCACCGTCCGAAGTTGCCAACCAGGTGATGGCAGCGCTGGCGTTTTTGCTTAACAGTGATGCAAGGGAGGGGCAGTGAGCTACGTTCTGGCGGGTGACGTCGGTGGTACGAAGACCGTCCTCGGTCTCTACAGATTTGCGGATGAACCGTCCGAAAAGCCACCGTTGGATGAGATTCACAAAGCCGTCTATCCGAGCGCGGGACATTCAAGGTTTGCTGACTTGTTAGCGGCTTTTCTTGCGGATGTGGTGCCGAATCGTCCTGCCGCTGCCTGCTTTGGGATTGCAGGGCCTATTCACGACCAGCGCTGCAGTGCGACTAATCTCCCCTGGGTGATCGATGCGCGTACCCTGGCCGATGACTTTGGGCTCGCCGATGTGTACCTGCTCAACGATCTCGAAGCCGCCGCTTATGGCATGTTGCAGCTCTCCGACAATGAATTCGTCGAGCTGAACCCGCACGCTGTGTTGCAGGCAGGGCACTCGGCCGTGATAGCGGCGGGCACCGGTCTCGGCGAGGCTATTCTCGCCTGGGACGGGAAGCGTCACATCGTGCTGCCGACCGAGGGTGGGCATTGCGACTTCGCGCCGAATTCTACCCAGGAAGATGCCTTATTGGGTTTTCTGCGCGAACGATTTGACGGCCATGTCAGCTACGAGCGGATTCTGGCAGGTGCGGGATTCGGCAATCTCTATGATTTTCTGCGAGCGTCGGGCCACGCGGTGCCTGACCCCGATATCGAGGCCGAGATGTCCCGCGAGGATCGAAACGCCGTGATCAGCCGCCATGGGCTGCTGGGTCGCGACGCCTTGTGTGCCGAGGCAGTGCGTTTGTTCGTCCGCATCTACGGCAGAGAGACGGGCAACCTCGCGCTGAAATGTCTGCCTCGCGGCGGTATCTACATCGGCGGAGGCATCGCACCGAAGATTCGCGAGGCGCTCGGGTCGGGCGAGTTTATCCGGGGCTTCGTTGAAAAGGGCCGAATGGCCCGGGCGATCGAGCGGATTCCGATACGTCTGTCGCTCAATCCCGAGGCCCCATTGGTCGGTGCAGCACAGATGGCCGTGCAACGCCTTGGCGGTTGATGATCGCGCAGCCGACGCGCAGTTGTCTCGCTAGCTGATGGATGCCCACCTCGAAACCCTGTTGCTTTCCTGCACCGGTGCCGAGCGCATCGGGCCGGCCGAGTGCGTGGAGTCACTCTGGAGCGGCTACGGGAGTATCGATCGCTATCGCCTGACCGGGGCGGCTGTAACGAGTGTGATCGTCAAGCATGTGCGTTTCCCGAACCAGCAGAGGACAGACACAGCACATCCCCGAGGGTGGGGCGGGACGCGATCGGATCTTCGAAAACGGCAGTCTTACAAGGTCGAGACGAATTGGTACCAGCATTGGGCGATGCTGTGTGATAGTCAGTGTCGGGTACCCCATTGTCTCGCGGTTGAGTCCGGAGAGGATCAGGTATTGCTGGTGCTCGAGGATCTCGCGGCCAGCGGATTCTCTCTGGTCAAGCAGCGAATCTCAGCGACTGAACTAACCCAGTGCCTGTCCTGGCTCGCACACTTCCACGCGCAGTTTATGGGCAAGACGCCGACCGGCCTGTGGCCGGTGGGGACCTACTGGCATCTCGATACGCGTCCCGACGAGTTGCAGGCAATGGATGACGATCGGTTGAAGAATGCCGCGTCATGGCTCGACGAAACCTTGTCTAACGCGCCGTATCCGACCTTGGTTCATGGCGATGCGAAGCTCGCCAATTTCATGTTTTCGCCGACTGACAACACGGTGGCGGCTGTCGATTTTCAGTATGTTGGCGGCGGGTGTGCAATGAAAGACCTTGCCTATTTCATTGGCAGTTGCTTCGATGAGCAGGCCTGTGAGCGGCATGAAGCAGCACTCCTCGATGAATATTTCGGCATCCTGAAATCAGCATTGCGGCAGCGTCGACCGGATATAGCCGATGTCGACGACGTCGAGCGGGCACTCCGGCCGTTGTATGCGGTCGCCTGGACCGATTTTTACCGCTTTCTGCAAGGCTGGAGCCCTGGCCACTGGAAGATCCATCGCTACAGCGAACGTGTTGCACGCGAAGTATTGGAGTCGATGCCGGCGTGAGCGTTGAATTGACCGAAGAGTTGCTGACGGAACTGACCGGGGTCGCGCAACAGGCCGCGCTGGAAGCGGGGCGAATCATCGCTTCGCGTCGGCGGACCGACGTGCGCGCGCGCTTCAAGCCGGGGGGGAGTAGTGAGGCATCGCAAGTTGTCACAGAAGTCGACCAGCTGGCCCAGGAAACGATATTGGCCATGTTGGAGCCGACCTGCAGGGCGTACGGCCTTGCGTTGCTGACCGAAGAAGCACCCGATGATGGCGGGCGTCTCGAAAAACCGGCGTTCTGGTGTATCGATCCGCTCGACGGCACGCAGGCCTTTGTCAACGATACACCGGGGTTTTCGGTATCGATTGCACTGGTGGCCCGCGATGCAACACCGTTGTTGGGGGTTGTCTACAATCCGGTCGATGAAGTCACCTACCGGGCCATTCGAAAAAAGGGCGCCTTTCGAGACGGCGAACCAATGCGGTTGCCCAAGCTCGATTACCGGCAACCATTGACGCTGCGGACAGATTTCAGCTTTCAGCAACACCCTTGGTTGGCAGCCACTGAGCATGGCTTGAAAGCGGTTGCAGACCACTTGGGGTTGCCGGGCAGCGACATAGAATTCCGCACGGGAGGCGTCATCAACGCCTGCGGGGTCTTGGAGAACGCGAACTACTGTTACTTCAAGTATCCCAAGACCGGTGCATCCGGCGGCAGTCTATGGGACTACGCAGCGACGGCTTGCCTATTCAGCGAGGTCGGGGGCGTCGCGACCGATATCATGGGCGAGCGCATGGATCTCAATCGCAAAGACTCGACATTCATGAACCATCGAGGGCTGTTGTTCGCATCAGATGAACGGGTCGCGCAAGGCATCCGGTCGCTGTATCGGACGCTTGCCTCCCATTGACCCGCAACGTGCCCCATGGGGCCGGAAGCCCGGAATAACGCTGCGAAGGAATCTCACGGAGATCGCCACGACGCTTAGCGGTTCGCGACGACATCCTTGGCCGAACCGTCTTCGCGAGGAACACAGTGACGAAGCAATCTTCCCGCGATAGCCACGGTGCTTCGCACCTCGCTATGACGGTGTAGCCTGTAGGCCAGCCTGGGCTCGATGAATCGATGTAGACATGTCAAAGGCAACCGCAGGCTGCCCTACAAATTCGCGATGACGGGGTAACTTGTAGGTCGGGCGCCGCCCGACACGTCTGCCGGGCTATCGACCTCGCGTTTCCTCTACAGCGGCGATCATGAAGTCGACCGCCCGTCGAACGTCGTCGTCGGTGAGGACATCAGTCGCCGTCGAGCGCTGCCGAAAGCCTGTGCGGGTAATCGCGTTGGGCATCTTCAACAGGTAACGGCGTGAAGCCGAGTTTTTCGAAAAAGGCTCTCGCGTTGCGCTCCGCGCGGACCAACAGGCTGGTATGTCCCTTGTCCCGTGCGCGTTGTTTCGCTGCATCGACGAGTCGCGTCCCAACCCCGACGCTGTGCATCTCCGGGGTGACATAGAGACCATGTACCAGCACGGCTGCCTGCTTGCCCTGCGACGGATCGTACTCAGGGGATTCGAGTGACACAAAGCCGACCAGTTCGCCATCGTGCCAGGCACCCAGAAAATCGAGCTGTTGGAGGTCGTATTCGTCGTACTGATACGAGGCCAGCGCCAGACGTTTGACGCGAGGGGAGACATCCCAAACCGCGATGGCGGCCTTCAACACCGCGTTAACCTCGCCAAGGTGGTCAGCGCCGATGACCTGCAGCTCAATCGCCGGGCCTGGGGACCTAACCATCGGTTCGCGGAGGGCGTTCAACATGTCGAAACCTATGTGCTTGAGACCGAGCCGGTAACATGTATTGAGAGGCGAAAATATCAACCGCTGCGCGAGAGCGGGATCAGCTGGTCGACAGAACTATAATAAGCACCCTGGACGTCGTGTCGCTGATCACCATTTATCGGCAGACGCTGACCGCTTGTCCTGGTTATCGCCAGACTCCGACCGGGGTGTAGAATGCGGCACAAGCCACATACTGTCAGCCTCCATGGCGGTGTTTTAAATTTTGTCCGGCATCGCCGAAGCAGTTATTGACCAGCTCTTGGGGTTATACACCGCGCTCCAGAAATCGAGCCGAGCACCGGACCAACCGTAATCACGAGGTGAATCATGTCAAATCATCCAAAAGATCCAAGCAGGCGCCGTGTACTCAAGTCGCTGGCGGGTGGCGTAGCACTTATCCCGATCAGCGGACTGGTTGCGCACGGTACTGCGCTAGCCAGCAGCATGCCGGAGTTGAGCGAAAGCGATCCGGTTGCCCAGAGCCTGAACTATCGGCACGATGCCACCCAGGCGCCACGGATCGACAAGCCGGGCATGCCGGCAGCCGAACAGTTCTGCAGCAATTGCCAGCTCGCGCAGGGCGATGGCGAGTGGCTTGGCTGTTCGATTTTTCCCGGCAAGGCGGTCAATTCACAGGGCTGGTGCGCCGGCTGGGTAAAGCGCGTCGGCTGAGCGCGGCCGGGTGGTGATGGCAGGGACGCTCCACCTCCTGGCGCCCGAGGGGCCGCGGCACGGGTGTTGTGGGCTGCGGTACAGCCCTTGGAAAGGGCCTGCCATTCCCTGCGGACCGCGCCTTGCCCACAACACTTCTGCCAAGGCTGAGCATTAAATAGTTATCCGCATGGCCCACTAGACTGGGGGTAAGCGCCGCTACATGCCTATACTCAGGTGAGGTGAGGCTTCCAGGTGCTCGGCGATCGAAACGAAATCTCAACAGCGATTTGCGCCCCGGTCGCGACGCGCTCGGCGTCGCCACAAAACGTGCGCCGGGCGATTTGACACCGTCGGTCTGGTTGCGGCCTCCAAGCGGTTGCTCACCCCGTCAGTGTCTCGGCTAGTCGAGGGCCGTCCTATATCTCTGGCCCACAGTGGCCGGATCCTTGTGCTGACCCTGTTGGCGTTGTCGGCGCCGGTGGGCGGATTTGCTGCTGCCGCCGAAGACCTCTGGGCCGAGGTCGATACACAGGTCTACCAGCTCCGATCAGAGCTGGGTTTCGATCGCCTTTCGCTGCCGGTTCGCGACGCCCTGCGGGCCGTGCCACGCGAGCAATTTATGCCGCTTGAAGCCCGCCAGCGCGCCTATGAAAACCGACCGATCCCGATTGGCTACGGCCAGACAATTTCCCAACCGCTTATCGTTGCAGCGATGACCGAGTTGCTGGGTATCGAGCCTGGCCAGCGCGTCTTTGAACTTGGCACGGGCTCCGCGTACCAAGCCGCCGTGCTGGCGGCGATCGGCGCGGATGTCTATACCGTCGAGATCATTCGACCACTCGCCGAACGAGCACGTGAAACGCTCGATCGGCTGGGTTTCGAGCACGTCAATACGCGCGTCGGCGACGGCTACTTCGGTTGGGCCGAAGCCGGCCCCTTCGATGCGATCATCGTCACAGCGGCAAACGATCACATACCACCGCCGCTCCTGCGGCAGCTTAAACCCGGTGGGCGCATGGTGATTCCCGTTGGCAGTCGTTATTCAACGCAGAAACTCGTGCTGATCACGCGCGATGCAGACGGTACGGTGCGTACTCGCGAGATCCTGCCGGTGACCTTTGTCCCGCTGACGGGTGAACGCTAACGTCGTCGTGACAAGCGAGCAGCCCGCAGCACGGCGCGAACGCGCAAAATCATCGGCGCTACTCGCCTCGGTTGGCTTGATTGCAGCTTCCGCGCTGGCCTACGAGATATTGCTCACGCGCATTTTTGCGATCGTGCACTGGCCGCATCTTGTGGCCATTGCGATCAGCCTGGCGCTGCTCGGCTACGGTGCCAGTGGCACCTTCCTCGTACTGTTCGAGCGGCCGCTGCGCACGCGGCCCGCGTTGGCATATACCGGCAACGCGATTTTGTTCGGCCTGTCCGCTGTCGCTTGCGTGGCGATGGCACAGCGCCTGACGTTCGATCCGCAAGGGTTGTCCTGGGACCTCATGCAGATTATTCCGTTGAGCGCCACGTTCCTGTTGCTGGCCATCCCGTTCTTTGCAGCGGCGAACTGTATAGGCTTGGCGTTGATCCATGCCAGACGCGATATTCCAAGGGTGTATGGGACCGATCTGGTCGGCGCCGGTGTCGGCGCGGTCATTGTGCTGCTCGGGCTCAGCTATGTTGCGGTCGATGCGCTGCTGGTCTCTCTGGTATTCATCAGTGTCCTTGCGGCGGCGCTGGGTGCCCGTGCCTTCGGTGGGCATCTGCTAGCCGTCACAGCAACCGGATTGGCGTTGAGTTTCAGTGTGGTCATTTTTATACCGCACGACGTCAGTCCGGCCGCCTACAAAGATCTGTACCGTGCCCTTGCAACGATGGGGGGACAGCCGATAAGCGAGACGCACGGTATCGGCGGCGTTGTGAGCGTTGTGCGTAACCGGCAGATACCGACGCGTATGGCACCGGGTCTGAGTCTTCAGTCGACGGTCCTGCCACCACAACAGATGGCGGTGTTCGTCGATGGTGACCAGGTCGGGACGCTGCCTGACGTCGCAGATAGCGGCGAGTCTACCGACTATTTCTCCCAACTCTTGTCGGCGCTTCCTTACCGCCTTGGTGCGCCAGCTTCACGGGTTGCGGTCTTGAACGCAGGTACGGGGTACCGGGTTCAACAGGCTGTCAACAGTGGTGCGTCCGCTGTGACGGCTGTAGAGCCAAACCCGCAGCTCGTCAGCCTGGTCTGCCGGCTGTATGCGGCGGGGTGTGACCGGCAACGTGCGGACTGGCAGGTCCAATCCGCGCGCGCCTTCGTTGCCTCTTCCCCGGGCGACTTCGACCTGATCACCCTGGATCTGCCGGGTGACGCGGCCGGGCTGGATGCATTGCGTATCGATCATTCAGCCACCGTCGAGGCCTTTGCCGACTACCTCGATCACCTGACGGCCAACGGTATATTGGTCGTCGAGGGCCCAACCCGGACGCCGCCGGGCCTGTCGATTCGCATGCTGGCGACGGCCCGCGATGCTCTGACACATTCAGAAGTCGGCGACCCGCGGCGTCATATCGTCATGTTGCGTGGTTGGCAACGGTTTCTGCTATTGATTTTCCGCTCGCCGGTCTCCGATGCAGATCTCGAGGCCACCCGAGAATTCAGCCGTTCACTCGGCTTCGATCTCGTCTGGCTGCCTGGCATGAGGTCCGCCGAAGCGAATCGCTATCAGCAGTTGCGAACGGCGCTGTATCACGATGCCGCCCGGGTCGTGCTCAACGGTGATCTCACCAGCGGACCGACATTCCGTTTTCGGCCCGTGACCGACGATACCCCCTATCCGCACCTGTCGACAGGTTGGCGAGAGGCCGCGGGCGGTCTGCTCATCGGCACCGTCGAGCAACGTTCCCGACTGGATGTCGGTGTGCTGGTGGGTGTCGTCACGTTCGCGGTCGCGGGCCTGGCCGCGTCGATGTTCATATTGCTCCCTCTCCTTGCACTGCGCCGTCAGGATGACGCGAGCTGGCCAAGCGGTCTGCGAATCCGCAGCGTCGCGTTCTTTGCGTTGATCGGCGGTGGATTTCTCGTCATCGAGATCGCTTGGATCGATCAGCTGCAACTGTTTCTCGGCCATCCCGTCTATGCGACGACGGCGGTGCTCGCCTGTTTTCTCGTGTTCGCGGGTTTCGGCAGCCTGTGGTCCCAGCGACAACCACCGCATAGCGCTCGGCGAAGACTGCATACCGCGGTCGGCGTTATAGCCGTTGCCTGCCTGCTGTACGTCACACTCGTCCCCACGTGGCTTACCGGTTTGGCCGATCAGGGCATCATGGTCCGAATCGGCACCGTCGTAATCTTGCTCGCGCCGCTGGCTTTCGCCATGGGTATCCCGTTTCCTACGGCACTGCAATATCTCGCCATAAGGTCACCAGGCCTCGTGCCATGGGCTTGGGGCATCAACGGCTCAGCGTCGGTCATCGCGGCCGCAGGTACGCCTCTGCTTGGTAGCGAGATCGGTTTTAGCGGGTTGGTACTCGTCGCTGCGAGCAGCTACCTGCTGCTTCCCCTGATCGGCCTCCTGGGGTCCCGGGCCTGACGACGCATTTCGAACCGCCTCGGTGTCACATGGGTCGCTAATACTGCGCGACACCGACGACGCAGCGTCGAAACCATGTTTTCATGTCTCCCGGGCCGATCAATCACGATTAATCTCTTATGCGCTGGCTATTTTTATTGCTGCTTGGATTCAGTATGGCGGGGTGGTCAGCACTTCTCGTCATGGGTGGCGACCTGGCTGAACCGCGTATGCAGTCTGTCGAAACGCCGCCTCAAGACCTGCCACTTGAAGTCCTGCGTATCCCTCGCCCGGACGGTGGTGAGGTTGCTGCCTGGTTCGCAGCAGGCAAAGCGAGTCAGGGCGGGATACTGTTGGTCCATGGTATTCGCGCCGATCGGCGCCAGATGCTCGATCGGGCGCGGTTTCTTTTTGCCGCCGGTTACTCTGTGCTGCTCATTGACCTGCAGGCGCATGGTGAAACGCCGGGGGAACAAATCACGTTTGGTTTTCGTGAATCGGCTGATGTCCATGCGGCGGCCGCTTTTCTCAAGACTAGGCTCGATGGGCGCCCGATCGGTGTGATCGGCGTTTCTTTGGGCGGCGCTGCCGCGTTACTCGGGGAAAGTCCGGTCGATGCCGACGCTGTGGTACTCGAGGGGGTGTACAGCGCCATTGGGCAGGCGGCTGGCAACCGACTGGCCATGCGTCTCGGCGAGATCGGTCGCTGGCTTGCGCCGCTACTGGTTTGGCAGGTCGAACCGCGTATCGGTGTCGATCCCGATGACCTTGCGCCGATCGTCGCCATTCGCCGACTCGAGGCGCCGGTGATGATCATTGCCGGTACTGAGGACAAGCGCACCCGGCTGGATGAGTCGAAAGCGCTCTACCTGCAAGCGACCTCATCGAAACGGCTTTGGCTGATTCACGGGGCGAGACACGAAGATTTCCACCGCCATTCAGCGGCTGAGTATGAACGACGTGTTGTGCGCTTTTTTGGCGATCATCTAGCGGCGCCTTAGATAAGGTTTGCCTGTTCGAGGCAGGAGTCCCCTGACAAGGCCGGCGATCCGAATGGCATGTCAGGCTTGAGTCTTCGCTGGCGCCTCCACGGCCGTTTTCTGGCTTGCTTCGAGCATCTGTTCGAAGCGCAGATAGGCGGGCGGCGAAGAGCCGTCCTTGTCCTGACCAAAGTAAATGGTCTGATGAGGGAACGGGATCTCGATACTGTTCTCATCAAAACGCTGTTTGACCAGGCGGTTGAACGCCCGGCCGACTTGCCATTGCTTGATCGGTTTGGTCTTGATTCTTCCTTTGATGACGATCGCTGAATCGCCGAATTGATCGAGACCGAACACCTCGAGGGGTTCGAGAATCAGCGGTCCGATTTCTGCATCGGCCTGGAGCGCTTCGCCAATACCCTTGATCATTTCAATCACCTCATCGACATCCTCACGGTAGGCGATTCCGATGTCGAACACATGGAACGAAAACTCGCGTGTCAGATTGCTCACTGCTTCGATAGAGCTGAATGGAATGGTGTGAACCACGCCGGCAAGGTCGCGAAGGCGCACGGTGCGAATCGACAGGGCTTCTACGACCCCGGCCTTGTCGCCGAGTTTGACAACATCACCGACGGACATCAGGTCTTGGAAGAGAATAAAGGCACCGTTGATCACATCCTGGACCAAACGCTGCGCACCAAATCCAATGGCAAGTCCGACAACGCCGGCGCCGGCCAGCAACGGCGCGATATTGAGACCCATTTCAGACAAGATCATCAGTAGGGTAACCACGGTGAGCACGACCAACAGTGCATTCCGGGCAACGGTGAGCAATGTCTTGGTCCGGGCAGACCGGACGCGTGTGCGTCCTTCACTGTCTGTCTCAGAGAGGTAGCTCTCGATACCGCCGCTGGCAAATTCCCACAAGAAGAATGCGATCCCCAATACCAGCATGATATGCAACGTGGCGCTGACGAACACCCGGCCTGAGCCTTCGGTGACCCAGCCGAAGGTGTCTATCCCCCAGGCATAGGCGATGAATAAGACCGCGATCGCGACGAGCACGATCTTGGCGAGCTTTCGCAGCGCTGGAAAATACCGATTCAAACGCTTCTCCAAACCGGGGTTCGTGCGTCGCAGATCCTCTGACAGGCTCAGCCCCCGATCGAACAGCTGGTCAAGCGCATGCGTCGCCAGACGTGCGACGGCGATGGCAAGCAGGGATAGCGCTGTCGCCCGCAACAGATAAGCGGCGCCATTTTCAACCTGCAGCGCCCATATCGCATAGACGACGATCAGGTAGGCGCTGCTCACCAGGTGCCATACATTCGCGAAGCCTCGTCTTAGCGATGAAACCGCGGCCGGTTCGTCGATGTCGGCTGCGCGGGGTGATGCGATCGCCTGGGCGACATCCCGTCGATTCTGTGCGATCAGCACCAGCAGCATGGCCAGGATCACCAAACCCAGAACACGTAACAGGCTTGCGTAAGCGCTGGGGTCCAGCCCAAGCAGGAGGGCTGCCTGGAGGCCAAAGAAGCCATAAATCCCGATGCTGCTGAGCCGCCGTGTCCAGTGGAACGCATAGTTGGCCGACTCGTCGTTGATCGCCCATAAACGGAGATCCGTGGACGCCGGCGAGACCAGGAAGGCCGCGATGGCGTTGATCAGCCGGGAAAAAACCGAGGCATTGATCAATGCGACGGCCACGAGCCTCGTCTCCTGGCGCGGATCCACCAAGGTCAAGACACCGTAAGCGGCCAGTGCGAACGCAGCAATTGGCAGCAGATCGATTACAAAGCGGACGCTGAGTACGCCAAAGCGACGGAGCAAGGACAGTTCACCGACGCGCTTGGATTGCCCGACGCGCCTGAGCATTCGCGCGACGACCGCCGCTACGATAAAACCTGACCCAAGGATCATAGTCAGGCGCCAGATGACCGTCAGCCAAAGCTCCCGATTGGCGGGTTCGTCGAGATGAGCTGCCCATCCCACGATGACCGTCGGCACCTGCAGGGACGATTCGAATAAGTCGCCCGCTACGACGCTGCCTTCACGGGCTTTTTGCGCCACGAGTTCAACGAGATCGGCCGCGGCGGTCCGCACACTTTCCCGCTCTTCAGCTTCTGCGTTTTGGTCGAAAGCCTCGCGCAAGGTACGCAAGGTCGCAATCATTTTTTCGCGTTGCTCGCCATCCTCGAGTACGGCGAGGGCACGATCTATGTCTTCGGCTGAAGAGGGGGATGGCTCTTCGGCGGTGGCGGGGGCCGCCGCGAATAAGATCATCAGGAGGGCGAACGACAGGGTCAGGAGTAGGCTTAGAAAACGTCTCATTGCTGTTCAACGGCTGGCGGACGGCTTTCCAACGCTACCACAGGCGCCCAGGCGACTTGTTGGAGGCCCCGTGATTTTCCTGGTTTTGCGGCGATGTGGCGAAAGTGCCAACGTCGTGACGGAGCGCTGCCTGGAACAAGCCAATTGCCGCAGTGTTGACGCGGGGCGCCTACGACCGTCGCTTTAGCGGGTTTTCACTGAGGTTCGTCGTGGTCTCACTGGTCGAGATCGCGCTTGTCAGTCGGGAATGATCAGCTACTTTCCGGCTGCCTCTGCGGCAGCGACCTCACCTTTGTGAGAAGGCTTTTCGCGCCACGACAGCACCATGACTGACAGTGCCGGGAGGAAAGTCAGCGATACGAGCGCGGTGCCCAAAACGCCGAACAGCACGATTGCGCCGACCCCGCGATACAGTTCCGTACCCGCGCCCGGTAAGAAGACCAGCGGTGCCAGCCCAAAAACCGTGGTCAATGTCGACATCGCAATCGGCCGCAACCGCGTCTCAACGGCATCGCGCACAGCCTCACGCGCACGCATGTGTTGTTCGACGACGTTGGTCATGGCCTGATGCACGATCAGAATCGGATTGTTGACCACGGTCCCCATCAAGATGAGAAAGCCGAGCATCGCGATCATGTCAAAGGGTTGCGTAAGCACCGGCAGTCCCAGTAGCGGTAACAGGCCGCCGCCCCAGTTCATCAGCCACAGCCCGACGATTCCCCCGGCCACGCCGAGCGGGATGGTCGTCATGATCAACAAGGGGTAGCCCCAATGGGTGAAGATCGCGACCAGTAGCAGGTAGATAATGATGACGGCGACGACATAATTCGTGCCTAGCGCGGCACGGGTAGCGTCGAGTTGATCACCCGCCCCAGAGATGTTCATGCTGACGCTCGAGGGAATATTGCCCGCCGCACGCAGATGCGCCACCAGGTCTTCGCGAACCATACTGACGGCCTGTTCTAACGCAATGGCCTCGGGCGGAATGATGCTCAGTGTGACCATCCGTCGGCCGTCGACGCGGCGGATACTATTGGTATCAACGGTCTCGGTTATTCGCGCGATCGTCGACAGCGGCACGACGCTGCCGGTATTCGTGTAGACCGGCAGGCGATCGAGTTCGTCCAATGTCGCTTCAGTGCCGGCAAAGCCGTAGAGGTAGATATCGATCTTGTCGTCGTTGAGCAGGAACTCGTCAATGAAAGCCCCGTCAGTCAATGCGGCGACGGTGAAGCCGATGTCTTCCGCAGTCATCCCGAGTTCGGCAGCCCGGGCCCAGTCCGGGTGCAATTCAACCATCGGCTGAGAGAGCGATAGCGTCGATGGATTGGCCTGAATGCGCGGGTTATCAAAGATCTCCTGCGCCCGACGATAGGCGTTCAGCGCGACCTCATAGATCGTGCTGAGATCGGGTCCGGAGATGTCCAGATTGACGCTGCGCGTGCCGCCGTCGTTGCTGGTGATGATGGATCCCCGCGAGACGAACGAGCGCATACCGGGGTATTCGCGGTACTTGTTCGCCAGCGCGTCCATCAGGGGTTTTATCTGCGCGGGGTCCTTGGGCTCGGCAATGATCCGCAAGCCATCCGCCTCGACGCGAAGGTTGAGATATTTCATGGCGGGTACGGTGGCCTCACCACGTTCGAAACGGGCCGGCTCGTCATCGAGGAACGGTAAGAAATAGGCCTGCAGGTCATTGCCAATCCGATTCATGGCCTGAAGGTTGTAACCCGGTGGTGCGCTCATCCGGGCAAAGGTTTTTGGTTCTTCACCTTCCGGCAGATATTCAGCGGGCGGTGTCAGCCAGACAAATGCAGCGAGGCTGGCGCTAGCGGCTACAGTGAGCGTGGAAACACGACGTGTCTGGGTTGCGCACAGCCAATCAATCCCTGCCAAGAAAATGTTCCCGCCGGTTTGGCCTGGATGCGCTGTCGCCGGGTCCTCCGATCTGAAACGAAGCCTGGCGCTCGCCGTTGGAAGAACGGTAATGGCAACCACCATCGACGCAAGAATCGATGCCGACACGGCGATCGCGATGTCGGAGTACAGCTGACCCGCTTCCTGCTCGATGAAGACGATTGGGATAAACACCATCACGGTCGTCATCGTTGACGCCAGCACCGCAGGCCAGACCTGGCGGACCCCTTCCACTGCCGACCGGAAACGGTCCATGCCCCGGCGACGCATCAGTTCGATGTTTTCAAGGACCACGATGCTGTTGTCCAGGGTCATGCCGATCGCAAAGGCCACCCCGGCGAGCGAGATAACATTGATAGTGCGACCGGTGAGCAATAGGCCGATAAACGCTGCGATCGTACAAATCGGTATACCCATGACACCGACCAGCGTTGCCGGTACCGAGCGCAGAAAAAAGAACATCACGAGGCTGGCGAGTACCGCCCCGATGGCCAGATTCTTCCAGACGTTGTGCAGCGAGGCCTCGACGTAGCCAACGTCGTCGGCGATCAATCGCATAAACATGCCGGCCGGTTCGAGAACCTCTGTGTTGATGGCGTCGAGTTCCGCCAGCATGGCGCGCTTGATCTCGATGACATTCGAGCCGGCGTCACGGCGCACCGAGAGGCCGAGGACAGGACTACCGTCGGAGTAGGATTGGCTGGCGAGTTCAAAATGGCCCTGACGCACCTCGGCGATGTCGCCAAGACGGATCAGCGCATCGCCACGTCGCGCGATGATCAATCCGCGTAGCTCATCGAGATCTTCAAACCGACCTATGGTGCGGACGAGGTATCGGCGCTTGCCGGATTCGATCTCGCCACCCGACGCATCTCGGTTGCGTTCAACGATCGCGCGACGCACGTCAGCGACAGCGAGATTGCGCTCTGCCAAACGGTTGGGGTCGAGGAGGATTTGGATCTGGCGCTCGGCACCACCGTAGACGCGGACCTGCGAGACCCCGGGGATACTCTCCATGCGCGTCTGCACGCTGTCTTCGAGGAAATCCTGCATCACCACCATGTTCAGGTTGCGCGGATTGCCGGCCAATGGCGCAACGCGAAAGAACATGAATGCATTGCTCGAGAACGAGGTGGCGAAGATCCGTGGCTCGTCCACGTTGTTTGGATACGAGGGCACTTGGCTTAGCGCGTTCGTCACGCGGATCAGCGTTTCATTGATATCGACGCCGTAGGGAAACTCGAGTTCTATGCGGGCTTCACCGAACGAAGCGGTCGCGACGAGTCGCTTGAGGCTCGGAACGTTGCGTAGAAATTCTTCCTGTTCGATCAGGATTTCCTTTTCCACGTCTTGCGGTGTTGCGCCCGGCCAGGCTGTCTGGACAGTGATCGTCCGCACATCCAGATCCGGAATCATCTGCACCGAAATCCGTGTGGCCGCGACGATGCCGATAACGGAAATAATCAGCACGATGACCGTCGTCAACGTCCCGCGACTGACGATTCGGTCAAACATCAGCGATTCGTCCTGATGGTGACCCGTTGACCCGGTTGCAGTGCCTCATTGCCTTCGATGACCACGCGGTCACTGGCATCAAGTCCACCACTCACGCCGATCTTGCCGTCGAATGCCAGACCGGTCCGGACGATTTTTTCGACAACGCTGGTGTCTTCCCCGGTTTGCTCGATCACCCAGACCGTCGTGCGCCCATCCGGGTGCCGCAAAATCGCATCGCGCGACACGACCAGGCTTCGCTCGCCGGTCGCCAGCGCTATCGTGCCGCTGGCCGACATGCCTGGAATCAGGGGCAGGGTGTCACTGGGCAGGTAGACCCGCATGACGAAGGTCCGGGCGTTGGGATCGCTAACCGGAATGACCTCGCCGACCTTGGCATCAAATGCATCGACCATCGATCCGTCGACGCGCACTTCGATACTGGTGTCTTTGCTGAGCCGTGAGAAATAGCGTTGCGGCACCGGGAAGTCGATACGCAGGCCTCGGTCAGCGACGAGTTCAAGCACCGCATCGCCCGGCGCAACCCATTCGCCCTGCTCGCTGAGTTTGCGACTGATCACCCCGGCGAAGGGTGCTTTGAGGAAATGCCTGTCCAGGCGCTCCTGTTCACGCTGCTGCGCGGCTTCACGAAGCCTCAGGGTCGCGCCGTCTGCGCGGACTTCCGAGCGACGGGCCTCGACCTCGGTCTCGGGGATGCCGCGCGACTTCACCAACCGTCTGGCATCAGCGAGTCGGCGTTTGGCGTCGGACAGTTCCTCGCCGGCCAGTTCAGTCGCCGCGGCGGCACCATCGAGCGCCAGACGTGCCAGGGTCGCGTCGAGGGTGATCAGCGTGTCGCCCTTGGCGACCTGGGTACCGGCGTCGACGTGGATGTCTTGAACCAAACCCTCGACTTCCGGTGAGAGGCGGGCGACACGGGGCGAAGTCACCGTGCCGCTGACCGGAACCTCTTCGACAACCTGTTGTAGGCTGGGCTCGTCTATGACCACGGGCGCAAGCGGCGGGGTCGCAAACGCGGTCGCCCAGCCAAGGCAGCAGCCGGCGATCATGCCAACACCGACAGCAGCCCGATTGCCGGGCCAACGGTGTCTTGCCCGGGCGACTAGGGACGTCCCTGCTGTGTCAAACCCCATCTTCGCTCCTCAACCCAAAATCTAGTCGGCGGGGGCCCCGAAGGCCGCCGTGCCAGCATCGTGCTGGACCTCACAGTACTCGCTTTCGGCGGTGTCCGGCCGATCGCGTTTCGGTGGTCGCCAGCCCGCTATACCCGACCCAGATCATCTTTGAACGCGGCGTCGCAAAAACCAAGCGCTAACCCAGGTAATTGCCAAAGCAGCGTGGCTGCAAACATGTCAATCGCATCCTCTTGAGTAACAGCGTCCCCGCGTTTTCTCGACAAGAGAATCAAGCGACTCAGATCGCCCCAGTCGGCTAAACCCGCCGTTTACTTGGCCGATACCTGAAAACAGGAGCGGCTTCGCCCGTGGTCCGGCTTCCGGATTCGAACGATCGCTTGAAACCTCATCCAGGAACACCGCAGCAAGAGGAAATCATGCAAAACACGAAACCGCCCTTTAATCGCTGGCTGGTCGTTGTCGGCGCGGTCCTCATTCAACTCGCACTGGGTGCGATCTATGCTTGGTCGGTATTTACCGCCCGGTTGACGGATCCGAATGGCCCTTATGCGTTCAGCGCCAGTGAGACCGCCTGGGTCTTTTCCACCGGTCTTGCGACATTTGCTGTCGTGATGGTGCTCGCTGGGCGTTTGTTGCCGCGCGTCGGGCCACGTTTGCTTGCGGTCGCCGGTGGCCTGTTGCTCGGGGCTGGCTATGTGCTGGCCGGTTTTTTTGGCGGCGGGTTCTGGACGCAGCTGCTTTGCATCGGCCTGATGGGTGGCGCCGGGATTGGCCTCGGCTATGTCGTGCCGATCGCCGTCGGTGTCAAGTGGTTTCCCGATCGTAAGGGCCTGATCACCGGCTTGGCCGTGGCCGGCTTCGGTTTCGGCGCGACGATCTGGGTCAAGTTGGCCGGCTCGTGGTTCGGTGGCTTGATCAATACCGTCAGTGTGTTTGGCCTGCCCGGGGTGCAGAGCGTGTTCCTGATCTATGGTGTGATCTTCGCCGTGCTGGTCTTACTGGGCAGCAGCGTGATGCGTAACCCGCCAGAGGGGTATACCCCCGCCGGTTGGACGCCACCCGAACCCGAGGACGGCGACGGTGACGGGGCAACAGATCTGACGTCCGCTGAGATGTTGCGCAAGCCGCAATTCTATGTGCTTTGGACCGTCTTCATGTGCTCGGCGCTCGCCGGATTGATGGTGATCTACTGCATCAAGTTGTTTGGCATCGACGCGCTGGAGTTTCGCGGTGTGCTGAACGCCGGTGCAATCACTGGCACCGCGATGGCCTGGTACGCGATTTTCAACGGGGTCGGGCGCATCGCTTGGGGCAGCGTGTCTGATCGCATCGGGCGTAAGCAGGCGATTATGGCGATGACCCTGCTGCAAGGCGTGGTGATGCTAATGGCCTATCATGTGTTTATCACGTTTGGTCTCGAGACCGGTTTCATCGTTGCCGCCGCCCTGATCGGCTTCAACTTCGGTGGCAACTTCGCGTTGTTTCCCGCGGCGACGGCGGACTATTTTGGCAACCGTAACGTCGGTACGAACTATGGCTGGGTGTTCACCGCATATGGCGTCGCCGGCATCGCCGGGCCGCTGCTGGCAGGTCATTTCAAGGATGCAGCCCAGGGTGCGGTGATGCCCTCGGTATGGATGACGCCGTTCCTCATTGCGGGTGTCGCCTGCCTCGTTGCAACCGCCATCATTGCGTTGTCCGGTTCTCCCAGGCGCTCGCCGCAGGTGGTCGCGCAGGAGGGCTGAATCCGGCGAGGGATGCAGCATCGCAAACAGGGCGCGTCGCCAAATAGCGCTTCCCGATGGGATCTGCTCGCTTGAATCGTTGGTGGGCCAAAGACCCAAAAAAGGGCGGGATTCGCCGGGCGCAAGGCGGATTTCGGCGCACCACTCAGGTCGGCACGGCGGTCAACCGTGCCGATCTATGCGAAGTGACCCGCCTATTGCTTCTTGGGTGCGTGCGCAGGGTCGATATAGTCTGCCTTCGTCGGACCGGTGCCAGTCACCTGCACGATGGCCTCCCCATCTGGTGTGGCGATGAAGTGCGCCACGCCTGCCGGCTCGGTGTAGAAGCTGCCCGGTTTGAGGGCGGTTAGCTTGCTTTCATCGAAATTCTCACCCCATCCGATGTACCAGGTTCCTTCGAGCACCGTGTAGGTGCGGTCGTCCGGATGGCTATGCGCCTGTACGACGCGTCCCTTGGGGAACTTGACCCGATAGACATAGGGTCCGGCTTCGGTGCCTTTACTGATGATCCTCGCCACACCCAGACCGGGAACCCGTGGGTTGGGTTCCCACATGATCTGATCGGGTGTCAGCGTCATACCGGCCTTGACAGATTCTGATGCACCGGGTGTGGATACGAGTAGTAATGTGCCGACTATGGCCAGTTTGATCGCCAATCTTTTCATTTTCATTTCCTCATTCTTTCTGCTTTCGCGGCCGTTGACGCTGTGCACTGTTGTGCCGACCGGACGTGTTTGGCGTGACGGTCTGATCTTGCCGATGGTCAGCATATTGAGTGCTGCAATAGCACGGCGGGGTTGCTTATTGGCGACGCGCTGCTCAGGCCCGAAAGATCCAATCGACCGTAAGCCTGTATTGGCAACAGCGAATCATTGGGCGGGGTGTCGCGAGGCGACTGCCTCGGATTTGGTTTGAGATCCTGGAAGTCGGAAGAAACCGACCCTCGTGTCCTCTCGCTGAATCAATATTAGTTCATGTTTGTCGACACGATGCTTTGTTTGCGTCATCGGTAGCACTCAGTTTCTAAGTGAATTAGAGATGTCGACGGCAACTGCACTTCGGGGTGGCAAGTGCGCTGCCTTCGAATACGAGGCGGTTACCCGCTGAAGCTTCAAGTTCGGGTTCTGACCGGGACCAACCGCATCTGCCCCAACCGCGGACATCGTTCGCACAGTGCAGCTATCTCTGATTCGGTGCCGCAACAGGGCAGATTGCCGCGTCACGCGCCTTGCAAAGACCGCTTACCGGGGCAGGTGTTGAGCATTCAGCGGCAGAATACGGTGTCCGGTACCCGGACGTACTCGTTCCCAGCGCAGTCAGCGTAGAATCGAGTGATCAGGGCCCTTGCCCGTCTTGAAACCGATTCACGATGCAAGATCCTCGGGAAGAATTTTGGTTGATTTGGTTTCCGTGCGTGATGGCGGCCGTCGTGATCGCCGCACTTTATTCCGCAGCGAAGCTGCTTTCCTGAACCCATGTCGCAGACGACCGCAGTTGCCTGCGAAAAGATGAAGTCGCCTTCGTGGGTTAAGCGTATCTACTGAAGGCGGGGTAGCTTCAGTTCGCTGAGTTTGTCTCGGCCTTTTGCGGACCAGCACAAGCGAACAACGCCTTCGACGTCATCGCCTGTGCCATAAAGATCCCCTTTGTCGCGGGGACTGACCAAATTCGCCGCTAGGAACTTCAAAACCAGAGGAAGGCATCGCATTCTTTGACCTCGGTTACGTCGCACACGTATGGTCGTCCTTTACCTTCTTAGTGTCACCGATAACCTGCGAGGACCACTGTGCCTGCGCCTACTTGGTGGAGTGAGCAATGGCTGTAACTGGCCGCACGTCGCCCAGCGGATGGCTGATGGCGCTGTTCCGCGTCCTGAGGTTTAATGCTGCCGCGTGCCTGGCTGCTGGCGTTCTCGTCACCGCGGCTGCGTGCAAAGATTTCATTGCGCCCGACGACTACGAAGTTCAGATCGGCGGCGAGACCTTCTTCCTCGAGGTTGCAGCAGACGGACACTCACGCTTTCGGGGACTCAGTGGCCGCGAGTTCATCGCACCAAATGGCGGCATGATATTCGTCTATCCTTACGCGGCGGTCCGCTATTTCGTCATGCGCGACTGCCTCATCCCGATCGATATCATATTCATCGACAGCGCCGGATCCATTGTCAACACGTACACTATGCCGCCGGAAAGCCCGAGAGCCGATGACGAGTCGAAAAACGCCTACGAGCAGCGACTCACTCGCTACTATTCCGAAGCACCCTCCCAGTACGTAATCGAACTGCGCGCCGGAACGATCGATCGCCTGGGACTTGAACGGGGCGGACTCGTGCCATTGGACACGCGCTGGCTCGAGAACACCCTTCGGTAGACGTGTTGGGCCGGCCGCGCGCGGTGTAAATGAAGATCCTCCTGGTCATGATCGGGGATCTCATGACTGGGCTAGCTATCTCGGCAGCGCTCAACGCCGCCGAGGTTTTTGTATGATGCTTTAGCATGATCCGATCAATGTCGTCTGCTTTGTCTTTTTCCAAACGCTACCGACGCATCGTTCAATTTTGCGCCATGCTGACAACGCTGCTGGTCGTCGGCTGCGGTCATGTGCAAAGGCAGCCGGCAGGGGCAGCGGTTGAGGCCCCCGTTTTGAACGACGACCATGTCCTGACCGCGGACGGCTATCGTCTGCCGTTGCGTCGCTGGTTGCCGCGTGGGGAAATCGAGGCCGTGGTGTTGGGACTCCATGGCTTCAACGATTACGGCAACGTCTTTCATTACCTACAAGAAACGGTCGTGGATGCTGGGAGTATCGCAATATATGCCTATGATCAGAGAGGGTTCGGCGAAACGGAAAGACCCGGCATCTGGGCCGGACAGGAAACCCTGGTAGATGACGCGCAAACCGTGGCCACGTTGCTACGCGACCGCTATCCGGACCGGCCGCTTTTCTTGATGGGCGAGAGTATGGGCGCAGCCGTCGTGTTGCTGGCATTGGCCAACGGTAATTCGCTGCCGGTAGATGGCGCGGTTTTGATGGCCCCCGCGGTTTGGGGTACCGATACCATGCCCTGGTATCAGCGCTTTGGTCTATGGGTGGCCGTGCGCCTGATGCCGGGTAAGTACTTCTCTTCTGAATCGGTCAGGCGTATGGGTAAACGCGCCAGCGACGATGCCGAAATCATGCGGGAATTGGGTAAGGATCCGCTGGTATTAAAAGGCGCCCGAGTCGATACCCTCCATGGCGTGAGCGAACTGATGCAGGAAGCATCACGCGTGGTCTCGGTGCCGGTGCCGTCGCAGATTCTGTATGGGCTTAACGATCAAATCATCCCGAGTGAGCCGGTTTGCAACTGGCTGAGGCGACTGTCGCAATCCGCGCCGACTGAGATGCGAATCGTGCTCTACCCCAATGGTTACCACATGCTCACACGGTACAGCAACCGCGCCAGCGTGATGGCCGACATCGCGGCCTGGTTGCGGGGCCCGGCATCGAGTCTGCCGTCCGGATTCGAGAGCAGTCTCGACGAGGCGAGGGCAACGGTGTGCGACAGCCCATAGCGCCGAGATTGTGATCGATCAGCGGTGTTCCGGGACAGAACACAGTTTCCGTCGCCCCTGGTCGGAAGACGAATGCGCATTTCTGACCGCAAACGGTGGAGCCTCTCAATTCTGTTTTGTCGGGGCCGCTATGCAGGCATGGGTGAAGAAATCGACATGGACTTCCTGTGCAAGGCCACCACCGTATCGGCTTTGCCTCGTTGGCAACTCGAAGCGATAGCGGACCTGTCCGAGCACCTGAAGCTGAAGAAAGGTGCCAGGCTGATCAAGCGTGGAACAGACGATGGCTTTACCTACTTCTTGACCACGGGCAAAGTCGCGCTGGAAGGGACCGGCTATCCACCGGAGATCGTTGAGGCGAACTCACAGACCACGCCAGCGCCGCTAGCCAATCTTCGACCGCGGATTTTGGATGTGACTGCCTTGGGGCGCATTCAGGCCTTTCGCGTACCGGATCTCTTGCTCAAATCAATCGAGTCTGGTGACGAATGCCCCGTCCACGACCGGTTTGAGGAGGTTTTCAAAAAACAACAGCAGCGTCGACAGATTCAGAGCCAGCTGCCCTTCGAGATCTATCGTGATCTCAAGAGAGGCGGATCCTCGGTATTGCCGAGCCTTCCGGATACGGCGGTGCGTATTCAACTCGCCGTCGAAGACAAGATCAGCGATGCCGATTCGGTGGCACGCCTTATTGCAACCGACCCGGCAATCGCGGCCAAGTTGATCATGACTGCCAACAGCGCTTTCTACGGAGGCCGGACGCCGGTGGAGACGCTCACGGCTGCGGTGGTTCGACTCGGTCTGAAGACGACCTGTCAGCTGGTGCTGACGTTCGCGATAAAAGAGGTTTTTCGAACTAGGAACCAGGCGTTACGCCGGCGAATGAAGGCGCTTTGGGACCATAGCGCCTACATTGCGGCGGCATGCTTTGTGCTGTCCATGGAAGTCAGTGGCACTAATCCGGAACAAGCACTGCTGGTTGGCCTGACACACGACATCGGCACGATCGCGATCATAAACAGCGCGGATCGACACCCGGAACTCGCTGCCGACCCGGAAAGCCTCGAACAGACGATCGCGCACTTGCGCGGCGAACTGGGTGCGCTCATTTTGCGCGAGTGGAGGTTTGCACCAGCGATGATCGTCGCAGCACGCGACGCAGAGGACTGGGGACACGAGCATCAAGGTCCCGCCGATGCTACGGATATTCTCATCGTTGCTCAGTACCATGACCGCCTCCGCAGAAAGGAAACGGAGGGCCTGCCCCGGATCGAGGAAATCCCCGCATTCACGAAGGTCCTGGGCGAGAATGCCTCACCGGAAAAAAGCGTTGCCGTGATAAACCAGTCTGAAGCCCTGGTGGACGCATTGCGTAAAGTGCTGAGCCGCTGACGACCCGTCCGAGCGATGCCGCAGGCTACTGACTCGCCAGCAGTCCTGACGGTCTTCGATCGACCTGCCTACAGGACCGATAATCGTCGGGAACGCCAATTTTCGGCACCATCGCTGTCTAGGAATTCAGATACATGAGACGGTGCCACCGTTCAGACCGGTATTGGCGATAGCTGACGCATGGCCCACTAGACCCGTGTCATCGCGAGCGCAGCGCGGCGATCTCGGGTCGAGTGCCACTACCCGGGAGATTGCCGCGGCGCTTTACGCCTGGCAATGCGGTGTTATGGCCGGGTGCACCCATTGGCTATCCCACGAAGTATCCCTAAAAGGCGAGAAGAGTTCTTTCCGAAGCGTTAAATCGCCGCAAAGATCTTTTCAGCTAGGCCGAGCCGCGCCAGGGCAACGCCGAGAACAAGGCCCAAGGCCAGACTCAGAAGCCGGGGAAGTGGTGTGTGCACTGGCTCTTGACGTTTAGGCGCGGGCCTGACCCCGATAGTAAAGAACCGGTCGGTCAGTAGGTCCAATAGCCAGCTGAACACAAATACGCCAGCAAACAGGAGCGGGATCACCAATGCAAGTGGCCAAAACGCTGTGGTGGCAAGCTGTACCAGGCCGTCAGCCGCCGATCCAAGGAGCACTCCGATCACCAAGTTGATCGCAGCGTTGAACCAGTCACCAACCTGCATGCTGCGTCGTCCACTCATGCAACCACCGTCCACCCGGGATGAGTCGGAGTGATATTACCCAATCAAGGTCGTCTGGAAAGGCCTCCTTCTAGCCGCACGTGCCAAACACCGAAAAAAATGCCACCACGGCAGCTGGCCCTGCTGTCTGCGCGCAATTACCAAGCCAGGCAGTCCATCTTCGTCTGGACTGTCCCTGCGAACGGCCAACTGCAACCGACCCCCGAAAAGTCTGAGGAGGTCGGTCTCGACTACGCCTCGTCTTAGCGAGCGGCGGTCTCCGGCCCGAGCGGCTGGTTAGCTTCCTTGGTGCCGAGGTAAGTGATCAAACCCTTCAGTCCGCCTTTCAACACGTAGGTTTGCTCAAAGCCGACATCGCGAAGCGCAGTTGCAGCTGCCGTTGCCCGAGTGCCAGATTTACACAGCACCACAATCGGCTGGTCTTCCGGCAGCTTGGCTAGCTGATCCTCTTGAAAAAGTTCATTCAGAGGAATGACGAGATGGCCGGGCAGGTTACCGGTGAAAAACCGGGTCTCGCCAGGGGTGCGGATATCGACGGTCACGTACTCCATTCCAGCTCGAACCTGATCCACAAACTGCTGCGGTTTGATCAGGTGCAGGTGTTTACCCGCCTTAGGCCCTTGAACCGGCGCGAACATTTTCGCGTAGTCGGCGGCCCCTTCACGGTCAAATGCGACAGCCGGTGCGGTCACGAGCAGAGAAGCAAGCAACGCGGTCCCGAGTTGCAGATATTTGCGTTTCATCTTGAGCCTCCTTTCATAATTGCTCCCTCGCATCTCCAGCGTCAGCCAGTAATCCACATATGTGAAGATCTGATGAAGAAGAAACTGATTCCTGCTAAAGGACATGACTTTGTCGCGCCATGACTGACATTTCGCAAAGTGCTTGTTCAAAAGTAGGCACATACTGAAAAATGCGCGCCGCACCATCAAGCACCAAGAGAGCCCAGCAGACGCGGGATGCAGTTGATGTGCAGGTGCAGCAATTCGAAAAACGGCTGTCCAGACCGTGTACGTCTTCGTTTCAGTTGCTGTTTGCACCGCTCTTGGCAGGTGGTGCCGTTCGCGGTCTGCGACGAAGTGGGGGCAGGCCCACGGTGCGTGCTTCTCCTTCGCGGTGACCAGTGCGTTTGCTGCCATTTAGCCGTCTCTACCATTGCTTGCGGGTTCAATTCGGCAACTGACCCTGCGTTGTACTTTGGGTGAGCGGGGCGACGTCGTTCGCCGCGATCGCTAGAATCGCAGCGCCATTCGCGCTTTATCGTATCGGCGCAACCTGGCTGTGAATCAACTTTGGGGCAACGTAAAGGAAAACCATGTCAATACTCGGAAGACAAGCCATTCTGCAAGCGATCGAACAAGGGGCTATCTCCATCACGCCCTTTACACATGAGTTGGTGGGGCCGGCATCGGTCGACCTTACGTTGGCCAGTACTTTTCGCGTATTTCGAAAGGTGCATCAAGTAATTGAGGTGCAGGCGAATACCGATTATCGCGAGTTCACCGATAAGATCGAGGTGCCCAGCGGTACGCACATCCTCATCATGCCTGGCGAAACGATACTTGGAATTACCAGGGAACGTCTGCGATTGGGGCCAGGTCTTTGCGGCTGGTTGGAGGGGCGCAGCCGTTTCGCCCGTCTCGGACTGATGGTTCATATAAGCGCCCCGTTTATGGGGCCCGGTATCGACAGCCAGCAGGTTTTGGAAATGAGCAACTTCGGGCCTGCACCGCTAGGGATCTACCCGGGCATCCCAATTTGCCAGTTTGTTTTCCAAAAGCTGGAGGGCAATGAACAATATGACGGACGCTTTGCCGGTCAGACGGAAGCTTCCTTCTAGAACAAATCAAGCTGACGTCAGCCATGAGGCCGCAGCAATGAAGATGCGTTGCGGCCTGTTCATGGCCGCTCGTTGACGACCACGTCGCTCTGACGATTGGCTTCGACAATGGAACAGTTGTGGATTGCTCCGATGCTGCGCAGCGCTCGCTCGTAGCCCGACCTTGACCCGAACCCCTAAAAAGTCCCTGAGCTGGTCTGCGCTCGCGCAACTGGATGCTGTCGTTGGACTCGGATTCGATCGGCTGAAAGAAAAGTACAGATACCCAGGTCTCTTTGGGCAACGGAGGACATCAAACACAAACCAACCGAAACATTCGATGCCAACGTTGACCTTCTAACACATTGGACTTGGAGACTTGAAATGAAAAACGTGACCAAAATCTTCGCTGCCCTGGCCCTTATCGCGGCTGTTGCCACTCCCGCTTTCGCCGCATCGGTGGACACCCAAGGCGACAAAGTGCTGCAAGACGCCTATTTCTATCTGGACCAGCCTGGTTCTTAAGTCGAAGTGACGGTCATGGGGGGCATCAGTACCCCGTGCCGTCTCATTGGAGACTGGATATGAACAACCCAACCAAGATCCTTTGGGCCGCTGCACTCGGCGCGGCCATCGCCGCCCCGACGTTTGCCGCCCCGATTGACAGCTTGGTGGACGAGATCAAGCACAACGTACTCATCAATAACCCCGCCGACAAGGTACTGGAGCACTTCGCCACTCACTCGGAGTGGGGTGGCTCGCAAGTTGAAATACAAAGACAGAAAGTCATTGGGTAGCGAACAGAAAGACCGGTCGGCTTCTGGCGTACAAGGGGCTGCCGAGTGCGAAAGTCCCAGGTAATGATCGGGCGCAGGTCAGGAATCAACACCAGAGAGACATTCGCCACCCGCGGCTGTTATAGAAAGCGTGGTACGCAAAGTCATAAAGTGTTGTCGATAACACCGAGACGCATCACCGCTACCACCGTTCGTCATTCCCGCCGAGGCGGGGATCCAGTGCTATTGGCAGGGAGGCCAATATGAAAAAATAGACTTACGTGTACATGTTGGCGAGCGTCTGCAACGGCAAGCGCTACACCGGAGTCACTCATGATCTGATCAAGCGCGTCTACCGGCACAGCATCACCTGGGGTGCTGTTGGGTCAGGGCACTTCCATCTCCACAGATCCACGCGCCATGCCGATGCCGGCCAGCCTATAGAAACGCACGCTAGCGTCATCGGAATTACTCATCATGATTTGCCCATCAGGCGACAAGGCAACGCGCTGGCCGCACAGCGCGTGTTTGCGAAATGAAGCCAGGCTTTCGCCGCTGTTTGGGTCCAGCAGTAATATCGAGCTGTCGGTCTGGCGACTGATAGAGGCTAAGTAAGTACCCGCAGGGCTCGACTGCAGATGATTAATGATGCCGAGGTGATCGGTGGGAATAATCGCAAGTGCTGTATCTGCCTCCCGCCAGGAAAAGAGATTGAACCAACCGCTACCCACCAGGCGTTTGTTGTCATCCATAAATATCAGCGAACGTGCATAGGTCGGCGGTGACTGTAGCCCGACGGGGCGGCCATCGGGCTTCCAACGCCAGACATTGGCAGCGTTATCGGCTGCAGCGAAATGCTCAAGGTCGTCGGATATGGCAACCGCTGAGATCCGCCGTTTGGATAGCCGCCATGTGCCAATGTGTTGCCCGTCTACACGCCATAGTGAGACGGTGCCATCTTCGTGGCCCAGAAAGATCGTTGAATGTGTTTTGTTGGCGCGGAAGCTGGTGATCGCGGCGCCAGTATTGAAACTGCGATCTAGCCTTCCATCCAGCGTCCAAATGCGGACTTGGCCATCGTAACCAGCGGTCAGCAAACGATTGCGATCAAGAAAGACCAGGCCGAATAGATCGCCGTGGCCTGTTTGCCAACCGCCTAACAGAACACCATCTTCCAGACGCCACAATCGGACTTTCCCCGACCAACCGCCGCTCGCGCCGAATTTGCTGTCTGAGTCGATTGCGAGCGCGTTACCGCCACTGTGTGCCCGCTCGAAGATTCGGTAGGGTTGTTGTGAAACCTGAGGCGAGTGCGATGTGCAGCCTGCCAGTCCAAGAAATGCCAAAACAGCCGCCGGAAGTAGGGCAACGAGTAGCCTGGTGGTAGGGCACATAGGGTAGGGGTGACGTAGAGTTTCTTGCATTGTCTCTGCAGAGAAGCCGTATGGGAATAGGTAGCTGCAGAAGCACGCTTACTTATGTTCGCGGCGATCATCCCGGATACTGGTGCAATTTGCAGGCTAGCTGGCCGTGGCTTTGGGCTATGCCAAGCGGGGTAGGCTGGCGGTGAAGAGGATGACGCACGACGCTCGAGCCGCATGAGCTCAAAGGCGTGACGTTGGTCTCAATCAGGCCAGTGACTGAGCGGCCCTCTGCAGCCCGGCCAGAACTACATCAGCCAAGTCTTCAGGAAATCAATCGCCTGCCGCTCGACTTCACCGGCGAACAGGTAGGTGCTCACGTGTCCTTTGTCTTCCAGCAAACGGGTCTGAACCGGGACGTTCACTGCCCTGAGTTCCTGGGCCATGAATTCCATTTGCACCGCATCTACTAATTCATCCGCGCCTCCGTGATAGAGGAACACCGGAGGCGATCCCGTTTCGACATGGTTGACCGGTGACGCGTCCTCCCATACCGCAGGGGCTTCCGCATAGCTAGCGCCGATGAAGCGCGTGATCACAGGAGACTCTGGCCAATAGCTGAAACGCGCTGGCGTACCGCCGGATACAATCGCGCCCATCGCCATCGCCGGATCCAGGCCCGCACGAAGAATCAACTGCCCCCCAGCCGAGTAGCCCCAACCACCGATACGTTGCGGGTCGATCCGGTATCGCGCGGCGTTTTCCCTCAGCCAGTCGATGGCGCCTCGCACGTCGTCAACCGCAGCGGGATAGGGGTACCGGCTGGCTGAGCGGTAAGAGATGTTGAACGCGGCGAAACCTGCTTCGGCGAGTTTCCGGCTAATCGACTCCATGTTTCCAGATCGCCTGGTCCAGCTCCCGCCATGTACAACAACGACGGCAGGTGACGCGACGGTGCCGGTCTTTGGGAGGTAAAGCTGCGCGCGCAGCCTTTCGGGCCCAGCCGAAAGAACAATGGTCTCCGGCATGCCGGAGCGCGTCATCAGGCTACAGCCTGCCGTCGCCAGCACGGCGGTGAACACGGTTCCTAAACAGATTAGCGATTTACACAGTTTCATGATCCAAGCACTTTGCGATCAGGTAGTCGACAAACGCAGCGCTTTAAGCCCGTTTTTACTTTGGGGTGCGACGCAAGCAATGGTTCAATCCGGCCCGTAGGAGCCTGCGCATTGGGGCCGTCATGCCGCGCCAGTTGGCTCCCGGCTGACCACAAAAAGCACTGGCGTGCCGACTACCCTGCGCTCGACCGCAGCGCGTTTTTTCAATTCGCTCGTGCGCGGTGGCGGAATTCATCCCAGCGTTGCCTGGGTGGTCGACCTTAGCGAGAGACCGCGATCAGCCGACGGTGCGTCGTTTTCGGCTCAGCAGCTCGGTGAAAAGGCCATAACCAACAGCCGCTAAGTAGGCGGAGAAAATGCCAACCATCACCTCGGGCATGGTCAGGCCGAACAGCGTCCAGTCGATCTCGCCGCACATCCCGGTCGGTTGGAACACGCTCGGTAACCACTCGTGCAGCGGCAGCCACGATGGGAAGTCCGGCAGGAAACCGCATTCAAAACTCAGGCCGCCGATCACGGCCACGTGCTGCAGGGCGAACCGCAGGCCAAGCGCGGCCGACGCGGCGATCGCCAGGTAACCGATCGCGCGGACGAAAAGTTGTTGCGGGTAGACCACGCCGATCAATCCACCGATGGCGATGCCCAGCACGGTGCCACGCTGATAGACGCACAGTACGCAGGGGTCGAGCCCCATCCCGTACTGAAAATAGAGGGCGAGTATCTCGAGCGCCACGGCAGAGCCAAAAACCAACAACCAGGGAATGCGCGTTCTCGGGTCAAGCATTATCGATGAGACCTCAGGGCCAATTTTCGCGTTCGAGTCTGTTCACGTTCGTCGGAGCATCGAGCCCTTTGACGGTGAGCGCCTGAGTGAATTTTCCAACAACAAACCGTGAACCGGAAGCCCTCGGTATTTAAGGATACCGACGCGTTGATCGCGCATCCCTTTCGCTTGCGAAACGCCGGTGGGTGTCAGACGCCGCCGGTGTGGACGACTTCGTAGTAGAGCTTTTCGAGCTCGGCCTTGTGCTGCGTTTCCTCGTCTGCAAGGAAGCGGAAAAGATCCTTGATCGGGCCTGACGGTGCGGAGTCGGCCAACGAGCGATACTGCTCCATGGCGGCGTGCTCGCGGCCAAGCGCGTATTGGAGGACTTCCTGGTCGTCCGGCTGCTCGCCGAGTTCAGGGAGATGGATGCAGTCTGAAAAACGACCGTCGCTGGCCGGCGTGTCGACCATCTGACCGATCTGATCCTCGATATCGGACCGGTTACGCAGCTTGGTGAAGAGCTCGAAGTGGCGCTGTTCTTCCTCGGCCAGTTCCTCGACCAGGTAGCGGATACTCTTGCTGACCTTCGGCGCAAGCTGGGCGTAAAACTCCCTCGCGGTTCGCTCAAATTCGGTCGCAACGGTGAGAATGTCGGCCAGGCTCGTCTGTGCCTGAAGTTTCGCGTATCCCCTGCCTTCGGTCATGCGTTGGTCTCTCTCTGCTCGAGTACTTCGTGGATGCTGCTGGCGACGCGGTGCCCGGTCGCTACGGCTGTGACAACATCGGGCCCTTTGACGCAGTCGCCAGCGGCCCAGAGCCACGACTCGGAGGTGCGCCCATCCTCGTCGACCTGCAGACGACCGCGGTTCCAATCTAAGCGCTCCGTTATTTCCTCGCCAAGTATAGAGACATCGCTCATCTGCCCAATAGCCTCGATCACCATGTCGCCGCGATGGATTTGTTCATCGTTCTCATCGTAGCTCGGCGCGAACCGGCCCTGGTCATCGAAGATGGATTTCACCTTCCAGGTCTTCAGGCCAACGAGCTTGGCGTTATCGTCGATGATGCAGGCCTGTGGGCCACGCGCGTCGATGATGTCGATGCCTTCCTCGATCGACTCTTTTATTTCCACCGGGTCTGCCAGGAAGTGTGCCCTGTCTTCCAGGGCGGTCAGGGTGACCTGGATCTCGCCGTGCTGCTGTTTCTGCAGCCGGGCCATGCTACGCGCGATATCCATCGCGACGTTGCCGCCGCCGATGACCACGACCGTCTTGGGTGCGTCGACAGCCTCGCCCTCGGTGATCCGCCGCAACAGATCGACCGCCTTTTCGACGCCGGCATGGTCTGACCCCGGGATGCGGGTCGAGCGGCCGAGCTGCAGACCGATAGTCAACACAACCGCATCGAATTCATTTTGCAGTTGTTCCATCGTGAGATCGCGACCGACGTGGGTGTTGTAGCGCATCTCGACGCCCATCGAGACAATCAGGTCAATCTCTCGCTGGATCGTGTCATAGGGCAGTCGGTATTCGGGGATGCCATAGCGCGTCATGCCACCGGCATGACCCAGGGCCTCGTAGACGGTGACCGCATGGCCCTTGCGCGCGAGGTCGAAGGCGGTCGTCATGCCGGCCGGTCCGGCACCGATGATGGCCACTTTTTTGCCGGTCGCCGGGGCAGGGCCACCGATGATGTCACGGTAGCGCTCAAACGGAACCTGCTCGGTGATGTGCCGCTTGAGCCAGCGAATCGCAATCGGATCACCTTCGTGGCTGGCCGCACAGGTGGTTTCGCATCTGCGTGTGCAGACACGTCCGCAGATCTGCGAGAACGGGTTGGTCTCGTACAACAGCTTCAGCCCGTGTTCATAATCACCGTCGCGGATCGCCGCGATGTAATCGGGGATCGCCATATGCGCAGGACAGGTCGCCACGCAGATGCCGCAGGAGACACAACGGTCGGCTTCCAGCTTGGCCTCTGCGACCGAATAGCCCTTGACCATCTCCACGAACGAATCCATCCGTTCCGCTGGTTCCAGCTCCGGCATGTCGACGCGTTCGGGGTCATGCAGGCGGTGCCCGTCGGGGCGCTTGTACCCGTGTGCATAATCGTCCCAGTGTTTCTTGTCGACACCCGGGGTGAAACAGAACTTGTCGGGATCGCTCTCGACCCACTTGTACTCGTTCGACATGCTCAGCGAACTGGTCATACAGACATCGACGCATAGCGCACACCAGCAGCAGCGGCCATAGTCGATGCGCGGACGCAGGCCCGAGTCACCCGGCGTCGCGTCGATACCGTCGACCGGCACCATGTCGATCGCACCGTTCTGGCAGATCGCCTCGCAGGTACCACAGCCGATGCATTTCTCGACGTCGTTTTGGTGGAAGCCGCGGTAGCGTTCCGAGGCCTCGCGGTTGAACGGATCGGGAATGCTGACTGGTTCACGGAACAGGTTCTTCCACGCGGTAAAGGGCGAGAGGACATCACGCACGCTCATCGTTCGATCTCCGGTGGATAGGTATGTAACGAGACCATCAGGGCAGCGACGTCGGAAATATTACAGTTGACGATCAAGCGCTCCAGCAGCGCCATGGCATGGGTATAAGAGGGACCTCGGACGTTCACGCGGCGCGGATAGCCGCTGCCGTCAGTGACCAGATAATAGCCATACTCGCCGCGCGAGCACTCGCCGCGCACGTAGGTCTCGCCGCGCGGGATCTTCCAATGCAGCACATTGGGTAAGTCGGCCATCACCGCACCCTGGCGCGGCATCCTGGCGAGGATCTGGCGGATCAGGTCGACCGACATCAGCAGGTCACGCCGCCGGACATCGGCACGCGCATAGACGTCTGACTCGGTCGCGGTGACCGGCTCGAAATCGAGTGCCGGATAGACCAGGTAGGGATCGTCCTTGCGCACGTCCTTCGCGACACCCGCGCCACGGGCGACCGGCCCGGTTATGCCGTATTCATCGACCAGGGCGGGATCGACATAACCCAGCCCCACGGCGCGCCGTTTGAACACGGCATTGCAGAACATCACATCGTAGACGTCTTTCAATGTGCTCTCGATCTCGACCAGCGTTTCTTCCATGCGCGCATCGAAACCGTCTGGCAGGTCATCACGCACCCCGCCGGGCAGGATGAACATGTGGTAGATCCGCGCGCCGGTCAGCTCTTCGAAGCGGTCCAGCATCAGGTCGCGGACATAGGTGGTCCACTGGCCGATCACACCCTGGCCGAGTGCGCCGGCCTGACCGCCGAGGTACATCAGGTAGCTGTTGATCCGGCCCATCTCGAGGATCAGCGTGCGAATCCAGTGCGCCTTCTCGGGGACCTCCAGGCCGGCCAGCTCTTCGACCGCCGCGGCATAGCAATACTCATTGAAATCGGGTTCGGGTACGCAGATCCGACAGACGATCGGGAAGCACTGGATGAAGGTGCGGCGTTCCATCAGTTTTTCGAAGCCACGGTGCAGGTAGCCGACGTGGGTCTTGCCTTCGACGACCTCGTCGCCACACACGGTGAGTTCCAACGACATGTTGCCGGTGATGCCCGGGTGCTGGGGTCCCTGCCACAGCTTCAGGTACTTGCCTGATGACAGATCGATATCCAGGCTGCCGTCAGCGCGCTTGGCCGGATACTGGCTGCGGTCGGCTTCGTCGAAATCGAACAGGCCCATGTCAGCTTTTCTCCGGATAGAGTGCTTGCTTCATGTGCGCTGCCGGGTCCCGGGTCTCTCGACCCGAGCGCTCGAGGTAGGTTTCTTCGGCATATTTCAGCGTGTCGAACTCGCGACGATAGGGCGGAATGTCGGTCCACCCTTCGAGGATGAAGTCGTCGTTGACCCCGGGGCTGGCCGGAAAATCGATGCCGAACATCTCGCGGAGCTCGCGCTGGTAGGTGGCGGCGGTTGGCCAGATGTCATGGATGCTGTCCATCTGCGTGTCGTCTCGCGGCAACATCAGGCGCAGACCAAGATCACGCCGGTTGGCCCGGTCGTTGAGCAGGTACGTCAGCTGGAAAGACCCATCTTCAATCCAGTCGACCGCGGTCAGCAGAACCAGGTGCTTGAAACCCTCGCGGTCGCGAAGATGCAGCAACAACGGGCGTAGCACGGCACGTGTCACGGTGACAAAGGCGAGGTTTGGTCGCTGCTCGGTCAACTCGCCAAGCGCGAAGTCCTTGTTAAGCCTGTTATACAACGCTTGCATCGTGTTCTCTTCGCAGCCCATTCGCTTATGCCAGCCCCGTCACGGGCTACCAGCTGTAGTCCGGCATATCCCAGTCCTTGATCACGCGTTTTTGATTCTTTTTGTACCAATCGAACCGTTCCGCGTAGTCGTTGGCACCCTCGGCCTTGCCCGCGCGAATCAGTTTCTTCAGGTCGTCGAAACCCTGTAACAACGCCTCAGGACGTGGCATACAGCCGGTGATATAGAGATCGACTGGCAGAAACTCATCAAGGCGCTTGATGGTGTTGTAGGAGTCCCAATACATGCCGCCGTTTATCGTGCAGGAGCCCAGCCCGACCACGTATTTCGGGTTTTGCATCTGCTCGTATGAGCGAATCGCCCGCTTCAGTGTCTTGACCGAGAGATAGCCGGAGATCACGAACAGGTTTGCCTGACGCGGTGTCGGGCGCCACTGGATGCCGTAGCGGTAGGCGTCGAAGCGCGGTGTCATCAACGGTCGCATCTCGATCGCACCGCAACCGGTGCCGAAGCCGAGTATCCACAGTGACTCCGCGCGGGCCCAGTTGAAGAAGCCCTCGACGATCCGGCTGTAGGCGGCCGGCATCACCGTCGGCGCCGCCTCGCAGTAGTAGTCGCGCAGTGGCTCGATTTCGATCTCCTGGCCGTCCGGTGTCTTTACCGTGCGGGGCAGCAGCTCTTCGCGCACCGGGATCTCTCTGAGCGGGGTGCGTCTTGGCTGTTCTCCGGGGCCGCGCCCGATACGTTTTTCCAGATCGTCTTTCATCGCTTACACCACCATGATGGCGACGATGCCCAGCGGCACCGCCCAGACCAAAAACCAACGGATCGACTGTTCCACGCGGAAGCGTGGGAAGGCCACGCCGACAAACAGCGAGAACAGGTAGATCAGGAATACCTTGAGGCAGAACACCGGCCAGCTCGCGGCGCCACCGAAAAACAGGTTCATGTAGACCACGATCTTGGCGATCGGGAAGATCGCCCGGTTGGTCTGCATCAGCGCGAGATAAGAGGAGTGGTACTCGGTCGGCGGCCCAATCGGGATTTCCTGCGGCGCCAGCACCGTGTCGAACGGCGGCCGCATCATCGAACCCAGGAAAGACAACATCGCCGCAGCGACCGCGAAGGGATTGGTGAACAGTGTCCAGTTCCAGATGCTGCCCTGCTGGGCACCGACGATCTCGTTGACCGACAGCGTCTGGTACTGCAACGCGACGGCGAACACCGCCAGCGCGAACGGCAGTTCAGCGGCCGTGACCTGCGACAGGCCGCGGGTGATACCGATGGCCGAGTAGGGGTGGCCGCTTTCGGCCGCGCCGAGCGCCATCCCCAAGGTGCCGAAGAACACGAAATACAGTGCCAGGATCAGGTCGCCGGCGAACGACAGATTCGAAAACATCTCGGAGCCGTAGATGGTCGGCACGAACAGCAACAAGCCGATCCCGCCGGTGAGTCGGAACACCGGGCCGAGGTAATACATCACGCCGTGGGTGATCGAACTGCGCAGGCCGTAGTTCTTGATTAGATCAAAGTAGTTCTGCCAGATCGGGATGCCGTGACGACGACCGACGCGGGCACCGATCTTCTGCATCAGCGCGGTTAGCAGAAAGCCGTAGTTCGCGACGATGAACAACGTCATCAGCGAGTAGGGGATTTTGATCCACTCGAATTCCATGCTCACAAGCCCGTCTGCACCAGGTAAACGACGACGACGAAGGCAAGCAGCTGAACAGCGTAGGTTTGGCCGTTGCCCGTGTAGAAGCGGCGCAGCAGATCCGACGCGCTGTGCAGCAGATCGACCAACACGTCCCAGAAGCGGGTAACCAGCGGTTGGGTCAGGAATCCGAGCGCCTTGCGGTACGGCGCAAAGAAGTTCCACGCGAAGTGCGTCGTCTCCGGCCGGTAGGGTCGCTCGGCCGCAAACGCGATGTTGAACTGCTTGACCTTCTGCGCCTTGCGATTAACAAACAGCAACCAGGCGAACAGTGTTGCGAAGATCACGCCGACCACCACCATGATCGAGATCGGACTCCAGTAGCCAAACTCGCTGGTGATCGTGAGTCCCTCCCAGCTCAATGCGCCGGCCGGGAAATAGCCGCTGATGAAGGCATCGACGCGACGCAGCGCGACGCCGGGTACAAGCGCGAAGATCAGCAGGCAGGCGACGAAGATCATCTGCGGCAGGACCAGCCAGAATGGGGCCTCTTTGATGCGGCGGTGCTCGTCTTTGAGTTGGCCGAGGAATATCGTGTGGATCAGACGGAACAGGTAGAGGAACGCAATCGGGCCAGACAGGAAGATCAGGATCATCGGCAGGCGATGCTCGGCCGTCATGATCGCGTTGTAAAAGATCCAGCGTCCGCCGAATCCGGAAAGCGGTGGCACGCCCGACATCGCGATGATGCCGATCAGTACCGCGACAAACGACAAGGGCATCAACGTGATCAGGCCGCCCATCCGATACATGTCGCGGGTGCCGGTGCGCTTTGCGACGCCGCCCACCGACAGGAACAGCATCGACTTGTAGATGTAGTGGTTGATCACGAACATCAGTGCCATCAACCAGCCGAGGTGGTTCATCATCGCCAGGCCGAACAGGGCGTATCCCATCTGGCCGATCGACGAGTAGGCCAGCAGGCGCTTGGCGTCTTCCTGGAACGCCGCGAGCAGGTTGCCGACCAGCGCGGATAGCGCGCCGATCCACATCAGCATGTGGGTCAGCTCAACGCCATACAGTCGCTGTGGACCCATCTGCATCAGCAGGACGAACAAGCCGAACAGGCCGGCCTTGAGCAGAATGCCGGATACCATCGGCGAGACGTCGGTTTCGGCCTCGGCATGTGCCCCGGGCAGCCAGATGTGCACGCCCACCGCGGCGGTCTTGGTCATGAAGCCGATCGCCAACAGCAAGAAGACCCAGGGCGCGATGGGCTCGGCGACCTGGCTTAGCGCCGTGATCGGAAGCTGCGACAAGCCTTGCCCGGCCAGCGCAAAACCCGCCAGGATCAGGAATGCCCCGCCCAATGAGAACACCAGGTAAGACAGCGCGTGTGGCTCGGCGCGCTTGCCGCGCAGAATCAAGAAGTACGAACCGACCGTGAGTGTTTCCCAGGCAGAGAAGAAGGTGAACGTATCCTCGGCGACGATCAGCATCGCGAGGCCGGCATACATCAACACGGCAGAGGGATAAAAGCCCAGCCGCCGGCCACGGGTCTGGTAGCTGGCCAACAGGATCAGCGCCCCGCCGATCAGGATGATCACCGCGAAGATCAGTTGCAGCGGGTCATACGCCGGGTAGCTCACGCCGAACCACGTGACCATGCCGCCGATCGTCAGGCTGTTCTTGAACCACGCCGGCGCCCACTCGATCAGCAGGAAGCTGAACGCGAACAGCAGCGGTACCGCGTGCAGCAGGTTGCCGTGGACCGATGTTTCACCCCATAGATAGCCCAACAACCAACCCACTGCGACGGCGCTCAGCACCACGGCGTGTTTGTAGGGCGACGCGGCGATGGGCTCGGCAGGCTGCTCGCGCTTCATCACGTAGCCGAACCAGCGGAACAGGTAACCAGCCTCGAGCAGCGCGCCGAACAGGATCAGCCCGATCAGTGCCAGCCGCCCCTCGCCGGCGAGGTGGTGGATCAGCTCCCACTTGGCGTAGAAGCCGGGAAACGGCGGCAGGCCGATCAGCAGTGCAACAAAACTGACAAAGCCAAACAGCATCAGCGGCTTGCTCCGTAGTGCGCTCCAGGCCGTCAGTTCACGTCCGTCGACCAGTCCTGACAGCCAGTAGAGACCGGCTTTGCCGACGGCATGGGCCAGCAGGATGCCGCCGGCGATATACAGGTAACCGTCACCGAGGATGTCGCGCTGGCCGACCACGGTCAGCACCAGCCCTAGCTGCGCCACGGACGAGTAGCCGAGCAGGCGCCGGTCATTTTTTTGCGAAAGCGCGAACAGGTTGGCCCCGACGAAACTCACGATGCCGATACCCGTGGCGATCGGCAGCCACTCAGCGCCACCGATCAGCAACAGCTTGTCGACCGCGTAGAGCGTGGCGGAGCCGGAGGCGGCCGAGACCATCGCCGAAAAGGCCGGGTGCGCGGATTCGTAGATATCCAGTCCCCAGCCATTGGCCGGGAACGGTTTCAGTTCGGTAACGACAGCGATGAACATCAGGAAGAACGCGAGTGCGCCGCCCTGCATCAGCGTGCTGCGGGCCTCGGCCATGCCGTCGATATTCAGCGTGCCAGTCGCGTGGTAGGAAAAGATGATCCCGACCAGTAACAGGATGGTCACAACCTGCGAGGCGACCAGGAATTTGAAACCGGCGCCCAGCGCGCGGTTGTCGCGCGACAGCAGGATCAGGCCGCCGGTCGCGATCGCGACCAGCTCGAAGAACACGAACAGGTTGAACAGATCACGGGTCAGCACGATGCCGCATGAGGCCATCGTAAAGATCAGCAACACCGCCATCGCTCGGCGCCCCTGCCGAAACAAGGTGTCACGGAGATAAAGCGCTGCGAGTAGCCCGCTGACGTTGATCAGCAGGGTCAGTACGGCCTCAGGCACACCCATGCGCAGGTTGATCGCGAAGGGTGGCTCGGTACCGGCCGTGTAGATATCGACCGGCAGACCGTCCCCCGATACAAGCGCGACCACCCAGCCGGCCGAGATCGCACTCATGAGCGCCAGCGAGCCCAGGGTTATGCCATAGGCGGCACCACGCCAGTCGTTGCGCAGCAAGCCGAGCAGGAACGCTGCACCGAGTGCAGCGGCGATGATGTAGATCGGATTTACCACTTCAGTTCGGTGTGCTTGGAGATGTCCAGGGTGCGCTTGGTCTCATACAGGCGGTAGGCATAGGCCAACATCAGCGCGGTAACGCCGACGCCGATCACAATGGCGGTCAGCACCAGCGCCTGCGGCACCGGGTCGATGATGCGTTCGGCCGCGTCGGCCGCCGGGACTGTGCTATCCAGGATCGGCGCGGTACGCCCGGCCAGGTGGCCGATACCGACCAGGACCAGGTTGACGCCGGTGTTGGCAACCGCAAACGCGACGATCATGCGCAGGATGTTGCGGTTGGTCAGCGCGCCATACAGGCCGATGAGTATCACGATGAAACCCGTGGCGATCGCGATGTCGGCCATTAGAGGTCCTCCGTCTTGGAAAGATTGACCAGCATCGACGAGAACTCCGCGCCGACCTTGAGGCCGACGACGGAATAGATGACCGGTATCGCGCCAGCCGAAAACATCGCGCCCAACGTGCCGGTGGGCAGAATGCGGTTGTCGAGAAAGCCGCCGGCCAGCACGATGCCCAAGATGCCGAGACCGACAAAGATCAGGCCCGAGGTCGACTCGACAATGGCGATCAGCCGGCTGCTCAGCAGCCGCAGCGGATCGCTCAGTAACAGCATCAGCACGGCCGAGGCGAGAATGGCGCCACCCTGAAAGCCGCCGCCGGGTGTGAGGTGGCCGTTGACGAAAACGTAGATCCCCAACAATAAGATCAGCGGCACCAGCAGACGCGTACCGGTCAGCAGCAGCTCACCGCTTGGCGACAGTGCAGGCAGCGACTCCGTCTCACCACGCTTGTCGCGATGCAGCACCAGGCCGACGATCGCCGCGGTGAGAAACAACACCGTGACCTCGCCGAGGGTGTCGAGACCGCGATAGGTCACGATAATCGCGGTGACGATGTTGGCCGCGCCGACATCCTCGGCGGTCTGATTGGCGTAGTAGCGGGCCGTGAAATTGAGTTCGGTGTCCGGCGTGTAACCGCTCAGCAGGCTGAAAAACACCGTACCCAGGCCCGCCAGCAGCACCAGAACGGTCAACCGCCTAATCATGCTCGCCCCCCTGCAGCCGGCGCAGCATGAAAAAGAACAGGAAGGTGGTCAGGCCGCTGCCAATCGCGGCCTCGGTCATCGCGACGTCCGGGGCATCCAGCAGCAGGAACTGCACCGAGGCCAGCAGGCCAACGAGGCCGGCGGCGAGGATCGAGATACCCAGACTCCGCTTCCCTCGTGTCGCCATGATGGCGGCGACAATCATGGCGCCCGACAACACCAGGCTCATGCCGATCATCAGGTCACTCATGGGTGTTCTCCGGTGTCCTCTTCGAGGCGGTCGACCACGGTTTGCGGGGTCTTCATGGCGCCGCGGCGATGCGCCGCCCGTGCCAGCACCTGGGACGAGAGCGGGTTGGTAAACAGCAAAAAGAGCCCGATCAGCAACAGCTTGAGACTCCAGGCCGGGTAGATAAAAGCGGTGCCGGCGAGGCTCAACAGGGTGCCCAGCGTGGTCGCCTTGGTGCCGGCCTGGATGCGGTTGTAGACGTCGGGCATGCGGACCAGGCCGAGTCCACCAAAAAACAGGAACGTTGTCCCGGCGAGGAGCAGCAGGCCGCCAACGATGTCGAGCAGTGCGGCCATCAGAAACCCCTGTCGAGAAAGCGGGCGACCACGATCACGCCGAGGAACGACAGCAGCGCATAGACCAGCGCGACATCCAGGTAGATGCCCCGGCCCTCGGCCAACGCGGCGAGCAGGATGCCGGTGATGCTGACGATGGTCAGGCCATCGAATGCAATGACCCGGTCAACCGCGGACGGCCCCTTGATGAAGCGCCAGAACACCAAAATGAACGCGAGCCCGGCGATCACCGCTGAAAGATAAATCAGCGCATCAGCCATACATCACCTCGAGGTACTGCTCGAAGCCGGCGACGATCTGCGCGGTCGCCCCTTCGATGTCGTCCGCTTCCATCGTGACCCAGTGGACGTATAACCATTCACCGTCCAGTTCGACCGTGAGCGTCCCCGGGGTCAGGGAGATCGAGTTGGCCAGCATCAATCGACCCATGCGACTCTTCAGGCCAGTACGCACCTTGACGATGCCGGGCTTGATCGGCAGCTCGGGCGAAACGACGATCGCTGTGAGCCGGAGGTTCGACTTGATCAGTTCCTGAAAGAAGAAGGCGTAGTAACGCAGTCCGGCGACAAAGGCCGCCGGTGTCGTGCGAAACTCGGTGAAAAATGACAGCCCGTTGCGAAACAGCAGGGCAATGCTGAGCGACGCTATCACGCCAACGATCAGCGTATCGGCGGCCAGCGAGTTGGCGAGCATGATCCAGAACAGCATCAGCGTCGCGAACAGCACGACGATGTCCCGCGTGCGCCGCGTTACCCGGTCCTTACCTTCTGCTGTATCCCCGGGCGAAAGCACGTCAAACCTCGGCTACTACTTCAGGGCGCCTTAAAGGTTTTCATTATATTGCGGTGTCGGCGGGTTACTTTGAGGTGGATTAAGAAGATGCGAAATAGCTGTCTTGACGGCATCTGCGTATTCTGAGCCGGCAAAGCGGGTAAACACGGCCAGGCGGCTGGTTTGTACCCTATATATGTCGTGTGGCCTTTTGGGTATCGCAGTTATGGCGATTGTTTGGACTAAGACAGCCGGTGACAATTGCTACGAGGTGCGCAAGGCGGGTCATTCGATTCGGCTGTACACCAATGGCGTGTTCCACAGCCAGTTCAATGCGCAAAGGCCGATCGCGGCAAACGTCTGGAATCTGTTGTTGTTACCCGCGTTTTTTCGTCCATTGGGTCAAGTGCAACGGGTGCTGGTGCTGGGAGTCGGCGGTGGCGCGGTCATTCGTTTGTTGCACCAGTGCGTCAGACCGAACGAGATCATTGGTGTCGAACTGGATCCGACACACCTCTATATCGCGCGTCGTTTTTTCGGCGTGACGCGCAGTCGGGCAGCGTTGGTCGAGGCGGATGCGAGAGACTGGTTGGATCGCTATACCGGGCCGCCGTTCGACCTGATCGTCGACGATCTGTTTGGTCATGCGCGCGGCGAGGCTGCGCGTACGGTCGGTCCGGACGACACCTGGCTGTCGCTGTTGTCAGGCAACCTGTCAGATCAGGGCGTATTGGCGATAAATCTTTTCGAACCGCGGGCCCTGCGAAAAACCGAGCGCCGGTTCAAGCACCTCGAGCCTGGGCGATTCGCAACCGCCCTCAGCCTGAGCCTGCCGGGTTATGAGAACAGGGTCGGTGTCTTCGCGAGTCAGCCAATGCCCGTGGGGTCGCTACGCGCCGTGCTCCGAGATGCCGGCTCGCTCTGTGCCAGCCGCCTGGCGGGTCTGCCGTTCAACGTCCGACGCCTGAAATCCTGAGCTGACCCTGTTCAGTCTTAAAGACGCGCGGCGAGGACCACGCCAACGCGCGAGCCGTGGCCGACGATGGCTGCCCATGCGCGACCGATAGCGCCGGGTGGACCCAGCCGACGCTGTGCGTCGTCGCGATGCCCGACCTCGTCGAGCCGGCATTGTTCCAACAGATCATGCAGTGCCCGGTAGGCGTCCTGCCCCGCCAGCGCGCTGGTCTGCGCCGCATAGTGCTGGTCGACAAAGGTCTCGACCGCCTCGATGGTGCGAAAAACGGCGCGAGGCCCGAACAGCGCAGGCAGCGCACCGGTCATCCAGCCGGCCAGGCGCCAGACGCCGAGCAGCCGGCTGCGCCGGACCTGAGGTACCAGGGCCTCCATCAGCTGCAGGTGTTCCCGCTCGGTGGCGAGGTGTTCGCTGGCGAACCGCCGAACCTCGGTGTCGCGCGCGACGGCGAGAATCCCGCGGTAGATCATCACCGCACCGGTCTCGCCGGCGTGGTCGGAGCGTAGCTCGGGCCACAAGAAATCAGGAACAGCAATGCAGGCCGCCCGAACAGCCGGATCGCCGCGTTGTGCGACGGCACTCATGCAGCGACCCGGTAGGTCTCGGCAACCCGCGCGAAGTTGGCCCAGGCCTGCAGATAGCCCGCCGCGTTCTCACCGGCCAGCGCCGTCGCGATCGCCTCCACCCGGACCGCTGATCCGCTTTTGTCGCCCCACAGGGTAGGGGCGAATGCCTCACAGGCCTGACGGATTGGGTCGTCGTCATCCAAACCGACGATCGCGTGACTGATCGCCAACACTTGTCGTTGCAATCGCTTGAAACCAACACCTTCGTAGTAATCGTGTTCGAGGGCATGCAAGGCGCTCAAAACCTCGGCCGACATCAAAAGCCTCCCGTGATTGCATCAGCGTGAATTGTCATTACTGGTGGACTCGCTGGGCCGTGAAACGATCCACGGCAATGCCGCTTAACGGGTGCGCTTGTCTTGGATAAAGGATTTCTTCGATTGAGGTTGGCGATGCCCTGATAGGTCGAGGACGCGGGACAAAGCGAACCATCAGGGATACATCTCACACTAGGCATCCGCCGCATATTCGCCGACAACTGCGTGAACTTCCTCGATCGACTGCTGCGACAAGCAGGCTTGGAATTACAGGCGGCGCGGCAGGGCGTTTCCGTCGGGGTCGAACACGTGGCAGTGTGCAGCGGGTAACCGTAGACCGATTTCATCGCCCTTGGCGGGCTCGGACCCCGGCGTGAGCTTGGCTGTCAGCAGTTCGTCCGAGCCGTTCAGCTGCACCAATACCAGACTGTGATCACCGAGCCTCTCGCACAGCACAACCGTGCCCGTCAGGGTTGCCTCGTTGACCGGCGTGAGCGCGACGTGCTCGGGACGAATGCCACAGGTGACCGCACTGCCCCCGGCTACAGCCGCAGCATCGACGGCAGCCCACACGCGTTCACCGCCCGACAGCATCAGCTCGGCTTGCTGACCGCTGTCGGCGAGCCTGGCGGGCAAAAAGTTCATCGGTGGTGAACCGATAAACCCAGCCACGAAGCGGTTGGCCGGTTGATGGTAGAGCGTCAGCGGTTCGCCGACCTGTTCGACGCGGCCGTCGCGCAGCACGACGATCTTGTCGGCCAGCGTCATCGCCTCGGTCTGGTCGTGGGTAACGTAGATCATGGTGGCGGTGAGCTGTGCGTGCAGCTTGGCGATCTCGACACGCGTCTGTTGTCGCAGGCTGGCATCAAGATTGGATAGTGGTTCGTCGAACAAAAAGACCTTGGGCTGGCGGACGATCGCGCGGCCAATCGCAACGCGTTGGCGCTGGCCGCCGGACAGTTGCTTGGGCAGGCGGGCCAGCAGTTCCTCGATCTGCAGCATCTGGGCGGTTTGTTCGACGCGTTGTCGAATCGCGGCTTTCGAGGCCCTGGCTTGCTGCAAGCCGAAGGCCATGTTCTGGTAAACCGTCATGTGTGGATAAAGCGCGTACGATTGAAACACCATCGCGACGCCGCGCTGCGCCGGTGGTCGATCGGTGGCCGCCTCGCCGCCGATCACGATTTCACCGGCCGTGACATCTTCGAGCCCGGCGATCAGCCGCAACAGGGTCGATTTGCCACAACCTGAAGGGCCGACGAAACAACAGAATTCACCGGACGCAATGTCGAGGTCCACGCCGCGGATCACCGCGGCCTTGCCGAAGTCTTTCCGCAGATTGCTCAGCTTCACGGATGCCATGCGTCAGCCCTTCAATGCGCCGGCGGTCAGACCACTGACAATACGACGCTGGAACACCAGCACCAACACCACCACCGGAACGGTGACGATAACCGACGCGGCCATGATGTTGCCCCACGGCAGTTCGAATTGACTGCCGCCGCTGATCAGTGCAATCGCGACCGGTACGGTGCGCTGGCTATCGGTGAGTGTGAAGGTCAGCGCGAAGAGAAACTCATTCCAGGCCTGGATGAATGCCAGCAGGCCGGTGGTGACCATTGCCGGCCATAACAGTGGTAGAAAGATCCGGCTGACGATCGTCCATGGGGTGGCGCCGTCGATGATCGCGGCTTCCTCCAATTCTCTTGGCAGTTCGCGCATGAAGGTCGTCAGGACCCACACGGTGAACGGCAGCGTGAACAACAGATAGGAAAACATCAGGCCAGACAGATTGTTGTACATGCCCAGGCTGCGGATCAGCTCGAACATGCCGGACAGGACTGCGACCTGCGGAAACATCGATACGCCCAGGATGGTCATCAGCAGCAGGCCGCGGCCCCGAAAGGCGACGCGGCTCAGCGCGTAGGCGGCGAGTGTCCCCAGTAATAGCGAGGCGAAAACCACGGTAACCGCGACCAGCGTCGAGTTGAGGATGTTGCGGCCGAACGGTTGTTGTTCGAATACGGCGACGTAGTTTTGCCAGTCCCAGGTGAACGGAAAGTAGTCGACGCGGAACAGCGCGCTGCCGGTTTTGAGCGAGGTGACGATCGCATAGTAGAACGGGAAAACGGCATACAGCACGATCGCCGCGACCATCAGGTAGAACCCGATCACTGGTAACGCGGCGGGCTTGTTCATTGTGAAGAATCCAGGCGTAAGCGGCCAAGCATGAGATAGATCACCGTCAAAAACGCGATGATGAAGAACATCACGGTGGTGGCCGCAGAGCCGTAACCGACCTGCTGGAAGTCGACCAGCTGCTGGCGCGCGAAGGTGCTCATCATCGCAGTTTCGGCAGCATTCGGCGTCAGCACGTAAACCAGGTCGAACATCCGCAGCGCATCGAGCAGGCGGAAAATCACCGCGACCATCAATGCCGGCCAGATCAGGGGCAGCGTTACCCGAAAGAACACCCGTACCGGATGGATCCCGTCGACACGCGCGGCTTCGTAACAGTCCTTGGGCAACAGCTGTAGCGCGGCCAACAGCAGCAGCGCCATGAACGGCGTCGTTTTCCAGACGTCAACCATGATCACCGCCGCCATCACCCGGTCCGGGTCGGCGGTCCAGGCGATCGCCTGATCGATCAGGCCGATGTTCAGCAAGATGTCGTTGAGGATGCCGAACTGGTCGTGCAGCATCCAGCCCCACATCTTCGCCGACACGATGGTCGGGATGGCCCACGGGATAAGCACCGCCGCTCGCACCAGGCCGCGTAAGCGGAAGCCCTGGTGCAGCACCAGCGCTATGGCTAACCCCAAAACGGTCTCGAGGCTGACCGACACCACGGCGAAATACAGCGTGTTGCCGACCGCCGACCACCATTCAGGGTCGGCGAGGATGCCGTACCAGGCGTCGCCGGCGCGCACCAGGTAATTCTCGAACCCGATGAACTGGGCATCGTCGAGCAGCGACAGGTCGGCGTCGGTCAGCGAAAACCAGATGCTGCGCAACAGGGGCCAACCAGCCACCAGGGCGAGCGTGATCAGCAACGGCAGCAGAAACAGCCATGCGGTGCGGGTGCGGTGGCGGGTGAGTGGCGACGCGGCGCGCGTCATCGGCAATTACCGGGCGTGCCGGTCGGGTGCAGCAGCCCGATCACCAGCGGGTGCCGCCGCGGCTGAGGCGCTCAAGCCGACGTTGCAACGCCTTCAGACTGGCCTGGGCAGGACGTTTGCCGCTCAGCGTCTGGTGGGTCGCGCTCCAGAACGCGTGACTGACCTGGTTGTACTTGCTGCCGGTGCTTGCCGACGGACGCGCAACGGCGCTGCGCATAATCGGTACCAGGTCGGCGAAAAACGGCGCCGATCCAAGGATCTCTGCATCTTCGTAGAGCGCGGGGATCGTCGGGTTCAACGAGCCGCGGATCGCGCGGCGTTTTTGTTCGGCAGGTGACGTGAGGTAACGGACCAGGTCGGCCGCGAGTGCTGGGTTTTGCGAGTAGCGGGAGACGGCCAGTTGCCAGCCGCCGAGGGTCGAGACGCTATTGCCGCTGGCACCGCCCGGTAGCGGCGCCACGCCGACTTTGCCACGGACCGGGCTGTCGTCGCTCTGCGAGAGCGACCAGGCATAGGGCCAATTGCGCATGAACACCGCGTCGCCCGACTGAAACACGCCGCGTGCCTCCTCCTCGGCATAGTTCAGTATGCCGGGGGGTGTGATGGTATCCACCCATCCTGCCGCACGGGCGAGTGCTTGCGCGGCGGCAGGGTTGTCGATCGTGATCTTGCCGTCGGCATCGATCAGCGTACCGCCACCCTCGCTGGCGACCCATTCGAGCGCGTTGCAGGTCAACCCTTCGTAGGCACGACCCTGCCAGACATAGCCCCACAACCTGTCGTTGCCCGCGCGGCGCTCGGCGGCTTGAATGCGCAAGGCGATTGCAGTGAGTTCGTCCCAGGTCGTCGGCACGGGTTCGCCGTGCCTGTCCAGCAGATCCTGGCGGTAGTACAGCACGCCAACGCTGGCGAACCACGGCATCGCGATAAGGCGCCCATCGACCGTGTTGTTGGCGATCATCGCGGGGTAGTGGTTAGCGGTTTCGTCGCTGAGGTTGGCCGTGAGGTCGTGCAGATGATTGGCCAGCAGACCGGGCCAGATGACGTCGATCTGGAAGACATCGATGTCGCTGGCCTGTGCCGCCAATAGTTGCTGGTAGAGCGCCAGTCGCTCAGACGACGAGTTGGGCGTGGAAACGACCTTGACCTCGTGACCGGTCTGCTCGGCCCAGGCCTCGGCCCCTTCGCGGCACAGCGCGAGCTCGATCCCCACGGCCCCGCAGGAGATCGTGAGGGTCGCGGCTAAGCCTGGCCCGTTACCCAGTAGCATTACTGCCAGTAGAGGCATCGCGGCGCAGCATCTCCAGATCCTCGGTGTGTTCAGCATCTTGGCCATTACCTTGCGTCTGGTAAGCGCTTGGCAGCCGTTGGCGGCCTGCGTTCATACATTAACTTTGGGAAAAGGTAACTGTTCTCGACGAGAGATTCGAGCGCCACAAGTCACGTGCTGTTGCTGGCGTGTTCGTCCGCGAAGCGGGGATGTAAAACCACGTTCCGGCTGCTGGTAAGGGCATGCTGACCGAAGAAGCGACCTACTGTGGCTATAATCGGGCGTCTTCCCAGCGCAGTCAGGACGAAAGTATGCCTATAGCGATGAACCCGGATAGCCTCCAAAAAGAATTTGCCGCTCAGTACCGCGGGTTGCCAATTGGCGCAACGGTTGTGTTGGTCGTGTTGGTGACCCTTGGGTCGGCTTCCGTCGCGGCGTTTGCGGGCGGGCCACCGACCGGACCCATTCCGGCGCCGATCGACCCGGCCACCATCCACGGCCTGTTGAATAGCCAGGCGGTCCAGGCGGCCACGGCTCAACCAGCACCCGCACCAGCCACCTCGACGCCGGCGGCTCCCGCTGCGGTTGCCACGCCACAGCCGGCACCCGCATGCCCGCCGCGAAAGCGGCCGACACGAGTGCGCCGATTGCAGCCATGCCGGTGCCTGCGCCTGCCAACGCATCAGATGCGACGAAAACCCCGGCGGGTGCGGAGGATTATCCGGGGAAACCGATGGCCATCGACCCGGATATGATTCGCGGATTCGCGACGCCGAGCGGGTCGGCCGACCAGGCAGCGGATGTCCCGGCACCTGCAGCCGCGCCGGCGGCTCCGAAGCCCGAGGTCGCCGCGCCCCGCGCCTCGCTGAGCATTACCTCTTCGCCGGAGCCGGTCGCGGCCGCGCCGAAGCCGGCAGCCGCCATGCCGGAGGTGCCTCAGGTGGCTGTTCCGGTAGTCCCGGAGTCCGCTGCAATGCCGGCTCCAGCTCCAGCCCCAACTGCAGCTCTATCCACAACGGCAGCTCTAGCCCCAGCCCCAGCGGTTGTCGCGCCAGCCTCCGAACCGCAACCCGCAGCGGCTGTTGAGCCGCCCAGTCGGCCGACCGGCCAGCCGGCGCCGATCGACCCGGGCATGATCAGTTCGTTCACCGCCGCACAGCCGCCCGCGGCCCCGGCTGGGTCGAATCAGCCGTTACCGTCTTCGCAGCTGGACTTGATCGAAAAGGTCTTCGCGCCGGAACAGTCGCAATAACCACGGGCGCAGGCGCGGCCGTTTTTTTGATGCGTAACCTGATGGATTAGAGGCGCGCCGCGAAGCGTTCAGCTTCTGTCCGCCCAAAAAGCGTCCAACGCGGCCGCGGTTTCCTGCGGACGTTCCCAATGCGGGAGCCCCATCGTTGGACTGATCCGAACGGTCCTCCAGTTCGGCTTTTTTTCGATGCTATCGAGCAGTTCAAAAGAGATATTCGGGTCGCGGTCGTACAGCACCAGTACGGGCAGCTCGAGCCGCGTATACAGGTCCTCGACTGCCGTCGGCGTGAACAGCTTCATCGATAAGAAACGAAAGGGTGCGAACTTGGCCCCGGGCTGGTGGGCGGTGGTGTAGGCATAGTCGGTCAGCGGTTCAGGCGCCTTGCCAGCAAACGACAGGCCGAGAAAGTAGCGGATACTCAGCCGTGACGTCAGCAGCTTGTACAGGCCATCGCCCAGCACTGGTAGCCGCAGGAATTTCAGGATACGGTCGGTGATCGGTCCGGTCGGCGCCCGTCGCGCGCTGAATCCGGTCGGCGAAATCAATGCCAGCGAATCGACCGGCACCGAATGCTCGACGATCGCCCGTGCGGCAAACTCGGCCGACAGCGAGAACGCGACGATGTCGGCCGGCTGACCGACGACCTGCTCGAGAAACTCGCGGATGAACCTGGCATAGAGTTCTGGCGAGTAGAGTTGGTCGCTGCGTTCGGATCGCCCGTAACCAGGTAGGTCCGGCACGTATACAGTCCGCGAGTGCCGGTAGTGATCGAACAGCGGCTGCATTTCACGCGCGCTCGGCGCGGCGTTGATGCTGTGGAGCAACACCAGCGGTCGGCCATTGGCCTGCGCGTTGTCGACGTAGTAGCTGATCGTGCCGGCACTCAGAGTGATCTGATGGCAGGGCGCATCGAGCGCTGGTGGTTGTGTTTTTGTAGGCATCAGGGCGATAAAACGGTGACAGCGATGGGTAACGTCATGCGGCCTCGGCGGTCTGCGATGCGCGACGTCGCTGCAAGCCGATCTTGCGCCAGTGATAAAGGATGATCGCCAGCCCGGTAATCAGCGGTACTGACCACAGCACCGGGTTGAGGGCGAGTTCGGGCATCAGCCGCACGGCGCCGAACGCGAAGAATGCGGTGTACACCGAGATACCGGCACCGACCAAACCCTTGAGGTGCTCTTTGAGCCAGTCTTGCGGTGCGCGCTGCGGCTTGTAGATAAACCACAGATTGGTCGCTGCCGTGGCGAAGCCGACAAACGATATCCCGATCATCAGGAACTGCTCGAGTACGATCCCGTGCCAGGCACAGTTCGCCGCAGTGATGGTGACGGCGGCCTGCAAAAACAGGTTGAACGGCCGGCGATTGACGGCGTGATCGCGGCGACCGCGAATGCATGACCAGCCGTACCACGCCAGGTTGATCGTCAGCACGGCGAGGTACAACATCATCCAGCCAAAGATGCCCTGGATAAGGGCCGGTTCGAAATCCATGTGCGGGTGCGTGCCGACCGGGTCCTGCAGGGTCAGGCTGGCAATGCCGATGGCGATCGTGCCGGTAATCAGCATCGACCAGGTGAACACTGTGCCCCAACGCTTGTGCAGTGGTCCGCCTTTGCGGGCGACCACGGGCACCCAGAAGGCGAACAGGCCGATCGCACCGGTTACGATGTGTGCCGAGACCACCGCGTGAAAAGGCCAGATAAACTCTTCGAACAGGCCCATGTTGCATTACCCCCAGGCAGTTATCGCATTGCTGCCGTGTCTATTGAACTATACACTTGCTACTGTAAAAAAGTAGGTGCTGTCGCGGCGCGCGGTTCTGCCGTGTCCCGGGGTTCGCCTGCATCGCCCGGAGAATGCTGTGACTGCTGTTCCCGCTTCGTCTTCCGACCCTACTGCGCAGCCTGGTGCGGTGCCGCACTACAAGCCGCCGCGTCCAGCGCCGCTCGGACCGCTCGCGGCGTTGATTCGCACGGCGGCGCAGGGCGAGGGCAATCTGCTGAGTCTGTTGCCGGCCGATGCCTATCGGCTGCCGGTCACCCATCTCGGCTATTCGCGTCGTTCGATCCTGCTGGTAAATGATCCCGAGTTGTTGCGCGGCGTGATGACCGATCCGACCGGGATCTATCCGAAAAACGATCTGATGGTCGGCGCGCTGGAGCCGTTGGTCGGCGATTCGATTTTTGTGTCGAGCGGCAAACGCTGGCGTCGCCAACGCGACATGATCGATCCGGCCTTTTCGCATATCCGGTTGACGCGGGCCTTCGCGTCGATGACCGCGGCGGTGGATGATTACGAAACACAGCTCGACGCGCAGGCCGCCGGCGGTGAGATATTCTCGCTCGATATGGCGATGAGCAATCTCACCGCCGACATCATCTGCCGGACCGTGTTTTCGACCTCACTGCAGACCCAGGTCGCGCGCGACGTGTTCGATGCCTTCGAGATATTCGAGCGCAGCGCGGCACAGGTGGAGCTGAAGGCGCTGATCTTCGATCCGCCGTTCAAAAAGATTCGTCAACACAAGCCGGTACTGGATGCCTGTGCGCGGATTCGCCAGCACCTCGGTGAGTTGGTCGACACGCATGCCAATGCCGAGGCCGGTGAGTTCAACGACATCGCGTCGGCGTGTATCGCCGCGGTTGATGAGGCGAGTGGTTGCCCGTTTTCACGCAAGGAGTTGATCGACCAACTCGGTGTGATGTTTCTCGCCGGCCACGAGACCACGGCGAGTGCGTTGACCTGGTTGTTCTTTATCTTGTCGATACGTCCAGAGATCGTCGCGCGGATCCGCGCCGAAGTGGACGCGGTGGTCGGAGATGGCCCGGTCGAGTTCGAGCACATCAAGCAGCTGCGCTACGTGCGCAACGTGTTCCGCGAGACGCTGCGACTTTATCCGCCGATCACGTTCATGCCGCGGGTTGCGATGGAGCGTACGCGGATCGGTAAGTTCAAGGTCAAGCGTGGTGCGATGATCATGGTCTCGCCGTGGACGACCCATCGCCACCTGAAGCTGTGGAAGGATCCTGACGTATTCGACCCGGACCGCTTCTCGCCGGAGCGCGAGCACGAACTGACGCCCGGCGCCTATCTGCCGTTCGGCATGGGCCAGCGGACCTGTGTCGGTGCGGGCTTCGCACAGACCGAGGCGAGTCTGATTATCGCCCGCCTGACCCGACGCTTCGACCTGCAGACACTGGAGCCGGGCAAGGTGCGCCCGGTCGCGCGCTTGACGACCCGGCCCGTGCAGCAGATCCAGGTCCGCGTTCAGGCGCGCGGCAGCTGAGCGGTCGCCTCAATACCAGCCGATATCGAACGTTGCGGCCTCGCCGAATGTCATGCCGGAGAAAATGGTGCGACGCAGGATTTGATAGGAACTTGCCGGCATCAGCAGGAATGGCAACGGATCGCGGCGGCTCCAGCTCACATCGCGGCAACCGAACAGATACTTCAGGTTTGGTCGCCAGGTTCGGCCCTTGATCGCGGCACCTTGGGTCTCGGTCAGCGCCGGGTAGAACTGTTGCAGGATGTGCTCGTCGCGCAGCCTAAACCGATTCTCTGCCGCCGGGTCGATCACCGCGCGTGCCAGGTCATCCGGGTTGACGAAGTGGATACCGCTGGTGGTCCGTGGGTTGCACTCGATCGGTAGGGCCTGGCCGTCGGCATCGCGGCGGAAATCGAATGCGATCGAACCGCTGTAGTTCACGGCGGCGACGAAGCGCTCAATCCAATCCAGGATCGCCGGGTCGGGTGTCGGTATCACCTCGAAACAGACCGCGACGCTGCCGGAAATAATCAGGCCGCGGTAGAGAACGGTACCGATGACGCGCCCTTCATGCGCGATCGAGAAAGAGCTGAGTTCTTCACCGGGCAGGTAGGCCTGGACGATCGACGGTGAATCGACGGGCGGCAGCGGGTCGCCGGCCTGTTGGATGGCGAGGCCGTGGCCGGCCGATGACAGCTGAGGTTTGACGATGTATGCGTGGGTCTTGGCAAACGCGATCGCTTCAGGACTGTCGAAGGCCAGGGTCTTGGGTGCCGGCAGCCCCATCGTTTCTGCCTTTCGGATAAACGACAGTTTGTCATGCAGCGCCAACAAGTCGGCCTGCGGCATACAAAACAGCCGGCAGCGGTTGGGCAATTTTTCCTTGAGACCCGCCACGTGCAGGGTTTCTTCGGAGATCGGCACGACCAGGTCGACCTGCTCGCGGGCAATCACAGCCAGCAGGTCGTTGTGATAGGCCTCGACGTCCTCACTGGGGGCGGTTACCGCATAACAACGGCTCACGGCGCGCGACACCCGGCTGAGGTGCCAACGCCACGGTTCGGCGATGATCACGCGGTATCCCGCCCGGGCGAACGCGAACGCGAACTCGAGCCCCTTAGGCAGGCGACCGAGCGTGATCAGGACGGTATGCGGCATGGTGTCTCGAACAACCTATTGCTGGGGCACGTCCCCAGTCGATACCAGGTCAATCGCGTGGACGGCGGGCGTCGGCCGCGACAAGATACCCCGACATCTTATCCCGACGGAGCCGAGTACCGATGCAGTTTCTGGAAGAAGTGGTAACCAGCGGTCGGATTGTCGACATGATGCTGCTGTTCATCGTGATCGAGATCGCGGTGATCTTGTTGATTCACCGCATGACCGGCGCCGGCATAGCTGCGGTGCCGTTGCTGACCAACATCGGTGCCGGTGGCAGCCTGATGTTGGCCCTGCGTGCCGACCTGACCGGTGCCGGATGGACCTGGATTGCGGTGTTCTTGGTCTCGGCGTTGGTTTTCCACGTCAGCGATCTCGTGATCCGCTGGCAGCGTCCCCAGCCTGGCGGCGGGGAGGGGGCATGAGCGAGCGCAGTGAAGCGATTGTTATCGGCAGCGGTTTCGGCGGCCTGGCCGCCGCGGTGCGGCTGGGCGCGCGGGGCTACCATGTGACGGTCGTCGATAAGCTGGATAAGCCCGGTGGGCGTGCCTACGTCTACGAACAAGATGGGTTCACGTTTGACGCGGGCCCGACCATCGTCACGGCGCCGTTCGTGCTGGAGGAGTTGTGGACCCTGTGCGGCCGCCAGATGAGCGACGACATCGACTTGCGGCCGATCAGCCCTTTCTACCGCATCCGTTTTGCCGATGGCACGCACTTCGATTACAGCGGTGATGAGGCCGCGATGAAGGCGGAGATCGAACGGTTCAATCCGGACGATCTTGCCGGCTATGCACGCTTCATCGAAGCCAGCGGGAAGCTCTACGATATCGGCTTCGACAAGCTGCTGACGGTGTCGTTTGATTCAATCGGCAAAATGGCAGGAACCGTCCCGGATCTGTTGACCGCACAGTTCTACCGGTCTGTGCACAGCCTGGTCGAGAAATACATCCAGCACCCGAAGCTGCGGATGGTGTTCAGTTTTCACCCGTTGCTGATCGGCGGTAACCCATTCTCGGCCACCGCGGTGTATGCGCTGATCGCCCAGCTCGAGCGGCGCCATGGGGTGCATTTCGCGATGGGCGGCACCGGCAGCCTGGTCAAAGGGCTGGTGAAGTTGATCGAAGGGCAGGGCGGCACGATACGGCTCAATGCGCCGGTCAGAAAAATCCTCACCGAAAACCGTCGAGCGACCGGTGTCGAGCTGGCGTCCGGTGAACGGCTGCAGGCCAAGGTGGTGGTGTCGAACGCGGATGCCGCGGCGACTTATCGCTACCTGCTCGGCGATGTCAAGCGGCGCCGCTGGACTGAGCGCAAACTAGAGCGTGCGCGCTACTCGATGAGCCTGTTTGTCTGGTATTTTGGCACCGACCGGCAATACGACGATGTGCCACATCACATGATCATGCTCGGGCCGCGCTACGAGGAATTGCTCGACGATATCTTCAATCGCAAAGTGCTGGCCGACGACTTCAGCCTCTACCTGCATCGACCGACGGCCACCGATCCGTCACTCGCCCCGGCCGGTTGCGATGCGTTCTACGTGTTGTCACCGGTACCGAACCTGGACGGTGACGTGGACTGGGATGAGATGGCCGAGCCTTATCGGCTGCGCATCGAGCGCTTCCTCGCCGAAACCGTGTTGCCTGAATTGCCCGAGCACGTGGTGTCCTCGCAGTTGCTCACGCCGGTCGATTTCCGCGATCGCCTGTGGTCGGTCAAGGGGGCGGCATTCAGCTTTGAGCCGGTGCTGCTGCAGACCGCCTGGTTCCGACCACACAATCGCAGCGAAGAGATCCAGGGAGTTTACCTGGTCGGCGCTGGCACACACCCGGGTGCCGGCATGCCGGGGGTGATCTCATCGGCCAAGGTGCTCGACGAGATCGTGCCCGATCCGTAGCGCGCGCGGTCGTTGGCAATCTGTCCGACTGGACGCAGCGTTAGCGGCACGAAACCGGCGACGGCCTTCTCAAGGGGTTCCGCCAACGAGACGGCTGCAAACACCTCGCCGGACACCAACTGCGAGGCCTTTGCACCAGTACAGCAGCGACCATCGATCCAGATCAAAAGGATCAGGCGAGCGGACTGTGGCAGCCAACATACCCGGAAGCGATCACGCCCACTCGCTGTGGCGCTTCGGGAGCTTGTAGTTCTCCTGAGTCATGAGATCGATCCCACACTCGAGTTCACTCAGCCAGTTGAACAGTTCCTCAATCACCTTCTCGCCTTTAAACGGCCGACCGTGCTGCGGAACGACCCAGGTCAGGTCAAGTTCACGAACCATGTTGACCCACAGGCGCAATATCTTATTTGACCCCATGAAACGTCGATGGAATCCGACCATAGACGGGATATGGGCGGCAAAGTCAGTGACCGGCTCACCAAGATGCTCCGGCTCTACGAACGACGCCGCCAGGTCGCCCGAGAAAAGAATCTTGCTGGCGGTATCGTAAAACTGGAAGTTGCCTTCAGAATGAAGGTAGTGCGCCGGGATGGCTACCAGTACCGAACTGCCTATCTTTAACGCGTGGCCCTCGTCCGGGATACTGACTAGGCGCTGCTCCATCTCTTTTACCTTGGCACCTCTGCAAAGATGAGGAATGAACCGATCCCAGACCTTAGGGACGACGATCTTGCAATCCGTCCCGGCGATCCAATGACTCAAAGAAGAGACAATGTCCGGATCCTGGTGTGAGGCGATGACATAGTCCAGATCCTTGACCAAAACCTCCTGGCTGAGGCTTTCGTAAAGACTGGCGTAGGACAAATCGCCACCGGGATCGATGAGTGCTGCGTGCCCATTGTCAACCACGAGAAACTGATTCGACTGCACGCCCTGCCGTCCGACGAGATCCTCATATGAAAAGCACTTGTGGACGCCATCATTGAAAAGTTCGATTGCCATGTTAGACCCCCTTGTCGTGGACCATCAAAAACGCAAACGTCATCGGTGCAGACAGCATGCCAAACCATTGGCCCCTTGAGCCAAGCTGCACGCCGCGGCCTGCAAGGTTGCCTTCGACGTAGGCGCAACCTGCGAGTCATACGTCAGGCTGGGCCTGACGAACAGACGGCCCACTAGAGCACCTGATACAGATTCCGCTTGTGATTCACGCGTGAACAGACTTGGCAAAGGCTATCCCTGTCGCAGCCAGTCTCCGGCCCGTGAAAACGAACGCCGCAAACCTTGCAGTCTCCGACCGCCAGCGGGATTTTCGTCTGGCTGACGACGGCGTCTCGAGTGACGCTGATAGCATCCCGATCACATATATCCACGCAAAGGCCGCATCCTGTGCAGGCGTCGGCGGTAACCACATAAGCATCGGACGAGTCCTGCTCGCAGATCAGCGCATCATGGCCACAGACCCTGACACAGGCATCGCAGCCATTACAGCGATGCACATCGATCTCTGGCACGAAGAGTGCGAGATCACCCCTACGCGCCGGCGGCAGGCAGTCGCCTAACGACTTCCTCGTCGCTGCTGACTCATCGAACTCCGCTATCGGTGGTGCGCTGAGCATGCGCCGAAGAAAACCGCGACGGCTCAAGGCAGGCCCGTCTTGCCGCGAGATAGGGTCGTCCGGCCCACTGGCTGCTGGCCTTATAGGGCGGGCGCCCAGCGCAATTTGTGGCAGCTTTCGCTGCGCCAGCACGGTATTCAGCCGCTCAATGGAATGCGGCAGCCCCTCGTCATCGCGGCGGTCACAGGTCTGGCAGTTACCGATATCCAACTCGATCTGGCGCAGGCCTGCTCGATACATCGAGGCGAGCCAGGCGAGTCCAACTGCGTGGATGCAGGGCAGCCGCCAAGCGCCGGCCATGTCGGACTTCGCCCGTTCGCAGGACAGACTCAACTCGGGCGCCCCGACATACGGCTCGGGCGATACCCCCACCTGCGACAGCGCGCCCTCAGGACAATTTGCCACGCAGACGCCGCAGCCATCGCACTGTCCGATGTCGATCATCAGCTGCTCGTCATCAAGTTGCCACGCGTCGCGCGGGCACGACGTCACACAGCGCTGGCATGTCGCCACGCTTGCACGCTCATGGACGCACCGACCTGCCGCCGCCTGCGGCACATCGCCGAGGGCCTCGTCGAGCAAGTCACGTAGGTTCAACGGATACCTCGTTCCGCTGACGAAGGACAGGGCAGACGAACGCGCTGTCGGTCCGCTGTTTGCCCCTCGCATACTGCGGTCGCTACCACGACGGCGCACTGCCCGGCACATAAGCGGACGATGCCGGCAAGGCCTTCTCGTCCTCTCGCCGGCTGCGTTGGTCGACTTCCTCGGCGGTCGGTCGTGGTTCGTTGAGGACCAGCGCGATAGTGTCGCGCAGTTCGTCAAGATAGCTCGCGGTCAGCACCGCCAACGCGGCGTAGAACGGCGTTGCAGCGTGCTGCGCCACCCGATCGGCGAAATCCGGTAACCAGCGCAAAGTGTGGTTGTCGAGGAACTGGGCTGCTTCGGCCACGGCTTCACGGCTTGCGCTCTCCAACAACGCCGCGACGAACTGCAGCTGAAACACCAGATGGTCATCAGGCCGCACTCGCCAGTCCGGCGCCTGCAGCCCGAGGCGCGCGTAGTCCCGCCGCACTTCGAACATCGGCTCCTGCATCACCAAGCCATCCTCGTCCAGCCATACCGATTCGCAAGGGGAGGCGCGAACACCATAGGTCAGATAGACAGCGGCAAAGTCCGCAGCCATGTCATCTTGCTCTGTTTCATCGAAAGACAGCGTTGCGACTATCGTCGACAGCGTGTCGATGACCCGTACCCCCTGGTCGCTCTGCAGCCGGAAGGCCAGACTCTGGGGAAAGCGCTCGTCCTGCAGCGCGTCGACGACCGCCCGGTCCAACTCGCGGTCGTGCAGCTGTGCCAGTGTGGTCAGGTCCAGCGCGACGGCTGGGCCGAATAACGCGAGTGCATCGCTCATATCATCATCCCCTGCAAAAACCCCCGAGAAATGCCTGAAGCGTTCGTCCGCCGGCGCGCTTCAGCGTCAAGCTCGATAGGCGCATGTCGCCTCCTCACGTTGACCCTGCTAAAGGACATCCGCGGCACCGCTTGAGGCTCCTAGGTTTCCACGCGGGTCTGGGAAATGCATCGTCGCCGTTCGCTCGCGGGAAGTCGTCGAATTTGGCCGGTCTAGTACACCGCTGGCAAATCGCTGTTCGAGCTCGTGGACATAGGCCGCCGTCAAAATCGCCAGCTTCTGAAAAAAATGTGTACCACTGTGTGCGGCCACCTCGGCCGCGAAGCCATCGACACTACCCAACAGGGTCCGGCCCAGGTGTTGCTGCAGCCTGTCAGCGGGCGCGGCTACGCCGTCCGCAGCCACGAGATAGGCGAGGCGTCGCAGCTCGACCGCAACGTCGCATCCATCGGCCGAGAGTCCCGAATCAGTTGAAACGCCGTGCAGCGATGCCCATTGACGTAGGGCCACCGACTCAGCGTGCAGGTTTTGTGAGTCCAAATCACGCTTTGCGGACGGGCGCGCCCTGCCGTGATCCCGGTCGGCAACGCCGATCCGGCGGAAATCCGCGAGCAGCGCATCGCCGGCATCGGTATCGAAGCACGTCGGTATCTCGGTCAGGCTGTCGCAGAAGCGATTGACGGCATCGCGCAGCACCGGCCCATAGGGCGTCGCTTCCAACAGACCGTCATAGCAGCGGGCCCACAGCGCGACGACGGACTCGCGATCCGGCTCATGGTCGAGAAGATCGGCGAGCAGCAGCAGGTCTCTGGCAATGCGGGTCCGTGCCACATCCGCCGCGCTCTCACCGCGGGAAATACCCACCGTAGAGCGACTCACTCTTCCACCCCGCCCTTGCTATGCGCGACGAACACAATGGACGGATTGGTCAGCTCGGGGTCTGCGAAATTCTTGACCGCCCGAACTGGCTTCTCGTTGGGCCCGATCGCCTTGGTCTGGTACTGGTTGAGGCGCAGCAGGTCGATAGGCCCCACATCCAGCACGCGCATCATGCAGGCCATGACACAATACGGCAGTCGCCCGGCCTCGATTTCATCGACGCACAGATTGCACTTCTTGACGATCTCCGCTTCCGGATCCCACTGCGGGGCGCCATAGGGACAAGTCGCCTCGCAGCGCCGGCAGCCGATACACAGGGTGGAGTCGATGTCGACGATGCCGTTGTCTGCACGCTTCCAGATCGCACCGGTCGGACAGGCCGGCAGGCACGCGGGCTCTGCGCAGTGATTGCACGAGATGTTGACCTTGTAGGCAAAGACATCCGGATAGGTGCCGCCTTCGATGTATTGCACGCGGCGGAAACGGGGTCCGGCCGGAAGACCGTTCTTGTCTTTGCAGGCCATCTCGCAGGCGCGACAACCGATGCAGTCGACATTATGGTGGACAAAGCCGAGCTGCTGTTGCGGCTGGACCGGATTGTAAACTGCCTTTTTGCGCCGTTTGATCGCTGACTTCAGCTTGGCGCGGTCTTTGATTTTTTTCATCGTTCAGTCTCTCCTGCGTCAGAGGTCGCGGCGGAAGACATGTGATCGCGCCGTAGCTAATCGATCCCAACCTGGGCGGTGGGCGAGGTCCGTTTTCTTGATGTCACACAGCACAGTGTTGTACGCAAAGGAGCCGGCCGGGCTCGGCTCGTCGAGGGTGAGCATGTCAGGGTTGCCGGAGCGGTCGATACCCTGGTCGTCGAGATCCAGCCATGCCCCTTCGTGGATGACCGCGACCCCCGGCATGCAACGCTCGGTGACATAAACCGGCACCACAACTTTGCCGCGTGCGTTCCATACCTCGACCGTGTCGCCGGTCTTGACGCCGAGGCGTCTCGCGTCGGCGGCATTGATCGTCACCTCCTGCTCGTAGGTCTCACGTAACCAGCTGCAGTTGTTGAAGATCGAATGGGTCCGCCAGCGCGGATGCGGCGAGATCAGATGGAAGGGAAACTCCTGGATCTTCGGGCTGTTCAATGACTCCCACGGCTCGATCCATTTCGGGATCGAGGGGATATGGTAGCCGTAGCGGGTGCGTGTCCATTCGCCGATCTGCGCCAACTCAGTGCTGAGTATCTCTATTCGGCCTGAAGGCGTCTGGAAGGGTTTACCCTGCTCGATCTGTTCACGAAAAGCGACGTGTGGCTGATCGAGCTTGAACTTGTAGACACCGTGCTGCTTGAACTCGTCCCATGGCATATCGACATGCTGATGCGCCATGACTTTGCCTTCCCACCAGTCGCGCAGATAGGCTTCGTCGACGGCATCGGGGTCGTCGAAGTAGGAGCGGTCGGCCTTCGGATTGTACGTCTTGCCAAAGTAATCGCCGATCCCTGTCTTTTGGCCGATCCGATACGCCAGTTCAGTGAAGACCTGAAAGTCGGTCTTGGACTCGCCCATCGGCTCGATCACCTTCGGGCGATGGATGTAGTAGTGACCCTTGTACCAGGGCAAGGCGACGTCATGCCGTTCAAAGTGCGTTGAGATCGGCAACAGGACGTCGGCGTAGAGGCCCGATGGCGTGATCGTCGAGTCCATGCAGACGACCAGCTCCATCTTATCCATCGCGGCGATTTCTTTGTTGATGTTGGTGAGCTGGTTGAACCAGTCCGAGCCATGCCAAAAGATCCCTTTGATGTTCGGGATGACGCCGTCCAGTTGATCCTGACGCGGCCACAGCCCGATCTCCTCGCGGCGGACGTTCGGATAGTTCAACACGCAGTGCGCCCAGCGATCGGACTTGATCGATGAAAACCAGATGTTGGAGAACTGGTCGTAAGGGTACGCAACCGCCTCGGCATGCCAGGCCTTGCCGACACCCTCGGCACAGCCGCCGAGCACACCGATATTGGCTGTCATCGCCTGCAGCGCCGCGGCCATACGGTTGTACTGTTCACCGTAGGCGTTGCGGCCCGGTGCCCAAGACGCCTTCAGTGCGGCAGGCTTTGTCCTGGCATACATGTCGGCGAGCTTCTTGATGTCGTCGGCCGACACCCCGCAGATGGCAGCTGCCCATTCGGGGGTCTTCGCCACCCCATCGTAAGTACCGAGGATGTAGTCCTTGAAATTCTCCTGGCCGTTGGGCGAATTGGCCGCCCAGTCCGGCATCGTTCCGGCATCCATACCGAGGGTGAAGCGGTTGATGAAGTCCTGGTCATGCAGATTGTTGGCGAAGATGTAGTGGGCCATTCCCGCCATCATCGCGGCATCGGTGTTCGGTCGGATCGGAATCCACCAGGCGTCATACGCCGAGGCCGAGTCGGTGTACTGCGGATCGATCAGCACAAACTTGCAGCCGCGTTGCTTGGCAAGACGCATGTAGTAGAAGGTGTTCCCGCCATGAAAGGTGTAGGCCGGATTCCAGCCCCACATGATGATCAGCTTCGAGTGCGCAAAGGCGTCGTCCTCGTTACCGTCTTCGATGGTGCCAAAGGTCCAGCGTGAGCTCGACGTCGTGCCCTGGTAAGACGGCACCGACCAGGAGCTGGTGCGGCAACCAAACATGCCGAGGAAGCGCCCGAGCAGCCCCTCTATCTGGTCGGACTTGTGCAGCACGCCGTAGGAAGCACCGGCGTAGCTCTGGTCCAGCAGCGCCGTCGAGCCGTACTGTTCTTTTAGCTCGATCATTTTGCGGGCAACGTATTCGAGTGCCTCGTCCCAGCTCAGCCGCTTGAACTTGCCCTCGCCGCGCTTTCCAACCCGACCCATCGGATAGAGCAGACGCTCGGCGGAATAGATGCGCTGGCGATAAGAGCGACCGCGCAGGCAGGCGCGTACCTGAGGCTCTTCCTCAGTGTCCTTGCCGAAAACACCGTCGCGTTGGTAGCGGCCGTCGTCGGTCGATAAGCGCACAATCACATCGCCCTTTTTATGGGCGACCAGCATGTGTCGTGAGCCGCAGTTATGGGCACAGCTGGTGACAACCGTTGTCAGGTCGTCGTCGCGCGGATACGGCGCAAAGGGAAAGGCCTGGGCGTCACGCGTCTTGATCAGACTACCCGTACCCAGCGCAGCGGCACCGGCGGCCGTGCTGGTGATGAACGACCGCCGCGTGATGTTCAGGCGGTCTTTCAGGAAATCGAGATTGTTGTCGTTGCTCATTTGATGCTCCGCGCCAGTTATGGGTTATTGCGCCGCGGGCGCAGCTGCGTCGATCCGAAACCGCGGGTCGGAACTGGTCGGTCGGTCCTTCGCCCAGTCGGGCACCACGCCGCCGTCACCCGGCCAACTGTTGCGCGGATAGGGGAAATAGATGCGATACCAGGAACGCCCCCCGTGACAGCCAAAACAGACATCGTTGGTCGTTTTTGCCATGTCTTCGATCGCGGCGGGCTTCAGGTAGTTGACCTGATGCCGATTCGTGCGGATGGCGGCATGGCACGTGAGGCAGTTGTTGTTAAACAACTTGCCGTGTTCGGTCCAGCTACCGGGTACTCCCATCACGACATTGTTGAACTTGCCGTGACACATCAAGCAGATGCCCGGATCGACGTGCTTGCGGAGTTTGAGCTGGGGTTGCAGATGGGTCGCCGAACCGTTCGGCGCCTCTTCGCGCGGATCGTTGCCCTGATGGCAAAAGTTGCAGCGGAGGTCCATCACTTGGTTCGCGTAATCGGTCACCAGGTGGCGGCGGTGGAAGGTCTCCTGCGCACCCTGATAGGTGTCCAGCGTCTGGTACCAGGCGAGGCTATCGCTTGCCTTGACCCCGGCTGGTGAGGCCTCTAATACACGTCGGTCGAGAATCTCCTGATGGCAGCTAAGGCACTGCTCATCGGTTGCCGAGTCGATCGCAGGTTTGAAGTGGATCGGATCCCAACGTGCGGCCTGATAGGCGCCGTTTTCGTCCGCCGGACCACCAGCTGGGGCGGCCATGACTATGGCGTTCGCAACGATGGCGGCAAACGCCGACAGCACTTTGAACTGAAACATCGGGCTCTCCTCAATCACGGGGAAGAAAGGGCACTTCCTTGTGCCCCACGCCTGTCCTAGTGAGGGACAGGATTAGTTAGGCGGATTCCAGCCGCCCATGCCGGACATACCTGACATGCCGCCCATGCCAGACATACCACCCATGCCGGACATACCTGACATGCCACCCATGCCGGACATACCGCCCATACCGGACATACCGCCCATGCCTGACATGCCACTCATGCCCTGCTGTGCGGGATAGAAGAAGATCTGGCCATCAGGCGTGATCTTGAAATAGCCCGACATGCCACTCATGCCGGACATCCCCGACATACCGCCCATACCGGACATTCCCGACATGCCGCCCATGCCGGACATTCCCGACATACCGCCCATACCGGACATTCCGCCCATGCCGGACATTCCCGACATACCGCCCATGCCGCCCATCCCGGACATTCCCGACATGCCACCCATGCCGCCCATACCGGACATTCCCGACATGCCACCCATGCCGCCCATGCCGCCCATACCGGACATTCCCGACATGCCACCCATGCCGCCCATCCCGGACATTCCCGACATGCCACCCATGCCGCCCATACCGGACATTCCCGACATGCCACCCATGCCGCTCATGCCGCCCATACCGGACATGCCCTGCTGAGCCGGATAGAAGAAGATCTGGCCTTGGGGAGTGATCTGGAAGTACCCGGACATGCCGGACATACCACCCATGCCGCTCATGCCGGACATACCGCCCATGCCTGACATCCCGGACATGCCGGACATACCGCCCATGCCGCCCATACCTGACATGCCGGACATACCGCCCATGCCGCCCATACCTGACATGCCGGACATACCGCCCATGCCGCCCATACCGCCCATGCCGGACATGCCGGACATACCGCCCATGCCGCCCATACCTGACATGCCGGACATACCGCCCATGCCGCCCATACCCGACATGCCGGACATACCGCCCATGCCGCCCATACCCGACATGCCGGACATACCGCCCATACCGGACATACCGCTCATACCCTGCTGTGCGGGATAGAAGTAGATTTGGCCTTCAGGCGTGATCTTGAAATAGCCTGACATTCCGGACATACCGCCCATGCCTGACATTCCGGACATACCGCCCATGCCTGACATCCCGGACATGCCGCCCATGCCCGACATCCCGGACATACCACCCATGCCCGACATCCCGGACATGCCACCCATGCCCGACATACTGGCGCCAGCGGTGCCGGCGCCCAGCATCAAGCTGACCGCGACGGCGGCTATCGCTTTTTTGAATCCTTTGCGCATTCGCTTCATTTCCATACACTCCTAAGTTTGGTTTTTGCCCTGGCTTCAGATCTGGCCAGGCTCTGTTTACTGCCCATACCACCCGCGGATGTCGTACCGCCCCGGCATACCCGGCCGGGTAAACGGCGTATACCAATTGCCCTGGTCTTCCAGGAATCGGAGGCTGTGGGGATAGGGACGGGCCACACCATGCAAAGCCCCCCGATACCACTCGCCGGAACGATTCACGGTCAGGATCCGCGGTGCGCCTTCAGGACGCTGCGATGGATCGAGACCTGCGATCGGTAAATCGCTTGCCTTGACCGTGGATGCCACGATAAGCAGTGAAAGTGCCGCAAGGCTTAGCTGTGACACGAACATCTCCGTCTCCCCCTTCGAATCGGTTGACCTGTTGGTCGGTGTTCACCGGGCGGTGACTCCGCGAGGCAAAGAGGTTGTAAGCAAGCTGCGCGCCAAGGGGTTGTAAGTCACTAATCAGCCACAGAAAAGTGGCGTATATTTGCCGCACGGCGTTGACGGTGCGAGCAATGGAACTGACGATTTGTCAGGCATGCACGGGTTTCCGGTAGGTGTGCGAACCGATGCGCAATGCTCGCTGACCGAGCCCCGGGCAGCTGCCGGATAAAAAACGAACTTAATTCTGAAGCTTACATACTGGAGTTCGCTTTCTATCTGAGGCTTCCGGTGGTGCCGGATCGAAACCTGACTAAATGTCAGGTGGACAATTTCCGAGGTTTGAGGGGTCGCGTAAGCCTACAACGTTGTTTGCAGAATCAGACAACAACGATGCATTCGTGAAAGCGAAACGCCGGCGGCCGGAAGGATAGCTAAATGCACCTGAGTAACGGTGCTGTTCAACTCCCAGCCGCGTCGGACCGCACCGTCGCCGACGGCCGGGGATCTGCTGATTCAGTTACCGGTTGCCGAGAGCCGGTGGGACTGGCCTCAGTCGCTGCTGAGGGAACCCGCGATAGGGCGGCGGCAGACCATAAGGGACCGGGCGGTGTGCTGGTGGGGTACGCATCAGCCGTTGCTGTGGATAGCCGCGATAGGGCCGCGGGAGGCCAACCGCGCCGGCAGCGCTCTGGTCAGAAATCGCCAAAGATTGACGAGCTTCCGGTTCCTGCGGTTGCACGGGTGGCGCGACGGCCGGAGTTTCTGCCGCGGTCTTTTCGCTCGCGGTTGGGGCAACGACGATTTCAGCCTGTTCATTGTCGGCCTGCCTCGCAACGGCACCGCCATCATCGACTTCCCTGGCTGCCTGTGCGGTTGGATCCGGCAAGTCATCGGACGTGGCTGCTGGCGGTGCGGGCGGCGAAACAATCGGAACCGATTCAGGGTCGGCAATCGCGGTTTCCGGGTCTGCTCCCGGTGCAGGCGCTAATGGCGCTTCTGCGGCAGTGAGACTTTCGGGTTCGCTGGGAACCACAGCTGATGTCTTCGCGGTCGCCTCCTTGGGCGCGGCGGCCCGCTCTACCACCGTTGGCGTAGGCGATGCTGCCGGGGCAGCAGTCGCTGACGGGACTGAAACAGTCGCATCCTCGCTGGACGGTTCGAGGTGTCCGGGCGGCAGGTAGAACATGCCGCCGTCCTCAGCATCGACTGCCTTCCAGCCCTTTGATTCGAGTTGTGAACGCAGATGTTCTGCGAGCGATGGCGCCTCGATGGAGGCGGATGGCGGAGAGCGATCCTGGGTACCGGGTGCAAAGTAAATCAGGCTGCCATCCGCTGCCTCGACTGAGCGCCATCCCTGTGCCTCGAGTTGAGCAGCCAGTGTGTCCGCCACAGTCGAGGCCTGTTGTGACTCGGTCGTCGACGGGGCTGGCTTCGGCGGGAAGTAGTAACGGCTGCCGTCCTCTGCGTCGGCGGCCTCCCACCCCTGTGCCTCGAGCTGGGCAGACAGCCGCTCGGACAACGGTGGTGCCGGCGTCGATTCGGTTTCCTCCGCCGCGGCCGATGAGGCCGCGTGGTGTCCGGGTGGGTAGTAGAGGCGACTGCCGTCCTTGCCCTCGACGGCCTCCCACCCCTGCGCCTCGAGTTGGGCAGACAGCCGCTCGGACAGCGGTGGTGCCGGCGTCGATTCGGTTTCCTCCGCCGCGGCCGATGAGGCCGCGAGGTGTCCGGGTGGGTAGTAGAGGCGACTGCCGTCCTTGCCCTCGACGGCCTCCCACCCCTGCGCCTCGAGTTGGGCAGACAGCCGCTCGGACAGCGGTGGAGCCGGCGTCGATTCGGTTTCCTCCGCCGCGGCCGATGAGGCCGCGAGGTGTCCGGGTGGGTAGTAGAGGCGACTGCCGTCCTTGCCCTCGACGGCCTCCCAGCCCTGTGCCTCGAGCTGGGCAGACAGCCGCTCGGACAGCGGTGGTGCCGGCGTCGATTCGGTTTCCTCCGCCGCGGTCGATGAGGCCGCGTGGTGTCCGGGTGGGTAGTAGAGGCGACTGCCGTCCTTGCCCTCGACGACCTCCCAGCCCTGTGCCTCGAGCTGGGCAGACAGCCGCTCGGACAGCGGTGGTGCCGGCGTCGATCCGGTTTCCTCCGCCGCGGTCGATGAGGCCGCGTGGTGTCCGGGTGGGTAGTAGAGGCGACTGCCGTCCTTGCCCTCGACGGCCTCCCAGCCCTGTGCCTCGAGCTGTTCTTGGAGTTGGCCCGCCGGGGAAGGCTGAACGACAGCCTTGTGGTCTCCTTCCGTTTCGAAAGACACCGTTTGGTTCGCCGAGCTTGATTGGATCGAAAGCGCGATGAACAGCGAATACGCTAGCAGCACAGTGGCAGCACGCGGTTTCTCCATGTCGACTCCCCCGTCTTGAGTGGATTGAATGGCTGATGTCAGGAATGGTCTTATACAGTGTAGGCAAGACCCAGGCCACTTGGCTCGCCGATCGTTTTCTTGGCGGCAACACAACAACATGGAGGCGTTTGTGCGGGTCACCCCCTACCGGACGACGGAGACCTGCGGTCAATTCTTGAGCGGCGCCTGACAAAATGGCAGGGAAAGGCGCTGGTGATCACCTAAACTCCTGTATTGAAAGTGCGCACGGGAAAGCCGGCATCGAGACCAGTGACCACGCTGCGCCGAGGAGATCTTCAATGCACTGGGTGGCTTCGCGATTGGGCCGGAGATTCGCTGTCGGCACGGCGGTCGGGCTGCTTGCGAGTTCACTGATCTTTCTGCTCATCTTTCTCACCCTTTACCGCACCGAGCTTGCAACCGAGCAGGCCGACGCGGCGCAGCAGGTGAATCGACTGTTACAGACCTCACTCGAAAACGCGATGCTGAAGCGGGACCTGGAGGGCCTGAGGGATATCGTCCAACGCCTCGGACGACAGCCGGGGATCGAGGCGGTGTTCATCACCAATCCGACAGGCGAGATCCGCTTCGCCAGCGACGCGTCGCTGCTCGGCGGATCGGAGACGTTGGCCGACCGCCAACGCACATCGTTCACCCATTTCTTGAGCAACGGAGACGGTCATGACGTCCTACGCAGCGTCAACCTCGTAGCCAACCGTCCACCATGCAAAGAATGCCACGGACCTATGGAGCTGAATCCGATCAATGGCGTGCTTTACGTCGACTACGATGCCGCGCCGATCCGCCATAAGGCGCAAAACACGACGCTTCTGTTGATGGGTTCGGGCGCGATTATTGTCTTGTTAAACCTCGCCGGAGGTTGGTGGTTCATGCAGCGCTACGTGCTGGCCCCGGTCGGACTGCTCACCCGCTCAAGCCAGTCGCTCGCCAAAGGGGACCTGAGTCGACGCGCAGCGACGCGTGGCAACGACGAACTTGCCCAACTCGGCAACGCTTTCAATCAGATGGCCGATCAGTTGCAGGACCGCATTGACGAATCGGAACACCAGCGCGACTTCTTACAGGCCCTGCTCGATGCGATACCCGATGGTGTGCGCGTCATCGATAAGAACTATCGAGTCAAAATGACGAACCAGGCCTATCGCCAGCAGTTGGATCTCGGTGACGCAGACGGCGTCGGCGATGTCTGTCACCGGATTTCCCATCAGTCCGATCGTCCCTGTCCCAGTACACTCATCACCTGTCCTGTCTACGAAATCGGCCGCACGGGCAAGCCATTAAAAGTCTTGCACAGACACCACGATGCCAACGGCAACGTGAGCGATGTCGAAATCCACGCAGCCCCGCTGCCTGCCATAGTCGAAGGTCAACCAGAGACAATGATTGTTGAGTGCATCCGAGACCTGTCGAAACAGATCAGGTATTCGCATGAGCAGAGGCTTTCGGAGCTTGGCAGGGTAGCCACCGGAGTGGCGCACGAGATTCACAACCCGCTCGCATCGATGCGGCTCGCGTTGGATGGCCTACGCCTCAATGGCCACAACCTCGACAAAGAAATGACGGAATACCTTGGCCTCGTCGATGACGAGATCGATAGATGTCTGGTCTTTACCGAACGTCTGCTGCGTCTCGGCATGCAGCCGCCGGAAGTCCCCGAACTCGTCGACGTTACTTCGGTAGTCGAGGACACGCTCGGGCTGTTGCGCTGGGAGGCCGAAGAGCTTGCGATATCAGTATCGATCGAGCTCGAACCGGGACTGCGGGTAATGGCCAGTGATCCTGAGTTGCGCATGGTGTTTCTCAATCTCATTCAGAACGCGTTCCACGCCATGCCTACCGGAGGCGAACTCGCGCTGCGCAGTCGTCGGGTAGCGTCGTTGGTCGAGGTCAGTGTGCGCGATACGGGGGTCGGCATTGACCCAGAGCGTTGCCGGCGTATCTTCGATCCGTTCTTCAGTCGGCGTGCGGACGGCATCGAGGGTACCGGGCTTGGCCTGTCTATCGTTCGGGCAATCGTCGAGACCTATGGTGGTACGGTCGAGGTGCAAAGCACTGTCGGACAGGGCAGCGAGTTTAAGGTCCTGCTGCCGGACGCAGATCAATCTGATCCGGGGGATGCATGACACAGTCGATACTGATCATCGAAGACGACACCACGCTGAACCGCCTGATGAAGCGGCAGCTCGAAAAAGCCGGGTACGAGGCTGCGGGCGTTGCAAACTGGGCAGAGGCGCAGGCGTTCCTGGCGTTGCATGAACCGGCACTGATCATCACCGATGTCAGGCTGCCCGATGGCGACACGAGCGAGGTGTTGCCAGAGCTGATCGAGACCTATCCGGTGATTATCTTGACGGCGTTTGGTTCGGTCAGAAACGCGGTCGACGCAATGAAACGAGGCGCCGCGGACTACCTGCTGAAACCGGTCGGTCTGGACGAACTCCTGCTGGCCGTAGAGCGTACCCTCGAGACCACCTTGCTTCGCCGGGAAAATCTGTTCTGTAAACGGCAACTCAAGGCGCGCGATGCAAAAAAGAACCTGATGATCGGAGAGAGCCCTGCGCTATACGAGGTTCAACGTCTCATTGAGGCTGTGGCGGCAGACGAAATCAGCGTGCTGGTGCACGGCGAGAGCGGTACCGGCAAGGAACTGGTCGCGCAGGCGATCCACACGCACAGTCCGCGCGACAAACGCAGCTTCGTTGCAGTGGACTGCTGCACGCTGCAACAAACACTCTTCGAATCGGAGCTCTTCGGACATGAGAAAGGCGCCTTCACGGGCGCAGACCGTCAGAAGAAAGGTCTGGTCGAGGTAGCCGATGGCGGCACCCTGTTTCTCGACGAGATTGGCGAGATCGACGGGACCATCCAGGCGAAACTGCTGCGGATTCTCGAGACCGGACAGTTCCGTCGGCTTGGCGGCACCAAGGATCTAAAGGCCAACGTACGGGTCGTTGCGGCGACCAACCGACAGTTGATCCAGATGGTCGATGAAGGCGATTTTCGGGCAGACTTGTATTATCGCTTGAATGGTTTCGAACTGCTGGTACCACCATTGCGTGATCGGCGTGAAGACATCACGCCGCTAGCGGAGCACTTTATCCGCAACCACAGCTTCTCGCGTCGCATCGACAAGCGTCTCAGCGCCGCCGCGTCAAGACGCCTCGTCGCCTATGACTGGCCGGGCAATGTCCGCGAACTCAAAAACGTTATCGAACGCGCCATCATTCTGTCTGGCGATAAGCCGGCAATTGCGCCAGAGCACCTTGCATTCGGTGCCTCCAACGATCGAGGCACTGGGTTGGTTGCATTGTCGTTCGACCATGACCCCACGCTCGATGAGATCGAGTCCCAATATCTGGCGCTGCAACTGAAAAAATTCTCCGGTCGGCGTTCCGAGGTCGCAAGCGTAATGGGGGTCAGCGAGCGCAGCGTCTACCGCATGATCAAGCGGCTGGGTCTCGAGCATGTCCGATAGGCGGATACGGCATTAGCTTGCAACCACCGGCCGAGGCACCCGATTATCCGTCGGGTTAATGCTGGTTGGCGACGATCGTCTTGGAGACGGTAGCGATCGATCGGATCGGGTCTATATTCAATCGAGGGCGCGCTGGACCGCGCAGAGGAGGAGAAATGCAGGCAGACAAATTCGGTTGGCAGTGTTTTCTGGCTGCCCTTGCGATGGTTGTGGTCGCCACCCCGGCTTTCACGGCGGAATCGGCGCAACAAGAATTTGAAAAGGCACTGTCATTGACGGCGGACGCCGAAAACGGTGCTCGGTTGTACCGTAATTGCGTGGCCTGTCACGGCGCCGAGGGTTGGGGCAACAGCAACGGTTCCTACCCGCAGATCGCTGGCCAGCTTCCCGGCGTGATCATCAAACAGCTCGCCGACATTCGGGCCGGCAATAGAGACAACCCGATCATGCGCGCCTTCAGCAGCGCGCGCGCGCTGGGTGACGCGCAAAGCATTGCCGATGTCGCGGCCTACATCGCGCAGTTGCCAATGACCCCGACAAACGGGCAGGCGATCGGGGGTGATCTCGCGCGTGGCGAAGCGCTCTATCGCGAAGAATGTGCGGACTGCCACGGTGACGCCGGTGAGGGCGACGTCAAACGCCATAATCCGGCGTTGCATGGTCAGCACTATCAATACCTTGTGCGCCAGTTTCATCGGATTCGCAGCGGTAGCCGGCGCAATGCCGATCCCGAGATGGTCGAGCAGATCGAACGTTTTACGGCGAGGGATATTTCGGCCGTCATGGCCTACACGGCGAGCCTCAAACCCCCGCCGGAAAAGATAGCCGAGCCCGGCTGGCGCAATCCGGATTTCCCAAACCACCGGTATGGCTGGAGACCCCGCGGTTACTGACTGACCCCCCCGCCGGGACTACTAGGGGGTATCCAGTACCTGTCGGATATCGGGTCGACGTTGGGCGAAATCGATGGCCGATCGACCGTCGGCGTCGCGCAGATCAAGACTGGCGCCGTGCGTCAGCAGCAACTTGACGTTGTCGACGGCATTGGCGCTGATCGCCTCCATCAGCGCGGTCATGCCCTGATCGTCCTGCAGGTCGACCCGGGCCCCATGTTCGAGCAATACCCTGACCGAGTCGGCATCAGCATTGCCGGCCGACCAGATCAACGCTGTGGAGCCGTCCTGGTCGCGGGCGTTAACGTCGGCGCCCGCCTCGATCAGCATGGCCAGGACCCCGCTATTGTCGGGCGCAGACGCGCCATGCATTAGCGCGGTCATACCGTGCTTGTCCGCAAGTGACACATCGGCCGCATTGTCGAGGAGCAGGCGCACCAGGTCGCGGTTGCCGCGCTCGGCCGCGTACATCAGTGCCGTCAGCTGTTCTCGATCCCGTGCGTTTGGATCAGCCTGCTTGAACAGCAGCTGTTCGGTCATGTCGACGATCCCGTAACGGGCCGCGAGTATCAATGCGGTCATGCCGGACCGGGTGTGTGCCTCGATATCGGCGCCACGCTCGAGCAGCAGCGCGGTCATCTCGACCTCTCCGTTCGCTGCCGCAAAGGTTAGCGCGGTGCAGCCGTTGACGGTTTTCTGGTTGATGTCGGCGCCCATACTGACCAGCATCGAGGCAGCGGCGAGGTTGCCGTTCTCTACCGCATTCATCAGGGCTGTCTTACCGAACTCGTTGGCGGCGTTGATGTTGGCGCCACGGTCGATCAGCGCAATCAGTTCATCGTCGTCGTCGATACTGGCGGCGACCCGAATGGCTCGATCGAGATCTACGTTTTCGGCCGTCATTGCCGGCAGGGGCAGCGCGGCGTTGACCAGTATCAGGATCAGCACCATGGTGGCTGAAAAGCTGGGGGTAGGCCGACCGGTCATTTTGCGGGACCTGCTTGGGCGACCTCGGTGTCTGACTCCGGCTCACGCGGCATCTTGTGAGCAATACCTTTGTGACAATCGATGCAGGTCTCACCTTTGTCGATCGCGCGGCTATGACGTTTGCTCGAATACCTGTCCTGCTCACTGAGGTCCATGTTCGTGAAATCATGGCAGTTGCGGCACTCGCGCGAGTCGGTCGCCTTCATGCTATCCCAGACGCGGTTGGCCATGGTCCAGCGGTGCTGTTCGAACTTTTCCGGGGTATCGATCGTGCCCATTGCCATGTGGTAGAGCTCGTTCGTGGCTTTGATCTTGCGGACGACTTTGTGCACCCAAGGCCGCGGGACATGGCAGTCGGCACAGGTCGCCTGCACCCCAGAGGCATTCTTGAAATGCGGGGTATCCTGGTATTCGACATAGACGGTGTCACTCATCTCGTGACACGAGATACAAAACTCCATCTTGTTGGTCATCTCGAGAACGGTGTTGAAACCGCCCCAAAAAATGATTCCGGCGATCATCCCGACCAGCAGCAGGATAAGGGTAGAGAGAGCAATGAGACCGGTACAGCGTCGTCTCAGGCGATTGCTTGTCTTTTTCACTATGCAATGACCTTTCGCACGAACAGTCCAACAAGGCTACAGGAGTCTGCACACTGGTTTTATTGCGCCAGATCAAGTTGATAGACTTGAGACGGCACCACAAGGGTGCCGAACGTCGTTCGATCTGCAGGCTATAGGTGGATGACGTTGACGGTGCAATATCCGACACAGATCCGCATTGACGAGGGCAGGTTATCGAGCAGGATTTCGCGAGAACGACTTGCTTTCAGATGGCTGCATGGCGGGTTGCGGGCGAGGTAATGACGTTTCCAGCCCCAGATGCAGCCCCAGATGTAGTCAGCTTGCGGGTTCCTGCTTAGCCGCATCCTCGTCCAGCCAGCGATGTGCCGTGCTTCGTATATTGTTGTCCGCCTGCATCCCGGCCTCTTCAGAGCTAGGCTGAGCGGCGCGCCGTACAATACCCGGGAACCGATCTTCCAGCCCGGCCATATCGGCGACCAGCTGATCCGTCGCAAGACGGATGGAGATGTGTTTTTCCAATTCAATTGTGACGAATGGTGGTGCGTTACCTTCCTCGATCGATGCATACAAACGGTCTAGGTGCTCACCGAGGGAGTCTTCAAGCGGGCGCCCGTTGATGCCGAGCACTCGGAGTTGCAGTAAGTCGAGACCGGCTTCTGAATAACTCATCGCCTGGGTATCGGGTTCGATACTGGTAACCAGGAAGACCTTCTTACCGGGCGCGGCGTCGTTGACCAGGTCCCACCGCCAGTTGCCGGCGCTCTCGATCTCCTCGAGCAGCTCACGGGTCACTTCGGTGATGACCAGACCGCCAAGATAACCCCACTCCAACGGGTAATCAGCGCCTTCGGTCGGCAGCCAGATGCGCGGCACCTCGATCGGTTTCATTGTCAGCTTAACTGTCGAGTCGACACCCTGGCGCTTGATAGCGAGTTTCAGATCGACACCTGGCGCTGCCGTGTTGAGCGCAAACCACCAGGGCACATTGCCGATCACCGGGTGTTCGATCTCGCCGTGATCGATCGGGTAGTCGTCGACCGCAGTAATGATGTCCCATTGCCTGATGCCGGCTTCCGCAGCCGGACTGTCTTGAATCACGTGCGAAACAACTAAACCTGCCAGTTCCGGGGCGACCTGTAGTGTTTTGCGTGAAACAGGGTTCAGGTTGTAAGCAACGATGCCTGTATCGGTCTTGGCAAACTGGCCATGCTCCGACATGACGGAGACGACCTCTCTTGCGGTACTGAAAGGGATCAACAGGCCGATGTTCTCTCCGGCGCCATAACGCGCGCTGATGCCAATCACGCGCCCCGCGGGGCTGATCGCTGGCCCGCCGCTGTTACCTGGATTGACGGCAGCGTCGGTCCTGATCAAGGTGACATGATCGAGTCGGCGCTGATAGACATCGTGGCGCGCCTCCCAGCTGGATATGATGCCTTGAGTGGCAACCAGCTTTTCGCTGTTGCCGAAACCAAGCACGGCAATCTGTCCGCCGGGACGCGCCTCCTCCCAACTGGCCCACTCTAGAGCACCGATCGGACCGTTGATTCGTTCAAATCTGTCGCGCTCGTTCTCATCCACGAATTCCAGCGTTGCCAGATCAAACCGGACGCTCGGTTTGGATGATAGTCGCATCGCGAATCGCTCTTTGCTTCGTGCCCCTTCGACCTTGATGGAATGCGCGCCCTCAACGATATGTTGGTTGGTGATCAGGGTGTGACTATCGATAAAGAAACCGGTACCGAGCCGTTGCGTCAGATCACCTCGCCGATAGGGCTTTAGATGCTCTCGGGTCTCGTGCACGACGTATACCCTCACGATACCGGACGACGCTTTGTCCTTTGCATCTTTCCAGTCAACGCCGTGAGCCTGGCACCCGAGAAAAAGAAACAGTATTACAGACCAACCCAACGACTTCACGACCCTAAACCTCGCTTGTTCACACGACCGCCGCGTCTGCACGGTGGCCATTTTTTTGCGGCTAAAATCCAGTCTCATGCATCAATCGGGCCAGACCTGCTCGTTCAGCCAGTTTGTCGCTTCGTCTTGGCGCAAACATGGCATCAGAGCCGCTTGCAAAAACCACGGGGCACGGCGCCGGCGCGAAACAGCGTACCCTGCTGTGGGAATGAGCGATTTCGTGCACCAATTTAGTGCATATGAGGCCGCCTTTGCCCGGTTTCTCCGTCGGTAACTGCTGCCGCGGGTTCGGGTCCCGAGAAGCCCTCCACGCGCCTGCGCAGCCCGGAGGCGGCTGCTGTGCACCGGCATGGTTGTCTTGACAACGCTGTGCCCAACTCGGGTAGGCAAACAGACCGATCTGTGACGCAGCCGTCTGCGTTTTTCTCGAGTGGCGCTTTCAGATAGATCCGCAAGCTCGCGGTTCATCCAACTCAGGACTGCGCATGTCTGGCACGGCTCTTCACTTCCAATAAGGCGGTATGAACTGATGCGCCCGATCGTCCTTCTAGCCACCCTGGCTCGGATGTCTGAGATAAATGCAAACGACAACTTGGTCTCGGCGAAGTTCAACGACACCAATGCTCTGGCGACAGCTCCGCCTGGCCCGACGAGTAGGGGTGCTCAGCCACCGCGGCCAGAAGATGACTCCAGCAAGGCGGGTTGTTCAATTCACTTGTATTGAGCATCCGGCTGCTTGCAGGTAAGGATGCTGTCTACAGACCAACGGAGGACGGGGCTTGAACTGAGCGCTGATAGCCGGCTAACAGACTGAATGAACAGCGAAGCCGCCTTTGCGACGGCTTTTCAGACTCGTATCGGTGCGATACACACATTTATCGACCGATCCACGGTTTTCACGTCACTGCGTGCCCATGGTCGGTGGCAGAAAGTAAGGGTAGTGGTACCGCGTGCCTTGTCCATAGATGACGCCGGGGATCTGCGGACCGGCTGTTCCACTCATGCCTGACCAATGGAATTGGCGATAATAGGGACTGTAGACATTACCCATGCTGCCGTACATACCGCCATAAGGGCTAATGATGTAATGCATACCCGTCATGGTGGTCGTGCCGGACAAAGGTCCGCTCATGCCGTATTGATGAAACTGGCGATAGTAGGGGCTGTAGACATTGCCCATGCTGCCGAACATCCCACCGTACGGATTCGTGACATATGGAACACCCTGCATCATGTCTTGAGCGAGTAGCGAAGCGGGCATGAGAAAAGCGGACAAAAGGACTGGGCGGCAAATTCGGCGGCGTCTGCGCATCATTGTCATCACCTCAAGGTAGGTGTTTCTCATCTGTAACAAAAGATAGTCCAGGACAGCAGTTCCTGCCCTGAATGGCTACACCAGTTTTCGACTGACGCCGCTTGTCATCGGTGACGCAATGCGATCCAGTTGCGGGTAGTCAATCAAAATCGGCGCGGAAAGCGGCCGCAGCGATCCGTCCGGACTGGGCAACCATCGGCACGCCGGGACCGGGATGCACGGTGCCGCCGGCGAGATACAGGCCAGGCAAGCGGGCGCGTGACCCGTGTCGTTTGAACGATCCCGTCCAGCCATGCGTGGGCCAGCCGTAAATGGCGCCGTTGGTGCCCGGGAACATTGCGTCGAACTCATTCGGCGACGTCGTAACGCCGGCATTTTGGCTGCGATCTATCTCGAGCCCGTGGCGATTCAGAAACGCAAACGTGCGTTCTTCAACCCGGGCGAGCTCATCGGCACCGAAGGGCCGAGGCGGGGCGTTGACCAACAACAGCAAAGGCTCCGGTCCGCTCGGGATTGCGTCGTGCGTGCGCGCCTTGGCGCAGATGTAGACGGTCGGTTCTTCAGTAATCGTTTGACGTTCGAAAATACTGGCGAATTCGTCCGGGTAGTCGCTACCGAAGAACACCGTGTGATAGTCCAAGTCGAACCCCTGCGTGGGCGCAGCCAGGCTCCAGGTTATCGCCGACAGCGAGCGTCGCTCACCATTGCGGCGGGGGGTCGCGTTGCGGAGATCTTCACCAAGTAGACCGGCATTCAATGCCGCGACATCGCCATTGAATACGACGGCATCGGCATCGAGGCGGTCGCCGTTGTGCAGTTCGACGCCACTGATACGCTTGCCGTTTTTCACCAAGCGGGCGACGTCGGTGTCGTAGCGACAATCGACACCGAGCCGGGTGGCGAGATCGGCCATCGCTTGAGCGAGCTGGAACATGCCCCCCTCGAGGTACCAGACGCCGGCACGTTCGGCATGCGCAATGAGCATCAAGGTAGCGGGTGAATCGAACGGTGAAGACCCGCAATAGGTCGCGTAGCGACCAAACAACTGCTGCAGGCGGGGATCCTTGAAGATCCGCCCGAGCTCCTGCCATAACGAGGTGAACGGCTTGGTCGCATACAGCCGCGGCAACGCGCGCAGTCCCAACGATGCGGTGAGGCCGACCGGACTGGGGCGCTCGCTGCGCATGAAGCTGTGATCGAGGGTCCTGAAGATCTGTTCTGATTCACCGGCGAAGCGGCGATAGGCCGCGGCCTCTTTGCTGCCGGCAAAGTCGCCGATGGCGTCGACCGAGCGTTCGATGTCCACGAACAGGTCGAGACGACTGCCATCCAACCACGCATGCCGTGCCAGCACGGTGGCTTCGACCGCATCGACGCAGTCACTGAATCTGGCGCCAGCACGTTCGAACAGGGCTTCGAACACCCAGCGCATCGTGAACACCGTCGGCCCGGCGTCGATACGAAAATCGCCAACCTGGTGTTCGCGCATCTTGCCGCCGGGGGTCGGGTGGCGTTCGAGCAGCGTCACCCGCGTGCCGCCGGCGGCGAGGTCGATTGCCGCGGCAAGCCCACCGATACCGGCACCGACAACGATTACGTGCGCGTCGCGTCGGCTAACATTTTTCATGTCGGGTCCCGGTGCGTGCAGGCGGCAAGATTTCTGTACATGGTTTCAGCGCCGACGGCGTGGCTCGTTGTAGGGGATGGCCGCTAGTGTGCCATGAGTGCCGGTTGAAGCGGTGCAGCGAGGCATAGACATGTGCGCCACGGGCGAATTGCGGCGCCTGTTGATCCTAAACTTGAGCCATCCAATACCGAGCAGATTAGTCGGAGCATACTGATTTTACCGATAGCCCGAAAAACCCTTCGGCAGCCGACGCGGCGGCGATGGCTGATGCTCACCGGTCTCGGTGTGCTGATGGTCGCCGGCGTGCTGCTGGAGGGTTGCCAAGGTCCGACGCGCCCTGCTGCGCTGGAGGGGATGAGTGGCGTTGAGGCGGTAACTGGTGTTGTGGTGGAAACTGGTGTGCTGGCGTCGCAGTCAGGGTGTCTTTTCGACTACGACCTGTATCGCCCGGCGGGCATGACAGGCCCTGCCCAGGTGGTTTTGGCCCATGGGTTTCTGCGCAATCGCGAGCGTATGCAGGATCTCGCGCGTGCGTTGGCCAAGGCCGGTTTTGCGACCGCGTCGATCGATCTCTGCAACATGCGCCCCTGGGATGGCGCGCACGAGGCGAACGCCGCAGATATGCGGCTGGCCGCGAACACGCTCGGGCGTCCAGAGGTTGTCTACGCCGGGTTTTCAGCCGGTGGCCTGGCAGCCCTGCTCGCGGCGAGTGGCGATCCAGACAGCCTCGGCGTGGTGGTGTTGGATCTTGTCGACCAGGGTGGCCTGGGGCGGCAGGCCGCTGCCGACCTGCAGGTCCCCGTGGTTGGCTTGTTTGGCGCGCCGTCACGATGCAATGCAAACGGCAATGGCCTGTCTGTGTTGGTGGATGTCGTCGGTGTCGAGGTAGAACGATTCGCCGACGCGACCCACTGCGATTTCGAATCGCCGACCGATAACCTTTGTCGGCTGCTATGCGAGCCGGGTGATCGTGATCCCGACGACGCAGCGCGAGAACGCTCACGCGTGATCGCGTCGACCGTCGCCGCGGTGGACAAAGTCTGGCAGTCGACAGATGCCTCTGCCGTTGACGCTTCGACTGATTGACAGCGGCCTGTGTTGACTTGTCTTTACGCAGTCCAACGCGTAAAAAGCATCCCTTAACCTGTTATCCGATGGGACGTTGACGCATCCGGTCTGCATCACCTGGCGTGACTGCACTCCGGCGCTGCTCTGTCCCGTCGCGCCGGAGTCCAGTCGAACACAATGCCGTTAGCCTTTCCGTTTTCTGCCATCGTCGGCCAAGAAGAAATGAAACTCGCCCTGCTGATTGCCGCCGTCGATCAGACCGTTGGCGGCGTGTTGGTGTTTGGTGATCGCGGCACCGGTAAATCGACGGCCATTCGGGCGCTGGCGGCGTTGATGCCGAAGATGCCGGTGATTGCCAACTGTCCGTACAATTGCGCCCCCGAGGCCGCCAAGCCCGGGCTCTGCGGGGCCTGCGGGAATGGCCAGTCGCCGACCAAGACGCGGCAGATCCCTATCCCCGTCGTCGACCTGCCGCTGGGCGCGACCGAAGATCGCGTGATCGGTGCGCTCGACTTGGAGCGTGCGCTCACGCACGGTGAAAAGGCGTTTGAGCCTGGTTTGCTGGCACGGGCGCATCGTGGTTTTCTGTACATCGACGAAGTCAACCTGCTCGAGGATCACCTGGTCGATGCGCTGCTCGACGTCGCCGCCTCGGGCGAAAACGTCATCGAACGCGAAGGCTTGAGCGTTCGCCATCCCGCCAGCTTCGTGTTGGTCGGCAGTGGCAACCCGGAAGAGGGCGAACTGCGACCCCAGCTGTTGGACCGTTTCGGGCTTTCGGTTGAGGTGACGACGCCGATGGACGTCAAGTCGCGGGTCGAAATCGTGCGCCAGCGCGACGCTTTCGAGCGCGATCGCGAGGGCTTTATCAAGACCTGGAAGCGTAAAGACGGACAGGTCCGTCGCCGCATCACCAAGGCACGCGAACTGTTGGCCGAGGTCGATGTGCCGGGCGACATCGTCGAGTTGGCGACGCAGCTGTGCCTGAAGCTCGGTACTGATGGCCTGCGCGGTGAGCTGACGCTGATTCGCGCCGCACGCGCGGTCGCCAGCCTTAATGGCAAGACTACCGTGACCACCACGCATCTGCGCGAGGTGGCCCCCGCTGCGCTCCGTCACCGACTGCGTCGCGATCCGCTGGACGAGGCGGGTTCGAGCGCCCGCGTCAACCGGGCGATCGGCGAACTGTTCGACGCATGACGGAGCCGGCCGGCGATGCGGTCGAGGCGTGGCACGATGCCTCGCTGGCGGCGGCGCTACTGGCGGTCGACCCGGCCTACCTCGGTGGACTGCATCTCAAGGCATTGCCTGGGCCGGTGCGTGAAACCTGGCTGGCAACCCTGCGTGATCTGCTACCGGCGCAGACGCCGCTGCGGCGGGTACCGTCGCACGTAACCACCGAGAGCCTGTTGGGCGGCCTCGACCTGGCTGCAACCCTGCAGGCCGGTCGGCCGGTGGCACGACAGGGTCTGCTAGTAGCCTGTGATACCGGTATCGCGTTACTCGCGATGGCAGAGCGCGCGACCCGCGGCACCGTGGCCCACCTGGCAGGCGTGTTGGATTTCTCCGAAGTGTTACTGGAACGCGACGGGCTGACCTCGCGCGACGATACCCGCCTGGGTGTGGTCGCGCTCGATGAGTCGGTTGGCCCTGACGAGCAGTTGGCGCCGGTCTTGGCCGACCGTTTGGCATTGGTGTTGGATCTGCAACCGCTGGGCATTCATGACCTGGACGACTCGCCGCATGATGCGTCGATGATCGCGGCGGCGCGGACCCGCTTGCCGACGATTGCACACAGCGATGCCGATATCGAGCGACTGTGCGCGGTTGGCTTGACACTCGGCGTCTTCGCCTTGCGCAGTTGTCATTGGGCCTTGCGCGTGGCTCGCGTGGCGGCGGCGCTGCGCGGTGCCGCGCAGGTCGAAGACCAGGATCTGAACGTCGCCGCGCGCCTGGTGCTGGCGCCCCGCGCAACAGTCTTGCCGGCAATGGAAGAAGAGCCGCCAGAGGATCAGCAGCAACCGCCGCCACCGCCCGAGGAGCAAGAGGCAGACGACGAGGTGCCGCAAAGCGAGCCGGATCCGACCCAGAAGATGGAGGACCGGGTGCTCGACGCCGCCGTGGCGGCCATCCCGCAGCAGTTGTTGGCCACGCTGCAGGCCGGCCGCGCGCCACGCCAGCGCGCGCAGACCATGGGCAAGTCGGGCGCGGTGCAACGCAACAAGCTGCGCGGTCGGCCGATGGGCGCACGACGCGGTGATCCGCGCAGCGGGGCCAGGCTGAGCCTGATTGATACACTACGGGCAGCGGCGCCGTGGCAAAGCGTGCGGCGCCGCCGACGCGCCGCCGAGGGTGGCAGTGCCGGGCCGCGCGTGCTGGTCGAGCGCGATGATTTCCAGGTCGTGCGGTTCAAGCAGCGCGCCGAGACGACCACGATCTTCGTCGTCGACGCGTCGGGGTCGGCGGCGTTGCATCGGCTGGCCGAGGCCAAGGGTGCGGTCGAGCTGTTGCTGGCAGATTGTTATGTGCGCCGCGACCAGGTTGCGCTGATCGCGTTTCGTGGCGAGGGTGCCGAGTTGCTGCTGCCGCCGACCCGCTCATTGGTCCGCGCCAAGCGATCGCTGGCGGCATTGCCGGGTGGTGGAGGCACGCCGCTGGCGGCCGGGATCGAGACCGCGGCGGTGCTCAGCGAGATGATCCAGCGTCGCGGCGGCACGCCGACCGTGGTCTGTTTGACCGATGGTCGCGCGAATGTCGGGCGGAGTGGCGCCAAAGGCCGTGAACAGGCCCTCAACGAGGCGTTGGAAAGCGCCGCGGCACTGCGCGTGGCGGGCGTGCGCTGCATGGTTATCGATACCTCGCCGCGGCCGCACGCGAATGCCGCGCGGCTGGCGGAATCGCTGAATGGCGTTTATCTGCCACTGCCGCATGCCGACGCGACAAAACTCAGCGATGCCGTCCAAGCGGTCGGGCGTAGCCAGACCGGCGCACGAGGCGTCGGGTGATCCGCTTGCGGGTGGCAAATTGATGGCAAGAGAAACGAGCCGATGGCCGCGAGCACCACAGAGTTGAACTGGGCGAGTGCGCGCCGGCATTGGCCGCATGCCACATGCAGTCAGTTCGAGCGGGCGGCTGGCCTGACCTGGCATGTGCAGCGGATGGGCGAGGGTCCTGTGGTCCTGCTGGTACACGGCACAGGCGCGTCAACGCATTCCTGGGCCAGCGTCATGCCGTTGCTGGCCAAGCGGTTCCAGGTCGTCGCGATGGACCTGCCGGGGCATGGTTTCACCGAGTCGGGTGGCGCGAGGCAGTCCTCGCTACCTGGTATGGCCGCAGGTGTGACTGCCTTGCTGCACCGACTCGAAATCGCACCTGCCGTGGTGGTGGGGCATTCTGCCGGTGCGGCGATAGCCGCGCGGATGTGTCTCGACGGCGGTATCTCGCCAGCGGCACTGGTCAGCCTCAACGGGGCCCTGTTGCCGCTGCGCGGTCTGGCAGGGCAGTTCTTTGCGCCCACCGCGAAACTCCTGGCGATGGTCCCGCAGGTGCCGCAGTTGTTCAGCTGGCGGGCGGCAGATCGGCGCATGGTCGCCAGGTTGGTCAAAGAGACGGGCTCGACCCCGCCGGCACAGATGATCGATATCTATCATCAACTGGTCCGTTCGCCACGGCATGTCGCCGGTACGCTGCGCATGATGGCGAATTGGGACCTTGCACCGCTGTCACGCCAGCTGCAGCGGCTGGCCCCGGCGCTTTACCTGATCGCCTGCGAAAACGACCGCACGGTGTCGCCCAACGAGGCGCGCCGTGTGCATCGGCTGTTGCCGGACAGTCAGCTGATCATGGTCCCCGGACTGGGCCATCTCGGGCACGAAGAGGCGCCAGAGCGGTTTGCGTCGTTGATCGAAGGCGCTGCTGGCGACGTCTGATCGGTGTCGCGAGCCGTCACCCGGCTGCGCTGACGCCATCACTTTGGGACCCGGATTTGCAGCCAATCGCGTGGCGCTGCTAGACTGTCTACTCAGATTGACAAAAAGAGTGTCAAAAAATAATGACTGTTGGCGCCTCGGCCGCGGCTTCGCCCGACGTCTCCATCGCGCGACCGCATGCAATCATCATCGGCAGCGGGTTCGGCGGACTCGCCGCGGCGATTCGCCTGGGCGCACGCGGCTACCAGGTCACAGTACTCGAAAAGCTCGATGAACCCGGTGGACGGGCCTATGTGTACCGCCAGGACGGTTTTGTTTTCGATGCCGGTCCGACCATCGTTACGGCGCCATTTCTGTTCGAAGAGCTATGGTCGCTGTGTGGTCGCCGGTTCGCAGATGACGTCGATCTGCGGCCGATGTCGCCGTTCTATCGGATTCGCTTCGATGATGGCGAGTGCTTCGACTACCACGGTGAGCTAGACAAAACGCTCGCCGAGATCCGCCGATTCAATCCTGCCGATGCCGAAGGATTCCAGGGCTACCTCAAGGTCAGCGAGGAAGCGTATCGGATCGGCTTCGGTGAATTGGGCGATCGGCCGTTCAGTAGCTGGCGGGATATGGTGCGGGTGGTGCCCGATATCCTCCGCTTGCAGGGCTACCGGAGTGTCTACAGCCTGGTTTCGCGCTATGTGAAAGACCCGCGCCTGCGCATTGTGCTGAGCTTTCACCCGTTGCTGATCGGCGGCAACCCGTTCGCGGTATCGGCCGTGTACGCCCTGGTCTCGCACCTCGAACGCCATTGGGGGGTGTTTTCGGCGATGGGTGGTACGGGTCGTATCGTCGACGGCATGGTCGACCTGGTCGAAGGGCAGGGCGGTCGTTTTCGATACGGCGCCGAAGTGACCCAGATCATCGTCGAGCGTGGACGAGCAACCGGCGTCGAGCTCAAAAACGGTGAACGTGTCGCGGCGGATGTGGTCGTCTCGAATGCCGACAGTGCCTGGACGCATCGGCACCTGTTGCCGGAGAAAGTCCGGCGCCGCTGGACCAATCGGCGGCTCGATCGCAGTCGCTATTCCAACGGCTTGTTCGTCTGGTACTTCGGCACCAAGCGGCAGTATCCCGATATACCGCACCACACGATATCGCTGAGTGCGCGTTACAAAGAGCTGCTCGAGGACATCTTCGACCACAAGACCTTGGCCGATGATTTCAGCCTGTACCTGCATCGTCCGACGGCGACCGATCCTTCGCTGGCACCGGTGGGCTGTGACGCTTTTTACGCGTTGGCGCCGGTGCCTCATCTCGATGCGGGGATCGACTGGGCCGAGTATGCCGAGACCTATCGTAAAATGATCTCGGCGCGACTCGGTGAGACCCTGCTGCCGGGGCTGGAAGAAAATCTGGTGTCGTCGCGAGTGGCGACGCCGCAGGATTTCCACGATCGTTTGTGTGCTTATAAGGGGGCGGGGTTTGGTTTAGAACCGACGCTGATGCAAAGTGCCTGGTTCAGACCCCATAATCAAAGCGAAGATATCGACCGGCTGTACTTCGTCGGCGCCGGCACTCATCCGGGCGCCGGGTTGCCTGGCGTGCTGTCTTCGGCCAAAGTGCTAGAAAAGGTGATGCCCGATGCCAATGACATCTAACAAACAGACTGGCCGCTACACGGCGGATATCGAGGAATGTCGTCGCCAGTTGCGCGTTGGCTCGCGGTCGTTCCACGCGGCGGCCTTCTTATTGCCACGCCGCCTCTGTGCACCGGCCTCGGCGCTTTATGCGTTTTGCCGCATTGCCGATGACGCGGTCGATGATGACCCGGAGCCGGTAGCCGCGCTCGATCTGTTGCATGGGCGATTGGACGACGTCTACGCACGGACGCCGAGGCATGAGGCCGCGGATCGGGCGCTGACCGACGTTGTCCATCGTTTCGGCATACCCAAGACGCTGTTCACGGCGTTGTTCGAGGGTTTCGCCTGGGACGCAAAGGGTCGTCGATACCAGACACTCGATGAACTGCTCGATTACGCGGCGCGCGTCGCCGGCACCGTCGGTGCCATGATGGCCCTACTGATGGGCGTGCGTGACCGCGACATGCTGGCGCGGGCCTGCGACCTGGGCTGTGCGATGCAATTGAGCAACATCGCTCGAGACGTCGGTGAAGATGCGCGGGCCGGGCGTCTCTACCTGCCGGTCGAGTGGCTCCATGAGGCCGGGATCGACCCCGACGATTTTCTTGCCAACCCGGTCTATTCGCCGTCGATGGGCGGCGTTGTGCAACGCCTGTTACATGAGGCCGGCAGCCTGTACAGACGGGCCGATAGTGGCGTTGCGAGGCTGCCCGCGCGTTGTCGATCGGCGATGGGCGCAGCCCGCCTGTTGTATGCGGAGATCGGACACGAGGTGGCGAGAAACCACTGTGATTCAATCTCCCGGCGCGCCGTCGTCCCACCGCAGCGCAAGTTAACCACCCTTTTACGCCTGCCGGCGCTGGTACTCGGCAGCGCGCCAGCGCTCGACGAGCCTGCATTGGCCGCCACCGGTTTTCTGGTCAGCGCGTCGGTCGCCTCGCAGCCGGCGGTCGTGCAGGCAGGGTCCGAGGGTCGCCTGGCCTGGATGCTGGAGCTGTTCGAAGACCTCGAACGGCGGGACAGTCGCCGTGCCGAGTCCGCCTTCATGGATGATGCGGTCGCGTTGGCACAAGAGTCTCGCGCGCAATGAGTTCCGGTCTGTTTGGCCTGCTCGAATTACTCTTGGTATTTGCGCTCGTGTCCTGGTTCGGCATCTCACAGCTGCGGGCAGTGCGCCGGGACAAGCCGAGCGACGACGAGCAGCGTCAATCCCGCAAGAAATAGTTCATCGTTCGCGCCTGGCGACGTACCGCTCAGCGAACGTCCTTGCCGCGAATCCGTGGCATTCGAAACGGTAGCAACATCTGCACCCAGCGTTGGCTGAATCGGCGCAAACACAAGCTCTCGTGAACGGCCCTTACCGGCTGCCCGAATAACCGCGTGTTGATGATCGAGCGTGCGTAAAACGGCGTGTCTTCAAGCGTCTGGGCGACATCTGGTGTGAAGCCGGCTTCGGCCTGCGTGCCGCGCGGGATGCGCCAGATCCTGGTCTGCGGCAGACGTTGGTTTTGCGGTGGCTGAAAGTGTTGCACCGCGCCGCTTTGATCGAACACCAGCGCCAGCGATTCGTGCGCATGCCCGCGTTCCTGCCGGTTGTATAACACGGCGCAACGCCCGTCGTTCAGCATCCCGCGTGACCAGTCCCATTGATCAAAGCCGGCCTCCAGCGGCTCGGCGCCCCAGTTCGCATCGAGATAGGCCTCGCCGCGCCAGCGCAAAGACGGCTGGCGCATCTCGACCTCGACCCGGGCGATCGGTGCGATGGGCCACCAGACATGGCGGCCGCGGCGGTCGAGTTCGAACGAGTGTTCGTTGAAGCCCGCCGGGTGCACGCGGATCGTGCCGCGCAGGCGCCTTGGCACCGGGACGGTCATTTCGTTGACCTTGATTTCAAGCCAGCGGCCATTCCAGCTCACGGCGCTTGGTCCGATCTGCAGATGGTTGGGTTCGCGGCGGATGGCTTTGGCATCCCGCTCGGTCAATGCCCAGCGTTTTCCACCCTTGCCGTAGAGCGCGACATTGATGGCGCTGTGATCCTCCGGGTTAGGGCTGCCGCGGCGCCGGGCCTTTGCGTAATAGGGCGAAAACACGCTACCGATCATCAGGATCATGGTCAGGCCATGTTGGCCGTCGTCACTCAGTGCATCGACGTACCACCACGTATAGCCGCCTGTCTCGACCGGGCGATCGAACGCCAGGGTCCGGTGGGCCTGGTTGGCTGAACTCGTTTTATTGACGCTTGTTGTGTTCATCAGGCTGCTCTTATTTTGGCCTCTGGCGCTAGCCGGTGTTGACCACTCCGGCACAGGTGTCTATTCTACATGACAACTGCTACTGTCTAGCAAGTGTGACAACTAATTGAGCCGGGGGCGCTATGAACGACGCAGATACCAAAATTGAACAGGTCCTTACGGCGGTTATCGGTAGGGCGACGGACCGTACGTGTCCGCCACTGTTGGCGCGTGCCGTGCGTTACGCGGTTTTCCCAGGCGGTGCGCGTTTACGTCCCAAGCTATGCCTCGCGGTAGCGGCGGCCAATGGCGATTCGGATCCTGCGTTGGCCACCGCGGCTGCTGCGTCTATCGAGCTGCTGCACTGCGCTTCTCTGGTTCACGATGATCTGCCCTGTTTCGACAATGCCAACGAACGCCGTGGCAAGCCGTCGGTTCATGTCGCGTTCGGCGACCAGATTGCTGTGCTGACCGGCGATGCGCTGATCGTGCTGGGTTTCGAGTCACTTGGACAAGCCGCGGCGGATTGCAAGCATCCGGAGCGGCTGGCGAAATTGTTGTCTATCTCGAGTCGTGCCGTGGGCATGCCGTATGGCATCTCTGCAGGGCAGGCCTGGGAATGCGAGCCGGAGATCAATATCTCAGACTATCACCAGTCGAAAACCGGTTCGCTGTTTGTAGCGGCAACGTCGGCGGGTGCGGCGGCTGCCGGTGTCGATGTCGAACCCTGGGTTTTGCTCGGACAACGTATCGGCGAGGGTTACCAGATAGCCGATGATATTCGGGATGCGACATCCGATGCCGAAACGCTCGGTAAGCCAGTCGGCCAGGATGAGGCGCTGGACCGTCCAAACGCGGTCAAAGAGCTTGGCGTCGAGGGCGCCATCCGTCGTCTGCGTGAACTGCTCGAAGAAGGTGTCGAATCGATTCCGGATTGCCCGGGCGGTGAATTGCTGCAACTGCTGATTCTGGAAGAGTCCAAGCGTTTTCTTCCAGCCGGCTTGGGGCGCCGCGCCGCGTAGCGCGGGTGGACGTGCCCGAGCAGGCAGCGGCGCAAACCGTCGCGGTGCCCAATCCGACCAAGAATAGCCTGCGTGACCGCTGGTTGGGTTTCCGTAACCGCTTGTTGATGGACCCGCGTTTCCAGCGTTTCGCGGCCCGTTTTCCGTTTACCCGCCCGATCACTCGTCAGCGGACACGCGAGTTATTTGATATCGCCGCCGGCTTTGTCTATTCGCAGGTCTTGCATGCCTGCGTATCGCTGGGCGTACTCGATGTGCTGGCGGCGGGACCGAAAACCACAGCGGAACTCGGTCAGCACTGTGAGCTTGAGCCGGAGCCGCTAACGCGCCTGCTGAAGGCCGCTGAATCACTCAAACTGATTCAGCGTCGTAGCGACGGTCGTTATGACCTTGGTGCGCACGGCGCCGCTCTGCTGGGAAACCCCGGTATTGCGGCGATGGTGCGCCACCACGCGATGCTCTATGAGGACCTCGCTGACCCCGTTGCCTTGCTTCGGGATCGGGACGGCTCGGCGTTGTCACGTTACTGGGCCTACGCGGTCACTGATCAGCCGGCGCAGCTCGCCGCGGATCGGGTGCGTGAGTACAGTGATTTGATGGCGCAGTCACAGGCGCTGGTCGCCAGCGATATCCTCGATGCCTACCCGATGCAGCGGCACCAGCGCTTGCTCGACCTGGCTGGCGGCGAAGGGGTGTTTTTAACCCATGCTGCGCGACGCTGGTCGCATCTACAGGTAACTCTCTTCGACCTCCCGCCGGTGGCTGACTTGGCCCGCCAGCGATTTGCAGCAAGCGGATTTCATGACCGCGCCGTGGCGGTCGGCGGTGATCTTTTTGCAGCGCCTGATCTTGCCGGTTTTGACCTGGTGTCTCTGGTTCGTGTGATTCACGACCACGACGACGCTGAGGCGCTCAGCATCCTCAAGGCGGCACGACGCGCACTGGCGCCCGGTGGCCGATTGATCCTCGCCGAGCCGATGGCCGGCACGCCGGGCGGCGAGGCGATGGGTGATGCGTACTTTGGCTTCTACCTCTGGGCGATGGGGAGTGGTCGAGCACGGCGTGTCGCTGAGTTGCAGGACCTGCTTGAACGGGCGGGTTTTTCGCGGAGTCGGGAGGTGTCTACCTGCCGCCCTCTATTGGTTCGGGTGCTTGTCGTTGATGTATGACAGATTTAGTGTCAGAAAAGTTTGACATTCGATACTGTACAAGTAGACTGACATGTAACGAGCGTGCGCCCGAAGGTGCCGCAGAGTATGTCGAGGGGTCTAAAAGGTTGAGTTCCGATACGACCGCAGTGGTTTTCGAACAACCAGGTCATCTGGCCTTGAGTCAGGTCTGCCTTGCGCAGCCGGACGATGGCGATTGCGTGGTCGATATCGAGTGGAGCGGCATCAGTACCGGTACCGAGCGGCTGTTGTGGCTGGGCCAGATGCCCGACTTTCCGGGGATGGGCTATCCGCTGGTGCCCGGTTATGAATCGGTCGGACGCGTGGTGTCTGGCGGTGAGAGCGCGGGCCTGCAGCCTGGTGATCGGGTGTTTGTCCCGGGTTCCCGCGGCTTCATCGACGTGAACGGTCTGTTTGGCGGCGCGGCATCCCGTGTCGTTGCCCCGTCGGCGCGCCTGGTGCCCATCAATGAGTCGCTGGCCGAGCAGGGCGTGTTGTTGGCCTTGGCCGCAACGGCGTATCACGCATTGGTCGTCGATGGTTCGCTAAAACTGCCAGATCTCATTCTTGGTCACGGTGTACTGGGTCGATTAATCGCCCGCCTGACCGTCGCCCTCGGTGGTGAGCCGACGGTCTGGGAGATTAACCCAACCCGTCGACACCCCAACGACAGTTACCCAGTCATCGATCCGGAAACCGATACACGAACGGATTATCTGTTGGCCTGTGATGTCACCGGCAGCAGCACGATTCTCAACCAGGTCATTCCTCATCTGGCACGCCATGCGCGCGTGGTGCTCGCAGGCTTTTACCAACGCCCGGTGTCATTCGATTTCCCCGCCGCATTCATGCGCGAGATCGGCATCCAGATTGCCGCCGAGTGGCGCCCCGATGACTTGACCGCAGTGACAGCGCTACTCGATAGCGGTCGTTTGTCACTCGACGGACTGATTACCCACTGTGAGTCGCCGCAGCACGCTGCGGCCGCTTATCGCACGGCGTTCGAAGATGCCGACTGCCTAAAAATGATCCTCGATTGGAGAAGCAGCGAATGACGAACCCGCAGGCGACTACGCCCAACCAAGCGCCCCAGGTGCAAATCGATACGAGTGCACTGGCGACATCGCCGGCGGCGGCGAAAACGCAGATCATCGCGATCTACGGCAAGGGTGGCATCGGCAAGAGTTTCACGCTGGCCAACCTCTCTTACATGATGGCCCAGCAGGGCAAAAAGGTTTTGTTGATCGGCTGCGACCCGAAGAGCGACACCACGTCGTTGTTGTTTGGTGGCAAGGCCTGCCCGGCGATTATCGAGACCGCGTCGAAGAAAAAGCTCTCCGGTGAGACCGTGCAGATCAGCGACGTCTGCTTCAAGCGGGACGGCGTCTACGCGATGGAACTCGGTGGGCCGGAAGTCGGCCGAGGTTGCGGCGGGCGCGGCATCATCCACGGTTTCGAGACACTCGAAAAGCTCGGCTTCCATGACTGGGATTTCGATTACGTGTTACTCGACTTCCTCGGTGATGTGGTTTGTGGTGGCTTCGGTCTGCCGATCGCCCGCGACATGTGCCAGAAGGTGATCGTGGTCGCATCAAACGACCTGCAATCGCTCTACGTCGCCAACAACGTCTGTTCGGCGGTCGAATACTTCCGTCGCCTCGGCGGTAATGTCGGTGTCGCCGGTATGGTGACCAACAAAGACGACGGCAGCGGCGAGGCACAAGCGTTCTGCAAGGCGGTTGGTATCCCCGAGCTGGCGTCAATCCCAGCCAATGATGATATCCGCCGCAAGAGTGCAAATTACGACATCATCGGCTATCCAGAAGGGGAATGGGGTCCGCTGTTCTCCGATCTCGCGCGCAACGTTGCGGAATCAACGCCGCATCACCCGAGCCCATTGACACAGGATGGCTTACTCGATCTTTTCGCCGGTGATGCCGTCGGACGTGATGTCGTGCTGCAGCCAGCTACGGTCGAGGATATGTGCGGTCAAGCCACCATAATCAAGCCGTCACTCGAGGTTATCTATGACACCGTCTGACGAAAAAGACGTGTCAGTACCCGCCGCGGAGGCGGGCGTCCAGCCAGGTGCTGGCGACGGGCAGGGTTGCCATGCCGGTGCCGCTGAACTCAACAAAGCGGCCAAGGCCGCCGGCAAAGGCGATGTGCTCGAGCAGTACGCCATCGACTATCCGCAGGGCCCGCATGATCAGCCACAAAGCATGTGTCCGGCATTTGGCTCTTTGCGCGTCGGCCTGCGCATGCGACGCACCGCGACCGTGTTGAGCGGTTCGGCCTGCTGCGTGTATGGCTTGACCTTTACATCACATTTCTACGGCGCTCGACGCACGGTCGGTTATGTACCGTTCGATTCCGAGACGCTGGTTACCGGCAAGCTGTTTGAAGACATCCGCGAGGCGGTATTCAAGCTGGCGGATCCGGCAAAGAACGACGCCGTCGTTGTCATCAATCTCTGCGTGCCGACGGCATCCGGTGTGCCGCTCGACCTGTTGCCAAAAGAAATCAACGGGGTTCGTATCATCGGTATCGATGTGCCCGGTTTTGGTGTGCCGACGCATGCCGAGGCAAAAGACGTGCTGGCCGGGGCGATGCTCCGTTATGCAAGGCTTGAGGCCGAGCAGGGCCCCGTGCAGGAGCCAGCGCGCGGACGCAGCGGCAAGCCCACGCTGGCATTGCTCGGCGAGATTTTCCCGGTCGATGCAATCGGGATCGGCCAGATGCTCGAGCCGCTGGACCTGGCGGCTGGGCCAACGGTGCCGACGCGCGAGTGGCGTGAGCTGTATGCCGCGCTCGATAGTGACGCGGTCGCCGCGATTCATCCGTTCTACACCGCATCCATTCGTGAATTTGCCAAAGCGGGTCGGCCTTGTATCGGTTCTGCACCGGTCGGTTACGAAGGCACCGAGGCCTGGTTGAAATCGGTCGCCGATGTCTACAACGTCAGCGCTTCGCGACTGGCGCTCGCCACCAACGCCGTACTGCCGGCGCTAAAAGGCGCGCTGAGTGGCAACCAAATCGATGCGCGGATCACGATGTCCGGTTACGAGGGCTCGGAACTGCTGGTCGCGCGGCTGTTGTTGGAAAGCGGTGCCGATGTCCGCTATGTCGGGACTGCATGCGCAAGCACGCCGTGGTCTGAGCAGGATAAGGCCTGGTTGGAGGCGCGTGGCGTCGAAGTGCGCTATCGCGCGTCGCTGGAAGACGATCTCTGTGCGATGGACGAATATCAGCCGGACCTCGCCATCGGCACGACACCGGTAGTGCAGAAGGCGAAGGAACGCGGGATCCCCTCGCTGTACTTCACCAACCTGATTTCAGCCCGACCTCTGATGGGGCCGGCGGGTGCCGGTTCTTTGGCCCAGGTGATCAATGCGGCGCTTGCCAACAAGCAACGCTTCGATCGCATGCAGGAATTCTTCGAGGGTGTCGGCCAGCAACACAATGCGGGCATCTGGGAAGACGTGCCAAGTGATCGCAGTGCCTACCGCGAGGCCTACCTCAAGCAGTTCCAGCGCAAGCTCAAGACGCGCAAAGTGCAGGAGGCAGTCTAGTGTTAGTGCTCGACCATGATCGCGCTGGCGGCTACTGGGGCTCGGTCTACGTCTTCACCGCGATCAAGGGCCTGCAGGTCATCATCGATGGCCCGGTGGGTTGCGAGAATCTGCCGGTCACCTCGGTATTGCACTACACCGATGCGTTGCCGCCACATGAATTGCCTGTTGTCGTCACCGGTCTGGCTGAAGAGGAACTTGGTCAGCACGGCACCGAAGGCGCATTGCGCCGTGCCCACAAAACGTTACAGCCCGACATGCCGAGCGTTGTCGTTACCGGCTCGATTGCCGAGATGATCGGTGGTGGTGTAACGCCGGAAGATACCAACATCGAGCGGTTCCTGCCGCGAACGATCGATGAAGATCAATGGCAGAGCGCCGATCGGGCGTTGTACTGGCTGTGGCAGCGGTTTGGTAAGAAACGCACCACGAAAGGCCAGAAAAAAGCCGCCACGGATGCCAAGCCACGGGTCAACATCGTTGGGCCGATCTACGGCATGTTCAACACCTGGTCAGACCTCGCCGAGCTTCGACGCTTGATCGAAGGGATCGGCGCCGAGGTGAACATGGCGTTCCCGCTTGGCAGTCACCTCGAGGACGTCCCAAAACTCGCTGATGCCGATGTAAACGTCTGCATGTATCGCGAGTTTGGTCGGCTATTGTGTGAAGAATTGGATCGGCCATACCTGCAGGCCCCGATAGGCCTGCATAGCACGACGGCGTTCCTGCGTTCGCTTGGCGAATTGCTGGGCCTTGATCCGGAGCCGTTCATCGAACGCGAAAAATTCACCACGATCAAGCCGATCTGGGACCTTTGGCGTTCCGTAACCCAAGACTTTTTCGGTACCGCAAGTTTTGCGATCTCGGCGAACGAGACCTACGAACGCGGTGTACGGAACTTCCTCGAAGATGAGATGGGTCTGCCATGCACCTTTTCTTTTGCACGCAAGCCTGGGGTCAAGCCCGATAACGAGGCGATACGGCAGGCGGTCCATGAAAAGACGCCACTCATTTTGTTTGGCAGCTACAACGAACGGATGTATCTGTCAGAGGCCGGCGGTCGCGCCATTTACATACCGGCCTCGTTGCCAGGAACCATCATCCGGCGCCACACCGGCACACCTTTCATGGGGTACTCCGGTGCTACCTACCTGATCCAGGAGGTCTGTAACGCGCTGTTCGACGCGCTCTACAACATCCTGCCGCTCGGTACGCAGATGGACGAAGGTGATGCGACACCGGCGCGGCTGCAGAGCGAGTTGCCTTGGGACGCCGACGCGCAGCGCGCCCTGGATAGCGCCCTCGAGGCGGTGCCGGTATTGGTCCGGATATCGACCGCTAAGCGCCTGCGCGATGCGGCAGAACGTGCCGCGCGAAAAGCGGGGCAGGACAGCGTAACGACGGCCCAGGTCCGTCAGGCACAGAAACAGATGGCGACAGGAGATGCGGCGTGAACGCTCCGTCTGGGTCGCATGGGAATAGGTTCGGGCTCCCTGAGCTCGGGTTAAAGCAACACTTCAGCACTGGGTGGCAGGGCAACGCTATCTGCGCACGAGTGGTAATAGGTTCAGCAGCGGGAGAGTCAACACGATGACAAATGCAATTTCCACAGAGGGCCATCTTTCGGCCACAACCGAATCGGATCGCAAGAATCTTCAGCGACTGTTTCGCCTGACCTTCTTGTTCTTTCTTGCAACCGCGCTAGTCGGGCGTTTGCTGCCATGGGGGCGGCGCTCGTCAGTCAACGGAGAGCAAGAATCACTGATCGACGAGGCAAAGCGAACGGCTAACACCATTTTGCCGTTTATCTTTATCCGCTGATCAACGACTTCTACGGGCGATCGGCGTTGTGCGCCGAAGCTCGTGAAGACGCGTCGGTCCGGACGGGCGGCGAATCTGTCCGAACTGAATACAGCTAACACGCACCGGCGCTGTGCCAGGCCCGGAGGATTGAGTCATGTCAATGTTGAGTTTTGAAAAAAAGTACCGCGTTCGCGGTGGTACGTTGATCGGTGGAGATCTGTTCGATTTTTGGATAGGCCAGTTCTACGTCGGCTTCTTCGGTGTTACCACTATCTTCTTCTCCGTGCTCGGCACGCTGCTGATAATTTATGGTGCTGCGCTCGGGCCTACCTGGAATCTCTGGCAGATCAATATTGCACCGCCTGATCTTTCCTACGGCCTTGGATTGGCGCCGCTGAAAGAGGGCGGACTCTGGCAGATCATCACGATCTGCGCGATCGGAGCCTTCGGTTCTTGGGCTTTACGCCAAGTCGAGATTGCCCGAAAACTGGGCATGGGGCTACACATACCGTTCGCCTTCAGCGTCGCGGTATTTGCGTACGTCGTGCTGGTAGTGGTTCGTCCCTTCCTGCTCGGTGCATGGGGTCACGGCTTCCCTTACGGGATCATCAGTCACCTGGACTGGGTCTCGAACGTCGGGTACCAGTTCCTTCACTTCCATTACAACCCAGCCCATATGCTGGCGGTGACGTTCTTCTTCACCACCACGCTGGCACTGTCGATGCACGGGTCGCTGATCCTGTCGGTCACGAACCCGAGGCGCGGTGAGGAAGTGAAGACCGGTGAGCACGAGAACACCTTCTTCCGCGACGACATCGGGTATTCGATCGGCGCATTGGGGATCCACCGTCTCGGCCTGTTCCTGGCCTTGTCCGCCGGGTTCTGGAGTGCGGTTTGTATCGTCATCAGCGGGCCTTTCTGGACACGCGGTTGGCCTGAGTGGTGGAACTGGTGGCTCGAGCTGCCCATCTGGTCTTAAGTCGGGAGTAAATTCAAATGGCTGAGTATCAAAACATCTTTACCCGCGTGCAGGTGCGGGCGCCGTTCGAACCCGGCGTACCGATCGGCGGCGGCAAATTCTTCCGGGTTGGTAAGACGCGTTTCTCTTACTGGGCCGGCAAACTGGGTGATGCCCAGATTGGCCCCTTCCACCTCGGTGCGACGGGCGTCTTCTCGCTGATCTTCGGGCTTGTCGCTTTCGAGATCATCGGGCTCAACATGTGGGCATCGGTGAACTGGGATCCGATCGAGTTCGTGCGTCAGTTGCCTTGGTTGGCGCTGGAGCCGCCACCACCCTCGTATGGACTGAGTATTCCACCGCTGCATGATGGCGGCTGGTGGTTGATGGCAGGTTTCTTCCTGACCATGTCGATCCTGTTGTGGTGGCTGAGGACCTTTTTCCGAGCGCGTGCGCTGGGCATGGGTTCGCACCTGGCATGGGCCTTTGGCGCAGCGATCTGGTTGTACCTGGTGCTCGGTTTCATCCGCCCGATTCTTATGGGTAGCTGGAGTGAGGCAGTGCCGTTCGGCATCTTCCCGCACCTGGATTGGACCGCCGCATTCTCGATTCGCTACGGCAACCTGTTCTACAACCCGTTCCACATGCTGTCGATTGCGTTCCTGTACGGCTCGACGCTGCTGTTCGCAATGCATGGCGCGACGATCCTGGCCACGAGCCGCTACGGTGGTGATCGAGAGATCGATCAGATCACGGATCGCGGAACGGCATCGGAGCGCTCAGCGTTGTTCTGGCGCTGGACGATGGGCTTCAACGCATCGATGGAATCGATTCACCGCTGGGCATGGTGGTTCGCCGTGCTGACCGTTATCACCGGTGGTATCGGCATCCTGTTGACCGGCACCGTCGTCGACAACTGGTATCTGTGGGCCGTCAAGCACGGTGTCGCACCGGCGTACCCGGATATCAATGTCGTGCCCGTAGGAGACCCGCTTGTACCAGGAGTCGGACAATGACCGCATTTAATCGAAACAGCCAACTAGGGCTGATTGTATTGACGATGACGGCGCTCTTGTTATCCGCCTGTGAGCTACCGCCGCAGGAAACGGTGCAGAGAGGCTATCGTGGCTTGGGTATGGAGGCTGTGATCAGCCCTGACCGACTCGAAGACCTGGTCGCGGCCAACATCCCGCCGGAGGCCCCACCGATGGCGCCGGATGGTGGGCCAAAGGCGTCTGACATCTATCAGAACGTGCAGATCCTGGGTGATTTGAGCATCGGGCAGTTCACTCGCTTGATGGCGGCGATCACGACCTGGATCGCCCCAAAGGAAGGCTGTGCCTACTGTCACAATCTGCAAAATTTTGCAGACGACAGCGTGTATACCAAGGGTGTGTCACGCGTCATGATCGCGATGACGCAGCGGGCGAACGAGGACTGGAAGGCCCACGTCGGTGATACCGGTGTGACCTGCTATACCTGTCACCGGGGCAACGCAATACCTGCAGCCGTATGGGCGACTGACCCAGGGCCGATGCACGTCAAGGGCATCGCACCCACGCAGCAGAACATCGCGTCTGCGACGGCGGCCTATGCCTCCCTTCCTTATGATCCGTTGACGCCGTTCTTGTTGGAAGACAACAACATCCGGGTGATTTCCGAGACGGCTCTGCCGCAGGGTAGTCGTACGTCGATCAAACAGACCGAATGGACCTACTCGTTGATGATGCATTTCTCTGACTCGCTCGGGGTGAACTGCACGCATTGTCATAACTCGCGTTCGTTCTTTGCCTGGGATCAGAGTCCTCCGGAAAGGACCAAGGCCTGGCATGCAATTCGCCAGGTTCGCGAGATGAACAACGTCTTCATTGACTCAACCGTGGATGTACTGCCGGATTCCCGTAAGGGACCGTTGGGCGATCCGCTCAAAGTCAATTGCAAAACCTGTCACCAGGGCGCCTATAAGCCGCTTTACGGTGCCAACATGTTAGCCGACTACCCGAGCCTTTCGCGCTTGAGCGGTCAGGCCAAACAAGCGAAGACGAGTAGTCAATGAGAAACACGGAAACAGTTGGCCTCAAGCGGGGGGTGATCGATGACAGGTGCATTGACACTTTCCCGCAGCGTGACGGGCAGCTGTTTCCAAACAGTTCTTCGGCAGTGTCCAACAGAGCATCAGGCGGTTGGGCACCAGTTGAAGGGTGCGTGTCGAAATCGGCTCTCAGAGTCGGTATGTCGATGCGTAAGGGTAGCCTTTGCCTCGCTTGCGAGGAGATGGCAAGTAAGCCTGATGATCAATCGAAGAGGAAACTCCCATGAGTGATGAAAGCAGCCTGACAGGGCTGACCAACGATGAGGCAAAGGAATTCCACGAAGCTTACGTAAAGGGCTTTTTGGGGTTCACTGCTGTCGCGGTCGTAGCCCACATCCTGGTTTGGATGTGGCGTCCTTGGCTCTGAGCGACAACGGTTATCCGTACCTCAAGCTTAGTAATGCGGTGATTGCGGTAGTTTCCGCCCAAACCGCGCAAAAATTTGGAGAAGCGTATGTATAGAATCTGGAGAATATTCGATCCAAGGCGGGTATTGATCGCTAACGCGGCATTCCTATTTACCCTGGCTATCCTGATCCACTTCATTCTGTTGAGCACAGCTAAGTACAACTGGATCGAGGGACAATCTGCTCAAGCTCCGGCTGCGGCAGCACAAATGGCACCTCTGCCGCCGGCTCGAAGCTAGCCAGCGTCTTGCGTGCAAAGACGAGGTGGCGGGGATTCATGGTTGGCGTTGCCGCCAATCTATCCCGCCACCTTTTTCTGGTTGTAGAACGCGTTTTAAAACGGCCGGCGCCAATTCGCCGTTCCGTACCCAGACAAGAGGTGGTCTATGTCACAGGATAGTGCCCGCAAGGTGTCGTTCGATGACGAATTGCTGATTCTTGTCGATCCGGCCGATAACGTGACCGGCTATGAAAACAAGGCCAATGCCCACCGCGGCAACGGCTTGCTGCACAGGGCCTTCTCGATCTTTTTGTTCGATCCAGAAGGACGCGTATTGGTGCATCAACGCAGCACGAACAAGCCGCTGTGGCCGGGCTATTGGACGAACAGTTGCTGCAGTCACCCGCGCAAGGGCGAAGACTACAGTACGGCGGTGAATAGGCGGCTGTTGGAGGAGTTGGGCGTGACCGCCGAGCTCGAGTATCTCTACCAGTTTAAATACACCGCGGACTTCGAGGGCCAGGGCAGTGAAAACGAGCTGTGCGCCGTGTATGCAGGCGTGCTCAAAGATACCCGGTCGTTAGACCCGAACCCTACCGAAATCGCTGACTGTCGATGGGTGACGCCCGACGCATTGAATGCGTGGTTGCGCGATCAGCCCGATCAGTTCACGCCGTGGTTCAAGCTGGAGTGGACACGTCTGTGTTCCGATCAGCGAGACGCGCTTGCAACCGCTTGCCGCTTGAAACAAGCGGCAAACAGCTGAGCAACGTACTGCAATACCGGGTTTAACTGGCCAGTATATGGGGTAACAAATAGCGACCTTCGTTGGTGACCTTCATCGCGCCGGCGGTAATCTCCACCAGGCCATCCCTTGCATAACGTCCCCACGTTTCTTCTGCCTGCTCGTCGCCGTTGATCAGCGGGGCATAATCGTCGAGTTCCATGTTGCAGATAAGTGCACGCAGGGCATTGCGTTGCGCGCGATGCGCTTGGCTGAGTTGGATGCCGCCTCTGACGGGTAGCTCGTCCGCCGCAATGGCCTGTTGCCAGGGGGTTTGGTCGACATAGTTCTGTGCGCAGATTTGCTCGAGATCGCTAATCGCGCTGGTGCCGACGCCGTGAATATCGGGCGTTGGCTTATCAGAGTAGCCGATGTAGCTCTTAAAGAGGCGGTTTTCCGCTTGCGCGAAAGTCAATGCGTCGTCGGTCTTGGCAAAGCTGTCGAGACCGATCCATTTATAATCGCCGGACAGTTCCTCGACGATTGCATTGAACAGTGCCATTTTGTCGGCGAGTGACGGCATCGTGCAATGATCGATCCCGCTTTGATGGGCGCGCGTAGCGGCGCGGCGGGAAAAAGCGGAGCATGCAACGCGGTCGGGCGAGAGCGACAGAATGCTATCGAGGGTGCGACGGATGCCGGTGCTGGTCTGGCAGGGCAGTCCGTAAAGAATATCGGTGGTTATGCTGGTGAAGCCGACGTCGCGCGCGGTGTCGAATACGTCGCGCACCATGTCGACCGACATCGACTTGCCGATGGCGAGTTGCACAGCCGGGTCGAGGTCGCCGAGGCTGAACTTGATCTGGTCGAAGCCGAGTCCGTAGAGCAAGGATAATTGGCTTGGTGACGTCGTCCTGGGATTCGCTTCCAGCGATGCCTGAGTGTCGTCATCCATCGAAAAGTGATCATCCACCATGCCCATCAGGCGCACCAGCTGGGTGTCGCTGAGGTAGTTGGGTGACCCGCCACCCAGATGAAGCTGTTGCAGATAGGGTTTTGTGCCGATCGTGCGGGTCAGTAAGGCTATTTCGTTTTCCAGACCGTCAAGGTAGCGATCAATGCGACTTGGGTCGTGGGTGATCACGGTATCGTTGTCACAGTGAAGGCAACGGACGGGGCAGAACGGTAGTTTGACATGGAGCGCGCGTGGTTTCGCTGCGCTTGCGTCCTGTTGTCGGATCGCGTCTTCGAGATCGGTATGCTTGACCCCGTTACCCGGATCGAACAGGACGGCCTCAGCCTTCACTGTACCGATGCGGCTGTAATGGTTCATGAGTGCTTGCGACACATTCGAATGGCTGCTGGCTGTCATGGCTGTCTCCCAAGCCGCTTTGGTTGAGCGGCAGTGATGTCCCGGGGCGTCGCGTCGATGGCGGGCGACGGCCGGCAAGTTGTCACTGCGCTGGCGGGGGCTCGGACGGGGCGACGAGATGCGAGCTCGTCACTCTGTAGGGGTCCTCGGCAGCGGGTACTTGGGCGGTGAGCAAACGCTTCTAGAAACTCGGCGTTTTGCATTTACAACGTTGCGGCTCACAGCGTCCGTATTTGTGCGTTCTCACACAAAATGCTTCGTGCCATTCGAAGGGGAGAGGTCGCCAAAAGGGCATCGCGTTCGACGAAAAAATGTCTCTTTACGTGCGTGACCCAAAACCTTCAACAGCGCGATTACGGTACCACAGCGTCTCGAAAAATAGACTAATTTTGTTGTCCAACGGCAGGTGAGACAGGCCAGCTTTTCTTTGTCGTAGATTCATGCAAATTGACAAGATTTTGTCGCGGAATTCGCGCGTTTTTGGTGCAGTGCAGCGGTGGGTTTAGTTGTTCACGCTCGAGATCCCGACCGCAGTGGTGCTGCTGGGGGTGGAGTTACTTGATGCAATTGCCAGGTCGCCGATGCTTCGCTTTTCGCATCGTTGTTCTGCTCACCGTCTTTGCGCTGCGTCTGACCGGCCAGGCGCAACGCCCAATCCCAAAGCGCTGAATCACGCAGCGGTAAGACCATAAACCAGTGCTCAAGGATGGCGAGACTGAGCAATGCGCCGATCAGCGCGTAGCTTGTGCGTTCGAATGCGTCGGTGGTCATGATGGCGTTGCCGACGAGCCATACGCCAACGCCGGTGGCCAGCGTGACCGAGAAAGGAAAAAACAGATTCATCGGTCGGTTGCGCATGTAGCTGCTGAGGAAGCGTAATGGCTGGGGGAACCATTCGGTATTGACGTTCGGCACGCCGAAAAATAGATTGAGTTTTGCGCTCCAGCGCATAACCCACAGCGTAAGGTAGGTTCCCGCGGCAACCTGATTGGGTGCGTCACCGGAGAGAAAAACAATCACAACGCCTAGCGCGACAACGGCCAACTCATGGTACAGGCTGGTCTGTAACCCCAGGATAAATCTCGACCAACCGCGGGTCTCGGGTGGGCATGGCGCCTTACGTGGACCGGTGATGATGCCCATGAAGTAACTCATTTCCAGCCATGCCCAGACAATGAGCGCCTCGGCAAACGCCAACATTGCAGCGGCCTTCGAGGTGTCATGGCTACCGGCAGCGATACCGATCAATGCACCAACGACGAACAGGCTGGCGACCGCCAGGCTCCACGGGTAGGTGCCGGGGTGGCGGTGATTGAGGAACAGAATAAAGCCGGTACTGAGCCACCACATGAGCAACGCAAAGCCGAAGGCGACCAACAGGTCAGTCATCATAAGGCTTGAACGGGCAGCGTGAGTAAGCGACTGAACGAGGCGACGTTGGTGCGACCGAAGGCTTGCAGGTCGACTATCCGGCCGGTAGCCAGGTCTTCGATCGTCAAGCGGCCATCAACATGTCGCGCAAGGCGAAACGGCGTCTCGCTATCGAGCGCGCGGCTACGACGGTCGCGGGCGAACCCGCGCAATACGCCACGCACGAAGTTCTCGGTACCCGGTGCGATCGAGTGCATCAAGACGGCCCGATCGACATCCCAGACATAGACAACACCAGCGTTACCGTCGGAGAAACGCAGGTCGCGCTGCTCCACGATATTGGCCGGTGGTGTCTCGCCGGCCTTGTAGCCGAAGGCCTGCGCGAGAATCACCGCCACCAGACTGATTGCCACAAGGCCAGCCAGGCTGAACAGCGCCGGGCGGGGTAAGCCGCCCTCTTTGAAGGGATCACTCATCGTCTGCTCGTTGGGTTAGGAGTAAGCCGCCGTCTGTGATCCTGCCGGTTTCAGCACCCGGTCGTCCGAACGAGCCGTGGCCCGTTTCGGCGCGATAACCGAGTCGCTCTGTTGCGCAACTACCCGGCCAATGTGCTCGGCGACTGTTTGCGGATCTTTGATGCAGCGCAGCATCGGCTGTACCGGCGAAAAATGCCATGGCTTCGCATGCGGCCACAGCAACCAGTAGGAGGTCTTGTGGTCCGGGTCCAGGGTTAGCGCGATGCTACCGTGGCGAGCGGAATGCGTCATCATGTCCGCGGCATCCACCTTATTCCACGGGATATTGATCATCATCGGCAACGCGACACCAAAGCGCATCACCAAACGTTCGTTGGTGATGGTGTAGATGGTTGTCTTCGCATAGAGACGCCCCAAGACGCCGAGTACGACCATCGCCGCCGCGCCAAGTATGACCAACCACGCGGCACCCTTGACCGCGAGCAGCATGCTCGCACCATCGTGGATCTGCAAGCCGACATGCGCCGCCGCCAGCAACAGGAAATACACCGCGACCTTGCGGATGTGGAATATTCGCAAGGCTACCTGTCGCCACTCCGGTTCGCCCTGCCAGACGATGCTCTCACCGTCTGGCAGATAGTCGGGGAGACCCTTTACAGGCTCTGACTCGTGCTCGTTCATAAAATCGGCTCCGCGCGCTCAGGCGTCGCATAGAGATGCCCGCCGCCATAGAAGCCAACGATCTTGTCTTCTTCCTGCAGCGTGATCTGATCTGGATTCGCCAGCCCGGGGACCTTCGAGAAGTGCTCGCCGCGGATCGAGGCGACCTTTACCTCACCGTCTTTGCTGACTCGCGTGAAGTTGATCGGCAGCAACACGTTGCGGCCATCTACATCGACTTCAAAATAACGAATCTGCGGCTCCGAGCGGTCGACCCAAATATCGACAACCGAGCCGCCAACGACGCCATCCAAGCCGTAAACGGCTTTCCCACGGGGGTCGGGGTCGCGCTCTGCGACAGTAAAGTCGGTGGCGATGCGCATTGGCACGATGCGGGCTCTACCGTCATGCGTCAGATCAGGGACCTCTGGACGAATCGCGTAAGCCGCAGGGCCAACGCCATCAACCATCGCATCGCCGGTCGGCTGTAGCGGTGCGCCAGGCCAGGGTGCTGTCGGTTCGGCCGCCAGCGGGTATTGCTCAGGCTCGGGATGCGGGGCCTGACGGGTGCCGCCGCCATGGGGCATCAGGTAGGTTTTTGAAGCGGGCATGTCGGGAAAGCCGACAACGCGGACGTACTTGGAACGGTCGGACTCGAGTGGATAACCTTCACGCTTGCCTTCGCGATGCAGGTAGATAATCAGTCCAAAGAAAAAAATCCAGAATAGATAAAGCACGAGTTGTGCAACGTCTATATAGCTGGTGATGGCGCCTGTACCCATTGTGAGTTCTCCCTCAGTAAGTAGTGTCAGCCGGGAAAGTCCGGCAGGCCAAAGCCGGACTGCGGTTGAGCGATGCTGCCTGGCCGGCGTACCAGTGGACCAATGACCACCAGTGTCGCGAACAGCAACCCAATTTCGGCGTGGTAGACCATGCCGTATCCTGTAGCCGGGCCGGTCAAAGCCGGACCGAGGCTGCCGTCAGCAGCCAATTGCGCGACGATGTCTCGCATCGCGCCACCCATGGCAATAGCGAGACCGGCAGCAGTCGCTTGGACCGCGCCCCAGGCACCCAGTGCCAGGCCGCTCTCTGTGTGTTCGGTCAGTGCCATCGCCGCCATCAGCGTGCCGACGGCAAACAGCCCGCCGCCAAAACCGATCAGGCCGGTGCCGACCCGGAACAACAGCGGGGAGCCGAGCGGTGCGGCGAGGATCACGGCCGCGAACGCGAAGACACCGACGACGGCGCCGAAGCTCGCCAGTCGGATAGGATCAGCACCCCGGCTGAGCCAGCGCGAGGCGAGCAGGAAAGCGCCCAGCATGCCGCCGGCCAGGATCGCGGTCAGTCCGGTCGTTGCGGCGACCGAGAGGCCCAAGACCTCGCCACCATAAGGTTCCAGCAAGATGTCTTGCATGCTGAACCCGGCGGTACCGAGACCGATCGCCAGCAGCAATCGACTGGCATTGCCGTATTGCTTGAATGTATTCCAGGATTCCCTGAAAGCCGGGCGCGGGAGATTCGGTGCGGTTCGCTTGGGGTTGCGTACTTCTTGCTGCCATAACGCGATTACGTTCAATGCCACGGTCACCATGGCGGCGCCCTGGATGACCTGGATCAGCCGCATTTGACTGAAGTCGTCGAGCAGCGCGGCGAATACCACCGAGCTCACCACCATGCCAACTAGCAGCATGACGTAGAGCAGCGCAACCACCCGCGGGCGTGATGACTCCGGTGCAATGTCGGTGGCGAGGGCAAGGCCCGCGGTCTGCGTGGTGTGCAGGCCGGCGCCGGTCAGCAGGAATGCGAGGGCAGTGGCGACATAGCCTACCCAGATCGGGCCATGGGTGTCGCCGGACAGGATCAGCAACGCGAACGGCATGATCGCCAGGCCGCCAAATTGCGCCATCGAGCCCATCCAGAGGTAAGGCACGCGGCGCCAACCGAGATAGCAGCGGTGATGATCAGAACGGTGACCGATCAGGGCGCGGAAAGGCGCGAACAGCAGCGGTAGCGAGACCATCAACGACACGAGCCAGACCGGAACCTCGAGTTCCAGCACCATGACCCGGTTCAGTGTCCCGTTGAGCAACACAATCGCCATGCCGACCGATACCTGGAACAGCGATAGGCGCAGTAGCCGCGACATCGGCAGCACGTCGGTGGCCGCATCGGCAAACGGCATGAACCGCGGGCCCATGGCCACCCAGGCACGTGGCACGGATGTGATAGCGCGTTTCACAGCTTGGTCAGTTCGAAGGCTTGTGACATGTAGAAACCACTGTTGATGCGTTGCTGGCGCCCGCGAGTCCAGGTAGCCAGCCCGGTTTCAGCCGCCAGTTTTTGCCACAGTCGTTGTTCCATAACCGGCTCAATGGCAGGGGCCCTATCGCTGCGGGGGAACAACCGCCCGACCGTATGCATCATCGCGAGCAGACGTGTGTGGGGTGCAAAGGTGAACATGATCGAGCCGCTACTCAGGCCGGCGAGACTGGCGATCATGCGAACCGCATCATCGATGTCGTAGTGAATCAACGAGTCCATCGCGATGATGTGATCGAACTGCCCCAGTTCGGGGTCCCACATGTCGCCGACGCGAAATTCGAGTGTGCCGGCGCCGATATTCTCCGGTACGCGTTCATGCGCAAGCTCAATCAGGGTGGGGGACAGATCAACGGCGATCACATCGGCGCCACGACGGGCCGCTTCGACGGCGAACATCCCGGTCCCACAGCCTGCATCGAGTATGCGCCGGCCGCGTAGGTCACTCGGCAACCAGTCGAGCAGCGTGTTGCGCATCTGGTCGCGCCCGGCTCGCACGGTTTGACGGATCCGGCCGACGGGTGCGGTCGACGTCAAGCGTGACCAGGCATCGGCGGCCGTGCGGTCGAAGTAGTGCTCAACTTCAATGCGGCGTTGCTTGTAGGTCATTGTTTCCATCAATCGAACCCCAGAAAATCAAATAATTCACGGTCTTTCATCGGTTGCACCGGAAGCGGGTCAGTCCCGTCCCACAATGCCTGGGCCAGGTCGAGGTATTCCTGCTGCACGCGTTCGAGCTCTTCAGATGGTGGCATCTCGAACAGCGTCGATTTCTTCAGGCGGCTGCGGCGAATGACATCCAGATCAGGGAAATGCGCCAGCCGGCGCATTCCGACCGCATCGTTGAAGCGATCGATCTCATCGGTACCGGCACTGCGGTTAGCAATCACCCCGCCGAGGCGTACGGGGTAGTTTTTCGATTTGGCGAGAATGGCTGTTGCGATGCGGTTCATCGCAAAGATTGAGTCAAAATCGTTGGCCGTTACGACCAGGGCACGTTCGGCGTGTTGCAAGGGCGAGGCGAATCCACCGCAGACCACGTCGCCGAGTACATCGAACAACACCACGTCCGCATCTTCGAGCAGATGATGTTGTTTCAGGAGCTTGACCGTCTGGCCGACCACGTAACCACCACAGCCGGTGCCAGCCGGTGGGCCGCCGGCCTCAACGCACATCACGCCGTTGTAGCCTTCGTAGACGAAGTCGTCGATTTGCAATTCTTCCGGATGAAAGTTGACCGATTCCAACGCGTCAATAACCGTTGGCACCAATGACTTGGTCAACGTAAAGGTCGAATCGTGTTTCGGGTCGCAGCCAATCTGTATGACCCGCTTGCCGAGCTTCGAAAACGCGGCCGACAGGTTCGAGGAGGTCGTGCTCTTGCCGATACCCCCTTTGCCGTAGATCGCAAAGACTTTTGCCTTGTCGATCGCGATATCGGCGTCGAGATGTACCTGTAGGCTGCCCTCGCCATCGGGTGGGGCGTCACCGGCAGGGGTGCCGATACGTACGGGGATTCCGTCCAAAGGACTCATGCGGCAACCTCCTCGGTTATGCCTTCAAGACGATCTTCGAGCTCTTCCCCGGCATGGCGCAGGGCGTCGAGCGTGGCGTCGTCTGGGTTCCAATATTTTCTTTCGTAGGCCTCGAGCAGGCGGTGTGCGACCTTGACCGACGCGGTCGGATTCAGTTTCGCGAGGCGCTCGCGCATTTCTTCGTCGAGCATGAAGGTCTGTGACAGACGCTCATACACCCACGGTGCGACCTGGCCGGTGGTCGCGGACCAGCCGACGGTGTTGGTGACGTGGCTCTCAATCTGGCGGACACCCTCGTAGCCGTGCTGCAGAATGCCCTCGTACCATTTCGGGTTGAGCATCCGGGTGCGGGTTTCCAGCGCGACCTGTTCGGCCAGGGTGCGGACTTTGCCGTCGCCGCTGGTTTGATCGGAGATATACACCGGTATGTCGTTACCGCTGGCCCGACGAACCGCGCGGCTGATCCCGCCCAAGGTGTCGAAGTAGTGATCGACCGTGGTGATGCCGATCTCGACCGAATCGAGATTCTGATAGGCCAACTGCACGCCGGCTAACATGTCGTCGAGCAGCGCCGCCTGCTGCGTCGGCTTTCCACTGACGCCGTACGCAAAGCTTTTGCGCTGGCTGTAGGTCTCTGCGAGCTCGTCCTCATCGTCCCAGCGACTGTTGTCGACCAGCATGTTGACGTTCGAGCCGTAGGCGCCCTCGGCGTTGCTGAATACGCGCAAGGCCGCGGTCTCCAGATCGCAGTCGTGACGTGCTTGATAAGCCAGTGCGTGTTTGCGAACGAAGTTGACTGATTCCGATTCGTCGGCCGATGCGGCGAGGTAAGCCGCCTCAGCCAGCAGCTTTGTCTGCATCGGCAACAGGTCACGGAAGATGCCTGACAACGTCATGACGACGTCGATGCGGGGGTGATCTAACGTGTCCAGTGGCAACAGACGTGCGCCAGTGACGCGACCGTAGCTGTCGAAGCGCGGCTCGGTGCCCATCAGGGCCAGAGCCTGCGCGATCGGCCCGCCCTCGGTCTTCAGATTGTCCGTGCCCCACAGCACCAGCGCGATCGATTCAGGGACCTCACCGTGTTCTTCGACATGACGTTGTAACAACAGGTTTGATTGACGCTGGCCGTCACGGATCGCGAACGAACTCGGTAGGCGGAAGGGGTCAAACCCGTGCAGATTGCGCCCGGTCGGGAGGACGGCCGGGTTACGCAACAGGTCACCGCCCGGGGCGGGGCGAATGAAGCGTCCATCGAGCGCACGCATCAGTGCATCGAGTTCGTGATCCTGCGACAACAGCTCGTTGTTGGCGAAGAGATCATCGTAGATCGCATCGAACGGCGCTTTGTCGAGGTTGGTGTATTTTCGCGCCACATCAACCGGTTCGCCATCGACGATAGCGGCGATGCTTTGCTTGTCGAGATCGACCTCGTGGGTCGATTGCGCGAGGGCTTGCAACATATCGATGCGTTGTTCACGCGTTGGTGCTTCGCCAACGATATGCAAGCCGTAGGGAATCAGCGTTTCTTCGAGTTCGAGCAGGTCCAGGCGCAGTTTTTCGATGTGGTCATCGAGCGCGCCCGTCCAGTCGGCGTCCTCTGCGACGAGGTCGAGGCCAATAGCCTGGCTGCGGATCAGGTCGGCAAGCTCGGCTCTTGTGTCTCGGCTGTGATCATCGTGCTGTCGCCACCGATCAATCGAGACCTTCAGGTCGCTCAGGTCACGGTAAAGATCGGCGCGTGCGATCGGCGGCGTCAGATAACTGATCAGCGTGGCGGCGGCGCGCCGCTTGGCGATCATGCCCTCGGAGGGGTTGTTGGACGCATAGAGGTAATAGTTGGGTAGGTCACCGATCAAGCGATCTGGCCAACACTTGTCCGACATCCCGGTCTGTTTGCCCGGCATGAACTCGAGCGCACCATGGGTGCCGAAGTGCAGCACCGCATCGGCGCCAAAGTCTTGTTTGATGTAACGGTAAAATGCCGAGAAAGCGTGGGTCGGGGCGAAATCGCGAGAGAACAGCAATTTCATCGGATCGCCTTCATGACCAAAGGCCGGTTGTAGGCCAACGAACACGTTACCGAACTGGGCCCCAAGCACGAAGATCGAGCGGCCGTTGCTCAGCTGTTTGCCCGGCGCCGGTCCCCAGTGGGCCTCAATCTCGTCGAGCCACGGCTCGTTATGGACATGCGTATCTGCATCGATCAGCGTATGCACGTTGGCATGCGTGCCGTAGTTGGCGGCATTACCGGTCGTGATGGCTTCACGCAGGTCATCGACGGTGTCCGGAACCTCGACGTTGTAGCCGCGGCGAGCCAGCTCGCGCAGCGTGTTGTGTAATGAGGCAAAGACCGACAGATGCGCTGCAGTGCCGGTGTTGCCCGCATTTGGTGGGAAGTTGAACAGCACCATTGCCAGCTTGCGTTCGGCGACCGCCGTTTTGCGCAGCTTGATAAGCCGTGCGACACGTGATGCGATGACGCCGATGCGTTCCGGGTGACCCTGCATCCCGGCAGGCTCGCCATCGCCCGCCGATTCACCGCGTCCACCAAACACCACCGGTCCGGTTGCGCCGTCGAGCTCCGGGATCGCGACCATCATCGTCGCTTCCAGTGGCAGCAGCCCCTGCTCGGAGTCTTCCCACTGCTTGAGACTTTGGAACTCCACGGGTTGGGCGGCGATGTAGGGTACGTCCAATTCGGTCAGGATGCCCTCGGCTGCCTTCGCGTCGTTGTACGCCGGCCCACCGACGAGCGAAAAGCCGGTCAGTGAGATCACTGCATCGACATTGGGTTGATCGTCCTTGATAAAGAATTCGCGTATCGCCGGTCGGGCGTCCAGGCCGCTGGCAAAGGCGGTAACGACATTGAGCCCTTTTGCTTCCAGGGCCGTGATCATTGCATCGTAGTGCGCGGTATTACCTGCCAGCACATAGGACCGCATGATCAACATGCCGACCGTGCCTTGAGACTTCGCCTTGGCTTTTGGCAGATCGGTTAAGCGATCGCTCAAGCCTTTGCGCATCCGCGGGTGATAGACACCGAGTTCCGGGTACTCGATCGGCATGCTGACGTCCAACTTGCCGCGCCAGTGCTCGCGATCGCCGTCGGCGTAGCGGTCCACCAGGAACCGCACCATGCGCGACAGGTTGTCTTCTGAACTCGCCAACCAATATTGCAGGGTCAGGAAGTAAGCGCGTAGGTCTTGGGCGGTACCCGGGATGAAGCGCAGGATGCGCGGCAGTTGTCGGAGTACCGACAATTGTTGTGCCCCCGCCGGTTTACGCCCGTTCTTGCGGTTTCCGCGCAGGCGCTTTAACAGCGCCATCGGGCCACTCTGTTCACCGTCCATGCGGAAGCGGCCCATACGGGTCAGGCGCATGACCTCTGCGGCAGACATGCAGCAGATCATCGCATCGCAGCCGTCGCGCCGGGCCTGTAGATCGGGCAGCACCGACTGGATGTGCTCCTCCATGAACATCATGGTCACGACGATGATGTCGCCGTGCTGGATGTCGCTTCGGCATTGCGCCAGTGAATCGCTGTCATGGGCCCAATCGGCGGCCGCGTGCATCTGCAGGTTGAGGCCAGGGAATTCTTGCGCCAGCCCCTGACCGGCGCGCTCGGCCGCGCCGCTCAGATGATTGTCGAGCGTGACCAGCACGACGTTCACGTTGGCCGATTTAACGGCTGAAGTGTGCTTTTGCTTCATACAAGGTCTCTACGCTGATACGAATAACGCCATTCTCTTGAGCAAATCGTTCCGTGTTGCGGCGGGCCTTGCCGCGCACGAAGAACGGGATCTTTTTGAGCTCTTTTTCGGCATCGCTCTCCCATGCAACGCCATCGGTGCTGTCTTGGGGTCCCTTGTCGTTCGCCGCTGGTCGCTGCTGCACCGGCGCGGCAAGCCCGCCAAGGTGCGACGGGGCGGCGTCGTCGTTGAATTCAAAGTCTTCGCGGAACATCGTCAGCAGGTGTTCTTCCAGTCCCATCATGAGCGGATGGACCCAGCTATCGAAGATCACGTTCGCGCCTTCAAAACCCATATGGGGTGAATAGCGCGCCGGGTAGTCCTGGACGTGGGCAGGCGTGGAGATCACTGCGCAACCGATGCCGAGCCGCTTGGCGATGTGCCTTTCCATCTGGGTGCCGAGCACGAGTTCGGGGTGCGCCTCGGCGATATGCTTTTCGACCTCGAGATAGTCGTCGGTGATCAATGGCTCCAGGCCGAAGTCGGCGGCGGCCGTGCGAACCTCGCGGGCCAGTTCTCGCGAATAGGTGCCGAGGCCCACGACATCAAAACCCAATTCATCGCGCGCAATCCGCGCGGCGGCGACGGCATGTGTTGCGTCGGCAAAAATAAATACCCGCTTGCCGGTCAGATAGGTTGAATCGACCGAGCGTGAGTACCAGGGAAGGCGCGAATGGGCGGCGTCGATCGCCTGCGTTACATCGACGTTTAGGACCTCGCCAATCTCGCGCAGGAAATCGCAGGTCGCGCCAACCCCGATCGGGACGGTCGTGATGGTCGGTTGACGGAACGCCCGTTGCAGCCAGTTGCAGGTGCTTTTCGCGACCTCGGGATATAGGCAGATGTTCGCATCGGCTTCCGGGATGCGTAGTAGGTCAGCCGGTGTCGCGTTGAGTGGCGCCGTGACGTTGACGTCGACCCCGACGGCAGCAAGCAGGCGCTGGACTTCGACAATGTCGTCGCGGCAACGAAAACCCAGGGCGCTGGGCCCTAGCAGGTTGACCGTCGGGCGTTGATCGACGCTTCGCTGTTGCGGTTCGGTACCCGGTTTCGGCACGCGCGCGGCAAGCAAACCGCGAACCAAGTGATAAAAGGCCTCGCTGGCGCCCCAATTCTCTTTTCGTGAGTAGGCCGAGAGTTCCAGCGGGATGATCGGCACGGGCAGGTTGGCGCCGCTTGCCAGTGATCCGGGTTGATCTTGTAGCAGCTCGGCGGTGCACGAATCGGCAACCAACATCAGCTTGGGTTGAAAGCGCTGCGCCGCTTCACGCAGCGTATTGATGACCAGTGCGGCGGTATCCTGGCCCAGATCGCGGGCTTGGAATGTCGTGTAGGTGACCGGCGGGCGTTGTTCCTGGCGCTCGATCATGGTGAACAGCAGGTCCGCATAGGTATCGCCCTGCGGTGCGTGGAGGACCAAATGCACGTCACGCATCGAGGTGGCAACGCGTATCGCGCCAACGTGAGGTGGTCCTTCATAGGTCCAGAACGTCAATTCCATTACGCTAGAACCTCATCCGCTGTTGGCGATCCAGCGGGCGCGTGAACAGGCCGGCGAGGTCGCCAGCCTGATCGAAGCCCTGGATTGGGGTGAACGTCAGCTCGATCGACCACTTGGTGCGCAGGCCCTCGGCTTCGAGCGGGTTGGCGATGCCAAGTCCGCAGACGGTCAGGTCGGGACGGTCTTTGCGTACCCGGTCCAGCTGTCGATCGAGATCTTGTCCTTCGGTGATGCGCACGTCGTCGGGCAGCAAGGCGAGTTCTGCCGTCGCCAGGCGTCGGTCCAAGAACGGCGTGCCGACCTCGACCAACTGCATGCCGCATTCCCGACTCAGAAAACGTGCCAGCGGGATCTCGAGCTGCGAATCTGGCAAGAGGCTCAGCCGCTTGCCTTGTAGTTCATCGCGATGGGCGGCAACGGCGCGTTCGGCACGTGCCATCGGTGCTGCAATGGTCTGTTCAAAATGGGTTTCGTCGATGCCCCAAGCGCGTGCCGCCGCCTGCAACCAAGCCTTGGTGCCTTCGGCGCCGAGCGGGAAGGGTGCTTCAAGCCCTGTAGCGCCGCGCTTATCGAGGGCCCGCGCTGTATCGCCGAGATAGGGTTGGGCCAACAGGTAATGGGTGTGCTTGCCGACTGCGGGGAGGTCTGCGATCGATCGTCCGGGCAGGAATTGGATCGGCCCGATACCGAGTTGCTCGAACAGTCGGGCAAATTGATCTTCGACCACATCGGGCAGCGCGCCAACGATAAGTAATGAACGGTCATCACTGGCGGCAGCGGGTAGGTCATTGACCAAGCTCTTCAGGCAACTGTCTTCACCCTGAGTGAAGGTCGTTTCAATCCCGCTCCCCGAGTACGATGCAAATCGCACCCGGCCCTGGTATTGCCCAGACAGGCGCTCGGCGGCGTTGCCGAGATCAAGTTTGATGACCTCAGATGGGCATGAGCTGACCAAAAAGATCGTCTTGATTTCCGGGCGGCGGTCGATGACCTGCGCGACGACTCGGTCAAGTTCCTCATTGCAGTCGGCCATGCCGGCCAGATCACGATCTTGCAGGACCGCGGTGGCAAAGCGGGGCTCGGCGAAAATCATCACGCCAGCGGCGGACTGGATCAGATGGGCGCAGGTACGTGAGCCTACGACCAGGAAAAACGCATCCTGGATCTTGCGGTGTAACCAGATGATCGAGGTCAGGCCGCAAAACACGGCACGCTGGCCTGACTCCTGTTGGATCTCCTGGCTACTGCAACCACTTGCGACCGGCAGCCGATCGTCGGCGATGGGCATTACGCCGCTCACTGAGCACCCTCCAGATGCGGTGAGTCGATCATCGAGTCACCTTCGGATTGACGCCGCGCCGCGCGCAGCTTGATCAGGAATTGCCCGGCGTTAATCACGTAGGCCGCATAGGCAGCGAGTGCCAGCCACATCAATTGCTGCGCTGCCAAGAGATTGAAAAACAGCGCTGCGAGGTAGGCGGTGTGCAGCCCGAGCACCAGCATGCTGAACACGTCTTCCCAGAAAAACGGTCTGGCGAACAGGTACTTGTCGAACACGACCTTTTCCCAGATCGACCCGGTGATCATGATGGTGTAGAGCAGCATCGTCTTGGCGACGATCGAGATCGTGGCGGCAGCCAGGCCTTCGCCGGTCGCGAGAAACCGCAGCACGAGACCGAGGCTTATAAGGAATACCAGGAACTGCAGCGGCGCGAGTATCCCCTGCACCAAGGTCCAGGGTGAGGCGTCGCGGCGTTGCCGTTGTTCTGGGGTGTACAGCGGCGCGGGGTGCTTTCCGGCTGACGGCATTCGAGGTGCTCAACTCGTGGAGATGGCTTCGAATTTAGACTTGGCTGCCGCAGCTGTCAAGTAAAAGTGACAGCAAGAAAGTCTAAAAAGTTTGACATTCTCTGACGATAAGTCTTAACTGCCTGTAAAGCCACCGCTTCTGGCATTAGGTTTCGCTGGGATACCGGGCTCGTTTTGTATATCGCGTTGCCAACTTAGACGCCGGACAGCTGCCTTGCCGATCAGCAAAACCGTACTGAAAGATATCGACCAAGAGCGTCTGGCGGCGCTTCTGGAGGCCTCCGCAGACGTCGTATTGGCAATCAGCAAGCGCGGCAAAATCACCGCGGCCACGTTTTCCAGTGCTGATCTCGAGGCCAAGCTGGCGGGCCTGCTGGTCGGCAAGCGTCTGGTCGATACCGTATCGGACGACAGCGTCGAGAATGCCGAGGAGCTGCTCAGCGCCGTCGTTGGCGCGGAGACGATTGTGCGGGACTTATCGCATCGCTTGCCAGACGGGGGTGAATTCCCGGTGCGGTACGGCGCGGCAACGGTGTTTCGTGATGGCCGGGTTGCGATGTTCGGGCGTGATCTGCGTGCCGTGGCGGTTCTTCAGCAGCAGGTACTCGACGCGCAAAAGGCCTTGGAGCAGGATTATTGGAAGCTGCGAAACGTCGAGGTGCGCTATCGACTGTTGTTTCAGATGGCAGGCGACCCGCTTATTATTGTTGATGAAACCTCGCGACGGGTGCTCGAGGCGAATCCATTGGCCGACAAGCTGCTGGGTGGTGGCAAGCGCTCTATCGTCGGCAAGGTCTTTCCGTTAGGGGTCGATAAGAAGGGTGTGGATGCCCTCCGTGACCTGCTGTTGGAAGCCAGCGCCGTAGGGCGCGCGTCGTGTACCTCGGTACACTCTGCCGACGTGGAGCAGGAGTTTGATGTCTCCGCCACCCTGCTGCGGCAGGCTGATGAATCCCGATACCTGATCCGCCTGTCTGTCGTGGGCCCGGCGAAGCCGGGGGCGGTGGGTGAGGCGGCGGCCTGCGTGGATGGCGTGATGCGGAATGCGCCGGACGCGGTGGTGCTTACCGACAAGGATGGCCGCATTCGCACGGCGAATCGAACGTTCCTCGACCTCGCCCAGCTCGCCTCTGAAGAACAGATCGTGGGCCGGTCGATCGATCGCTGGCTGGGGCGCAGCGAAGTTGATCTCAACGTGTTGCTGAACAACCTGCGCGAGCACGCGTCGGTGCGATTGTTCGCAACCAAATTGCGCAGTGAGTTCGGCACGACGATTGATGTCGAGATCTCTGTCGGCAGCTACGAAGAGGCCAAACAATCCGGTTTTGCCTTTTTTATTCGGGATGTTGGGCGCCGCCTGGCGAGTGACACCGGCAGCAATTCGCAACTGCCGCGCTCGGTTGAACAGATCACCCAACAGGTCGGACGGGTACCGCTCAAGGAGCTCGTTCGGCAATCGACCGACCTGGTCGAGAAGTTATGCATCGAGACAGCGTTGGAGTTGACTGGCGACAATCGTGCTTCGGCCGCCGAGTTGCTCGGTGTTAGTCGTCAGGGCCTGTACGCGAAGCTCAATCGCTACAGTCTTGGTGAAAAGACCCTCGAAGACTGACATTTTCGTCAGTGCAGGCCGATCGAGTCGACTCGCAGTCCAGCAGGCTAGACAGATTTGAGTGACAATTTAGATTGACAGTCTGAAAAGACAAGTCTAGATTACACTTCATGCGATCCACGGCGACCCTTGTTGCAGCGCGCGCGTATCCCGTGCCCTCTGCGCTTATACAACTGCTCAAACCGGTCACCTGGTTTCCGCCGATGTGGGCGTTCATGTGCGGTGTGGTCTCCTCCGGGGAGTCGATCACCGCGAACTGGGGCCTCGCATTGGTTGGTGTCTTGCTTGCCGGGCCACTGGTCTGTGGCGCCAGCCAGATCGTCAATGATTGGTTCGATCGCCATGTCGATGCGATCAATGAACCGGATCGACCGATACCCTCCGGTCGGGTCCCTGGTCGTTGGGGTCTTTATTTCGCGATTGCCTGGTCGGCGCTGTCCCTGTTAGTGGGATACCTGTTGGGGCCGTGGGTGTTTGGTGCCACGTTGCTTGGCATGGCGTTGGCTTGGGCCTACAGCGCACCGCCGCTGCGGCTAAAACTCAATGGGTGGTGGGGTAATGCCGCTGTTGGCCTGTCCTATGAGGGGCTCGCCTGGGTGACCGGCGCAGCGGTGATGCTCGGTGGTGCCATGCCCGATCAGCGCATTCTGCTGTTGGCGTTGCTCTACAGCATCGGCGCGCACGGCATCATGACCTTGAATGACTTCAAAGCGCTGGACGGCGATCGTCAAATGGGTGTGCGTTCGATCCCCGTGCAGCTCGGGCCAGAGCGCGCGGCGCGATTGGCTTGCTGGACCATGGCGGTGCCGCAACTGATCGTCATCGCACTGTTGCTTATTTGGGGTCAGTCGCTGTTTGCGGCGTTGGTCGCAGGCGTGTTGGCCGCTCAGGTGGCGGCGATGCGGCGCTTGTTGACCGATCCAAAACGTTTTGCGCCTTGGTATAACGCGACCGGCGTGTCGCTCTATGTGCTCGGCATGCTCGCGAGTGCGTTCGCCGTACAAGGCATCGTTGGGGGAGCTCTCTGATGACACAGGCAGGTTCGTTAGGTTGGCTGGGCATTATTCGCCTGGGCCTTATCCAGGCGGCACTTGGCGCGATCGTCGTGTTGACCACGTCGACCATGAACCGCGTGATGGTGGTCGAATTTGCATTGCCGGCGATGCTGCCCGGTGCGTTAGTGGCATTGCATCACGCGATCCAGATGAGCCGGCCGCGATTCGGCTACGGCTCGGACGTCGGCGGTCGACGTACACCGTGGATTGTCGGCGGTATGTTCGTGTTGGCGCTGGGCGGCGTTACGGCGGCCGTCGGTACGGCGCTGATGGGCGTCGATGTCTTCTGGGGTACCGTCGTAGCGTTCATCGGTTTCGTGTTGATCGGCTTGGGTGTTGGCGCCGGCGGGACATCGCTGCTGGTCTTTCTGGCCAAGCGCGTCGATGAAGGGCGTCGCGCGGCGGCGGCGACCATCGTCTGGGTGATGATGATCGTCGGGTTCGCGGTGACGGCGGGAGTAGCCGGACACTTTCTCGATCCATTCTCACCGCAACGGCTGGTGCTGGTCACCGGCGTCGTCGCGTTGATCGCGGTCATCGTGACTGTGTTGGCCATGTACAACCTGGAGAACAGCACGTCTCCCGTTGCAACGGACGAAGATCAGGCCGCTGAGAAGCCAAATTTTCGCGCGGCACTTGCTGAGGTATGGCAGGAGCAAGAGGCCCGTCGCTTCACGATCTTCGTGTTCGTGTCGATGCTGGCCTATAGCGCTCAGGACCTGATTCTCGAACCGTTTGCAGGCCTGGTCTTCGAGATGACACCGGGCGAATCGACCCAACTTTCGGGGCTGCAGCATGCCGGCGTGCTGCTCGGCATGATCATCGTCGCGGTGACTGGGACGGTGCTAAAGCGCGGTCGGCACAGCGCGCTCAAGCGGTGGACCGTTGTTGGCTGTCTGGCCTCCGCGGCGGCGCTGTTTTCGATCGCATTTGGCGGCTTCGTCGGCCCTGCGTGGCCGCTCAAGGCCAGCGTGTTCGGGCTTGGTGTGGCGAACGGCGCGTTTGCAGTCGCCGCGATCGGTTCGATGATGGCGCTTGCCGGTCACGGCCGTGCGCGCCGGGAAGGATTGCGGATGGGGCTTTGGGGTGCGGCACAAGCCATAGCGTTTGGCTTGGGTGGATTTCTCGGCACGGTTGCAGTCGACGGTGCGCGGCTGTTTTTCGGTGCGCCTGAAGTGGCCTATGCCATTGTTTTTTGTGCTGAAGCGATTCTGTTCATCGTTGCTGCCGTGCTGGCGCTGTCCGTGCACGCACCGGAACAGACCGATGATGCAAAGGGGGTAGCGATGTTTGGCGATGCCGAACTCGCAGACTTGGTTGACGGACGATCGGGGGCGTAATGCAAGCGATGGAGACGACATTGGAAAAGGTTGACGCAGTTGTCGTAGGCGGTGGGCCGGCTGGCGCGACGGCCGCGACGGATCTCGCGCGACAAGGTCTGCAGGTTGTGTTGTTGGATCGCGGTGGGCGCATCAAGCCTTGTGGTGGCGCGATTCCGCCAATACTGATCGAAGAGTTCGCCATTCCAGGCGATCTGTTGGTCGCGCGGATTCGCTCGGCCCGCATGGTCTCGCCCAGCGACAAGACGGTGGATATGCCGATCGATGGGGGGTTCGTCGGGATGGTCGACCGCGACGTGTTCGACCCCTGGTTACGTGAACGGGCCAAGGCAGCCGGTGCCGATCTGCGGGTTGGCACATTCGAAACAATCGAGAGAACCGATGATGGGCAGGTCATCGTGCGTTACACGACGCCGCAACAAGACGGTGAGCCGCAGCAGGTTGCCGTCAAGGCCAAAGCCGTCATCGGAGCGGATGGCGCGAAGTCGCGGGTTGCACGTCAGGCCTTGCCGGACGTCAAACAAGTGCCGTGGGTAGCGGCCTATCATGAAATTGTCGAGACGCCAGCGGCCGGAGCGATGCAGGATTTCGATCCGCAGCGCTGCGATGTCTGGTACCAGGGCAAGCTGTCGCCCGATTTCTACGCCTGGGTATTCCCCCACGGTGACAAGATGAGCATCGGCGTCGGCACTGCGCACAAGGGCTTTTCCCTGCGCGGCGCGGTTCGGGACCTGCGCAAGACCATCGGTCTAGACGAGGCTAAGACGGTGCGTTGCGAAGGCGCACCGATTCCGATGAAACCGATGAAGCGGTGGGATGATAAGCGCAACGTAGTACTGGCCGGCGATGCCGCGGGCGTCGTTGCGCCGGCGTCGGGCGAGGGGATCTACTACGCCATGACGGGTGGACGACTTGCGGCGGAAGCGGTGGGTGAGTTTATCCAAAGTGCAGATCCTGCCGCCCTGCGGGTTGCTCGTAAACGCTTCATGCGCAGCCATGGCAAGGTGTTTTGGGCGCTGGGTATGTTGCAACGTTTTTGGTATGCGAACGACAAGCGCAGAGAGCGCTTCGTCAGTATGTGCCGTGATCCTGATGTCCAATACCTAACCTGGGAGTCATACATGCACAAGCGACTTGTGCGGACCAAGCCGGCTGCGCACATGCGTATCTTCTTCAAAGATCTGGCACATCTGCTTGGGGTGGTGCGTCCCTGATAGGGGAGACGCCCGCTGGCCGGACGCGTTTGCCAGCAGCGGCTGCTGAACGCATGCGTTACACAGGGCAAGTTTAATGAGTTCTTTGAACTCCATTGCGATTAATCACTCGGAGCCGTTGCAGGAGCAGCAGCCGGAATGGACGTGTTCATGACAGAAGCGTTGCGGAAGGTCGAAACAGGAACGAGCAACATCAAGCTGGTTTCGAGGCAACAGGAACTACCGGAGTTCGTCGAGCGCCAAAAGCAGTTGCTGACGGTGCTGCATTCGTTGACGGGACGCTTGGGGGAAACGTCGCTCAAGCGCCTAGTCAGCGAGACGGTAGGTGTCGTGGAGCGGCACTATATCGAGGCGGCATTGGCGACGACGGCCGGTAATCGCAGTGCCGCGGCCAAAATGCTCGGCTTGAGTCGGCAAAGCCTCTACATGAAGCTGGCCCGTTACGATATCGGGGCCGACTGAGGCGCGGTTTTCGGCTTTCTTGTTGGTCGAAAAACGTGGCCTTTTCAGGCCACGAGTGATCCACTGCAACGTTGATTTACCAGGCCGGTGCGACCCGCACCGATGTCGGCATCGTGTTGGGCTTGGTTGGTAGCAGATAAAGCCGACCGAACACCAGTGCAGCGGTTGCTGCATAACGGGCCTGCTGTAAGCGACCAATGATGCCGCCACGCGCCTTTGCCGCCTCGATCTTGAGGTTCAAGCCATGCAGTTTTTCCAGGCCCCGACGGAACGTTGGGTTATCGGTATCGAGCATCAAGGGGAAAGTCTGTCGAGTGATCTCGGTGGTGATTTCGAAGACCTTGTAGTCGAATTCGGTCGGATCGATGCCCAGTCCCTGGTATAGCTGCGGCCGGGTGTGGTCGCGGACATACATCGTTGCGTAAACGGCGAGCAGGAAAAATCTGATCCAGGCGACGTTGATGCCGCGCAACAGTTTCGGGTTGGCCCGCATGATCAGGGCGAAGGCTTCGCCATGGCGAAACTCGTCATCACACCATTCCTGGAACCAGTTGAAGATAGGGTGGAAGCGGTATTCCGGGTGCCTTTCCAGGTGTCTGTAGATAGTGATGTATCGCGCATAACCAATCTTCTCGGAAAGGTAGGTGGCGTAGTAGATGAACTTGGGGCGGAAATAGGTGTAACTCTTGGCGCGCTTGAGGAAGCCAAGATCTACCGCCACACCGAGATGATTCAGGGCCCTATTGATAAAGCCTGCGTGGCGTGATTCGTCTCTCGCCATCGCGCCCATGAGTTCCTTTATCTCGGGGTTCGAGACATTTTTTTCGATTTCTTTATAGAGAACGCAGCCTGAGAATTCCGCGGTTACCGAACTCGTTAGAAAATCCAGGAACTCTTCATGGAGTTCGTCCGACAGGTCATGCATCTCGCCTTCGAAATCCACTTCTTTGCGGAAATGCTCGCGATTTTTGTCCGCGCGAAATTCCTCCATCATCTGGTCCCACTCGGTCTGGACCGAACTGATATCAAGCCGATCGAGCGCTTTGTAATCGGTCCGGTAAAAGCGTGGCGTGAGCAGGGTGTCGCGTTTCGCCTGGGCGGTGGTGTCGTTCGTGGTGTTGGGTGGGACAGCTGGCGTCATGGGCTCCTCCGGGATTGTCGGTTGGCGCTTCGGGGAGTGTTGCTCGCCCCGGCTGGTCGCCACCTCGTGAAACTGTCAAGACAAAGATACTAATTAAAGTGTCAACTATAGTTGACTATCATTCCACCAACAAGCCCGATGTCAATCAAAAAACCTGGGCAAATTCAAAAATATGCCCATTTTTATGCGCTCTGACGCACATGTTCGCTGTGAACAGGGTATTATTTAAGACAAGGACTGGCCTCATGGACGGTCGCCACTACACGACTGGGTTTCGTCATGCTCTACCACCTTGGTTACGTCAGCACCGAGACCAGTCACTTTACCCCCGCCGAGTTGAAAACCCTGCTGAGCAAAGCCTCCCACCGGAATCAGTCCAATAATTTGACCGGGCTGTTACTGCATCGCGATGACTCTTTCTTTCAGGTCCTCGAAGGCACACAGGAGCACGTGCTCCAGGTTTTCAGCAGTATCCAGCGCGACCCAAGACATCATCGAATCGAGCTTTTGTTCCAGGGGCCGCTGGCCAAGCGTGAATTTGGTGATTGGCGCATGGGGTTTGTCGAGCTGGACGGTATCGATGTTGACCAGTTGCCGGGGTTTAGTGATTTTCTGCATTCAGGCTCTGAACCGCGGGTTTTCCTCGAAAAGCTATCCCACGCCAAACGGCTGATGCTGCTGTTCCGCGCTATGCAATAGCGTTATCCCGGTCTGGCTCCAAGGTCGGCCACGCTGGCTTTGCCGATCGTTTTCCTCCTGCTGTCAAGCCGCTGTTTGACATGTGTCAAGAAGTGTAGACAATAGACCTGTCAATATTCAGAGACACTTGAGGTGGGGCGCCTGCTCTTTTCCGAACGGGGCGGCCTGCGAGCCGGGAGAAAACTATGCGCATTGTTCTGATTCACCCGAATTATCATTCCGGCGGCGCCGAGATCGCTGGAAATTGGCCGCCGGCCTGGGTCGCTTATCTGACAGGGCCGTTAAAAGCCGCTGGGTATGACGACATCATCTTCATCGATGCGATGACCAATGATCTCAGCGACGACGCATTGCGTGAACGTCTCGAGGAGGCGCAAGCGGATATCGTCGGCGCGACGTCAATCACGCCATCGATCTACAAGGCGGAACGTGCGTTAGAGATCGCAAAAGACGTGAAGCCGGATACCGTCACGGTGCTGGGCGGCGTGCATGCCACTTTCATGTTCAACCAGGTCTTGTCCGAAGCGCCCTGGATCGATGCGATCGTTCGTGGTGAAGGCGAGGAGATTTTCCTCAACTTCGTGCGCGCAGTGGACGAGGGCAGGTGGCCAGAGTCTCGAGGTGAGATTCTGGGCCTTGCGTATCAAGAAGGCACGGAAATCACCGCAACGGCGGCCGCGCCAACCATCAAGGACCTGGATTCACTGACCCCGGATTGGTCGCTGCTGGAATGGGAAAAATACATCTATATCCCGCTTGGCAAACGTGTCGCCATTCCCAACATGGCCCGCGGCTGTCCATTTACCTGTTCATTCTGCTCACAGTGGAAATTCTGGCGTGATTATCGTGTGCGGGATCCCAAGGCCGTGGTCGATGAGATCGAGACACTGGTCAATGAACATGAGGTTGGCTTTTTCATCCTTGCGGATGAAGAACCGACTATCAATCGGAAGAAGTTTATTGAATTCTGTGAGGAGCTGATCGCCCGAGGCCTCCCTGAAAAAGTGCAATGGGGCATCAATACACGTGTCACCGACATCATGCGCGATGTCGATTACCTGCCGTTGTATCGAAAAGCGGGCCTGGTGCATGTGTCTCTGGGGACCGAGGCGGCTGCCCAGATGAAACTGGATCTGTTCAACAAAGAGACCAAGGTCGAAGAAAACAAGCGCGCTATTCAGCTGCTGCGCGAGGCGGACATTTTCACCGAGGCCCAGTTTATTGTCGGCCTCGACAACGAGACCGAAGAAACGCTCGAAGAGACGTACCGGTTTGCTCGCGAGTGGAACCCGGACTTGGCGAATTGGTCGATGTATACGCCGTGGCCTTTCTCGCCGCTGTTCCAGGAGTTGGGCGACAAAGTCGAAGTCTTCGACTATGAGAAATATAATTTCGTCACGCCGATCATGCGGCCTGCCGCGATGGATCGGGCAACGCTGTTGGACCGCGTTATGGCCAACTATCGGCGTTTCTACATGATCAAGGCGCTGTTCCACTACCCCTGGCGCGGGACGGGGTACCGTCGTCGCTACCTGTTGGGCTGTCTCAAGGCGTTTCTCAAGGCCGGCTTTCAGCGCACGTTCTACGATCTTGGCAAGGTCAACTATTGGGGGCCGCAGTCGAAGAAAGGTGTGGATTTCCATTTCGACAAGAATCGAGAGGTCGCGCCGGCGCAGATGGCCGATTGGGAAGCGATGGCCGAGCGACAGCAACGCAAGGCCGAGCGCAAGGCCGCTGTGAAGTCGCAGGTGCTCGAACGCAAAGCCGCGGAACGTAGTGAAACGGTCAAGGCGTGCGGTGGCACTGATGAGCAGCTGGATGAGGCAACCCTCGATGCATTGACAACGAGGCCGCGCCAGGACCAGGAAGTCGCGTCTACCACCACGGCCTGATGGGCCAGGATGTAGAAACCGCCGGGTCGATGGCGGTTGCCGCCGACGGGGCGGCAGCCCCGTCAGCGGCAAGTAGCGCGGGTCGCATCGGGCCGAATGCGGTCACACGCATCGCTGAGGCATTGGCAACACTGCACGGTGAGGAAGTCATGCGGGGGGTTTTTGCCGATGCGGCATTGCTCCATCACCTGCAGAAACCACCGGGCAGCATGCTCGATGAGCGTGATGTGATGGCATTGCATCGGGCGGGCCGCCGGCGTTTGGGGGAAGCCGCATTCGCCCAAGTGGCTGATCTCGCCGGGCAGTTGACCGGAGACTACATTCTCGCCAAGCGCATCCCGATGTTCGCTCAACGTTTGTTGAAAATATTGCCACGCTGGCTAGCGAGTCGCGTGCTCGGTAAGGCAATTGCCGCGCACGCCTGGACCTTCGCCGGAAGCGGCGAGTTTTCCCTGGAATCCAGGCCCGGCGGCATGCTGCTGACGATCAAGAATTCACCGCTTGCCCGCGCGGAACAGGCGGATGTGCCGTTGTGCGGTTACTACAGCGCGACCTTTGAGCGTATCTTCAGTCGACTCGTCTCGCCGGGCACCACAGTCACAGAGATCAGTTGCATGGCGACCGGTGCAAACGCCTGTTGCTTCGATGTGGTGTTTGGCTGACCTCACCCGGACCTGCTGTGGGCCCGGCCGGCGATAGACCTGCGCTTCGCAGGATCATCCCGTTATCCAGTTATTGATACAATTGCCCGGCGACCGCCTTTCAGTCGGGTCGTGAACTTTTCGTCGGTCCTTAGAGGGTCTTGCTGTGCCCGCCAGCCAGTCTCGTCGGGCCGACAGTCGTCGTACTTTTTTCAGGTTCATCATGGTTAAGAAAATTGTCCTAACAGCGATTGCTGTCGCGATCGTTATCGGCGCCGTTGTTTACGCCAAGCTCGGTCAATTCACGGCCATGGGTGAGGCGGCGGAAAATATGGCGTTGCCGCCCGAGACGGTGACGGCGATGGCTGTTGAACAAACGCAATGGGAACAGGTCATTAGCGCCACGGCGACGGTGTCGGCCGTGCAGGGGGTCACCGTCAGTGCCGAGATCGGCGGGCGGGTCACCGAGATCGCGTTTGAATCCGGCACCGCGGTCGAGGCCGGCGACCGCCTGTTGCAGCTCGATACCAGTAGTGAGACCGCCCAACTCGCCGCGGCGGAGGCCGCGGCTGCGCTCGCCCGGGCCGATGTTACGCGTGTGCGTAAGCTGGGTAAGCGCGATTTGGCGTCTGACGATGCGGTGGACCGGGCCGAGGCGCTGCTCAAGGAGACAGTCGCCCAGGTCGGCGTGATCCAGGCGCAGATCGCCAAAAAGACGGTGCGTGCGCCGTTTGCCGGCCAGTTGGGCCTGCGCCTGGTCAACCTTGGTCAGATCCTGAATGACGGTGATCCGATCGTACCGCTGCAAACCCTCGACCCGGTCTATCTGGATTTTTCGGTACCGCAGCAACACCTTGGGCGGCTGGCTACCGACATGTTGGTGCGCACGCACAATGATGGCGACACAGACGCCACGCTTACCGGTCGGATTCTTGCGATTAGCCCGCAAGTGGACCAGGTGACGCGCAACGTGCGGGTGCGGGCGCTGGTTGCCAATCCGTCACAGGCACTGCGCCCCGGTATGTTTGCACAGGTCGACGTCGTGCAGCCGGAACAGCGCACCGTCCTGCCAATTTCCGCCACGGCGGTTCTATACGCGCCGTTTGGCGATTCGGTATTTGTTGTCGAGGAAAAAGCCGATGCGCAGTCCGGTGAGACTCAGCAGGTACTTCGCCAACAGTTCGTGCAACTGGGCGAGTCGCGCGGTGATTTTGTCGATGTGACGGAAGGCCTGAAGGCCGGGCAAACGGTGGTGACCAGTGGCGTGTTCAAGCTGCGTGCGGGCACGCAGGTGGTGATCGATAACACGCTTGCACCGCAGCCTCAGCTCAGTCCTCGGCCGAACGACTCCTGAGGAAGATCGTCATGCGCAGTTTCACGGATCTCTTCATTCGCCGACCGGTGCTCGCGCTGGTCGTCAATCTGCTGATTATCATCGCCGGCCTCAGTGCGACCCAGTCGATCACCGTGCGCCAATACCCGCTGAGTGAAAACGCGTCGGTGCAGATCTCGACCGTTTACGTTGGTGCCAGTGCCGAACTGGTGCGAGGTTTCATCACCACGCCGCTGGAACGTGCGATCGGCGCGGCCGAGGGCATCGATTACGTCGAGTCCAAGAGCCTGCAGGGCATTTCGATCATCACCGCGCGGCTCAAATTGAACTACGACTCGACCAAGGCGCTTGCCGATATCTCCTCCAAGGTCGATCAGGTCCGTAATGATCTGCCGGTTGAGGCGCAGGTGCCGGCGATCAGTGTGCAGTCCGCCGATTCCGAATTCGCCGCCGCCTACCTGAGTTTCTGGTCCGAGATCCTGTCGCCGGAGCAGATCACCGACTACCTGACGCGTGTCGTCCAGCCGAGGCTGTCGGCGGTGAACGGTGTGCAGCGCATCGAGATCATTGGCGCCCGTACCTATGCCATGCGGGTCTGGTTAAAGCCGGCACGCATGGCGGCATTGGGTATCAGCCCGGCGCAGGTGAGCCGTGCATTGTCGGCGAATAACTACCTGGCCGCGATCGGCAGCACCAAGGGCGCGTTGGTCCAGACCTATCTGGCGGCGAACACCGATATCAATGATCCCGAGGCCTTTCGCCGTCTGGTGATATATCAGGCCGACGACACCATCGTGCGGTTGCAGGATATCGCCAAGGTCGAGCTGGGCGCCGAAGACTATGACACGGTGGTCCGTTATTCGGGCGACACCGCGGTGTTTGCCGGCGTGTTCCCGCAACCCAATGCCAACGTCATCGATGTCATCGGCGGTGTGCGAGAAGAGTTAGAACGTTTGAAAAGAGAGATGCCGACCGGCCTCGATGCAAGCATTGGCTACGACGCATCGCAGTACGTCAGTGACGCAATCACCGAGGTCTCGGTAACGCTAGTTGAGACCCTGTTGATTGTCGTTGCCGTGATCTTCCTGTTTCTTGGTTCGGTGCGCTCGGTGCTGGTGCCGGTGCTCGCGATTCCGGTGTCGTTGATCGGCGGCATTTTCCTGATGCAGGTGTTTGGCTTCACGCTCAACCTGTTGACCTTGCTGGCCATCGTCCTGTCGGTGGGGCTAGTGGTCGATGATGCCATCGTGGTGGTCGAGAACGTCGAGCGACACCTGCGCGAGGGGCGCACGCCGCGAGAAGCGGCACTGCTAGGCGCGCGGGAGCTGGTCGCCCCGATTATCGCGATGACCATGACACTGGTCGCGGTGTATGTGCCGATCGGCCTGCAAGGTGGCCTGACCGGGGCGTTGTTCCGCGAGTTTGCGTTCACACTCGCCGGGGCGGTGGCGATTTCCGGGGTAGTCGCGTTGACGCTGTCGCCGACCATGGCCGCGAAGCTATTGCGCAGCGCGGCCGACGAAGAGCGCGGGTTGACCGGCTGGCTTAATCATCGCTTCGATCGCCTGCGCGAGGCCTATGGTCGCACGCTCGGGGCCACCTTGAAGGCACGACCCGCGGTCTATCTGGTTTGGGTCATCGTTACCCTGTGCGCGATCCCGATGTATTCGTTCTCGCCCAAGGAGTTGGCGCCGACCGAAGATCAGAGCGTGATGTTCGGCATCATTAACACGGCGGCCAACGCGACCTCGGATCAGAACTCGGTTTACGCCGAGGCGGCAGAGGCAGTCATGCTGGATGTCCCGGAGGCTGCGCTGACCTTTCAGTTGCTGTTCCCCCCTTCGGTCGGCGCAACGCTTGGCGCGGACGGCTTCAGCGGCGTGGTGGTCAAGCCGTGGGTTGAGCGTGACCGCACTGTGACCCAGATCATGCCCGAAGTGCAGGCGCAGATATCCAAGGTGCCGGGCATCCAGGTGTTTATGACCCAGCCATCGGCGCTGCCCGGTGGCAGCAACTTTCCGGTCGAGTTCGTGATCACGACGACCGCCGATACCGAGTACCTGCTCGAGTTCGCCCAGACCCTCCAAGAGCGCGCTGCGCAGAGCGGGCTGTTCGCGTTTCCGCCATCGATCGATGTGAAATTCGATCAGCCTCAGGCAAGGGTGGTGTTCGACCGTGACAGGCTTGCGGACCTGGGACTTGATCTTTCGCAGGTCGGTGCTGACCTCGCCGTCGCGACCGGTGGTAATTTTGTCAACCGCTTCAATATGGACGGCCGCAGCTACAAAGTCATCCCGTTGGTTCAACGGGTCGATCGGCTTACCAGTGAGCAACTCGGTGACATCCATATTGCGACGCCGGATGGACGCATGGTCCCGCTGTCGTCAGTGGCGCGCATCGAGCATTCGGTGGTCGCGCGGTCGCTCAACCGCTTCCAGCAGCTCAACGCGGTCAAGCTCTCAGGTGTCAGTACGCGCACACTCGACGATGCGCTGTCATTTTTGGAAGATGCGGCACGCGAGATATTGCCGCCGGGCTATGGCTTTGACTATACCGGTGAGTCGCGCCAACTGCGCACCGAAGGTAACAAGTTTCTGCCGGCGTTTACGCTGGCCGTGTTGATGATCTTCATGGTGCTGGCGGTGCAGTTCAATTCGTTCCGCGATCCGTTGGTGATCCTTGCCGGCTCGGTACCGCTGGCGATGTTCGGCGCGTTGATCTTTACGGTGCTGAAGATGCCGGACCCCAACATGGCGTACTGGACGAATGGCTGGACGACGACGATGAACATCTACGCAGAGGTCGGGTTGGTCACGCTGGTCGGCCTGATCGCCAAAAACGGCATATTGATCGTCGAATTCGCCAACAAGCTGCAAGAGCAGGGTGTCAATAAGCTCGATGCCGTTCACGATGCGGCGATGATTCGCCTGCGTCCGGTGCTGATGACCAGCGTCGCCACCATCGCCGGCCATTTTCCGCTGGTGCTGGTGACCGGCGCCGGCGCTGCCGCGCGTAACTCGATTGGTCTGGTACTGGTCGGCGGCATGGCGATCGGCACCTTGTTTACGTTGTTTGTATTGCCGTCGCTTTACGTGCTGATGGCGAAAGACCGGTCGGCCAAGGCTGCCGATGCAACACCGGCTGTTACCGCGGTGGCGAGCGATGGCGACCGATAAGATGTCGGCACGCTGGGCCGCTGCGGCTGATCGGACGCACGGCGAAACCTGATGCGGGTATTGTGTGTTGGTGTGGCGACGCTGGACATCGTCAACACGGTCCCGACTTATCCGTCGGAAGACAGCGAGGTGCGCGCGACCGAGCAGTCCCAGCGCTTGGGCGGCAATGCCGCCAACACTGCCGTCGTGCTCGCTCAGCTGGGTGTCGACGTGGCCTGGGCCGGCAGCCTTGCGCCAGATACACCTGTCATCGATGCGGCATTCCGCCAGTACGGGGTCGTTACCTCGCCGGCCCTGCGCCATCCCGCAGGAGTTCCACCGACCTCTTACGTCACGTTGAGCGGGGCGAACGGGACGCGTTCGATCGTGCATTACCGCGACTTGCCGGAATACAGCGCCGAGGCGTTCATGGCGCTCGATCTCAGCGTGTATGACTGGATCCATTTCGAAGGGCGTGCCGTCGATCAGTTGGCCGCTATGTTGCGGCGCGTGCGCCAGGCCGGTGGTGTGCCGGTGTCGCTGGAGGTGGAAAAGCCCCGGCCAGGTATCGAGGCGGTGTTTGACCACGCCGACCTGTTGCTTTTTTCACATGACTACGCGCAGGCGAGGGGCTTTACCGATGCCGAAAGCCTGCTGTGCCAGTTACCGGATGGCCTTGTCGCGACCTGCACCTGGGGTTCCCAGGGTGCCTGGGCCATGGCGGCCGACGGGCAGTTGTTGCATGTGCCCGCGCCGCAGCTGCCACAGGTGGTCGATACGCTCGGCGCGGGTGATGTCTTTAATGCCGCCATGGTGTTCGCCCTCGGCAAAGGGAATCCACTGGCGCAGGCGCTGACAGCAGCCGTCGCCCTGGCCTCGTCGCAGTGCACACGGCCCGGCCTTGCATTAGCCGCGGTGCAACGGTGAAAGCATTTCCTTATTTGTCCACCTGAAGACGCTCCGCTGTAGTATGTCAATAGCACTTAGGGAATGTGGTGATTTGATGATGTGCTTATCTGGCGGTAACTTAGAACTCGACAGGGAAAGCTGAGCGTTAACTGACAAGGATTCGTCGGGTTCTTAATTCCCGTAAAGCCCCGTTGGCATGGATGCCGACGGGGCTTTGTCATGCCTGAAAAATGTCATCGCCGTGAATGTCCACTGGCGGCAAAAAGGTTTTTAGAAGTATTTGGTAATACTTTGATCTGGGTTGGTGTTCGTGCCCATGCCGTTACGGCAGGATGTCCAGAAACCGGTGCCGCGAGGGTGCCGTTGCGCTCAATTTTACGGGTCCTGAGGAACCGGCTGGTCGGAGCGTGATCTTCCTGCTGGAGTAGGGCATGAAGTCTGATGATTTGCTGTTGCGCAGTCCGGCACTGGCGCAATACGGCAACAAGAGTCGTTGGCCGGCAAAGCTGGATATAGCGCAAGGCGTCAGCGGCCTCCTGTTGGCGATCTTCATGTGGGTGCACATGCTGTTCGTGTCCTCGATACTGATATCGAAGGATGCGATGTACACGGTGACAAAGGCTTTCGAAGGACTGTATCTGTTCGGCGAGGCGAGACCATGGCTGGTTTCGCTCGTCGTGGCGGTCGTGCTGCTGCTGTTCGTGCTGCACGCGGCGCTCGCGATGCGCAAGTTTCCGTCGGGTTACCAGCAGTTCAAAACGTTTATGGCTCACCAGCGCCAGTTGCAGCATGGCGACACAGGCCTGTGGTTCGTTCAGGTGGTGACCGGTTTTGCGCTCCTGTTTCTTGGGTCAGCCCACCTGGTCTTTATGCTGGCAAACCCCGACCAGATTGGTCCTTACCAGACCGCAGATCGCGTCTGGGGAGGAATGTGGCCGATTTACCTGGTGTTGTTGTTTGCTGTCGAACTCCATGGCGGTATCGGTCTTTATAGGCTCGCGGTGAAATGGAACTGGTTTCAATCGGAGCGCGGCGACGGCGTTTCACGTACGACGTTGCGGCGGGTGATGTGGGGAATCATTGTCGGCCTCATTAGCCTTGGGCTGGTGACCCTCGCGGTGGAAATGAATAACGGTTACCAGCATCGCGAGCAGGCCGGCGAGCGCTATCAACCAGTCGCTGGTGATCGCGTCAAGGGTCACGCAACCGTTCCGCAGGCAAGAGACGCCGGATGAAACGTATCGTCACAGACGTGTTGGTGGTGGGCGGTGGGCTTGCGGGCCAACGCACTGCGATCGGCGCGCGGCGCCGCGGTCACGATGTGATTGTGCTCAGCCTGGTGCCGGCCAAACGCTCGCATTCAGCGGCTGCCCAAGGTGGCATGCAGGCCAGCCTGGCGAATACCGTGATGGGTGCGGGCGACAACGAGGATATCCACTTCGCCGATACGGTTCGCGGCAGTGATTGGGGCGCTGATCAGGATGTCGTGCGGATGTTTGTCGAGACGGCGCCAAAGGCGGTCCGTGAACTCGCGCATTGGGGTGTGCCGTGGAATCGCGTCAGCCGCGGCGACCGCGACGTGGTTATCAACGGCCAGCACCAGACGATATGCGAGCGTGACGCAGCGCATGGACTGATCACGGCGCGGGATTTTGGTGGCACCAAGAAGTGGCGCACGTCGTTTGTATCCGACGGCACCGGTCATTCGATGCTGTTTGCCGTCAGTAATCGCGCGATCGCCATGCAGATCCCGGTGCACGAACGTATCGAGGCGGTGGCGCTGATCCACGATGCGGGTCGGTGCCATGGGGTGATCGCGAGGAATCTGATCACGGGCGAGCTGATCGCTTATGTCGCCAAGGCCACCGTTATCGCCACCGGCGGCTTCGGTCGTATCTATCAGATCTCCACCAATGCGTTGATCAACGAGGGTATGGGCGCGGCGATTGCGCTGGAGACGGGCGTCGCGGCGCTGGGCAATATGGAGGCGGTTCAGTTCCACCCAACCGGGATCTTTCCGGCGAGCATCCTGGTCACCGAGGGTTGCCGGGGTGATGGCGGCCTGTTGCGTGACGCGAACGGTCATCGGTTCATGCCGGACTACGAGCCGGAGAAAAAAGAGCTGGCGTCGCGTGATGTGGTCTCGCGCCGCATCGAAGAACACATCGCCAAGGGCAATGGCGTCACGAATCGTTATGGCGAACACGTTTGGCTCGACATCACCCTGCTGGGTGAAGAGCACATCAACCGACGGTTACGTGAGGTCAAGGAAATCTGTCGATATTTCCTCGGTATCGATCCAGCGCGAGACTATATTCCCGTGCGCCCGGCGCAGCATTATTCGATGGGTGGGATTCGGACCGACTATCGCGGTGAGAGTGCCGGCCTTCGCGGGTTGTTCGCCTGTGGCGAGGCGGCGTGCTGGGATCTTCACGGGTTCAACCGGCTAGGTGGTAACTCGGTGGCCGAGACCGTCGTGGCGGGCATGATCGTCGGTGAGACGGTCGCGGACTATTGCGACGAAATAGCCAACGATCAGTTGCTTTCGACCGGCCTGATTCGTGATTTCTGGGAACGTGAGAATGCGTCGCTGGATGCATTGATCAATAGCCCTGGGGACGAAGATGCTTCGACATTGGCAAACCAGATGCGCGATGTCATGACCGGCAAGGTGGGCATTTTTCGCAGTGGCGAAGAGCTGCGGCAGGCGCTCGATGCATTGCAGGTGCTGGCGGACCGCAGCCAACGGCTGAGGGTGAAGACGCGCACCCGTGCGGCAAATCCGGAGTTGGTCGGGGCCTATCGATTGCGACGCATGCTCAAGTTGGCGTTGACGGTTACGCTTGGTGCCCTGCAACGGACAGAATCCCGTGGTGCGCACTACCGTACCGATTATCCGCATCGCGATGATGCGCAGTGGCTGAACCGGACGCTGGCGACCTGGCCTCAGACCGACGACCTGCTACCGACCCTGGCCTATGAACCGCTCGACGTCATGCGCATGGAGATGCCCCCCGGTTGGCGCGGCTACGGTGCCCATGACCACATTCCTCACCCAGATACGGCACAGCGTGAGGCCGAGATCAGAGCCTGCCGAAAAAAGTTCGCAGACGGGGCGATGCAAGCTGATGTACTGGAAGAGACGCTGATGCCATTCCGAACCAAGTTGCCAGCCGGGCTGCAGGGCCGTAATGCACGATTGGCCGAGAACGAGGAGACCGTCGAGTCATGACGACCAAGCCCTCTGATACGCCGCGCCGCCTGACCTTCAGCATCCTCCGTCACACACCCGGTGATCCCGCTAGCGTACCGCGGGTCGAGACCTTCGAGATCGATGAAGCCGATGGCATGACCTTGTACCTCGCGCTGACCGAGATCCGCGAAACCCAGGCACCGTCGCTACAATTTGATTTCGTTTGCCGTGCCGGTATCTGTGGCAGTTGCGCGATGATCATCAATGGGCGTCCGGGCCTGGCCTGCCGCACCCTGACCAAAGATCTGGGTAGCGAGACCAGCCTGGCGCCTCTGCCGGTGTTCGAGTTGATTGGCGATCTTTCGGTGAATACCGGCAAGTGGATGCGGGGGATGAGTGAGCGACTGGAGGCCTGGGTACATCTGAACACCGACGTCGATCTCGGCGCAGCTGAACAGGCGATGGCGCCGGAAACCGCCGAGGCGATCTATGAGCTGGAGCGCTGCACGGAATGCGGGTGTTGCATAGCGGGCTGTGGGACCGCGCAGATGCGTGGTGATTTCGTCGGTGCGGCCGGCCTGAACCAGATCGGGCGGTTCAGGCTCGATCCGCGCGACATGCGAACCGATAGTGACTTTTATGATTTGATTGGCGACGACAACGGTGTGTTCGGCTGTATGTCGTTGTTGGCCTGCCATGATATCTGCCCGAAGGGGCTCTCGCTCCAGACCCAAATCGCCTTTCTGCGGCGAAAAATGGTTGCCGCCCCGCGCGCTGGCTGAGTTATGCCTGCAATGGATAGCTGAAGGCAATGCTGCCGAGTGGACGGCTGCCACCCGGCGGCACGAAGTGCATCAGGGTTCCTTGCAGTTCGGCCGGGAGTGATCCCACCCGCTGAGTCAGTGATCCGGCATCAATCCCCTGGCGTACGAGAAAGAGCAGATAGCTGTGCCATAGTGCGAGTGCATTCGCGCTGGCGGGTTGGGCAATGCCGGCATCGGTGGCCGCCTGTTCGAGTCGTCGATTTATCTCGGCTACCGGTTGCGGGGGCTGGCCACTATCTAATTGATCCAGGACATCAGCGATGAGTGCCCAGTGCATCTCGTTGAAGTCAATGGACCGTCGGTTGGCGCCCTCGATCGAGAGCTGCTGGCGATCTTGGTCGAAACATCCAGCGTGCAGCAAAGGCAGTTCGTAGGGCGATAGGCCATTGAGCAAGAGTGCTGAATAGCCCCGGGTAGCCGCGTCGCAGCGTGCCAGCAGGGCCTGTACCTCGCTGGTTGCGAGTTCGCGCGGTAACGCGGATAGGGCATCTGTTGCCGGCGACTGCAACGCGGCCACGTCAGAGACGTTGCGGTTCAAGCGTGCTGGTTCCGGTGAACCGTCGAGTGTTGGATGGTTGGTCGAAGAATGGATGTGCACGTCGAGCGTGGTTGACGGATTGGCGGTCCTGGCAGAGGTGCTGAGGTAGTCGATCAGCCAGGTAATGAATATCGCCAGCGCAACGGCACTGCCGAGCGCGATGAATAGATCTCGCTGGTAGTCAGGCGAAATCGGTCGATCGGGCAGTCTCGCCCAATCGACCACCTCGATCGGTGGATATTCTGTCAGGTTGCGAATCTGGATGCGCGCCAAGCGCTCCGCGTTGTCGGCATAGAGTGTCTCTAATCGCGATAGGCCGTCTTCAAGCGCTTTGAACTCCTTGAAGCGCTCAGTGAATAGCTGCACCCGACGTTGCTGTTCGGTCAACTGTGTTTCGAGTGATGCAACGGCTGCCTCGGCGGTCACCAGGTCCTGGTTGGCCTCGTCGACAACGGTATCACGGGCGATGCGTTGCATCGTCGTGAGGGCCTGTTCCATGTCACGTATTTCTTCGGGAAGCATCTTCAGATTGGGGTCCATCTCGATATAGACGTCGGTGAATTTTCCCCTCAGGTCGACAAGGCGTGCCTTCGCCCGTTGCAAGGTCACCCGCAGCTTTGCCAAATCGCTCTTTTGGCTATCCGGCACAACCGTCTCGCCGCGTTGTATGGCACTGGCAATAGCCGCCTGCCGTGCCTGGACGTCGACCAGCCGCTCGCGCGCCTTGTTCAGCGAGGCGTTGAGCCCTTGCAGCGACGAGAGGGAACGGTTTTCACTGCGCTCCAGGCTGACAATATCGTGCGTCTCCCGGAATAGTTGGAGCTCGTTCCGCGCCGTCGTGATCTCGAGATCCAATTCGCGCTGCTGTTCTTCGATCTCGTTAATCGTTCGCCCGGATAGCGCTTCGACCTCTTCGGCACGAAACACCTCATAGGTCTTGGCCCAGCTGTTGATGAGGCGTTGCAACGCCGCCGGCGCTGGCCCCTCGGCGCGGAGTTCGAGCAGGTTGGTATCGGGCACCGGCACGATGGACAGCATTGTGCGTAGCTCGTCCGGCGCGGGATAGTTGTCCGTATCGGCCAGGTCGTCCGCTAAGCGCGTCAGCAGTTCTTCGCCCAACAACAACCGTTCCTGGATCGCGACATGCTCAGCATCTGCCTCGGTGCTACGGGTGTCTACGGCCTTCGGTTTGACCGTCAACACGGATGCGGTGGCCCGATAGATCGGATCGCGCGCGAACACGATGGTGAGACCAATCAGCAGCGCGGGAACCAGTATGGCGAAGAAGACCTTCGCTCGCCGCGCGCCACGACCCGGCGGGACGGGTGCAGCAGAGAAGGATTCCACGCGAGGCGGTGGCAATGTTTGCATGGCGATCTGTCCTTGGCGTCCTTTGCGGTGTGGTTGGGCTCAGCCCGCGGAGAGTTTACCGTGGCCAGCCGTATTGCTCGGTACCGCGTAGGATCTCGTCGTACGAAAAACTACTATATAATCATTAAGATCAGCTACTTAATGCAATTTATTAAAGTATATTATTGATAGCTTGGGGTTCCGTGTTGATCGGCTAGTCGGAGAGTCTTGCCGGACAGCGGTCATCGCCGATCTGAATGGTGCAATGACTGAGCACCGAGCCGAAGGTGGTCCGGCTAGTTGATTCGGCCCTTGCCGGACAGGCTTCGGACAAGCTTCAGACCGAGCAAAACCCACGGTATGCCGTGCAACAGCAGGTCGAAAATATCGATCGGTCGCTGCAGTTCCCCGTTGCCAAGCATTTTCAGTTTTTCCCAGATATGCGGCTCTGGTACGAACGGTGCGAGGCCGAGCGTCAGGGCAATGGCGAGAAACAGTAGTAAAGGTTGTCGGTCGATCCAGTTCAACGGTAAGCCTCGATTGATTGACGGTTACGCGGAGTCTATCGGCGGTGCCATGTTGCTTGCCCGGGAATTCTCCTGGTTTGCGATGTCAGCCAGTGTCCGATGCTTGGCAAGGTCCTGTGGGAGGTCAAGGTCGTCGAGTGTTTCAAGTTCCTGCCATACCCAGTTCAATTGACGTAGCCGTTCACGCGTCTGCGCCAGCACCGCATGGCTGCCCCAACGGATAGCCTGGAACAACACCGGATCAAAGCGGCGCAGCCCAATGAGCACGTAACCGCCATCGCTCGCCGGTCCGATAACGGCGTCGGCGTGTTGGAGCGCATCGAAAGCCGCATCGATGTATTGGCCCGAGTAGGCAGGGCAATCACTGCCGATCAGGACCACGGATCGGGCAGTTTGATTGTGCTGCTCAATGGCCGAGGCCATGCGCGCGCCCAGGTTGCCGCAGGCTTGGTAGTCAATCGAAAACCCGAGCTGGATCGCGTCGGCGGCTACTGTGCTGGGGGTGGTCTTGAGGTCTAAATAGAGGGTCCGCGTATCGGCGGTCGCCGCCGCGCCGGCTCGCAGTGCCCGTTGCAACAGCGCGTGATAGACCCGGGTCGCTGCGACGGCGCCAATGGCGGGGATCAGGCGGGTCTTGACTGCACCTGCGCGGGGCTCTCGACCGAAAACCAGCAACACCCGGCTCACTGTCGCTTGCTCATCGATAACGGCGGGCCAACTCAGCCGGGTCGGCGCCCAGCCAATAACGCAGGCGCAATCTCCACATCAGCCAGATCGTCGACAAGGTTCCGTTCTGCTCCCAGCGGCGGCTCGATGTCTGAAGCCGCGCGCTTCGAATACAGGCGGGTTTGCCATGTTTGCGGAGCTGGCGCGAGATCGCGATATCTTCCATCAGCGGCTGGTTGGGAAAACCGCCGAGGCGGTCGAATAATTCGCGGGTGACGAAAATGCCCTGATCGCCGGTGGCGATTGCTGTAAGGCAAGAGCGAAGATTCATCATCGATTCGATAATCCGAAACGCCCATGACGGCCCGGACAGTGACACATCGAACCTACCCCAGGGTAACCCGGAACCGATCGCGTCGATGATCGATTGGATGGCGTGGGCCGGGACCCGTGTGTCTGCATGCAGAAACCAAAGGATCTGTTCGCTCGCGGCACTGGCGCCGGCATTCATTTGGGAGGCCCGTCCAGTCGCCGCGGTGAGCACCCGATCCGCTGATCGTTCCGCAATGGCGACCGTGCCGTCCTGACTTCCACCATCGACAACGATCAGCTCGTGTCCGGCCGCCCGAGCGGGCGCCAGGTCCTTCAGCAGGCTGCCGATGGCCTGCGCCTCGTCACGGGTCGGGATAACGACCGAGATGCGCATCGGGTTGGCTGTCAGCCTCAGCCGGTGCCCGTCAAAGCACCGCCGCAACTCGACCCCTGTCCTGCGGTACAGCCATAGCAATGATCCGCGACGACGATCGGGCGGTCCCTCAGCATCAATGACTTGAGGTCCCGGAGGTGGGGCCGTGGGTCGTCATCTGCATGTAACGCCAGCCCGAGCATCTGGTTGAAGTCACAGTCATACAGGTAGCCTTGCCAATCGACCGAAACCAGCGAGCGGCACATCACATTGTCGAGATTTTCATCACGGTGCGACTGACGCAACAACGTCACGTAGTCGTCGAACTGACCATGTGAGATCAGGGTGCTGCCAAAGCGTTGAATCGGCAGATTGGCGAGTGCCAACAACTCTGTGAACTGAATGCCGTAGGCCTCCTTCAGGCGGACTCGATAGTCGGCTTCGAGGGCCTGCTGCGGGGGTGGAAGCGATGCCCCCTGCGGGTTGTAGACCAGATTGAGGGTCAACGGGCTGTTCGGGAGTCCGTAACCCAAGGCGTTTAGGCGCTGCAGCGCCCGTATGCTGCTGTCGAAAACACCGTTGCCGCGCTGGCGGTCGACGTTTTCCTCCAGATAGCACGGCAAAGACGCGACGATCTGGACCCCGTGCCCGGCCAGAAAGTCGGCCAGGTCTTCCTGTCCGGGCTCCTCGAGAATGGTCAGGTTGCAACGATCGATGATCTGCAGATCCAGATCGCGCGCGGCGCCGATCAGGTCACGAAAATGCGGATTCATCTCGGGTGCGCCGCCGGTCAGGTCGAGCGTTTTGAAAGCCAGGTCGCGCAGGCAGTCGATAACCAGCTGAACCGTGCTTTGGTCCATGACCTCACGCCGGTTTGGCCCGGCGGCGACGTGGCAGTGCAGGCACTGCTGATTGCACTTGTAGCCCAGGTTCACCTGAAGCGTATCGGCGTGCCGGCGGCGAATCGAGGGGAAATTTGAAGGTCTGAGGTATTCGAGGGTGTCGTGCATGTCTTGCAAGCTTTTTTTTGCCGAAGTTAACGGGTTGAGATCCTATCGCGATTGGTCGGTTCCCGTACGGCCGGTTTTGACCGATCCGCGGTTGTCGAGGCAGTCGCTTGGGCGAGTTGCACAAATTCTCGGCAATGTCGGATAACTACCTAGCTTACTTCAGAATTTTTCCTACCGGTCGATAGATTGATCAGACGGCTGGCCGGGACAAGCCGGCGCACGCATTGAACCCACGATGCGCAAGGTTTCTGCATCGGCTGACGGCGAGGGAACACCACAGCGTGGACAACAGTGAGACGGAAAAAGCGGTCGAACCGACCTCGCTGATGTTTGATGTCGAGTCTGCGGAGCAGGCGGCGGAGCATTTGCGCCAAGCGCTGGTGTTGCTCGGCAAGCTCGACACGGCGCCGACACCGCTCTTCTATACGCTGTTTTACAACTACACCGCCGGGCGGAGTGAGCGCCTGAACAGGGAGGTGGACTCGCTGATCCGCGCCCACGGTGCGTTGGATCAAGAGGATGCGGTCGCGTTGTTTCAGCGCTTCTTCAGCGCGGGCGGCGAGACGCTTATTGAGGATATTCGTCACGAACTGACCGCGATGGTTGCCCAAGTCATCGGTTCTCTCGTCGATTTCGCGGGCAAGACCTCACTGCTCAACCAAAATATCGCCAAACAGATCGATCGCCTGGCGGAAACCAAAAAACCATCCGAGGTACTGGCAGCCGCGACGTCGATACTCGCGGAGACCCGCGAGTTCGTGACCAGCACGCGTCAGCTCGAGGCAGACTTCACGACGTCTGCCGAGGAAATGAACAAGCTCAAGAAGGAGCTTTCCAACGCGAAGCGCGAGGCCTCCATCGATAGCCTGACCGGCCTCTTCAACCGCCGCGCCTTTGATCGGCGTCTCAATGAGTTGCTGGAGGCTGCGGACGGGTTGGAAGGCAATTTCTGCCTGCTGTTGCTCGATATCGACCTTTTCAAGCGGATCAACGACAGCTATGGTCATATCGTCGGCGACAAAGTTCTCAGCGAGTTCGGCAAACAGATCGGCCGACTCACGCGTCGAAGTGATTTTCTGGCGCGGTTTGGCGGCGAGGAATTTGCGATTCTGCTCCCGCGCAGCCGAATAACCAGTGCTTTCACCGTTGCTGAAAACATCCGCACCACGCTCGAACGCGTTCGGCTCAGACGATCGAGATCGGGTGAATCCCTCGAAGCCATTACGGTGTCCATTGGTGTTGCCTGCTATCGTTTAGATGAGACGGGAGAGGAATTTATCGCTCGTTGCGATAAAGCACTCTATCGCGCCAAACACTTGGGCCGGAACCGTACCGTACTGGCTGATTGAGCTAAGCGCCATTAGCTAACGAAGCTGCCAGTGGTGACGTTCAGGCGAACTGGCGAGCGAGGGCTGGGCGAAAATGACTATCACGCAAGGCCGTCAGCTGGAAGCGACCCTACGAGGCCTGTTGGAGGCGACGCCCCCCGACGGGCTCAGCGTTACCGACCTCGAGCAAATCCAACGCCTTGTTGATCGCTTTTACCGGCACGTTGCGCTAGAGGATCTCGAGGAGTACGGGCCGCAGGACCTGCTCGGCGCGGTGATCGCGCATTGGCGGTTGCTGCGCAATCGTAAGCCAGACCAATTCAAGGTCCGTGTTTACAGTCCTGTCCAAGAAGAGGATGGCTGGTGCAGCCGGGACACCATCGTCGAAATTGTGTCCCGTGACATGCCATTCCTTGTCGATTCGTTGACAGCGGCGATCAATCGGCAAGGCCAGACAGTCCGCCTGACGCTCCATCCCATCATTCGGGCCGAGCGTGACAATGCCGGACAGCTGAAGCGCATCGTTGATGATGCCGCAGAAGGCGTTACCACAGCCGAGGCGGTTATCCGCTTACATGTCGACAGGCAGCCGCCGGACGCCTTGGATGCGTTGCAGGCTGCTATCGTCGCGGTGATCGAAGACGTTGTCACCACGACGTCGGATTGGCTCAAGATGCGGCAGCAAGCCGAACAGGCAATGACGCTGTTATCCGCGGCACCGCATCAGGGCCTCGGTGGGGACGTCGAGGAATACCGGCATTTCCTCTCATGGGTGATCAACGACCACTTCCTGTTTGTTGGGACCTGTCGATTTGTCTACGAGTCCCGCGGAGACGGAACGACGCTACGATTTGATGCTGCCTCCGGGCGAGGCCTGCTCCGCGCTGGACCGTTGGCTGAGCAGCGGGCGTTGGCGTGGACCGCGGGGCTCGAGGGTGGTGTCGCTGACGGCGACGGTAGACTGCTGGTCACCAAGGCCAACGCCCGCTCGACTGTTCATCGTTCGGCCTATATGGATTGCATTGCGATCAAGGAATTTGACGCAACAGGTTCGATGGTCGGTTTACGTTGCTTGATCGGGCTCTTTTCGGCCGCGGCTTACACTGCTCCGCCACGCCAGATTCCTCTGTTACGTCGCAAGGTCGAAAAGGTATTCGAGCGCGCAGAAATCCTCCCAGCCAGTCACTCCGGCAGAGTACTGGGAAATATTCTCGATAATTTTCCACGCGATACGCTTTTTCAGGTCAACGATGACGAGCTCCTTGAGACAACACTGGGCGTTTTGGGCCTGCAAGAGCGCCAGCGCACGCGTCTATTCGTGCTGCAAGACCCCTTCCGTCGTTTCGTGACTTGTCTGGTCTATCTGCCGCGGGAGCAATATTCGCGGGACGCCAGGCTGGCGATTCAGGCCGAATTAGCGACCGTGTTTTCGGCAACGGATGTGTTCTCGGAAACACAGTTTTCGGAATCGATTCTTGCGCGCATCCACTTCGTGGTCTGGCTACCGACGGGGTATCCCCTGGATGTGGATTTTGCCGGACTTGAGGCAAAGATCATCGAACTTGCCACAACCTGGTTGGATGGTCTGCGGCTGGCACTGGAGGAACAGGTCGAAGAAGCGCTGGCAGTGAAGTATTTCCATGCCTATCAATCGGCGTTTCCGGGTGGCTATCGGGAAGACTGCCATCCCCGCGTCGCGGTAGATGACATCCAGCGTATTGAAGCGGCCAAGCGGCAAGACACCCTGGTGGTCCATCTTTATCACCCCATCATTGAGCGCGCTGAGCAGCTGCATGTCAGGCTGTACTCCCCGCAGGGCGCGGTACCCCTTTCAAAAGCCATCCCTATACTCGAACACATGGGTCTGACTGTCTTCGGCGAACGGCCTTACAACGTCCATCACGCGGACGGAGACTTTTGGATCCATGACTTCTCGACGCGAAGGCCGGAGAGCCAGGCGATCGTTAGCGCCGAGGTTCGGGAGCGTTTTGTTGAAGCATTCGGACGCGTGTGGCGCGGGGAAACGGATGACGACGGCTTCAACGGACTGGTGCTGATTGCCGGGATTAACTGGCGTGAAGCGCTGCTGCTGCGCGCGTACGCAGCCTATCTGCGACAAATCAAACTGCCGTACACACAGGCCTACATGCTGGCGGCTCTGGCTCGCCATCCAAAAACGATTCGGTTGTTGCTCGATTTCTTCAAATCGCGCTTTGGGGGAGGTATAGCGGTTGGGAGAAAGTCGGCCGCTGACCTTCCTGAGTCCCTGGCCGCAGCACTCGATGCGCTGGAGAGTCTTGATGATGATCGGATACTGCGTAGCTTCGTGAATTTGGTGCAGGCGACCTTGCGCACCAATTTTTATCAGACCAACGCGACAGGTGCTCCGAAGCCCTATCTCTCCTTCAAGTTTGATCCCCAGTCCGTAACAGCTATGCCATCGCCGCGGCCGATGTTCGAGGTTTTCGTTTATGCGGTCGTCATGGAGGGGGTGCACCTGCGAGGAGGGCGCGTCGCGCGCGGCGGGCTGCGGTGGTCCGATCGTATGGAAGACTACCGCACAGAAGTGCTTGGGCTGATGAAGGCGCAGATGGTCAAGAACACCGTTATCGTTCCGGTCGGCGCGAAAGGCGGTTTTGTCGTCAAGAATCTGTTGCCATCAGACTCGATGGATGCTCGCCATCAAAAAGGCATTGCTGCTTACAGAATGTTATTGAGCGGTATGCTTGACCTTACGGACAACCTCCAGGGCGGTCAGGTTCTGCGCCCGAACGGCGTAACGTCTTATGACGATCCTGATCCTTATCTGGTTATCGCCGCAGACAAGGGAACGGCGACGTTCTCTGACACGGCCAATGCGTTGGCGGCTGAATACCGTTTTTGGCTGGGTGATGCATTCGCGTCGGGCGGCTCAGCGGGATATGACCATAAGGCTATGGGCATCACCGCACGCGGCGCCTGGGAGTCAGTAAAACGCAACTTCCGTGAGCTCGGTGTCAATATCCAGGAAACGCCCTTCCGCGTTGTCGGAATCGGGGATATGTCGGGTGATGTGTTTGGCAACGGAATGTTGTTATCCCCCTTCATCAAGCTCGTCGGCGCGTTCAATCATCGGCACATTTTTCTCGATCCGGTGCCAGATCTCGAGGCGGCTTTTGTCGAACGCCAGCGGCTTTTCAAGCTACCGCGATCGAGTTGGTCGGATTACGACCGGCAGATTATTTCATCCGGCGGTGGCGTCTACTCGCGCCAGGCCAAGTCGATACCGCTGTCAGCGCAGGTGCAGCAACTGCTCGGTCTGCGCCAGGAACGATTGACGCCCAATGAACTCATCCGGGCGCTGCTCCAGGCACCGGTCGATTTGTTATGGAACGGCGGGATTGGTACCTATGTGAAGGCCTCGGACGAATCCCATCAGGATGTGAATGACAAAGCCAACGACGCCGTGCGCGTCGATGCGTCTTCGCTTCGATGTCGGGTGGTTGGCGAGGGCGGTAACTTGGGTCTAACCCAGCTTGCCAGGGTCGAGTACGCCTTGCAGGGAGGCATGATTTACACCGACGCGATTGATAACTCCGGCGGCGTCGATTGTTCTGATCATGAGGTCAACATCAAAATTCTGCTCGACCGCATCGTCACGTCCGGCGACCTTACGCTCAAGCAACGTAACCAGTTACTCGAACAAATGACCGATGACGTGGCGCGTATGGTGTTGTCGAATAACGATAGTCAAACCCGCTCGGTCAGTGTGGTCGTGTCAGGCGCGCCACAACGCCTCTATGAGCACGCGCGTTTCATGGACCTTCTCGAACTCAAAGGAAACTTCGACCGCGAAAGTGAAGGGCTCCCGGTCAAGAAAACACTGACCACACGCCTCGCGCGGGGTGAGGGTTTGGTCAAACCAGAGATAGCGGTGCTGCTGGCTTACAGCAAGATGAACTACACCCAATCTATTCTCGCGTCTGACATCCCCGATGACGCCTTTGTGGAGGATCGTTTAGCAGCCTATTTTCCGCCGGTGCTACGCGATAGATTCGGTGAGGCGATCACCGGTCATCCATTGCGGCGAGAGATACTGGCAACCGCGATCGCTGGCGCCATCGCGGATCATGTCGGGCCCGGTATCGGCTTCCGGGTACGAGAAGAAGTGGGGTCAGATATTGCGGCTGTCGCGCGCGCTTACCTCGTCGCGAGTGCCATCTTTGACACCGATGCGTTGTGGCAGCAAGTCGAGGCGTTGGACGACCGGATTGCCGCCAACACGCAGACCGCGATGCTTGCGCTGTTGGGGGAATTCTTGGAGCAGACGCTGACCGCGGTATTGCGTGCGCATCGGACCCAGCTCGATATGGCCGCGGTCACCAACCGTTATCGTCAGGGTGTCCAAACATTGATCGGCTGTATCCCCAGCGCATTGGCAGCCCAGGAAAGAACGGCGCTGCTCCGGCGTCAGCGGCGTTTTGAGCGAGCGGGCGTGCCGCCCGAGCTGTCGCGTCGCATTGCGGGCTTGCCGGCCCTGCTCGCGGCCCTCGATATCATCGATGTGGCTCAACGGACCAGCGCCTCTATCAGCGAGGCGACTTGGGTGCATTCGGCGCTGAACCACACCCTCGATATCGACTGGATCCAGACGCAAATTGGCGCGCTGCCGGTGCAGACGCACTGGCACCTATTGGCGAGGGCAAAGCTGCAGGCGTTGCTCAATCAACATCGGCGTGATCTGGCCGGCTGGATTCTTGAAAGACAATATCCCAAGCGTAGCGCGCGCAGTGCATTGGATCGTTGGGTCCGACGCAACCGCGACCTTCTCGATCGCTACACGACTAATGTCGCCGAGTTCAAAGCGGGTGGGGTGTTCGACTTCGCAATATTGTCGCTGGTGGTCGCGCGTCTCGGCGAGTTGCTGCCGGGCTCGCCGACAGCCGCGCGCTAAGCCGGTCAGGGACGAACGATCAGCACCGAGCATGGCGCGTGTTCCGCGACGTGGGTGGAGCTGGACCCCATGAACACCTTACCCAAATCCTTGGTACGGGCCGGAAGGATGATCAGGTCAATGTCATGTCGGTTGGAAAACTCCACGATTTCTTTATGCGGGACGCCATCGACCACGCGATATTTGAGCTTGCTGGTATTTTCGAAGCGCGCCGCGATGTACCGCGCCAGCTCTGCCTCCACTTCTTTCTTGGCCTTCGCCATCGCGTCGGCCGGAAAAAAGCTGGCAACCATGGGCATACCAAAATCGGGAATAACGGTCATCACGGTGATCGTCGCGTCATAGTGTGCGGCGATATCGCGGGCGACCTCAATGGCCCGTTCGGTGAGCTTGGTTTCCTGTAGGTCTACCGGCACCAGGATATGCATGTACATGATGTTTTTCTCCTAAGCAGTCACGGTAGCGTTGGCTTTGACGCGGCGGCGCTGCGACCACGCGATAAGCCCCAACAACAGCAGTGCCGGAATGAACATGAGTTGTTTCGGCGGCCGATCTGCCTCAACTTCGAGCTGGAGGATTTCCCAATCGAAATCGATGCCGACGTTCTGCGCGGCGCTCCCGAACATCACGTTGTCGGCAAATACCTTGCCGTCTTCGGTTCGCACTTCGAGGCCCGCCTCAGAAAGGCGGGCCTCACCGTCGCCCGCCGCACCTAACGGGAGCAACACCGTGCGGGAGACAAATTTGCCGTCGAGATTTTCGCCCTCGACGGTCATCCGCAAGCTACCTTCTGGGGGTACGTTCTCAGCCTGCGTGATGATGGTGGTTGCCGGCAGAACTTCAGTCGGCGCATAGACTTCGTCCCACCAGAATCCAGGTCGGAACAGGGTAAATGCAATGAGAAGAAGCCCAAGCGTCTCCCAGATTTTGCTGCGGGTGAACCAGTAGCCTTGTGTGGCCGCGGCGAATAACAGCATCGCGGCGGTCGCCGATACGATAACCAGAATCAGCTCGAAGATGCTGCCAATGCCAATCAGCAGCAGTTGGGTGTTGAAGATGAACATGAACGGCAAGATCGCTGTCCGGATATCGTAAGCAAAACCCTGGATGCCCGTTTTTATCGGATCGCTTTTTGCGATTGCGGCGGCAGCGAACGCGGCAAGCCCGACGGGCGGTGTGTCATCAGCCAAGATTCCAAAGTAAAACACAAACATATGCACGGCGATCAGCGGTACGATCAGCCCATTCGTGGCAGCGAGGGCGACGACAACCGGCGCCATCAAACTCGAAACCACGATGTAGTTGGCGGTCGTCGGCAAGCCCATGCCCAGGATGATGCAGATAACGGCGGTGAAGATCAGTGCCGCCATCAGATTGCCGCCGGAAATGAATTCGACAAACTCGATCATTACCTGACCGATACCGGTTAGCGTAATCGTGCCCACGATGATGCCTGCCGCTGCCGTCGCGACGCCGATGCCAATCATGTTGCGGGCGCCGTGCGACAGGCCGTCGATGCATTCGGTCCAGCCACGAACCAGCTGACCGGCACCGTCTTCGCCGCGGAAATAGGCAAGTAGTGGCCGCTGGGTCAGGACGATCACAATCATCAGGACGGTGGCCCAGAATGCCGACAGCCCAGGCGAGAATCGTTCGACGATCAAGCACCACATCAACACGACGATCGGCAACAGGAAGTACAGACCGGCTTTGACCGTGGGACCGGTCTCCGGCAACTCGAGGACGGGGTTATTCGGGTCGTCCATTTCCAGTTCCGGGTGTTTTGTCGCATATTTCAGCAGGCCGATGTAAGCGACTGCGACCAAGGCCGCCACGATGTAGATAGCCGCATCGCCTGCGACCGTCTTGATCCAGCCGATGCCGTAGTAGACAGCGAAACCTATCAGACAGGTACCGGCGACGATGCCGGCGAAGGTCATGAGTTTTTGCGCCATGGTGCTGTTGTGACGCTTGGGCAAGCCGCTCATGTTGGCCTTCAACGCCTCCAGGTGGACGATGTAGACCAGTGCGATGTATGAAATGAGCGCGGGGAGGATCGCGTGTTGGATGACTTCCAGATACGAAATTCCGACGTACTCGATCATCAAGAAAGCCGCAGCGCCCATAACCGGCGGCGTCAGTTGGCCGTTGGTCGACCCGGCCACTTCCACCGCGCCCGCCTTGGTGCCAGGAAAGCCGACGCGCTTCATTAGCGGTATCGTGAAGGTGCCGGTCGTTGCGACGTTGGCAATCGACGATCCGGATATCAAGCCGGTGGTCGCCGACGCCACGACGGCCGCTTTCGCTGGACCGCCACGCATGTGTCCGAGTAACGCGAAAGCGACCTTGATAAAGTAGTTGCCGGCGCCGGCCTTCTCGAGCAGGGCGCCAAATAGCACAAACAAGAATACGAAACTGGTCGATACGCCGAGCGCGATACCGAATACGCCTTCGGTGGTCAGCCATTGATGCGACATGACCTTTTGCAGGCTTTGGCCCTTGTGGGCGATCACGTCAGGCATGTACTGGCCGCCGAACGTGTAAACCAGGAAAACTATCGCGACGACCATCAGCGGTGGGCCGAGGGCGCGACGAGTCGCTTCGAGCAGCAGCAACATGCCGCAGACACCGACCACGAGGTCGAATGTGGTCGGCGCGCCTGACCGGCCCGCCAATTCTGCGTAGAACAGGAACAGGTAGCCGGCGCTGAACGCGCCCAGCAGGGCAAAAAACCAGTCCTGCACGGGGACCCTGTCGCGGGCGGAGGACTTCAACGCGGGGAACGCGGTGAAGGCGAGAAAAATAGCGAACGCCAAGTGGATCGAGCGAGCCTCGGTGTCGTTAAAGACGCCAAATCCAAAAATGAACGGTAACGGAGAGGCATACCAGAGTTGGAAGAGCGACCACGCTAACGGAACGCCAAACAACACTTTCCCGGCCGTACCCTTTGCCGTTCGTGCGCCGGTATCAACCGCAGCGACCATGTCGTCGACGTTTTCGCTTTCGGGCTTGTTATCCTGCTCGGCCATGCTCAACCTCCCCAGATGGCATTTAGCGCAGACCAATCACCGACGGTGACCGGTTGCCAAAAAAGAAGCCGGGCACGGGCCCGGCTTCTTAGTTACGCGTCTTACATCAAGCCTGCTTCCATGTAGTACCGCTTTGCACCATCGTGCAGCGGCGCTGACAGGCCGTCTTTGATCATTTCTTCTTTTTTGAGGTTAGCAAAAGCCGGGTGCAGCTTGCGAAAATCGTCGAAGTTCTCGAATACGGCTTTGACGACCTGGTAGACCGTATCGGCGGGCGTGTTGGTCGAGGAAACGAAGGTTGCGCCAACGCCGAAGGTGGTGGTGTCCGTGTCCGTTCCGCGGTACATGCCGCCTGGGATAGTGGCGGTGCGGTAGTACTCATTTTCGGTGACAAGCTTGTCTACGGCTGGGCCGGTGACCTGCACCAGTACTGAATCACACGAGGTGCTGGCTTCCTTGATTGAACCCGACGGGTGTCCGACCGTGTAGACCATGGCATCGATCTTGTTGTCGCACAGCGCCTTGGATTGCTCGGCCGCTTTCAACTCCGAAGCAAGCGTAAAGTCGTCCATGGTCCAGCCCATGGCCGTCATCAAGACCTCCATCGTGCCGCGCTGGCCTGAGCCTGGATTGCCGACATTGACCCGTTTGCCTTTCAAATCATTGAAGGTCTTGATGCCAGAATCGGCGCGCGCAACGACAGTGAAAGGCTCGGGGTGCACCGAGAAAACCGCGCGCAGGTCTTTGTTGGCGCCCTGGTCGGCGAACTTGCTGGTGCCGTTATAGGCATGGAACTGCCAGTCTGACTGCGCAACGCCCATGTCCAACTCGCCGGCGCGGATGGTGTTCAGGTTGTAAACTGAACCACCGGTCGACTCGACGGAACAGCGAATGCCGTGGTCTTTACGTCCCTTGTTGACCAGTCGGCAGATCGCGCCGCCAGTGGGATAGTAGACGCCGGTAACGCCACCGGTGCCGATCGTGATGAATGACTGCGCACTCGCTGTCGTCGCGAATCCGATACCGGCCGCCAGGGCCGAACTCAGCAGAATGTTTTTGATAAGCATGATCGCGTTCTCCTGGATCGCTTCTATTAGCATCTTTCGAGATTTGTATTTGAAACCTAGTCAGGTTCCGGGCGCTGGATTGCAGTTAAAGGTCGTTGGAAGTTGTATTTTTTCGGAAAAATCGAGCGCCGGCTTCGATAGGTTCCTGGTCGTTTCTATCAGAAATTTCGCACAAAGGCGAGACGGTAACTGGTGTTCCCAGTAGGGGCAGGGGTAGGCTAGGCGCTGTGAGAACCTAGAGGATCAGGTTTTAATTCAGCATGCATTGCCAGGTAATTGACGGCTGTTGCGCAACCTCGACAGGCATTCGGGACGCGCGTGGCAAGGCCCGCTGCTGAGCGCGGTGGACTCGCTACGATGCCAATGACACCGCGTTCGGGGTGGCGTGCCGACCTCACCCACCGTCTTGACGAGACCCGTATCCGGCTTGCTCGCCCCGGTGCGTTGCTGCCGTTGGCGGCTTTGGGCCTTGCAACAGGCTTGCTCGCCGGTGTCGTTATCGTGGTTTTTCGGGTGCTGGTCGAAGGTATTCAGGATGACGTGTTGCCCGGTGTCGGGTCGGAGAACTACGAGGCATTGCCGGTCTGGGCTCGTGTTGTGCTGCCGATCAGCGCAGCGGCGTTGCTGGCCTTTATGTTTCGCTTTCTGGCCAAGGGGCTGCATGTCCTCGGGGTCGCGCGGATTATGGAAAGACTGGCTTTCCATCAGGGGCGGGTCAGCTGGCGCGAGTTTCTGCTGCAATTTTTTGGCGCGGCATTGGCAATCATCGGTGGTCACTCGGTGGGTCGTGAGGGACCACACATCTTTCTTGGTGCGGCGTCCGGCAGTGCGATCGGACAACAGCTCTCGTTGCCGAATAACGCGATTCGAACGCTGGTGGGGTGTGGCGTTGCGGCCGGCATCGCAGCATCTTTCAACACCCCTCTGGCGGGTGTCATCTTCGCGCTCGAAGTCGTCCTGATGGAATACACGGTCGCCAGCTTTATCCCGGTGATGCTCGCCGCGGTGAGCGCGACGGCGGTATCTAACCTGGTGTTCGGTGATGCACCCGCCTTTGCAGTACCGCCGGTGTCGATTGCGTCGTTGGATGCGTTGTGGCTTGTGTTTGTACTCGGTGTTGCAGCCGGCGCCACATCCGCGTTGTTCAATCAGCTCATTCAATCGACGGCGCGGCTTGCTCGACCGTTGGCTATCTGGTGGCGGGTATTGATCGCCGGCGCCACCGTTGCTGCTTTCGCGCTGGTAGTGCCGGAGGTTATGGGTATCGGCTACGACTCGGTCGGACTCGCGCTCGGTGGCAGTCTGTTGCTCTCTGCACTGGTGTTGTTGCTGATCGGCAAACTCGTCGCGACCGCTTTGTGTATTGGTCTCGGCGTCCCTGGCGGCACGATTGGTCCAGCGCTGTTCATAGGTGCCATGCTCGGGGCGCTGGTCGCGCAACTTGCTCAGGCGTTCGCGTTGCCGATCGCGGATGACGTTGGGCTGTATGCGCTGTTGGGTATGGGGGCCATGATGGCGGGTAGCCTGCAGGCACCGTTGGCAGCACTGACCGCGATGCTCGAATTGACTGACAGCCCGGGTATTATTTTGCCCGGCATGCTGGTTGTGGTCGTGGCGGGTATCACCGCCAGTGAGGTCTTCGGCAAACAGTCGTTGTTTATTACGATGCTGCGTGCCGGCGGTCTCGATTATCCGACCGGGCCGGTATTTCAGGCGCTCAGGCGATTAGGTGTCGCCAGTGTGATGGAACGCCGTCTGTTGCGGGTTGCGCCGCGGGTTGGGTTGTCGGCCGCGCGAAATTTACTGGCCGAGAGCCCGGTATATCTGCTGACCGACAGTGATGACGAACACGCGTCTGGCGTCTCGGTCATGCCTGCGGTGGCGCTTGCTGCACACCTCGAAACGCTACCCAACGATGCGGACATAGACCTCGAGATTGATTTAACGGCTATCCCTGCGGAGCGTTGGCAGGCGCAGCCGATTCATCTGCAGGCGAGTTTGCAGGAGGCTTGGGAACGTTTCGAAGACGATGGCGTAGAGGCACTGGTCGTGCAGCGGATGAACGCGCCGGGTATCAGCCGAAGCTATGGCGTGTTGCTGCCGGAGATGGTTGAGCGGGCCTACCGTTACTGATCGACGATGGACCCTTGCCGATCAGTGCTCGTTAAGGCGCGGCATCAGCTCGACCAGATTGCAAGGTTGGGTGCGGTAGTCAAGCTGATGCGAGATGAGCTGGGTCCAGCCATCCTTGCAGGCACCGCTGGATCCCGGCAGGCAAAAAATGTACGTCCCGTTGGCGACGCCGGCAATCGCACGGGACTGCATCGTCGAGGTGCCGATGGTGGCATACGAGAGGTTGCGGAACATTTCGCCGAACCCGTCGATGATTTTATCGAGCAATGGCGTCACGGCCTCGGGCGTACCATCGCGGCCGGTCAGTCCGGTACCGCCAGTGGTGATCACTGCGCGTACATCCGGATCGGCAATCCAGCCCGATATTGCCGCGCGGATCGCGTACTTGTCGTCGCGGACGATCGTTTGCTCGGCAATCCGATGGCCCGCCGCTGTCACCATGTCACGCAGCACGGCGCCGGATTTGTCATCCGCGGCGGTGCGTGAATCCGAGATCGTCAACAACGCCAGATTCAGCGCTATGAATTCCCGTGACTCGCCCATCGTCTGCTCCTCTTCGCGATAACGGTCTCAAGCGGCGTGCTCGACGCCGCCCGACAACCAGATCCTGCAGGCGCCTTCGTCCGAGACCATACAGGGGCCTATCGGCGTACGCGGCGTGCAGGCCTTGCCGTACAGTTTGCACTGATTCGGGTAGACCTTGCCAAGCACGACGTTTGCGCAATCACAGCCCGGCGGCATCTCACCGGCGCGCCGGCGGGCATCGGCGCTGTAGTCTTCGAAGCGAAGCCGGGCGTCGTGCGCGGCATGATCAGGATGCACAAAAAAACCCGACGCAGGGATCGCGCCGATACCACGCCAGTTTGCCGTCTCGACCTTCGTCGCTTGCTCGAGTTGTTGTCGAGCGACCGGATTCCCCTCGGGTCGCACAACGCCTGCGTAGCAATTGTCGAGGAAGGCGCGATGTTCAATTTTCTGACGTAGCACGGAGTAGGTGGCCGCAAGTAGCGAATCGGTATCGAAGCCTGCGATAGCGGCGGGGATGCCATGTTCGTCCACCACGAACTGCCACTCTTCGGGACCCATAACCGTTGCGACATGCCCCGGCGCAATCAGGCAGTCGAAGCCCGCCTCACCCGACTCCAATAGCATTGCCACAGCAGGCCAGGTGAGTCGACCAGACAGCAATACCGAGAGGTTGCTCGGCACGCCTTCCATCAGCATGGCGGCAACCGGCGCGGTGGTCGTTTCAAAGCCCGCCGCGAAGAACACAACGTCTCGTGTGGGATGTTGTTGGGCGATCTGGCGGGCTTCGGTGGGCGAAGCAATCGGCCGCACGTCCGCGCCTGCAGCGCGTGCCTCGGCGAGCGACCGTACCTCACCTTTGGCGACGTTGACGGGCACTCTCAGCATATCGCCAAAAGCTACCAGAATGACGTCGTCGCGCAGCGCGAGCTGAATGGCCTGATAGATGTCCTCTTCGGGACAGACGCATACCGGGCAACCTGGCCCGGGAATAATCTCAATGGTGTCGGGGAGGGCGGTGCGCATCCCGGACATGGTCACTGAGCGTTCGTGACCGCCGCACACGTTCAAGATGCGCACCGGGCTCTCCAGGGGGAGCGCACGAATCCTGTCGAGCCAGATTTTTGGGTCAGTCATGGGCATGCGCATGCGTGTGGGCATGAGCGTGATCGTGTGAATGCAGCTGTTGTCCATCCGGTTGTACCGCCGGGCGCAGCGTTTCGCCGCGCGCAACGCGCTCGCTCATCGCCGCGTGTTCGGCGTGCAGCCAATCGAGCCATGCCGTTATCCCGTCGCCGCTGCGCGCGGACAGTGTCATGACCGGTGACTGACTGGCCAGTTCACGCAGATGGCGTTCGGCTTTGGCGGGTTCGAAATCGTCGAGTACCGCAAGCAGGTCGGACTTACTGATCAACATAAGATCGGCCGCCCGAAACATCACCGGGTACTTGGCTGGTTTGTCATCGCCCTCGGTAACCGAGAGCAACGTAATGTTGCGGTGTTGCCCGAGGTCGAAACTGGCGGGGCAGACCAGATTGCCGACGTTCTCGATAAACAGGATATCGACCTGATCGAGGTCCAATTCGTGTAGGGCACCGTGCACCATGTGCGCGTCGAGGTGGCAGGCCGTGCCGGTTGTGATTTGCACCGCTGGAACGCCTTTGTCGCGGATCCGTTGGGCGTCGTTTTCCGTTTCCAGGTCGCCCTCCACGACGGCGACACGCAGGTTGTTGCCGAGCGCGGTCACCGTTTCTTCGAGCAGACGAGTCTTCCCTGAACCGGGCGATGACATGAGGTTAAGCGCCAATACCCCGTGCCGGTCGAAATGCTCCCGGTTGTGCGCCGCGAGCCGGTCGTTTTCCGTCAGCAGGCCGGCGAGTACCGACACCGCCTCACGGCCAGACTCGGTCCGTGCCAGCTTGCCGTCACCCTCGACAAGATGGCGATTGCCATCGGTCACATTACATCCGCAGGTGTCACACATAGGGTTGTCCTCAAGCGCTCTCGCGCCGTTCCAATTCAACACTGATCAGCATCAGTTCGTCGCCGCTGATCAATTGTGTCCGGTAATCGCCACATTCACCACATACCAATTTGTTGGTGCTGGCGTCAGATTCGGCCTGGCACTGCATGCAGCGCACTCGCACAGGTTGTGCGTCGACATCGAGTACCGCATCCGCCGCAACCGTGCCGGCGCTGGCGATAGGGAAGGCGTCTTGCAGCAACAGCGGTTCGACACCCGATAGTGGCCCGATCTGGAGCAGAATCCGGGTGACCCGTTCGGCCCGTTCACGGGCGGCTATGTCCTCGATCTGCCCCATCAGACCTTGGCAAACCGCAAGTTCATGCACCGGCCGGTGTCTCCACCGCGAGCATCTCGTCGTAAATCTCCCAAGCGGTTGCCGCCTCTTCTTCGGAGACCGCCTGAATGGCATAGCCGACGTGAACTACGACGTAATCGCCGACATCGAGCGATTCATGCTGCAGCATGAAGAGGCTAACGTCGCGCTCGACGCCCTTGGCCTCACAGCGAGCATTGAAGCCATCAATCTGTTTGATTTGCATCGGGATACCGAGACACATGTTCTGTTACCTTGCCGCGTAACCAGCGGCGACAAAAAAGGTTGATTTATGTGCACCACCCTCATCCTCGGGATCGGCAACAATTTACTGAGTGACGAAGGTATCGGCATCCACGTGATCCGTTACCTCGACGAACATCATGCCGGAACGCCCGCCGTCACGTTCCTGGATGGCGGCACGCTCAGCTTCACGCTCGCCGACCCGATCGCCGAACACGACAACCTCATTGTCGTTGATGCGGCGCGTCTTGGCGAGCAGCCCGGCGTATATCGATGCTTCGAAGGTGCCGACATGGATCGCTACCTCACGGGCAATCGAGCCAGCGTGCACGAGGTGGGTCTTGTCGACCTATTCGATATCTCGAGGCTTTCCGGCACGTTTCCCACCAATAGAGCACTGATCGGCGTGGAGCCGTCATCGCTCGGTTGGGGAGAATTCCCCACCCCCCAGGTGGCTACCGCCATCGAGCCAGTCGCCAACCTCGCACTCGAGCTGGCCGCGCGCTGGCGTCAATAATTGTCGCTGAAACACGGCGCGGTCCTATTGATCTGCGTCATGCGCGATGCGACCTGAAAAGGCGCATCGACCGCCGCGGAGGCAGGATTGCAGGGCAGTAATTTTGGTGCTCGACTGCTACCTCGGCTGGTCCCGTGATGGCTTTGTGGAAGATTTTTATTCCGATCGAGTGACTTGACACTAACGCCGTAAAACCGTCATCTGAGCGATAAGCGATTGATAATATGAGAAAATTATCGTGCCATACGGCAAATTAATTGCAGTCTGTTGTCCTCAGGTCAACTAAACCCAAATCAATCGTTTGAGTCGAACAATAGAGGGTCCCGGCCTGCTACGTTGTGTACACAACAACAAGAAAGCACAACAAGACGGTCCTCAAAGGAGAGATGATGATGAGAACAGACCAAGTCGCACCGCCGGGTGTCGCAGAGCAACTTCACGAACATGCCGTCCTCGAGATCGAAGGTCGCATGATCGAAATTGATAAAGACGGTTTTCTGGTGAATCCCGCGGATTGGACGCGAGCGGTCACCGAATTCATGGCCGAACAGGACGGCCTCGAGTTGGACGACGACCATTGGCTGCTGATCGACTTCCTGCACCGGTTTTACGGTGAGTTCAAGATGGCGCCCGAATTACCTATTTTGGCGCGCAATCTCTGTAAAGACCGGCACGATTGCCGTTGGACCCGCCGCTATATCAAGCAACTGTTTCCCCTTGGCGCCAAGACGGCGTGCCGCTACGCAGGGTTGCCCGCTCCGGTAGGGCGCAGCTGCGGCTGATTAAACCGCTGCGCGACCACGGCCCCGGTGCCGACTTGTGGTCGCGTAGCGTTTTTACCCTAAATCGCCCGCGACAAGATCCCGTGTGCACCGGGCTTGGCCCTGAATTGCCAAATTTCGACAACCCTAACGCCGGAATTTCGACGATTTACAGATTTTTATATCGGTGCTTCACCAAAAACTGATTTAGGTCAGAAACCGTTTCGTTTTGCGACGCTAATATGGCGTTATCGAATAGCCAGTCGTATCGCAAAGCGAGGTTGTACGCGTGTCTGGGTTAGATGCCATCAAAGTCAGTGTCGAAGGCCCGGCGGGCCATGACGGCACAGCGCTAAACGCCGTTCCACTCCTCCACGAAATCCGTCACGCACTCGAAAAGCTCGCCGATTCCGGCGAAACCACGACAATTGATTTGTCGTCTATCCCGTTTGGTCCCGGCGACAAGCAGCAGTTGTTCGACGCGCTCGGGCACGGCGAGGTTGAGGCCAAGATCGATGCCATGGGCGAGACGCGCGTCGAGGAAAGCCAGTTTCCCGGGGTTTGGCTGGTCCACTACTTTGCGGTGACCGGCGAACAGCTCGCTACCCATATCGAAGTGACACGTTGTCCCTCTCTCCTTATTACCCCAGAGCAGGATCTGGCCGATTCGGCGCTCAGTCTGCAGGCCCAGCTTGCGGAATGAACAGATCACCTCATTCAGTCACCAACTCGCCAACATCAGGAGTACCCACGGTGAACGATCAAACTCTCGGTGAACGCCTGCGACAGCGTGGTGTATCGCGTCGCGGCTTTATGAAATTCTGTGCGGCGACGGCGTCAATGATGGCCCTGCCACCGCTGATGATTCCGAAGATCGCAGCGGCTCTGGAGCAGGCCAAGCGACCATCGGTGATCTGGATGTCTTTCCAGGAGTGCACCGCCTGCACCGAGTCACTGACCCGCAGCCACGCGCCAACCGTGGAAAGCCTGATTTTTGATCATATCTCGCTCGACTATCACCACACCTTGCAGGCCGCATCCGGCGATGCGGCGGAACATGCACGCGAAGAGGCCATGAAAGAGCACTGGGGCAAGTACCTGATGCTGGTCGACGGCTCAATCCCGCTGGGTGCCAACGGGGCCTATTCGACGATCGCGGGCATCAGCAATCTGGATATGCTCAAAGAGGTGGCCGAAGGCGCCGCGGCGATCATTTCGATTGGTACCTGCGCGGCCTATGGTGGCCTGCCGATGGCCAACCCGAATCCGACCGATGCGGTCTCTGTGCAAGATATCATCACCGACAAGCCGATCGTGAATGTGCCAGGTTGTCCACCTATTCCCACCGTTATTACCGGTGTACTGGCGCACTTCCTGACCTTCGGACGCCTGCCTGAGCTGGATGCGTTGAATCGGCCCAAGGTGTTTTACGGCCAGAATATCCACGACCGTTGCTACCGTCGGCCGTTTTACGAGCGCGGTCAGTTTGCCGAAACCTTCGATGACGAGGGTGCGCGCAAGGGGTGGTGCCTGTTCAAGCTGGGCTGCAAAGGCCCGACCACTTACAACGCCTGCGCGACCGCCAAATGGAACGAGGGCACCAGTTGGCCCGTCGAGTCCGGTCACGGCTGTATCGGCTGTTCTGAACCGGCCTTCTGGGACGGCGGTGGTTTCTACCAGGCGCTGTCGGTGCCATACAACGACGTCGGCGATACGATTTTGACCGCCGGTGCCGCCGGTCTTGCCGTGGGCGCGGCTGCCGCGGTGCTCAACAAGACCAGGAAGTCATCGGCCAAGGCGAATCGCGAAACCATCACTGTCAACGATCTGACCAAGGAGTCCTGAGATGGATGCCAATGAGCTGCTCGCCTTTGCGCGTGGTCCGGCTTTCGATATCGCGCTGATAATCTTTGTCGGCGGCATGTTGCTGCGGTTGTTCGAGGTGCTGAGCCTCGGCAAAAAAGCCGACCTGTCAGCACCGCGGGCCAGTGGGGTTGGGGGCGGTGTCCGGACCGTGTTGGATCGTACGCTGCCGCGCAAGACCGTGTTCGAAAAAGAACCGCTGCGCATCATCAATGGCTATGTATTTCACCTCGGTTTCTTCATCGTGTTGTTCTTTTACGGGCCGCACATTGAACTGTTTGACAGCGCCTTGGGGCTGCGTTGGCCGGCGTTACCGTCTGGGGTGATCGATGCGGTCGGTGCGATCACGATCATTTCGTTGATTGCGGCGTTGGTCATTCGTCTGAATAACAAGGTCATGCGCTTTCTCAGTACCCCTGGTGATTACGTTGCGTGGCTGGTGATGCTGCTACCGCTGTTGACGGGGTATCTGGCATACAACCACCTGCTACTGCCTTATACGTTGATGCTTGCATTACACCTGTTGAGCGTCGAACTGTTGCTGGTCGTCGCTCCGTTCAGCAAATTGACCCACATGTTCAGTTTTGTCACGGCCCGTTGGTACCAAGGGTTCAAGGCCGGTCGTAGAGGAGTTACATCATGAGTGCGCCCTCGGTTGCAAAGGGTGTCGAGATCATTCGCAGTGAAATCGACGCTACCGTCGCGAGCTTCTTTAGTTCCTGTGTTCACTGCGGACTGTGTGCGGAAGCCTGTCTTTTCTACACAGAAACCGGCGATCCAAAGTACACGCCGATCAACAAGGTCGAGCCGATGCGACGCATCTGGGAGCGTGATTACACGCTGTCCGGAAAGGTGAAATCGATGTTTGGCCTGGGAAAACCAGTCACCGAAGAGACCTTCAAAGAGTGGGAAACACTGGTTTACGACGGGTGCTCGCTGTGCGGGCGTTGCTCTATCGTGTGCCCGGTCGGCAACGACATCTCGGACATGATCCGCAAGCAGCGCGAGGGGTTTGCAGCGGCCGGTTACGCGCCAGAGGGGCTGGTCGGTGCAAGTAAGCGTGCCGTGGAAATCGGCAGCCCGATGGGCGTCAAGCTGCCCGCCGTGATGGCACAGATCAAGCACCTGAAAGAGGATACCGGTCTGGATGCGCCAATCGATGTCAAAGGTGTCGATTATATGGTGCTGTTGTCGTCGATGGAGATCATGAACTTCCCGGAATATATGGAAGCCATCGCCCGCATCATGAAGCAGGCCGGCAAAACCTGGACGATCTCCTCGAAGGCCTTTGAGGCAACCAACAGCGGCGTGCAGATCGGTGTATCGGATATCGCCCGGACGTTGGTGTCACGGGTTGTCGACGCGGCCGAGGAATTGGGCGTCAAGACCGTCATCAGCCCGGAGTGTGGCCATGCCTTCACCGCGATCCGCTGGGATGGGGCCAACCTGATCGGCCGACCCTATAACTTCGAGGTGAAGCACATCCTCGAGGTGCTCGATGAATTCGTCAGCCAGGGGTTGATCAAGACAGAAGGTATGGAAGACGCCAAGTTGACCTACCACGATCCCTGCCAGATCGCCCGTAAGGGGGGTGTCGTCAAGCAACCCCGTAACCTGCTCGGCATGATCGCCAGTAACTTCGTTGAGATGAAGGACGGTGGCGAGATGAACTGGTGCTGCAGTGGCGGCGGTGGGGTCAGCGCGAATGAGCGCGCTGACGAGTTGAAGATGACGGCTTTCAAGAAAAAGAAGTCGCAACTCGATGAGTTGGGTGTCGACACTCTGGTAACCGCCTGTGCGAACTGCCGACTGACCTTGGAAGAGGGTCTTGAAGAGTATGAGATGGATATCCCGGTTGTCGGCTTGACCGAGATGCTGGCCGAGCACCTGGTGGAAGACAAGCAGGAGCAAGCCTGATGAGCAGTATCACCAACGACAGCGAATTTCGCACAGCGCTGAGTGCGCTTAGCGACCAGCAACAGCGCGCGGTGGGTGCGTTGTTCGTCGAGAATGTCATCAATTTGAATGGTGATGACCGGGTGGCACAGGCACTGGCCGCCGCGCGCGATCCCGAAATCAGCGACGATGTCATAACGATGGTTCGTCATGCGATAAAGGCGGCGAGCCTCGAAGCCCATGCGCGCTGTGGCTCGGATGGGAAATGGACTGACCAGGCCAGTTATTTTGTTGCCCGTGCGGCCGAGGCCTGCGTCGAGCCGGAGGGGCGTGCGCAGGGGAAAGGTCCGGCATGGAAAGCGGCGATGAGCGCGCGAATGGCAAAGACCTGTCTGGCAGCTGAGAGTGATGAAGACGCACACGACAGCGAGAGCCAGGCGCAGTACCAAATCTTGACCAGCTATCTGGACGCATGAGGACAAAACAATGAGTGAACGCGTCGTCGTTGATCCGATCACCCGCATCGAGGGTCACCTGCGTATTGAAGCGCAGATGAACGGCAATAACATTGAGGCCGCCTATTCTTCGGGAACCTCAGTGCGCGGTATCGAAGTCATCATGCGGGGACGTGATCCGCGTGATGCCTGGGCTTTCGTACAGCGCATCTGCGGTGTTTGCACGTTGGTGCACGGCCTGGCTTCCGTGCGAGCGGTTGAGGATGCGCTGGACTACGAGATCCCGGCCAATGCGGAACTGATTCGCAACCTGATGATCTCCGCGCAGTACGTGCACGACCATGTCATGCACTTTTATCATCTGCATGCGCTCGATTGGGTGGATGTCGTGTCGGCACTGTCGGCGGATCCGAAGGCGACCGCCGACCTCGCATCCAGTTTGTCATCCTGGCCGAAATCGTCGCCGGGCTATTTTGCCGACATGAAGAAACGGCTCAAGACCTTCGTCGAAGCGGGGCAGTTGGGTATCTTTGCGAAGGCCTATTGGGGTCACCCAGCGTACAAACTGCCACCAGAAGCTAACCTGATGGCGGTCGCGCACTATATCGAGGCGCTGGAATGGCAGCGTGACGTTGCCAAGCTACATGCGATCTTTGGTGGCAAGAACCCGCACCCAATGCTGTTGGTCGGTGGTACCCCGAATCCGATCGACCTGGAATCCGACTCGGCGATCAATACGAAGAAGCTGTCGCAGGTTCAGAACATCATCGACAAGATGCGTGTCTTCGTCGATCAAGTCTATGTGCCGGATACGTTGGCAATCGCAGGTTTCTACAAAGACTGGTTCTATCGTGGCGAAGGCCTGGGTAACTTCATGGTCTACGGTGATTTCCCGTCGGCCAACGCCGGCGCTGGGATGCGTGATCCGGCGAGCTTCTGGATTCCACCGGGCGTTATCCTCGATCGCAACCTCGATGAACTCCATGAAGTCGATCTGCGTGCCGAGGCCGAGGTGCAGGAGTTCGTTGCCCACAGCTGGTATCAGTACCAACAAGGCAAAGAGGCCGGTCTGCATCCCTGGGAAGGCGAAACCACGCTTGACTACGAAGGACGCGGTGGTCCAGCGACGCCCTACAAACAACTGAACATCGAAGATGGCTACTCGTGGCTGAAGGCGCCGCGTTGGAAAGGCAACTCAATGGAGGTTGGGCCGCTCGCGCGGGTGTTGGTGCTGTATGCAAAAGGTGATGAAGCAACACGCGCGCTGGTTGACTCAACCTTGTCGACGCTGGGCGCCGACAAGCGGGCCTTGTTTTCGACGCTGGGCCGGACGGCCGCGCGAACCCTCGAGACCAAGCTGATTGCCGACAAGATGCAGGATTGGATGGATAGCCTCTTGGCAAACATCAAGGCCGGCAATACCCGGACCTTCAACGAGCGCTCTTGGGAACCTTCAAGCTGGCCGGCAGAGGCGAAGGGTGTCGGCTTCATGGAAGCCCCGCGTGGTGGCCTGGCTCACTACATCGTTATCAAGGACGAAAAGATCGACAACTACCAAGCGGTGGTGCCGTCGACCTGGAACGCAGGGCCGCGTGATCCGCAAAACAAAGAAGGCGCTTATGAAGCGGCGCTGCAGGATAACCATGAGCTGCATGATCCAAAGCAGCCGGTGGAGATCCTGCGCACCATCCACAGCTTTGATCCCTGCCTGGCCTGTGCCGTTCACCTGACTGATGAGGATGGTGAAGAGATGTTGCAGGTGAAGATCCGCTAGCGTCGCCCCCAACGGAGAACTGGCCGCCGTCGTGCCTTGGTACGACGGCGGTTTTCTTTTGTCGGCGGTCCGCTAACATGGCGGCGTTTGTGTTTACCCGGGGGTTTCTAGTGCAGGACAGCCATATCAGTCTCGCGCATGGCAATGGCGGTCGCCTGATGCGCGAATTAATCGAAGAGGTCTTCGCCAGGCATCTGGGTGGCGGCAGCCTGGATACGCAGGCCGACGCGGCGGAGATCAGCCTGCCGGCTGGCCGTCAGTTGATGACCACCGATGGGTTCACCGTGCAGCCGCTGGAGTTTCCCGGTGGTGACATCGGCACGTTGGCCGTGCACGGCACCTGCAATGATCTCGCCGTCGCCGGTGCGACGCCGCTGTTCCTTACACTGAATGCCTTTATCGAAGAGGGCCTCGAGGTGGCGCAGCTAGATCGCTTGGTTGCGTCGATTGCGCGTGCCGCGACCGAAACGGGCGTGAAAGTCGTCGCCGGTGACACCAAGGTACTGCGACGGGGTGAGGGTGGAGGTGTTTACCTGGCTACGGCTGGGGTCGGTATTGCACCGCCGAACGTGTCGCTCGCGATTCGCAACATCCGAGCGGGTGATCGAATTCTGGTCAGTGGACCCGTCGGTGATCACGGGATCGCCGTAATGCTGGCCCGCGAAGAATTTGGCATGCGTGGCGACCTGGCATCCGATGCGGCCAGCGTGTTGCCGCTGACGGAGGCGGTGCGCGATCTCGACGGCGTTCGTTTCATGCGCGACCCGACACGCGGTGGTTTGGCTACAGTCATGCATGAATTGATGCACGTCACCGGATTGCAGATGCGACTCGACAGTCAGGCCGTGCCGGTGCGTGACCCGGTGGTTTCGGTCTGTGAAATGTTGGGCTATGACCCGCTGTTTCTGGCCTGTGAGGGTCGAGTGGTCGCTTATGCCGCACCAGAAACGGCGGCGGAGGTCCTGGCTGCATGGCAGGCGCTGCCGGAAGGTCGCGACGCCGCGATCATCGGTGAGGTCGTCGAAGGGCGGCAGCGTGTGGTGTTGGTGACTGAATTGGGTGGCGAACGCATCCTCGAAGAACTCGAGGATGACCCGCTGCCGCGTATCTGCTGAGGGTCGGATAAAAAAGAGCGCCGGCTGCCCCGTGCGCTCACGCAACCGTCGCCTCGATGGGCGGCTTCGTCGTTTGTGCGATTCTTTGGTCCACGTTCAACACCAAGCAGCCGAAACCATTGTCGGTCAAAGTATCGACTTGGGGCGTACAGCAGAAGAGTGATCCAGCCAAGCCTACAGGGCAGCGTCTCGGCCAATTTCAGTCCCGAAGAACGACTCGCTTCGAATCAATCATTTTGTTGAGCGCAAACAAAGAGAGCCTTGGTCAGGATTGCTTGCGCCAACAAGATACGTCGACCGAATGCACCCACGCCGTCCCAGTGCTCTGAAGGCAGAAGTTCTATCGTCGCTGGGTCCAAGTTTTCCGGGTCTCCTGCTGCTTGTGCGCGTTCCTTTATTTCCTTGAAGATGCATTCCCGACGAATCTCTTGAAACGGTTCGTCCATTTGATCCATCAGATTCGTCTGCACTTCTTCCAGCGTCAGTGGACCTTTGGCATCAAACACAAAACCCTCGGTGTCGACAAACCGCGTCGCCTGATAACCAACCCACATGAACGGGACCAACAGGACCAGAATCAGTGCCACTGCTCCAGCGGCATTGGTACCACCCTTAGATCGAAGGTATCGCTCTTGCGCTTCTGCTTCTGCGTGCCGTGAAGCCGCTTGCTGTTCGGTTCTTCGGAATTTCCGCCAGTACCAGTAGTTCCCGAACAGCGCGGGTAAGGCCATCAATGCAATGCCAAACGAGAGATTCACTCCAGATATCAAATCTTCGTTTGCAAGGAGCAATCCCTGATTGTCTATAAGTAGCAGCGCGTAGGCAAAGCCCCAAACGAGGGCCAAGGCGAGTAAGACAAACAATGGCAGGTACAGCTTCCTGTAGGCAAGCCAAAAGCTCTGTCCGATTAGAGCAGCAAGGTTTAAGCTCAGAACGGCATCTGGGCTTTCCTGAAACCGCTGCCATTTCGCTCGGTAGAAGTCCGGATTCTTAACGACAAATGCATCGATCTTGGCGTCGTCTATCATGAAGCACCCCGTCTACAGTTGCTCGTAAGGTGTGAGAAACTGATGCGATACAGATCAGGCTTCCGCTGACAATCATACGACCGATGATCATGATTTCAGCATCCCCGACCTAAACGCTTTAGATCTGCCGAGCACCTTTCACGTCTGGGAGCATGCATTCGCGGCCCGCTCACGATGAAGAACTCTGACAACTCGCGATGGTGCAGCCGTTAATATCGGTTGTGGCCGGAAGCGCCAGTAAGGCCAGTAGAGAACGCCACCTCAGCGGGTGGCGTTGTCATTTGTGCGGCGCATCAAGCGGCATCCAACACACTGCGGTCAAAGGCACCTTGCAGAGAAAAACACCCCTAGGGTTCGATAGCAGACATTTCGCGTCCGCTCAAAATGTCCCCGGCCACGCACCTGTATTCCGCATCGCGCTCCCGCAATCCCTCGGGTTCTACGTGGCGGCCAATGTACAATCCCGGCGATTTGTTCGGTCAAGGACGCTCGGCGCCGATCGGGGCCTCAACTCAGTAGAAGAGCAGCGTGCCATCGGGACGCTCGACGTACACGCCGCCCAGTAGAGCAATAATCGGGAAACGGATGTTCAAGTTTAGCGCGCTGCCTAACCGCTTGATCAAAGCTCCCCGGATCTGGTCCGTCTTCCGGACGAAACGCGCCTCCATGAAAAGGTGCGTGGCGATGCAGCGACAGACTTCGCCTCGAATACAGCTTATTGCCGTGATGCGGGTGAATCAAAACCGAACCAAATGATCGTTTTTACTGCTGTCAGGGTTCAGGCGGCGAACTATCCTCGGGATAGGGTGCCGACTGCGCCCTGAAGGTGTCCGTTTATGTCTGACTATTCGGTCTGCACATGGTCGGCCCGATTACGGATAGCAAATGTTCGACAACGTGTTCTACCAGATCGGAGCGATTCTTGGACTGGCTGCCGTCGGTGGGGCACTGGCCCTGTTTTTGCGTCAGCCGTTGATCGTGGCGTTCATTGCCGTCGGCATCCTGCTGGGCCCATCGGGTTTTGGGGTCGTCGTACAGAGCGGGGAGATCGAGCTGTTTGCCCGCCTGGGCATCGCCCTGCTGCTGTTCGTCGTGGGGCTGAAACTCGATGTGCATATTATCCGGACCGTTGGACCGGTCGCGCTATTGACAGGCCTGGGCCAAGTCGCCTTTACCTCCGTCGTGGGTTACCTGATCGCCTTGGCGCTCGGTATGGAACATGTCACAGCGATCTATGTCGCGGTCGCGCTGACATTCTCGAGCACCATCATCATCGTCAAGCTGCTCTCCGACAAGCGTGAGGTCGACTCGCTGCATGGCCGGATCGCGGTGGGTTTTCTTATCGTGCAGGACATTGTGGTGGTCCTGGCGATGATCGGCCTGACTGCTACCGGCCAAGCGGCCGATGGCGCGAGTTTGGGCAGAGAGGCGCTGCTGATCGTCGGCAAGGGCGCATTGATGCTGATCGCGGTGGTGCTCCTCACCCGCTATGTGTTGCCGTTGCTGCTCCAACGCCTGGCGCGATCGTCAGAATTGCTGATGCTGTTCGCGATCGCCTGGGCCATCACCGGCGCCACGATCGGCGACGCGCTGGGTTTCAGCAAGGAAGTCGGCGCCTTCCTCGCGGGGGTATCGATCGCCTCCACGGCCTACCGGGAACTGGTGGCGGCGCGCCTGGTCAGCCTGCGAGATTTCCTGCTGCTGTTCTTTTTCATTGAACTCGGCGCGAACCTCGACATGAGTACGCTCGGCGAACAGACCGGCGCCGCCATTATCTTTTCCCTGTTCGTGCTGATCGGTAACCCACTGATCGTGATGGTCATCATGGGTTACATGGGCTATCGCAAACGCACTGGTTTCCTGGCCGGGCTCACGGTGGCGCAGATCAGCGAGTTCTCCCTGATCCTTGCGGCACTGGGGCTGAGTCTCGGACATCTCGACCAATCTACGGTCGGGCTGGTGACGCTCGTTGGCCTGATCACGATCAGTGCCTCGACGTATATGATCCTCTACTCACATCAGCTGTACGCCCGCCTGAGTCCCTATCTCGGCTGGTTCGAGCGCAAGGTCACGCACCGCGAGACGGATGGTCTGACCGACCCCAACGACGGAGTCGATGTGTTGCTATTCGGGCTGGGCCGGTTTGGTTCGACGATCGCCGACAGGCTGCGCGAGCAGGGGTGCCGTATTCAGGCCATCGATTTCGATCCCACCGTGGTGCGGCTTCACGAACGTGCGGGCTATCAGGCGCGCTACGGGGATGCTGAGGATCCCGAGTTCATCGGTACGTTGCCGCTGGAACAGGCAACGCTGGTGGTCAGCACCCTGCGCGACCGGGTATTGAACCGGGCGCTGCTGCAGGGGCTCCAACAGCAGGGTTTCCGCGGTAAGGTGGCGGTCTCGACGTCGACCCTGCAGGAGGCCGAAGCATTCCGCCAGGAAGGCGTCGACCTCGTTCTCCTGCCCTATGCGGATGCGGCAAACGAGGCTGCTGGCAAGCTTATTCAAGAATGGCGGCAGACCAATGTATCTAACAATTCGGGAGTTGGCGCATGAAATCTTTCAACAGTATTCTCTACGTCGTAGAAGAGCCGGCGGCAGAATCGGAAGCGGCGGTTGCGCGCGTTGTGAGCCTGGCGCAAAACAGCCAGGCCCATCTGACGCTGCTGCATGTCGCCGATGAACCCCGACTGGGGCCCTTCGCCGGCAGGGTGACAACGAACGACTTCAAGGCGCGTGTCAGCGAGCAGGCGATCGCGCAGCTGTCGACGTTAATGCGTGGTACGGACAAGAAGCTGGACGTCGCTATCGATGTCCGTTTCGGGACCGCGTTCGTCGAGGTCGTTCGCGAGGTGCTGCGCAGTGGGCACGATCTCGTCATCAAACAGGTCGGAAAAGGCGGTGCGCACAGCTTCCTGTTCGGCGGGATCGACCAGCACCTGCTGCGCAAGTGTCCCTGCCCGGTATGGATCATGGTCGGTGATACGCGCGCCAATTATCAACAGATCCTGGTGGCTGTGGATTTCGACCCCTGGGAGGAGGGCGACGAGGAGGAGACGCTCGAGGGCAGCCTGAACCGCCAGATTATGGATCTGGCCGCCATGCTGGCGGTGACGGACTTCGCCCAGCTGCACGTCGTGCATGCCTGGGAGGCGATCACCGACAACATGATCCGGGTATTCGGCAGCGAGCTGCCCGACAAAGAGGTGGCCGGCAATCGGTATCGCGAGCAACGCGAGCACCAGTCGCGGCTCGATGTTCTGAACCATCGAATGCGGAAGCAGTTCGGCGGCGAGACCCACCGCTACCTCGCGCCACGCTTTCATCTCCGTAAGGGTGCGCCGCGCGACGTCGTCCCGGCGGTCGCCAGCGAGGTGAAGGCCGATTTGGTAATCATGGGCACGGTCAGTCGAACGGGTATTCCAGGTCTGCTCATCGGCAACACCGCCGAGGTCATCCTCAACAACCTCGACTGCTCGGTACTGGCGGTCAAGCCCGCCGGTTTCATCACACCGGTCACGCTGGACTAGTTTCCTGTTCCTGCTTTGTTCAGCCGGCGGCGGGATTTGACCGGGCCGTGTCGTTTGTCTCCCGGCGCAGTCGCCACAGCTTTTCGGCACCGATGACCAGGTAGATCGCCAGGCCGACCAGAATGATGTGCAACCAATCCATCCAGCCGATCGGCGCGGTGTGGAACAGCCAGTTCATCACCGGCAAGTAAGTCAGCAACATCTGCGCGCCCATCATGGCGGCGATACCGGCCCAGATCCACGGGTTGCTGAACAGCCCGAGCCGAAAGATCGAGTAGCGCAGCGAACGGCAGTTCAGCAGGTAGAAGGACTGCCCCACGGCGAACACATTGATCGCGATGGTGCGGGCCTCGGCCTCGCTGGCGCCCTGCTGCAGCGCCCATTCGAACAGGCCGAAACTGCCGATCAGCAGCAGCAGTCCGACCAGGCCGATGCGGAAGATCAGCTCACCGGTCAGGATGGGCGCATCGGGGCGTCGTGGCGGTCGGCCCATGATGCCGGGCTCCTTCGGCTCGAAGGCCAGGGCCAAGCCCAGCAGCACGGCGGTGGTCATATTGATCCACAGCGCCTGTACCGGCAGCACCGGGAGCGGCTGCGCAGCCATCACCGCAACGATGATCACCAGTCCCTGGCCGGCATTGGTCGGCAGGATCCAGGTGATGAACTTGATCAGATTAGCGAACACGCTGCGGCCTTCCTCGACCGCAGCGGCGATGGTCGCGAAGTTGTCGTCGGTCAGCACCATGTCGGCCGCCTCCTTCGACACCTCGGTGCCATTGATGCCCATCGCAACGCCGATGTCGGCACGGCGCAGGGCCGGCGCATCGTTGACCCCGTCGCCGGTCATCGCCGTCACTTCGCCGTGCGCCTGCAGCGCCTCGACCAGGCGCAGCTTCTGCTCCGGGGTCACCCGTGCAAACACCTCGGTCTCGGTGACCGCGGTGATCAGCTCCGCATCTGATAGTCCTTCCAGTTCACGGCCGGTCAGGACGTCCGGTGTCTGCCCCTCTGGCAAGCTGCCGGCCAACCCAATCTGGCCGGCGATCGCAGCGGCTGTTGCAGCATGATCGCCGGTGATCATCTTGACCCTGATCCCTGCCGTCTGGCACGCGCGGACCGCACGGATCGCCTCCTCGCGCGGCGGGTCGATCATCCCCTGCAGGCCGAGAAAGGTCAGACCGCTGGCCACCTGTGGGTGATCGATGCCGGTGGTACCCGCTGGAACGACCTGCCGGGCAAAGGCCAGCACGCGCTGTCCCTGGCTGGCCATCGCATTGACCTGCTGGTGGATGGTATCGCTGTCGAGCGGTGCGGCTTCGCCGTCGGCACCCAGCATCGTCGCGCAACGCTCCAGCAGGCTCTCGACCGAGCCCTTGAGGTAGACGATGGCTTGATCGCCGCCGTGCAGCGTGGCCATGTACTGGTGCTGCGATTCGAAGGGGATGGCGTCAAGCCGGGGGTAGGCGTCCTGCGCCGTGCGCAGGGCCAGTCCTGCCTTGCCGGCCGCGACGAGCAGCGCGCCTTCGGTGGGGTCGCCTTCGATCCTCCAGTCGTTGTCATCCTGCTTGAGCAGGGCGTCGTTGCACAACAGACCGGCGCGCAGCAGCTCGAGCAGGGCCGGACGTTGCTGGACCTCCAGGTTCTGGCCATCGCGTGAGATCTCGCCCTCAGGCGCGTAGCCGACGCCCGCGACATCGGCGGATTCGCCGCCGGCCCACAGTCGCTGCACCGTCATCTCATTGCGCGTCAGGGTGCCGGTCTTGTCCGAGCAGATTACCGTGGTGCTGCCCAGGGTCTCGACTGCGGGCAGATGACGGATGATGGCGTGGCGTTTGGCCATCCGCGCGACGCCGATCGCCAGCGTGATGGTGAGGACGGCGGGCAGTCCCTCCGGGATCATCGCGACGGCCATCGCCACCGCGGCCAAAAACATGTCGACGGCCGACCCGCCATGCCACAGGCCGATCGCAAAGGTCAGGCCGGCCAACACGAGGATGACGTACAGCAAGACGTGGCTGAAGCGGGCGATCTTGCGGGTCAGCGGTGTGGCCAGTACCTCCGCACTGGCGATCAGTTCGGAGATACGCCCGATCTCGGTGGCATCGCCAGTTTCTGTTACCACGCCGACCCCGGTGCCGTAGGTCACCAGGCTGGACGAATAGGCCATGTTCGTGCGTTCCGCCAGCACGACGTCATGCGCCAGCTGTTCGGACTGCTTCTCGACCGGTACTGATTCCCCGGTCAGTGCGGATTCGTCGATCTGGAGACTGCGACTCTGCAGCAGGCGCAGGTCCGCGGGTACCTTGTCGCCCGAGGCCAACAGCACGATATCGCCCGGCACCAGTTGCGCGGCGTCGATCTGCTGTTTCTCGCCGGCACGCACTACCGTGGATGTTGTGGTCAGCGCACGTGAGAGGGCCGCCAGTGCGCTCAGCGCCTTGCCTTCCTGGAGGAAGCCGATGATGGAATTGAGCAGGACCACGCCGAAGATCACGCTCGCATCGACCCAGGCCCCGAGCATGATCTTGATGACGACCGCGGCCAGCAGAATGTAGACCAGCGCTTGGTGAAACTGCAGCAGAAAACGCAGCAAAGGACCCTTGCCCTTGCGCTGAGTCAGTACGTTTGGCCCAAAATCCCGCTGCCTTTCGTCGATTGCGAAACGGTCCAGGCCTTTGTCGGCATCGCTGTCGAGCAGGTCCAGGACCTCGCCCTTGGGCAGGTGGTGCCAGTGTTTCTCGAGCAGGTCTTTCATCGACTGTCCGGCGTTTTCGTCTGTTTCACGACACGATATCGGGATGAAAGCGTTCCCGGGTGTCGATTTCAACCCCGTGCCGTCGGGAGTTCGCCCGACCGTTCAACGAACGCCCCAGAATGACACTAAACCACGGAACACCTGCCGAGCGATTTAACCAATGTGTCGAGGTTACCGGTTGAAGCCGCCGTCATGATCAGTTCAAGCCCGCGGCTCCGTCAAACAGGCGTATCGATAAATACCCTGATGCTGCATGGCCTGACGATAGGCACCTGTAACCGCCCGACGGTGATCTTATGCAGGCCATGCACCCAAACACCGCATAGCTCTTCTCCGAAGCCATCGCAGTAAGACGGGTCCATGTGGCTGCTATGGGCGCGTAACGAAAAGCTGAAGGGTACTGCGCGACTGAACGCTGTCGGCCGACGAGAGACGAGCCAGCGGCTGACAGTCTAACAACCGAGTGATCCGCTCGGGCATGGGTCCGAAACCAACACGGGGCAGTCCCTAAGCGTTCACTGATGCAGGGTATCCGGACCCTTCACAGCAGGCGGTCGAGACAGAAGGGCGGAGCGAATGCCAGGCGCCAGGCGGGCGGTGACGTTGCCCGCGGGCGCAGGCGATGCTAGCCTCCTGCCTGACGTCCATTCGCTGGGATGGAGGACCCGTCTCTGGCACCAACCGTCGGAGGTAGCCCGCAAATTGAGCGACCGCGAAATTCGCTACGCCACCTACTTGGGCTCCATCAAGCGCCATAGACGTCGCCTCAACTACTCCACTATCCTCGAGGCCGAACGGGTCCGGCCGCCGCTTCCGCGGCTGCGCGCTGTCGACCTGCACCGGCTGCTGACCCCCTATGTCTCGGTGCGTCTCGCCGAGCAGCTGCGCACCGTCGTACCGCTGGCGCTGTTGCTGATTGCCTTCCAGGCATTGGCGCTGCGAACGTCGTTGCTGGACACCGAAACTGTCGTCCTCGGCATCCTGGCCGTCATCATCGGCCTGGCGTTCTTCATGGAGGGGGTGAAGCGGGGCCTGATGCCCTTCGCCGAGAACGTCGGCTTCCACATGCCAGGCCGAATGCACCCGTCGGTGCTGCTGGGCTTCAGTCTGCTACTTGGGGCCGCTGCCACCTTCGCCGAGCCAGCCATCGGTGCCTTGAGGGCGACCGCCGATGCCATCTCCGGCGAACGCGCGCCCTGGCTGCGCCAGCTCCTCGGCCCCTATTCGCTGTGGCTAGTCCTGGCCGTAGCCGCCGGCGTCGGACTGGCCGTGAGCCTGGGTATGCTGCGGCTGATGTTTGGCTGGCGACTCAAGGTTCTGGTACTGATTATCGTACCGCCAACGCTGGCGCTGACGGTCTGGGCGGCGCACCAGCCGGCCCTGGCGCCGATCATCGGTCTGGCCTGGGACTCCGGCGCCATCACGACAGGACCGGTGACCGTTCCGCTGGTGCTAGCCGTCGGCATCGGCGTCGCCGCGTCCACGGGCCGCAGCGACAATCCGCTATCCGGCTTCGGCATCGTCACGCTGGCCTCGTTGTTCCCGATCGTCGCCGTGCTCAGCGTCGCCGTCTATCTGACCGCCCAGGGTGCAGATGCCATGCTGCCGATCGACACCACGCACGCACATGACTGGCATACGAAAAGCCCGTTCCCGGAGATTGTCGGTGCCTTCCGCGCCATCGTACCTTTGCTACTGTTGCTGGTCCTGGTGCAGGTGGTGTTGCTGCGCCGCCGCATCCGCAAGCGCAATGTGTTTGTCTACGGTGTCACCATGGCCGTCGCCGGCATGGCGCTATTCAACCTGGGCCTGACCGCCGGCCTCGTGACCCTGGGCGAGCAGGCCGGCGTCAATGTCCCCTGGGCCTTCTCACCGCACTGGGAGACCGGTGCCCCGGCGCTGTACCCATTCGCCCTGGGCATCGCCGTGACCCTGATCTTCGCCTTCACGGTTGGCTACGGTGCGACCATTGCCGAGCCGGCCCTGAACGCCATGGGCATGACCGTCGAGAACCTCACCGACGGGGCTTTCCGTAAGCGCATGTTGCTGCACGCCGTGGCCGTGGGCGTCGGCTGCGGTGCTGCCCTGGGCGTCAGCCGCATCCTCTTCGACCTGCCGCTGTGGGCCTTGCTGTTGACGGGCTATACGCTGGCTCTGGCGCTCACCATTCTGTCCCGCGAAGAGCTGGTGAACCTGGCCTGGGACAGCGCGGGCGTGACCACCGGGCCTGTTACGGTGCCGCTTCTCATGGCGTTGGGCATCGGCATCGGCCATGTCGTCGAGATCGCCGACGCCTTCGGCATCCTGGCCATGTGCTCGGTCGGGCCCATCGTGTCGGTTCTGACAACAGGGCTCTGGATCGATATCAAGACCCGTGGCCGCTTCAAGAGGAGAACCGCATGAGTGCTCGCAATGAGCTCATTGTCCTGACCGGTGTCACGCTGCTGACCGCCGTGGTCCAGCGCGGCATCGCCGACACGGTGGTCCGTGTGGCCATGGAAGCTGGCGCCCAGGGCGCGACCGTCTTTCACGCTCACGGCAGCGGCATCCGTCAGAAGCGGATGGGCATCCTGGGCCTGACCGTGGACAAGGAAAAGGAGGTCATCTACATCGTTGTCCCCGACGAGCAGGCCGACCACATCTTCGAGCGCGTCTTCGTTACCGCAAAGATGGACACGCCGGGCATGGGCATCCTCTGGCTGACCCGCCTGGAGAAGATGGCCACACACATCCCGCACGACATTGCAGCCCGCTTTGGCGTGCACAAGGAGCGCCGCGAATGACGGTACTTGGCCACATCGGCTATGGCGTCGAGAAGAAACTGATAACGGCCATCGTCATGAGCGGTCACGGCCTGGAGCTGATGAAGCTGGTGGAGGAGCAACCCGGCGTGCTCTCGGTGACCCATCATCACGCCCGCGGCACCGATCGCCGCGGCCAGCGCCCGGGCAGACTGGTATGGATCGAGCGCGACGTGGTCATGGCTCTGGTGGAGGCGCAACACGCCGATACGGTCTTCAAACTGTTGTTCAACGCCGGCAACCTCGACGTTCCCCATCAGGGCGTCATCTTCATTGAAGATGTCTCCCGCGGCCATCCGATGATGCCATTCCCGGTTGGCTTCGAGGCCGGTCAGCCGAACGCATGAGATGGCGACCGGCGCTGGTGCTCCGTGCATTTTTTTCAGCGGCAACCTGCTGATCGCGGTGGCCCTTATGAGCGATCGAAAGCGAACCGCCTCCTGTCGAGCCTGAAGATCGCACCGATCAGCGATCTCTCGATCGTCTCCGTCGCCACGGGCATCTCGCTCGGGCTCGTCCGAGTAACTGGGGACAGACGAAGGTATCGTTCCACTGGCAAGTGTCGGCTCATGAGCCGGGAGCACCCATTCGCCGACCCCACCGTGAAAAGCATCCCAAAGGTTGATCCCGCTTCCCGGCTTATGTCCGTTCTTGGCCGAGGCTATGTGTGAAAACGCGTTGATGGATAAACTTATTCCATAGTTTCTGCCTGAGGTGGTCACGAAGCGTTTCATTGAGGGTGCCGACAGAGATCAGAGCACTTTGTTTCCCGAGCGGCTTGATGATTTCATCGCGGAAAACAACCCGGTCCGAGTCGTAGAGGCGTTCGTTGAGGCCCTGGATCTCGGTGAGCTGGGCTTTGCAGGTATCAATCCCCACGCGACCGGCCGTCCGTCGTACCACCCATCGGTAATGTTGAAGCTGTATATCTATGGCTATCTGAATCGCATCAATTCAAGTCGGCGTCTGGAGCGGGAGACGCAGCGCAACGTCGAATTGATGTGGCTGATTGAGCGGCTGTCGCCAGATTTCAAGACGATTGCTGATTTTCGCAAGGACAACGGCAAAGCGATCCGCGGTGTGTGTCGTGAGTTTGTCGTGCTGTGCCGACGTCTCGACCTGTTTACCGAGGCCATCGTCGCGATTGATGGCAGCAAGTTCAAGGCGGTCAACAATCGCGACAAGAACTTCACAGCGGCGAAGATGAAGCGGCGCCTGGAGCAGATCGACAAGAGTATCGCGCGTTACCTGGGGCAGCTCGACAGTGCTGACCATGAGGAGCCATCGATCGCAGAAGCTGCCAGCGAAAGGCTCAATGAAAAGATCGCCGCACTGAAGGAGGAGATGCAGCGTCTGAAGGCGCTTGAGGCGGAGATGAACGCGGCGCCGGACAAGCAGTTATCGCTGACGGATCCAGATGCACGCTCGATGAAGACGCGGGGCAACGGCATCGTCGGCTACAACGTCCAGACCGCTGTGGACGCTGAACATCACCTCATCGTCGCACACGATGTCATCAATACGGGTAGTGATCGCCACCAGCTTGCGACGATGGCAAAGCAGGCGCATCAGGCAATGGGGGTTGAGAAGCTGACGGCCGTCGCTGATCGCGGCTATTACACGAGCGATGAGATTCTCGGGTGTGAGCAGGCCGGCATCACACCTGTGCTGCCGCGACCCCAGACTTCGGACAAGCGGTCGAAAGGGCTATTCGGTCGCGATCGCTTCCACTATCAGTCTGACAGCAACACGTATCGCTGCCCAGCTGGCGAATCGCTTATCTGGCGTTTCAGGTGTATTGAGGGCGGACGCACACTCGATGTCTATTGGAGCTCGGCGTGTCCACATTGCCCGATCAAGGCACAGTGCACGCAGGGCGTTCAGCGTCGCATTAAACGCTGGGAGCATGAAGCGGTACTCGATGACATGCAGGCACGTCTCGATGCACAACCAGAAACGATGCGTGTGCGCCGGCAAACCGTAGAGCATCCATTCGGGACGCTCAAGGCGTGGATGGGTGCCACACACTTTCTTACCCGGACACTTCCGCGTGTACGCACCGAGATGAGTCTGCATGTGCTTGCGTATAACCTGAAGCGAATGCTCGCGATCTTGGGAATTCAGCCGCTCATGGCGGCATTGAGGGCCTGAAGGCCTGTTCACTGCGAAAACTGACCTTTGGGCGACCCTCAGAGCGCCGAAGAGCCATTGCCGATGAGCGTCAGATCAGATCCACGGGATCGATAGCGACCCGCTAACAGCGCCTCAAACGGCGCTGACCACCTCAGTAAGTCGCTTGGCCATCGCTAGATGGTCGGAAAACGTTTTCACACGGCCTGGGCCGCAAGCGGGCGAACAAACCGTCTTGCCCGACTGCGGAGCGATCCCAGTGATCGGCTTCACGCATCGAACAAACCCTGAGCCTTGGTAATCGCGCCCTCAGCGTCTAACGCTGCTCCATCCGCATCCACTGCCGACCAGAGGTTACGATCTAGCTGGAAAGGATAACCCCCGACAAGGATTCTGACTTTCCTGCATTCGGGTGTCCGGCGAACCGCAAGGATCAGCTCGGCGACGACCGGAACGTTACTAGTGATCGTGGCTGAAATACCCAGAATGTCTGCCTTTCTGTCGATCAGTTCACCGATCACACTGTCAGTCGGCGTATTCGCCCCAAGGTAGTAACTCTTCCATCCTGCCATTTCGAAGAAATCCGCGACCATTCGGATTCCAATTTCATGCTGATCGCCTGCTACACAGGTCGTCACGCTAACCCGTCCATTCTTCTCCTGGTTAGCAACAATATGCGGCTGTAGCTGCGACATTGTGGACTGTATCGCCGCAGTGCAGAAATGCTCACGAGCAACATCGATCACGTTCGTCTGCCATAGGCGGCCAATCTCATAGAGTGTGGGCTGCAGTACATTCAGGTAAATATCCCGAACGCTATTGCCACCTTCCACAGCATCTAGGATCAACTGGCTGGCTGACCGGCGCTCCCCTCGAATCAGTAATTGAAGGAATTGCCGAGCGAGCGCAGCGTGCACATCGGTCGATTCTAAGAATGAGGGGAGCTCGGCGGGTAAAGAGGGCAACCGTTCGATGGCATTGCTGACAAAGCTGATTGCCACCTCCGCGGAACCGCGCGGCAGCTCAAATCGCAGCGCATCACAGAGACAGTGGAGGTTAGACGCCAGATCAGTAGGCTGAAATCCACGTTTGGTAAGAGCCACTTTGGCCCACCCAGCGTAGTCAACGAACAACTCCGGATTTCCGGCAAAAAGCGCCGCCCCGAGATTAGACAGTTGGTAATGGCAATCTTGAAGCGTGGTGCCCGCTGATTTGGAACATTGATCGTTCAGCTGCGGCTGTCGGCAAAACTCCATGGAAGCATGAGTGGTTGCCAGCTCGGTAATCTCTCGCAGCACGGATACGCCGACTGCTCTGGCGGATGTTGCCTTTGAATTCGATTTACGGTCATACACAGTCAAGCATCCGTGTCCTGCGGCATTATCTGACCATCGTCAGCGTTGGTCAGAAGCCACATGATTTAAAAAAAGTATAGGCCAGGAGCCGATGATATTTTCTTGAGGAACACCGCATGCCGGTTTCAATTGATACCTGAGGCCGAACTTTACGATGGCCGATCTCCCGCGCAACTTGGGCTGGCAAATTCCTTAGCACGCGTATCCGGCGGCGTCGTTAGGGCCGCTTGTGGCCGTTATCAACTGCGCGCACCAGTTAAAAAAACTGATCGTGCGGTATGAGGCGGTACTTTGATGATGGCTCCTTGCACACCGGACAGGCATCGTGCGGCACCTCGGTGACGGTGGAACCACAGACTTGGCAAACAAAGTAGTGGTCTGTCCTCTCGTCAATCTTTCTTGCAACGGATTCAAAGAAATCAGGCGTCCAGCGTCGGACTTTCTCGATAATTTCCAGATGCTGTTTGTGTGAAGCCCATGAATACTGGATAACAGCAATAGTATCCGCATGGCCCTCGGCGTTCACAGCATTGAGAAGAGCGGGGTAAGTTTTCTCGATCGACCTCAGCTCGCTTTCCGCGGCAAATATCAAATTCTCTTTAGCGTTTCCCAAACGGGGCATTGACTGCTTCGGTATCTCGACCAGCTCGCCGAGCGTTGCCAGCACCCGCGTGTAGTTTTGCGCATGGATAAGCTCCGACGTTGCCAAAGCGGTGTAGAGATACGCCAACCCCTTATACCCTTCGGTTTTGGCCAGTTCACCGAACTGCACGTAACGGTTTTTGGCGGCTGCCTCTTTGGCGATTCCTTCTTTTAATGCATCGACGGAATTGACGTAATTCTGTGCGGCTGACGCGATCCGCAAAAAGCGCAGTTCTAGCAGCCCGATCAGGCCAAGTACACCAGCGGATAGGACCAGCCGCCTGCGCGCCAGATCAAAATTGGATCGTTGCGATTGATAGGACATACCTGCCACTCCAACAGGCCCGTGCTATTGGAAGTATGGTCCCTCAGACCACCGCCCAACTGGCCGGGGTCGTGGCACTTAACCGACACTTGACCGGCGTCAATCAAATGTCAGGAAAGTTTCATTCGCCAGCTACTCGTCCGCTCCCGACAGGAGCGCGATGATGCCCACTCAAGAACGCCAGCTCGACAGGTGGCGTTGTCTCGTGTTCAGCGCAGCAGGCATGAGAGACATTCGTCACCAATGGCAATCACAGAAAGCGTGGTACGCGAAGTCGTAAAGTTTTCCCGATACACTCAGATGCGTCACCGCTACCGTCGTCATTCCCGCGCAGGCGGGAATGACGGAACGGTGTATCCCCGAGGTAGCCGCGCGTTCTCGTGCGATTGTGCCTTTTGCCATCGCGCGATGTCCGCAGTTGGCCGAGGGTGTGTGAAAACTCTGTGGGTCGCACATAGCAAAGACCGCACTTAAGCTACGGTGCAGGAGATCGCTCTGCCCCAGGACTCCACGAACCGGTCGAGAGTAGGGCACCTGCTTCACTTCGATTATCCGCAAGCTCAGATTCGATTTCAGACGGCCATTTTTTAGTTTTCACATCACCTCGGCCGGGTGCTGTCATGGAGGCGAAGACTGAGCGATTCAATCAGGAATGCTGCAGCGACCGGAAGCCGAAAGATTCATCTTTCTGTCCCGTTTGTACGCGTCTCGTGATTCATGTGGTTGTGGTCCCAGGTGGTCGGGCTATCAGGCTGTTATTCGAACGGGGTGAACCGGCTCCCCCGCTCGGTCATATCGATGAGTAAGGCCAGTGCGCAATAGCAGAGCGAGGCCAGCGGCAGCCAGCTGAACCCCTCAAAGAGCATCGCCAGGGTTAGGCCGAACGAGACGACGGCGAGCAGGGCTGCGACACCCTGGCGTCGGCGGGTCCTCTCATCGACAGTGAAGCGTCCCCCACAGAAGGGGCATTGCCGGTATGGCTTGGCGGAGAACTGCTTACTCAGTCTCCCGGCGCTGATCTCCTTGTTGCAGTGGGGACAATTTGGCATATGCCAGCTTTAACCACGAACATTGGCCGCGCAAGCGCCGAACAGCATACCGACCCAGAGAATGACCGGCTTTGACCGACAAGAGAAGGAATCACCACACTTCCCGGAAAGCCTGGGCGTCCTGCTGAGATTTGTGGCAGGAACCGACGCGAAGCTGACCCAGAAAGATTCCCTGTCGAAGGCGATTTCTGTCTTTGCCAGCGAGTCGGGTTGTGCGACTGGTAACGAACCATAGCAGTTACAAAGACAACGGCTGATTCCCGCTACTGAACGAGGCACATTGGACGTCCGCTACCAACACAGATCGTAAGCAGCCCACATCGCTGAACCTATACTTGTTAGTGAGGTTGTGAGCGACTTGGTAGATGAGACTGATTCGCATCTTTGGGGTGTTTGCATTGGCTCTTATCGTCTCGATGAGCGCCGAGGGAGAGGTTTATAGGTGGGTAGACGAGGCCGGCACCGTCCATTTTGGCGATCATCCACCCAACATCGATCAAGTCCAAGAGATCACTCCGAAAACGCACCAGCCTGATCTTCTTGATCCGGGAGAGTTACGTCGGCAACGTCTATTGAACAAAGCCAACAAAGATGCGGCTGAGCGGCTGCAACGACGATATGAAGAAGATCAGTCCGAAAAAATGGCCCAGGAAAATAAAAGACTGATCGACTCACGATGTATGGAAATGCGACGGCAACTCGATATTTTGCGGTATCAGATGCCGGCCTACTTGGATGAACAAGGTAAATACCGAGTCAAGTGGTTGGAAGATGCCTATACAGGCCAGCGGCAATATATCGATGATGCTACTCGCGCTGCAGAAATCAAAAGCCTCGAAGGACGAATCGAAGCGAAGTGCAAACACCAGGATCCTGAATCTTCACAAAGCGCTGCACATCGTCAGAACTATATGATCGAAAAATGCACCGCAGCGCAAATTGCGTTTGAGGCGATAGTAGACCCTAAGAAGAGGTCCACAAGGGACGACATAGAAAAAGCCCGACGAAAAGTTCGGTTCTTTTGTGGTCAAAGCCCGCCGTGAATCCTGTTGAGCCAACCTCAACGGTAACCACCGGAATCTGCCAAGCTGGCTCAGAGGTCGTCACGCGAAAAACCTGTAATGCGGCTTAGGTGGCGAAAATTTAGACGCACTGTTGGCGGCGGCTACCAACACCAGACGGTTATTCGGTTAGACAAGTCGTCTAAAATTCCACTATGCAACTGATCATCGGCAACAAGATTTACTCATCGTGGTCCCTGCGGCCCTGGATTTTGATGCGTGCCCTTGGCATAGCCTTCACGGAGCGACTCATCCGGCTCGATGCGCCTGATTTCGATACTCAATTAGCCTCTGTGTACGACGGCTCGACCGTGCCGGTTTTGATTGATAACGACACGGTCGTCTGGGAGAGCCTCGCCATCATCGAGTATCTGGCCGACCGCTATCCCACACTCGACATCTGGCCGCAGCAGGCAGACGCGCGTGCGCTGGCACGCTCGATGTCGGCGGAAATGCATGCTGGTTTTACTGCTCTACGAAAAGAATGCCCGATGAATCTCGGCAAGCGCTATGCATCCCGAGATCGCGGCACCGGCTGCACGGCCGATGTAGCCCGCATCTGCTGGCTATGGCGCAAGGCACGCGAAACTTTCGGTCGACATACCGGCGACCCTTTTCTCTTCGGCACCTTTAGTGCTGCCGACGCTATGTACACACCGGTTGTAACACGATTGGACACCTATGCCATCGAAGTGCCAGCTGACGCGCGTGCCTACATGGATGCAATACTTGGGTCTGCGGCGTTCTCTGAATGGAGAACAGCTGCGTTGCTGGAACCGTGGGTTTTCGATGCAGACGAGATTGACGAAGTTGCGGTCAATGATCTCCGGAATACATTGGCTCAATGATTGGTAAGAACCGGTAACTTTCCCCCGCGTAAAAATATCTGAAGACTGCTTGTGCCGACAAGAGGCAAAAGAGCTGCCGAACCCCTAAGGCCCTGTGATTTCTTCTGGCGTTCAGCAATGAACTGCTTCCCCGTCAAACCATCTCTCAGCAGGTCCAGTTGCTAAGGCGACGTGCCGAGTGCACCTTCATTGCTGTTGCAGAAAGATGCGCGGCGGCCGGTCGGATGCCGGCCGCCACGCTGACGATTAAAGAATGTAACCACGCTCATCGTGCATCGCGAGGTCGAGCCCCTCGGTTTCCTGGTCCTCAGAAACCCGCAGACCGATGGTCATGTCGATGATCTTCAACAGGATGAAGCTCACGATGCCACCATAAACCAGGGTTCCGAGCACCGAGACAAACTGCACCCAAACCTGGCTGCCGATTGTCATGCCCTCGGCGAGGCCCGCACCGCCCAGACTCGCATCCGCGAATACGCCGGTCAAAATCGCCCCAACGATGCCGGCAACACCATGCACGCCCCAGACGTCGAGGGAGTCGTCATAGCCAAGCGCGCTTTTCACTTTGGTTGATGCGATCCATGCGAAAAAGGAACCGGCAAAGCCGATGGCGATCGCGCCCATCGGACCAGCGGTACCCGAGGCTGGTGTAATCGCCACGAGACCGGCGACGGCACCGGTGGCGATGCCCAGTACGGAGGGCTTACCGTGGCTGACCCACTCGAGGAACATCCACGTCAAGCATGCCGTCGCGGTGGCAAGCTGGGTTACGGTCATGGCCATACCGGCCGTCCCGTCCGCCGACAGCTGCGAACCCGCGTTGAAGCCAAACCATCCCACCCACAGCATCGATGCGCCGATAACCGTGAGGCTAAGATTATGCGGTGGCATGGCTGTCGTGGGGTAACCCTTGCGCTTGCCGAGCACGAGAGCCGCTACCAGCGCCGCGACACCGGCGTTGATGTGGACCACCGTGCCACCGGCAAAATCCAGTGCACCCATATCCGCGATCCAGCCACCGCCCCATACCCAGTGCCAGATCGGCACGTAGACCAACGTCAACCATGCCGCCATGAACAGAAGCATGGCGGAAAACTTCATGCGTTCCGCAAACGCACCCACGATCAGCGCTGGCGTGATAACAGCAAACGTCATCTGGAACGTCATGAAGACTGACTCGGGGATGGTTCCAACCAATGAGTCCACCGTGATTCCCGAAAGAAACAACTTATCCAGCCCGCCAATCCATTGGTTCAAAGCGCCACCGTCGGTGGAGGCCAGGCTGTAACCGTAGATTGCCCAAAGCAGACTCATCAGGCCTGTCAACGCGAAGCATTGCATGAGTACGGACAATACATTCTTGGAACGGACTAGCCCTGCGTAAAACAATGAAAGCCCCGGAATGGTCATTAGCAGAACCAGGGCAGTGGCCGTAATCATCCAAGCGGTGTCGCCGCTGTTGAGGGTGGACTCTTCCGCCATAACAAGCGACGGGAGTACAGCGAGCAAGCCAAAGAGAAAGGTACGACTCAGCCAAGCATTTTTTGAATTTTTCATAGTGAACTCCCAGCGATGAATTTAAAGCGCATCCGTTCCGACCTCGCCCGTGCGGATTCGGATCGCCCCGACGAAATCAAAGACGAAGATCTTGCCGTCGCCGATCCTGCCGGTCTCAGCGGCGCCCGAGATGGCTTCAATGACGGGAGTGATTTCGCTGTCGTCGACGGCGACCTCGACTTTCACTTTGGGGAGAAACTCCACCTGATACTCGGCGCCTCGATAGGTTTCGGTGTGTCCCTTTTGACGCCCGAAGCCCTTCACCTCAGTCACCGTAATCCCGGTCGCACCAATATCGGACAGTGCCTCTCGGACGTCATCAAGCTTGAAGGGATTGATAATGGCTGAAACCAGCTTCATGTCATGATTCTCCTAGGCGAGCGAGCTGTTCACCGGCGGCATTGCTAGCGTCGACACATCGAGGCTTGGCGGAGCGAGCGGATTTGCGTTTTCAGAGCGCAACGCAGCACAGAGCGTGCCAATCGAATTTCTACCTCAAAGATTCAGGGCCTTTCGCCCTAATCACCAAATCGGGCAACTGGTACCCACGCAAGAATCCGCACCAAAATCGACCGCCTTGCTGGCCACGGCTAGCGTTTTGCACCATGTCAAGGCAAAGCGATAATTGTCCAACAGACGTACGACAGGCCCAAGGCCTTGGGCGTCTCCGAAAATGCCAAAGCTAGCCGTTTTTTGTATCGGGTCCCAGATTGCAGCAGACCAAAATTTATGCGGTTCGAACCATGGTGCGTGGCCCCTCTGCGCCGGACCGGTCCCTCCGACGAGTCAGCGGTCCGGTTGGTGACAAAGAAGAAGCGAAACTCGCCCTCGTCGCCGACCTGAGCGACTGTCATGCGCCGAAAGGCCAGCGCCTCGGCGTGCTCTAGCAGGGTGCGGGTACCGACGAAATTGACGTAAGCGCCGGCGATGATCAGCGCCAGCACCACCAAGCCAGCGGCCCAGAAAATCCTCTGGCGTGTCACGAACATGGCAGGCGTGGTTTGCCGATGAATCGGTGGGTTGATGCGCCGACAGGGCCGTCGTCCTGGGAGGTAACTGCTGCACGCGGCCCGTTTGAGCGCAGACGAAAACCGCGAGATTCGAAGCGTCCGCCACGCCGCAGCCGATCGAGCGAAACGGTGCCATCAACCCTGAAGGTTGCAGGGGTGCGGCACTGCCGTTGCAGGTTTCCGGGCGTAGTTTTCGCGCAATAATCCGGCGTCCACGGCGGTCTTGATTACTGCTAACGCGGCGCGACGCCGCTTGATACCTAACACCGGGAGTCCGCATGAAAACGTTTCTGATCGTCCTAATGCTGCTGGCAAGCAGTCTCTTGGCCGTGGCCCATGCGTCGGAAGACGCGCTGTTCAGCGACTTCGATGGCCAGCCGCAGACGGTCGAGTCGTATACCGGCGATGGCAAGTGGCTGGTTGTGATGATCTGGGCGCATGATTGCGGCGTGTGCAATCAGGAAGCGGAAAGCTACGCGCAGTTCCACCTCGAGCACAAAGACACGAAGGCACGCATGCTCGGTATCAGCATGGATGGCGCCGCCAAGAAAGCCGACGCCGAGGCGTTCATTGCGCGGCATGATCTGCCATTTCCAAATCTGCTCGGTGAGTTGATGCCGACCATGGCGTACTACGCGACGCTGACCGAGTCGCAGTTTCGCGGCACCCCGACATTGCTGATCTTCGGGCCTGATGGCGAACTGCGGGCGGCGCAGGCCGGCGCGGTGCCGATCACCTCGATCGAAAGGTTCATCGCCGAAAAATCCTGAATCGAATACCGGGCGCTACGGGGCCCCGTCCCTTAGCGGGCGATCCCGGTTCGGCGTGTGACGCATCCGGTTGCCTGTTGCCTGGCCCGGAGGCTTTCGCTGCGGCAGCGCCGTGGTGGCCATGCATCGTCGAAGCTGGCTACGAAACGCTGGGCACAACACACCGCGGGTCATCCCCACATGGTGGCCGGGGCGGGGTACAGATAAAGCATTGAATTCGCCGTGTCTGGATACCCGCGGCTGATGGTTGTCAATGCGCTCGGGGAAAAGAATCGGGTTCAATGGAGAACCAGCAGCAATCCGCAATGGGAACGACAGCGCCGTGCGAATCGGAGTGACCAGCCAGAATTTTCGCACCATTCCCGGCCATGCCGGCAAGACACGGCGGGTTTTAATCTATGAGGCGCAGGCGCAGGCGCAGGCGCAGGCGGAGGGCCCGGCGGTTGAGGTCAGCCGGCTGGACCTGCCCAAAGCGATGTCATTGCATGAATTCCGCGGCGACGAGCACCCCTTGTTTTCGCTCGATCTCATCATTACCGCCAGCTGTGGTGAGGGCTTTGTGCGTCGCGTCAAAGCACATGGCGTCGATGTCATCGCGACCGCGGAAAGCGATCCTGTCAAAGCCGCGACCGCGGTAATGCAGGGTGAGGTACTGGCGCCGCCGTTGCCGCATGAACACTGACGCATTCGACCGGCCGTAGATCGCCGATTCGCCGCTCGGCGCAGAATGCGCGCCCTCCAACGGCCAGTGCCTCGGATCTATCGAAAGGGCAGGAATAGTTGCCACCTGCCGATCGCCCAGCAACGTACTCGAATCAGATCTGCCGACGCCCTGTTTGACCACGTCATAGGGGGCTTCGATACTGAGCCGACGTCGACGAAGTCCCGATGAACGCCTGCTTTTTGGCGCCGGTTTTCTTCGTTATCCTGATCTGGAGGGGGACAGACAGTCGCTGTCGATCTTCAGATCAGGAAAAAATGTCTATTTGGCTGTTTAGGTGATCTGAATTGTCCGCGGAATCATTCTACCAACTGGCCGCGGACGTACTCCTCGTGTCGCACGCGCTGTTTGCAGCCTTTCTAGTGCTGGGCGTGGTGGCAATCTTTCTCGGTCGTTGGCTGTCTTGGGTGTGGGTACGGAACTTCTGGTTCCGCTTGTTGCATTTGGCAGCAATCGCGATCGTGGTGTTTCAAGCGTGGGTCGGTACTATCTGTCCGCTCACCGTTTGGGAAATGGAGTTGCGCGAACTTTCAGGCGGAGAGCGATACAAGGGTTCTTTCATTCAGCACTGGGTCCAGACTATCCTCTATTACGAAGCACCTGAATGGGTATTCGTTGTCGTTTACACGCTGTTTGGCGGTTTAATTGTTGCAAGTTGGTTCATCGTGCCTCCAAAGCGTCATGAGTAACGTGCGTCACCTGACAAGTAGTTCCAGCGGACCTCGAACGCTCCGCGGCTTTTTGCGCATGCCTTCGGCATTGTTGCGCAAACACCGCTCCGCATTCTGCGCCGCTGAACGTGGGCGTTAGCCTTCAAAAGCCTTGTCGAGTCGATCCAGAATATCCAAACCCTTAGCAACGTCGCCCTTTGCCGCCATCGCGCGGAATCGGGTTTCGGCGTCGAATTCCGCAATGGCTTGAGTAGAAAGCTCTTCCATTAGCTTGTTCACGCTAATGTGTTTTCGCTTGGCCAGGGCTTTTAAGCGCATGTGTTTATCGTCTGGTAGCCGAACGGTCAAAGTAGCCATTTCAATCCTCCTTCAAAATTTGTTCAGGCGTCATAATCTGAATGTCCGGAAACCTAAGCTCGGCTTTGCGGAAGTCGCGAAGGTTGTTCGTGGCGATCCACCGCGCATTACCAGCCGTGGCAAGCTCAAGCACATGGTTATCGCCTTCATCCGCCAAGTTTGGGCGCCACAGGTAAAAAATTTTCACCCAATCTGCCACGGAGCAAAATGCCTCAAGAAGGCTCCGAATATCTTCTTGGCTTGCCGGACATCGCTCAATGATCGAGTCCCTCACACTCACATCCTCATACTCGGAAAATAATGCATTACTTAACAATGGCTTATAATTTCCAAGCAGGCATCGGCGCAAGATTTCCCGATTGGGGCCTTGCGGTCCAATCAAGGCGGCTGTGAAAACACTGGTGTCCACCACGATGCGAGGTTTCATACAAAAATGATGGCATATATGCTATCAAAAAAAAGGCTAAAAGGCGTTCAAGCCGTTCGCCTGCGGCTCACTCGGACGCTCAGCACTCCGCGCCTGCCCGGGCATGGCTGCGCCATTGTTGCCCGATCAATCGCTCCGTGCTGAGCGCCGCTTACCTGGGCGTTAGGCCATCCCCAAGGAGGTTTCGTGCGATTCAGGTTGTTTGAAGCACCGAGATCCGAGATGCGTGGTCTTTTCGATGGGGATCGAACCTGCTCGCTTTGTGGAAACACCGGAAGGTGCTTCGATTTGGGCACGGCAGACTCGGACAGCTTGGAGGATCCCGATCTCAGGTCAGGTGTTGGCTGCTTCAACCGCACGGCGACGGCAATACTCGGCCAGTTCAGCGCCATTCATCGCCGCGGTCTCCAGCACCGCGGCGAACTTATCCTTGGATGACCACGCTGCAGTGCCTCCGTCACCGGCATTGGGTAGGCAACGACCTTGCTCTCGCGCCTCCTTCCGCCACTTGTAGACAGTCGCTTCCGAAATCCCCTCTTGCTGGGCGACCTCACGGACAGGAAGATTACGCGGTGGCAGCAGCTTGGTCACCACAGCCTCTCGACGTTCATCCGAATAACTGGGCATCACACACACTCCGTCCCGCCCCCAAGGAGATTTAAGATACGCGATCTGGGGACACGACAAGTAGCCTGACACTGGGGGGTAGCCCACAATCACACAGCATCGCTACAGCCAACTCAATGGTGCTCTTGGCCTGGCCAACGGGACGAGCTAATCTTTCTCTCTGAACGAGGGGCCGTAGCTCAGCTGGGAGAGCGTCGCGTTCGCAATGCGAAGGTCAGGGGTTCGATCCCCCTCGGCTCCACCATGTACCCGTGAATGAAGGACAATTCACATAGCCACCGACACTGATCGGAGCCGATTTTCGCCCGGGTTTGGTAAGGGTGGTCCGATGCCTGTCTTCAGTCGTAGTTGTCCAGGCATTCACCGTATTTCGGTGGGCAGGCGTTGCCGATTTATGCAACACCGTCCGACTGTCCGACGCCATGCAGCTGCCGGTGACAAGCCGCTTGCGGAGGGATACGCAGCTGGCTCAGTGATCCAACGGCGTCAGATCGGGCGCCAATTACCGTGGTAGCGGTTTAGTCCTCCTTCCAAGAAGAGACAGCCCCCCACAGTAAAGACCCGGCACAGAAAGAGGCCGGGTCCTATTTGAACAGTACAGGGATTACTTCTTTTTCTTCTTTTTCTTCTTTTTCTTACTTGTCTTTCTTGTCTTTCTTGTCTTTCTTGTCTTTCTTCGCCTTCTTGTCCTTTTTCTTCTTCCCTTTTTTCTTCTCGTCCTTTGGACTTCCTAACTCATCAGCCTGCGAGGCATCCGAGTCTTCAGGCAATTCACTTACGATTGTCTCCTCAGCGACAGGTTTGTTCTCTTCTTTGCCGTTCATTCTTTATGACCTTGCAGATAACTGGACTGCGGATATTTAACAAATCTCTGCGGTCTGGCAAGCGATTTCACTGTCAAAGGAATCCGAACACGAGCCTCTCGTTGGCGGTTGCCCGGCTCCGGGACCGCTCGAAGACTGCCGGTGGTAGCCTTCTTCCGGCCGATAAGCCGAATGCAACCTGTCTACAGCCCCGGCCAACGATGCGCTTAGTTGACTCGCCACCAGGGTGCTTGGACTGCTGGAAAAAGGTATCCTTCGCCAATGGTTGAACGTCTAAATCTGCGAGTGCGTAGTGGAATCTGAAGCGGTCCAGAGACCGCCGCGTCCGCGTTGGGCGCGCCTGCGTTGGAGTGTGGCGCGGCTGGCTTTTGTCGGCTATGTCGGTTTTGCGATGATCACCGTGATTGGTGGCTTTCTGACCGCGCCGTTGATGACATGGTATTTTTTCGGGGACTGGCGATTCTGGCGCTATTGGCGAGTCGGCGCGAGACTTTTGCCACACGGTTTCCACTTGCTCCGACTCATCATGCGCGATCGTCGCGGCTTCATGTTCTCGGTGCCGCTGACCAGTCCGCCGCGCTCAGTACCAAACACCAAAGCAATGCGACTGAATCCAGAATGGCGACACCGCCAATCGTGCGGCGACTGCAACAATTGCTGCTACCACGGCGCGCGGGCTTGCCCATTGCTGGACACATCGGCCGGACTATGTCTCGGCTATGACAGCTTCTACTGGCGCTACTTCAACTGCGGAAGATTTCCGAGCGTGGTGCCGGAGATTGAGTATTACGACTGCCGAAAGTGGGTTGCGCTATCCGAGCTGGAACCACCAGCGTCGAAAGCAGCCTAGCAAGTGTCTGTCGGACTTTCCCGGCGGAGCCTGGCAAGTCCGATAGACTGCCAGCAACATTGGCCGTTAATGGCCGGGGCTGTGTGAAAACACGGCGAGCGATGCTTCTGGAGTGCCCGCTCCGGGCGCCACGCTTGCCAGCCGTCTCAGTTTCTTAGTTTAGCGATCATTCCGGCATCGATCCAAGACACGGGGCGACTATTTGGCCCGCGTAGATCGCGGCTGAATGGCGCGGGGCTGAGTTTTCACACCTAGCCTCGGCCGCTAACGGTCGGTTTGAGGCCGAATCGCGGCCTACTGAGGCAGCCTTCGCGTTTATGCTGCGTATCGGACTGCTACCTAAGACATGCGATATGGGGCTGTATGAGACGGCACAGAAGTCAAGAAGATGCGGTGGAAGTCAGATGCCCCGCTGAACAGCCGCTGCCCGTGCAGGTAGGCTCGCGCAGCATCATCAGTTGAGCGGTAGGCCGATGATTTCCGCCAATGATGTGTGCACATCCGTCCATGCGCCCGGCGCCAAGGCATCCACGTCGATTCGATGCAGCTGCCCCGACTGTTCAGCGGCCTCGAGATGCTCCGACAAATCCATCCCCGGCCCCTTGAGCGAAAACACCAGAGCCAAGGGAAATTGTGCGGCCACCTGTGCCGCGATTTCTGGCGGCCCAACCACCAGTACCCCCCGTTGGGACCTGTCCATCGCCGAGTTGAAATCCTCACGCATGACACCGATGAAACTGCTGCGGTAATGGATATCGGCGAGCACATTCTTTCTCGCCCGCGCAAGGTGGAATCTCGTGTTTGAGATCTGGCGGTAATTGGCGTCTGTCATCGGCCTGCCGGTGGTAAACCATGTGGGACGGACGAACCCGTCCTTGACCAGCAGTTTGCGGGGTGCGCTGCGGCTGCCTGTCCAAACACTGCCGGTGATGCAGACGATTCTCTTTTTGCTGGTCGATTGCATATTGTTTCCCTTGGGCGCGTAGCGAACTTTCCCCGATGGCGCGAGCCAGTTTCAAATCGCTTGCCACTGATTGTGGTTGAGCGGCGGCTGGCATCAACGCTGTTCCGCTATTGGCGGTCATCCGCACAATATCTTTTTTCCGACTCGATCTTCCTCACGTACTGCGAACGTCGATGACAGTAGGCAACGTCTGTCTATCCCGTTCAACTAACTGAACCGCCATCGGAGCCATGGTGAACACAAGGGCGGGTCAGCCGCGATTCCCGGGCTTCGGTCCCTCCGGGTTGTCTCTATGCCCACCCGATATCTTCAGCTGATGGTAGCTAAAAGTGCCGATGACTGCGGTGAGGAAAAAATAGAGCAGAACGAGAGAAAACAACAATGTCATGGCGGAGGGCACGGCCCCTTGTATGGTACGCAGTATCAGGGGTAACAGGAAGATCAGGAAAAGCACTACGGCCGCCAATCGAGATTTAAAAAACAGTCCCGCAATACAGGCAACAGTCACAACCGCCCCGGCCGTCATTTGCGGCTGGGAGGCTAGGATGGAAAACGCTTGTTTCCCATACTCCTGGAGAAGAAGTCCAAAGTCGAGAATCAGCCACGCTATCGCCGCATAGACGGCGTTGGTGATCGCCTGTTCAGATTTCTGTAGATCCATTGTTTCAATAACCGCGCGTTTGCGATGACAGAAGATATCAAATTTCCATCGATAGGTTGCGGGCCTTTCTCAGGCGCGGGTGAACGTCGGCTTCGCTGTTTAACGGTGCTTTGGCCTGAGTTCAATACTGACCGATCCTTCAGCGTCTTCTGATACTTGGTATCGGCTGCGTCTACGTGCCGATGCCGGCACTGCTCGTTCCTGACGCGGAGCAGTCATGCGGAAAAGTCGGGCTTGCGCATCACTGAGCGACTCCCCATCAGGCGTTGCAAGTGCGCACCGAATTCCGCTTGGCGCGCGACGGAGTATGGATCTTTCAGCTCGATAGGCACGGCATCTGGTTGAGGCTACTCACGCACACCTCAGCTATCGGCCCCAGCGATTCTGGTAGCGCCGCGTTGTTTGCCAAACATCGTGCGATCACCGACCAACCAATAAGTGACGCCGAGTGCGATCACCACTGCCGCAGTCGCGTACATGTAAGCAGGCTCAACCTTCTCGAAATCCAAGATTATGACTTTTCGCGCGATCGCCATTAGCGCCGTGGAGATCACGAGGCGTATGTGGATCACATCATCACGCAGATATAGCGTAATGTTCATAAAGATCTCGATAGCAATCAGGACCGTTAGGAAGGCGCCGAAGGTAACGATGATATCGCGCGCTTGGTAGTCTTCGAACGTCGGCTGCAGGATCTTGGTAAAGATCACATAGACGACGTCGATGACTCCCCAGAAGATAATAAACACCATCAGCACTGCGAGCATCCTGACCGCTCCTCGGATCAGCCAGTGCGAGAGCTTTATCAAACGGTCCGTTCCTTCCAGCGAAAGCTCGTCCTGACCGATCGACTTGAAGCGTTCTTTGCGGAAATGTTCCATTAGCGCGGAGACAATGCCTTCGTGGCCACCTAGAAACTCCGTGTTGAAATCCACCTGAGGGAGATGACCTACGCCTTCAATATTCCGTAGGTCATCCTTACCAATTTTCTTGAATCCCATGTTCCAACCGCTGTACTGACGATGATCAATACGTTTGCGGTGCAGCAGCTTTATGTCAGTGTGCCGGGCGTCCTCTTCGATACGGTCCAGTAGTTCGTCGATCATCCGATCCTCACCTTCGAGGACCTGAATGAACGTCGAATTGCTGTACAGCAGCATACCGGTAATGCCGTTCGACGCGTTGTATTCGCGGCACTGCTCAAGCAGTCGCGTAAGGTCCTGGTTGGACATTGGCGAAGTCGCAGAGCTGATGTAAGACACTTGGATCATGAGAATTCCCAGGATTGGCGACGCAGGCAATTATGCTGATCGGCATGCCCTTGTCGACGAAACCAAAGTCGAGCGCATGCAGGTTGGCGCTGCCAAATGCATACATTATCAGGAATTTGTTACAACTCCGCTGCCTCAGGCGTTCGTCTGCTAAGCGAACCCCGCGAGTATCGCGCCTAGATTCCCTCAACGGTTGCCGCAAGGCTCACGACAGCCCAGTGCGAACGCACTTGCCTGGTTGCGCTGTTTTGCTGTCTGAGCGGCGCTTGGAGTAGATCCCGACGTGATGCGGAGATCTGTCATCAATGCAATGCCGACGATATTCTGTAACACCTCAACACGGTCATGCTCGATAGTGCGCGGTTAGCGGGCGGAAAATGGTAAATCCTTGGTGGTCCCGTCCATCAGGAACGAGACAAACGAGACGTAAGTCAACCAAGGGAACTGAACAAAACCTAACAACGATGGCAATACATGCGCTTTTCGCCATTCGCGCTGCCCGTCTGATCTTGACCATGTTGCTTTTTGCTTCGTTACCAAGCCATGATGCTTGCACTTGCTGCGGTGTTGAAATCAATTGCAGCCCTCACTGTGCTCAGTCTCACTTTGTCAGTGTGCTAGATCGTCCGAGCACAGCTACCAACTTCCATTTACCTTCCATTTGGGTTGTACCGATACCCCTGGAGTCAGTTACATGCAGATTCATCGATTGATATATAAGAGCATCGCTACCGCCGAGGTTGTTTCGAACGAGACACTTCGTGAACTCGAGTCGCAGGCGGCGGCAGCGAACGCCGAGAAGGGCATCACTGGTTTGCTGGTGCTCTCGGGCAACGTATTCGTCCAGGTTCTTGAGGGATCGGCCGAGGAGCTGACGACCCTCTTTGGTCAGATAATGCAGGACAAACGTCACCATCACGTCAACCTGATTACTTTTCAGGCGGTCATGGAACGCTGCTTTGATGACTGGACCATGCGTTTGGTGGATCTTTATGACTTGCCCGGAGAAAAACGGACGCTCATGCAATCAAAGTATGGTCAGGACCGGGACGATCTTTTGCTCCCAACCGAGGTCCACGAGCTGCATGCGTTTATGCTGGACGCGCGTTATGTTTGTCTCTCATCTTCCTGGTCAATGCCGCCGGGCAGCGGTCGCGCTGCGGGATTAGCATAGGAGCAATGTAGAAGCCCAGGGGGGTAGGAGACAGCTGAACCAATGCTGTTGGGCGGGGTTTCGAACGTCCATCAGACGCGTCGGGGACGGCCATGCATGCAAGGCGCTGCGAAGCTTTGACATCTTCTGATCTGCATTGAAGGCCGCTCTCGGCCGGGAACGCCGGTAAATTGAGCCGGACAGTCTTCTGAAGGTGGAATCGACGTTTGGGCTATGCGTTGGGTTCATGGCTGCGGAGCCATAGTGAACGAGTTGAGGCGATCGATTTGTGAGCATTGAGGACGAAAAGTCGTTCGTTCATCTCATCCAGTCGGTGCACCAATGTCGGCTCTGTGAAGAATCGCTGCCGCTGGGACCGAGGCCGGTTCTCCAAGTCGACCCGCATGCCAGAATTCTGATTGCGGGTCAGGCTCCGGGTCGGAGCGCCCATGAAAACGGCATTCCATTCGATGACCCTAGCGGCGATCGGCTACGAGATTGGATGGGCGTGTCTCATGATGAGTTCTACGATGCCACGAAGGTCGCAATCCTGCCGATGGGGTTCTGCTATCCGGGTTCGGGAAATGCCGGAGATCTACCCCCTCGTCCGGAGTGCGCGAAGGCTTGGCGGACCCAGTTGATGGTGCATCTGAGCAGCGTACGACTAACCATTGTCATCGGCCAGTACGCGCAGAAATGGCATCTGCCTGACAGGCAAAAGAACCTCACTGAAACTGTGCGTAGCTGGACGGAGTATGGCGGCAACGTCATCCCGATTCCCCACCCCAGCCCGAGAAACAATATTTGGATCAAAAAGAACCCCTGGTTTGCTGACTCGCTTCTGCCGGAATTAAAGAAATCCGTACGAACCGCGCTCGGCTAGTTTTGGCGGCGATGTAGGGCGCCAAAGAAAGCAATATTCTGTCCCCAAATGTCTGTCCGCAGATGGCCGAACCCGGTGGGAGAAGCCGCCTTAATCGGCGGCTTGGCTAGTTGTCCAGTCCTTTCGACCGATTTCAACAAGAGCCGAATTACACGAAGTTCCGCAACGTCAGCCGCAGGCCATCCCATAAGACCGAGCCCCTGGTTGTCGTTATCTATCGACCACTTGCCAACCAGTTCCTTTACACACTTCAAGTCTGGATGTTGTCGTCGGACTCGGACTCGATCGGCTGAAAGAAAAGTACAGACCCCCAGGTCTCTTTGGGCAACGGAGGACATCAAACACAAACCAACCGAAACACTCGATGCCAACGTTGACCTTCTAACACATTGAACTTGGAGACTTGAAAATGAAAAACGTGACCAAAGCCTTCGCTGCCCTGGCTCTTTTCGCGGCTGTTGCCACTCCCGCTTTCGCCGCATCGCCGGACAACCAAGGAGACAAAGTGCTGCAGGATGCCTACTTCTATCTGGATCAGCCTGGTTCGTAAATCAAAGTGACGAAAAGACGGTCATGGGGAGCATCAGCACCCCGGTGCCGTCTCATTGGAGACTGGATATGAACAACCTAAACAAGAGCCGTTGATTCCCGATTTTGTCCGCTTCTCGAACATGTTGGCATCGCACGACGAAAAAAACGTCCTGACATAGCTGTTCTACCAAAGCGTTTTCGTCCAAGGTGTTGGGATGAAGAGACATGGCGTCGCCATCGATTGTGCGAACTGTCAGTTCGTCGCTAGTCAGAACAAAGAAAGTTTTGCCGTGGTCGTTCCCGTCGCGGATGAGGCTTCCAATTTGGCAGGGCAGGCAACGCTTCATTGTCATGTGTCATCGCAAACCCACGTGGTCAAATTAGCCGCGTGGCATTCCTCACAGGCCCCAGCTATTGCGGAAGGTAGCGATATGGACCGACGCTTGATTGGCGCGCTAGAGTTCGTGGCGGAAAAGCGACTGTGTGGAAACCGTAGCCTCTGCCCAACGGAGGTGGTTGAACTCGTGGAAAAAGCGAGCCTGCCTGAAAACCCCTAGAGGTCTTTCTTTGTTCCGTCCGGTCGAGATTTCTTTGTCTCCTACGGGCGGGGAACGCCGGTTCCCGGCACCCTCACCGTAAGGCATCCTCACACCAGCGATTGCATTGCCGTTAAGATAGGCGATGGCCTCACCCTGCCTGACGCGCCACACCAGTACTGAAGCCGCCCTCAGAGGCGGTTTACCTGGCGCGACTAAAATCCTGCGTACAATCGGCAGCCGATGAGGCAGAACCAACACATTTCGCATCCACGAGAATGATCAACAATCTATTTGATTCAGTACTCGACGCACTATCACGTCGCTGGAAGGTACATCACAAGCCGCGGAGCAAACGGGCTTTTCGCTGTGAGTGTGACTCGCCGGTATTTTTCCGAAACAGCCAATGCCTAAACTGCCAAGCGCAACTCGGATATGCGCCGATGCTCGGTGACCTTCGAGCGCTTCAACCAGGAAACATACCGGGGAGCTGGCGCCCGGTCGGGGATGACGTCGAACGGGATTATCGGCGGTGCGGTAACTTCCATTCACCGGCAGGGTGCAATTGGTTGGTGCCGATCGAGGAGGCCGATGAATTGTGTCTGTCGTGCCGTCTCAATCGACTGATTCCCGATCTCGAGAACGAGGCTGATCGGGGTTATTGGCGTGTCATTGAGCTCGGCAAGCGACGTTTGATCTCGCAGCTACTGGCGCTCGGTCTTCCGATCGTACCGCGGAGTCAGGACCCGGATCGCGGTCTGGCTTTTGATCTGCTGAGATCCCCAGAGTCCGGCCCGAAAGTAATGACCGGCCATGCCAGCGGTTTGATCACGATCAATATCGAAGAGGCGGATGATGCAATCCGAGAAAGGATTCGGACCGAGTTACACGAGCCTTACCGCACCCTGATTGGGCATCTTCGCCACGAGATCGGTCATTACTACTGGGATCGTCTTATCTCGAATTCCAGATGGCTGGAGCCCTATCGAGCTCTGTTTGGGGATGAACGGGCTGATTATGCCGAGGCGATCAAGGCGAATTACGAGAAGGGGGCGCCTGGCGATTGGGCTGAGAGGCATATCAGTGCATACGCGAGCTCGCACCCATGGGAGGACTGGGCAGAGACCTGGGCGCACTACCTACACATATTCGACAGCGTCGATACGGCGATTGCGCACGGATTAGACGGGGAAGACTTGGAAATTGACATCGAACCCTTCTCCCGTGAAGACCTCTTCGACCAGGATGACCCGCAGGCCGATCGCTTCCTTTTGTTACTCAACGCTTGGATCGAGTTGATCACCGTGCTCAACGAGCTGGCACGAAGCCTCGGGCATCGGGATTTCTATCCGTTCGTCATGTCCAGAAAAGTCGTGAAGAAACTTCACTTCATCAACCTCGTTATTCAAGATGCGCAAAATGTTGCGGGCAATGCGGGCTAGCGCGACATCTTTGCACCCTTCCCGGCCGAGACCTTGTGAAAACGCTACGTAGATATAGTCTGGCTATCAACGCCAGGTAGTGCTGATGAGCGGGTTTGTTGACGGCGAGAATCGCCATCACGCGACACTGTTTCCCGAGCGGCCGGACGACTACATCTCAGCAGACCGTGCAGTGCGTTTCATCGACGTGTTTGTGGATGACCTCGATCTTTCGGATCGGGGTTTCAAAGCAGCCGCAGAGGCGACACGGGCCGCCCTGGCCTGCGGCGAAGGCGGTATTGTGGCCTATGTCGCGAAGACCGATACATCCGGTAGACGGTTAAAAGATGAGTTCGGTCGAAATGAGTTTCGCTATATCGCCGGAGACGATGGGTATGAATGCCCCGCGGGTGAGCGGCTGATTTATCGCTTCACGCGTGAAGAAGCCGGCAGGAAAATTGGGCGCTATAGGTCGTCAGCCGGTGTGCGTTTCGCGATTCGATAAAAATGCATGCCCAGCGATTGGTGGCGTATCAGTCGACGGAAGCATGAAGCCACAGTCGAAGCCGCGGAAGCGCACCTCGAAGTGCAGACCGACGTAGTGCGGTCCTGCGTGTCACCCTGGAACACCCGTTTGGCACCTTGAAGGCCTGGATGGGGCACTCGCACTTTCTCCGCAAGACCCTTCCGCGTGTCCGAACCGAGATAAGTCTTCACGTGCTCGCCTACAACATGAAACGGGTCACGGCGATCATTGGCACACAACCACTGATGACCGCCATGCGGGCCTGAGGCCCGTTGATAGCCAGCTTGGCAGGCTGATCTCAGCAGCTGTCGCATCTCCCGGCATCGGAACTCGACAAACTCAACGGGCTGTCGACTGATGCAAACAATGCCAATGGCCAACTCATGCGGTCTCTGAATTCAAGCCGAAGCAGTCAGTTGGGGAAATCCGGGTTTTCAAACAGCCTCGGCCGGGAGTGCGCGTTTCCGATTACCTCAGCCTATAGCGTCCTGACCGTCGACTGCGATCCCGCCATTAGGTCGGCCGTTGGCCCAACTTAGACAAAGAAGCCGCCTAGACGGGTGGCTTCTTTGTCTCTGCGATCCTTTCGTCCGAGTTCAATACCCAAGAGACATTCGCTACCGGCGGCAGTTATAGAATGCGTGGTACGTAAAGTCGTAACGTGTTGGCGATAAAAGTCAGACGCATCATCGCTACCGTCGTTCGTCATTCCCGCAAAGGCGGGAATCCAGTGCTATTGACAGGGAGGCCAATGCGCAAAAACAGCCTTGCGTATACATTCTGGCGAGCGGCAGAAACGGCACACTCTACACCGGCGTCACTTCTGACCTGATCAAGCGCGTTTGCCAGCACAAACAGCATGTCATCGCAGGATTTACCAGCAGGTCCCAGGTGGATGGTCTTGTGTGGTTTGAATGCCACGCGTCGATGGAATCAGCGATCGGACGGGAGAAGGCCATCAGGAAATGGCGGCGCGCCAGGAAGGTCAGACTCATCGAGGCGCCCAATCCGCAACGGCGAGATCTGTATTCCAAGCTGGTGTGACGAGGTGGTTTTGGATTCCCGCCTTCGCGGGAATGACGGAACAGGGGGAAGCCCGAGGCAGCCGCGCGTTCTCGTGCGACTGCGCCTTTTACCATCGCAAGAAGCCCGCAGTTGACCGACAACGGGCAAAGCAACCGTCAATCGGATCGGGGTCCGTCCTTGCTGTGTTGCGTCAGTCAGCTACCAACACTGAAAAGACATTTGCTGCCTCGGGTTTGTGGCAGCCACCGACCCAGAAGAGACAATCAGAGGTCATCCGGCGAACAACTTCTTCGTAATCAAGCGTGGACGCTGCCCGGCGCCAAGGTGATTTCCGAGTTTGGCTAGACGGAGTTCGTGGAGGCTGGGAGCCGTAGGTTAGGGATCTCGACTGGCCCGCAGAGCGAGACGCAAGCAGTTACTGGCTGGTTATGGGTTGGTTTGATCGACGGGGTGACCATGATGGCCACCCCTCGCTGAACTAGAGTCTATTGTTCAAACCTTAGAGCCAGAGGTCGCTTTACGAAGGCGTGCCTTACCTGGGCGTTGTCGAAAACCGAGACACCAAAAAGGTACTCTGTGGAGAGATCATCGAATTCCACGTCGGTCTTACTTCCGGTAACCAGCTTGCGACTCATTTCCATGGTCCATACACCATCCTTCCAGGCCATTCCGGCAGAGATGTCGCCGCGGTCACCCTCGAATGGCGCGATCATGATGGATGCGACTTCATCGCCCGGTTTGAATTTACTGTCGTCGAAATCCGCCTTGTCGGTGGCCTTGAGCCAGTAGGTGCCGCCATTGTTTGCCGGTTTGCCGTCCTTGTTCATGAACTCGGGCTTGCCATCTTTGAGGTCTATGTTCTTGTAGCCGCCACCGGTTTTGGCATCACCATGACGCCCTGCGCCCTTGGCTTTCTTCGGCTCGTAGCGGGTATCGTCCAACCACTGGTCGTCGACTTGCCCGATTGGGCCGGTGCGGACGGTCTTGAAGTGCCAGATGTCGCCCAGCTCACCTTCGGTTTCGGTGTATTTGTTGCCATAAGGCTTGGGTGGCTCGTCGTCATGGCAGGCGGAGAAACAGCCATCTGACTTGAAGTCGGCGATCGAATTACCGATGGGCCAGATCATGGCCGCTTTGTCTTCGTAATACTTGTTGTTGTCTCCGCCTTTATCGTCCGGGTCTTTCAGTTTCTTCCAGCTGCCATCGGCCTGTTTTACGAAGGGGCTGCGCCGTTGTGAATGTGTCGGATCGTTGTATTGCAGCACCATGTACAGCGTGTCGCCAACATAGGCGGCCTTAAGCGTGCCGGCGGTCTTGCCCTTACCAAGGCCTTCGCCGCCGAGATTGGCACCTTTGCCGAATTTTAGCTCCACCGCTGCTGCTGATTTCCACACTGGGTCGTCGGCGACGCCATCCAGTACAGGTGCAGCGCTGGCCTTCGCCGCGATCAGTGTGTTCGGTGCGGCGTTAACCGGCATATGAAACATAGCCGAGGCGAGAAGCGTGAACGGCAAAGTGACCGCCAGTACTTTTTTGTTGAGCGTCATTTCGTTGAAATCCCCATTTAGTGGTAACGAGTTCTTGTAATAGTTTTCAAGCTTGGAGGGCACCTGCACCCAGGGACCGCCCGCCCCATACGAACTGTCTGTATATCGACTGGAGCTATCCAACCCGTCGAACATACGCTCGTGCAGACGCAATAGCGAGGTCCGTCGATTAATCCAATTTGCGGTCATCCGCATGGCAAGCAACCTGAGACCATGAGGCTTCGACGGAGAATGACTCTTGTCCAACATGAAGTTGTCGGTCACTGGGGGCTTGATGACTGGCCGCTCCTGGCTGAAAGCGCCAATAATCAGAACAAAGAAGGCCACCTCGACGGGTGACCTCTTCTTTATGTGCGGTGCGTCAGACGCGACGGTTGCCAACACGAAGCTGTCCTTAAGTGTTGACTGATACTGGGTGTCGTTATGCTTAGTTGCGGACGTTTGCTGCGGACAGGTCCCGACGCACACCGAACCTCTGCCGGAGCTCGATGCCAGAGGGAAAGTCAAAAATGACGGACTCCCACTCTTCAGACCTGCAGTGCCACGATCAACTCGCTGCGGCTACACAATTCGTCTCAATGAACTAAAGAAAGTGAAGAAAAGTCACCCTGTTGATTGGCGAAGAATGGTCGCGGACCGCGAGCGACTATCTCGCTTCTGCTCGTACATCAGCGTGTCGGCTGCCGCCATTAGGCCAGATACGTCCTCATGACGCGCGGGGTCATATTGAACTACCCCGACGCTGAAAAGAATGTCGTAGCCGCGTTGTGATACCTGATTGTAACGCGCGACTTGCACCCGGAATCGATCCAAAATCTCAGCGGAGGTTTCCGTCGTAGCATTCGTCAACAGTACAGCGAATTCATCGCCACCCAGGCGTCCCAGCACATCAGATTCTCGAAAAGTCTCCTGCAAGATTTCAGCAAACTTTGTGAGCGCTCGATCACCTTCGGCATGACCGAACTGATCATTGATTTGCTTGAAGAGGTTGAGATCGAAAAAAAGCATGGAAGCAGGCTTTTCAAGGCGCTTGCATAAACCAAGCGCATGTTGCGACAAGGTTTCAAAACCGCGCCGATTAGAGATCATCGTCAACTCGTCCATGGTCGCCAACTGCACGGCTGCAAGCTCTTGCTCCGCCATACGGGCGAGATCCCTCAGCAAAGCCAGATCGTCTTCATCAAAATCGCGGGGTTCGCGGTCAATCAGGCACAAGGTGCCAAGCTTGCTGCCATTCGCCACCGTCAGCGGGCAACCGGCGTAGAATCGTATGTGCGGTGCATCGGTCACCAGCGGGTTGTCGTGGAAGCGCTTATCTGTCGCTGCATTAGGAATCAGAAAAACATCGTCTCCCAAAATCGCATGACCGCAGAAAGAGATGTCGCGTGACGTTTCCGAGGCATTGAGGCCTTGGCAAGACTTGAACCACTGACGATCGTCATCCACCAAGCTCACCAGAGCGATGGGTACGCCGAAAAGCCGCTTTGCCAAACGAGTCAGGCGGTCAAAGCGTTCTTCGGGTGAAGTATCGAGAATATTGAGCGCACGAAGGGTGTCTAATCTTGTGGCTTCGTCGTGTGGTTTTTCAGGGGCCTGCATAGTAGTCCTCTTCGAGAAAACGCCGGCTGCTCTTCAGCGCATAACTTGGAAATCCTAGCTAGGCTGCTTCAGCTTAACTGCGGCTGAGCAGGCAGAGCTTCCCGTAAGCTATATCGTCAGGACTTGTGGGGAGTTGAGTCGGTGGTCGGAACCACCCGCTGTGTCGGCTGTTTCCGGCCGTCGCCTTCCTTTGAGTTTTGCCTTTTTGACCGCGTGTGGCCGAAAGCGCCAGTAACCAGAACGAAGAAGGCCTCCTCGACGGGTGGCCTCTTCTTTTGTGCAGTGCGTCAGACAGGAACCAATACAGATCGGTCACTGATCTGACTGAGCAGCGGTGTCGTTGCGACGGCGAAACGTGCGTTTGTTCACAAATAGATCGCAATGCCAAGCGATTCTGCTAACCGCTAAAGATGCTGGCGACGTTGCCCGATATCTACATGGTAGAGTCGCACAGTACTCGGCGTTCAGTTCCACCACTGACGACAGCACCCGCCGTTCGATTTTTTCTGTTGCTTTAGGTTTTTCATATGACATTCTTTCGACGCCTGCTGTTGCTTTCTTGTCTCAGCGGCCTTCTTTTGAATACCGGCGGATGCACCACCGCAGTGATTGCTGGGGCTGCGGCTGCAGGCGGATACATTGCCCATGAGAAAGGATACAGGGTGCGTAACCCTGTCACACGGGGCTCAAGCCAAGACGAATCAAAATCGGACGAAAAGTAGACCCTTCGACATCTCGCGCGAGGCACTAGCGCGGCATACCGGATGTCTGTTACTGCGTTTTCTGCCAATTGCCGCTAAGGGTGTGGGTAATTCCAGCTATCGCTCTTGCCAACGGCAACGATCAACAGATTCCGGCCGAACACCTCCAGACGCTGTTGATACCCCGTAAACGTCGAAGCGAGGCATCCGGGACGTTTTGCGCCGGGCATAGAAAAGGCGGCCGATCAGGCCGCCTTGGGCAGATCACAGATCCTGTCGGTCAGGTCAGTTCGCTGGTGCAGTGCGGGCAGCGGCTAGCCTTGATCGGGATCGACGTGAAGCAGTGTGGGCACTCTTTTTCGGTCGGCTCGGCCGGCGCCTCTTCCTCTTTTTTCTGTAGCGAGTTCATGCCCTTGATCAGCATGAAGACCGCAAAGGCAACGATCAAGAAACTGATCATGCTGTTGACGAACAAGCCGGCGTTCAGCGTGACCGCACCTGCTTCTTTGGCGGCTACGAGTGTTGCGTAAGGTCCAGCGGTCGCGCCTTCCTTCAACGTGATAAACAGATCGCTGAAGTCGACGCCGCCAAGCAGCAGGCCGACCGGGGGCATGATGACATCGTCAACAAGGCTTTTGACGATCGTGCCAAACGCGCCTCCAATAATGATGCCGACCGCCATGTCGACAACATTGCCGCGCATCGCAAACTTTTTGAACTCTTCCATCATCGCCATTTGGTTCGACTCTCCTGTATCGGTTGGTGATTAATGTTGGGATGTAAATCTCAACCTGTTAATCATAACCTTGTCAGCGTGAGTTTCGCATTCGAACAGGAGGGCATGACGCAGCGTATCCGGACGTGTGTTGTTGGTAGCTGACAAAATGTTGTGTGGCCTGATTGTCCGTTCCTGGCCGACTCCAGCGGTTCCCAGTTCCTCCCCGAAAGCCGCTAATGGTAAAAGATCGCGGTACGTCGAACGTCAATGATCCGGGAAGTCTCGCCGGCTGGCAGCTTTAATCTCCGGACCAGGCTGGCTCACCACCGACCGGTTCTGTCTGAATTGCATTCCTAAGTCCGCACGAACTGTTTGTTCATTCAGCTTCTATTCAGGCGTGTTAGCGTAGCCTGACAACAAATTGACAACCCAAACTCACAGCAAGACAGGGAGTGGAAATGGTTATACCCAAGAAAATTCTTCTCGCAAGCGTGCTCGCCTCGCTGATCGCCGCACCGACGGCCTTTGCCGATCCGCCCGACAAGGAACGGAAAGAGGCTTACAAAGAAGAGATGAAACGGGACCGGGAGCGCGTGAAGAGCGAGCACGAGTTTGAACGTGAAGACCGAAAGAAGCAGCATGAAGCCGACCGTGAGTACCGCAAGGAAAGGGAAGAAATGGAGCGGGAGGAGCGCAAGCATCGGGCGGAGATGGAGCGCGAGGACCGAAAGCACGTGGAAGAAATGGAACGTGAAGACCGCAAGCGCTACGAAAAGGTAGAACGCGAGCGGCGTAAGCACGAAAAAGAAATGCGGCGTTAAATCCATCTCATGCAGCAATTGGGACCCCGCCATCTGGCGGGGTTTCTTACGCCCGGTAATCGCGGGGTGCACGAGCCCGGCTCTGTCCGAGAGCGGCCGCACGAAGTCCGTCATGGCGCCTGCGTGCGGCCACAACTACCCCGTCAGATCTCCGTCTGCTCCGAAATCTCCAGTGCATCATCGACCTCGATCCCGAGGTATCTCACCGTACTTTCCAGCTTGGTGTGGCCAAGCAGCAGTTGGACGGCCCTCAGGTTCTTGGTTCGCTTGTAGATCAGCGTCGCCTTGGTCCGCCGCATGCTGTGCGTTCCGTAGACCGTCGAATCGAGTCCGATGGCGGCGACCCACTGATGCACGATCCGGGCGTACTGACGCGTGGAAATATGCGGAGATTTCGCCAGGCGACCGGGGAAATAGATAGTCCTCCGCCTTCAAATTCGCCGTTTCTATCCATACGGCGACGGCGGATCTGGCCGGCTCGGTCAGCTCGAATTGCACCGGCCGTTGCGTTTTCCGTTGCACGACCATCGCCCGGGGCAGGACCTGATCGGCGTGCATCACGTCTCGAACCCGCAGGCTCACCAGATCGCAGCCCCGCAGCTTGCTGTCGATCGCCAGGTTGAGCATGGCCAGGTCGCGGATCTGGTCTTCGTTCTGCAGGTGGAATCGAATTGCCCAGATATCCTTGGGCTTCAGTGGTGGTTTTTGGCCAACCAGCTTGCCTTTGTTCCAGGGCTCGTGGGTTTGATTGGTTTCCATGTCAGGCTCCCTCGCAGTGGATGGGAGTCTGATTGTGTCGCCGAGCCGCGAACAGCCGCTTTCAGGCGATTAGTTGAACGCGTGCAGTCGGCCAGGAACGGCCGGTCGCCAAACCTTTGCTGCAGTCATCTGACAGACTGCCGTACTTTGTAAGCGGTCGGAAGGTCAATTCACACTACTCGGCCGGAGCGGTCGTTGACGATCTGGCCTGGCAACGGCTGCAATGGGTCGGTGACCGGTCATTGGCCATTAGAGCTCGCTGAGCGGCAGCTTTTCGATTCGATGGCCGGCAGGATTCAACACACTGCGGACATTCCCCAGTACGGGCACTTGAAGGGCGCCATGCGCCGAAGGGAGAGAAACCCCTCAGAATTCCATCAAAGGTCTTCACCGGTCATCGGCCGGACCAAGTGGCAAATTTTTCATCGCGCGAGTCAGCTGGCCGGACTTAATTGACACACCCGCTGATGCTCGGTCTTTCTTGCTATGCTCCGGTGACCATCGGATAGGAAATGCTCGGAGAATTTGGATTGCCGGGGCCGCGTCGTGATTTTTGCCAAAGCGTTCTCAGCTCACTGAACGCGCATATCGCGGTCTTGGATCAAGAAGGTATTATCGTTGCTGTGAATGACGCATGGCGGCAATTCGCGGTCGGCAATGGCGATCCCTCCGAATCAGCTGTCGGGGTTGGCGCAGATTATCTCGGCGCATGCCGCCAAGCGGCTGCTGAGGGTGACGAGATCGCCGGCCAGGTATTGGAGGGTATCTTGGCCGTCAAATCGGGCCAGCAACCTCGTTTTTCGCTGGAGTATCCGTGCCACAGCCCTGATCAGGCACGATGGTTCCTTATGAGCGTGACCCGGCTTTCAGGCGGCAGCGACGGCGTTGTTGTCTCCCATGAAGACATCACGGCGCGACGACTCGCGGAAGACGCGCTTCGGAATTCGCACGAGCTATTGGAGCAACGGGTCAACGAACGGACTGCCGAACTCCAGCAGGCAAATGCGGCATTGCGCGAAGAGATCTTTCAGCGCTTGGAGGCGGAGTCAAAGTTGCATCGACTCGCGCATCACGACCCGCTTACTGGCCTACCCAATCGCCTGCTGTTCTTTTCGCAGTTGAAAATGGCGATTGAACGTGCCCAGCGTCACGGGCGTCGTTTTGCGCTCCTCTTTCTCGATCTCGATCGCTTCAAAATCATCAATGACACGCTCGGGCACGCCGTTGGTGACAAGCTTCTTCAGTCGGCTGCTTCCCGTCTCACGACTATGGTCCGTAGGGAGGATATGGTTGCCCGCTGGGGCGGAGACGAGTTTGTCATTCTAGTCGAAGAGGTGGCAAATGCTCGAGACGCCGCGCTTCTTGCCGGAAAGCTCGTAGTCGCCTTAGCCGAACCGGCTCAGATCGGCAATGATGACGTTGATGCGTCTGTGAGCATAGGCATCAGCATCTATCCAGATGATGCAGAGACCGAAGAGGACCTGATCAAGATGGCCGATGCAGCGATGTATCACGCCAAGGAGTGCGGCCGACACAATTATCAGTTTTATCGTGCGAAACTAGCCGCGAAGAGACAAAAAAGCCGCCCCAACCTGAAAGATTGAGCGTATCACTTGGGAATGAGTCCGCAACCAACACAGACCGGACGTTGCTGGAATCGACTTCCTGGGTGGTGGTTTGCTCGTCATTGACGCGCAGGCGAATGCCCGGAATCGACCACGCGGGCGAGCGGACGTCCTCTCAGCGATACTTCCTCGATCGATGGCGTCAGGTGCATATCAGGCTCCGGGCGGATATGGCTCAAATGCCTCGCTGCGGTCCTTGAGCACGGGGGACGATAGCGTCAGGATCCCTTTACAGCAAAGCCCCGCCGTCGACTGGCCTACCCAATCATCGACCGGGAGACGGTCTTACGAACAGTGTCAGATTCATCTTTACAGATGTGCAACTCGATCCAGCCCACGACCGCTGGAGCCCGCTTTTTACTTGGGTGGCAAGATTTCTGCAACACGAGACTACGACGCAAATTAAGAACGAAGGATAAACGTCTTTGCTCAACGCATCGGACAAGTTTACTTGCTGGATTGGCTTTCGCGTGCATGCGCTCAGTACGGCGCCCGATAAATGTCATTGCACACTCCGGATTGGAGACTGGTGTTTTACAGGGTGGCTGTAGGCGGAGATACCCACCACGGGGACCATAAGAGACTCTGGTAGCCGGTGATTCGGTCAGGGTTTACACTCATGCGATTGAATTATTCCGCGAAGTGCGTGAGTTCTTCAAAGCTGACAGCATCCGAATTCAAGCAAATGTCAATCGAACCCATCAGCCGTGCTGGAGCGTTGGCTCTCGCAAAACGGATTCAGACGTCCGGTTAGGTAGTGGCGTGACTTTATGAGAGTTATCCGACGGATACCCATTGTTCAAATGATCTGGAACCTTCGACTCGACGTCGATGGCGAATGGAAGTCGTAAAGGCACGAAGAACATGTTCCGTGATGCCTGACCAAGCCGGTAGGTATCAATTTGCCATCAGCGCGATCTTTGTTAGGAAATGTTCGTACAGCGGAGAGTGGTCACTCATAGCACAGATGAGGCCGAACTCCAACTGCCAAAATCCGACGACGAGGACGCGAGTCGGGCGGTACACGCGCCACTGCGCGGCGAATCCGGGGATGGGTGGCAGCATGAGAAAATGGCGGTATTTCGAGGAATCCACAATCTGAGTGACTTGAAAGCAGAACCGGCGAACCGCTAGTGGCCGGGAGCACTCGTTCCCGGCGTCAGCTCCGTAAAGATTCCTGACACCCGATTCCCGTGGCTTGCGAATGTCTCTTCCTGGCGGGATTGAGACAAGGAAGTCGCTTTCAAGCGCGGCTTCTTGATCTTTGAACAGCCGAAACCGCAAACAAATTGAAACGATAAGACTGTCTCGACCTATCTTCTTACCGCACGCCAGTCGTTCAGCCAGGGTTCAGATAATCCTTCTTACAGTAACGATGTCGACTGCTTCACAGTACATTGCTGGCGGACAAGCCAAATTGGTCGACGTAATTTTCCAGGCAGTTTTAACCGGGTGGGGAGCGAACGGATGAACAAATCATTGGTTGCGGGAATTGCCATAGGCGCCACTGTGGCAACGGCCGGCGGGGTCATCGGCGGCCTGACGCTGATGTCAGAAAAAGCGCCAACTTACGCTGAGGTAATCGAGGTCACCGAAGCAACGGAAACGATAAAGACGCCTCGCGAGGTCTGTGAGGACGTGGCAGTGACTCGACAGGCGCCCGTGAAGGACGAACACAAAATCCTCGGTACTGTCGCCGGCGCCGTGATTGGCGGGGTTCTCGGCAACCAGGTCGGTGGCGGCTCGGGCCAGAAGCTCGCCACCGTGGCGGGTGCGGCGGCCGGTGGGTACGCGGGTAATCGCGTCCAGGGAAACCTGCAAGCGGGTAACACCTACACGACGACCGAGCGCCGTTGCCGCACCGTCACCGATTCGAGCCAGAAGTTGTTGGGGTACGACGTGACCTATCGTCTGGGCGATGCAGAAACGGTTGTCAGGATGGCTCAACGTCCCGGCGACCGGATACCTGTCGAGAACGGGGAGTTAGTGCTGCCGCAGTAGGCATCGAAATTTGCGCCAGCGTCGAGACGTCGCTGAGCACCATGTCATTCCGAGCCCTCGCTGGTCCAAGCACGCCTGGCCTTGCTCGTGCGCCTCACCCTTGCGGGGCTTGCGCGCAATACCGCTCCAGGCGGTATTGTCGTTCCAGAGCGGCACCCAAACGCACCTGGCCGGCGCGATCGTCCCGGAGACTGGTGTAATTTGCAGGCTATATGCAAGATGCGGCGTTTTCGGTACATGCCTGCAATGGCAGTTTGTGGCTGGGGGGCGTTTGGGTTCTCTGCGCGCCAACTTCCATAAAAAAGGGCCCCGAAGGGCCCTCAAAGAGTTCAGGAAAATCCTGCAGTCGATCAGCCGAAGCTGTCGGCTACGATGTTGTCGTACCAGCTGTAGGCGTACTGCACCTCGCGTGCGCGCATCTCTGGGCTGCTATCGGTCGGTGTCAGACCACCAGAGCCATCGACCTTGCTGAGGCTGCCTTCTTTCAGGTCATAGACCATCGCCACCGAGATCGCGTCGTTCGGTCCAACGATCGAGTAGCAGGTGTTGACCATGGACGGATCGCCAGGCTCTTCACCGTTGAGCATCGCGACGACGGCAGCGGCTGCGACTTTGCCTTCCGAGTTCGCGGCGTAGCCCGACTTCGGCAGCGGTGCTGCGACAGCGGCATCGCCGATGACGTGAATGCCTTTGTGCAGGGTTGACTCGAAGGTCCTGCCATCGATCGGGCACCAGCCAGAGTCGGCGGCCAGGCCGGCTTTGCGAACGATCGCCGCGGCCTGTTGGGCCGGGATGACGTTGGCGACATCGACCTTGTGTGCCGTGTCACCGACATACATCGTGTTGGTCTTGGCGTCGACACGGGTAACCTTGCCGCCCTTACCGGCGGCGACCCACTCGATGTGGTTCGGGAAGTAACGCTCGAACGCCTGCGTGAACAGGCCCTGCTTCGAGAACTTGTCTTTGCTGTCCATGATGATCAGCTTGGACTTGGGCTTCTTCTCTTGCAGATACATGGCGATCTGGCAGGCGCGTTCGTACGGCCCAGGCGGGCAGCGGAACGGGTTCGGCGGTGCAGCGATCGCGACCACGCCACCATCTGGCATTGCCTCGAGTTGCTTGCGCAGGATGACCGTCTGCTCGCCGGCCTTCCAGGCGTGCGGCATAGTCTCCATCGCGGCGTCGTCGTAGCCTTCGATGTTCGACTTGAACGAGATGCCCGGTGCAACGATACAACGGTCAAACGCCAAGGTCTGACCGCCGGCGGTCATGACCTTCTTACCGGCCGCGTCGATGTCGGTAACGGTGTCATGGATCACGGTGATGCCGTGGGCCTTGAGTCCGTCATAACTCACCTTGATGGACTCCATCGTACGGTGGCCGGAGAGCACCTCGTTACTCATGTAACAGGTGTAATACTCCTTGTTCGGCTCAACGATGGTGACATCAATCGATGAGTCAGCCCGGCGAATGTACTTTGCAGCGGTCGCACCAGCGGTGCCACCGCCGACCACGACGACCTTTTTGCTGGCAGCGCCAACGATCGCGGGGAAGCCCAGCGTGCTGACAGCGGCAGCACCACCGGTGACTTGGATAAACTTTCTACGTGTGAAATTTGCCATTCTTTATTCCCCCGAATTACTTCTGGCTGGCGAAGTAGTGCAGCACTGACTCGATTTCGGCCTCGCTGAGCTTCTCGACCTGCTTTTTCATTTTCTTTGGCATCTCACGGTGACCGCTGGTGAAGTCGGCCATCGAATACTGCAACCACGGTAGCCATTGTCCAGCCAGGATGCCGGCGTCGTCGTCAGGTAGCGAACCACCTTCGTCGTGACACTTGGCACAAGCACTGTCGTAGATCTCGAATCCGGCCTTTGCTTTGCCCGCATCGTGCGGCACGCTGGCCTTGTAGACCGGCAGGGATGCGAAGTGCACGGCCATCGCCTCGATTTGCTCGTCGGAATAACCCTTGGCTATCCGGTTCATGATGGTCGCCGGCCGCGCATCTTCAGCCGATGCGGCTCCCTTTGGCAGGTTTTTGAACGCAGTCATCGAATCGATGAAATAGCCTTCGGACATGCCGGCGAGGTTTGGTGAAGCAGGGCCGACGCTTTTGCCATCCGTGCCATGACAACCGGCACACGTGTCAGCCATCGCCTGAGCGCTGGGGTTTGCCAGGGCCTGACCGGCACCGACGAAAAAGATAGAGCCGATAAGCGCGACAAGCGCCTTCTTCTTGCAGCTCATAGATCCTCCTGAGGTCTCTCTGAAAGTAAGGGGTTTGTTAGCCCGTCAAACCTGACTGGGCATTTCTTGATGGCACTCTCATCATTCGGCGTTGGCTTGCTTGTTGCCACCGCCGGCGAGTCGATTGCCGAGTTTTGCGTAATAAACCGCAAGTTCTTCGATCTCGTCCCTGGTGAGGGATTTAGCGATGATCCGCATACGACTATAGATGTCGTTTTCGCGTTTATCTCTTGCGTAATCTTTCATCGTCTCGACGAAGTATTTCACATTTTGCCCACTAATAGCAGGGACATCAATTATGGCACCTTGCCCCTGTGCGCCGTGGCAGGCCGCGCAGGGCTGGATCAGCCGCGTCTTGTCGCCACGGAAGACCAGTTTCAGGGTCTCTTCACTGACTTCGGCGTCTTCGTCGACCTCGACCATCGGCAATGGCTGCTCGGCATACCAGGCCGACAGCGCCGCAAGCTGCTCGTCGCTGAGGCGCTCGACGGCCTCCTGCATCCGGCGATTTTCCCGCTTGCCGTCTTTGTAGTCGCGCAGCTGTTTGAACGTATAGGCGGCGACCTGGCCGGCGAGCGTCGGGTGCTTGTCGCGATCCGGTTCCGCGCCACGGGGGCCGTGGCAATCGGTGCAGGCATTGACATCCTCGGTCTCGACCGTCTCGATCTCGGCGCCGACCATGGGATCACCGCGCTTGACCAGGCTGTGCGTCTCAACCGTCCAGGCCACGTTTGACGAGGGTGTGGCCTGGGCGAGGCCCAGCGGCAGAACGCAGGCAACGATGACGGCAATAGCTTTGTGTCTCAATTTCATCCTCAGTACCCCCACGGCAGTGAGCCGGGTGCATCGAGTATTAATAACTGAACGATGGGAATGCCGTAGGCGACGACCATCCAGACGGCGATGATGCCGTTCCATAACGCATAGCCATTCATCGGTTTGGGTACCTGCATGGGTGGGTAAACCGCGACCGCCCAGTCATCGTCACTGACGTCGTCGAGCTTTTTCGAGCTATGTGACATCACCAGATTGAGGATGAACAGGATCGCGGAAACCAGCAGGATCACGCCGCCGACGATCATGGTGAGTTCATACGGATCCCATTGCTGAACCAACGGCGTGTCGTAAGGTGTGGACGAAATGCGTCGCGGCTGGCCGAGCAGGCCGAGCGCATGCCACGGCATCGTCAGCACCAGCATGCCGATCGTCCACAGCCACAGCTGCCAGACGGCCATGGCCCGTGACGCGATCGCACGCCCAGTCAACTTGGGCCAAATCCAGTAGGCCACGGCGAGGTACATGATGACCGTGGTGCCGCCGAAGATCAGATGGAAGTGCCCGGTGACCCATTGGGTGTTGTGAACCAGGGTGTTCATCTGGTAGCTGGCGTTGATCATGCCGCCCCAACCACCGGCGATCAGCATGAACAAGGCCAACATACCGGCGACCACCATCGGTTCTTTCCAATTGAGTGCGCCGATCCAGCCGAACAGGCCCTTGCCGCCGCGCAGGCGACCCGCGCCTTCCAACGATGCCAAAACCGTGAAGCCGGTCAAAAGCGTTGGGACCGCCACACCAAAGGTGCCGATCATGTGCAGGAACTTGAAGCCGGCCGACTGCTGCGGATCCATGTACAGGTGATGGAAACCGATCGGCACGCTGATAACCAGCAGCATAATGAACGCGATGCGCGCCATTTCATCACTGAATAACCGGCCACCGGCCATCTTCGGCAGGATGGTGTACATCGCAATATAGGCCGGGAACAGCCAGAAGTAGACGATCGCGTGCAGGGTCCACGAGAACAAGGTGCGGGCAAGGCCCGGATCGATGGTATCAATGATACCGAGTGACCAAGGGATGAGTTGGAATAGCATCTCGATCGCGACACCGGCGCTGGTCCATAGCCACATGATCGCATTGGCGGTCGTGCCGTACATCGCTAGCGGGACGATCTCGCCGGGGTTGTCACGCTTCCAGGTGACCACCGACATGATCATCTCGAGACACCAGAGCCACGAACCGACCACTAGCAGCGTGGCGCCGATGTAAAACGCCGGGTGGGCCATCAGTGGCGGATAGAAGGTGTAGAGAACCGATGCATTACCGGTCAACAGCGGGACGGCCGCCATAACGGTGCCGCCCAGCGCGATAGCGAATGCGAACCAGGCGAGCCCTTTATTCCACAGCGGCCGTTTCAAGGTCGCGGTGGCGGTGTAATAGCCAAAGCCCATGATGAAGAACGTCGTCAGCACGAAGCCCATGAGGACACCGTGGGTCGACACGGAGGCGAAGTAGAGCTCGTGCGACTCGATTTCGGGGAACAGACCGCTGCGGTTTGCCACCTGGTACAGGCCCAACAACATCGCCACGAAGAACGCAGCGAAGGCGACCCACAGGTTGGCCATCGCGACAGATTTTCCGTTGTCGTCCATCTGTCGAACACTGTCGGCAGTTGCGGTTAGAGTGCTGTTCATGCTTTGGGTACCACCTTCAGTTTTGACCACATGTAGTCGTGGCCGAGACCGCAATACTCGTTGCACAGGAACTGCGATTCACCGAGGCGTGAGAAGCGGGTCGTGACCTCCGATACGTAACCGGGGATGACCATCGTGCTCATGTTGGTGAACGGCACGTGCACACCATGGACGATGTCCGGTGCGGTGATCCGGAACGTCACGTCGGTGTCGGCCGGAACCTCGACCATTTGCGGATAAAACGAGTACCGGGCGGCAATCATGCGCACGGTGATCGAACCATCGGGGTTGGTCGTGACGCCGAGATTGTCTTCGGCAAATTCACCGGACAGATGCAGCGTCTTGGGGTCGATCGTCTCGACGTTGCTTGGCGGATGCAGGTTCATTGTGATGGCCGCGTAGGTCATCGAGCCGACCATGATCACCGTGATCAGGCCGACGACGTACATCCATTTCTTTTCTAGTGGATCGATATGCATTGCAGCACCCCGTGCGCTAGGCCACAGGCCCGTGCGACATGAAAATTCCGAAGAAGAAATAAAGCCAGCTGACCAGCATGGCGATTCCGATTACGAGGATGGCGGCATAGGTGCCGCGCGGTGGGGCCTCGAGGATACGTCTCTGTTCGTCTTCCGATAGCTCAGTCAAAGGCAGGATCTCCAAAAAGCTGTCTGTATTCGTTTTCCTGTCTGCGGCAACGCGACCGGCGCGCTTTTCAGGAATCGGATGCTGGATCTAGACCAGGTTTGCAAAGCCCGACGGCCAGACAGGGCTCAGGCCGCTTATCCCGCGGGCTGTTTTGTCGTCTGCAGCGGACTGCGGGGGGAAAGATAACTGCTAAAAAAGCTTTTGGAAAGGGGGGTAATATTTATAAGTTATTGGTTATAAACACAAACTGTTACACGTCCAGCTTACGAACGGGCGAACTATTCCAGGGCGTGGTCAATTGTTGAGACAAAAGCGCGCCAAATGCTTGGCACGCTCTATGTTGCCTTAAACATGACAATCAGAAACAACCTTCCAACGGCGTGTCGCATTGTCGGGCCCTGACTTGCGCTGAATCCACCGACAAGCTGATTCGAAGCTGTCGAAGGCCCGATAGTCATTGCGATTCGGGTCCATCACGAAGCTCCACCCGAAGACACCCCGTCGTTCTACGCGATATGAGCCTGTTTGCTCATTATGAACGATGCGATACATGACTAAACTCCAGTATTTAATGATTTACTAATATACGGAATTTTTTCAGGATGTCAAGAATATTTGATGTGCCGGAAAACCGTCATCGCGTTGCATGCGGCGCTGTACACTTTTCCGCATACTCAGTCGCGTCGCAGTCGCAGGGCGTTGAGCACAACCAACAGAGAGCTCAACGACATACCAATGGCAGCGCCCCACGGCGCGACGAAGCCGAGGGCGGCGAATGGGACGGCGAGAAAGTTGTAGGTAGCGGCCCAGGCAAGGTTTTGTCGGATTATCCGGCGCGTGCGTCCGGCCAGTTGGCGCATCTTGGCGATCGGCGTGATCTCGCTGCCGAGCAGCAGCAGGCCGCTATTGACCTGCGCCAGCTCGGTTGCGTGCGCGAAGGACACAGAGGCATTGGCCGCGGCCAGGGTGGGCGCATCATTGATGCCGTCACCGATCATCGTCACGCTGTCCCCGGCTGCTTGGCGTTTGCGGATCCACGCCAGCTTGTCGGCGGGTTTGAGGTCGCCGAGTATCTCGTCGAAGTCGAACTCGCGGGCAAATCGGGAGACGCTGCGTTGGCTGTCGCCGCTGAGCAGGGCGAGGTGTTTGACGCCTTGCCGGCGAAGTGATTTCAAGACCTCTGCAACCCCGGCACGATTTCGATCGCTGATGCCGAACAGCGCGCCGTTGCCGCGTTCATCCGCCAGCGCTACCACCAGTAGGCCCTGGTCAATCAGGCCGTCGATGTCGGTCTTATGGGTTTCGAAAGGTTCTCTATCGAGCGCAAAATCCGGCCGCCCGATCCGCCATGTTTCACCGTCGATGGTGCCGACCAGTCCTTCACCAACGAAGTTTTGGCGGTCGGTTACGGTGTGTTGGCTAACGCCAGATTCGGCGTCAGTCGCCTTGAAAGCACGCGCGATCGGGTGCTCGGATTGTTGCTCCAACGCCGCCGCGAGGTGTTGCGCCGTCTCCGCGCTGGCGTTTCCCATCGTGCGGATCTCGGTGATAGCAAGTTCGCCGGTCGTCAAGGTGCCGGTCTTGTCGAATGCAAAGGTTTCGCTACGTGCCAGTACCTCGACGGCATCGCTCCTCACCGTCAGCAGGCCGGCATCCGCGAATCGCCCGACGCTGATTGCTGCAGCTACCGGTGTTGCCAGGGCAAGCGCACAGGGGCAGGTGACGATCAACACCGCGACGGTGTTGGGCAGGGCCGACGCCGGGTCGAGCCATAGCCAGATGCCTGCGGTGATCGCTGCGATCACCAGCACGCCGGCGACAAACCAGCTGGCAACCTGTTGGGCAAGCACCGCATAGCGCGGGGCATCGCGCAAGCCACGGGCCAGTAAGCGGTGTATTTCGGCGACCGTCGATTCATTGCTGGCCTTGGCGATTTCGACGACCACGACCTGGTCGACGTTGCAGCTGCCGCCCACGACCGTGTCGCCCCGATGGCGTGTGACGGGCAACGGCTCTCCCGTCAGTAGGGCCTCGTCGAAGCTGCTGCTGCCGTCTACCAGCAGGCCGTCGGTCGGCACAATCTCGCCAGGCAGGACCCGTACGCGATCGCCCGGCACGAGATCCGTGACAAGTGTCTCCACGGTGCCATCTTCGGTTAGCTTCGAGGCCACCCTTGGCAATATTCGCCCGACCCGATCGAGGGCGTCGGCGCCGCGTAGACGGCCGCGCAACTCGATCCGTCGCGCCAGCAGCACCAGAAACACGAACATCGCGATGGAGTCGTAGTAGACCTCGCCGGACTGGACGATCGTGGTGTACACGCTGCCCAGGTAGGCCACGCTAAGCCCCAGTACGATCGGTACATCCATGCCCAGCCTTCGGTTGCGGAGGTCTCGCCAGGCACCGATGAAGAACTCCTGTCCTGGATAGGCCAGCAGGACCGTGGTCGCAAACAGGCTGGTCCAGCGGCCGATGATGACCCAGAGACCGAGTTCGCCAGTCTCGTCGCCATAACCCATGACGTAACCCGCGATCGCGAAGTTCATCACCATCATGCCGATGACCCCGGCGAAGATGAGTCGCTCCGTGCTGCGCTTGCGCTGCAGTTCATTGAGCGCTTCGCGGCGCGTCGGATCGTAGGGGTGAGCGACGTATCCGATGTTGACGATGCTCTCGAGAATCTCGCTGAGTTTTATCCGGGCCGGGTCCCAGCGCACGCGGGCGTGGTGGCTGGCATAGTCGAGCTCGACATCGAGGACCCCGTCGAGGCCACGCAGCACCCGCTCGTTGAGCCAGAGACAGGCGGCGCAGCGAATGTTTTCCAACAGCAACGATGCCTCACGGCTTTCTGCCGAGTCACGGACGAATGATTTCTGGACGTCTGGATGGTCGTAGAACCCCAGCTTCCGAACGATTTCAGGCACCACATCTGCCGTGATTGCCTTTTCGCGGCGGTGTTCGTAATAGGCCTGGAGTCCCGCGTCGACAATGCTGCGAGCCACCGCGAGGCAGCCATGGCAGCAGAATTTACGATCCTTGCCGAGGATTTCGCTATGCGCGTCAATCTGGGGGTCCAGCGGCAGTCCGCAGTGGTAGCAGCCATCCTCATCCGCGGAAACGGACGCTTGTTCGGGTGCCTCGGCGGCGGCTTCGACAGCAGGTTGCGCTTTCAACTCTTAGCGATAACTCTTAAGGGGTCTGGCCGGTATTGTCGTTGCAGCGCCGCGCCCAACTGCACCTGGCCGGCGCGATCTTCGCGGATACTGGTGCAGCTTGCAGGCTGGGCAAAGCAACCCCAGGATAGCAGTCGCGTTGCGTCAACGTGCTCATGGCTTGTCGTTGACGCTTTTTGCCCGGCCGTAGATTGTGCGTGGCCGAGCCCCGACAAAACTGAAATAATCGACGGCCGGCGGTGGCGGCGCTTCGGCGCGGCTTCGAGATTCGCCCAACGCGGCGGCCATGTCCAACCGGGTCTCATTGGTTTGGTGGGCGCCACAGCTCCTCACTCTTTTAAAGGTTCTTATAATGTTAAAAAGCGTAATGGCACTCGGGATCGCGGTGTTCTGGAGCGGTTTCATGATTTCGGCGACGGTGGCAGCGGACCAGGCCGCTTCGCCCGCGCCCGGTATCTTCCAAATGCTGATCGAACGACAGAGTCCCTTGGGGTTTGAAGAGACGCTCGAACGACTCGAGGTCAACGCCAAGGCCCAGGGATGGAAGGTGCCTTCCAAGTGGAAAGTAGATTTTCAACGCAATCTTAAAAACGTGACCGGCACGGATATCGGCCCGAACCGGGTGCTGAAGATGTGTGAGCCGGAGGCCGCGGCCAAACTGCTGGTCAAAGACGAATACAAGCAGCTGACGGCGATGATGCCCTGTACGATCGCCGTCTATGAGAAATCCGATGGCAAGACCTACATCTCGATGATGAATCTCGAGGCGATGGGGGCAATGTACGGTGGCGATGTGGCGGAGATGAGCGATGCCTTGGCGCCACAGATGGAGGCGATGTTGAAGCTCGACTGAGCGGTGCCGGTTGTAGATGGTGCCCGGGGCTCGAGGTTGATCCAGAATCAGAGTCTGTTAGACTTCGGGCGCTGCGTAGAAGCTGTTTTGGTGCTCGTTACCAAGCCTCGACGCAGTAGCGGTCCGCGAGGACCGCGTCCTGAAAGCCCCTTGAGGGGGTTTTTCATCCGATAGCCGTCGGCGGAACAGGCCGGCTGCGAAAGATTCAGGAATGGGCCATTGGCCCATTTTTTGTTTTTGGAAGACAAGGATTTGGGGCCAGTTGAGCAAAACAATGCACGGGGCGGATAGGTGATCAAGGCGCCGCCGAACTTGCATTCGCTGGTCGAACGGGCGGTCGCCGCGCTCGGTTACGAACTGGTCGGCGTGGAGTTTTTGCCACGGCCGAAGGCCGGACACCTGCTGCGGGTGTACATCGACAGTGCCGAAGGGGTCGGGCTGGGGGACTGTGAGCGCGCCAGCCACCAGATCAGCGGGCTGCTCGATGTGGAGGATCCGATTAAATCGGATTACGCCCTCGAGGTGTCTTCGCCAGGGCTGGATCGGCCGCTGTTCGAGCTCGCGCACTTTGCGAAGTTCGTCGGTGAAGTGGCCCGGGTCAAGCTGCAGACGCCGTTGAACGGCCGCAGCAATTACAAAGGTGTCATTCGCGAAGTGTCGGATGACGAGGTGACAGTGGACGTAGATGGCGAGCCTGTGAGGCTGCCGTACGCACAGATAGCGTCGGCCCGGTTGGTGCCGTCGTTTTAGGTGAGAGGTTGGGGCATTGAACAAAGAAATCTTGCTCGTTGTGGATGCGGTGTCCAACGAAAAGGGCGTCGAGAAAGAGATCATCTTCGAGGCAATCGAAGCGGCACTCGCATCGGCGACGCGCAAAAAGAACGGTGGGGAGATCGAGGTTCGCGTCGCGATTGATCGCGAAACCGGCGATTACGATACCTTCCGCCGTTGGTTGGTGATGGATGACGCCGAGACCCAGGTCCTGGAAAATCCCATCGCCGAAATCACCCTGTCCGCCGCGCAAGCAGAAGACCCCGAGCTGCAGCCTGGCGATTATGTCGAAGATCAGATCGATTCAATCGATTTCGGGCGCATCGCCGCGCAGACCGCCAAGCAGGTCATCGTGCAGAAAGTGCGCGAAGCCGAGCGTGCCAAGGTGGTTGAGGCATTCCAAGACCGCGTCGGTGAGTTGGTGACCGGCATCGTGAAACGCGCCGATCGCGGCACGATCGTGCTGGACCTCGGCAACAACGCCGAGGCGCTGGTGCCCAAGATGGACGTCATCCCGAAGGAAGCCGTGCGCGCCGGTGACCGGCTGCGTGGCTACCTTTACGACGTGCGCGCCGAGCAGCGGGGGCCGCAGCTTTTTGTGTCGCGCACCTCGCCGGACCTGTTGATCGAATTGTTCAAGTTGGAAGTACCCGAGGTTGGTGAGGGACTTATCGAAATTGTTGGTGCCGCGCGTGACCCGGGTCTGCGGGCCAAGATCGCGGTTGTCGCGCATGACCCGCGCATCGATCCGGTCGGTGCCTGTGTCGGTATGCGGGGTTCGCGTGTACAGGCGGTGTCGAACGAGCTCAGCGGCGAACGCGTCGACATCATCCTGTGGAATGACAACCCTGCGCAGTTCGTCATCAACGCGATGTCCCCGGCGGATGTGACGTCGATCGTGGTCGATGAAGAGGCGCATAGCATGGACATCGCCGTCAAAGACGAGAATCTGTCGCAGGCCATTGGCCGCGGTGGACAAAACGTTCGCCTCGCCAGCCAGCTGACGGGCTGGGAGCTGAACGTGATGAGCGAAGAACAGGCCGCCGAGAAGAGCGAAGCGGAGGCGCAAGGCTTCATCGAACACTTCATGCAGCAGCTTGACGTTGATGAGGAGGTCGCGGCGATCCTGGTGCAGGAAGGCTTCACCAACATCGAAGAGATTGCTTACGTCGATGACAGTGAGATGGCATCGATCGAAGAATTCGATCAAGAGATTATCGAAGAGCTGCGAAACCGCGCCAACGACGCACTTTTGACCCGCGCCATCGCGAAAGAAGAGGTGCTTGGTGACACCGAGCCGGCTGAAGATCTGCTGAATATGGACGGCATGGATCGCAAACTTGCCTACCAACTAGCATCCCGCGGCGTCGTGACGATGGAAGACCTTGCCGAGCAGTCGACCGATGAGCTGATGGAGATCGACGGTATGGATGAGGAACGGGCCGGCCAACTAATCATGACGGCGCGCGCTCCCTGGTTTGCAGAGAGCGCCGAGAGTGCCGAGTAGAGGTAGCACAGAATGAGTGAAGTGACGGTCAGCCAACTCGCCTCTGACGTTGGAACCTCTGTAGATCGGTTGCTCAAGCAGCTGAGCGACGCAGGTATCTCCAAGCAGAACGCGGAGGATGTAATTACCGAGCAGGAGAAAGTCGACCTGCTCAATCATTTGCGCCGTAGCCACGGTAAGCAGGAGGCGGCCGGGGGTGGGGCAAAGCGCAAGGTCGCCCTGAAGCGCAAGACCACCACCGAGTTACATCAGCCGGCATCCGGTCGAACCACGGCACGGACGCCCGCCGCGCGCGCGGGTAAAACCGTCGCGGTCGAGGTGCGGCGCAAGCGTGCGGTCGTCAAACCCAAAGCACCCGACGAAGCCAATCAGGAAGCGCTGCTGCGTGAGGCTGAGGCGGCGAAACAGGCGCTTGCCGAACAGGCCCAGTTACGCGAGCAGGTCGAGCTGGAGGGTGAGGCCCGGCGCAAAGCGGAAGAAGCGCGCCGTGAGGCCGAAGAGCAGGCCAAGCAGTCCGCAGAACAGACGCGAATCGCTGCTGAAGAGGCCCTGCGTCAGCAGGCCGAAGAGCAGGCGCGCAAGGAAGCGGAGGAGTTGCGGCGCGCGCAGCAAGAGACTGAGCAGCGCAAAACCGCGGACAAGCCGGCCAAGAAAGGCAAGCGCGGCAAAGACGACTTCGAAAAACCTGAGCGGGGTGGCCGGCGCGAACTGCATGTGGCCAGCGACAAGCGCGGCCGGCGTAAAGGCCGCAAGTCCGCTCGAACGGCAACGGCCGCGAGCGGTGATTCGCAGCATGGCTTCCAACGCCCGACCGCGCCAGTGGTCAAAGAAATCGCGGTGCCGGATACGATCTCGGTCGGCGAGTTGGCGCAACGGATGACGATCAAGGCCGGTGAGGTCATCAAGCAACTGATGCGTATGAACATCATGGTGACGATCAACCAGGAACTCGATCAGGACACGGCAATCCTGCTGGTCGAGGAGATGGGTCACAAGGCGTTCGCGCAGAAAGAAGAGGATGTCGTTGAAGAAATCCTGTCCGCCGCTGATGAAGAGCAGGAAGGCGATGTAAAGCCGCGGGCGCCGGTGGTGACCATTATGGGTCACGTCGACCACGGCAAGACTTCCCTGCTCGATCACATTCGTGCGACGCGCGTCGCCGCAGGCGAGGCCGGCGGTATCACCCAGCACATCGGCGCGTATCACGTCGAAACCGATCACGGGATGATTTCGTTCCTTGATACACCAGGCCACGCAGCGTTTTCCGCGATGCGCGCGCGGGGGGCCCAGGCGACCGATATCGTTATTCTGGTTGTCGCCGCGGATGACGGGGTCATGCCGCAGACCAAAGAGGCTATCCAGCACTCGCGGGCTGCCGGCGTGCCGATCGTTGTCGCGGTAAACAAGATCGACAAAGAAGACGCGAACCCCGAACGGGTCATGCAGGAGTTGGTGGCCGAAGAGGTTGTGCCGGAAGAATGGGGCGGTGACACGCAGTTCGTCCAGGTGTCTGCGAAAACCGGCCAGGGTATCGATCAGCTGCTCGAAGCGGTGTTGTTGCAGTCCGAGGTGCTGGAGATTACCGCGGTGCGCGAAGGTTTGGCACGCGGCATCATCGTCGAATCCAGTCTCGACAAGGGCCGTGGGCCGGTCGCAACGGTGTTGGTCCAGTCGGGCACGCTGAAACGCGGTGATTCGGTCGTGGCCGGCGCCGAGTTCGGACGGGTGCGGGCGATGTTCGACGAGAACGGTCGCTCGGTAAAAGAGGCAGGGCCGTCGATTCCGGTCCAGGTGCTCGGTCTCTCCGCTGCACCGTCGGCCGGCGACGATCTGGTTGCGCTGGCCGATGAGCGCAAGGCGCGTGAGGTCGCGGAGCTGCGCCGCGAGCGGCATCGTGACAGCCGTCTGGCGGAGCAGAAAGCTGCCAAGCTCGATCAGCTCTTCTCGCAGATGGCCGAGGGCGAGATCGCCTACGTCAATCTGATCGTCAAGGCGGACGTCCAAGGCTCGGTCGAGGCGTTGCGGGAATCGTTACTGAAGATCCAAACCGATGAGGCCAAAGTGCGGATCGTCGCGTCGGGGGTCGGTGGGATCACCGAGTCAGATGCCAACCTTGCGGTGACCTCGAATGCCATCGTCATTGGATTTAACGTCCGTGCCGATGCCACCGCGCGGCGCGTTATCGAAGAACACGGTCTCGATCTTCGCTACTACAGCATCATTTACGAAATCATCGACGATGTTAAAAAGGCGATCTCCGGACTGTTGTCGCCCGAGATTCGCGAAGAGATCATCGGCTTGGCCGAGGTGCGCGACGTATTCCGCTCATCAAAGCTTGGCGCCATCGCTGGCTGCATGGTGGTCGAGGGTAACGTGAAGCGACACAATCCGATCCGCGTACTGCGCGACAACGTGGTGATCTACGAAGGGGAGTTGGAATCGTTGCGTCGGTTCAAGGACGACGTCAACGAGGTCAAGGCCGGCACCGAGTGCGGTATCGGGGTGAAGAACTACAACGACGTGAAGTCCGGCGATCAAATCGAAGTGTTCGAGCGCTTCGAGGTTGCGCGCGAGCTCTGAGGCACGGATGAACGAATTTGGCCGCGAAGAGCGGGTGGGCGCCGAGATTCGGCGCGAGTTGGCGATGCTTTTGCGTGACGAGGCGCGTGACCCGCGCTTGACCAAAGTGACCGTGCAGGAAGTGCGCGTGGTGCGCGATCTATCGCACGCCAAAGTCTATTTCACCGTGATGGAGCCGGCAGAGTCAAAGGCGACCGAGAGCGCGCTGAACAAGGCGTCGGCTTTTCTGCGTCGGCGGCTCGCCGAGACGATGAATCTGCGCATCGTGCCGCGGTTGGCCTTCGTCTACGACAAGTCAATAGAAACAGGAAACCGACTCAGTTCCCTGATCGATCAAGCCGTTGCCAACGATACCAAACGCGGGGATTGATTGATGGGTCGACGCCGCCGTCGCCATGGACGGCCGATCAGCGGCATCCTGCTGCTCGATAAGCCCCTTGGTTTGAGTTCCAACCACGCCCTGCAGCGCGTCAAGAAACTGTTCGATGCACGCAAGGCCGGGCATACCGGCAGCCTTGATCCGTTAGCCGACGGCATGTTGCCGATCTGTTTCGGGGACGCGACCAAAATGTCGGCATACCTCCTCGATGCTGACAAGCACTATGTATTTCGGGTCAAGCTGGGCGAGACAACCGCGACCGGTGACACCGAGGGCGAGGTTGTCGAAACGCGTCCGACCGACGGCATTACACGGGCCGATATCGAGCGTGTCTTGCCAGAGTTCCGCGGCGTGATTGCGCAGCTGCCGCCGATGTATTCGGCGCTGAAGCATCACGGCAAGCGGCTCTATGAGTTGGCCAGAGAGGGCGTCGAGGTCGAGCGGGAGCCGCGGGAAGTCACCATCCAACATCTCGAACTGGTCTCGGTGGCATTGCCCGAATTCGAGTTGAAAGTGCACTGTTCGAAAGGTACCTACGTGCGCACGCTGGCCGAGGATATCGGCAAGGCGTTGGGCTGTGGCGCCCACGTGACCGCGCTGCGGCGTACCGGGGTTGGCCCCTACACCGCTTACCCGATGGTGGCGATGGCCGAGGTCGAGGCGGCGGCCGAGACGGGTATCACGGCGCTGGATAAGCTTTTGCTGCCAATCGATACCGCGTTATTGGACTGGCCCGAGGTGCGGGTTGGTGCCGATGCCGCCTTCTACTTCCAGCAGGGACAACCGGTGTTGGTCCCGAAGGCGCCAACCGAAGGTTTGGTGCGCGTTTACCACGGCGATGATTTCATCGCCGTCGGTCAGATTCAGGACGATGGGCGAGTCGCGCCGAAGCGCCTGATGACAGAAGGCTGACAGCCCGAGCGATTTAAGCGAGAATACGCGACCTTGATTCGTAGACAGGGCCCACCAAAGGCCCTGTTTTTTAAACTGCCGGCGTCACCTGAAGTCATTGTTGGGGTCGCCAAGAAGGCACAATGACAGGAGAAATGTCATGACAATGAGCGCACAACAAAAGCAGGCGATTATCGACGAGTACGGTAAGGACGGCAAAGACACGGGTTCGACGGAGGTCCAGGTTGCGCTGTTGACCGCTCGCATCACCGACCTCACGCCACACTTCCAGTCGCACAAAAAAGATCATCATTCCCGCCAGGGCCTGGTTCGCCTGGTCAACCAGCGCCGCAAGCTCCTCGACTACCTCAAGTCGAAGGATGTGGGACGCTATCGCGAACTTATCGCACGCCTTGGATTGCGTCGCTAAGCAACCACACACCAAAGGTTCGAGGATTTTCTAAGTGAATTCGATCAAGAAGACATTCCAATACGGCGATCACGCAGTGACGCTGGAGACCGGTGAGATCGCGCGTCAGGCCGACGGCGCCGTGATCGTGAACATGGCAGATACGGTTGTCATGGTGACCGTGGTCTACGACAAGAATCCCGACGGTGGGCGCGATTTCTTCCCGCTGACGGTCGACTACCAGGAGAAGACCTACGCCTCGGGCAGGATCCCCGGCGGCTTCTTCCGTCGCGAAGGCCGTCCGGCCGAAAAAGAGATACTGACCTGTCGCCTGATCGATCGGCCGATTCGTCCGCTGTTCCCGAAGACATTTACCGCGGAAACCCAGATCATCTGTACCGTGATGTCGCTCAACCCTGCGGTCGACCCGGAGATTCCGGCGTTGATCGGTACCTCGGCCGCGCTGGCCGTTTCCGGTGCACCTTTCCAAGGGCCGATTGGCGCAGCGCGCGTCGGTTATAAGGATGGCGCCTACGTTCTCAACGGGCCGACCGGACTGGCTGCCGGTGATCTGGATCTGGTTGTGGCAGGTACCGAGAAAGCCGTGCTGATGGTCGAATCAGAGGCCAACCAGTTATCGGAAGAGGTCATGCTGGGCGCCGTGTTGTTCGGCCACGAGCAGATGCAGATTGTCATCGGCGCGATCAAAGAGCTTGCCGCCGAGGTCAACAAGCCGATCATGGAGGTGCCCGAGGCACCGGTGAACGAAGCACTCAAGGCCGCTGTCGAGACGGCGTGTGGTGAGGCACTGAGCAACGCCTACACGATCGCTGACAAGATGGACCGCTATGCAGCGGTCGACGCGGCGGTCGCTGCAGCGAAACAGCAGCTGTGCAGTGGTGATGAGCCGGCCTACGACGAGGGTGAGGTCTATGGCGCGATCGAAAAGCTGAAGAAAAGCATCGTGCGTGGCCGCATCATCAAGGGCGAGCCACGGATCGATGGCCGCGATACAGAGACCGTGCGTCCGATCACGATTCGCACCGGTGTCTTGCCGCGTACCCACGGGTCGGCACTGTTCACCCGTGGTGAAACCCAGGCGCTGGTTGTCACTACCCTGGGTACAGAGCGTGACTCGCAGATCATCGACGCACTCGATGGCTCGTACAAAGAACCATTCATGCTGCACTACAACTTCCCACCGTTCAGCGTTGGTGAGTTGGGTCGCGTGGGTAGCCCAAAGCGGCGTGAGATCGGCCATGGCCGGCTCGCCAAGCGCGGGGTGTTGGCGTGCATGCCGGACCTGGATGATTTCCCGTATTCGATTCGTGTGGTCTCGGAAATCACCGAGTCGAACGGTTCATCGTCGATGGCATCGGTCTGCGGCACGAGTCTTTCGCTGATGGACGCCGGCGTGCCGGTCAAGTCGCCGGTAGCCGGTGTGGCTATGGGGCTGATCAAGGAGGGCGATGACTTCGCCGTGTTGACGGACATCCTTGGTGATGAAGATCATCTGGGTGACATGGACTTCAAAGTGGCTGGCACCATTGATGGCATCAATGCGTTGCAGATGGACATCAAGATCGACGGTATTACCCGTGAGATCATGGAAACCGCGCTGAATCAGGCGAAGCACGGTCGTCTGCACATCCTTGATGAGATGAACAAGGCGATCAACGCGCCGCGTGAGCACATGTCAGAGCATGCCCCGCGTATCGTGTCGTTCAAGATCAACCCGGACAAGATTCGCGACGTCATTGGTAAGGGCGGTGCGACGATCCGCTCGATCACCGAAGAGACCGGTGCGACGGTGGACATCAGCGATGACGGCACCGTCAAGATCTTCTCGGTCGACAAGCTTGCCGGTGATGATGCGCGGAAGCGTGTCGAGTTGATCACGGCCGATGTCGAAGTCGGGATGATCTATGAGGGCAAGGTCGCTCGCCTGATGGACTTCGGCGCCTTCGTCACGATTCTGCCTGGCAAAGATGGGCTCGTGCACATTAGCCAGATCTCTGACGAGCGGGTCGAGAAAGTCAGCGACAAGCTGTCCGAAGGCGACACGATCAAGGTGAAGGTTCTCGAGGTCGATAAGCAGGGCCGCATCCGTCTGAGCATGAAGGCGGTAAACGAGGCGGCAGAGGCCTGAGCGCCGATCGCCGCACGACGGTAGCGCATCAGGCTACCCGGTGTGGCTGTAAAAAAGGGCCGCTACGGCCCTTTTTTTATGCCTGCGATTCGACCGGGAAATGCCAAGCCGTCAGTCAGCCTGGGTAACCGCGACGTTGCCGTCGGGATCTGTCGCGACGACGAAACTGCCCGAGTTGCACTTGACCCGCCATGCCTCGGCACCTGCTGCGGTTGTCTCGATCACATGGCTGCAGGGGAACCCTGCGCTGCGGATCGTGGCGGCGAGTTCCCCCTGATCGGTCTGCGTCGCCAGTCCAACGATGGGAGCCGCCGCGACGCACACGAAAACGAGATGCCTCGCGAAGCCGAGTAGTGATTGGTGTTGCATCGATTCGGAACCCGCTAAGTGAAAATCAATATCGACTCAAACAGTACCATATCGGGTAACGGCCGAAGGCCCGATAGCGTCGTCAGGCGCAAGAGGTCGTCAAATGCATCGGCGGCACGGTTTCGCGTCTTCGACAACTGAGTCGATACGAAGCGATCAGGTTAAACCGAGTCCCCAGGCGGCGATGATCCAGACATGACTGAGTTATCGACAGTGCGTGATGTGGCGCCGTGACAGTAAAGCGATTACCCTGAGGCGGGTTCGGTCAATGACTGACCGACGATGCTGGCAGAAAGCGCGGCTGTCAAAGTCCTGCTGCCGCAACCGACAAATCATAAACGGGTATTCGACCCCGGAGGATTGGAGATGAAGAAGTTTAAGAACGTCATGCTGGCCGGAGTGGTTGGCGCATCGGCTCTATTGGCCGCCAGTGCAGCAAGCGCTTTCTGGGGCGGTGGTAGTCCATGGAACTTCGGTGGTTGGAACAACGGCTACGGGAATAACTGGGGCGGCCCGATGGGATGGGGCGGTGGTTATCCCGGCACTGGTGGCTACGGCGGTGGCTTTCCGGGCTACGGTGGTGGTTTCCCGGGCTTCGGCGGTGGCTATCCGGGCTATGGCGGTGGCTATCCAGGCTATGGCGGCGGATACCCCTCCGGTGGTGGTTATGGTTACAGCACGGCGCCCTATGGCGGCGGCTACGACTATCAAAACCAGCCGCCGATGGACATGGGTCCAGGTGCTGCACCTGAGCCGCCACCTGCAGCTCAGCCGGGCATGGCACCTGCCGAGCAACCCGGCAGAGCGCCCGCCTATCGGTAAGCGGAAAGCCATATCGAGTTTGAAAAACGCGCGCGCCGTGAGGCGCGCTTTTTTTTGCTCGGGCGGTTGGGTCTTGAACGGGTCTAGGCTTTGATTTGTGTTTGGGCCATCGTCCGACAACCACCCGCCAGGTGCCGGTTGGATGGACCGGCTGTGTAGCGAAAAACAGCCTCTAAATTGTCGGGGCTCAAGGCGGACCAAACCGCCAACGCAGGTAAAAGCTGCGTCCGCTCACAGATCATTGAGCCAGGCTTGCACATTTTCCAGCAGCTCGGTTTCTTCGCCGTCGAAAAAATGGTCCGCACCGGCGGCGGTCAGCTGCATGTAGCCACGGTTGCCAAGCGACGCGTCGGCACGTTGTCCGGCGCTTGCCAGCACCTCGGGCAGGTCCTCGCTGCCGTAAAGATCCAACAACGGAATCGTGATGCTTGGCAGGTGAGCCAGGTTGTCAGCAGCGGTCCCCGCGATTCCCGGACCCATACCGATCGCGACGAATCCGTCCACGACGCGATCGGTGTTGGCCAGGAAATAGGTCGTCATCGTCGCGCCCTGGCTATGTGCGATCAGGACGATTTTTTCGACACCCTGGTCCTGGAGATAATCGATGGCGGCATCGATCCGCCCGGGGACCCCGTCGTAGATGGGTGGATAGTCCGTATAGTCGGCATCGTTGGCGAGCACCGGCATCTGAATCGACAGGGTGTGCCAACCGGATTCGGCAAGCCTCACGCGCAACGGTAATACCACTGTGGGCCAGTTAGGGTGAACGCCGGTCCCGTGCATTACCACCACGCCCCGTTTCGTGGCGCCGTCGCTCGCCGGCATCTCGAGCGCCAGGAATTCCGACCGACCGTCGTTGAGATAGACGGCGTCCCCGTCCATCAATGAATCGACAATCTGGGTGGCCCAGCGCTGTTCTTTGGCAAGGTCTGAGCCCTGCACCGCTGCCGTGGCCAACAAACCGCATGCCGCCGTCAACAGAATACGTGCTATCACAATCCTCACCTCTGCCAGTAATCGAGACACCGCAGCTTAGCTGCCGGCTGTCAAACCAACACCAGGGTGATCTGCAGGGGTAACCCGGTCGCAAACCGGGCAAGAGCGGATTGACGCGGTGACGGTTCGTCTCGCCGATGCCAGCAGTCAACTTGGATGGTCTTGGCGACGCTGCACGGCCGTCCCGGCGCGCCGCGTTTTCGCACGCACCCCGCCGAGCATCGGCCAATCGGTCAGGCCAAAATCCGCCCTCAGTCTCCGCTCGTGGCGGTGGCAGCAAATCCGGCCAACGCTTTCGACATCCCGGGTACGACCGGACAGGCCTCTGTCGCATGGCGTCCCGCCAGATACGCAGGGTCGTTGTAACCCAACCAAACCTTTCCATCCTTGTCTTGCCACACCAGGGCTTTCAACGGCAGGTCGATACCGACCGTTTGTGCGCACTTCATGAACGGCGTGCCACCCTTGGGATTACCGAAAATCAATAGCTCCGTCGGGTCAAGCGTTTGACCGATAGACGCTGCGCCGGCAGCGTGGTCAATCCTGGCAAACACTTTCATGTTCTTTGCCAGTACCGCGGCCTCCAGCCGATCCATCGTAGTCTTCTGCGGGTATGGGCTTTCGACCTTGATCAGGCCTTCAGCAGCATGCGTCGGGGCACTGATCAACACGGCGATCAGACCGACTAAACACCAATAGCTGGCTTTCATCTCAACTCCCTTTCGAACGTCTGGTTGGTCTACTGAGTGTAGGACCGACTCGGTGAGGTGATTATTGCGTGTCCGATGCGTTTGAGCAGCGGGGAAACTACCAATCGCGGTTATCTGCAAAAGCCGAGCAGCAGCATTTTCGTTCGGCTCACAGCCCTTGCCAGTAGCGGCCTTTGCCGCCCGCTGCGCCAATCCAGCTTGCAAGCGGATACGGCCCCCTTAGGTCTCGCAACGGCCTCTTAGCAAAATTGCGATTTCGCAATAGCGTCGCGCTATAAAGCTATTAAGAACAAACGATTAGATTAGTTAATCAGTATTGCCTAATGTGTTTCCAACGGCCGGTGAACGCCCGCCCAAGACAACTAACGAGAGGTCGACAATGGAAAACGCAAACCAACAACAGGCGATGCCCCGAATCAACGAACCCGCGCCGGCATTTGAGGCGCGGACTACGCAAGGTGTCAAGAAACTCGAGGACTACCGTGGTAAATGGTTGGTGCTGTTCTCGCATCCCGCCGATTTCACGCCCGTATGCACGACCGAGTTCATGGCTTTCGCCAAGCATTACGACGACTTCAAGTCGGTCAATACAGAATTGCTCGGGCTGTCGATCGACAGCTACTACAGCCATGTGGCGTGGGTACGAAACATCAAAGAAAAGTTCGATGTCGATATCCAGTTTCCGATCATCGAAGATCTTTCGATGGCGGTCGCAAAGGCATACGGGATGATTCATCCGGGTGCGGCCGACACGTCGGCGGTTCGTGCAACCTTCATCATCGACCCGGAAGGGATTCTTCGGGCGATGGTCTATTATCCGATGACCAATGGCCGTTCGATACCCGAGTTCCTGAGACTGGTAAAAGCTCTCCAGACCTCGGACGAACACAAGGTCGCCACCCCTGAGGGCTGGAATCCTGGTGACAAAATAATCGTGCCGCCGCCGTCTGATATGGATGCTGTCGATGCGCGTGTCAATGAAGGTTACGATTGCACAGATTGGTACTTCTGCACGAAGGCGCTCTGATTTATTTAAGTTAAGAGGCCGCCCATTGAGGCGGCCTCCGTGTTCGGCCTAGCGGCTTTTTTTGTGCTCAGTTTGCCCAACCTGGAGGGGATATACAGCATTCGCACGCAAGGTACGGACGAGCAAAATGACTGAGGCACATCACGACATCGACAGGAAACAGCCAGGGGGTTATCCCGAGGTCACTGTGGTCATTGAAATCCCACGCGGCAGTTTCCTGAAGCGCGGATCCACAGGCGAACTGGATTTTGTCTCTCCGTTGCCCTGCCCATTTAATTACGGCTCGGTAGAAACCCATATCGGACTGGAAGGCGACCTGCTAGATGCCGTCGTACTTGGGCGGCGACTACCTCGCGGCTCGCGAGTCACGGCTAGAGCATATGGCGCCGTGGGTTTAACAGACCGGGGCATGTACGACGACAAGCTCATCTGCAGTCACTACCCGGTCGGAGCATTCCAGAAAGTGCTTGTTGTCGCGTTCTTCCGCTTTTACGCAGTCTGCAAACATCTGCTGAATTTGTCGCGAGGGCGGTCCGGCCGCAATGCCTGCGAGGGTTGGGCGAATTCAACCGACGCAATGGCTAGGGCAGTGCCGCGTGCCGATCGCGATTGGAAGGGGCCGTCAGTTCCTTTCTGAACCTCGCGGCTCAACGCAACCCGGGGAGAGCCCCTTTGCGAAACGCGATGCCGCTTTCCGAAGGTTCTGCTTATCGTCGCGGGTGTCTGCACTACCGGTAAATCAAAGCCACCCATGGGGCCTTTGCTTCGTCTTTGAACGCTTTTTACCACCGTGAGCCGGCAGGCTGATCATCGACGGGGCAAGCCAAGCCACACCGGCCTGATCCCTTAATCGACTAAAGTTCGGCGCTCTCTGGCCGCTACCCTCATCCCCGCCGCAGAAGAATCACTTGGGAAGAGGAGCGCTAAATGAGAAATCCACGGCCAGCCGCGACCTATGTCAAAGAGAACTCCTGCATCGAAGACGTTTTGGCAATCGCGCATGAAATTGCGCAGGGAAACCAGCCGTCGACGGCCCTCAACCCAAGGACAGGTGAGACATCCAGACCGGGAACAGAAAGGCGGACGCAATTTCACGGATACCGGAACCACCGGTAGCCGCGGAGAAAGATGCCAAGCGGCGCATTCAGGCCGCTTTATCCCGTTGCTTAGTCAATCGGCGAGCCTTTGCGCTTCAGTTATCCTTCAAAATGCCACCCTGGGCATTTTTGTTCTCGGTGCGGCGAAAACGCGGTTTATGCCTTCCTTCGTTTTCAATCACTTGTCGTGATCGAAAACAGCTGAGCAACCTTGTCCCGCTCGCCCCGATTTTTCGAGGCGCCGTTAAATGGAACGCTGTGGGTGGCGGTCAGCGCATGCTGCCGAGATTGGCGAGCAGTGCATAACGGGCTCGCTCGACGTCTTCCGCAATCTTGTGCGCCAGATCGGCCTCGGGGCCGCAACGCACCACCGCCGCGTTGCCGCATTTAGCCGTCGATTCATTCACCGCTTTGATAAACGCATCTTCCACGATGCGGGAGATAGCCTTGGTCTCTGCTGGGTTCAACGGTGTCGGTAGGGCTTGGTTTATTTTGGCAACGGTTTGGTCGGCCAGGTTTTTGAGTGACATGTTTGGACACCTTGGAAGTTGAAAGACAGGTAATGACGCTGCGGTAACGCTGATTGTAGTTTCTCTCTCGGCAGTTGTAGCGGCCGTGGTCGATATTTTGATGGTGCGCTTGGGCCTTGGCGGGCACCGGAATGAAAGAAACGGTGACGCTGCGCGGTCTCGTTTAGCATCATCAGCCGTTCGCGAAGGGAAGAGTGCCATGCGTAAACCGACCTGGCTGCTGTTTGGGCTTCTCGTTGGGGTGATTGTCCATGCGAGCAACCATCTGGAGAGCAACGGCTTTGATCTGACCGACAGCCTCGTTCCCATCGATCAGATCGCACTTGGTGGGCCGCCGCGCGATGGTATTCCGTCGATCGACGAGCCGGGTTTCGTTGTGTCCCGAGACGCGGATTTTCTCAACGACGATGATCGTGTGCTCGGGTTGGCAGTCAACGGCGAGGCGCGGGCGTACCCGGTCCGGATTCTAAATTGGCATGAGGTGGTGAATGACCGCTTCGGCGACGCATCGGTAGCCGTGACCTACTGCCCACTGTGCGGTACCGGCGTGGCGTTTGATGCAACTGACGGCGATGGTCAGCGGACCTTCGGCGTTTCCGGGCTGCTCTACAACAGCGACGTGTTGTTGTACGACCGAGAGACCGAGTCGCTGTGGAGCCAGCTGATGATGCAGGCGATCAGTGGCCCCGCAAAGGGGGTTTATCTCGAACCCTTACCGTTGCAGCACACGAGCTGGCAGGCATGGCGTGAGCAACATCCCAATACCCTGGTGTTGTCCACCGATACCGGTTTCGCCCGGGATTACGAACGCAGTCCGTATGACGGTTATGCGCAAAGCGAGCGGCTGTATTTTTCTGTCGGCGCCCAATCGCAACGCTACCATCCAAAAGAGCAGGTGCTTGGTCTTGAGATCAACGGTCAGTTTAAGGCTTACCCATTTGCTGAGCTGGCGCGTATGGCGGGTGACACGCTTGATGACACGCTGGGTGGTGAGCAGATACGTATCTTATTCGACGCAGCCAACCGCAGCGCAAAGGCGCTCGACTCGGCCGGGCGCCCACTGCCCGCAGTCACCAGCTTCTGGTTCGCCTGGTATGCCTTCCATCCAGACGGTGACGTGTTCGTGGCATCGCAATGAGTTTGTGTCGGAGTCTGCGCCCGACATGAATGAATTTCTTTTTGCACGGCAAACTGCAAGCACTTTACGAATTAACCTCTGCAAGTAACTGTTTTAACTTATGGTCTATAATTCTCGATACCGGGCAGCGGCGTGTCCGGCATCATCGAGGTGATCAACATGCGGCCGTTAGTGAAATGTCGATCGGTTGTCGCGTTGGCGGCTGCTTGCCTGTTTTTGAGCAGCAATGTGCCCGCGACGCCGACCGGCTATGAGAGCGATACCCGGGCTTACAATTTGGCGCATGGCCGTGTCGTGTTTCAAGACAATTGCCTGCGCTGCCACGAGAGCGGTAAACAGGGTGCGCCAGTCATTGGTGATGCCCTGGACTGGTTCGAGCGGCTTGATCAACCATTGGCCGCGATGATCGATCACGCCATTGATGGTCATGGGGACATGCCAGCGCGCGGGGAGACCCAGCTCAGCGATCAGGAGATCGCAGCGGCCGTCGCTTATGTCGTCAACCACGGTCGTGTCGTCGTGGCCGAACAACTCAACGAGCTTCCGGTATCAGGCGCTGGAATTCCCCCGATCGATGTCGGCGAGACCCCTGGGCCTGAGTCGGTCGATGATGCCGTCGTACAGATGTTCTTGCTGCTGCTGGGTAAAGATCGCTGGAAATAGCCGATCAAACGTCCGCTTGGCATACCGGACAGCGATAGATTCGCCGCGAACCGGCCTCGCTACGTTCGATGGTGGTGCCGCAGCTGAGACAGGGATCGCCGGCGCGATCAAACACCGCAAATCGATACTCGCGACGCTTCAGGCCCAGCGCTTTCAGCTGCCGGACCTTTTTCGGGGGCAGCGTGATGCCGCCGCTTTGGTAGGAACGCAGACTGATCGCGAGTGTCTGGCGGGCGAGTTCGTTGCGGGTTTTCTGCGACAGCAGCCGTGGCTTGCTGGCGGGATTTACGCCGGCGGCGAACAGGATCTCAGAGCGCAGGTAGTTGCCGATTCCCGCGATGAAGCGTTGATCGAGATAAAGACTGGCGAGGGACCGGTTTTTAAACGGGGCGTCGTTGAGACGTCGCGCAATCTCCCGCCACGTCAGCCCAGGATCCAGCACGTCTGGCCCAATCCGTGAGAGAAACGGATGGGTGAGTTCCTCCTCCGGCAGTAACACAGCGATGTCGGAGGCGCTGTAGAGCAGGGCGCTGTCGGTTTCGGTATGCAGGGCGACACGCAGGCTGCGTCCGGTTTTCGGGAACGTCCCACGCTTGTTCAGGTACCAGCGGCCATAGAGCTGGTTATGGGCATACAAGGTGAGCCCCTGCTCAAAGCGGATCAGCAATGCTTTGCCGCGGGTATCCACGCGGAGCACCCGCATGCCGCTGATCTCGTCATCAAAACGTTTCAGCCGCGGCAAACCGAACCGGGCCTCTTGAATGACTTGCCCGACCAACACTTTGGCAATGCGATCCGCGGTGCGGCGAATCTCCGGCCCCTCAGGCACGCCAGCACGCCAAAGGTTTGTGCTGCGCCGGAATAAACTCACTTAGGTTTGATGAGATCATCGCCAGGGTTTCGGGTCGTTTTAACCGCTATCAGGTTAGCGAGTCGGCTTTGCGCAAAGCAGCGGGCCGCGTGGGGATTTTTGCCATCCACCGGGCGGGTCGCCGATATCGATCGAACGGGCTATTGGTCGATCAGGTGGCCGACGAATTTGGCTGCATCATCGAGGATCAGACCGCCGCGGCGAAAGCCCAGCGCACAGGCCTCCCAGGCGTAGAAAACACCGGCCTGATAGATGTTGCCGGCCGCATCCGTGGGATAACTGGCGCGTTCCTGGTAGACGACTTTGTGGTGTCCGTAAGGCCCGTCGGCTTGCTGGGTGATATTGCCATCGGGATCGTACAGCGCAACATTGTTGCCCTCACGTCCAAACATCGGTTTACGCACCTGTGGTCTGGTGGCCAGTGGCGTCGTCGCGGCGTCCAGCAGGTAGGGTGAGTCCGGAAACATGTCGGCCAACAACACCAGTAGCCCTTTGCTCTGGAACAGCAAGGTGTAGGCGGGGTTGATAATGCGGGTGGCGACGTCAGCCTGCATCTTGGCGAGAATCCGGGTCAATTCGAGTTCATCGCTGGCGATGTCCTCCCACGGGAACAGCTTGAACCAATAATCGGCGCGCTGCTGATCGGCGTTGACGATGCCGCCATCGACACTGAAACCGGCCTCGTGCAGATAACAGAAATCCGTGAAAAAGCCGGCCTCGTGGGCAACACGCTGCAGGTACCGAACGGTCTGCTCGTCTTCCGGTAGGTCGCCGGCACTGGAAAACAGCAGCTTCTCACCCGCATAGCGCTCGGCGAATTCGGAGATCGGTTTGTCATGGGTGACGAGGCGTTTGAAGTTTTCCTTGAGCATCTCGTGCAGGTTGTTGAACTGGGCGCGCTCGTCCATCTGGTTCGCTTTTAAGAGCGCCCACTGAACGATCGATGTCTCAAAAACACTGGTCGGGGTATCGGCATTGAATTCGATCAGTTTGATCGGCAGGCCATCCAGGCCGCCGGCAAAATCGAATCGCCCGTAGAGGTGCAGGTCGTCGTTGTTCCAACTGTCTTCGATCAGCGTGATGAGATTCGACGGAATGCCCAGATCCGTGTACAGCTTCTCGTCAACGACCCGCTGTGCGGCGCTTATGAACATGTCGTAAAGGCTATTGGCCGCGGCATAGTACGCCTCCGCCTCGGCTTCAGTAACCGGCACGAGTTCCGCGGGGATATAGGGTGTGCCATCGGCATCGGTGTGCCAGCTCAGACCGATCTCTTCGAGCATCGGGGCGCCGATCGGTTCGACCCGCAGGGTCTCGATCACCGCTCAGCCTCCGAAACTGCTGAAACCGCTGGCGCTCGACGAACGTCCGCTGTTGTTGCCGAAAAAGCCGCTGCGAGGTTGTGAGGTCGGTTTGGTTTGACGATTCGCTGGCTGGCTGATGGCTGCCGTAGGGCGACCGCCGCCGTAGCTTTGCTGGGTGCGTTGAAAATTGCGGTTGTTCATCAAGCTGTTGGCCAACATGCCGCCGACCAGCGATCCTGCTGCCACCGCCAGCAGGGTCTCGCCGAGTGACAGACCCCCGCTATGCATCGAGGGGTCTTCGGTGAGTCTTGAGGTGCCGGCCTCGACGCGTGCCGCTTCTTCTTCAGCGACCTGCCTGAGTTCCTCTTCCGACATAAAACGTTCGGTACCGTCAGACAGGCGCAAAATCGCACGTGTTGGACCGGATGTCGCGTGTTTCTCAACCAGACGGTAGGTGTCGGGGGAACTGCCGGTCTGCTCGATGACCAGGAACTGGTTTTGCTCAACGGCATCGCTGGACCCGCTGTCGAAACCGCCGAGCGAGGGTGGTTGTGGACCTTGGTCGCTGCAGCCTTGCAGCGTTGCGATAACGCTGAGGCCGATGCCGCCGGCCACGGAATATGACAGGGCTTTCTTGATGTGACGCATGGCGGTACCCGTGTTAGCTCGCGAAGCGGCGATGTTACTCGGGTTCGACCCGCGTAAGACCCTGAAATTCCCCTTCTTTGCGCTACCCGGCCAACCCAGCGTCTGCCCGATGTTTTTTCCTAGGTCGGCTCCGGCTCCATACGAATCGCGCCACATGGGCACTCAGCGACGCACAGTCCACAGCCCTTGCAGTAGTCGTAATTGAATTCGAACCGCCGCCCGGGGCCGAGCTTGATTACGGCATTGTCCGGGCACACGCCATAGCAGGTGTCGCACTCAAAGCAGTTGCCGCAGGACATACAGCGTCGCGCCTCGTAGAGCGCGTTCTCCTCGTCCAGGCTGCCGATCACTTCATCAAACGTCGATTGGCGTCGGATAATGTCGAGCACCGGGCGTATGGTTTTCGGCGCGTCGGCGTAGTACCAGGTATTCAAGCGGTCGAAAGTGGCTTGTTCAGGCTTCGCTGGCGGCTGGTAGACGCCGCCGTTCAAAAAGGCATTGATCGCCCGCGCGGCTTTCTTGCCATGGCCTACCGCAACGGTCACGGTACGTTCACCGCCCACCATGTCGCCGCCGGCAAAAATGCCGGCGCAGGTGGTTTGCTGTATCGCGTCGACTTTGACGCTGCCTTTGTCGATCGTCAGATCATCAACACGTTCAAGCAATTCGAGATCGACATCCTGGCCGAGTGCCAGCACCAGCGCGTCGGCCTCCATGGTTTCGAACTCGCCGGTCGGTTGCGGAAAGCCGTCCTCGTCGAGGGCCATTTTTTCCACGGTGATCGATTCGTTGTCGGCCGCTGCAATGGTGCTGAGCCATTTGAGCTTCACGCCTTCTTCGATTGCCTCCTCGACCTCATGGCCGTGCGCCGGCATACGCTCGCGCGTTCGCCGGTAGACGATAATCGATTCTTCAGCGCCAAGCCGCCTCGCGGTGCGTGCCACATCGACAGCGGTGTTGCCCCCGCCGTAGACGACGACGCGGCGGCCGAGCAGCGGCTTGTCGTCGCCGGCCATCTCGTGCAGCACGGCGACGGCATCGGTGATATGCCGGGCATCACCGGCCGGAATGTAGGCGCGCTTGCCGATCTGCGAGCCGACCCCGAGGAAGCAGGCATCGAAGCCTTGTTCGCGCATCGTGGCCTCGATGTCGTCGACCCGCGCGTTGAGGCGCAGCTCGACGCCCATGTTGACGATGCGTTGCACGTCCTGATCGAGCGTTTCGCGGGGCAGGCGGTACTGTGGGATGCCATAGCGCATCATCCCGCCGGATTCCGACTCTGCTTCAAAGATGACGACGGTATGTCCCTGGGAGCGCAGGTGGTAAGCGGCGGACAGGCCCGCGGGTCCGGAGCCAACGACCATCACGCGCTTGCCACTGTCGCGTGTGACCGGCGCAAACTGCCAGTCTTGTCGGTTGGCTTCGTCGCCGAGAAAGCGTTCGACCGCATTGATCCCGACGGATTCATCGAGTTCCGCGCGATTGCAGGCCTTCTCACAGGGGTGGTAACAGACCCGGCCCATGATCGCCGCCAAAGGGTTATCGCGGGTCAGGGTGCGCCAGGCGGCTTCGTAGTGGCCTTCCTCGGCATGAAACAGCCATTGCTGGATGTTTTCGCCGGCCGGGCAGGTTGCGTTGCAGGGTGGCAGTCGGTCGATATAGACCGGTCGCTGGCTCCGCCAGGAGCCTGTCAGGTTTGCGAGACTGGAACCGACATCGAGCGTAACGGCAAAAGGTTTGCGCATTAGTCCTCCTCTCTTGCAAGCAGGTCGAAGCGGCGAATATTGCGGTCGGCGAGCCCCTGCAGCTGGGCGATCACATCGCTTTTCAATGCCGGCTTGAACAGATGCGCGAAGCGCCGCTGCAGTTTCAGGTAGTCCTCAACGGGCACCTTGCGTCGAATGCGACGGCGGTCGGTGACCTCACCGTGCTCGGCTTCAAAAACCGGGAACAGGCCAGATTCGGTTGCGAGTCTCGCCAGCTTCACGGTGTCATGAGGCGCGGAACCCCAGCCGAGCGGGCAGGGCACGAGAATATGGATGTAGCGCGCCCCCCGTATCGACATCGCCTTGGTGACTTTGTCTTCGAGGTCGCGCACATCGGCAACCGATGCGGTCGCCACGTAGGGGATCTCATGTGCCATCGCGATCAGCGGCACATTCTTACCCTGACCGAATACATTGCCAGGTTCCGGACCGACTACCTGGCTGGTGGCGGTGCGGGCCGCCGGTGGTGTGGCCGAAGAGCGCTGCACGCCGGTGTTCATATAGGCTTCGTTGTCGTAGCAGATATACAGCACGTCATCGTTGCGCTCGAACATTCCGGACAGGCAGCCGAAACCGATGTCGGTGGTGCCACCGTCACCGCCCTGGGCAACGACCCGGGTGTCGTTGCGACCTTTGACGCGCAGGGCGGCTGCAATGCCGGTTGCCACGGCAGCGGTATTGCCGAACAGCGAATGGATCCACGGGATCTGCCAAGAGGTTTCAGGGTAGGGGGTCGAGAAGACCTCAAGGCACCCGGTTGCGTTGGCAGCAATCAGTTGATTGTCGGTAGCGCGCATCGCGGCGTCGATCGCGTAACGCGCGCCGAGTGCTTCCCCGCAGCCCTGACAGGCGCGGTGTCCCGAGTTCAGCGAGTTGGTTCGCTCCACGGCGGACTGGACCGAACGGTCGGCGTCGTCGAGCAGGCGGTTGCCGACCGTGAAGGTGCCGGTTTGATAGAACTTGACGTGAGAGCTGCGCATAGCGATTCCTCTTAGCCGATTCGGTCGGCAACACTGCCGAGTTCACGCAGAATATTTTCCGCCACCGGGCCTGAACGACGCTGTGTCTCGAGTCGCTCGATCTCACTATGGATGACGTCGTGGCGCAGATCGAGGAAGGTCAGAGGCTCCAGCACATCGCGATGCGCCTTGGACAAGGTTTCGCGCAACGACTTTTGGGTTATCGCCCGGCCGCCAAGGCCGGCGACCACTGTATGCACAGGCAGTCCGGCGCCGGCGAGCGCCATACGGACATCGGTCGATACAATCCCGCCAATCCCCACGGCCAGGGACTTCTCGATGACCACGATACGTTTCCCGCCACTCAGACACTGGCGCAGGCGCTTGGCGGGGAAGGGGCGGAAAGACGTGATGCTGACCGAGCCGATTGAGATGCCGTCGTCACGCATCTGATCGACCACGTCTTTGATGGTGCCGTTGACTGAACCCAGTGCAACGACCAGCGTTTCGGCCCCCTCAACCCGGTATTCGTGCAGCAGCCCACCCGAGCTTCGGCCAAACTGTTCGGCAAACTCATCTGCCAGTTCTGGGATCAGCCACAACGCCTGCATCTGCCGGTAATGTGCGAGGTAGCGCACTTCGGTGAACGCCTCTGGCCCGACCATGGCGCCAATCGTCACAGGATCAGCCGGGTCGAGGATCTGACGGGGTTCATAAGGTGGAACGAATTCATCGACCTGCGCCTGCTCGGGGATGTCCACGCGTTCGAAGGCGTGGGTAAGGATGAAGCCATCGACGCATACCATCACCGGAACGGAGAGTTCCTCGGCGAGGCGCACTGCCTGGATATGCAGATCAACCGCCTCCTGGTTGGTTTCCGCGTACAGCTGGATCCAGCCAGCATCGCGCATCGACATGCTGTCTTGTTGGTCGTTCCAGATATTGATCGGTGCACCAATCGCCCGATTGCCGATCGTCATCACGATCGGCAGGCCAAGCCCGGAGGCGTTGTAAACGGCTTCGGCCATGAACAGCAGGCCCTGGCTGGCCGTGGCTGTGTAGGCGCGGGCGCCGGCGGCGCAGGCCCCGATCGCGACCGACAATGCCGCGAATTCAGATTCGACGTTGATGAATTCGCAGTGATCAATTTCGCCGCCTTTGACCATTTGACCGAGGTTTTCGACAATGTGCGTTTGCGGGGTGATCGGGTAGGCACAGATAACCTCGGGTCGACACAGTGCGACGGCTTCGGCAACCGCTCGGGACCCCTCGATTTGCTTCAACATAAGGACTCGGCTCTCTGGTCATGATTGGCTTGATCGAACGCGGCCTGGGCCGCGGCGATGTTGCCGGCCGCGACGCGACCACTGAATTTTTGGTCGATTGCCGCGATGACCGATGCAATCTGAATTCGGCCGGTGAGGGCGGCGAACCCGCCCAGCAACGCGGCATTGGGCAATGGGCGTCCGACGTGCTCGAGTGCCAGCTGGGTGGCCGGCACGGTCAGCACCCTTATCTCCGGGTGTTGGGCAAAGAACTCATCGAGGCCGAGCTGCGAGATGTCGCGGCTCGAATTGATCAAGACGAAGCCGTCGTCGGACACCCCTTCGAACAGGCTGACCTGGTGCAGCAGTGTCGTGTCCTGAATGATCAGCGCGTCTGGCGAAATCACTGGCTCACGGAGTCGGATCGGCTTGTCATCGAGGCGGCAAAACGCCATCACCGGCGCACCCATGCGCTCGGAGCCGAAGCTCGGAAAGGCCTGGGTATGGTGGTTTTCGAGAAATCCGGCGACCGATAGCATTTCGGCAGCAGACACAACGCCCTGGCCGCCTCTACCGTGTATTCTCACCTGAAACATCGTGCTCAGCATCCTGTTCGAAATAACGAAGCGTTGACTTTCGCTGTGGTCATCAGCTTAGTAGTGTTATGCCGTTCAAACCAGCCAAGCAGAGTTAATTTACGGCCAGAGATTTTTTCTGGTTCGTTTTTTTCTCGGTCTGCCAGGTAATCCGTATATCGACGCGGTTGCGTGAATCTTCGCGCCCTGCGGTCACTTTTAAATTCAAAAGCCCGCTGGGACGCAGCACGATTTCCCCGTTGTCATCGGTGAAGGTCAGCTTGCCTTTGCCGAGTCCTTTTGTCAGCGCCTCCAGAATGTCGCGAATCGTGTCCTTGTCTTGTAGCGATTCGTGCCGAAAGCTGTCTTTATCTTGTCGCATGTCAACGTTTCCTGTGCGGCTTAAGTAGAGCGGTCGGATCGAATACCTTGGCATAGGGGTAATCGGTGCTGACGCCGATCACCTGGCCACGTCGGTCGATGATCGTGACGCCGGCCCCGTACCCACGCAGTCCCTCTTTGGCGCGGGTGTTGCGGTCCAGGGTGGTATCGCATTCGAAATGCAGCAGCCCTTGGCGCAACATGATCCGCTGTCCATGTTTCCGGTTGCGATGGCCATGCACTATCGCATGGATACCTTGGCGGTAGACGCGTTCCACGCCTTGCGATGTCAGTGGCAGATCGACATTTCGATACTTGGTCCGCATGGTGTTGGCGATTGGCCCGTAATAAAACTTAAAGGGGTGATGGTGCAGCTGATGGTGGAACAGTTTATTGAGATGCTTGATGCTGTGTTTTTCAAGCTTCTTGGCGAAGCGGTCGTCAAGTCCGGCGTGGACGAACAGGAAAGACCCTGCTCGATGGGTTAGCTGCATACGTTTGACAAACCAGCTGAACTCGCCATGGCGGGAAAATAACAGATCACGGCATTTTTGTGCCGTTGCATACACCTGGCGTATCGACAGCCCGGCCGCTTGGCAGGCGTGTTCGAAACCATCGACCTTGCGACGCATCCGCGTCAACTCGCGATCGATCGCGGGTTCCGACAGCAATGGCGCCGCGGCCTTGGGGAATTCTTCGAACCACCGATCTGATGGAAAAAGCTTGTGACGGCAGCGTTTGTCACTCGGGACACCGCGCAGGGCTTTTTTCTGATCGAGGTAGGTGTCATGGATCTCTTTGAGCAAGGGGATCACTTTTGGTCCCATGCGAACGAAGAGATGCTCGGTCAGTATATGGCGTTTCAGCATCATTGCGCGGATGCCCACCAGTAAACGGACGTCGTGATTTCCCCCTAACAGCTTCACCTTTGCGCCGGTGTCCAGGAGTTGGCGGATGGCATGCAGGAGTTGGAGGTTGCTTGGCCCTTTGTCGAGGCAGTCGCCGCCGATGATGAAAAGGGCTTCGCGACCCGCTTTCGTCAGGGCGATGTCGGAAAATGCCGGGCCGGACTTTCGAATCCCACCCGACGCGACCAGTGACGCATTGAACGCCTCTGCGTCCGCGTGCGGATCTGCGAAAAAGTAGATTGGCTGCTTGGGGGGTTGCCAAGGTTGATGCTTGACGGCCTCACGCACCGCGCGCCTGACATTCTGGTAGGGGCTTTGATGTTTGGGTATCGAGGACTTCCCGTCATGCAGCCATGCCTCGGTGCTTGTGGGTAAGCCGTTACGGATCCAGCGTTTTCCGTGATACCGCGGCACGGTCGCTTGGCGAGCATTGGCGGGCATAGATGTCTCTCGTGACGGATTATGAGTGCTGTTGAGTGTCACCAAGCTTGCGGGCGCGTGACTAATCCGGCGCCTCAGCAGAAGCCCGCCGTTGTTTCCAGGCACCACCGACATGTCGCCAGGTATCGTCCTGAATCATGAAGTAAATCGGCTGGGCGTGGTGCATGCTCAGTTGCGCGATGTCGCCTCGGCCGATAACGCCCAGTTGGTAAGCGGCATGACGGAACGCCGCACCATGGCCGACGAACACCTTCAGTTTGGTCCGGCTCGCTGTATCCGCCACAGCGGTTGCGCGTGTGCGCAGATGAGCAGCGACACGTTCGCCGGCAGCCATCAATGATTCCGCCCCCGGCATGGGCAAGCGGAAGTCGCTGTTTGACTTCCAGTCGGCCGGTAAGGTGCCGCATCGCGGGTCGGCACCGATAACCGCATTGATCTGAGTCAAACTGAGGTTGCCAGCTATGCCAAGCCCGCGTTCCGCCAAGGCATCGAACTCGGCGATGGTGCAGTCGGCCTGCGCGTAGCTCAGCAGGTGCTGATGGATCAGCGACGCCGTTTGCCAGGCCCTGAGCAGCGAGGAGGTGTCGATTGTCGAGTCCAACGTCCAGCCGTTTCGATGAATATCCGTGAGCAATTGATCGGCACATGCGAGCGCTTGTTGAACGCCAATGTCTGTGAGGGGGAAGGGCTGGTGTGCGCTGGGCGTGTCTGGCAGTTGCTGATAGTCGCCATGGCGGATCAGCGCAGCGATGACCTTGCCGGGTTCAGCCATGCAACTGCAGTCGTTCCGCGAGGTTTCGAGCCATCTCCCCCAGTTCCGGTTGATGGAGCAGGATGGCGGCTTGTTTTGGGGACATCCAACGCCGACCGCGGTGGCTTTCTTCCCACACCGAATCGGGCAGCTGTCGCTGTACGGCCATCGGAAAAACCGTAACGGTGCAGTTGGCGCCCCATTTTTGTACGTCGTAGGTCCCCAGCGGCTCGTCGCCCACCGGGCCTTCCACGCCGGCTTCTTCTCGCGCTTCCTTCGCCGCCGAGGCCTGTAGCGTCATGCCCGGGTCTGCAATCCCTTTCGGGATCACCCAGTGTTTATTTTGGCTCGAGCGGATCACCAGGATCTTCAGGCCATCATCGGTATAACGATAGGGTATGACCGCGGACTGGGTGTAGTAGTACGCGGGTCGACAACGACGCTCCTGACCGTTGGGCGCAGGGTAGGGGAAGCCGGGCGGCAAGTCCTTGGCATGCAGCAATGTTTGCAACACCGCGCTGTCGCCATCGAGTTCGGACCAGGGCTGTTCGGTAATGAGATGGGCAAGCGATGCCTTTTTAAGTATCACCCCGTTGGATGATGACGAGAGTTGCTCCGTGAACCACGACAGGCCGGGGTTATGGCCAACCACCATTACCCGCTGGTACGCGTCTGGGACAGTGCGCAGCAGCTGGATCAGCGTATCGGTGTCGGCGAGATACAACGCGGGTAGCAAGATGATCTTGTGGCTGCCAATGCCCATTGCCTTGCAGCATTTCTCTGCGGTCACGCGCGCCCGCGGCGCCGGTGAGGCCAGGATGTAATCGGGTTGCAGCCCTTGTTGTTGAAGCCAGACGCCGACGCGCTGCGCCTTGCGTTTGCCACTGTCCTTCAAAGTGCGTTCGAAATCGTTACCGTCGAGCGCGTCAAAAGCCTTTCCGTGGCGCAAGATCAGCAGGTCTCTGCTCATGGTGTTTTGCTCAATTCGTCGTGGTCTGCTCAACGAAGGCTTGTATGGCCTTGTCAAAATTGATGCTGCCGGTCGCCTCGAACACCGCAGTCTCTGCCAGTGAATCGATATAGGGTGCCGGATCCAGCGCTGTTTTGTCAGAAAAGAAGTGGCCGTCGGCATACTGGTAAAACGGCCCGGGGGACTTCATCACCACGCCGAGCAGGTCGGGCCTTTCGGCAACGTTGCAGGGCTCTACCCGCGTGGCCTGATTGCTGCCACGAGACCAGTTGAGAATCAACAGGCCTGCCAGTGGGGCTTGTTGGACAACGCGGTCTGCGCCGTAGTGTTGTGCTATCAGGACGTCGTGTTTTTCTTCCAGATTCCATAACGTATCGTCCGGCATCTCCCGGAGACGTTGTTGTTGCTCGGTATCCAGCAAGCCGCGCAGGCGTTCGTTATGCAGCAGCGTGCCAGGGTTGATGCGCGGCATTTTCGGAATGCCTCGCGCAACGGTCTGGTCGCCAATACACTGCAGGAATAGGCGGTCGTTGGTAAGGTAGGCGCAGTCAGGACGCTCGAGTGCCTGCAGCATCAACGTCGACTTGCCATTGCCCGAAAAACCGGCGACCGCGTAGGCGCTGTCGGCCCGGACGAAAGCTGCGGCATGGCAAATCAACCAACCGTGCTGCTGCAGCCTGTTCATGATCTGGGCGTTGATAAAATTGATGACCTGATTGTCGTTTTGCAGACATGGGCCGGCCGCGATGCGCTGCGTTTCGCTTTGTAGAAAAACCATGCCGGTTCTTATTTTGCGAATGACTCGCCCATCGCTTAAGTCGACATAGCTGTCCTTGCGGCCGGTTTTGCCCGGTTCGCGCGCCCAGTCATGAAAAGTCAATGCCAAGTCTGGCGCGGCGCCTTCGATGGCGATGACCTCGGCATTGCACTCGATATTCGAAGCGGTGACATGCGCAAAGTAGTGATGCAGTCTTTCAAGCAATGCCGGACTGTTGCTGCGAATCCGCCACCGCCAGTCGAAAACCGATAGATTCAGCGCCCTCTCGCATAGCGCTTCGGTGCCGCGGAGTTGGTCGGCAATGTCCCGGGATGTGAGCGCCTTTGTCATTGTTCGAGGCGTTGGTAGATGTAATCGGCATAGTGCGAGGCGGCGTCCAGGCCGGCGCCCTCAAGCGCACCGCGGAAGCCGCCGAACGCCGACACTTCGAACACGACCGGGCCGTCGTTCGACTCCATGACATCGACGGTAGTGAAGTCCATCGCGAAGGGCGCCTGGGCCCGTTGCGCGAGGTCGATGATGTCCTGCGTCGGTCGATGCGTGGCGTAGCGACCACCGCTATGGATTGTCGTATTCCATGCGCTGTCGCTCGCCACCCGTGCGTAACAGCCGAGATAGTCGCCGCCGAGAAACACCAGTCCGAGATCCTGGCCGGGCGTATCCAGCTTGCGCTGGATGTACATCAGTGGATTGGTCGACTGAAAATCCAGCAGCGCGCTTTTTTTGGCTTGATCGCTTAGCTCCGGTCCGATCAGCGTCATCCCTCGTGCTTTGGTTGAATACAAGGGTTTCAACACTGCGCTACCGTAGCGGTCGACCGCGGCGATGGCATCCGCGACGCGTTCGGTGATGACCGTCTCCGGCATAGGGATGCCGGCGTTGCGAAGGGTGACCGTGCAGCTCAGCCGATTGACCAGGCGGAGCATATTGGTGGCGCCACTGAATACCCGAACCCCGGCCTGCTCGGCGATTCGCAGGAGTTCCAGGCGATCAACCGTGTTGGGGCTGTAGCTTGCGCTGATTTTCTTCACCACCAGGCCATCGAGTGCACACAGGTCATGGCCTTTGTAGGACAGCCGGCGTTCCGCGAGGTCCAGGGTAACTCCCGACATGTCGATGACCAACCGGTAGCTGGTACGTTTTTCGATGGCGTCGGCGAGGGTCTCGGTTGACCATTTGCCGGGTATGCCGATCACACCGATGCGGGGTTTAGCCAACGAACACTTCCTCGATCGGCGCGCGAAATGCCTTGATCTGGTTTTTCGGCGTGTCCAATACCTGCTCGATTAAATAACGCGCACGAAGAAACATGCTGCGGGCCAGCGACTTATCGAGTATGAAGCGGGTCGATGTCGCGAACGAACGCGCCAGCCCCAGCGCCAGACGGATCTCAAATGTCTCGTCGTCTGACTGTTCCGCGAATCGTTGGGCCATTCGGTAGATGTCACGGGCTACACCGAGGATGCGGGCCCGTAACGGCGCATCCAGGATCTGCAGTCGGTAGTTGGACACCATGAACACGGAGATATCCTGCACATAGTCTGTTTGCTGCGAGCGATGGAGGTCGATAAAGCTAATCCGCTTTTCGTCGGCGTCATAGATGATGTTATCAACATTGAAATCGCCGTGTATGTAAACCGAGAAAGGCGCCTGAAGCGTTGACTCACGTTGCGATGCAGCCGCCACGAGGCTGTCGAAACTGGGAATCTGGTGGCCGCACAGCTGGCTGTCGCCGCGGCGGAATTCCGGATGGATGCGATAGACCTCGTCGAGGCGGCGGCGTAGCTGGTCCATGTAGCTCGTCGCAGTCGGCTCGTCGACCCGCGTCTCGCGCCAGACCGAACGCAGCGTGCGAGATAACTGCTTGACCGCTTTTCGAAGCCTGTCTTGTGTCTCGTTTAACAGGATCTGTTCGAAGGTCATGCCGGGCAGATGTTCGATCAGCAGCGCAGCTGACCGGCCGTGTTTTTGATAGCTGAGGATCCTTGGCGCTAGTCCCGGGTAGATGGCGTGCCAGCTCTCGACGCCCTGACGCTCTTCCTTGAGTTTACGTTTCGCGCCCTCTTTGAAGATGGCCACGACGTCTTGTCCGGCGTCGCCGCTGGCAGCCAGGCTCGAAACGGCGCTGCCCGAGCGGGTTTCGGCAACCGTGGCGATTTGAATATCTTTTGCGTCACTCTTCGCGCTGAGTGCGTCGACCGAGGCCTGCAACGCGCGATAACGGCCGAGATTCAACGGCTGGCCAAGATTGGCCGAGATGATGGTTTCACTGATATCGCGCAGTGCGTCGCCCATTTGCTCGCCGTAGTGGGCGATAAACAGCGCGCGGGTCAGATCTTTCGCGTTCCCGCCACCCTGCAATGCGGCGATATAATGTTTTGACAGCACATCGTAGTCGCGATCCAGCTTTTGCTCGATACGGCCGATTTTCAGCGCGAGCCGCGTGTCGTTGCCGGTTAAAGCGGGTTGAACCATCGCAATCCCTTGGCGTACCCGGTCCAACATGTCGGCGTGTGCCCGATTATCGAGGCAATCGGATCGTGTCAGTCGTCTGGCCCGTCTCACACAGTCGCGACAGAGTTCGGCGATACGCTCAAGCTCGGTGGCGACAAATTCGACGCTGCGCAATGAGGTGGCCTCGGTATCGGTGACGGCCGCGCCCGATAGCCGATTGAGGCAATCGGTGTGGATACGCAGTTTCAGGTTGAGCGAGTAACCGCCGCGGTCGAGGATCCGCCGTGCAGTGTCTGCTCCCGGCTGGGCGAAGAATGCCTGAAGCATTTCCAGCTGGGCGTCGATTTCCAACCCCAGGAAGCGCAGATTGTTAGCGATGCTCTTCGGAATCTGCATGATCGGCGTAGTTGTCGGTGTAGCGTGGCAAACCGTCGAGATCCCCGGTCAGGAAATCGACCAGAAAAGTCGGTGTCATCGTCAAGCTTGGCAGCTCGTTGCGAGGGATCCAGGCAACGTCGAGCTGGTGCTTGTCCGGTCGCGAACCGTTTTGCGGCTGGTAATCACTCGGGACGTCGCAACGAAACAGATACTCGATGAGTTGGCGATAACTCGGCGGCTCGCTGCTACGGCGCTTGAAATAATCCGCAACCAGGAGCAACGGGCCAAGCTGAATGTCGCAACCGATCTCCTCGCGGCACTCGCGTCGTAGCGCGATGGCCAGTGTTTCGCCGGATTCTTGGGCGCCGCCGGGCAGGGCGTAGCGAAAGGCCTGCCCGTCATCGGTTTTGCGCAGCATCAGCACCTTGTTGTCGCGCACGATCACCGCGCGGACCGCGTTGCGGATGCCGGGCTCCAGATTGCTATGTCCTGATGGCATAAATCCTGGCCGATCCAACTGTCCTGGCGGCATTTTGACGGGAAATCGGCGGGCTGTCTGTCTCGCCGGTTCAAGTAAAGCGCTGCCTGGGCCGTTGAATCAAAACGGCGGTAATTCAGTTAAAGTGCTGCCGCTAGTCTGGAGTTGATTTAGAGAAATGACAATGACGACATCATTGCCGGCCCATGGTCGGGCGGAATTGGTCGACTTGATGGTCGACGAAGAACGGGCCGAGGCGCTCAAACAGGCATCCGGCAGCTTCACGTCCGTGACGTTGACCCAGCGACAGCTGTGCGACCTCGAACTGCTGATGAACGGCGCTTTTTCGCCCCTCAACGGATTCATGGGGCAGACGGCTTACGAGGATGTCGTCAACAACCTCCAGTTGCCTGACGGGACGATGTGGCCGATGCCGATCGTGCTCGATGTCAGCGAAACAATCGCCGAGAAGCTGTCGGCCGGTGATCGGATCGCGCTGCGCGATGCGGAGGGCTTTATGCCCGCGGTGCTGACGGTTGAGGATATCTGGCGCCCAGATCCCGAGCACGAAGCAGCACAGGTATACGGAACCTCGAATGGCGAGCATCCCGGCGTGCGTTATCTGTTGGAAAACATTAACCCGGTCTACGTCGGCGGGCGGATTGAGGGCGTGCAGGCGCCGATGCATCCCGACTTCGAGGCCTTGTGGGACACGCCAACCGAGATGCGCCAGGCATTCGCGAAAATGGGTTGGCGTCGGGTCGTCGCCTTTCAAACCAGCAAGCCGATGCATCGTCTGCAGCGGGAGATTGCACTGAACGCTGCCAAGCAGATTCAAGCGCATATCCTTTTACATCCGACCGTCGGGATGACCAAGCCGGGTGATTTGCACTACTACGCCCGTGTGCACTGCTACGAGGCAATACGCCGGCACTTCCCGCAGAATCTGGCGACGCTGTCGCTGTTGCCGCTGGCAATGCGCATGGCTGGGCCGCGCGAGGCCCTGTGGCATGCGATCGTGCATCAGAACTATGGGTGTTCGCATATGCTTGTCGGTCCCAAGCACGCGGCGCCGCCTAACGCGGTTGACGTGATCGATAAGCGGTCACTCGAGGACACTCGGCGCGTCATCGATGCGCATGCGGCAGGCCTGGAGATCGAGATCGTGCATGTCGAACCGCATCGCTATGTGCCGTCCAGGGACAATTTCCTGGGTGTTTCCGAAATCGCCGAACGCAACCTGGGCCCCGGCCTGGAGTACACCGATGCGCAACTCAAGCAGGATCTGGCGCGGGGCGAAGAACCGCCCGCCTGGTTCAGCTACCCGGAGGTCGTCAGTGAGTTGCGGCACGCTTATCCGCCGCGCAACCAGCAGGGCTTCACGTTGTTTTTTACCGGTCTCTCAGGATCGGGAAAATCGACATTGGCGAAGATTGTCTACGGGAAACTGGTCGAAGGTGGGCGGCGGCCGGCGACCCTGCTCGATGGGGATATTGTCCGTCAGAACCTGTCCAGCGAGTTGGGTTTTTCCAAGGCGCATCGTGATCTCAATATCCGTCGCATTGGCTATGTTGCCAGTGAGATCACAAAGAACGGCGGCATTGCGATCTGTGCGCCGATTGCGCCATATCGTGCGACCCGACGCGCCGTAAGAGAGATGATCGAGGAGCGTGGGGCGTTTATCGAGATTCACGTCGCCACGTCGCTCGAGGTCTGCGAGGCGCGTGACCGGAAAGGGTTGTATGCAAAAGCACGTAAGGGACTTATTCCGGAATTCACCGGCATCAGTGATCCCTATGAATTGCCGGAGCAGGCGGAATTATCGATCGATACGGCAGATGTCAGTCCGATGGAGGCGGCCCAGCAGATTTATCTGTACCTGCTGAAGGAAGGCTATATCAACTCATGATCGGTCATCGCTGATTCGCCAATGGTTCGCCGCTGAACGACTATAGCGACGTATGGCCAGGTCGCCGCATATGGGAAGAATCAATGGGCCTTTTTGATTTCCTTGAAGGGATCGACATCCGTCTCGTCGGGTTCGACGTGATGGTCACGGGTGCTCAAGATGCCGTGGCAGCGGTCAGTTTCGACCCCCTGAATGGTTAGCATCGTCCACACCGCAGCGATTGCCCACATCGCCAGGCCCAGCGCGACGGTGTACCAACTGATGCCGGGCTCACCCATCGGGCCGCCGAGGAAGCCATAGACGACGCTTACCACGCCGAACAGCCAGAACACGGTAACCGGCGCCGCACAGTTGGTGCCGCAACCGAACCGGCACGCACCGACCGGTGGCATCAGCGCCGACATCGCATATCTCTGAAATCGCATCAATCTGCCATCCTCTTGGTTGTTTCTATTTTTTATTTTAGTTTTTGAATTAGTAGCATGGTGGGGCTTGCAACGACAAGCCTCTGGGCACGCCTGCGGGGGCAGTGCCGATCAGCAGAATCGCGAACTCAGGCACGCAGTGCGTCAGGCAGTTCCGGGCGAATGGCTTCGACCATTTCACGGTGCAGCTTGACGTTGGCGGCGATCACGTTGCCAGACTCAAAGTGCTGGCTTCCACCGCGGATATCACTCACGGTCCCGCCGGCTTCCTGGATGATCAGCGCACCCGCGGCAAAGTCCCAGACCGACAGGCCCAATTCCCAAAAGCCATCGAGCCGACCTGCGGCGACGTAGGCGAAGTCCAATGCCGCTGAGCCTGGCCGCCGGATACCGGCGGTCTGTTTGGTGAGTACCTTGAGCATCCCCAGATAGGCATCTATATAGCGTTGGTCGCGAAATGGTATGCCGGTGCCGAGCAGCGCGCCCTTGAGTCCCTTGCGTTCAGTGACCCTCAGGCGGCGGTCGTTGAGCAGTGCACCGCCCCCCCGATCGGCGGTAAACATCTCATCGCTCACCGGGTCGTAGATAACCGCGCTTTCCAGGTGACCGCGATGCCGAAGGGCGATCGAAACGGCAAATTGCGGAAAGCCGTGGAGGTAGTTGGTCGTGCCGTCCAGCGGGTCGATAACCCATTCAAAGGGGTCGTTGCCCTGGCTGCCGCTCTCTTCGGCGAGAATAGCGTGCCCGGGATAGGCGCGTCGGATGATGTCGATGATTGCCTGCTCGGCGTTGCGATCGACCTCGGTGACGAAATCGTTGGCCTGCTTCTCGGCGACCGTCAGCGTGTCGAGTCGGGAAAACGAGCGCATGATCACGCTGCCGGCCTGGCGGGCTGCGCGTACGGCGATATTGGTCGTCGGGTTCATGGCGCGCGAGGATACGGCAATTGCCGGTCAGCGCAAGGGCGGCTTCGTCAAGCCACGGCTTTGATAAGCTCGCGCCATGCAGAATGTGAAGATCGTGATGGTGCAGACCAGCCACCCAGGCAATATCGGTGCCGCGGCGCGGGCGATGAAGAACATGGGGCTAAACCAACTTTCCCTGGTGGCACCGGTGCAGTATCCCAGTCACGAGGCCTCCGCGCGTGCCTCAGGTGCCGACGACCTGCTTCATGCGGCTGAGGTGGTGCGCGATCTCGGCGCGGCGGTTGCCGATTGCAAAGTGGTGATTGGTGCCAGTGCGCGACTGCGGTCGGTCCAATGGCCGGTGCTGGCGCCTCGCGAGGCGGCCGAGCTGGCCGTGCTTGCCGCACGGACAGCGCCCGTTGCCATCGTCTTCGGGCGCGAGAGTTCGGGGCTGAGCAATGACGAAATGGATCGTTGCACGCACCTGGTGCATATTCCGACCAATCCGGAATTCAGCTCGCTGAATGTGGCGATGGCAGTGCAACTGCTCAGCTATGAGCTGCGCCTTGCGATGCTCGCTGAGCACGCTGCGAACACCCCTGGCGCGGCCGACGATGTGGCTACCAATGCCGAAATGGAGGGTTTTTTTGCCCACCTGGAGCAAGCGTTGGACGATATCGGGTTCATCGATGCTCGCCGATCGGCGAAGTTGATGCGCCGGTTGCGCCGTCTTTTCCATCGCGCCGCCCCGGCGAGTGACGAGGTCAATATTCTGCGCGGGATTCTCAGCGCGGCCCAGGGGCGGAAATCGATGCGTCCGATCGACGATTCCAGCGAGTAGGGTCGGGGCGACGCGGCGTCTGCGCTACCGCACCGTTAAGGCCGGATACGGTAGAATTGCGGTTTGCGTTAGCTACCGGCCTTTCCCGCCATGTTTGACAGAATCCGAGAAGACGTCCGCGTCGTGTTCGACCGCGATCCGGCAGCGCGCAACGCGTTCGAGGTCTTGACCGCCTACCCGGGTGTCCATGCGATGCTGTTTCATCGCATGGCCCATGGTCTGTGGGGAATGGGGGCGAAGTGGCTGGCGAGGGTGGTTTCGCACACCAGTCGTTGGCTGACGGGTATCGAGATTCACCCCGGGGCGGTCATTGGTCGGCGATTCTTCATCGACCATGGCATGGGTGTGGTGATCGGAGAGACCGCGGTGATTGGTGACGATTGCACGCTCTATCACGGGGTCACGCTAGGCGGTACGAGTTGGCAGAAGGGCAAGCGCCACCCAACCCTGGCCAACGATGTGGTCGTTGGCGCCGGTGCCAAGGTGCTCGGTCCAATCGACATCGGCAGCGGGGCGCGGATCGGGTCGAACGCCGTGGTGGTCCGCAGTGTCCCGGCGCACAGCACCGTGGTTGGCGTGCCGGGACGCCTGATTGAACGTAAGGAACAGGCGTTCGATACCGAGCATCGCGAGAAGATCGCGTCGAAGATGGGCTTCGATGCCTACGGTGCGACCGCGGATGCCCCGGACCCTGTCGCGCATGCGATCAACTGCATGCTCGACCATGTCCACGTGATCGAAACCAGGATGCAGCGGATGTGCGAGGCAATGCGGGAGATGGGCTTCGAGCCCGGCGAGGAGGCCTTCCCGGAATTGCGTTCCTGCGAGATCATTTCGACGGCCGATGAATTGCGCAAAATGCAGCTCGCCGAGGGCGATGAAGAGGTCTGATATCCCTCATCGTCGAGAGGCTTGGGAATTCTTGACTAATTTACTCGGCCATGTATTATCCGCTCAAATTCTCGGTAGCGGAGTAGGGTCTTGTGAGACTGACGACTAAGGGCCGATATGCGGTCACGGCAATGTTGGATCTGGCGATTCACCACGGTTCAGGTCCCATCACGCTGGCCGACATCGCCCAGCGTCAGGGCATTTCGCTATCGTACCTGGAGCAGCTGTTCTCGCGCCTGCGCAAGCGCAGTCTGGTGTCCAGCGTTCGCGGACCCGGCGGCGGGTACACGCTGGGCCGCGAGGCGGATAGCATCTTCGTGGCCCAGGTGATTGCGGCGGTCGACGAGAACGTGGATACCACCCGCTGCGGTGGGGCGCATAATTGCCAGGATAATCAGCAGTGTCTGACGCACGACCTGTGGCAAGACCTGAGCACGCGGATCTTCGATTATCTCAACCAGATCAGCCTGCATGACCTGATGAGCCGTCGTGGCGTCCAGGAAGTCGCAGAGCGCCAGGGGAGTGTCGATACCTTATCCTCGGTCTCGCTGGGCGAGCTGAAGGCCAAAACGGCACGCGCCTGAGCACTGCCCGGTAGCAGCAAGGGACAGGTTCGGAGAACCCCATGAAATACCCCATTTACCTCGATTACTCAGCGACAACGCCGGTCGACCCGCGTGTCGCCGAAAAGATGTGTCAGTGTCTGACGATGGACGGCTACTTTGGCAACCCGGCGTCGCGCTCCCATCGATTTGGTTGGGATGCCGAAAAACTGGTCGACGAGGCGCGTGTCAACGTCGCCAACCTGATTGGCGCAGACCCGAAAGAGGTTATTTGGACGTCCGGCGCGACCGAGTCCGACAACCTTGCGATCAAAGGGGCGGCGCACTTTTACAAAAAGCAGGGTAACCACATCATCACGCTCAAGACTGAGCATAAAGCGGTGTTGGATACGTGTCGCCAACTCGAGCGGGAGGGATTCGAGGTCACCTACCTGGACGTGCAGGCCGATGGCTTGGTGGACCTCGCCGCGTTTGAGGCGGCCATCCGGCCCGAGACCGTGGTGGCCTCGGTGATGCACGTCAATAATGAAATCGGCGTGATCCAGGATATCGCTGCGCTGGGGGCGATCTGCCGCGAGCGCAAGGTCATCTTTCACGTCGATGCGGCGCAGAGCCCTGGCAAAGTGCCGATCAACCTGGCGGAGCTCCCGGTCGATCTGATGAGCTTCAGTGCGCACAAAATCTACGGTCCGAAAGGCATCGGCGCGCTTTATGTTCAGCGCAAGCCGCGGGTTCGGCTCGAATCCCAGATGCATGGTGGCGGCCACGAGCGCGGCCTGCGTTCGGGGACCTTGCCGACCCACCAAATCGTCGGCATGGGCGAGGCCTTCCGTATTGCGGCTGAAGAGATGGATGCCGAGAATGCGCGGATCCTGGTCTTGCGCGACAAGCTCTATGACGGTCTGAAGGACATGGAAGAGGTCTACGTAAACGGCGATATGGAACACCGGATCGCCGGCAACCTCAATATTAGCTTCAACTTTGTCGAGGGCGAGAGCCTGATGATGGCGTTGAAGGATATGGCCGTCTCATCCGGGTCGGCGTGCACGTCGGCCAGCTTGGAACCGAGCTACGTACTGCGCGCGCTGGGGCGCGAGGATGAGCTTGCGCACAGCTCGCTGCGCTTCACGCTCGGCCGCTTTACTACGGAGGCCGAGATCGACCTGGTGCTGTCGCAAGTGCGCGCGCAGGTCGAACGACTGCGCGAGCTGAGCCCGTTGTGGGACATGTACAAAGACGGTGTCGATCTCAAAAGCGTCGAATGGGTTGCGCACTGACGGTCGATGTGAGGCTTTGCGGGTCTGCCCGCGGATTCGTTGGTGAACTGTGGTTCGGGCGCCAGCGGGTTTATTAGTTTCGGGCCACATACTTGAGAGTGCACCTCGATGAATATTTACGTAGGCAATTTGGCATACAGTGTCACCGACGACGAACTGCGCGACGCCTTCGCGGCGTTTGGTGAGGTCTCCCGCGCGAGCGTGATCATGGATCGAGACACTGGCCGTTCGAAAGGCTTTGGCTTCGTCGAGATGCCCGACAGTGCGCAGGCCGAGGCGGCAATCAAAGAGCTCAATGAGCAGCCGATCGGTGGTCGGCCGATTCGCGTCAATGAGGCGCGGCCCCGCGAGGACCGCCCGCGAGGCCCGCGCTACTGAAGCGGTCGGCGATTCCGCCAACAGATTAACAACAGTGCCGGCCAACCGAAATGACGGTGGCCGGCTTTCATCGAGACAGAAGAGGCAACGATTATGGCTTACAGTGATAAGGTCATAGATCACTATGAAAACCCGCGTAATGTCGGTGTGCTTGATAAGGACGCGACCAATGTCGGGACGGGCATGGTCGGGGCGCCGGCCTGCGGTGACGTCATGCGTCTGCAGATCCAGGTCAGCGACGAAGGTATTATCGAGGATGCGAAATTCAAGACCTACGGCTGCGGCTCTGCCATCGCGTCCAGCTCGCTGCTCACCGAATGGGTGAAGGGCAAGACGCTCGATCAGGCGCGTGAGATCAAGAATACCGACATTGCCGAAGAGTTGGCCTTGCCGCCGGTCAAAGTTCATTGCTCGGTGCTCGCCGAAGACGCGATCAAGGCGGCGATCGAAGACCTGCAGTCCAAGAAAGACGCGTAAAGCCGACAGATGGGTATTTCACTCACAGAAGCGGCCGCGGGCCGCGTGCAAACCTTTCTGCACAGTCGCGGCCACGGCGTCGGCGTGAGGCTGGGTGTTCGCACTTCGGGGTGTTCTGGCCTGGCCTACGTGCTGGAATTCGTTGACGACATTGAAGACGACGACGAGGTTTTCGAGGATCGCGGCGTAAAAGTGATCGTGGACAAGAAGAGCCTGGTTTACCTAGACGGCACCGAGCTTGATTACGGCAAAGAAGGGCTCAACGAAGGTTTCAAATTCAACAATCCAAACGTCAAGGATGAGTGCGGTTGTGGAGAAAGTTTTAAGATCTAAGCGGTCTGCCGTCTCCGCCTGATCATCCAGACGCCCGCCTTGTCGCGGGCGTCGTCGACTGAGAATTCTGATGTTCGATTTCTCCAAGAACTATTTCGAGCTGTTTGGTTTGCCGGTCGGCTATCAGGTCGATAGCAGCGAACTGGCGTCGCGCTATCGTGCGTTGCAGAAGGTTGTGCACCCTGACCGGTACGCCGCGGCAGATGCGCAGAGCCAGCGCGTGTCCCTGCAAAACGCGACGCTCGTCAACGAAGCCTTTCAGACATTGAAAGACCCGCTGCAACGCGCGCAGTACCTGCTGTCCCTGCATGGCAGGGAGCGCGACGCGGAGAGCAACACGATCAAAGATCCGGCTTTCCTGATGCAGCAGATGGCGTGGCGAGAGTCATTGGCTGAGGTGTCGCAGGCGGAACAGCCGCATGCGCAACTGGAGAGGCTACTGGGTGACATCGCCGGGATGCTGCGCGCTCAGGTAGCCGAACTGGCGGTCCTGCTCGATAGCCCGACCGCCGAGCAGCTTGACGCGGCCGAGCAGGCGGTGCAGCGCATGCAGTTCCTGAATAAATTGCATGCCGAAGCCGAAGGCATCGAAGCCGAACTGGAAGAGTCCTTCTGATGGCTTTGCTGCAAATTGCCGAGCCCGGGCAGGCCGCCGCACCGCACCAACATCGCTTAGCGGCGGGGATCGATCTTGGCACAACCAATTCGCTGATTGCGTCGGTGCGCAGTGGCCGTGCCGAAACACTGCCGGACGCCGACGGCAACCATTTGTTGCCGTCCGTGGTGCGCTACACGGACGATGGCCCGCTTGTTGGTCGAGCGGCGTGGGATGCCGCGGTGGCTGATCCGCTCAACACGGTTGCGTCGGTCAAACGACTGATTGGGCGTGGTGTCGGTGACGTTAAATCGATTGGCGACGAACTGCCCTACGAGTTCGTTGCAACCGACGGCAGCGTACCGCGGATTCAGACGCGGTCGGGTGCTTTCACCGCGATCGAGATCTCGGCTGAAATTCTCAAGACCCTGCGTGCACGGGCCGAAGCGACGCTCGGCGATGCATTGAACGGCGTAGTCATCACGGTGCCTGCCTATTTCGACGATGCCCAACGGCAGGCGACCAAGGACGCGGCTCGGCTGGCCGGTCTGAACGTCTATCGGTTGCTGAATGAACCGACGGCGGCCGCCGTCGCCTATGGCCTGGATCGTGGCGCGGATGGTGTACACGCCGTGTTTGATCTGGGGGGCGGCACCTTCGACGTTTCGATCCTGCGACTTAACCGTGGCGTGTTCGAGGTGATGGCTACCGGCGGAGATTCCGCCTTGGGTGGCGATGATTTTGATGCGGCAATTGCCGGTTGGCTGCTCGAACAATCGGGTCTGCCGGTGAGCAGCGATCGCAGCATGATGCGCCAGATTCTGGGCGTTGCCCGTGCGGCAAAAGAGGCCCTCGCGGATGCGACCAGCACGCCTGTCCATCTGGAGTTGCCCGGCGGAGGGCGATGGGACGGGGTGCTGGATCGCGAGCAACTGGGCGAGTTGCTCGATCCCTTGATCCGCAAAACCATCACAACCTGTCGCCGGGTGCTCCGTGATGCCGGCATCACCACCGACGAAATCAAGGATGTCGTCATGGTCGGTGGCTCGACCCGCACGCGGCGTGTGCGCGAGCGGGTCGCGGCGTTTTTTGCTCGGCCGCCGCTGGTTGATATCGATCCGGATCGCGTTGTCGCGATCGGTGCAGCGCTGCAGGCGGACGTGTTGGCCGGCAACAAACCTGATGACGAGATGTTGTTGCTCGACGTCAACCCGTTGTCATTGGGTATCGAGACGATGGGAGGGCTGACCGAAAAGATCATTCCTCGAAATACCACCCTGCCGGTTGCCCGTGCCCAAGAATTTACGACCTTTAAAGACGGCCAGACAGCGATGGCTGTGCATGTCGTTCAGGGGGAACGCGAACTGGTCGCGGATTGCCGCTCATTGGCGCGCTTTGAGCTCAGGGAAATTCCGCCGATGGTGGCCGGCGCCGCACGGATTCGCGTGACGTTTTCGGTGGATGCCGATGGCCTGTTGCAGGTCGAAGCGAGTGAGCAGACCACGGGTGTCAGCGCGAGCGTCACGGTCAAGCCTGCCTATGGCCTGACCGATGAGGAGATCGGCGACATGCTGAGGGCCTCGATCGAGCACGCCGGCGAGGACAAAGACGCGCGCAAGCTTGCCGAGGAGCAGGTCGAGGCGCGCCGGGTCATCGAGGCATTGACCGCGGCTTTGTCGACCGACGGTGATGAATTGCTGACCGCCGAGGAACGGGCCGGCGTTGATGCCGCGTTGGCGCGATTGGTCGATGCGGTTGCATCGTCTGACGACCCAGCGATGATCGAAAAGCGCATCCGTCAACTTGAATCAGATTGTGAGTTCTACGTTGAGCGGCGAATGAACAGCGGTATCCGCAAAGCGATGGCGGGTCACCGAGTCGACGAATTTTCCGAGGAGGACGGCCGCAAGGCCGAGTGAAGGGTATGCCGCAGATTATTTTTCTGCCGAATGACGATATCTGTCCAGAAGGCGCGGTATTCGAGGCTGAGTCGGGGCAGACCCTATGTGATGCGGCTCTGGCGCACGATATCCACATCGAACATGCCTGCGAAAAGTCGTGTGCCTGCACCACCTGTCACGTGATCGTGCGTGAAGGTTTCGAGTCCCTCGAAGAGTCGACGGAAGACGAAGATGATCTGCTCGACAAGGCATGGGGCCTGGAACCTGAGTCGCGGCTGAGCTGTCAGGCGGTGATCGGCGATGTCGACTTGGTCGTTGAGATACCGAAGTACACCATCAACCATGCAAAGGAAAACCACTGATGCCTGGCGATGCTTCGTTGGAGATTGAACGATGAGCTTGAAGTGGACCGATGTGCTCGATATCGCGATCGAACTCGATGAAACCCACCCGGACGTGGATCCGCTGTCGATAAATTTTGTCGATCTGATGAATTGGGTCATGGCGCTGCCGACCTTCGACGATGACAAGGCCCATTGCGGGGAAAAGATCCTCGAAGCGATTCAGGCTGCCTGGATAGATGAACGCAGCTGACAGTCTGTCGGACTGAAAAACGCACTGGCTGATGTTTTCGGGCATTCCCTCACACCCAGCGCGCTAGCCCTTGATAGAATGCGTTATCCAAGCGCGCAATGGCATCGACGGTGCGCGGCGACCCGGAGGAAACATGCCCCTGATCAAACCTTTCCGCGCACTTCGTCCCGTGGAGGGGCGCAGCAATGACGTCGTTGCGCCACCCTACGATGTGGTCGATCGGGCCGAGGCGAAGGCCTTGTCGATCGACCGCCCGTGGAGTTTTCTGCACATCTCACGCCCTGAGATCGATCTCGCCGACACGGTCGATCCGTATGACCCGCAGGTCTATGCGAAAGGACGCGAGAACCTCGACCGCATGATTGCGTCTGGCGTGTTGCAACGCGATGCCTTGCCGTCGTATTACGCATACCGGTTAACCATGGCGCAGCATCAACAGACGGGTCTTGTGGCGACCGCGTCGGTGGCCGCCTATGACGTCAATCGTATCCGCAAACATGAGCATACCCGCCCGGTGAAAGAGGATGATCGGGTGCGCCAGATTGAGTCGTTGAATGCACAAACCGGGCCGGTCTTCCTGGTGTATCGCGCCAACGCTGTCGTCGATAGTCTGTTGGCCACCGTGACTGCCAAGCAACCAGAGGTCGATGTCACCGCCGAACGGGATGGCGTGCGGCACGAGCTCTGGCCCATCGTCGAGACCCAGTCGGTCGACAAACTGACCGCCGCGTTTGATGCGATGGAAGCCATTTACGTGGCGGACGGCCATCATCGATCAGCGGCTGGATCACGCGTTGGTGCGACCCGGCGGGCAGCCAACAGCGCGCACACCGGCGAGGAAAGCTATAACTATTTTCTCAGCGTGATCTTTCCGCATGATCAGATGCAGATCCTTGATTACAATCGCGTGGTCCGCGATCTGAACGGCCTGTCGCCCGCGGAGTTTCTGGCCGCCGTCGGTGCCGCTTTCGATCTCGAATTGCGTGCCGAAGCCGTGCGGCCCGAGCGCACCGGGGAGTTCGGGATGTGTCTGGCCGGGCAGTGGTACCGCCTTGCCATTCACGACGAGCGAATTCCGCTCGAGGACCCGGTCGCGCGCCTGGATGTCAGTCTTTTGCAAGACAACCTTATCTCACCGATTCTCGGCGTCAGTGATCCCCGGCGTGATGACCGGATCGATTTTGTCGGTGGTATTCGTGGACTGCAGGCGTTGCAGCAACGTGTCGACAGCGGCGCCTGGGCGGTTGCTTTTTCGGTCTATCCCACCAGCATGCAGGCGTTGATGGATGTTGCCGATGCCGGCGAAGTGATGCCACCGAAATCGACCTGGTTCGAGCCCAAACTGGCTGACGGTTTGGTCAGCCACGTGCTCGACTGAATGCGCAGCCGGGGCTGAAGCAGGCTAATGGTTTCGCGGGTTACTCTGTTGCCAAAGGAAGGTGAGGCCGATCAGCAGCAACTCGCTGACTGGCTCGACGACTTGTCTAAGCGTCGCTCAGAGAACGATGTTCGGCGCTTGCGTGAGGCAGCGGATCTGGCCCGAGCGACACATATCGGGCAGGTGACCGTCGACGGCTTCAACCTGTTCCTGTCGCTGCTGCATACCGTCGATACCCTGGATCGATTGAAGTTGGATCTTGAGCCGCTGCTCGCCGCCATGCTGTCCGAGATGCCAAGCCAGCCTGATTATGATTCAAAGGCCTTGGCCAAGCGCTTTGGCCGACCGGTCGTGGCGATGGTCGAACAGGTAGCACGGATTCGTGAGCTGTCTGCGACGGCCACGGCCACGGTCGATGAGCGTGGTGTCGAAAACCTGCGTCGCATGTTGCTCGGGATCGCCGATGACGTCAGGGCGATACTCGTTGTGCTCTCAAAACGCCTGCAATTGATGCGCAGGTTGAAATCGATGCCGCGCGATATCCAATTGCGCGTGGCACGCGAGACGCACCTGGTGCACGCGCCACTGGCCAATCGCCTTGGTGTCTGGCAGTTGAAATGGGAACTCGAAGATCTGTGTCTGCGCTACCTTGAGCCAGAGCGTTACATCGCATTAGCCAAACAGCTCGATGGCAAGCGACGCGAGCGCGAGACCTTCATTGCGAGCGTTGTGGAGCGCCTCGGCAATGCCTGTCAGGAAGCCGGCATTGCGGTTGAGCTGAGCGGTAGGCCAAAGCATATCTACAGCATCTGGAAAAAGATGCAGCGCAAAGGGCTGGATTTTGAACAGGTGTTTGATGTGCGGGCGGTGCGGGTACTGGTCGACACGGTACCGCATTGCTACGAGGTACTTGGCCTGGCACACAGTCTGTGGCGCCCGGTTCCCGGCGAGTTCGACGACTACATCGCACACCCCAAGCCCAACGGGTACCGTTCTCTGCACACCGCGGTCGTCGGCGACGATGGTAAACCGCTTGAGATCCAGGTGCGCACGCACGACATGCACGAACACGCCGAACGGGGGGTGGCCGCACACTGGCGCTACAAAGAGAGCGCACATCAGGATCAGGAACTCGAACGTCGCATCGAGTGGATGCGGCGATGGCTGGAGCAGCAAGACGATGATGCCCAACCCTTCGATGGTAGCGGCATCGAGGCTGACAGCGAATTCGAGGCGAAGCGGATCTATGTGCTGTCACCGCAGGGCAAGGTCGTCGAACTCCCGAGCGGTGCGACGGCCCTGGATTTCGCCTATGCCATTCACACCTCTGTGGGGCATCGTTGCCGCGGCGCGAAGGTCGACGGACACATTGCACCCTTGGCACAGCCTTTGAAGAGTGGTCAGAAGGTCGAGATCCTGACCGCCAAGAATGGTGGCCCGAGTCGCGACTGGCTGAATCCGCATACCGGTTATCTGACTACCAACCGTGCGCGCAACCGTATCCGGCAGTGGTTCAAGCAGCAGGATCATGATCAGCATGTGGCGATCGGTCGCAGCAGCCTGGAGCGTGAAGTGGCCCGGTTGAGTGTGCCAAAACCGGACTTGGAGCGATTGGCAACCCGATTCAACTTCAAGACCACCGATGATCTGCTCGCTGCTGTCGGGCGCGGTGAGCTGTCGGCTATCCAGATCGCCAACACGCAGGCCGAACGAATCAAGCGCGACAGTGCCGCCGAGGCGGACAAGGAAATACCCGAGAAGCTCAAGCGCCGTCCGCCATCGCGTGAGGCCGGGGGGGCCGGCCAGGTGGTGGTCGACGGTATCGGCGATCTGATGACGCAGATTGCGAAATGCTGCAAACCCGTTCCTTATGACGCGATTATTGGCTACATCACGCGGGGCCGAGGCGTCACCGTACATCGCCAAGACTGCAATGTGGTGCGCAAGATGGACACGCAGAATCAGGCACGGCTGGTCGACGTCAGCTGGGCCGACGCGCAAGATGAATCGCGCTTCCTGGTAGACATCCATGTCCAGGCCGGCGATCGCAAAGGGCTGCTGCGCGACATCTCGTCGGTGTTTGCGAACGCAGAGATCGATGTGCTTGGCGTGAACACCCAGTCCGATCGGCGCAATGATCAGGCCAGTATGCGTTTCACCGCAGAGGTCAGCGACATGAGCCAGCTGAGCCGGGTGATCGACCGACTCGCGCAGATTCCCGATGTGCTCGATGTGCGGCGGATGGTGTGATCGATGCTCTGAAGCCGGTGCTTGGCACGCAAGTGATGGTGCAGGTAAACTAAGCTCTGGATTTAAAAGAGAAAATTATTGTTCCGCCGGTGTTGCGCAAAAGCAACATGCTGATGTTTACTGCAAACCGGCGGTCCCTGCAGTTTTTTTTTACGCCGCGAGCCCACGACTGCGTGCGATGCGGCGCTTTGTTATTTGATCTGATTGGAGTTTTTGATGGCCCTGGAACGCACCATTTCGATTATCAAGCCTGACGCTGTGGCAAAAAACGTCATCGGCGATATCTACAACCGGTTCGAAAAAGCCGGTCTGCGAATCGTTGCGGCGCGGATGATGCACCTCTCGCGTGAACAGGCTGGCGAGTTTTATGCGGTGCACAAGGAGCGCCCTTTCTACAACGACCTCGTCGCTTTCATGACCTCTGGCCCGGTTATCGTGCAGGTCTTAGAAGGTGAAAGTGCCATCGCCAAGAACCGAGAGTTGATGGGTGCGACCAATCCGCAAGAGGCTGCCGCCGGCACGATCCGGGCCGACCACGCCAGCACGGTAGACGAAAACGCGGTGCACGGTTCAGACGGGCCAGATACCGCAGCGGCCGAGATGGCGTTCTTCTTTCCCGAGGGAGTTTGCGAGCGTACGCGCTAACCCGGCACTATGGCTATTGCTTCACCGACCAATTTGCTGGGCATGCCCCGGAGTGCCATGGAGGCCTTTTTCGAAGGTCTCGACGCGAAGGCGTTTCACGGTCGTAATGTCCTCAAGTGGATCCACAAGCACGGGGTCATCGACTTTGACGCGATGACCGATGTGCCGAAGCGGCTGCGTGATCGCCTGGCCGAAGATGCGTCGGTCGAGGTACCCAGAATCGCCCTGACCCAACCCGCCAGTGACGGCACGATCAAGTGGGTCCTGGAGCTGGAAGATGGCCAACATATCGAAACGGTCTACATCCCGGACGATGGGCGCAGCACCATCTGTGTGTCGTCGCAGGTTGGTTGTGCGCTGGACTGCTCGTTCTGTTCCACGGCTCAGCAGGGTTTTAACCGCAACCTGACGACGGCCGAGATCATTGGCCAGGTCTGGCTCGCCACCCGTGAACTGGGCCATCCACCGACCAATGTCGTGATGATGGGGATGGGTGAGCCGTTAGCCAATTTCGACAACGTCGTTCCGGCGATGGAGTTGATGCAAGAAGATCTCGCGTACATGATCTCCAAGGCGCGCGTCACGATCAGTACCTCCGGTATCGTTCCGGCATTGCAGCGACTGCGTGAGGTCAGCGATGTCAGTCTGGCGGTGTCGCTGCATGCGCCGGACAACGCCTTGCGTGATGAGTTGGTGCCGATCAATCGCAAGTATCCGTTGGAGGAACTCATCCCGGCATGCCGCGATTTCATTCGCGGCGACAAGCGCCGCAAGATTACCTGGGAATATGTCATGCTTGATGGTGTGAACGACTCCCTCGCGCATGCCAAGGCGTTGATCCGGCTGCTTCAAGGCGTGCCCTCGAAAGTAAACCTGATTCCGTTCAATCCCTTTCCGGGCTCGGCTTACGCGACGTCGCCGCCGGATCGTATCGAGGCCTTCCGCCAGCGGCTCAAGCGTGCCGGGATCATCGCGACCACGCGCAAAACGCGCGGTGACGACATCGATGCCGCTTGTGGGCAACTGGTTGGCAAGGTTCGTGATCGCAGTCGCCGACACCTGAAACGTATTCCGATCGTGCAGGAGGCGGTGTGATGAAGAGGGCGATGACGCGTTTGCTGCTGGTTCTGCCAATTGTCCTCCTGAGCGCTTGCCAACAGCAGGGTGTGCGCGACATACCGCCGGGCGGAGAGACCACCGGGCAGTTGGGTTCGCCATTGGCTGGACCGAGTCCCGCTGATGTCTACATCGATCTGTCGGGGGCGTATATGCAAGAAAACAATATGACTGAGGCGTTCAAGAACGCCAAGAAAGCGGTGCTGATTGATCCCCGGTCCAGCAACGCCTTCTACATGCAGGCGTTGGTCTACCAGCGGCTCGGTGAAGTCGACGAAGCGCGGCAGTCTTTCGACCGGGCGATCAGGCTCGACCCGCGCAATCCCGTTGCGTTGAATGCGCTTGGTTCGTTCCTGTGCGAACAGGGCCAATTCGAGGAGGCCGATCCCTATTTTCGTCGTTCCCTCGACAACCCGCTGTACAGCACGCCCTGGTTGGCATCACACAACGCAGGGCGTTGTCGCGAGCGTGCCGGCGATCTTGCTGGTGCGGAAACCGATTACCGGGCCGCACTGCAGGTCAATCCGCGGTTCGCCCCAAGCCTGCTGGGCATGGCACGGATGAGTTACGAGGCGACCAACTACCTGTCTTCCCGTGCTTACCTGCAGCGATATTCGGAAGTTGCCAGGCACACCGCCGAAAGCCTTTGGCTGGGCATGCGAACCGAGAATCAGCTGGGTGATAATGACCAGATGGCCAGCTACGCCTTAAAACTTAAAGCGCGTTTCCCGGATTCCGAACAAGCGCAATACTTACAAACGATCGAGTGAACAATGAGTGCACTGATGCCGGACCAGCAGCCTAGCCCCAATGTGGCCGAGTTTTTTTCACCCGGTCCGGGCGAACGCCTGCGCGCGGCACGCCTGTCGATGGGCTTTGATCTTGCAAAGATTGCCAGTGAGCTGCATCTGACATCGGCCGTCGTTGAGCGCCTCGAGGCAGACGATTATCCCGCGGTCGGGGCGCGTGTCTTTGTGCGCGGTTACCTGCGCAACTACGCGCGCATCGTCGAAATGCCGGTCGAATCGATTCTGCGGCAGTTCGACGAGAAATGGCCTGACGAGACGCCGACCCGCTCGATGCTCAGAGAATCGCCGCGGCTGCCGGCCGATGGCGGGCCGAGTCGTGGTGTAGCCGGCGCGATGAGCTGGTTTTTGGTGATCGGCGCGTTAGTGTTGTTCGTTATCTGGTGGCGCGGTTATCTCGACGACATCGTCCCCGAACAGATTCGCTCGGGCACCGTGCAGGAACCCGCGCTGGACGCCGATACGATTGATTCCGAGCAGCCGGCGTTTAGCGATATACAGCCCGCTGACGCGATTGCGCCGGATGGGAGCCTGCGCCTGCCTTCGCTAACCGATACCCCCCGCATCGTCGATAACCAACGAGCTCGCAAGTGATTCGCCGGCCGTCGATCAGTCGTCGGGCACCTCGCTGGAAACGCCGATGTTGGCGACGACTGAGCCAGCCGGAACAGCCAGCGCAGCGGCTGCGGTGTCATCAGAATCCGTCGAGCCACCGGTCCTGCAGAGCATCACGACACGAACGGCACCCACCGCCGAGATGCGGGAGGCGGCAGCAACGACGGCTGACGGGGGGGCGCCGGTCGTTGATGGCGCAACCGGCATCGTCATGACATTCAGTGCGCCATGCTGGGTCGACGTGCGAGACAGCACCAGGAAGTTCAAGCTGTTCGGCGAAATGCCTAAAGGCGCGCGAAGAGTGTTGGGCGGTGACCCGCCTTACAAGTTGGTGATCGGCAATGCACAGGCGGTCACCATCTCCGTCAATGGTGAACCCTTCGATCTGGCCCCCTATGCCAAGGGCAACGTCGCGCGTTTCACCCTCAATCCCTGAGCCGAAAAGATCGCTGCAAGCGGCGCGCGCAACGGTGCGTTCGTGGCGAGATATGACAAGACATCTATGGCAAAGATAATCCAGGCCATCCGTGGCATGCACGATGTGCTGCCCCAGCAGACGCCGCTATGGCAGTTCCTCGAGCATCAAGTCAGCGCAGTGCTGGCAGGGTATGGTTACCGCGAGATTCGTATGCCGCTGCTCGAGGTCACGGAGCTTTTCAGGCGCTCGATCGGCGAAGTGACCGATATTGTCGAAAAAGAAATGTATACCTTCGCCGATCGAAACGGCGACAGTCTCACGCTTCGGCCGGAAGGCACGGCGGGTTGTGTTCGCGCCGCCATGGAGAACGGGTTGTTGCACAACCAGACGCAGCGGCTTTGGTATCAGGGTCCGATGTTCCGTCATGAGCGCCCGCAGAAAGGTCGGTACCGGCAATTCCATCAGATCGGTGTCGAGACTTTTGGCATGGCCGGTCCCGATATCGACGCCGAGCTTATCCTCGTCACGGCGCGGATCTGGCAAGCACTCGGTATTCCGGGTCTCGAGCTGCAGATCAACAGTCTCGGGACGGCCGCGGAACGTGTCGCCTACCGAGAGCTGCTGGTCGACTATTTCAACGCAAACGCCGACATCCTGGATGAAGACAGCCGACGACGCCTCGTGACAAACCCGTTGCGTATTCTCGACAGCAAGAACCCGGATATGCGCAGCATGCTGGATCAGGCGCCGTCGCTGATGTCGCATCTCGGTGATGAATCGCAGGCCCATTTTGACTTTGTCTGCCAGACGTTGATGCGCGCCGGTATCCCGTACGTGATCAATCCGCGTCTGGTGAGAGGGCTCGACTATTATTCGCGCACTGTGTTCGAGTGGGTCACCGATCGTTTGGGTGCTCAGGGAACCGTTTGTGCCGGGGGGCGTTACGATAGTCTGGTCGAACAGCTGGGCGGTCGCGCGGTGCCGGCCGTGGGGTTTGCGATGGGGCTCGAGCGCCTGGTCGCGGTGTTGGCGGAGGTCAACCCGACGGCGGGCGATAACGCCGCCGATATCTATTTGGTCCTGGCCGGTGAAGCGGCTCAGCTGGAAGGCCTGATCCTGGCGGAGACGCTACGCGACGCGCTGCCGCATATGGAGATCGTCTGCAATTGTGGTGGTGGCAGCATGAAGGCACAGTTCAAACGCGCAGACCGCAGCGGCGCAGCGGTGGCGTTGGTGCTGGGTGATGATGAATTGAAGGCCGATGAGGTCGTGATGAAGCCCCTGCGCAGTGGGGCTGATCAACAACGGGTGGCACGAGCTGAGATCGTTGACGTCCTCAAAGGGCCGCTCAATTTCCAATCGGCCGCCGAACGTAAAACGGAGAATTGACAGATGAGCGTCTACCAAACCGATGACGAACAGGTCGAGGCGTTAAAGAAATGGTGGAAGGAAAACGGCAAGTCCGTGATCGGCGGGATTGTCTTGGGATTCGCGATTATCGGCGGCTGGCAGGGTTGGCAGGGCTGGCAACAGTCGACGGGAGAAGAGGCCTCGATGATGTTCGATACGCTTCGCCAGGCCGTCCGTAGTGGGCAGACCGAAAAGGCAATCGAAGACGGCAAACGCTTGATTGGCGATCATGGCGGCAGCGCTTATGCGAGCTTCGCAGGCCTGGAATTGGCCCGTCTTGCGTACCAGAAGGGTGAAAAAACGGCCGCGCGCGGTCACCTGCAATGGGTGGCGGATTCAGCCCCTGATCCGAGTTTGCAGGAAGTAGCGCGGCTGCAGCTGGGTCATCTGCTGCTCGATATGGGCGAGCACGAAGCCCTGCGCACGCTGCTCGGCAAAACCCCATTAACGGCGTTCGTCGGGGAGTTCGCCGTGTTGCGTGGCGATCTGGCTCGGGCTGAGGGTGATACGCCGGCGGCGCAGGCTGCCTACCAGGAGGCACTGGCGGTTGGCGTCGATAATGAGGCCATGCTGCGCATGAAGATGGTCGATGCAGGCGGCACGGTCCCGGCGAGCTGACATGAACATAGGCCGTGTGCTTTCTTTACTTCCGCTAGCCCTGTTGGCCGGTTGCGGCACGTTTGCTGACCCGACCGAATGGTTCGACGAACCACCAGCCGATGCGCCGTCCGCGTTGACCGATCTGGCCGATGAGTTTCGCCCGCAAATGCTCTGGACACGGGACATCGGCGCTGGCACTGACGAACAACTGCTGAATCTCGAGCCCTTGGTCGTCGACGGCGTGGTCTACGCCGCCGATGCCGAGGGTCGGGTTCAGGCGCTCGATGCGGCCAGCGGCCGCGCGGTTTGGTCTGTCGATCTGGAGCTGCCGGTGTCCGGCGGACCGGGGGTTGGCGAAGGGCTTGCCCTGGTCGGCACCAGTGAGGGCCAACTGGTTGCGCTTAACGCGCAAACTGGCGAAGCGCGTTGGACGACCCAATTGACCAGCGAAATCCTGTCCGTCCCGGCTGTCGGTAACGGTGTGGTCGTCGTGCAATCGATTGATGGCAAGCTGTTCGGCCTTGAGGCGACCAACGGCAATGAACGTTGGCGTTATGAACGGGAAGTCCCGGTGTTGACCCTGCGCGGCAGCGGGTCGCCGGTGTTGTCTGGCGGCGCAGCCTACGTGGGTTTGTCAGGCGGAAAGCTGGTCGCGCTGCGGATCGATAACGGTGGTCTGCTATGGGACGCGGACGTCACCGTGCCCAGCGGTCGCTCGGAGCTTGAACGGTTGGCGGATATCGACAGCGACCCGTTGGTGTTTGGAGGCGGCGTGTTTGTCGCCACCTACCAGGGCGAAGTTGCCGCGGTAGAACAGCGCACCGGGCGCTTGGCCTGGCGACGCAAATTGTCTGTCTATAGTGGTATGGGCACGGACGGTCGCCGACTCTATGTCAGTGATGCAGAGGGGGTGGTCTGGGCCATTGACGTGCGGTCGGGGACGGCGGTTTGGAGTCAGGATGCGCTGAAATTTCGTCGCCTATCGGATGCCGTCGTGCTGGGCAATTATGTGGTGTTAGGTGATTTTGAAGGCTATCTGCATTGGATCGATCGCGATACGGGAGAGCTGGCGGCCCGTAATCGTGTCGGCCGTGCGCCGATCACGACCGGCATCCGTGTGGTGGACGATGTGCTGTTCGTTCAAGGTGATGGCGGCGACCTCGCTGCCGTTCGCTTGCCGCAATAGGCATCTATCGTGCTGCCGGTAATCGCGCTGGTCGGTCGGCCCAATGTTGGCAAATCGACCCTGTTCAACCGGCTTACACAGTCGCGGGATGCGTTGGTTGCCGACCAACCGGGTCTGACCCGCGACCGTCAGTACGGCATCGGACGGCTGGGCGCCAGGCCCTACGTGGTGGTCGATACCGGCGGCATCAGCGGCGATCGCGACGGTGTCGAATTTCTGATGCAGCAGCAGGTTCAGCTGGCGATCGACGAAGCCGACCTGATCTTCTTTATCCTCGATGGCCGTGATGGGCTGACCTCCGGTGACAACGCGATTGCCGATGGTTTGCGCAAAACCGGCAAGCCCATCGTACTTGTGGTCAACAAGACCGACGGCTTCGACTACGAGAGTCAGGCCGGCGACTTCTACGCATTAGGTCTTGGTATGCCGACACCCATCGCCGCCTCCCATGGTCGCGGTGTGCGCAGCCTGATTGACACGGTGTTGAATACATTACCGGACGATGTCGAGCGGACCGAGGATAGCCCTGCACGGGGTATTCAGATTGCCGTCGTCGGGCGACCCAACGTCGGCAAGTCGACGCTGGTAAATCGCTTGCTCGGTGAAGAGCGGGTGGTGGCCTTCGATCAACCCGGTACGACCCGTGACAGCATCCATATTCCATTCGAGTGTGACGGCAAAGCCTACACGCTGATCGATACCGCGGGCGTGCGCCGACGTGCGAAGATCAGTCAGGCGGTCGAGAAGTTTAGCGTGATCAAGTCGTTGCAGGCGATGCAGCAGGCCAATGTGGTGTTGCTGGTGCTCGATGCGCAGCAGGGCATCAGCGACCAAGACGCGGGGTTGGCGGGACACGTCATCGAGAGCGGTCGTGCACTGGTCGTTGTCATCAACAAATGGGATGGCCTTGAACCGAGTGAACGAGACCGCATCAAGCAAGAACTACAGCGTCGTCTGCCATTCCTGTCGTTTGCCGACTGGCGGTTCATTTCCGCCCTGCATGGGAGTGGCGTTGGTCATTTGCTGAGCGCCGTGGACTCGGCCTACCGTGCCGCGATGATTGACCTGAAGACGCCGATGCTGACGCGGTTATTGGAAGATGCCACAGCGGAGCACCAGCCGCCGTTGGTTCGCGGGCGTCGGATCAAGCTGCGTTATGCCCACCAGGGCGGTAGGAACCCGCCGGTGATTGTGATTCACGGCAATCAGACTGCCGACGTGCCGGCCGCCTATCAGCGCTACCTGGTCAATCGCTTTCGAGATGTGCTGAATTTGCATGGTACGCCGCTTCGGGTTGAATTTCGCACCGGTGGTAACCCCTATGCGGGGCGCAGAAACGTGCTCAGCGAACGCCAGCAGAAGAAGCGCGGTCGGATGATGAAATTCGTTAAGAAGAAGCGCTAACGCATCAGCCGACGGCCATGTTCCTCAGCCATTCTTGTCGACTCGTTCGATGACCAGTTCTAATGAACCGTCGGCCAGTTGGCCGACCACTCGCTGGCCAGCCGTTACCTGCTTGACCGAATCGAGCACCGCCCCGCGGTCGCTGTCCCGCAGGATGGCATAGCCGCGTTGCATGGTTGCGAGCGGGCTCAGTGCCTGCAACTGCCGTGCAGCGGCGCCCAGGCGGTCTTGGCGGCGGGTATGCTGATGATGCCAGGTTTGCCGCAGTCGGCTTGCTGAGGCGACACTGCGTTGGCGCAGTGAGCTTATCTGTTGCACCGGTCCTTGGCCCAGCAGTTGGCGCTGGATCAGGCTGATCCGCGCCGCGCGTGTCTCTAGGCTGCGACGGATAACGCGATTGAGCCGCACGTCCAGCGCATCGAGTTGCTGTTGTTGTTGGCGCAGACGGTGTGCCGGGGCGGCGCGTTGCAGCCGTCCATTGAGGCTTTGCAATCGCTGCCGCTCGGTCGCCAGTCGTCGGCTCAGCGCGGTCGCCAGTCGCCTCGTGCTGGCCGTCAGGCCTGCCAGCAACGCAGCGCTGTCCGGACTCACCAGCTCTGCAGCGGCGGAGGGTGTTGGTGCACGACGGTCGGCGACGAAATCACTGATGCTGAAGTCGATTTCATGACCGACCGCGCTGACGATGGGGATCGCGGCGGCGGCAATCGCGCGGGCCAGACGCTCATCGTTGAAGGCGGCAAGGTCCTCTACCGAGCCGCCGCCCCGGGTGATCAGTAAGACGTCGCAATCAGCGCGTTGGAGCGCTACATCGAGGGCCGTCAACAAGGCCTCCGGTGCGTCTAGACCCTGCACCTGGGCGGGAAACAATGTCACCGGTAGATGTGGCGCGCGGCGTTGTAGCACCTGTAACACGTCACGGATCGCGGCGCCGGATGGTGAGGTAATCACACCCAGCCGGCGGGGAAATGTCGGTAGCGGCAGTTTTCGCGCGGCGTCAAACAGGCCTTCCGCTTGAAGTTTGCCTTTCAAGGCCTCGAAAGCGCGTTGCGCACTGCCGGCGCCGGCCGGTTCGAGATGCTCGACGATCAGTTGAAAATCGCCACGGGGCTCATAAAGACTCACGCGAGCGCGCACCAGGACTTGGTCACCGTTGCCTGGTGTTTGCCTTAGCAGTTGCCGCTTATTGCGAAACATCGCGCAGCGCACCTGCGCGTGCTCGTCTTTAAGGCTGAAATACAGGTGCCCAGAGCGTGGCGTAGCGAGGTTCGAAATCTCCCCAGCGACCCACAGCAGGGGAAAACTGCCCTCAATGACGGCGCGTAGTTCGGCGTTCAGGCGGCTGACGCTGAAAATATCCCGATTGGTAGCCTGGTCGGGCATAAAGCGTGGCTCTCTGGGCGGGTTGCGAGTGAGCCGGCTGAAAACAGCCGGGACAGCAGTTTACCGAGTATGTCGCCAAACCTATAATGCTGGGCTTCATTTCACTCGCGAGCGGAAAAGTCCATGCGTCTTGCACAAGACCAAGAAGCCCTGACCTTCGATGATGTTTTGCTGGTGCCGGCCCGGTCCGCGGTAGTCCCTAAAGATGTCAGCCTGGCGACCCGGCTGACGCGGAACATCGAGCTGAAAATTCCGTTGGTGTCAGCGGCGATGGATACGGTCACCGAGGCACGGTTGGCCATCGCGATGGCGCTGGCGGGCGGAATTGGCATGGTCCACAAGAACATGGAACCGGCCTTACAGGCGGCGCAGGTGCGACTGGTCAAGCGCTATGAAAGCGGTGTGATCCACGATCCCATCACGGTCTCGCCGCACACCAGCATCGCCGAAGTTCTGCAATTGACCCGCTCCAATCACATTTCTGGGGTACCGGTGGTCGATGGTAGTGAACTCGTTGGCATCGTCACGAGCCGGGATCTGCGGTTCGAGACGCGCCTGGACGAAAAGGTCAGTTCGATCATGACGCCCAAGGCCGACCTTGTGACGGTGCGTGAAGGGGCGAGTCGTGAAGAGGTTGTCACCAAGCTGCACAAGCATCGAATTGAAAAAGTGCTGGTCATCAACGACGACTTCGAGCTGCGTGGCTTGATCACGGTTAAGGACATCCAAAAGGCCACTGACTTCCCGGATGCCTGCCGCGATACCCAGGAACGTCTGCGAGTCGGCGCCGCCGTGGGCGTGGGTGAGGGCACCGAGGAACGGGTCGAGCTGCTGGTCGAGGCCGGGGTCGACGTGATCACGGTCGATACGGCGCACGGGCATTCCACCGGGGTGCTGGACCGGGTGGCCTGGATCAAGAAGAACTTCCCGCAGGTCGATGTGATCGGCGGCAACATTGCCACGGGCGATGCCGGCAAAGCGTTGGTCGATAGCGGCGCCGACGGCGTCAAGGTCGGTATCGGGCCTGGTTCCATCTGTACCACACGGATCGTTGCGGGCGTCGGCATGCCGCAGGTAACGGCCGTCGACAACGTCGTCGCGGCGTTGAGCGGAACCGGTGTCCCGGTGATCGCCGACGGTGGTCTGCGTTATTCCGGCGATATCGCGAAAGTGATTGTTGCCGGTGCGCATGCGGTGATGATTGGCGGGCTGTTTGCCGGTACTGACGAGTCACCGGGTGAGGTGGAGATCTACCAGGGACGCTCTTACAAGTCGTATCGTGGCATGGGATCGCTGGGTGCGATGGGCGGCTCGCAGGGGTCGAGTGATCGCTACTTCCAGGAAGAAACCAAAAAAGACAAGCTGGTGCCCGAGGGTATCGAGGGACGCGTTCCCTACAAAGGGCCATTGGAAAATGTCATCACCCAACTCAACGGCGGGTTGCGTTCGAGTATGGGCTACACCGGTTGCGCGACGATGGAAGAGATGCGCACGCGGCCTGAATTCATCCGGGTCACCAATGCGGGTGTGCGCGAGTCGCATGTCCACGATGTGCAGATTACCAAGGAAGCCCCGAACTACCGTCGCGACTGACGCAGATCGGTTCAGCCACCGACAAGGCGTAGGCCGACGATGCGTGTTCGAGGCGGTCTACAGGTTTCAATCGACTCGCCTCTAGCAGGACCGAATGCATGACGTCTGATATCCATGCCCACCGAATTCTGATCATCGATTTCGGATCGCAATATACCCAACTGATTGCGCGCCGCGTCCGTGAAGCCGGGGTTTACTGCGAAATCTGGCCTTACGACAACTGCGCGACGGCGATCGAGCAACAAAAGCCGCGCGGCATCATCCTTTCCGGTGGACCCGAAACCGTTACCGGCGAGGACACGCCGCGCGCGCCACAACAGATTTTTCATCTCGGTGTACCGGTTTTGGGGATTTGCTACGGGATGCAGACCATGGCTGCCCAGCTCGGTGGCGAGGTGGCAGCATCCGAAAAACACGAATACGGCTACGCACAGGTGCGTGCCCGGGGCCACTCCCACTTGCTACGCGACATTGAAGACCACGCCAGCCCTGAGGGTTGGGGTCTGCTCGATGTCTGGATGAGCCATGGCGACCGCGTCGAGGCATTACCCGATGGTTTCAAGGTGATCTGTACGACGGATAACGCGCCGTTGGCCGGCATGGCAGACGAATCGCGGGGTTTCTATGGCCTTCAGTTTCACCCCGAGGTGACGCATACCCGTCAGGGCGGACGCATTCTCGAGCGGTTCCTGTTCGAGATCTGTGAGTGCGAGGCGTTGTGGAACCCGCTGAGCATCATCGACGACCGTATCGCTGCAATGCGCGAACAGATCGGCGATGGCCGCGTTGTGCTCGGCTTGTCCGGTGGCGTCGATTCGTCGGTCGTCGCCGCCATGCTGCATCGTGCGGTTGGCGACAGGCTGGTTTGTATCTTTGTCGATAACGGTCTGCTTCGACTCGATGAAGGCGATCAGGTGATGGCGACATTTGCCGAGCACATGGGCGTCAACGTGATTCGCGTGAACGCTGAAGAACGCTTCCTCAAAGGGCTCAGGGGCGTCAGTGACCCCGAGCAAAAACGCAAGATCATCGGCAACCTGTTCATCGACATCTTCGAAGAAGAGGCCGCCAAGCTCGATGAGGTCGATTTTTTGGCGCAAGGCACCATCTATCCGGACGTTATCGAGTCGGCTGGCGCAGCATCAGGCAAAGCGCATGTGATCAAGTCTCATCACAATGTTGGCGGCTTACCCGACTACATGAAGCTGCAGCTGGTAGAGCCGCTGCGGGAGCTGTTCAAAGACGAGGTGCGACGGGTCGGTGTCGAACTCGGTCTGCCGTCAGACATGATCTATCGTCATCCCTTCCCCGGTCCTGGATTGGGCGTGCGCATACTCGGCGAAGTCAACAGGCGCTATGCAGACATGTTACGGCGCGCCGATGCCATTTTCATCGAGGAACTGCGTGGCGCGAATCTGTACGATGAAGTCAGCCAGGCGTTCGCGGTCTTTTTGCCGGTCAAGTCAGTCGGCGTGGTGGGCGATGCCCGTCGCTACGAATATGTGATCACGCTGCGCGCGGTCAAGACCATCGATTTTATGACGGCCAGTTTTGCCCATCTGCCGCACGAGTTCCTGGAACGCGTCAGCACGCGGATCATCAACGAAGTGAGTGGCGTGTCGCGCGTTGCCTACGATATCTCGAGCAAACCGCCCGCCACGATCGAGTGGGAGTAGGCCAGATCTGGCACTGGCTGGCACCTGCAGGCATCAAGACACAGCAAGCTTGCACAACCAATAACTTATCCTCATTTCTGTCTGGCAACTTCTGGCACTGGCAGGCATCGGCAAGCAGTTATTACCATTATTCAATGGCATAGATCATGGTATCGCCGCGCTCAATATCAGCATGGCGCTCCAGTACCATGCAATGCGTGTCGAGCTGTTCATGGTATTGGTGATTACGCATGAGCCCCGCCGGTTTGGACAGCTGTAGTTTATGCGCTCTCAGCATCGGCACCCGGTATCAGACACTATGCCGCTACAGACTTTGGGTATATGCATTAAGTGCGGTTAGCGGGAAAGCAGCAATCTAAATCGGTCCCTCCTTTAGAAGTACGGCTGACTGGAAGAATCAAAGGTGCTTCAGCGGATCCATATGCTGATGGAGTATTCGTACTACCACGATGCCTCGGGCGTGTTTTTTGTAATACAGAATATGGCTTTCGTAAGGGAAGCTGAGTAGCCCCTTGGAGATTGTGTCGCGTGTTATTCCAAGGTCTGGATTTTCAGCAAGGAGTTGCGCGCGCGATTCCAGGCCGTCAAGGTAGGTATTAGCTTGAGAGGCTCCCCACTCCTGGACGGTATAGTTGATGATCCCGTCAAGATCACGTTCCGCTTTGTCGGTGAACTGGAAGTGGGGGCTACGCCTCGCCACGGCTTAGCCATTCACCCGTTTGCGTAATTTGTCGATGACGGATTTGCCATCGCTGAGTTTTCCAGCCTGCAAGTCGGCGATACCTTCCTCGATGGACTGCTTCAGATGCGCCTCTTTCAGCGCCTCAAGTTGCGCATATTCAGACGCTGAGATTACCACGGCAACGGGTTTGCCATTGCGGTTGATGCCAACAGGACCGTGTTGTGCATTGATAAGAACCTCACCGAATTCGCGTTTAGCGTCACTGGCGTTGACTATTTTCATGGCGCACCTATTTTAATTAAATTAATCAATTTGAACAAAATTCTAGTCGTTACAGTACGTCATGTCTAGCTGTGGCTGTAGCTGATTGATGCAATGCGCATCAGGTGTTGGTCAACAAGTAACCTATTGAAAATCAATCGTAAAAATAGCTTGTTTTCAATCGAGTGCCCGGGCGGGCAAAGACTGCTACGGGTCGGCATCACCGACTGAGTGCTTCAGGACCGTGCAACCAGGCGATAAACTGTATAGAAACACACTATCGCAAGGACGCGGATCATGCCCCACGCGGCGGCGGCCAGGATGGCCATCCGGGAGCGGGATGCTGCCTTTTACCAGCGTCACCGGCCCGTGCAAACTCTACTCAATCGGATCGTCGACGAGTATTACTCGGCGTTCGCTGCCCATTTGGCTGAGCAGGGCAGGGAGCTGCCGGGCTATGTGCAACGCGAGTTTGAGGATTACCTCAAATGCGGCCGGTTGGAACACGGCTTTCTGCGGGTGCGTTGCGAGAGTTGTCATGCTGAGCACCTGGTCGCCTTCAGTTGTTGTCTGCAGCAGAAGACTATGTGGAGTTCTGAATCGAGTGTTCGCTATTTGTCGTCTCCCCCCAAGGATTCACTCCAGATAGTTTCTGACCAGACAGCCAGGCGATGAGCTGGTCTTCGACGGGAAACGTACCTCGACGAAGGTCCGGCGGTAGGGCCTTTTCGATGGTGTTGAGTTTTTCCGTCGGATCGGCCCTGAGGTAGATTTCGGTCGACTTCAGGCTGGAGTGTCCCAGCCACATGGCAACCTTTCGAATATCTCCTGTTGCTTGCAGGCTGATCATCGCGCAGGTGTGGCGAAGCACATGCGGAGCGATATTCTTTTTCGACAGGTTCGGACACTGCTGGGCGGCCACGCGGGCATGCTTCTTCACGATGTAGGTGAACCCTGAGGTGGTCAGGGCTTCTCCTCGCGCATTCAAGAAGACTTCGGGTGTAGGGACGGCACCCCGGACGGCCAGCCAAGCGCGCAGTGCGCGCGTGGCCTCCTTCCACAGCGGAAGTCGACGTTGGCTTCGGGCCTTTCCCCGGACCAGAATACTTGGGTACGGGCCATCGAGTTCGATGTCGTCGAGACGCAGACCGACCAGCTCCGAGGCACGCAATCCGGCGGCGAAGCCGAGATAGAGCATGGCCTGATCGCGGATGCCGCTTCGCGTACTGGGATTGGGTGCATCGAGGACGGCCTTCATTTCCTCCCGGGTCAGGTGGTTGATCAGCCGCTCTTCGGTCCGCTTGTTCGAGATCGCCATGACTTGGCGCGTCTGCTCGAGCGCGGAAGGCACCTCGTATTCCACGTACTTCATAAACGAGCGGATAGCCGTCAAGCGCAGGTTTCTCGTCCGCGGGGTGTTACGGCAGTCGGATTCCAGATGCGCCAGATGCTCGCGAATCATGTGCGCATCGAGATCCTCGAGGGCAAGTGCCGACGGAGCCTTGCCGAGTCGATTGCTGACATGTTGGCACAGGAACTTGAACGCATAGCTGTAGCTCGCGATCGTGTGCTGGCTGGCGCCTTTCTCAACCGCGAGATGATGCCGAAAAAAGCGCGTGACGAAGGGTGCGAGTGGTGTCATGGGTTGCCTCCGTCCACGAAGGCCTCGCAACGCTCGGCGATCCTGGAAAACAGTGCGGGTGTGGCCTTACGACAATTGCGCGACGGCGATCGAGCAACAAAAGCCGCGCGGCATCATCCTTTCCGGTGGACCCGAAACCGTTACCGGCGAGGACACGCCGCGCGCGCCACAACAGATTTTTCATCTCGGTGTACCGGTTTTGGGGATTTGCTACGGGATGCAGACCATGGCTGCCCAGCTCGGTGGCGAGGTGGCAGCATCCGAAAAACACGAATACGGCTACGCACAGGTGCGTGCCCGGGGCCACTCCCACTTGCTACGCGACATTGAAGACCACGCCAGCCCTGAGGGTTGGGGTCTGCTCGATGTCTGGATGAGCCATGGCGACCGCGTCGAGGCATTGCCCGATGGTTTCAAGGTGATCTGTACGACGGATAACGCGCCGTTGGCCGGCATGGCAGACGAATCGCGGGGTTTCTATGGCCTTCAGTTTCACCCCGAGGTGACGCATACCCGTCAGGGCGGACGCATTCTCGAGCGGTTCCTGTTCGAGATCTGTGAGTGCGAGGCGTTGTGGAACCCGCTGAGCATCATCGACGACCGTATCGCTGCAATGCGCGAACAGATCGGCGATGGCCGCGTTGTGCTCGGCTTGTCCGGTGGCGTCGATTCGTCGGTCGTCGCCGCCATGCTGCATCGTGCGGTTGGCGACAGGCTGGTTTGTATCTTTGTCGATAACGGTCTGCTTCGACTCGATGAAGGCGATCAGGTGATGGCGACATTTGCCGAGCACATGGGCGTCAACGTGATTCGCGTGAACGCTGAAGAACGCTTCCTCAAAGGGCTCAGGGGCGTCAGTGACCCCGAGCAAAAACGCAAGATCATCGGCAACCTGTTCATCGACATCTTCGAAGAAGAGGCCGCCAAGCTCGATGAGGTCGATTTTTTGGCGCAAGGCACCATCTATCCGGACGTTATCGAGTCGGCTGGCGCAGCATCAGGCAAAGCGCATGTGATCAAGTCTCATCACAATGTTGGCGGCTTACCCGACTACATGAAGCTGCAGCTGGTAGAGCCGCTGCGGGAGCTGTTCAAAGACGAGGTGCGACGGGTCGGTGTCGAACTCGGTCTGCCGTCAGACATGATCTATCGTCATCCCTTCCCCGGTCCTGGATTGGGCGTGCGCATACTCGGCGAAGTCAACAGGCGCTATGCAGACATGTTACGGCGCGCCGATGCCATTTTCATCGAGGAACTGCGTGGCGCGAATCTGTACGATGAAGTCAGCCAGGCGTTCGCGGTCTTTTTGCCGGTCAAGTCAGTCGGCGTGGTGGGCGATGCCCGTCGCTATGAATATGTGATCACGCTGCGCGCGGTCAAGACCATCGATTTTATGACGGCCAGTTTTGCCCATCTGCCGCACGAGTTCCTGGAACGCGTCAGCACGCGGATCATCAACGAAGTGAGTGGCGTGTCGCGCGTTGCCTACGATATCTCGAGCAAACCGCCCGCCACGATCGA
>CALNYW010000007.1:0-270110 GCA_942490985.1 uncultured Gammaproteobacteria bacterium
GTTGGCCCATGGAAGAAATACCGCTCACCCCTCGCGACGAGGTACTCGTCGTCCCCTCCATCAATGAAGAACGCGTAAAGCGCTTTTGACTCAGGAACGTGGTAAATTCATGCGGGCCGGATTTATCCGAAAGGCACCGCCATCTCGTTCGGTAAGTCGAGCACCGAATCTTCCAAAATAGAAGTGCCGAAGACATTGCGCGGGATCGCGTCGATATCGATCAGCATGGAATAGACGCGCAGTTGCTCTTTCACGTATTCGAGCCGGACCTTCTCCATCATGCCAGTACTGATTGGAGTGATCATGGCTTCGCTCAACCCTTTCCAGCCAGAATGCAGTCATGTGTTGCGAGCCACGTTTCCGTTTTGTCATCGCGGAGCTGGGCGTGCGACAGGTACATGTAGAAAACCTCGCCCGTGGCCGATGCGTCCGAGCCGCGATTATCGTCTACCCAGTTGAACGGACGGTCTTCATAGATGATGCCCTCGATGAAGGGCTCCGCGATCAGTAACGTGCGCCGGTAAAGTGCCGCACTTATCAGGATGAACTGCACATAGAGGCTGGCGGTCCGCGAAGGTGAACACGGGCGCCCGTGGGGATGATTGGGCGCTTGACCGGGTAGACGTCGTCAATGAAGCCTAGGTTGGACTTCAGGAGATCGAGGTCGTACGCCTCGGCATAGGCGTGCATACGTTCATGCCGGGATGAATGTAGTCGTCGCTGTCCGAAAGGCTGGACGTACTTACCCCTGACCTGCGCCAGCCAAAATTCCGAGCGGCCGAAGCGTAGCCACCATTCTCACGCGTGAAGATACGAATACGGCCGTCCTCGGCAGCCTTTCGTTCTAGGATTGCGAGGCTGTCATCGGTAGAGCTATCGTTTATACAGATCACCTCGATGTCGTGAAAGGATTGGCTAAGTACGCTGTGAACCAATCCCCAACATAATCGTACCGTGTTGTAGACCGGTATCACTACTGAGATGGCGGACGCACCGCGTCCTTCTGAGGACACCATTCGATCGACAGCCCGCCCCGCACAGGCACTTTCAGCGGAATCCGCGCGACTGCGGGGACCACGTTCTTGTCACGTATTTCGTGGGCGAGCAACTTGTCGAGGAGCACCAGCGACAGGGATTGAAGCGGCGGCTGACATCGCCCGCATGCATAACAAGATTGGTGACAGCATCCTGGTCGAGAGACGCGTCACGATAGACATATTCAAAGAAAGCGGAAACGTCCTCTGCGGCCAGGAAAGGGAACCGCTCGGTCAGCAGTTCCTTGCATTCCGCTTTCCATATGGGGCGTTGTTGGCCGCCACCCCGTCAAAGGAGAAGTTGACCACTGGATGCTCGGTGAAAACGGTCTTCAGCCCGCTTAGGTATAGGGCTTTATCCGCCTGTAATCAGCGGAAATCCGAATACTGGCGTCGAATGGGCCCACGGTTTCGTAGGCACGGCGCGTCGCGATCAGCGCCTGGTGGCAGAAACTCATACCCGATGTCAGGATGCGGGCGTCAGAAATGCCGATCTTCCAGACGTGGCTGAACTTGCCCTCTGGAATTCCAGACGTTGGCGAAGCCAATCGACACCTCCGCCGTATTGGCACGGATGTTGTCGATGCTCAACTTCAGCCCGTTTGGCTCAAGCCAGTCATCGGAATTGATCAGGGCGATGTAGTCGCCTTGCGCCAGTCCAATGCCCTTGTTCATGGCGTCGTAGATACCGTCATCCGGCTCGGAAACGGCATAGTCGATGTGCGCGGCATTGGCGCGGATAACGTCGAGGGTTCCATCGGTCGAACCGCCATCGATCACGATGTAGTCCACCGTGACGCCCTGCTGTGCGATGACCGAGTCGATGCAGCGTTGCGGCGTAGCTGCGTTGTTATATACGACTGTGACGACCGACACTATTGGTCCATCAGCTTTCGGCGCCAATCCGGTCATGCGGCGTCGGGCTCTAGAGTCCGCGCAGGATTAGCTGGCAGGGTTAGGCATGGACGACGCATCGCGTTCAATAACGGCTCCGATGTGTGACTTTAGCGGGCACGAATCCAAAAACTCTGCAGTTACGCTCAATCGATGTCGAAGTACGGCTGCCTTCCGGCGGGAAAATCATATCGTAAGCGTTGGGCGGGGACGGTCGTGCCGTATTCATGATGTTATAGAAACGGAACCCTTTGTCCATCAGCAAGGACAGAGATCGCTCCAAGCCGCGTTCGCCGACAAGGCGGTTCCGGATGCTCTCTCAAGTATGACGAAGCGAACCCTGTGGGCTTGGGAGTCAAGCCCCTTTAGGGCGAAATATTCGAACCCCTCGACATCGATCTTTAGACCGATCGCATCGGTGTCGCAATGCGCTTCCATGATGCTGTCGAGCGTCACAACCGGCACTTCGGCAATAGCGCCGCGTCCGGTGCCTCAGCCGCCGACGAGTCGGCACGATCCAGCAGCGAAGACCGTTCCTCTATCTCGGTCAGCACGAGCGTTCCGGGCGCGTCGCCGGCGACGCGCTTGTTGACCGTGGTCGCCGACTCACCAGGTCTGTGCACAAGACGGGCCTCGGCGTCGTTTGAGGCTCGACGAGAACAGAGCGGGCATCGGGATAGCGGCCGTAGAGCCATGGCGTGCCGTCATGCACCCCGACATCGACGACTTCCTCGACGTTCAGGTCGAGGCGGTCGCACAAGCCTATTGTTGTTCGCGATGTCATATCCGCTGCGGCGTGCGAACTCGAAGAAGAACCCTCGAATTCAGTGACGACATGGCGTTCAGCCGGTCAGACGAGTTTGATATCGAGGTTCGGACAAGAACGTCTCGAAGTCTTTCATCGACATGTCATTGACTCCTGTTCGTGCAACACGATGCATGTGGCGCTGTCAAGATAAAGAACAGGTTAGCCCGCCCGGACATGCTCGCGCGCCGCATCGCACGCCCACCGGCTCATCATGGCGTGACCGTCGGCATGCACGAATCGGTCCCGAAAGACCCATCGTTGTTCGGTATCGGCTTCGATGTTGTACCAGGTCAAGTTGGCCCCCTCGCCGTCATGTCCGCAGGTGTGGAGCTGTAAGCTCGGAAACTGCGTCAGACAGACCGGCTTGAAGTGCCAGTTGCGCAGCGACCTGCCCCTCAAAATAGACAAAGCCGCGCACATCCTGCGCAAAGCGGTCATCATCGCCTAGGCCGATCAGCCGAGGCTTGACGTGGCGGCGCCGCGGCACCTCGCCGTCCGCGCGCCCGGCATGCAGGTCGAACCAGCCGATCAATGCGGCGAAGTTCTCGCCCTTCCAGGACAGGCGGGCGCAGGCCGAGCTTTCGCAGGTAGCCCGCGCTGCGGCGATGTCGAGCCAGGCGCCAGGCGTGTCCTCGCCCCACAGGCGGGCGCCGCGAATGAAGCGATGCTCGAAATTGTCGCTATGGCGCGGCTGGCCCGGGGATCTGCTGGCTCTCGACCTTGGACTGGTTGACGAACTGGGCACCTTCGTAACCGGCCGCGACCAACTGTTCAAACTGCTCGTAGAGCGCGTTCTCGACCGAGACGTAGGCGGGCTGGATCCCGGCTGAGAACAGCTGGGTCAGGGCGACCGTGTCCATACCCTCGATGTCGATCTTGGCATAGGCCAGCCGATCCGCGAACTCGGCGACGATCTCGACCTTATGCATGCTATTGACGGAGATCCGGCGCGACGCCCCTTTCCTGCCGCCCAGTTCGGGATTCACCGAGCTCCGGTGGCTGTCAAGGTACATGTCGCGTCCGAGCACATTCATGCTGCGAGTGTTAGTGGTGTAATTTCGGGTTCAAGCGCCGGGTTGAGGGCCACTGATCCGACCGGCTCCCAGTTTCGGGTCTTGCCGCTCCAGCGAGACGGGTTCCGGCTTCGCGCCTGTTCGTTGAGGGCATGACGTCTGTTGAGGATCGCGGTGTCGTTGCCGGCATGACGTTCAGCCGGCGTGACGAAGCGGATCCCGCTGTGGTGGTGCTCGTGGTTGTACCAGCGGACAAAGCCCTGCACCCAGTCCCGCGCAATCGGTAGATTGGCGAAGCCATTCACCGGGTAGGTGGGCACGTATTTGCAGGTGCGAAACAACGCCTCCGAGTAGGGATTGTCGTTGCTGACGCGCGGCCGACTGAAGGAGGGCTCGATGTTCATGTCGCGGAGTTTTTCCAAAAGCGTCGCCGCCTTGAATGCGCTGCCGTTATCGGCATGCAGTACCAGCGGCTGCTGGATCACCTGCTCGGCCAGGACCGCGCGTTCGAGAACGCATTGCGCATTGTCTGCCGACTCGCCCAGGAAGACCTCCCAGCCGACGACCTTGCGGCTGAAGATGTCGATGATCATCACCAGGTAGTAGTAGGTTCCCTTGACCGGTCCGGGTAGCCACGTGCAGTCCCAGCTCCACAATCGGTTGGGTGCGACGGCGTGATACGTCGTCGGTCGGGTCTGGCGCTTGGGCATTTTGGCACGTCCGCGGTGGGTCACCTCGCCGTGGCGGCGCAGTACCCGGTAGAAGGTCGAGACCGACCCGAGATACAAAGCCTCCTGATCCAGGAGACGCACCACGATCTGGTCCGGTGGCAGACTGGCGTGGTCTGGTCGATGGCAGGCATCCAGGATCGCCTGCGTCTCTTCGGCGCACAATGCGTTGGCCGGAGTAGCCCGGTCGATCAAGGGGCGCTGGTCCTCACGCACGCCGCCGTCACGGGTCCAGCGCTGATGCGTCCGCACCGTGATGCCGACCACCGCGCACGCCGGCGCCAGGCGGGCCCCTTGCGTGCGTGCAACTGCAATCAGCCTGACGGCTTGTTGGCGATCTGGGGTGCTGATCATGATTCCTCGTCTCCCCAAATCGCCCTGGCTTTTTTTGACAGGGTCAGCAGCGCCGCTGTCTCCGCCAGGGCCGCGTTCTTGCGTCGCAGATCCCGTTCCAGTTCCCGGATGCGTTCACGCTGCGTCTTGGCTTCCAGCGCTTCCTGCCGACGCTCTTGCTGCGACAGGCTCGCCGCCTGTTCGCAGTCCTGGCGCCAGGCGGCGATCTGCTCTGGATACACGCCACGGCGACGGCAATACTCGGCCAGTTCAGCGCCATTCATCGCCGCGGTCTCCAACACCGCGGCGAACTTATCCTTGGATGACCACGCTGCAGTGCCTCCGTCACCGGCATTGGGTAGGCAACGACCTTGCTCTCGCGCCTCCTTCCGCCACTTGTAGACAGTCGCTTCCGAAATCCCCTCTTGCTGGGCGACCTCACGGACAGGAAGATTACGCGGTGGCAGCAGCTTGGCCACCACAGCCTCTCGACGTTCATCCGAATAACTGGGCATCACACACACTCCGTCCCGCCCCCAAGGAGATTTAAGATACGCGATCTAGGGACACGACAAGTAGCCTGACACTGGGGGAGGGGGGGGGGGGGGGGGCGGGCGTCCACCGGTAAGCGAAGCGTGCTGTGGTCTCACGGATGTGGTTGTACAGCACCGGGTTCGCTTCGACCGTCAGCACTGAGAAGCCCTGTAAGGCGTGAAGGGCGATCCTCGCCCTTGTGGCCGCCGACATCCAGTATCGTGTGTCTCTTTTCCGGGGTCATCGTCTCTCCCTGTGCGATCTCGCGCCGAGGTGTTTCTGCTTCGGGGCCGCCCATTCAGGCCGCGGGATAATAATGTGCCGTGATCGCGGACATCCGCGCGATCCGGCCGCGCGGCGCCGCGATCTGCGCCTCGTTAAAGAAACGCAGGTGATCGCCGGGCGCGGCACGTTGCGGATATGGCTGCCCTTGCGCTGGTCGAGCCCGACCTCCCGCGCGTAGTCCAGCGCGCTCGCATAATACAAGTGCTCCCCGGTGCTGGCCGTCTCATTCTTCGTTTCAGTGGCGCGGACCACCTCGCCCACTTCGAGTACCAGGGCAAGGAACGCGGCAACCCGCTCGGCCCAGGCTGGGTAGTCTGTCACGAACTCCTCGTAGCGCACCACAAGCCGCTCGACGGGAAACGGCGCCTCTTCCTCGAGCGCGCCAAATTTCCGGATGATGGATCCGCCGCCAGAAACCGCCTCACCCTTTGTCTCGTAACGCATAGGTGTAGATGTCGAGCGACCCGTCCTGAATCTTCATACAGATCTCCCTCGTGTAGTCATCGAAGTTCTTTTCCGTATAGATCCAGCCGTGGGAGAAAAACTGCGAGACGATCACATCTAGCGGATCCCTTACCTGCGCGATATCGAATATCTTCACGCCAAGCGCGCCAATCAGCTCTCTGAGTGGACCAAAGCGATAATTTCGCACTGGTCCGAAAAGAACCGATGCCGCCAGCCGCATGTCCAAATGCATCGTATCCGGGCTGCGGCCCACTATCAGAATAAAATGTCAGCCCCTTCGCATGCGAAATTGCATCAAACAGCGCATGCGCAAACATCGAAGCCGTCTTATGCGGAAAACTTGCAGTAATTACGATCATCAGTCTTTCTTTCGGACTCCTCGATTACCTTTATCCAGCTAGGCAAACCAAAAATTTTCTCCCCGACAGTATTCTGACAGACTTTCATTCACAACGCCGAGCGAGATGCGGAGCCGTTTTTTTGGACGCCCTGCACCCTGCATCAAATCCCTGCCCGTTCCAAAATTCAAGCGCTTGCCAAAACCCGCCGCTCGATTCTTATGTCCCTGCCATACCTCAGGGATGAATTGGACCTCCCGGTGCATGCTGATCCAATTTCGTCTTCGAAGGTTAAAATCCCCATCGCCCTCGCCAATCTGCACGCCTTCACCATCCACTCCCTGAGCATCGACGACATGCAGGTGCACGGTGTACGGAAGTACGGTTTTCAGGAACTCGGCAAAATTCCATTTATAGTAACTGCACGCCATCATCGAATGGGAGATATCCAAGCAGATCTTATGCCCTGTGCGATCACAGAATGCGAATCTCGTTGGGATCAACAAACAGATTGTGGTGACTCTGGCCACCAAAGTGCCAAGGAAAAGGTGGCATGGTTTGAATGCCGAGTTCGACCGGCGAAAGATCAACTCGCGCTAAAGATTCGGCGACTCGCTCATAGAGCCTAGCCCGATCGTCAACCGGCAGAAAGCCTTGCGGCGTCCATCCCCCGGCGTTCAGCACCAACACAGGCTTTTCTGTCTCCGGAAAGTACCGTCGCAATTCGGCGGCAACGTCAGCAACCCGGCGCAGTTCTTCAATGGAATGAAGCCGATAGGCCAAATCATTACTGGCAAGATCAAGAATATGTTCACCTGCAAACAGCTCGGGGCTATGTACAGCGTAGCTGATCGACTGTGGTTCGGCTGGCAGCACATCGGCGAGCTTTACCTTTAGATCATGGTAGATCAAGTGAAACTCGACGAAGTCCAAATCTAACACTTCGGTCAGGCTTCGGTAATCGTGATACCGAATGGGGATACCATATGGGCGGGTAAAACAGTAATGGCTCTTTCTTAGAGTAGGTTGTTTTTGATATCAGACTCGAAAAAAGATCGCCGACATGGTCATGCTGGGCGACTATACCCGCGAGTTCGTAAATGCGATTTGGCTGTAGGCCTTGCCCAGGGCTTTGTCCCAATCATCTCGCGGCGAATTACCGCTCCCTTTTGACAGATCCTGCGTGATGACGAGGCTCTTTTGCAAATTCTCACGATTGATCAGCTCGCCTTGAGTAAGTTCCCGGTCCGTCGCCTGCCCTATGGATTCCTCCACCGCGCGGATCTGACTCACCATTTCGGCGAACTCGTCGGGCAGCAAGCTAACCTTGTGATCGTTGCCCTCCATGCCCGCGATCGATCGTAAAATGTTTCTCGATGATCTTCGCCCCTAGCGCCGCCGCTGCCACTGGAACGGCGATGCCGCGCTCATGCCCGGAGTAGCCGACCAGGGTGCCCGCAATCTGCTTCGGGCGTGGGAGATAGCTCAATTACATCCTTGTACGGCGTCGGATAGGTGGAGTTGCGAATTGCAGCAGCGCGAAGGGTGCGCCCAAGCGACGCAGCAACGCCACCGCATCGCGTATATCCGCTTCGGTGCTCATGCCTGTTGAGCAGATCATCGGCTTGCCGGTATCTGCCACTGCGTTAAGCAGTTCGTGGTTAGTCAAGTCGGCGGAAGCTACCTTGTAGCCCACCATCCCGTAGTCTTCGAGTGCTCGGAGACTAGCGCAGATCCCAAGGTGTGCGAAAGCGGCAGGATGCCCCGCTCAACGCAATAATCAAAGACTTCCAGCAACGTATCATTGCTGAGCTGGAAGCGATTGAGCAGATCAAGCGTGTATTGCGAGCCGAGGTCATGGCCTGCCTCAGCGGTCTTTCCCTCGTTGGAATACAGGCTAGTGAGATCGCGCATCTGGAACTTGACGCGCAATCGGCGCCCGGACTCCAAGGCCAAATCGACCAGGCGCTTGGCCAAGGCCAGATCGCCGTTATGGTTGTTGCCGACCTCGGCGATTATGAACACCGGTGCTTGCTCGGCCAGAAGCCGTCCCCCAAGCTGAAAGCCCTCAGCATGGCGCCGTGCGAGGGCCACGAAGCGGCCGGCCGGATCGGTCAGTGGAATGATGTCGCGCCCCAGCCCAGTCGAAATGCTGTGTCCTGCGGCTTGGTCGTTACCGGCAGGGCGACGAACTGCCGGTTCATCACCAGATCGATCGGCCGGTTCAGATCCAGTTCGGCGGTCTCGGTGATCAACGCCGCCACATCGCCATCACTTACCGCGCCGATCAGAATACCGCTGTCTTCAACCACGAAAATAATGCGCGCCTTGTTGGCATTTACGCGCCTCAGTGCCTCGAGAATGGACTCACCGGAAAAAGACCAGATAATCCTTTATTCTGTTTTTCGTGCGCATCGATCCCTTCTCCTCACGCAGCAAAGGGCCTCGACCGCTCCCAATCCTCTGGCTCATCAATCTCCAGCGCCGTCTGTTCGCGCATTTCGTGGATCCCGTTGCCCGCCGAGTCGGCGGCCAACACTTTCCAAAATTGCGCGGCGGGTGATGTAGAAGGCGCCATTTCCCATAAAGAGGTGCCGGCGAAGTCTGCCGTCGTGGGCGCTGGAGTGGATCGTAGTTGATTGGCGTGCTGTCATCGTGCCAGAAAAATCGCTTGGTACGCACTGCACTGAGCAGAGAATCCAGTCTTTCGCGGTCGAAACGCGCCAACGCGGTGTCGAGGTCAGCGCGGCGCGCAGCGGCGGAGACGTTGCCTGAATGGTCACTAGCCGCTCAAAGGGCACCTGCTCCATGAGGTGGAGTATAACCGCCTCCGTCGTAGCGTCATCAGTGGCGAATGCCGCTGGACGGTCAATGAGCTGGGCGCAGATTCAGCTCTCGAACCACTGTGTGGCGATTTCGGGACAGTCGGTGGAAACATGAACCGCGTCGATGCGCACGGCTGCCTTAGCGGCTTCCAGCACCAGGCGCACAGGGGCTTGCCGGCCAGACGCTTGATATTTTGGGAATGCTCTTGGAACCGCCACGCAGGGGAACGGGGGCAACGGTGGTAGGAGAGGGTGGAAATAGTGTTGATGAGTTCATTTAGTTTATGAAAGTACAGGTGCAATCGTTGGCACTGATCTGTTCTTATGAGTCGAGTCAACGAGAAGAGGTTAGATCCAGCTTGCGGAAACCGCAATCGCGCGTGAATCGCTAAACATCTGCGAAACGGCGATAAGACAAAGCGGCGAGATTAAGCTGACACGGGGGGCAAACGATGTTATTCTTTGTTAATATACCCCAGACGCCTACAGAGCTCTTCATACAAGGGAGACTGTTCTGCCTGCGCTGCCACTGAATCCGAAATCGACACTCCGCGCGGTCGCGGCGAGATAACACTAGACGACCGGCCACTATCACCAGAAAACTGGTAGGCACCGAACAGATCGGTGAATCCGTCGGCGAATGGCAAGCTCAATGCCTCGCACATAGACTGCATGGTGGCTGCAGGACCGTTCAACAAAATCTTCGTATCTGAAGAGCCCCACCCGAATGGTCATCGAGAAAACTCAGATACCTGTTGCAGTATTCCTCCAGTGGTGCCGGCGCGAAATGTAGCCAGCCTAGCGTTTCAAGCGTCAATAATGAATCGTTCGGGTGCCGGACGGTAACGATGGCTCGTTCTGGAAACTCGCTTTTGACAAGCTCTCGCAGAGCGGGCGTGTCAGCAATGGCCGGGCCGACACAGTATTTGCTGTGCGCGTGGTCGCGAAGGACCAGCCGCAAGCCCTTGTCTGAGCAATCCGACCAGAGAACTTTAAGCCCAGCAAGAAAATCTTCGCTTCCAGTTGGTTGTCACCGCCCCGGGAACTATGTCGGATCAGTCGGATAAAGTCTGTCGGGTGAAATCTGCTTTGCGACATTTCCTGCATCCGGCTGAACGGCTCCACCTCGCTGAGCAATTGCGTATTCGGCATGCAGGCCAGGCATTTGGAAATCAGCGTGCCACCGGTGCACGCAAAATGATGGATTGTGCGGATTGGTTCGGGTTCGGTTGGATTGCTGTCAGTGAGTGTTCTACACTGTTCCAAAAGGCTTGGTAGGGGTTCAGCAACAGGCGGCATCGAACCATTCGGTGTCAACTCGACCGCTGCCGAATCAATCATATCGGCGCAGTCATTGACTGTCTGGAGCAGTTTAGACGCCACGGTGTTCACGACTGCATTCATTGATGCCCACTATCGGCGGTTTCGTTGTCTGCGACCGCGTCTTCACCACCGCCCAGTGCGCGGATTAGTTCCCCCGCAATCTGCTGTCCCTGCCCATCCGAAGGTTGTGCCCCGAGTTGGTTCAAGTACTCAGCTGCGTGGCCTAAGCGTTGCTGCAACTTCACCAGTAGCTCACGTTGCTGGTCTCGAACCTCGCTCACTTTGGCATAGCGCGACTGAAGCTCTTTGATATCCGCATCGCGTAATGCCTGGAGCCTTATCGCCACCGAAAGATCGGATTTCGTCTTTTCGAGTTCGGCTATTTTCTCCGCCAATTGACGCTCGGCATCATTGCGCAGGTTCTGTTCGCGTTGTTCGCTGTCCTCACGTGATTGGTCCAGCTGCTCGGTCAGCAGCCGCACCTTTTCTTCAAGCTCCGCACGTGCGACTTTCAGCGACTCCGCCTCTTGTGACATTGCAGCCATCTCTGCAGTACGTTGCTCGTCATTTGACCGCATCTCGTCAACGTGGTGCTGCAAGTTTGCCAATTCAGCTTCAAACTCACCCTCGCGCCGTTTTGTCGCCTCCAACGACATCTGTTCGCGTTGTTCGCTGTCCTTACGTGATTGGTCCAGCTGCTCGGTCAGCAGCCGCACTTTTTCTTCAAGCTCCGCACGTGCGACTTTCAGCGACTCCGCCTCCTGCGATTTCGAGGCAGACTGCGCCACCGCCTCATCGCGTTCGGTGACAAGCTTTGCGAGTTGTGCACGCAGTTCGCGGATTTCCAGGATTCGATCATCCCGCCGCAGGCGCCAACGCGGGCGATCGCTGTCAGTGTTTGCATCCTCGTCCTGGATCTCAAACCCGCGCTCGCTCAGCCAATCGAGCATCTCGCGCGCCGGTGATCCCCCTTCGTACAGAGCATCGCGACCAGCAACCAAATCGATCTCACGGAACTGGTGCAGGCGATCATCCGCATCCAACGCCTCGAGGACTGCGGCCTCTTCGCCGGCCAGTTCAATGACCAGGCCGTTGGCTTGGTCAGGATCCAGGTCAAGCGAATCGAGTAGCAGGCCTATTCCCTGCGCCGTGACGGACACCTCGTCTACCAAGCGTAACCCAGGGTACAGCGCGCGCAGCCCGGTAGGCTGCCTCAGGCTGTTCACATCCGGAAGATTGAATCGATAGTAGGTGCGATCAGCGGGCTCCGCCGCCACAGCAGCGTGCAGGACCCTTACATTCTCCAGGCCGCCCACCCGGTTAGCGAGTTGCTTAGCCAGCTGTTCATCGGCCTCGACGAGTACCAAGCGACCGGTTCGCGCGCGAGATGTTCGTCGAGTTCAGCGGCAGCGACCCGCACCGAGATGGATCAGACAATCGAGATGCGGCTGGAAAGATTCGGTGTTCATAGTTTCGAGATATAGTGCATAGCACTATTGGCTAGCTCAGGGCGATCGCAAGATCGCCAGTTCAGCCGGGTGAGCCTGGCAAAAAAGTGAGCAGGGTGCGTCACCATGCCGAACTGCTCGGGGCGGGGGCCCTGCCCTCGTCCTTCCCGAACCGTAGGTAGTGTACCAAGGGGTTTTCGCCAGCCTCGGCTACATCCGTATACACGTTGAGATAGTCCCGCGTATTGAAGCGTGGTGATGGGTTTCGGCCCTCGGCCGCGCCAAACCGCAGGTAGTGTTCGACCGCATCCATACCAGCTTCCGCGACATCCGTGTTGCTCTGCAGGTACCAAGCCGCATCAAACCAGTCGCTGGCGGAAAGCAACTGCATTTCGCCGCGCAACTTGCGCCATTCAGCGTACCGGGACCATAACGATTTCGGCTGACTGGCTTGCCCGGTTTTGGCATGCTGACCCCGGACTGCCACGTCAGGTTCGGCGCTGTTCGAAGAAACATCCACCACGGAGGACCCATCTATCGGTGCCTTGAGCTTCTGGTTTTCAAGAAAATAGACTTCAAGCTCTTCCTGAACTTGATGCAACTGCAACAGCAGTAATTCGTTCTCTTCAACAAGATCATCTTTTTCGGTCTGCATTGTCTCAGCAGACTGAACCGCCTCGCGCCTTTGCTTCTCAGACACCTCAAGATCGCCTCGCTGACTCACAGACTGCGCAGCAAGTTCATCTTTCTCCTGCTTGAGCGCATCGATCTCGCCTTTGGTCTTCTCCAACGCCGCGCTGTCCTGCTGCAGCTTCCGATTCTCCAAGAAGGTTGCTTCAAGCTCTTCCTGAACTTGATGCAACTGCAACAGCAGCAATTCGTTCTCTTCAACCACTCCACCTTTTTCGGCGCTGAGGGTATCTATCTCGCCTCTGGCCTGTTCGAGCGCCACGCGATCGTGCGTCACCCGCTGTGAATAGGCATTCAGCAGGGCATCTATGAGTATCGTCTCGGTCGCGGGCTCATCGGCAAGCGGATGGGCCGACGCCTCCAGCTCGGCTTCGAGCATCTCGGTTTCGGCTTGATGCTCCAACCACTGACGGGCAAGCCAACGCTCCACAACCAGGGGTTTCTCTTCCCATGGCGCGGCGGAGTGCGGCACCGGGAGTTCCAAACCGACCTGTCCGCAGATTGCGGCGAGCGCAACGGGATCTCGGCGCGCGGCGACATAGTCGATCAGCATCGCGCGGCCGCGATGGCGACGCAGGAAAGCCAAGCGCTGCTGGTTCGCCTCTGACCATTGCTTGTAGTGACTTTCAGGTTCCTCGCCGCGCGCGAGCAAGGGAGCCAGGTAATCGGCCGCGGTTTCAAAAAACAGACAGGAAGCGTGCATTCGGATGCGATGCGGCCAGATCGGCGAGTGCGTCGGGTTTACCACGATCGGCAATCCAGGCTGCTGGCGACCCTTCTCGAGCCCGCCTCCGCACCTTTGCCTGACTGATCGACCAAACGCAGGCCTATGCCCGTCAGAAGCGCAGCCAGCGTATCGTCCCGCTCCGATCCCAGAGCAGCAACCACGATCAACTCAGGCCCAGCCTCAGTCGAATGCGCATTATCGCTTAACACTGTCGCTCCATCTGTTGCGTTCACCATGCCTTTCTAGTCCATGTGGTCGCGCACGATCAAGACCAGCATCTGAACAATCAAACCAACGAACAGCATGATGAGCACAAAAACCACGCTGTTGTAGACCCGATCGGGCTCTGCCGGGTATTCCGGCAATGTAGGGCTCTGCAACACAGAGACCTGCTTGAGTTTTCGAGCCGCCTCTATCCGTGTGCCCTCCAGGGCAGCGAGGACGGTTGAGTAACTCTCCTGGGCAAATTTCGCCTTGAGTTCAAGCGACTGGTATTCCGCGGTCACCGTGTTCAAAGCACCGCCCGATTGCTGTGCCAAGCGGGCCCGCTCCTTGGTGATCTGCTCGGTCATCGACCGAATTGCCGCCTCGATCTTGACCAATTCCGGCGCGTTGTCGCGCTGAAAGCTAGCCAATGCGGAACGCTCGGCCTTCATTTTGGCCAGCTCGCCCTCCATGCTGCCGATCACCTCGCTGATACTCAATATCGTACCCTCGGGTGAGACCAGGCCGTGGACGTTTTGATAGTCGATAAGGTCCTTGCGCGCTGCTTCGAAACGGATAAACAGTTCGTTGACCTGGCGCTCCAGAAACCGAACCTGTTCCTCGGCCAGACGCTGACCCATCGCATTCATATGGGCCTCGCCCTCGAGCAACAGCAGGTCGGAGATCGCCTTTGCCATCTCGGGGGTAAACGCATGCACGGCAATCCGCAACACCTGTGCGTAGTCATCAAGCTCAACCTGCACACGTTTTTGGTAGTACTCGTGCAACTCTTCCATAGGTACCTGTGCTGATGACAGCCGGGAAAACCAGTCGATTGCCGGGTCTGAAAAATGACTGCGAATATCGAGCGCTTCCTGAACTTTGCGAACCATGTCGACAGACAACAGATGATCACGCAGCAACAGCATGTCGCCGCTGTCGCCACCCGAGCCGCCAAGCAGTGTGGAGACATCGAAGCTCGGCAAGGCGATCTGTGGACTTTCGAGCACCACGTTGGCCTCTGACACGTAGCGATCGGTTGCCCAGATGGCCTGGTAAAAGATAAAAACCGCAATGGAAACCAGAATCAGGGCCCAATGGGGGTGTGCTTTCAGCCAGTGTTTCATCGCGTTGCGCCGTGCACGTATGGCGTGATTGTTTGTGCCGGGGGAATCCGACCACCGCGACGAGGCCGATGATCCGACTGCAGTGCGCGACTAACCGCCAAGTCAACCCAAGCCTGCAGCGTCATGGCCATCTTCAACTGGCCGCCTTGGCATCATCTGCCCGATGATACGCATCGAGTGCCTCATTGATGTCGTCGTACCAATAGGCCGATCCACCTTCGAGATAAATGCCGGCCTGGCAGAGCTTCTTTAAGATCGCTTCCTGGTGCGACACGATCACAAGGCTGGATTTACCCACCCGCTCTGTAAACGCCTTTTCCGCCTTGGCCCGGAAAGCCCGATCACCGACGGCCGTGGCCTCATCCGACAGGTAGATATCAAAATCGAATGCCAATGACAGCCCGAAATTCAACCGTGAACGCATCCCCGACGAATAAGTCTTTATCGGCCGATCAATGGCCTCACCGATCTCGGCGAATTGCTCAACCCTCTCGAGTACTTCAGCGATGCTGTCGCCGCCGCCGTGAATCCTCGCCACGAACTTGGCGTTCTGCCGGCCAGTCATCATTGGCTGTAATCCCCCGGCCAGCCCAATGGGCCAGGACACTCGACAATGACGCTGAACCCGACCGCGCTCAGGCGAGTCCATCCCGGCGATCAGGCGCAACAAAGTCGATTTACCCGCCCCGTTGCGACCGATTAAACCGACGCTGAGGTTGCGCGGGATAACGAAATCGATATCACGCAGCACCCAGTCACTCGCCTTGAACGTGTGGTAACGCTTCCAGACATGGCTGACTTCGATCATAGGGCCTTCAAACGATCCTCAAAGCGCATGTGCAAGATCAAACCCAGCGTAAGGACGGATAGCACCCAAGCCCAGAGATACAACACACTGAAGCCATCGACAGGTTGGTAGGATTCAAAAAAAGCGACTCGCAGTAACTCGAGACCATGCACGATGGGATTCAACAACAACCATTCAAGGATATCGTGCGGCATGAAATTCAGTGGAATGATCACGCCGGAGATCAGCAGCAAGGGCAAAGACAAAATCCGTGTGATCTTGCCGACCTCTCTGGCCAGCGCCGAAACAGCCGACAGCACCAGGCACACCCCGACCCCCAAAAGCCAAAGGGAAACCCAGGCGAATAACGCCAGCAGAAAATCATCGGGGAAAAGGTCTATTCCGAGCAACACACCAAATGCGATAAAGCAGGAAAAAACAAACGTCTTGATCCACCCTTCCAAAAAACAACGCACCAACACCGGGTCGATCGGCTTGACCTGACGATACGAAAACAGTTTGCGGTTCTCTTCAACCGCGCCGATCGAACGCATCATGTTTTCTCGAAAGAGAAAAAAGGCGAGCAGGCCGACCAACAGCCACGGCACCAACTCGGCACCGGCGATGTGGCCAGATCGCCCCAAAACGTAAGTGCGTATCCCGACCATTACCCCGATTACGGCGATCGGCTCGAACAGCATCCAGAACCAGGCCAGGCGATCCTTGGTAACGCGCGTCATGAATTCCCGTAGAAACAGCGCATTCCACACTGACAGGGTTACCGCCCACGGCGTACGGACTCCGCTGACCGCTAGCTGATCAGTCATTGACATCCAGGACGACTGCCGCCGAAATCGCGATCCGGTAGATGATCTCCATGATATCGGCCGCGTTTTGCAGGGTCTTATTATCTATGTTCGGCAGCACGAGTATCTCATCGCCGGTCTCGACGCCGGCGTTTTCGTTCTCGACGATAACCACCTGTGCGCTTGGCTTCAGCAACAACAAGCGGTCGCGGTCGGCGCGGTCTGAATATCCCCCCGCCTCCCGAACGTAGTCCCGGATCGTCCAGTCGGGTTGATGGGTAACGGCCTGCGCCATCGTCACCTGGCCGCTGACGCGCACAACACCCGTCTGTACCGGAATCACGATGGTGTCGCCGTCCTCGAGTGGGATGTTTTGCTGTTGACCATCACGTACGGTGACGACTCGCCCCAGCGGATCAATGTTGCGCGCACGCTCGACAAAGCGCTGCGTCAATTCCGCCTCCTGCACCCGAATCGCCGCCTCACCGGCGGAATCGGACAAGGCGAGCAAGGCATCGCGCTCGAGGCGGAACAGCGCATCGTTGATCGAGTCGCGCTGCGCAACCGCGACCGAAGAGCGCCGCAGGTGGACGGAGCGCGTGTCAGCAAGCGTTGGCTCGACCTGCAAATGATTGAGCACATCAACCAGCCGTGCGCCGCGGCGTACGGCTAACACTGGCCCCCCGAGATGCTCGCCCTCGATTTTCACGAGGATCGTCGGCGACAGCCCGGCGCCGTTCAATGTAATTTTGTCACCGTCTTCGAGCTGTAACGCACCAAATGCCTCGATCGACAGGGTCTTGGAAAAGGGTCGCCCGGTACGGAAGCCGGTAACCGAGGCCTCGGCCACGCCTGCCGATGGCGATAGCACCTCGAGAAGGTGCCTGCCCTGTCGGCCCTGCTCGGTAAGCTCAATAAGCGCTTCCCGTGGGACATCGCCGGTCAGCTCGATGACCGGACCGCGCTTGCGCACCAGCACCGTGTCGCCGTCCCTGAACTGGACCCGGGGGATATCGCCGTTCAGCAGAAATTCATAGAGGTCGATCTCAGCAATACGCTTGCCCGCCCGGCGGATCTCGATCTGCCGGTAGCTGCCCAACGCCGGATCGACACCGCCGGCCAGATCCAGAAAGAACAGCACGCTGTCGGACGGCAGACCTGCGTAGCGTCCCGGATGGTTGACCGCGCCCGTTACGTAAACCAGCACCGGCTGGGCGGTGACGAGGTTGGTATAGACCTCGAAACTGTTGATGTAGGTCTCTTGGATCTTCTTGCGGACGATACGGGTCAGGTTGGCGTTTCGCACGCCGCCGACCTTCACCGGGCCGATCCCGGGGATGAAAAGATTGCCCTGGTTATCGACCGTGAACACGTCATTGATGTTCACCGACCCCCAGGCATTTACCGCCACCTGGTCTCCCGGCATCACCCGATACTCGGGGTTGAGGCCGTCCTGGCGGGTCTTGAGGAAGTTACCGGTGAACAGGTTGGCACCGAACGGTAGCGGTCTGTCCGCTTCTGCCGGCATGGGACTGGCCGCACCGCGCGGCGGTGGAATGAACGACGGCTGTGCCACAGCAGCGGGTGGCTGTGCGGGCAACGCCCCGTCTTGCGCCAATGCAGCGCCGCTAAATACAGAAAGTGCCAGGAAAAATAGAACCAACAGTGGGAGTGTTCTCATCATCACGGCAAGACATTCCGTTGCCAGGCCCAGTCAACGCCGTCGAGACAGGCCAACCGTCGGGTGCCCTCGCCCGACGCCGGCGTGATATCGACAAACCGGCATTCGCGACCGCTTGCCGCAAAATAGGGTGCATCCGCGATCGCGGTTTCGCCGCTCGCCAGCGGTACAGCCTGTCCGGCAGGCAATGCCGATAACCCCGCAAGCACGACGTCAGCGGGCTGTTGCGGCGTCGCGCTGATGGCGGCACGCGCTTCGGCCGCACTATCGTCCGCGCGATGCGGCAGGCTCAACGTGCAACCGTTCATCAGGAATACCGAACTAAGGACGGGGACAAGAAAACGGATCCGACCCGGGTTTGAAACTTTTTCCATTTTCTCAATGACTTAGCGAAAATCGCGCGGAAATAACAGGGGTACGATAAGGGAGCTTTTCGCGACTGTCCAATCGAAACCGGGCGATCAACTCCGCCCGGCGACTGTTATCTTACGCCGCAAGACGGCCGTCTGCATCGGTGATAACAGAGGACCTGACCGATCAAAGTCTACCTGAGGTAATGCCGGCAAAGATGAGTGGACTGTCACTTTGTGCCGACAATGCGATGAACGACAATTCTAGGGTAGTTCGGCGCACACGATGCGATTTATAAGAACCCAGTAAAGACTTTCTTCAGCGCCAGAAAGTCATCGAGTTGCTCGCACAGCACCTTGTAGACAATTCGCCGATCAAGTTCTGCGTATTCGTGCACCAAGATGTTTCGAAATCCAATCATTCGCAGCCACTTTTGCGCAAGTTGATCGTCGATAAATCCTTTTGACAAAAACAGCGATGCGACATCACGGCTCTTCTCTACTCGCCCTAACTGCTCGTCAGCAACGATATGATTTCCGACGTCCAGAATTACCTCGACCGCCAGCTGCAGAAATCGCTCGGCACTGCCATACCGCTCGGGATCGGCAAGAAATTCCTCCAGACTATAGGCTCGGTAATGATCCAGAATTTCCAGGTATTCAGAAAGCTGATCCAGGCGCCGCCGGACGATCTCTGTGTTAACCACTGAGCAACCTCGCTTTTCGCGCCTCTCGCTGCACCCGAAGGTAAGGCTCGAAGTCAAAATATTCGCGCAGGATGCGTGAAAAGTAGCTGCCGTGATCGAACCCGTCACGAACATAAATCGGGCAATTCGGGCTCACCGCCTCGAAGCTCAAAATGATATCCGTGTCATCGAGACAGACGAGATCGATGCGATCGAAACCCGCCGCGGTGAGGTCGGTTAATACGTCCAACTTGAGGTCCTGCAGCTTGGATGGATCGCCCACGAGCGCGAGGTCCAGGTCGCTGTCCGGCCGTGCATCGCCGCGCGCGTGAGAGCCGAACAGGTACCCCGCTTCGATCGCCGGGTAACGAGCAAGGACAGGCGCAATAACGGCGGCTAAGTCTGCGATCTTGCTAGGCATGCGCCCAGTTTAGGCGATTTGACCGGCGCAGACTCGACGGGCGCGCAGGACGAGGTGCCGTTGCATTTACACTTGGAAAGCTCTGACCAGAAGAAACCTCTGCGACGCGCGGTCACCTTATTGTTTTCGCCCGGGTTCCTCATCACAACGCGCGTGCGCGTGACAGCTCCTCGTGTTCAAAGGCGCTCGCCATACGATCGATCTCGCGCGAACGTGCGCCCACGGTTTTCGCAACCTCTCGCCATGTCGCCGTTGCGGCGGCAACTTCTTGGATGATGGCGCGCGCTGAATCGAGTCCGAGGCCGAAATAGCCCGAGGAGGCTTCGAGCAGGTCGAGCGAGCAGGTGCCCTCGTCCAGGTCGATATTGGTGGTCAGTACGCGCGCCTTGAGATCGACGGGGACCGGATTGAGATCGTAAGCGGGTGAGAGCGACCAGCCGGTCTTTCCGCGCCACAAGAACCCATGGTTTCTCAAATGATCGTCGACATTGGAGATCAGCACGTTGAACGACACCCGTCGGTAGAGCGCGGCGGCATCTGTCTTGGCCTGTGCACCGTGCTGTGAGAGCGCATCGACGATTTCAGGATAGCTACCGCGGTCGCCATCCCGAGATCCCGTCATGGCCATTGCCGACAAGAACGGAATACGGATCGGCCCGTCACGATCGAACCGGCGGGATAGCAATACGGTCTTTCCCGCAACTTGGACCAGTTCGTGATGTGGTGTCGTGATCCCTGCGCGCTCAGCCAGACGCAAGGCGATCTCCTCCCAGGTTTCCATGCTGTACTCATCGGTTTCCTTCGGGAACTTTGCAATGGCCAGATGACCGTGCTGGTCAATGATCGACGCCTTTGGCCGCGCGCCACCCAGGGACGAGCCTGGTGCGAAAATGAGCTGGAGATCTTCGTCTGTTTCTTCGTCTCTTAGCAGGCGTTCGGTGACCTGTAAGAGCCGACCAACGTCGATCAGGGCGGGGATACCCGTGCGAACGGGCGCTTGGAAAATATCGTCGTCGCTACGACGAAAACGCAGCGCACCGAGCCGTGTCTCATCGGCCACACCGAGCAGGTAATCGCTTTCTGAAAGCGTTCGGACAACTCGGCCTTCGCGCTCGGCCTGGCGGCGCTCCGCCCGTTGCATCAGCCGGCGACCCCATGTGTCCGGCGCGGAATCTCCCAGCGATCCAAAAATTGCCTGCCCTTGCGGCGGCGCGAAGCCGCCTCGAGTCAGCATAAGGGCCGGCTCTATTGAGAAACGGTCGGGGTCTCGTAGCCAGTCGTCGAGGTACTCGAAAACGACGGTTTCATTGCCCCGAACAGCATTGACACGGGCGACCCCGACCTGATGGGTCCTACCGTGCAGGTCGATATGGACTTCGATGTCAGCCATCGGGAGCCTTCCTATTTCCTGCCCTTCAGCCGCACACGTTTTGGCAGGTTGGCACTGGCAAGGGCCTGGCCGACATCATCTCGACCAACATCGGCAACATCGTCGAGCCCGTCCAGCAAGCCAAGGGCTTGTAGGACAGCCGCGTATATGCCGATGGAGACACTGGGGTCGCCGGCTTCGATCTTCTGCAATGTCGAACGCGACGTAAAGGCGCGTTCTGCCACCACAGCCATTGGCAGCTTACGACGGCGTCGTGCGTCGTGAAGGTCTGATCCCAGTTTTCGTAACGTACGACGCACAGCTGCTGAGGGATGATGAGGAGTCGGCATTTTGTAATCTTCAAACTACATAAACCACGTTAATGTAGCCTGAAGCTTACAAACTGTCCATTCTCAATAGTCCGCCATAGTCTGGCATGGATGCAGCCAGAGGAAATGGAACGTTTGTCTTTCGTTCTAATCGTCGACCACACCAGGCTGCAGTTGCTGCATCGTCGAAAAGTGCTGTGAGGACTGCACATAGCATGTGAAGGTCCGCAACCGTGCCCGCAGCGCCGACGCCGCAAAATGTCGCCAGAACAAGCACGCCACCGGAAGTTGCGCTCGGCCGTATAGTGCCGAGTCTCGGCCCACTATCGCTTGGTCGCCACCCGCTCTCCACTCGCATCCAAGCACAGATGTCTGACTGACAGGTGGAACATTGCCATCCCGACAACCGAGGATCAAAGACTCACCCAGGCATTGTCGAGCGTTTCAGGGTGACGGAAAGGGGTACACTCCGCCTTCAAAAAACCAGCGTAAGTTGTTTGAATCCAAGATGGAGGCCGAGACCGGAATCGAACCGATGTCCACGGATTTGCAATCCGCTGCATAACCACTCTGCCACTCGGCCGTGACACTGACTTCAGCTGACCTGGCAGCTGAAACAACAAACCCCGCGCGAGCGGGGTGTGCTGGAAACCTGGAGCGGGAAACGAGACTCGAACTCGCGACCCCAACCTTGGCAAGGTTGTGCTCTACCAACTGAGCTATTCCCGCCGAACGAGCGGCGTATTTTAGGCATCTCGCCCAACGTGTCAAGCACGCGCCCCTAGCTGTCGTCCGGCAACCTTGCGGTCTGCCCGCCACCACTCAGGCTCGGCCAGGCCGCGCGCAGGTAAAGCGTCATCGACCACAATGTCAGCACCACGGCGATGTACAGCAGGACCAGGCCGACCGTGTAGGTGGGCAGGGTCCACAGATCATCCCGATAAACCAGCAGGATGATCGCCGCCATCTGCGCCGCCGTCTTGAATTTTCCGATTTCAGAGACGGCGACCGTGGTTCGACTGCCCAATTCCGCCATCCACTCGCGGAGACCCGAGATCGCAATCTCACGACCGATGATCACCGTCGCGGCCACTGCCATCAGCATGCTCGGATCGGCCTGGACCAGTAAAACCAGCGCTGTCGCCACCATCAGCTTGTCGGCGACCGGGTCGAGAAACGCACCCAGCGCAGAGACCAATTGCATCCGCCTGGCCAGGTAGCCATCCAACCAGTCAGTGATCGCAGCCAGGACAAAAATCGCCGTGGCCGCCTCCCTGCTCCAAGGCACCGGCAGATAGAACACGACAATAAAAACCGGAATCAGCAGGATCCGTAAACCGGTTATGAGGTTGGGGAGGTTATAGACGGGGTTCATTAGCTGCCATGGAAAGCGGCGTAGATTTCTTGCGCCAACTTTTCACTGATCCCCTCGACTGTGCGTATGTCTTCGATGCCGGCCCGCGATAGTCCTTGCAGACCACCGAACTGCTGCAGCAAGCGGGCGCGCCGTTTCGGCCCGATCCCGCTGATGTCTTCGAGCACCGAGCGTGTCTTCAATTTGCCACGCTGCTGCCGATGGCCCGTGATCGCGAAGCGATGCGCCTCATCGCGGATCTGCTGGACCAGGTGCAGCGCGGCTGAATCCGCAGGCAGTATAAGAGGCGTACTCTGGTCCAACAAGAACAGCTGTTCCATACCAACCCGGCGATCGGGCCCCTTGGCAACGCCGACCAGCACCACACCATCGACACCCAGTTCACCGATAATCTCGCGGGCGGTGTTGAGCTGCCCCAGCCCGCCGTCGATCAAAAGGATATCCGGCACCTTGCCCTCGCCTGCCATCAGGCGCTTGTAGCGCCGCTCCAACGCCTGCTGCATCGCCGCGTAATCGTCGCCTGGGGTGATGCCTTTGATGTTGAAGCGCCGATAATCGCTTTTGCTCGGCGCGCCATCGACAAAGACCACGCAAGACGCCACCGTCTGGTCGCCCTGGGTATGACTGATATCGAAACACTCCATCCGAGTCGGCAGCTCCGGCAGGTCCAACGCCTCCTGCAGGGCCTCGACCCGTCGCCGCGCATTGCCGGTGGTGGCCAGCCGTGACGTCAGGGCCAGCTGGGCATTATCGACCGCCATCTTCAGCCAGCGCGCACGTTCGCCGCGCGGTGCCGCCTGAATGATCACCTTGCGATCGGCCTGGCGACTGAGCGATTCCTCGAGAACCGCTTTATCCGCCGGTGCCGCGTTGACCAGTATCTGAGCAGGAACGGCTTTCCCGAGGTAATACTGGGCGATGAACGCCGAGATGATTTCAGGCTCATCCGCGCCGTCGACAGATCGCGGAAACAGGCTCTTGTTACCGAGGTTGCGTCCGTTGCGGACGAAAAACAGTTGCACGCAGGCTTGCCCCCCACCGGTCGCGACGGCAACGATATCCAGATCGCCCCGCTCGCCACTGACATACTGCTTTTCCTGCACCTTGCGCAGCGTCGCTATCTGATCACGCAGATGCGCCGCTTCTTCGAATGCCAGGGTTTGCGAAGCGCGTTCCATTTTATCGACCCAGCGGGCGACGACATCCGATGCCTTACCCTCGAGGAACAGCTCGGTATCGCGAACATCCTGCGCGTACTGCTCGGGTCCGATGAAGCCGACGCAGGGCGCGGTACAACGTTCGATCTGATACTGCAGGCAGGGCCGCGAGCGATTGCGAAAATAACTGTCCTCGCACTGGCGGACCGGGAACAGCTTCTGCAACAGCTGCAGCGTCTCACGGACCGCGCCGGCGCTGGGATAAGGACCAAAATAACGTCCTTTCTGCTTGCGCGCCCCGCGGTGGAACGCCAGCCGCGGAAAGTCTTCATCCGACAAGAACAGGTAAGGGTAACTCTTGTCGTCGCGCAGCAGTACGTTGTAACGGGGTTTTTCGGACTTGATCAGATTGTTTTCGAGCAGCAGCGCTTCCGCTTCGGTATGCGTCGCGGTTATCTGGATATCGCTGATCTGGCTGACCATGCTGGCGATGCGCCGATTGCTCGCCCGGGTGAAGTAACTGCCGACCCGGCGACGCAGGTTCTTGGCCTTGCCGACGTACATCACTTCACCGTCTGCATTGAGCATGCGGTAGACCCCCGGGCCTTCGGTGAGGCTGCGCAGGAAGCCCTTGTAATCAAACGACTCGTCAGCTTCGCTCATCGGTGCGGGGGTTTATTAACGTCGCGTGTGTATCGGCAACACGATCACCCACTCAGCAGCGCACGTGCTTTGGCAAAAACATCATGAAACATGGGCTCCGTTAATCGGCGCGTCTGCGTGTTGTAGCGACTGCAGTGGTAGGAATCGATCAGCGAAATACCACGCGGCAGCGCATGCACCGCCGCATGCCCAAACTTACAGGCCTGCTGGCGCAGGCCGAAGGCCGTCACCACGGAACGATGCGCAATGCCGCCCAAAGCAACGACGACACCCCCCTCCGGGAAACTGTCCAACTCTGCCGCCAGGAACCGGCGACAGGTCTTGATTTCCGCGCCCGTAGGTTTGTTTTGCGGGGGCAGGCATTTGACGGCATTGGTGATACGGCAGTTGATCAACCGTAAGCCGTCGGTTGCAGAAATCGACTCGGGTGCATTGGCAAAGCCGAATTTGTGTAACGTCTGATACAACAGGATACCGGCATAGTCACCGGTAAACGGTCGCCCTGTCGCATTGGCACCATGCATGCCCGGCGCCAAACCAACGACCAGTAACCGGGCGTCGGCATCACCAAACGCGGCGACCGGCGCGCAGTGATACTCGGGGTGCTCGACTTTTACCTCGCTGAGAAACGTCGCGAGACGCGGGCACGCCTTGCAGGCCGCATCGAATGCCATTGGCGAACTCACACCCTGTCGATCAGACCGTGACGGAAGCCAAAATGCGTCAGCTCAACATCGTTCGCGACGTTGAGTTTCTCGAAAACACGGGCGCGGTAGGTATAGACCGTCTTTGGGCTCAAAAACAGCGTGTCAGAGATCGCCCGGTTGCCGTGACCCTGGATCACCATCATCATCACCTGCATCTCACGCGGCGTGAGCTTTTTCAGCGGCGATGACTCGCCCTGATTCTGAATATTGGCCAGCGTGAGCTTCTTCGCCACGTCACCGGCAATGAAATGATTCCCCCTCATCACCGTCCTGATACCCTCGAGCATCTCATCACGACCGCCGGCTTTGGAAATATAGCCAGTTGCGCCGGCGTCGAGCAGTTGATGTGGAAACGGATCGTCTTCCAGCACGGTCACGGCGATCACTCGGACCGTTGGGTGCGCCTGCACAATCCGGCGAGTCGCCTCGATACCGCCGATGCCCGGCATATTGACGTCCATCAGGACCAGATCAGCCAAGCAATCCCTGCAGGCCTGGACGACCGCTTCGCCGCTGCCGAATTCACCGATGACGACAATGTCTTCCTCACCGTCGAGCATACTGCGCATGCCGGCGCGGACAAGTTCAAGGTCGTCAACAAGGTAGACTCGAATCATCGTGCAGGCAGTCGGGACTCTGGGCGATTTTCACGAAATCCTATCATGCCCGACAGTGTGGTCGCGGCCGTCGAACAGCGCGCCTGTAGCTCAACGAACCGACATGATCAGCAGCAACACCAATCCCACGACGGCCGCAAGCGGGAGCAGCGCCGCCTGCCAATCGCCGGACTCGGCCTTCGGGCTATTGGCCGACCAGTGCTTGTACGCGGGCCACAGAAACACCAGCATCATCACCCCGACAACCGCCGCCAGTATTTGCATCCAGTCCATAAACTACTCCCGACACGACGAAAAACCCCGGCCTTTCGGCCGGGGTTTGGTTACACAGCGAGCCAAGCGCCGCCGTTATTCATCACCACCCATAATCCCCAGGATCTGCAGCAGACTGATGAAGATGTTGAAGATGGTCAGGTACAGACCATAAGTCGCCATGATGTAGTTAGTCTCACCACCGCGCACGATACGGCTCGTATCGAACAGGATGAAACCACTCATCACCAAGATGATGCCACCGGACACAGCCAGCGACAGCGCCGGGATCTGCATAAAGATGTTGGCGACCATTGCAAGCACCACCACCATCATGCCAGCGAACAGGAATCCGCCCATGAAGCTGAAGTCACGCTTCGACGACAGCGCATAGCCCGACAGGCCCAGAAAAATGATGCCCGTTCCGGCAAACGCAGTGGCAATGATCTGCGGACCGTTCGGCAGCGCCAGATACATACTGAGCACGGACCCGAGCCCAAATCCCAGCAGACCGGTAATCAGGAAAATGACGCCGATGCCTTTCGACGAGTTGGCGGCCTTTGGCAGCACGAAGATACCGAGCACCATCGCACCGATAACGGACGCCAAGTAGGCAAATGGCGGTACACCGACCGCCATGGAGACCATCGCCATCAGCGCACTGAATGCCAACGTTGCCGAAAGCAGCAGGTAGGTATTCTTGAGTACCTTGTTGCTTGAGACGACGTCGTTGCCGCTTTGCGCGATAACACTTTCGTAACGGTTCATTGCAAAATGCCTCCTGGGCAGTTGGTTGCGTTGAAATTGTTCAGGCTTTTAAGACCGTCTTGACGGCCGATAAGTTTCCCCGAGCATACTTCATGTATTGGTGCGATCGGAAGGGACTTCAATGCCCAAAGACTGTTGTCTTGTGGGGAAATTCCGGTATCCTTCCGGCCGTCTCGCACCTGGAGGGGTGGCAGAGCGGTTGAATGCAACGGTCTTGAAAACCGTCGTGGGTTAACGCCCACCGTGGGTTCGAATCCCACCCCCTCCGCCATTTCCTGGTGCGTTCCTTTCCTCATTGGCGACCGAGTCTACCGGCTGCCGCAAAACGAGGTATTCGATTTCTCAACGCGAGTACTTCGGATTTTCCGCAGTATGTGTTCCGGCCCGGTCAAGCGCGCGCCAAAACCTCGATACCGCCCATGTAGGGTTGCAAGACGGCCGGCACGCCGATGCTGCCGTCCGCCTGTTGATAGTTCTCCATGACGGCGACGAGTGTCCGCCCCACCGCCAGGCCTGAGCCATTCAGGGTATGGACCAGTTCGGGCTTGCCGGTTTCGGGGTTGCGCCAGCGCGCCTGCATGCGGCGTGCCTGGAAGTCGGCCATGTTCGAACACGACGAGATCTCGCGATATTTCTGCTGGCCCGGCAGCCAAACCTCGATGTCGTAGGTCTTGGTCGCCGAAAAGCCGAGATCGCCGGTGCAGAGCGTCACCACCCGGTAGGGCAATTCAAGCCGCTGCAGGATGGTCTCGGCATGGCCGGTGAGCGCCTCCAACGCCTCGAATGACTCGCCGGGCCGGACGACGTGGACCAGTTCGACCTTGTCGAACTGGTGTTGGCGGATCATGCCGCGTGTGTCCTTGCCGTGCGAACCGGCTTCAGAGCGGAAACACGGCGTATGCGCCACGTAGCGCCGCGGCATGTAGGCATCGTCGACGATCACGTCCCGCACCAGGTTGGTCAGCGGCACCTCGGCGGTCGGTATCAGGTGGTAGTCCGTGCCCTCCAGACGAAACAGGTCTTCGGCGAATTTCGGCAACTGCCCGGTGCCGTAGAGGCTGTCCGGGTTCACCAGGTAAGGCACATAGGCCTCGGTATAACCGTGCTCCGTGGTATGCACATCGAGCATGAATTGCGCGAGCGCCCGGTGCATCCGCGCCAGCGGTCCACTCATCACCGCAAACCTCGCCCCCGTCAGCTTCGCCGCGGCGTCAAAATCGAGCACGCCCAATGCCGCGCCGAGGTCGACATGGTCCAGCGGCTCGAAGTCGAACTGGCCAGGCTCCCCCCAACGGCGCTCCTCGCGGTTGTCATCCTCGTCTTTGCCATCCGGCACGCTGTCATCGGGAAGGTTTGGAATACCCAGGGCGATGCTCTGCAGCGCCTCCTGGGTCTCGGACAGGGCGTCGTTGGCCGCTTTCAGCTTTTCGCCGAGGTCTGCGACCGCATCCAATAGCGGTTGGATATCCTCGCCCGCCGCTTTGGCCTTGCCGATCGCCTTGGACTGCGTGTTGCGCGAGTTCTGTAGCTCTTGGGTCTCGACCTGCAGCGCCTTGCGACGGGTTTCCAGCGATTCGATGCCCGCCACGTCGAGTTCAATGCCGCGCCGCCGCAGGACGGCCGCGACTCGCTCGAGATCGGTGCGAAGGAGCTTGGGATCTAACATGCAATCATTCCAAATTTGCGTTAGCCGGCCAGGTCACGATGTGTCCCGGGCCGAGCATTTCATGAAGAAGTGGCAACACCGCGTCGACCTTGTCGGGTCGATCGAAAAACTCAACCACGATCGGCAGATCGAGCGACACATCCAACAGCCCTGCCTCATGCAGCGCACCCGACTTGCCGAACCCTGCGATACCGCGAAACGCCGTCACCCCGGCAACGCGATGCTCACGATGCAGCAGATCGATGATCTGCTGATGCTGATGCCCCTTGTCACTGCAATAAACGCGGACGAATGTCACCTCGGTCGTTTTCAAAGCTGCCTCGCAAGCATTACGCCGACCAGCGCCGCACCGACGCAGGCCACTACGCTGATCACCGCATTCGCCGTCGCCTTCAGATACTCGGCCTGCTCGATCAATGTCAGCGTCTCGATCGAGAAGGTGGAAAACGTCGTGAAGGCCCCGAGCAGTCCAATCAGCAGGAACGCACGCCATTCGGCGCCCAGTGCCAGGCGTTCGATCAACAGGATGAAGAGCAGCCCCATAGCCAATGATCCGAGTACATTCACCGCCAAGGTACCGTACGGAAAACCGCGACCTAAGATGGCATAGACGCCGTTCGACACCCAAAAGCGCAGCAGCGCGCCGAGCGCCCCACCAGCGGCAATAGCGAGGGTTTGGTTCAACAGCCGGTCCGCGATGTACAAAGCCCGATAGTCTACTCGAACCCTGTGGACCCCTGCAGTATCGATCAAGACTTCGGCCGCTTGCCGGACGCCGGGTCATGGCGCGCCCGCGCATCCTGGTCGCGCAGCTGTTTGAGTTTCTCGGCGATCTTGATCTCCAGGCCGCGCTCGACCGGCTGGTAAAAACGGTGTTCCGACAGCGGCTCTGGCAGGTAGGTCTGACCGGCCGCGTAGCCGCCCGGCTCGTCATGCGCATACCGGTATCCCTGCCCCGCCCCCAACTCGGACAACAAACGGGTTGGGGCGTTGCGGAGGTGTGTCGGCACCTCCAGTGAACCGGCGTCGCGCGCCACGCGCATCGCTTCGTTAAAGGCCGTGTAGACCGCATTACTCTTGGCCGCACAGGCGAGATAGACCACCGCCTGCGCGATCGCCAGCTCGCCCTCTGGCTGACCCAGCCGCTGCTGCACGTCCCAGGCGTTCAGCGCGAGCTCGAGCGCTCGCGGATCGGCATTGCCGATATCTTCGGACGCCATCCGCACGACGCGTCGGGCGATGTAGAGCGGATCGCAACCCCCATCGAGCATGCGGCAGAGCCAGTACAAGGCACCATCGGGTGACGAGCCGCGGACCGATTTGTGCAGCGCAGAGATCTGGTCGTAGAAGGCCTCGCCGCCCTTGTCGAATCGGCGCAGCTGTCCGCTCGCCAGCTCCTCGACGGCAGCCAATGAGATGACGCCGTCATCAGCCAGATCGGCCGCAATCTCCAACAGATTGAGGGCACGACGCGCATCGCCGTCGGCCGCGCCGGCAAGCAGCTTCAGCGCATCGGGCTCGATGCGCAACGCCAGCCTACCCAGGCCGTTGGTTTGATCATCCAGGGCCCGCGTCAGCAACGTCTCGATCGCGGCCGGCTCGAGCGCCCGCAGCACGTACACGCGCGCCCGCGACAACAACGCATTGTTCAGTTCGAACGAGGGATTTTCGGTGGTCGCGCCGACGAACAGGAAGGTGCCATCCTCGACGTGCGGCAGAAACGCATCCTGTTGGCTCTTGTTGAAACGATGCACCTCGTCGATAAACAACACGGTGCCTTGACCCGATTGGGCGCGCACCTGTTTGGCGCGCTCGACCGCCGCGCGGATGTCCTTCACACCCGCCAGCACCGCAGACAGCGTGTCAAACGCAAACCCCGAGACACCGGCCAGCAACCGGGCGAGCGTGGTTTTGCCGGTACCCGGCGGCCCCCACAGGATGATCGAATGGAGTCGCCCCTGCTCGATTGCCAGCCGCAGCGGCTTGCCCTCGCCGATCAGGTGGGCCTGGCCGATGAATTCCTGCAACGATTGTGGCCGCATCCGGTCTGCCAACGGACGCGACGGATTAACCGCGGTTTCGAAAAGATCGTCTGACGCCATACCAGGCAGCATACCGGCTACTGAACGTTGCGACGCGAACAGCCAGGCTAGTCGGCGTTGAGAACGTCCCAGTCATCTTTGCCTTCGTAGACAAACAGGGTCGGATCGATCGGCACGTTGCGCTGCACCTCGAAAAACCGGAACCGGGAGATCTGTCCGAACTTGTCGTTCAGCTCCATGTGGCGCAGCTCGCGGTCGGCAAAGGCCAACAGCACGCGGTTGAAATCGCTTTCGGCATCGCGCGGGATCAATTCCAACCAGTGCATGCCGAGCCGTTTACCGATTTCGATGACCTCGAAGTCATCTTCGATCGAAGCCTCGGTCGCCAGAAAGGCCGCCGGGGTGCCCTTTAGCGCAAATCGTTGTAGATGGCGGGTAACGTGCTTCAGGTCTGCTTCGATGATCCACACGTCACGGCCATCGGCGAGGATGGTCTGGTTCGGCGGCACCACATAGTCCCAGCGAAACCGTCCCGGACGTTCGAGCAGGAAAAGCCCATGCATCTGGCCGGCGGTGCCGTTTTCGGTATCGAGCACCGACTGCTCAAACTTCGCCTGCAGGGTGGTCAGGTCTTCCAGAAACAGATCCAGGGCCTCTCGCCCCGGACCCGCGTGCACGGACGCTGTCATTGCGACGAGCAGCGTGAGTAAGCAGATTCGTATTCTCATCAATCCTTAACCGGTGGCGGTGCCAACACCTCGCGATTGCCCCGCTCATCGGCGGCGCTGACGATGCCGATGCGTTCCATCTCTTCGACCAGCCTCGCCGCGCGGTTGTAGCCGATTTTGAGCCGACGCTGCACGCCGGATATCGATCCGCGGCGCGATTCGGTGACAATCTTCACGGCATCGTCGAACAGCGGGTCCTGATCTTCCGTATCGACACCCGATGCCTCGGCAGATAGACCCGGAATCGCCTCGGTCGGTTCCTGCAGGATCTCGTCGACGTAGTTTGGCGAGCCCATCTGCTTCAGATGCTTGACGACCCGGTGGACCTCGTGGTCATCGACGAAGGCACCATGGGTGCGTCGCGGAATGCTGGTGCCCGGCGGCAGATACAACATATCGCCGTGCCCTAACAGCGCCTCGGCGCCCATCTGATCCAGTATCGTGCGCGAATCGACGCGTGAAGAGACCTGAAACGCGATCCGCGTCGGGATATTGGCCTTGATCAGGCCGGTGATGACATCGACCGAAGGGCGCTGCGTCGCGAGTAACAGATGCACACCGGCGGCGCGTGCCTTCTGCGCCAGCCGCGCGATCAGCTCTTCGACCTTCTTGCCAACGACCATCATCATGTCGGCGAACTCATCGACGACCACGACGATGTAGGGCATCGAAGCAAGATCCGGGATGTCGGGCAGATCGCCGGTCAGCGGGTCGGGCTCGGGCTTGAACAGCGGGTCTTTGATCGGCTCCCCCGCGTCGATCGCATCGCGTACTTTCTTGTTGTAACCGGCGATGTTGCGCACACCCAGAGACGCCATCAGGCGGTAGCGCCGCTCCATCTCGGCAACACACCAGCGCAACGCGTTGGCCGCCTCCTTCATATCGGTCACGACCGGCGTCAGCAGGTGCGGGATGCCTTCGTAGACGGAAAGCTCGAGCATCTTCGGGTCGATCATGATCAGTCGGATGTCTTTGGCCGTGGCCTTGTACAGCAGACTCAGGATCATCGCGTTGACCGCGACGGATTTGCCCGAGCCCGTCGTGCCGGCAATCAGCGCGTGCGGCATGCGCGCCAGATCGGCCACCACCGGTTCGCCGACGATGTCTTTACCCAACGCCAGGGTGAGTGGCGATTTCGAACGGTCATAGGCCTCGGAGCGCAGCGTCTCGCTGAGGTAGACCATCTCGCGGTGCTCGTTCGGAATCTCGAGGCCGATCACCGTCTTGCCGGGGATCACTTCGACCACCCGCACGGAGACGACCGACAGCGCACGCGCCAGGTCTTTCGACAGATTGGTGACCTTACTGACCTTGGTGCCCGCCGCCAGCTGCAGCTCGAACAGCGTGACGACCGGCCCCGGGTGCACCGCGGTGACCTCCGCCGTCACGCCGAAATCGCCGAGCTTGCGTTCGACCTGACCAGACAGCGCCTGCAGCGCTTCAGTCGACAGCCCCATCCCCGAAGACTTGGCCGGATCGAGCAGGCCGAGCGGCGGCAACTCGGTGTTCGGTTCAGGGTCCAGCAACGTCATCTGACGTTCCTTCTCGACCCGGACACTGGTCTTCATGACCGGTTCTTTCTTTTCAATCACCGGCGGTGGCTTGTTGCGGGTGCGCGCCTTTTCTTTTCTGGCGACCGCCTGACGCTCCTGCTTCATGCGGTTGGCCTGCCGTTTTTCCGCCAACTCCCCGAACAACATCACCGACTGACGCCAGCCGTTGAGTACGAAACCGCCGATCAGATCCATCAGGCCGAACCACGACATCCCGGTAAACAGTGTGAAGCCAACCAGCAGCAGCGCCAGCAGGATCAGGCTTGCCCCGGCCGGGTTGAGCGCCGAGTCGAACGCACCACCGACCGTCTGACCCAAGATACCGCCGGCGCCTTCGGGCAGCTTTTCGACGACCCCGAAATGCAACGTCGCCAATGCGGTGGCCGACAACAGCGTCACGACGAAACCGCCCCAGCGGGCCGCTCGCAACAGCGGCGGGTGTTGCTGCTCGTCACGTTCGCGAAACATCAGCCAGCCGCCCCACGCGATCAGCAGTGGGAACACATAAGCCACGTCGCCAAACAGCATGAACAACACGCTGGCGACCCAGGCACCGGTCACGCCGCCGGCATTGTCGGCATGGCGCTTGGCGCTCTCGTATACCCAGCTCGGATCGTCGGGCGAGTACGAGAACAGCGCCATCAAAAAGTAGGCGGCTATCGCGAGCAGCAGCAGAAAGGCGCCCTCTTTCAGTCGCTTACTCAGTGAGGCATGCATGGTATTGGAGATTTACTGTTAAAAAACAATGTATTAATGATTATTTTGAAAGTAAATTAGAATTATCGCATAAGGCGTGGGCCAGCGCGAACCGCAACCTTATGCACGCGCGCGAGCACGCCGGTCGCGCAGTCGCAGCGACGCCAATCACCGGTTGCGGTTGTTACCGTGCGAGTTGGTCCGTCCGGAAAACCGGCGGCTCGGTTGTCGGTCCGCTTTCTGACCGACCACCTACGAGAAAGCCCATGGTTTTACCTCGCGTCCGGGTTGCCTATAGTATTGCCCGCCGCAGCGCGCCGTCACCCCAGACCCACAGACCATCGTCCGAAGACGTAACAGGAGATTTTTCGCATGAGCGAAACCAAGCATTGTCGTTTACTGATCCTCGGGTCCGGCCCGGCCGGGTACTCGGCCGCCGTCTATGCCGCGCGTGCCAACCTCAATCCGGTCCTCGTCACCGGGATGGAGCAAGGCGGACAGTTGATGACAACCACCGACGTCGACAACTGGCCAGGTGACAATGACGGCGTGCAGGGACCGGATCTGATGGCCCGCATGCTGGCGCACGCCGAGCGCTTCGACACCGAGGTCATTTTCGACTACATCAGCGAGGTCGACCTCAGCCAGCGCCCGTTCAAACTGAAAGGCGACAGCCAGCACTACACCTGCGACGCGATGATCATCTCCACGGGGGCCTCGGCACAGTACCTGGGCCTGCCATCCGAAGAGGCCTTTAAGGGCAAAGGCGTATCCGCCTGCGCGACCTGCGACGGCTTCTTCTACCGCAACCAGAAGGTCGCCGTGATCGGTGGCGGTAACACCGCCGTCGAAGAGGCGCTGTACCTGTCGAACATCGCCTCCGAGGTCACCCTGGTGCACCGCCGCGATGCGCTGCGCGCCGAGAAGATCCTGCAAAAACAGCTGCTCGACAAGGCCGAGAACGGCAACGTCACGATCGCCTGGGACAGCACGCTCGACGAGGTGCTCGGCGACGCCAGCGGCGTGACCGGCATCCGCATCAAGAGCACCAAAGACGGCAGCACCCGCGACATCGACGTGCACGGCCTGTTCATCGCGATCGGCCACACACCGAATACCGCGATCTTTGAGGGTCAGTTGGATATGGCCGGCGGCTACATCAAGGTCAAGAGCGGCACCGAGGGCAACGCGACCGCGACCTCGGTCGAGGGTGTTTTCGCTTCGGGCGATGTGATGGACCACGTCTACCGCCAGGCGATCACGTCGGCCGGCACCGGCTGTATGGCCGCGCTGGATGCCGAGAAGTACCTCGACGCGCTCGAACAAAAAGCCTGAGGCCGCGCCACTTCGTAGGTCAGGCTGCGCCTGGCGAATCAAACGGCCGGCACAGCCGGCCCTAAGGCACCGAACGCCGAGAAGTACCTCGACGCGCTGGAGCAAAAAAGCTGAGGACGCCCCCGCTGGTCACACGACGCCTGCAGGCCTTCGGCCATTCGTAGGTCAGGCTCCGCCTGACGAATCAAATGGCCGGCACAGCCGGCCCCACGACTAGTCACTCGACGCCTGCAGGGTTTCGTCGTGCCTATAGGTAGCGTCGTAACGTGGCTGCCTGCCTCCAACGCTGATTCCCTGCCGCGTCATCTCGTTAGTATTACCGTGGGTTTGTTGTCTTGCATAGCCAGTGCTGCGATCTTAACGTCAGAGGATGAAGACGGACGCCGATGTGAACGCCGCCCTTTCTGTTCGAATTATCGAACAGATCAACGAGCTGGACGCTGCAGACTGGAATGCGCTGGACGCAGCTGGCTACCCGTTCCTCAGCTACGCGTTTCTCAATGCCCTCGAAGAAGAAGACTGTCTTGGCGAGCGCTATGGTTGGCTGCCGCGCCATGTCACGTTGTGGGACGGGGAGAACCGGCTGGTCGGCGCGGTGCCGCTTTACCTCAAGTTCAATTCCTACGGCGAGTTCGTGTTCGACTGGGCCTGGGCCGATGCCTATGCGCGCCATGGGCTCGAGTACTATCCAAAGCTGGTCAGCGCATCGCCGTATACCCCGGCGACCGGTCCCAAACTGTTGACCCATCCGCAGGCCCCGGCCAACACCGTCACGCAGCTGATCGCCGCCACCCAGGCGCTCGCCGAGCAACTCGGCGTGTCGTCACTGCATTGGCTGTTCACCCTGCCCGACGAAACCCGCGCGTTGGAGAATACCGGCCTGTTGCGACGGGTGGGCTGCCAGTTTCATTGGACCAACCACGACTACGCCGACTTCGATGCCTTTCTGGCGACGCTGACGTCGAGTAAACGCAAGAATATCCGCAAGGAAAGACGCCGTGTCGATGATGCCGGCGTTACCTTTCGGCTGCTCGACGGGCATACCGCCAACAGCAAAGACTGGGCGACCTTCCATCGCTTCTACGAATCGACGTTCGACAAACGCGGCGGCATCCCAACCCTGTCCCGGCGTTTTTTTGAGCGACTCGCGCATACTGCGCCAGACGACGTGTTGCTGGTGATGTGCGATCTCGGCACCGAGCCGGTCGCCGCGGCGTTTTGCCTGGTAGGCGCCGACACGCTGTATGGGCGGCATTGGGGCTGTAGCGCGCATGTCGACAATCTGCATTTCGAGGCCTGCTATTACCAGGGCATCGAGTTCTGCATCCACAAGGGCCTGAAACGCTTCGAACCCGGTGCGCAGGGTGAGCACAAGATCCCCCGCGGCTTCCTGCCAACGGAGACGTTCTCTGCTCACTGGCTGGCCGACCCGCGCTTTCGCGACGCCATCGCCCAGCACCTGACACATGAAACCGCCGGCATGGCCGACTACCTGGATGAAATGGCATCACGCAGCCCTTATCGCAACGCCCAGGACAAAGCCTAGCCTTCATCCCATTGGCACGAATCGCTGGCCAGCAACGTGTACACTTAGCCGGTCGTAACTGTCTGTTAGATAACTTATCCCTCGCCTCGCGCTGTGATCTTCGATCTCGATGGAACCAAGCCCGACGCCGGCTTCCCTGACACGAGCCTCGCTGAGTCTGATCCCAACGGATTACTCGCGATCGGCGGTGATTTGTCGGAGACCCGGCTGCTGGCGGCATACCGACGCGGCATCTTCCCGTGGTACAGCGTCGGCCAACCGATCCTGTGGTGGAGCCCGGCGCCGCGCATGGTGCTGTACCCGGAAGAGCTGCACGTCTCCCGCAGCCTGCGGAAATCGATGCGTCAGCGCGGCTATGAGGTCAGCGTAGACATGGCGTTCGATGCGGTCATCCGGGCTTGCGCCGCGCCGCGGGGCGATCCCGAGGGAACCTGGCTCCAGCCTGAGATGATTACCTCTTACACCGGTCTGCATCGCGCCGGGCATGCCCATTCCATAGAGACCTGGAAAAATGGCGAGCTCATTGGCGGGCTCTACGGCGTCAAGCTCGGGCGGGTGTTCTTCGGTGAGTCGATGTTCAGCCGCAGCAGCGACGCCTCCAAAATCGCCTTTGCCCTGCTGGCGGAACTGGGAAACAAACTGCCGCTCGCGTTCATCGACTGCCAAATCTACACCGCGCATCTCGCCAGCCTGGGCGCACGGCAGATCGCGCGGGACGAATTTCAGCATGAACTGCAGATCGCCCTGAACCAGTCGTCGGCGTCGGTGCTCCGGTGCTTGCCCTACCCCGCCGCAACACTGCGCAGCGCCCGGTGAGCAGCCTGACTCGGCAACTGCCGTTGTATCTTTCGGCACCACATCCCTGCAGTTACCTCAACGATCGGCAAAGCAACACCCTGTTTGTCGACCCCGATGCCGCCATCGACATGGCCAATTACAGCGAGCTCCTGCACTACGGCTTCCGCCGCAGTGGTCGCATGGTCTACGCCCCGCGCTGCGAATCGTGCCAACAGTGCGTCTCGGTCCGCGTGCCGGTCGCCCAATTCCAACCGCGTCGCAAGCAAAGGCGCGTGGCAAGCGCCAATGCCGACATATCGGTCCAGCCAGTGGCGCCCGTTTTCAACGCCGCGCACTTCGCCCTCTACCAGCGTTATACGCAGGCACGCCACGGCGATGGCGAGATGGCCAAGGCGTCGCCGAACGAGTTCATGGGATTTCTCACCGCGCCATGGGCAGACACGGTATTCCTCGAATTGCGACTCAGCGAACGGCTGGTTGGCGTCGCCGTCACCGATGTCGCCGCCGATGGCCTGTCGGCCGTTTATACCTTTTTCGAACCTGAGCTCGCGTCACGCTCGCTCGGCACCCTGGCCATTCTTCGGCAACTCGAACGGGCTGCAGCGGTTGGCCTGCCTTATCTGTATCTGGGTTACTGGATCGAGGACAGCCCGAAAATGGCCTACAAAGTCGACTTTCGACCCATTGAACTCTGGCAGCGGGGACAGTGGCGTCGGCTGGATAGCGGACAACGGGTGTAGCCAAAACTCGGAACTCAAGGGAGGTTTGGCTACCGATGCAGGCCGCTAACGAACTTGCTATAATCCCGCGCCTTGCGGACGGCACTTAGTCTGCGCCGCCCCTCAACGGATCGTTATTTAAGCATGGCAAAAGAAGACGTAATCGAAATGGAAGGCACCGTGGTCGACACGCTGCCCAACACAATGTTCCGGGTCGAACTCGAGAACGGTCATGTCGTGACCGCGCACATCTCGGGCAAGATGCGCAAGCACTACATTCGAATCCTCACCGGTGACAAGGTCAAGGTCGAACTCACGCCTTACGATCTGTCCAAGGGCCGGATCGTTTACCGCGAGCGATAGGCCGCCTTTCGGCGGCGCTGCCGGTCATCAGTGGACGGTTGCCTCTTCCACGTCGAAGACCAACGCATCGTCGCTCACACCGATCCTCAGACGACCACCTTGCGCCAGGCGCCCGAACAGTAGTTCTTCCGCCAGCGGTTTCTTGATCTCTTCCTGGATGACACGCGCCATCGGCCTTGCCCCCATTTGCGGGTCGTAGCCACGGTCGGCGAGCCAGTTTTTGACGCCCTCGTCGAGGATCAGACTGACTTTCTTTTCCTCGAGCTGCTGTTCCAGCTCGAACAGGAACTTGTCGACAACACTCATGATGGTCGACTTGTCCAGCCCGTTGAACTGGATGACCGCATCGAGCCGATTGCGAAACTCGGGCGTAAACAGCTTTTGGATCGCCGCCATCGCGTCACTGCTGTGATCCTGGGTCTTGAAACCGATCGATGCGCGACTCGCCTCGCTGGCGCCGGCGTTGGTCGTCATCACAATGATGACGTTGCGGAAGTCAGCTTTCCTGCCGTTGTTGTCGGTCAAGGTGCCGTGATCCATGACCTGTAACAAGAGATTGAACACATCCGGATGGGCTTTCTCGATCTCATCCAGCAACAGCACCGAATGCGGATGCTTGTTGATTTCCTCGGTCAGCAGACCACCCTGGTCGAACCCGACATAACCCGGCGGGGCACCGATCAGGCGGGATACCGTATGTCGTTCCATGTACTCCGACATATCGAAGCGGATCAGCTCCATGCTCAGGATTCGCGCCAACTGACGCGTAACCTCGGTCTTCCCGACACCGGTGGGACCGGCAAATAGAAAACTCCCGACCGGCTTTTGATCCGTTCCCAATCCCGAGCGGTTCATCCGGATCGCCGCGGACAGGGCATCGATCGCCTCGTCCTGGCCAAACACGACCATCTGCAGATCGCGTTGCAGATTGCGCAGCGCCTCGGTGTCGCTGGTCGATACCTTGCGCGGCGGGATCCGGGCAATCTTCGCGACCAGTTGTTCGATGTCACCGACCGAGACGTTTTTCTTCCGTTTGGAAACAGCCAACAGCTGGTTTGCCGCACCGGCTTCATCGATCACGTCGATCGCCTTGTCGGGCATGTGCCGGTCATTGATGTACTTGTCGGCGAGCTCCGCCGCTGCGCGCAGCGCTTTGGCCGAGTACTTCACATGATGATGTTCTTCGAACCGGGTCTTGAGCCCCTTGAGGATCTGGATGGTCTCCTCGACGGTCGGTTCATTGATGTCGATTTTTTGAAAGCGCCGAGCCAAAGCGCGGTCTTTTTCAAAGATGCCGCGGTACTCTTGGTAGGTCGTCGACCCGATACAGCGCAGGTCGCCCGAGGCCAGCACCGGTTTGATCAGGTTGGAGGCATCCATCACGCCACCCGACGCGGCGCCCGCACCGATGATGGTGTGAATCTCGTCGATGAACAGCACCGAATCCGGCTGCCGCTTCAGATCCGCCAACACCGCCTTCAGACGCTTTTCGAAATCGCCCCGGTATTTGGTGCCTGCCACGAGGCCACCCATGTCGAGCGCGTAGATGGTGCAATCCGCCAACACATCCGGCACCTGACTATCGACGATTTTCTTGGCCAGGCCCTCGGCAATGGCAGTCTTTCCAACACCCGCCTCACCAACCAGCAGCGGGTTGTTTTTGCGTCTACGGCAAAGAATCTGAATGGTCCGCTCCACCTCGGCAGCCCGCCCAATCAGCGGGTCGATCTTGCCATTGCGGGCCTGCTCATTCAGGTTCGTCGCATAAGTCTCCAGCGCGCTTTCCGGGCGCTCTTCACCACCGGCCGCCTCGCCGGACTCCGAACTCTGATCGGGGCTGCTTGGCTCGTCGCTGGACACCTTGGAGATGCCATGCGAGATGAAATTCACGACGTCCAGACGGGCGATGTCTTGCTTGTCGAGGAAGTAGACAGCCTGTGACTCCTGCTCGCTGAAAATGGCGACCAGCACGTTGGCACCCGTGACCTCTTTCTTCTCGGACGACTGGACGTGAAATACGGCACGCTGGAGGACACGCTGGAAGCCGAGCGTCGGCTGCGTCTCGCGACTCTCACCGTCGGTGATCAGCGGCGTCGTTTCGTCGAGGAAGCCGCCGATGTCGGATCGCAAGGCGTCGATGTCCGCACCACAGGCCCGCAGGACTTCCGCCGCCGCCGGATTGTCGAGCAACGCAAGCAGCAGGTGTTCAATCGTCATGAACTCATGCTGCTTCTCACGTGCGCTCTTGAACGCTTGATTGAGGGTAAATTCCAGCTCTTTGCTCAACATGCCCCTGGTCCTTATCGGTGGTCGGTTCTTTAGCTCTGATCGCCCGCAGGCTGCGCGGTTCCGCTGCCTGACTCTAGGCCTCTTCCAGCGTGCATAACAGAGGATGCTGGTTGGCACGGGCATGATCGTTCACCAGCGCCACCTTGGTTTCTGCCACATCCTTCGTGAACACGCCACACACGCCCATCCCTCGGGTATGCACATGCAACATCACTTGGGTTGCCTTTTCACGGTTCATGCCAAAAAAGTGCTCGAGGACATGCACAACGAACTCCATCGGTGTGTAGTCGTCGTTCAGCAGGAGCACTTTGAACAGGGGCGGTCGCTTGAGCTTGGGCTTGGCCGGCTCGACGGCGAGATCCCCGTCTTGGTGTTCTTCTTCACTACTCATATCGACACAAAAATAGCCATCGTTAACGTCGTTGAAAAGTCTACCAGTCGAAACTTCAGCGCAACCCGGTCACGCACCACGGTATTGGTCACCCAGGCCCACGCATCGAATCCAATCTGCATAAGATTTCAGTGGCTTGGCACCGAATTATCTACGTACTCTAAACAAGATTCAGCGCCCGATAGGCTGCTGTTCGACTTACACCGGCGATCACCATAACCTCATTAATAAGATTAGCAAAAATCAATTACCCTATGTTTTTTATATTTTTTTAGTATATCAGTAGTCCTTGTATTAATAAAATAGATCAAGCGTTGTTTGACCATTTCTTTTCCCTATATATACTCCAATTTGGTGCAAAAATTTCATAACTCAAGGGCCACTGCACCGCAGTAGTGCCGCGTAGCAAGAAAACAAGCACCACGGTTGGAGAGTAATTAGTTGGAGGAGTGTGCTCATGGCCACCGGTATCGTTAAGTGGTTCAACAACGCCAAGGGTTACGGTTTCGTGACCCCGGACGACGGCGAACAAGACGTCTTCGTCCATTTTTCGGCGATAGACATGGAAGGATATAGAACGCTAAAAGAGGGACAGCGGGTCGAGTTCGAAGTCGAACACGGCCCAAAAGGCTTGCACGCACAGAACCTTCACGCCGCCGCAACGGCGATGTGAAGGGTGCGTAAAAACGCCTGAACAAGCCTGCCGCCCGGCAGGCTTTTTTCGTATCTACATGTGGGTGATCAACGCATCACCGAACTCCGAACAGCTCAGTAACGTTGCGTCGTCCATCAAACGCTCAAAGTCATAGGTAACGGTCTTGGCACTGATCGCCCTTTCCATCGCCGCGATAATCAAGTCCGCCGCCTCGGTCCAGCCCATATGCCGCAGCATCATCTCGGCCGACAGGATCAATGAGCCGGGGTTGACCTTGTCCTGACCTGCATATTTCGGGGCGGTGCCATGCGTGGCTTCGAACATCGCGACCGAGTCAGAAAGGTTGGCACCGGGCGCAATCCCGATACCGCCGACCTGCGCCGCCAATGCGTCTGAGACGTAATCACCGTTGAGGTTGAGCGTCGCGATCACGTCGTACTCTCTCGGGCGCAACAGGATCTGTTGTAGGAAGGCGTCCGCGATCACGTCTTTGATCACGATCTCGTTACCCGTCCTTGGATTCTTCATCGCGCACCATGGCCCGCCGTCGAGCTCAACCGCGCCGAATTCTTCTTGCGCCAGCTCGTAGCCCCACTCTTTGAACGCACCCTCGGTGAACTTCATGATGTTGCCTTTGTGCACCAGGGTTACCGAGGCACGGTCATTATCGATTGCATACTGAATCGCTTTGCGTACCAGGCGTTTGGTGCCTTCGCTCGACACCGGCTTGACACCGATCCCGGAGGTCTCTGGGAACCGGATTTTCGTCACCCCCATTTCTTGGGTCAAAAAATCGATAACCTTCTTCGCTTCATCGGTCCCGGACTGCCACTCGACCCCCGCGTAAATGTCTTCCGAGTTCTCGCGAAAAATCACCATGTCGGTGTACTCGGGATGCAGTAGCGGGCTCGGCGTACCCTTGAAATAACGCACCGGGCGCAGGCAGACGTACAGATCGAGTTGCTGTCGCAACGCAACGTTGAGCGACCGGATACCGCCACCGACCGGCGTGGTCAGCGGGCCTTTGATAGAGACAACGAACTCTTTCACCGCCGCCAGTGTTTCGTCCGGCAGCCATACCCCTTCGCCGTAAAGCTTGGTCGATTTTTCACCGGCAAAGATTTCCATCCATGCAATTTGCCGCGCGCCGCTGTAGGCTTTTTGCACCGCGGCATCGACGACCTTCTGCATGACCGGGCTGATATCGATACCAATGCCGTCCCCTTCAATGAACGGGACAATCGGCTTGTCAGGGACATTGAGAGAGTTATCGGGATTTACCGTTATTTTTTGGCCGTCCGCCGGCACCTGGATTTTGTCGAAGGTCATCGAGATAACACCGTTCACTTGGGGTAATGAGTAATTTCGCAGTGTATCACCGCCCGTTAACGAGCTTCACGTCGTGGCGCGCCTGATCCTCTTCAACAAGCCCTACGACGTGTTGTCGCAGTTCACCGATGCCGCGGGGCGCCGCACCCTTGCGGCGTTCATCCAGCAGCCGGGCATCTATCCGGCTGGGCGTCTCGATCGCGACAGTGAGGGCCTGTTGCTACTTACCGACAACGGCGCACTCGCTCACCAACTGACCGCGCCGCACAAAGCCACCTCGAAAACCTATTGGGCCCAGGTCGAAGGCGCACCCGGCCCCGACGCGCTGCGCTCGCTAAGCCAAGGCGTTGCGCTGAAAGATGGCATGACCCGTCCGGCCGAAGCACGGTTGATCCCACCACCGGCACTGTGGCCACGCACACCCCCGATTCGCGTGCGGGCGAAGATCCCGACGCAGTGGATAGAGCTGCGAATCCGCGAAGGTCGAAACCGGCAGGTGCGCCGGATGACCGCCGCCGTTGGTCACCCGACCCTGCGTCTGGTGCGCATTGCCGTCGGTGACTGGACGCTGGATGGATTGGCACCCGGCGCGTGGCGCAGCGTCGATGTCGTCCCGCCTCCCGCCACCAGACCCAAACCGCGGCGAAAAACCGGCAAAAACCGTCCTGTACGGAAACGATGATTTGCTAGGATCAGCCGATGAACTGGACGCCGCACGTCACCGTCGCAGCCGTCATCAGCCACGACGGCCGTTACCTCATGGTGGAGGAAGCGCCAGATGGGCATGCGGTCATCAATCAGCCGGCCGGTCATCTCGAAGCGGGCGAGTCGCTGATTGAGGCGGTCTGCCGGGAGGTCTTTGAAGAGACAGCCCGGACATTTACACCCAATGGCCTGATCGGCGTTTATCAGTGGTCGCCCCCCGCGCGCCCGCACACCACGTATCTGCGGTTTTGCTTCATCGGCCAGGTCGGTGAGCGCGAACCCGATCGGACACTCGATCCAGACATCCTCGCAACCCATTGGCTCAGCCGTGACGAGATTGCGCGGGGCCGATGGGAACCCCGCAGCCCACTGGTACTGCGATGCATAGACGATGCGCGCCACAAGTCCCCGTTGGCGCTAGACCGTATCCAGGCATTCAACACGAAGGGAGATTGAGCCCGCTATGTTTGCGCAAATACCGGCACGGCCCGCTTGGTGTGGCCGCGGCCTCATAGCGTTCGTTGTCTGATGGCAGCGGCCAAGGTCATCGTCGGTCTTTCAGGCGGCGTCGACTCGTCTGTCGCCGCCCTGCAACTCATACGACGCGGCTATGACGTCGCCGGCCTGTTCATGAAGAATTGGGAGGAGGACGACGATGCCTCCTACTGTGCCGCCAAAGAAGATCTTTTGGATGCAGAGGGCGTTGCAGACACGCTCGGCATCCCGCTGCATACGGTGAATTTCGCCACCGAGTACTGGGATCGGGTCTTTACGCATTTTCTCGCCGAGTACCGCGCCGGCCGCACACCGAACCCCGATGTGCTGTGCAACCGCGAAATCAAATTCCGCGCCTTCCTCGATCATGCGCTGGCCCTCGGGGCCGACTATATCGCCACCGGGCACTATGCCGACGTTGGTCGAGACAACGGCAAAGCAACGCTAAGACGGGCACGCGATGAGGCGAAGGATCAGACCTATTTTTTGTACATGCTTGGTCAACGTGCTTTGACGCATGCGTTGTTTCCACTCGCCGAGTTGACCAAACCGGAAGTCCGGCAGATCGCTGCTGCTGCGGGTTTCGCGAATCACAAGAAAAAAGACAGCACCGGGATCTGTTTTATCGGGGAGCGCCGATTCCGTGACTTCCTTGCGCGTTATCTCCCCGCCCAACCTGGCCAGATAGCAACAGCCGACGGGCAAGTCGTTGGTGAGCATCGGGGGCTGATGTACTACACCCTTGGCCAACGCCAGGGGCTCGGCATCGGCGGGCGCGCGGATGCCGGCAGCTCACCGTGGTTCGTCATCGGCAAGGACCTGCAACGGAATATCCTCACCGTTGCGCAAGGACACGATCACCCCCTGCTCTACCGGTCGCAACTGACGGCGCACGACCTGCACTGGGTCGCCGAAACCCCACCGGTCGTTAGTCAGGGATACCAGGCCCGATGTCGCCATCGCCAGCCATTACAGGGCTGTACGATCGTCATCGAAGGCGACCAAATGACCGTTGACTTCGAAGCGCCGCAACGCGCACTGACACCGGGGCAATCAGTCGTCCTGTACGATGGCGCGATCTGCCTTGGTGGCGGCATCATCGACTGAGCAAACGGGCGACAAGCGAACGCGATATGGGTAATTACACAGAACAGGACCGCGCACTGGCATTCGGCGGTGTTTTCCAGGGCGCTCGCCTGGCTCGAGACATCGCGCGAAGTGGCATCTGCGACGCCCGCGCGTTCGAATCCAGCCGTCTCAGCCTGTTCGATTTCAGCCCCGACTCCGTTTCTGCCGTGTTCGGCGGCCCAGCCGGCATCGCCGTCGGCCTGCGGACACTGTTGCAACAGATCGAACAGCCGGCACAACGAGATCTCGAGATTTCACGCTACTCGGTTGCCGTATTGCACCTCGCTGATCGGTTATTGCGAGACGCTGATGCGATGTCCGCGCTGTATGACGACCTCACCGCGCTCGACCGGCGACGTGAGTCATTCGACCTGGGCGATTCGACGTTGCATGAACAACTTTCAGGCATCTACCAGGAACGCATTAGTCCACTGGGGCCACGGATCATGATCAAGGGCGAACCGCTGCATTTGCAGAACCCAGACAACGCGGCCCGGATCCGCGTCGCGTTGTTGGCCAGCATCCGCGCCGCCGTGCTGTGGCGGCAGGCCGGCGGCAAGAAATGGCAGTTACTGTTGCGTCGCCATGCGATTGCAGGCGTAGTTCGTGAACTGCTCGACAAATCTGAGCCCTGATCGGGCTTGCACCTGCGGTGGCGCAATGCTCAACTGCGCGGCGACTGAATCGCTCACCGGAGACCAAGATGAAAAAGATTGCCCTGACCATGCTGACCTGCGCGCCCCTGATGCTGACCGCGTGCTCGCAAGAGTCTGCAGACACCGAACAGGCCGCCACCCCAGAAAAGCCCGCCAGCCCGTTAGCGGAACAGGCCAACACCTGGACCGAAGAAACCAAGAAACTCGGCGAGACCGCCTGGGACGCCACCAAAGAGACCGCCACCGAGGTCGCTGAGGGGACCAAGGCCGGCTACAACGCATTGAAAGAAGATGCCAGCCAAATGATCGATGACGCCGGCCAGGCCAGCGCTGACATCTACGAGACTGCGAAAGAGAAGGGCAGCGAGACCGTTGAGGCCACCAAAGAAACCGTCGGCGACGCGTACGAATCGACCAAAGAGACGGCCACTGAACTGTATGACGCCGCCAAAGAAAAAGGCGGGGAGTTGATGCAAGACGAAGCGCCGGCAACCGAACAGGTTCCCGAGCTCGAAAGCAGCAAGACCTAGTGATTCACAAGCCGGGGCAACCCTTTGCCCCGGCTACCCACCTCAACGGCCCGGCTGCCGTATAATTCCGAGCTTCGTTTTTCTCGGAGCCCGAGCCCATGCAGCTGAGTCAGCTCACCGCCGTATCGCCGATCGACGGCCGCTACGGCGACAAGACCATAGATCTGCGCCCGCTGTTCAGCGAATTTGGCCTGATCTACCACCGCGTCGTTGTCGAGGTCAGGTGGCTGCAGTCGCTGGCCAGCAACGGCGCCATCGCCGAGGTGCCGACGCTGTCGGCCACCGCAAACGCTCGCCTTGAGCAGGTTATCGCGGAATTCAACGAGCCCGACGCACAACGTGTCAAAGCGATCGAGGCCACCACGAACCACGACGTCAAAGCCGTGGAGTACTTTCTCAAAGAGAAAGTCGCAGGTGTTGAAGAGCTCGAGGCGATTTCCGAATTCATCCACTTCGCATGCACGTCGGAAGACATCAACAACCTCTCGCATGCACTGATGCTCCACGGCGCGCGCGACACCCAGTTACTGCCGTTGGCGGATCGATTGATCGATTCGCTGGGCCTGTTGGCCCGAGCCCATGCCGAGCAACCGATGCTGTCTCGCACACACGGTCAGCCCGCTTCACCGACGACACTCGGCAAGGAAATCGCCAACGTCGTGGCCCGACTCAGACGACAGCGACAGCAGATCGCGAACGTCGAATTGCTGGGCAAGATCAATGGTGCAGTGGGTAATTACAACGCACACATCGCAACCTACCCCGAGGTCGACTGGTCGGCACATGCGCAGGGCTTCGTCGAGTCACTGAAGCTGACCTGGAACCCCTATACCACGCAAATCGAACCACACGACTACATGGCCGAGTTGTTCGATGCGATTGCGCGTTTCAATACCATCCTGATCGATTTCTGTCGCGATGTCTGGGGCTATATCTCGATCGGCTATTTCAAACAAAAACTGATCGCCGGCGAAGTCGGTTCATCGACCATGCCACACAAGGTCAACCCGATCGATTTCGAAAACGCAGAGGGAAATTTGGGGGTCGCGAACGCGCTGTTCGATCACCTGGCGATGAAGCTGCCGGTATCCCGCTGGCAGCGGGACCTGACCGACTCCACGGTGTTGCGCAACATGGGTGTCGGTTTTGCCTACACCACCATCGCCATCCATTCCGCGCTGCGCGGTATCGGCAAGCTCGAGGTCAACGCGGTCCGGCTGAATGAAGACCTCGACGCCAACTGGGAGGTGCTGGCCGAGCCCATTCAGACCGTCATGCGTCGCTACGGCATCGAGCAGCCCTATGAAAAACTCAAGGCACTGACCCGTGGCCAGCGTATCGACCAGGCCGGCATGCAGGCCTTTATCGAGGGCCTGGACCTGCCCGACCAGGTGAAAGAGGACCTCAAGGCGCTGACTCCCGGCAGCTATATCGGCAACGCAGCGGATCAGGCACGACGTATCTGAGACCGCGGATCGCCCGCGTCAGGAAGCTGGACCAACCTGGGCATCAACGGCCAACAGCAACTGCTCCAGACCCCATCCGCCAGGCACAAAAAAGCCGCACCCGAGGGTGCGGCTTTTTTCCGTCCTCACCAGGCGGTGATTACTTGGTGCGGAGTTCCACGCGACGGTTCATCGAACGCCCTTCGCGGGTGCTGTTGTCGTGGGCCGGTGAAGCCTCACCCATACCCTTGACGGTCATCTGCGACGCAGCGACACCTTTGCCAGCCAGGTAGTCGGCAGCAGCTTGTGCACGACGCTCGGACAGGCCCTGGTTGTAATCGGCAGGACCGGTACTGTCGGTGTGTCCGATAATCTCCAGCATCTCGTTGCCCTTGGAGGCATTGATCTGGCGCGCCGCATCGTCCAGTTCCGACATCATCGCAGGCTTCAGCGTAGCGCTGTCGAAATCAAAGTGATCAGCGGTTGTCTGAATCGTCAGGTCGGCGATGATTTCACAGCCATTGCTGTTGACCTTCGCACCCCGAGGTGTACCTGGACATTTGTCCATGCTGTCCTTGACACCGTCGCCATCAGCGTCGCCGTCAACCATCATCGGCTCAGCCATCTTGGGCTCCACGCAGTTGCTTGGAGCAGTACCGCCCATGACCTTGATACAGTCACCGGTGGCCGTTTTCACGCCCACGCCGGCACCAGCACTTGTGACAAATTCTTCGTGAGCATCGGCCATCGCAGAACCCGCAGCCAAACCAAACACCAACCCAACAGGCGCTAGCACCGCTGCAATTTTTTTCTTACCCGCAGTTTCAAACATGGATTTCCTCCCCAGCTTGTATCAGAGATCGCGGTCAATAGTTTTAAGTCAAACAATCAGCGAACGCCTGTCAAACATACGTGCCGAATCGAACTGACTCTCGCCCGGGCATTAAACCAGTAATTGCCGGAACTGCAAGCCCTAAGAGGCCAAAACTGATTAAAAGTCTCAATATTGCCCGTGCAAAGCCGGTTTTCTTGAGCGATTATCTGTCGTTAGCCATTTTTCACCGCGTTTTCTGTGGAACATCACCGACTTGTCGCCGGCGCCTTGTTCATCATCTCCGCTGAGCTGATGTTTGCCTGCATGGGCGCCACGATCCGATATTTGTCGGACGATATGAACAATGGCATGTTGGTGTTTGCCCGCAATCTGGTCGGCCTGGCGCTGGTCGCGACGCTGGTTTCGCTGCCCGGCCGGCAGGATCTGCGGACCCAGGTCCCACATCTGCACCTGCTTCGAGGCTCGGCCGGTCTCGGCGCGATGTATTGTTTTTTCTTTGCGATCGCCAACATGCCGCTGGCAAATGCCATGTTGCTCAAGCTGACCGCCCCGTTGTTCATGCCGTTGGTCGCGTTCGCCTGGCTCGACGAGCGATTCACTTGGCTGGTGGTGTTGGCGCTCGGTGTCGGATTTGCCGGCGTCACGCTGATCCTGCTACCCGATTTCGCCAGCATGGCGCCAGTCGCCGGGATCGCCCTGTTGGGGGGTGTTCTGGCGGCAATTGCGAAAGTCACCGTACGCCGCCTATCCGCCACCGAGCCGGCTTCCCGAACCGTTTTCTACTTCGCTGCGATCGGTACCGTGGCATCACTACTGCCTGTGATCTGGCTGTGGCAGACCCCTGCTCCGGATACGTGGCGCTGGTTGCTCGCGCTTGGCGGGTTTGCCACAGCAGGCCAATTCCTGCTCACCCGGGGGATGAGCTGCGCGCCCGCGGCAAGGCTGGGGCCATTCACCTTTTTTTCGGTCATCTTCGGCGCTTTGCTCGGTTGGGTATTTTGGAACGAGGTACTCGGATGGTCGACGATCGTCGGGACATTGCTTGTGCTGGCGTCTGCCGTCCTGGTCGGCCGCCGGTCGCAACCTGCCCGCTTGCCGTCGGCTTTGTGACTAAGCGCGCAGCTTTGCACCAGCCTAAACACTACGCTTAGGCTTGTGCGTCTGGGTTGTTGTCACTAACTTTCAACAGCGGCAACGGCCAGGCGTGCAGAACTCCCCTTCGGGACTGCCCGCGACAAACCGGGCAGTCCCTTTTTCTTTGCCGCCCAATGGCCACTAACAGAAGAGACATCGGATGGCTTTGCGCATGGGCATCGACCCGGCGAGTTTTCTCGCCGACTACTGGCAGCAGCACCCGTTACTGATGCGCCAGGCCATCGACCCGGCACGGTTTACCATCGATGCCGATACGTTGGCCGGCATGGCTTGTGAAGCGGAGATCGAGTCACGGCTCATCGTCCAGGATGGCGCGTCCTCATGGCAGGTCCACCATGGCCCTTTCGATGCCCAGGTCTTCACCCAGCTGCCGGAACGCGACTGGACGCTGCTCGTGCAGGATGTCGACAAATACGAACCAGCCGTCGCCGATCTGCTGGATTTATTCGATTTTCTGCCACCTTGGCAGATTGACGACATCATGATCAGCTATGCCACTGAACACGGCGGCGTCGGGCCGCATACCGATGCCTATGACGTCTTTCTGATGCAAGGCGCAGGGACCCGCCGTTGGCGCCTCAGCGATCGTAAATACACCGACAGCGATCTGCTGCCCGATCTCGACCTGCGCATCCTGCGTGACTTCGATGTCGACGAAGACTGGCTGCTGAAACCGGGCGATGTGCTCTATCTGCCACCGGGCGTCGCCCACTGGGGCACCGCCGAGGGTGAATGCATGACCTACTCGTTGGGATTTCGCGCGCCGAACCAAAGCGAACTGGCGGCCGAGTGGTTTCAGCATCTTGTGTCCCGAGCGTCAAAAGAGGTCCTGGGAAGCTCGATAGCCACCGCACCGATGCCCTTCACCGGCCTCGACGGGCGCATGGTGGAAAACGCACGGCGATTGATCGAGCAACTACCCAGCCCTGACGGCGCCGAGTTCGACGACTGGCTCGGTTGCTTCCTCACCGAGCCAAAACCCCAGTTTCACATCGATCCGCCGTTACAACCGCTGACCGACGTTGAACTGCGCGATCTGCTTGACGCCGGCAAAACCCTGTTGCGACACCCCTGGGCCCGGTTGACCTGGCACCGTGCTCCACGGCAACCGCTGCGGCTTTACTGCAACGGCGAATCGATCAGCTCGGCGGGCGACAGCATCGACGTTGTCGACACGATCTGCGCCCATCGCCGCTTACGGTCCGACATGTTTACCCCCGGACAACGGCACGCGGCATCACAGTTGCTGTTAACGTTGGTGAGACGGGGGATTTTCGAAATAGCCGACGACCAATGAAGTTTCACATCACCCAGACCAGCTGGCTCGCCCGCGGCGATCAATTGCTTTCTGTGCGCCATCGGGTGTTTGTCGACGAGCAAGGCGTTCCGGCCGAACTCGAGCACGATGCAGAGGATGCGAACGCCTTCCATTTATTGGCGTTCAACGCCGCGGGTGAAGCCGTCGGTACCGCGCGCATGCTCAGCGATGGCCATATCGGGCGAATGGCCGTCTTGGCCTCTTGGCGAGGCCAGGGCATCGGCGGACAGATGTTGCAACGCCTCGTCAGGCTGGCGGAAGCAAACAAACTCCCGCGGCCGTTTCTTCACGCGCAATGCCGCGCAACAGGCTTTTACGAGCGGTTCGGGTTCGTCGCGGTAGGACCGGTGTTTCTGGATGCCGGCATCGAACATCGCCTGATGAAGTTAACCGATCACGGCACAACCAACTAAGCTAAAAGCCATGCCAGCGATCAATGGCCGCGCCAAGGCCTTCAATCGCATCAGGAGGTCCACTGTGAAAAACCTTTCCCTGCTTGTTGTTCTGTTTACCCTGTCGTTACCCATCAGCGCCCAGCAGGCTTCAACCGTTGTCCAGATCCAAACTCGGCCGGCGGCCAGTCTGATCGAGGCGGTGCGCCCCGTACTGGGAAAAACCGGCGGCGTATCGGCGTTCCATGACAAGCTGATCTTGCGCGGCACCGCCGCGCAGATTGAGGCGGCGAAAGCGGTCATCGCAGAGCTTGATCGACCGGCGCGACGCCTGATCATCGAGGTCAGTCTAACCAGCCACATCGACCACGATTCGCGGCGCTTCGGCTATGGCGTCAGGACAGACAATGTCCAGCTCGGGCGAGTGCCGCCACCGGGCAGTCGCGCACAGCTCGGTTACCAGCAGATCCAGACCCGGGGCCAGGGTGATGCGATGCAACGGGTGCAGGCGCTCGATGGGCAACCGGCGCTGATCATGGCCGGACAGTCCGTGCCCGTGTATCAAACCCATCAACAGGTCATCGGCAACACACTGGTTCAGGGTTTCAACATGAGCTACCGCGACGCCAACCAAGGGTTCGTCGCCCTACCCCGCGTGCACGGCGACCAGGTGACCGTCGAGATCTACCAACAAAACGACCGCCCGGCGTACAACGGTCGCTTCGATACGCAAGCCGCATCCACGGTGTTGCGTGGCAACCTCGGCGAGTGGCTGACGCTGGGTTCGCTGGGGGGTACGACGGGAGGAACCGACAACCGGATAGGCGGCCACGTGACCACGCGCCGAGCAGAAGACCGCCAACTGCAACTAAGGGTCCTTGCGGTTGACTAACGCTGTCTTAGCGACTGTCGGGGGTACCGAGGATGCCAAAAAAGCCAAAAGGCGATATGCGCCTGCCGATGATGGACCGGAGACACTTCCTCGCCTGTCTTGGCGCGGCAGCTGCCGGTGTTGCGTTCGATGCACATGCCCGCACCGAGACCCAACCGCACCGGCGCACCATCCCTTCCAGCGGAGAGCGCTTGCCGATCATCGGCATGGGTTCATACATCACGTTCGACATTGGCGACGATACGGAGGCCCTGCAACAACGCATCCGGGTGCTGTCGGCCTTTTTCGAAGCCGGGGGGAAGTTGATCGATTCCTCCCCGATGTACGACACCTCGGAGGCCGTGCTGGGACAGGCGCTTAGCGGTCTTGGACACCGCGTCGACCTGTTCTCTGCCACCAAGGTCTGGCACATGTTTACAGCGGCGGGCGATCGACAGATGGCGAACTCCCGATCGCTTTGGGGGAAGCCGGGCTTCGACCTCATGCAAGTGCACAACCTGGTGAACTGGTTCGATCATCTACAGACCCTGCGGCGCGACAAAGCCGAAGGCCTTATTCGGTACGTCGGTATCACCACGTCGCATGGTCGACGGCATGATGAATTGCTCGACATCATGCGCAAGGAGACGTTGGACTTCGTGCAGTTCACCTACAACATCCTCGATCGCGAGGCGGAAGACAAATTACTGCCGTTGGCCGCCGACCAGGGTATCGCGGTGATCATCAACCGGCCTTTCCGGCGCAAGAGCCTGATCAATCGATTCGAAAAGTACCCGTTACCGCCCTGGTCCGAAGATATCGGCTGTCAAACATGGCCGCAGTTCCTGTTGAAATTTGTCGTGTCGCATCCGGCCGTGACATGCGCGATCCCTGCAACCTCACGTGTCGACCACATGCGCGAAAATATGGCGGCGCTGCATGGGCCCCTGCCGGACGGACGAATGCGGCAAGCCATGATCGACTATGTCGAAACGCTTTGACCACCGGATAACGGCGTAACCAACCATTCCTGTCGTGCAACACCGGAGCCTGCCTTGATCTCATCGACATACATGAGACGGCGATCTACATGAAAAGGATCGGCCTGATCGGGGGCATGAGTTGGGAAAGCACTGCGGTTTACTACCAGTTGCTTAACGAAGGCGTGCGGGCTCGGCTCGGCGGCCTCCACTCCGCCGAGCTGATTCTGCGATCATATGATTTCGCGCTGATAGAGCAGCTACAGTCCGCGGACGACTGGGCCAAGGCCGCCGACGTACTGGCCGGTACGGCACGAGAACTCGAGCAAGCTGGCGCCGACTGCCTGTTGATTTGCACTAACACCATGCACAAGGTGGCCCCGGCCGTGCAGGCGGCGGTGCAAATACCGCTGCTCCATATCGCCGATGCGACAGCCGGCGCGATAAAGACGGCCGGCGCGCAACGCCCGTTGCTGCTGGCGACCCGCTACACCATGGAACAACCCTTTTACCGCGATCGCCTGAGCGGCCAGCACGGCATCGATGTCATCGTGCCCGACGCCAACGACAGGGCAGCGATCCACACGGTGATTTTCGAGGAACTCTGCCAAGGCGTAACCGATCATGACTCACGCGACCGGTTTCTCGAGATCGTGAACAGAGCGCGGGAGGAAAGCGGTACCGACAGCGTCATCCTGGGTTGCACTGAGATCGGACTGCTGATCGACCAGACCATGCTGTCGCAACCGACGTTCGATACCACCAAGGTTCATGTCGATGCGGCCCTCGATTTCGCGCTGGCACTGCCAAATGGCGGTCCGGCAGGTTACCAAGGCGAGCATTGACAACAGCCGGTAGAGGGGGCATGTTTTAACGGAGACAATCAAGGAAGGCATTGTTTGAGACGGTATGCACAAAGGATTCCGTCAACATCTGCTGACAGATCCCGCCCTGGGGCCCGTACTGGCCAGGCGACGGACCCGACTTCAGCTGTTCACATGGTTCTTGTTCGGGATACTGGCGATTGGATTAATCGTCGGCCAGGCCATCTGGGAACATAAACGGCATTTCACCCACGCAAACGTTCAACTTGCCAGTCATGTCAACGATCGCGCGCTAATTGCCGAAACGGCCCTCGAAGGGTTCGCTGCCTTCACGATGTCATTCAAGACATTCAGCCACAATGCCGCCGCCGAGTACGCCAGTTCGCTGATCGACCGATATCCATTCCTGTACATGTTTGAGGTCGCTGTCAGAACGCCACACAGCGAGCGCGAACTGCTCGAACAACGCCTCGCTGAGATCTACCCGAATTTCAGAATTCGCCGCTTCGATTACGACACTCAGCGTCGCTGGGCCGATGCACCTGCCGCTGACTTCTACGTCCCGATCATTTTTCAATGGCCCGCGTTTGATGACGAACGCCAGATCGTTGGCCTGGATCTGTACTCATCAGAGGTCCTGATGGATGCGATGCAGCGGTCGATCAGGCTCGGCATGCCGGTAGCCTCGAAACCGTTTTTGTTGGCTGAAAACGTCAATGGCTACGTCATACATCGGGCATTTTACGAAGACCTCCCGACGACTATCGGGCCGTTGGCAGCCGAGCGCTACGCCTTGCTGGCCCTGAGATCCGAGGCCATGTTTGGGGAAACGCCAAAACTGCATCCAGAATTCACTGTAACCCTGAGCTACCCACAAGACACGTTATCGAGCCCGGCGGCGAGCGCCACGCTTATCAGCTCCGCGCCGAAATCCGTATCTGCATTCGAGCGATTACTGTTGCCCGAATTTACTCAAACGCATTCCCTCGCCTCCGCTGTACCTTCTCAGCCCTTCCTGCTGAGGACCCACTCTCAAATGACCTGGGAAGACCTGGATCTACCGATTATCGCGGGCGTGCTGGCAATAACGCTGTTCGGCCCTTGGCTGTCGAAACGATTCGCCGTTGCCTATTTTGAAACCAAACTGGCGGGGATGGACCGCGAAGGGCTGCTCTATCAAATGGCCAATTTCGATTCGTTGACCGGGGTTGCCAATCGACATCGGCTTATGGAACAGATCGAACTTGCCCTGCTGCGCGCCAAACGCGATCGCTCACGTTTCTGCTTATTGTTTATCGATATCAATAAATTCAAATCGATCAACGACGAATTCGGCCATGCCGCCGGGGATACCGTACTTGTCGCCTTCAGTCACCGGCTGGATGACCTGCTTCGCGCCGATGAAATACTGGGTCGACTCGGTGGTGACGAGTTTATCGTTCTGATCAATGAAAACACGGCTCATGACGTGGAGGCCCTGAATAAGCGGATCAAGCATGAGACCACCAAGCACATCAGCTACAAGGGGCAAAATATTCCGATCACCGTCAGTATTGGTTCTGCCTGCTACCCCGACGACGGCCGGAATATCAGCGCCCTGATGGAAGTAGCGGACAAACGCATGTACCAGGAGAAACTCGACTCAAGAGGGGCCGCAGCGACTGCCTAGACATGATGTCTAGTGGGCCAAGGCATCTACTTTCGCCGCCGAGAGCGGCCTGCTACTGACGGCAGCCTGTTGCTCCACATCGGCGACAATGTTGCTGGCAGGCCGCTTGATCCACTACTGCCATTGGCTGACCAGCTTTGCCCGGTTCGCTTCCAACCACTGCAGACCGATCAACAGACTGGTTGAATTCACCTGTTTGAACAGACCTGCAAGCGCAGTTTCGCGGTCTAGCCGCACCACCTGGATCTCTTCTCCCTCCGAAGCCAGGCCATGAACGCCGCCCGCCTGCGTCGCATCCACGCGACCACAGAACAGCGTGATGGTCTCGGTCGAGAAGCCAGGACTCACGAAAAACTCCCCGACCCGCGTCAACGCCTGCAACACGCAGCCGGTCTCCTCCCGGACTTCGCGCCGCGCAACCAACTCGGCCGACTCGTGTTCACGGTCGCAGAATCCCGACACCGTCTCGAGACACCACGGCGGCTCTGCCTGGCCGACAAGACCCGTTCGAAATTGCTCCACTAAAACCAGTTCATCCGTGTCAGGGTCGAATAAGAGCACGGAGACCGCGGCCAAGCCTTCGAGCCTTTCGCGCACGACGGGCTCACACCATCCACCGTTAAAGCTTGAATGGCGAATCCGCAGCCGATTCATACGAAAAAAACCGTCCCAGACGGTTTCATCGTCCAAGATCTCAAACGTCTTCATAAAAAAAGCCCACTCAATCGAGTGGGCGACAGTTTACTGCTTTCAAGACCACGGTCAGTTCTGCGACTGGTAATACTCAATCAGAATCTGCGCCACCTCAGGGCGAGAAAACTCTTTCGGTGGTGCCTCGCCACGTCCAAGCATCTCGCGGACCTTGGTACCCGACAACAGGATGAAGTCTTCTTTCGTATGATCCGGCGCCTCGCGCATCATCACGACCTTGTCCAGTTTCTTCGACCAGGCGGTATGGTCGGCTTTGAAGATTTCGATATCCAACGCACCGGCCGGCACTTCTTCATCGAAGATCGTTTGCGCATCAAACGCCCCGTAGTAGTCACCCACCCCGGCGTGATCGCGGCCGATGATGAAATGGCTGGCACCCATGTTTTGCCGGAAATAGGCATGCAGCACGGCCTCGCGTGGGCCCGCATAGAGCATATCGAAACCGTATCCGGTAACCATTGCACTGTTCGGCGGGAAGTAGAGCTCGACCATTTTACGAATCGCCGCGTCACGCACCGGTGCAGGGATATCGCCCTTTTTCAATTTGCCGAGCAGCATGTGAATGACCAGACCGTCACAACCGAGTCGATCCATCGCCATGTGGCAAAGCTCTTCATGCGCGAGGTGCATCGGGTTACGGGTCTGGAACGCGACGATCTTCTTCCAGCCACGCTCGGCAATCTCGTTGCGGATCTCGACGGCCGTGCGGAAGGTGTCGGGGAAATCGGTGATGAAGTAAGAGAAGTTGAGTACCTGGATCGGCCCTGAAAGCGCCACACGACCCTGCGAATTGAACGCCGCGACCCCCGGATGCTCGGCATCGGCGGTGCGGTAGACCTTGTCGGTCATCGTGGCCATCTGCTCGTCGGTGACCGTTTCGATGGCCTCGATATCCATCACTGCCAGGACCGGGTTGCCCTCGACATTGGGATCCCGCAACGCAATGCGCTTGGCATCGCCGATCGCATCGGTGTTATCGACAAGACACATGACCGGAACCGGGAAGAAACTACCGTCGGTCAGGGTCATCTTGGTCGCCGCGCCCATGGCGTCGACGACGCTCATAAAGCCCTTGAGCGGATTGAAGTAGCCCGCGCCCATCATCACCGCATTACCCGCGGCCTGGGAACTGATGACCACGGAAGGCAGCGATTCTGCCTCGTGGCTGAGCGCCTCGTGCTTGTCAGAGTCATAAACGAACAGGGGTTGCAGCTTGTCGGAACCGACGGGCTTAATCATGCGGGTGCCTCCTGGAAACAGTCGTCGAGCGCGCGGCCACCTGGCCGCACACGAAAGAGTCGGTAGCCGGAAACTGTTCGCCAAGTTTTTGAATTGTTTGAAAAATAGCGAGGAACAGTCCGATTACCCCATAAATCGGGGCGTAAAGCTATCAGACCTGGACAAAGGCTGCCCAATGGTTCTGTTTATGCCGCGTACAGTTTTTTCTTAGCTATTCGCCGCCACCTCGGCGTTGATTGCCGCGAGGCTTGCCTGCGGATCTGCCGTGGCCGTGATCGGCCGGCCAACCACAAGGTAGCTGGCACCGGCCCGAATCGCCTCACCCGGGGTCATCACGCGCTGCTGGTCATCGAGGGAAGCACCGGCCGGCCGCACGCCGGGCGTCACCAATTGGAACGCCGCGCCACGTTCACCGCGCAGCGCCGCGACTTCCCGCGGCGAACAGACAACCCCATCCAGCCCGCTGGCCTCCGCGAGCGCGGCAAACCGCAACACATTGTCTTGCGGCGACCCGGGGTAGCCGATCTCGGCAACATCCTCCGCGCTCAGGCTGGTCAGGATCGTGACTGCAATCAGCAATGGCCGCGTCTGCCGCCCAGACAACCGTTCGGCCGCGGCCTGCATCATCCGACTACCGCCGCCGGCATGGACATTCACCATCCATACCCCAAGGTCGGCCGCGGCATCACAGGCAGCCGCGACGGTATTCGGAATGTCGTGATATTTGAGATCCAGAAACACATCGAACCCCCGGCTGATCACCTGCTCGACCAGGCCTGGCCCGGCACGCGTGAACAGCTCTTTGCCGATCTTTACCCGGCAGTCGCCCGGGGTCAGACGATCGAGCAAGGCCAATGCAGGTTGGGCCGCAGGATAATCCAGCGCAACGATGATGCGTGCATCGGCGGTCATAGCGGCAAGGCCTTTTTCGATTGACTGTCGCAGTCGTTGTCTAGTTTTCGCTTGACGGTGCTCCAACTCCGGCAACTCGGGCATTGCCAGTGCTGCGTGCGCGCAGCGAAGCCACATTGGATACATTGGTAAACCGGGTTCTCATCGAGCAGACGACGAATATGCGGACGCAGCCCGTCGACGAACGGTGCCGCCCGACTGTCGGGCAGGCGGGCATTGAGCTCAATACTGCGTAACAACAACGCCAAACTGGGCGATGCGGCCAATTGCGAACTGAGATACTCGAGCGCCGCCTGGTCGCCCTCGAGCTCCTTGATGAGATCGGCCAGCGGCAGTTCGGCGCCCGCGCCCGGATGCTCTTTCGTCGTCTTTTCGAGAAAAGTCCGTAGCGCCTGCAACTCGCCAGACTGGCGGTAGTTGACGACCAGTTCGGGGAGCACCTCTGGCAGATAGGCCATATCTTTCTCAACGGCCTGTCGGAGGATACGGATAGCCTCGGCATGATCACCCTTGGCTGCAGCGAACTGGGCCTGGAGATGATCCGCTCTGACGCAGCCGCGAAATTCGGCCTGCGCACGTTTGAGGTGCTGTACCGCATCGCTTTGTCGTCCGTCATCCCGCGACGCCAACGCAAGCTCGCAGTGATAATGCGATTTCTGCAGGTGCTGCTTGTTGCCGGTCAGGGACTCGAGTTGATCGGCCACTTCGAGACAGGATGACCAATCACGTTCTTTCTCATAAATCACCAGCAGGTTGGTCAACGCGGCGCGCACGTGCAGCTTGGTATCTTTCAATTCACGGAACAGGTTCTCGGCGCGGTCGAATAAACCGGCACGCATGTAGTCCTGACCCAATTCCAGGAGCGCCTGGGCCCGCTGCTCACGACTCAGCGCCGGCCGCGCGATAAGGTTTTGGTGGATGCGTATGGCACGCTCGACCTCACCACGACGCCTGAACAGGTTGCCCAACGCCAGGTGCGTTTCCACCGTATCGCTGTCAACCTCCAGCATTTCAACAAAGGCGTCAATGGCCTTGTCCGGTTCTTCGTTGAGCAGATGATTGAGTCCACGAAAGTAGACCGGGCTGGTGTCGCTTGCGCCACGATCCTGCGGTTTGCTCATGCTGCGGCGAGCAGCAAACCAACCCGACGCGGCAGCCACCGGCAACAGAAGCAGCAAGAGTTCCTGCATGCCGCTCAGCGTCCCTTGACGGGCATCGTACGCAGATTTTTCACTTCCTCGCTGACCAGGCGGGCTTTACGGCGCAGGTCAGCGTTCTCTTTTTTGACCCGCATGAAATAAACCATACCGGCCAGCCCGCCGAGCAAAATGCCGCAACCGAGCGCCAGCAACAATAACAGCGACAGCGGGAGCTCCGGCCGGATGAAGTAGAGGTCAACGATGACCGGTGCGTCGTTGATGATGGCGAAACTCGCCCCCACCAGCATAAACACCAGCAGGAACAGCAGTTTGATGATGATCAAGTCGACCCCCCAGACGGCATCGCAGCAAGCTCAGCTGAGCGGCCTCATCATACCAAGGAAAAACCGGCCAAAAATGATCGCGTGAAAAACCTCAGGCAAACAGGTCGACAAGTCCTCGCGCGCTGACGAACGGCTGGTCGACAACCAAGGCATCATCCTGCTCAGACCCAAACCGCTCGCCGTCGCCCGGCCCGAACTCGCGGTGGTTACCGGACGACATAGCGGTCTTGCTGTCGCGATGCGCGCCGGGGTCTGCGACTTCCGCATGCACCAATGACATCGCCTGCTGATCGAACAACTCCCGCAGTCTCGGCATCGCCGCATCGAGCGCTTCGCGCACGGCCGCGTGTGAAGACAGAAAGGTGATACTGGTTTGCTCCTGGTTGATCGAGACCCGCACCTCGAGTGGCCCCAACTGCGGCGGATTCAGCGACAAGCGCGCAAACTGTTGATCACCTTGGGCCATCCACATCACACGCTCGGCAACCGCACCCGACCAGGCGCGCGAACCGACCTGCTGCGGAAGGCCCATATCCAGCAGGCTCGCGGCCAACTGTGGAGACATCCCGTTACCCAGGGACAGTTGCCCGACCGCGGCGGGTGATGCGGTAGGCGATTGTAATCCGGCGAGCAGCGACGCCGACTCACTGCTGAGCTTCGAAACGGCACTGGGCAGCATCGATGTGTTCAACTCACCCGATACCGCAGACGCCACGGCGTTTTTGTGCATCTGGGAGACCGCCGATTTTCCCAGCTCCCGCTCGAGCAAGGCCTGCTGCAGCTCCTTAGGCCAGGCCGCGCCAGTTTCCGACAGGAGTTGTCTTGCCGCCTGCGGCAATCCCATGCCGCCCTCGACCAGCGATTCCAGTCGCGCCATCATCTGCGGCGTCAGGTGCATCAGCAGGGCCTGCATTTCGGCGGAAAAACCACCTTCTGCCCCGTCCAGACCTGCCAACAGACCTTCCAGCCCGGGCGATCCAGCAGACACATCAGCCGACTTTAACGACGCTGTTGACGCCGGGCCCACCGGAAATGGCAACGCAAACATAGGACCTTCCTCGGTTTCAAGAGATAGCTGACCGCTAACACAGCAGAGTTCGTGCCAACCGATAACCCGGCGGTCGTTGGCTTTGCTCCTGCCGTTGAAGCGACTACCCTTGCGGCGATTATCCGAACCAACTCAACTCAACCGAATAGAGAGACAATCAGGCCATGAGCGAGTTTGACAAGCAGGTCGTCGTTATTACCGGTGCGGCGGGCAATCTGGGGCAGGCCGTTGCGCATGCGTTCGCGTCGGCTGGTGCTCATCTGGCCCTCATCGACCACAACGCCGAGGGTCTGGACAGCGCCATCAGCGCGCTGACTGGGCAGGCATCGGCAAAGGCCTACCCCACCGACTTGATCGATGCCTCGGCGGTGAAGGCAACGTTCTCATCGATCCTCAACGATTTCAGTCGGATCGATGTGCTCGCCAACATCGCCGGCGGATTCACGATGGGGCCACGACTGCAGGACACCGAAGATCGCGACTGGGACTTCATGATGGATCTGAACGCACGCACGGTTTTCAACACCTGCCGGGAAACTATTCCGGCCATGCTCAATCAGGGCGGCGGTCGGATCGTCAACGTTTCCGCACGCGCCGCAGCAAACGGCAAAGGGCGTATGGCGCCGTACTGTGCGTCAAAGGCCGCGGTGCTGACGCTGACCGAATCGCTCGCCGCCGAAAACAAGTTCGACAACATCAACGTCAACTGCATCTTGCCGGGGACCGTCGACACCCCCCAAAATCGCCAAGATATGCCGGACGCCGATTTCGCCAAATGGGTACCAACCGAGGCGTTGGCCGATGTTGTGATGTTCCTGAGTTCAACAGCGGCACGATGCGTCACCGGCGCGGCAGTCCCGGTCTACGGACAAAGCTAGCCGCCGAACGAGGACCGTTTCGTGCGACAGCGCTCCGTGATGCTCGAGGCCGATGATTCGCAGGCCGCTACGCTGGCGAGATCAATCGCGGCCTATGCCCATGCGGCGTTTCCCAAGGGCGGGTCAGAGTGCGCGCAGTCCTCGCGCGAAGCGCTTCTCGAGACCGCGCATGCCTGCCAACTACATGGTGGCGGAGAACTCGCGTTGCGCAAACGCCAGTTGGGGCTGATCCGCGCAGCCTTGCGCTGGTATGCAGACGCCTATCCAGACGACGATCCGGCCAGCATCGCATTTTTGCGACAGGCGCTGGATCGCTGAACGACGGTGCCACAGCGCGTGGGTAGATCAAAAATCATCCAGCGTTGACCGCTGCCACTGACTTCCCGTGACGCGCCAATGCCCCGCTTCGTAACGCCAGGTGACGTCGAACCGATAAAGATCGGCACTGAGTGAGACGAGACTATCGCGCGACACTATCGGCATGCCCGCCATCGCCACCATGACGACCGAACGTGCGGTCTGGTCTGAATCGTCCAGTTGCAAGGATCTGACCAGGGTGAACAGATGGATGCTGCGGTGTTGCCGCAGGTACCAGAACAGCGTCGCTATCGCTGAGCGTTTATCCGGATGTCGGTTGTCACGATAGTCGTCGGCAATGTTTTCGCCGACCTGCTTGACCTCCCCAGCCTCCATCGCGGACGCAATCGCCTCGATAGTCTCGCGCAGCTGCGCTTCGGGTGACAGACCTTCATCAGCGCAGCCGAGCAACAACAGGCAGCAGACGACCATCAGCCGAAGCAACCTGCCATTCGCCGCCCTAACGTAGGCCAAGGACGTCCTGCATATCGTGTAACCCCGGCTGCTTTGCAGCAACCCAGCCGGCCGCCCGCACCGCACCCTTGGCGAAGGTCATTCGACTGGACGCCTTATGGGCAATCTCGACCCGCTCGCCCTCGGTGGCAAACCACACGGTGTGCTCGCCCACCACATCGCCGGCACGGATGGTCTCAAACCCAATCGTATCGGCGCCGCGCGCGCCCGTTTGACCTTCTCGACCGTAGACCGATACCGTCTTGAGGTCACGTCCCAGGGTTTCGGCGATCACCTCCCCCATCCGTAGCGCGGTCCCCGAAGGCGCATCCACTTTATGCCGGTGATGCGCTTCGATGATCTCGATATCGGCATCATCGCCCATCACTTCCGCAGCGAGCTGTAGCAAGCGAAAACACAGATTGACGCCGACACTCATATTCGGCGCGAACACAATCGGGATCGTCTTGGCGGCCTCCGCGATCTTCTGCTTCTGCGCATCATCGAGACCTGTAGTACCGATCACCATGGCCTTGCCGTGCTGCTTACAGACGTCGAGATGAACCAGCGTTGCTGCAGGGCTGGTGAAATCGATAATGACATCGAAGTCGTCGACCACCTTCGTCAAGCTGTGTGACAAAGTGACGTTTCTCTTGCCGACGCCGGCCAGTTCGCCAGCATCCAAACCGATAAACGGCGAATCCGGCTGCTCCGTGGCTGCGGTCAACCCCAGACCATCGGCGGCATCGAGCGCCTCGATCAGCGTCTTGCCCATGCGCCCAGCGGCACCGACTACTGCGACCCGAGTCATGCATTTCTCCTCAACAGGTTGATGCCTAGAGTTTAGCCTGACGAACGAATAAAGGTCCGGCGACCACCAAGGGGATTACAAGCCCATCTTTTCGAAAAAGCCCTTGACGCTATCAACCCAGGAGTGCGCATTTGGGCTGTGCTTCGAACCACCGCCTTTCAGCGACTCTTCCAGCTGGCGTAACAAGTCACGCTGCCCTTCGGTCAGCTTCACCGGCGTCTCGACGACGACACGACAGATGAGATCGCCCTGCGGACCCCCACGGACCGGTTTGACGCCCTTGCCACGCATCCGAAACATTTTGCCGGTCTGCGTACTTTCGGGAATTTTCAGTTTCACCTTGCCATCGAGCGTGGGCACCTCGAGTTCTCCGCCCAAAGCCGCATCGGTAAAAGCGATCGGCACTTCGCAATAGAGATGACTGTCGTCGCGGGTAAAAATCGGGTGCTCGCGCACATGGACTTGGACGTAGAGGTCGCCGGCTGGCCCGCCGTGATCTCCCGCCTCGCCCTCGCCCTGCAGGCGTATTCGGTCGCCGGTATCCACACCGGGCGGCACTTTCACAGAGAGTGTCTTGTTTTCCTGAACCCGCCCCTGTCCGCGGCAAACGTTGCAGGGGTCATCAATTACTGTCCCGCGACCATGACAGGTAGGACAGGTTTGCTGAACGGAGAAAAAGCCCTGTTGCATGCGCACCTGCCCGGCGCCATGGCACGTGCCGCAACTCTTGGGCGAACTACCCTTGCGCGCGCCCGAACCACCGCAGCTGTCGCACTGCGACCAGGTCGGAACATTGATCTTTACGCTCGTGCCGGCGACCGCGTCTTCGAGGCTGAGTTCGAGGTTGTAGCGAAGATCGGCGCCACGCTGCACGCGCGAGCCACCACCACCCCGGCCACCCCCGAACATGTCGCCGAAGATATCACCGAAGATATCGCTGAAATTACCCCCTGCGCCGCCAAAGCCCTGTCCACCGCCCATCGAGGGATCGACACCGGCGTGTCCGAATTGGTCGTATGCCGCGCGTTTCTGGGCGTCAGAGAGAACCTCGTAGGCCTCCTTGGCTTCCTTGAAGGTTTTTTCGGCCGTCGCGGACTTGTCACCGGTGTTGCGATCGGGATGGTGCTTCATCGCCAGACGCCGGTAGGCCTTTTTAATCTCGGCCTCACTGGCATTTTTCTGCAAACCGAGTACTTCGTAATAGTCGCGCTTAGACATCGTCGCTCTTTATTTTCTGGGTTGCTGTCGAACTTGAGTTGCCGGCCTGCGAATCCCTTGCGTGCTGCAGCATCCTAAATTCACTTTATGTTTCGCCGTTACGACGAAACCGCGCACCGACGAACAGCGCCGATGCACGGTCATTTATTTGCCAGATTCTGGCCGCCGTCGGCCGACTATTTGTTGTCTTTGACCTCTTCGAACTCGGCATCGACAACATCATCGTCCTTCGCAGAACCTGCATCCGCAGCGCCGGCACCTGCCGCACCGGTAGCGCCTGCCGCCGCAGCGGCATCAGCGCCACCCTGCTGCGAATACAGCCGTTCGGCCATTTTTCCCGATGCATCGGTAAGCGCCTTGGTCTTCGCCTCGATCGCCTCCCTGTCCGTGCCCTTCATGGCCTCTTCAAGCTCGGTGATCGCGGATTCGATCGCCTCTTTCTCACCGGCCTCCAGTTTGTCTTCGCCCAACTCTTCCATCGACTTGCGCGTCGCATGGATCATCGTGTCGGCCTGGTTACGGACCCCTACCAGCTCTTGGAACTTCTTATCCTCGTCGGCGTGTGCCTCTGCGTCCTTCACCATCTGCTCGACCTCAGTGTCCGACAGACCGGATGATGCCGTGATGCGGATCGACTGCTCCTTGCCGGTTGCCTTATCCTTTGCAGAGACGTGCAGGATACCGTTGGCATCGATATCGAAGCTGACCTCGATCTGCGGCATGCCACGCGGTGACGGCGGGATGTCGGTGAGGTCGAATCGGCCCAGCGATTTGTTGCCGGCGGCCTGTTCACGCTCACCCTGCAGCACATGCACGGTAACCGCGGTCTGGTTGTCATCGGCGGTCGAGAAGGTCTGCGATGCGTTGGTCGGAATCGTCGTGTTCTTCTCGATCAGCTTGGTCATCACGCCACCGAGCGTCTCGATACCCAGCGACAACGGCGTCACGTCCAGCAGCAACACATCTTTGACTTCACCACCGAGCACACCGCCCTGGATGGCAGCACCCATCGCAACGGCCTCGTCGGGGTTCACGTCTTTGCGTGGCGCCTTACCGAAAAAGCCCTCAACCGCCGCTTGGACTTTCGGCATCCGTGACTGACCGCCGACCAGAATCACGTCATCGATCTCCGATGCAGACAGCCCGGCATCCGTCAGGGCAATCTTGCACGGCTCCAGCGTGCGCTGAACCAACTCGTCGACCAGCGACTCGAGCTTGGCCCGCGTCAGCTTGATGTTCATGTGTTTCGGCCCAGATGCATCGGCCGTGATGTACGGCAGGTTGATGTCAGTCTGTGAGCTCGACGACAGTTCGATCTTGGCTTTCTCGGCGGCCTCTTTCAGCCGTTGCAGGGCGAGCGGGTCATTTTTCAGGTTGACGCCCTGGTCCTTTTTGAACTCGGCGACCAGATGGTCGATGATCCGCATATCGAAGTCTTCGCCACCGAGGAACGTGTCGCCGTTGGTCGACAACACCTCGAACTGATGCTCACCGTCGACCTCGGCGATCTCGATGAATCGAGACGTCGAAGGTGCCACCGCCGAGATCGTAGACCGCAAGCTTCTTATCGCCTTCAGATTTATCGAGCCCGTAGGCAAGCGCAGCGGCGGTCGGCTCGTTGATGATCCGCTTGACGTCGAGACCGGCGATCTTGCCCGCATCCTTGGTCGCCTGGCGCTGCGAGTCATTGAAGTAAGCCGGCACGGTAATGACCGCTTCAGTGACGGGTTCGCCCAGGTAATCCTCGGCGGTCTTCTTCATCTTTTGCAGAACCTTGGCGGAAATCTCCGGCGGCGCCATTTTTTTGCCGTTGACTTCGACCCAGGCGTCGCCGTTGTCAGCGCCAACGATCTTGTAGGGCACGATATCCTGATCGCGCTTTACAACATCGTCAGTGAAGCGCCGACCGATCAGGCGTTTGATCGCAAACAGGGTGTTTTGTGGGTTGGTGACAGCCTGACGCTTGGCACTCTGGCCGACAAGCACCTCCCCGTCATTGGTGTAGGCGATGATCGACGGCGTTGTGCGATCACCCTCACTGTTCTCGATGACCTTGGTTTTGTCACCTTCCATCACCGCCACACAGGAGTTGGTGGTGCCGAGGTCGATACCGATGATCTTGCCCATGATGAATTTCTCCGAATTCGGTTTAATTTGAAACTGTTAGATAATAGGTGGGGGCCGCCGGGCAGCTTTCAAGGTGTCGGCGCGTCCGCTCAGTCGTTGACCGCCTGAGAGACCATCACCATCGCCGGACGAATCAACCGACCGTTGAGTAGATAGCCCTTTTGGACCACGGCGACCACGGTGTTGGGCGGAACGTCTGCGCGCGGCTGCATCGACATCGCCTGGTGAAACTCGGGATTGAACGGTTGATCGATCGGGTCGACCTGCTCCACACCGAACTTGCTCATGGCGTCGCCGAGCATTTTCAACGTCAGCGCCGTACCTTCGCGCAGCTTGCCGAGGTCGGCTGCTTCGTCTTGCGCCGCATTGTTGCCCAGCTCAAGGCTGTCCCAGACCCCGAGCAATTCCGCGGCAAACTTGTCGAGGGCAAATTTGTGCGCGTTCTCCAGGTCCCGGCTGTGGCGTTTTTTTAGATTGTCGAGCTCGGCATGAGCGCGGACCATCTGCTCGTAGTGCTCGTCTGCCTTGGCGCGCGCCTGCTCGAGCAGGGCCGCCAAATCCTCCGCGGAATGTTCAGCGACCTCGCTGTCCGCCGCCATTTCCGCCGCCTCGGCCTCAAAAGTCTCGTTCTTGGGCTCCGCAGCAATCGCGTCATCGGCCTGCTGGTCTGCCGGGTTGTCTTGATGTTCTTTCATCAAAAGATCCTGCAACTTGTTGATTTATAGGTTTTATCGATGGAATTAGAGCAATCCCATTTAACCAGTCCCGTAGGTGGGGGCGGACAAACCTATTTCAAGGGGGAGACGCTGCAGCGTTCAGCGTGGAGACAGTGCGGTACCGAGAATCTTTGCCGTGATGTCGACGATCGGGATCACGCGGTCGTAACGAATGCGCGTCGGCCCGATCACGCCAAGCACGCCAACGACTTCGGCATTGACCTCGTAGGGTGCCGTAACGACCGAGCAGTCTTTGAGTGTGTTGTAGCCCGACTCCTCGCCGATGAAGATTTGCACGCCATCTGCCTCAAGGCTGCGATCGAGCAGGTGCAGGATCTCCTGCTTTTCCGTAAAGGCATCAAACAACGAGCGAAGGCTATCCATCTGCGCCAACTCGTCGAAGTCCATCAGGTTGGTCTGTCCCGCAACCACGAAATCACTGGCCTGCGCCGGGTCATCTTCGGCGTCCGCAAATGCCGCATTGGCGAACTCCAGCGCCTGCACCATCAACGTATCCAGATTTTTCTTCGTTTCCCGCATATCGTGGACGACCTTGCTGCGAATCGACTGCAGGTCATTGCCGCAGTAATGACTCGTCACGAAGTTGCTCAGTTGCTCGAGCTCGCTGCGACCGAAAACCCGCGATGTCTCGATGATTCGGTTGTAAACGTCACCGGCCGAGGTAACCAGCACGGTCAGAACCCGCACGTCAGACAGCGGAATAAACTCGATCTGCTTGACGGTCACCTGGTTGTGTTTGGGCACCATCACGACCCCGGCGAGGTGGGTCAGGCTCGACAACAATCGGGATGCCGAGTCGACCAACCCGGACGGTTGCCCGTGATTGGCGAGTTGTTGCTGGACCTGCGACATCAGGTTGGCATCGAGGGGCTGCAACGACAACAGCGAGTCGACAAACATCCGATAACCCGATGGCGTCGGGATCCGTCCGGCTGACGTATGCGGCGAGGCGACCAGGCCGAGATCTTCAAGATCGGCCATGACATTCCGGATCGTCGCCGGACTGAGGTCCAGGCCCGCATCTTTGGCCAGCGTCCGCGACCCGACAGGCTGCCCGTCGCGGATGTAGCGCTCAATCAGCACCTTTAGAAAATGCTGCGCACGCTCGCTGAGGGCCTGGTCTGGCTGGCTGTCTGACACCGTGTGGATTCCAAATCTTAGGGGTCGTCCTACCTAGGACAGGCCGCGAATTGTTCAGTTCTCGTTGGATTATGTGGAGCAGCAAATTCGGGTGTCAAGGCGCGAAACAGATAGCTTGGCGCTGTGCAGGACGCATGCTAGGTTGCGGGTTTCCCAGCGTCAGACGGATTAAGCGATTGCCTCAACTGCCCAACGCCTTCGGTCGCGTGGCTGTCATTGCAAAACCGGATACGACCGGCCGGCTGATCGACGTGCTGCATCGGGTGCGCGACCTCCTGCAGGAACGTGGGCAAACCCTGTTGCCAGATCACCGCTCAGCGACGCTGTTGGGGCGCGAAGACGGCATGCCCGTTGCTGAACTGGCCACTCGCTGCGATCTCGCCGTTGTTGTCGGTGGCGACGGCACGCTGCTCAGCGCGGCGCGGCAACTCGCCGATGCCGAGGTGCCGGTACTCGGCGTGAACCTGGGCCGACTCGGATTCCTTGTCGATATCACCCCTGAAGACATCCATGCCTGCATCAGCGCGGTGCTGGACGGACATTACGACGAAGATGCGCGTTTTCTGCTGAGCGCCCAAGTGGGCGACGGCCCGGCAACCCTCGCGCTGAATGACGTGGTCCTGCACAAATGGAACATCGCACGCATGATCGAGTTCGAGACCTGGATCGACGGGCGCTTTGTCTACACCCAACGTTCCGATGGTCTGATCGTCTCCACGCCGACAGGTTCGACGGCCTATGCCCTGTCCGGGGGCGGACCGTTGATGGCACCGGATCTCGCCGCGATTGCGTTGGTGCCCATTTGCCCGCATACCTTGAGCAACCGTCCCATCGTGGTCGGCGCCGACAGCGCGATAGAGATTTCCGTCTGCGGCCAAACAGACCCCGCGGACGTGCGTATCACCTGCGATGGTGCGGTCAGCCTGACCATCGCGACGGACCAACGGCTCAGCGTGCAGCGACACCACACACCGATCAAGCTGCTTCACCCGGCCGGGCATGATCATTTCGATGTGCTACGTGCCAAGCTTGGATGGGGCGAATTACCCAAACACTGACAGACATGCTCAGCCGCATCACGATTCGCAACTTGGTGATCGTCAAGTCGCTCGACCTCGAATTCAGCCCCGGCATGACGGCGCTCACCGGGGAAACCGGCGCCGGGAAATCCATTCTCATCGACGCGCTCGGCCTCGCCCTTGGTGACAAGGCCGACAGCGGCCTGATTGGCGCCGGCGCCGATCGGGCGGAGATCAGCGTTTCGTTCGATCTCGGCGAAAACAGCCCGGCGCACGCCTGGCTGGCCGAAAACGATCTGGACGATGACGACTGTTGCCTGATCCGCCGTGTCTTGACCCGCAACGGTCGGAGCCGCGCCTATGTAAACGGCAGTCCGACCCCCCTTGCCGCACTGCGAAGCCTCGGCGAGCAACTGGTCGACATCCATAGCCAGCATGCCCATCAGGCACTGCTGCGGCCATCGGCTCAGCGCGAACTGCTCGACGCGTACGGCGGCCTGCGCGCTGCGGTTGAAGCCACAGCGGTAAGCTTCGCCGACTGGCAGGCTTGTCTGGCAGCACACCGGCAACTCCAGCAAGCCAGTGCAGATCGCGCCGCACGACTGGATTACCTGCAGTTTCAGTTGGCTGAACTTGATGATCTGCCGTGCTTGCCTGAACAGATTGCAGAACTGGAGGCAGAACATGGACGACTGGCTCACGCCGAGCGCTTATTGAGCGATACCGCGAGCGTGTTAAACGCGCTCAGCGATGATGAGCAGGCGGTCGACAGCGTGCTGAGCAGCCTAATGCACACACTGACCGAATTGGCCGGCATCGATCCCGAACTCGAAGAGCCTCGGGCGCTGCTCGAACAGTCCGCGATTCAAATCGACGAAGCGATCAGTGGACTGCGACACTATCAGGACCGCATCGACCTTGATCCGGACCGCCTCTCCGAGATTGATACCACCCTGGGGCGAGTCCACGAAGCGGCCCGCAAACATCGGATTCGTGCCGATGAACTGGGCGCGCTACAAACCAGACTCCGTGCCGAAGCCGAGTCGCTGGCCGACGCTGACAACAACTTGCAACAACTCGCCGAGCAACAAGACAAGACCGAAACAGCCTATCGCGCTGCCGCCGCAAAGCTCAGCAAGGCCCGCACCGCCGCTGCCAAAAAACTCGCCACGACTGTCACCCAGAGCATGCAGACACTCGGCATGAAAGGCGGTCGTTTCGACGTCAGCTGTCGTCGACTTGACGAGAAACCCGGGGCTAATGGCGTCGATCGAATCGGCTTCGATGTTGCCGCCAACCCAGGCCAACGGGCGGGCGCGTTATCGGACGTTGCTTCGGGCGGAGAACTGTCGAGGATCAGCCTGGCGATTCAGGTTGCGACGGCCAATTGTGCACAAGTCCCATCGCTGATCTTTGACGAGGTCGATGTCGGCATCGGCGGCGCCACCGCCGAGGTTGTCGGCCAACTGTTGCGACGACTCGGCGAACAGAGGCAGGTCCTGTGCGTCACCCATTTGCCGCAAGTTGCCGCGCAGGCGCACCAGCAGCTTCGTGTTATCAAGACCACCGACGGCGAAACAACCGAGACGCGGATCGACCGACTCGCGGATGCGGAGCGCATCGATGAGATTGCCCGCATGCTCGGCGGCGTTTCGATTACCGAAAAAACGCGCCGCCACGCCGATGAAATGATCCGTCAGGCGCAGGGTTAACCTGCAAATCGCACCAGCAACCGTGTCGATCGCGCAAGCCATCCACGAGGCCTTTGCGCCGAACAATGATAGGCTCCGCGCAAGATCGGTCAGATAAACCGACGCGTGCGAATTGGAGGGGCGGGATGGGCGATCCGAATAAGCCGGAGCCCGACAAGGAACTATCAGAACGCTTTGCTGCGATGTCTCGCGGCAGAAAGATCGTGCTGATCGTGTTCATTATCTGGGCCGTTCAAGCGATCCCGAAATGGACGGCGGCGATCGTCGCTGACGGGGAAACCTCCGCCGCGATCATGAAGGTCTTTGTCACGCCCCGTTGAACGCCCCGATCTACCAGCCCAAGTCATGCTCATCGGTGTCTTCGAGCCGTTCGCCGGGGTCCTCGACCCGCTGTGCTGCCAATGCCGTTTCGACCAACGAGCGCTGCTGGGCCCGGTGTAACTCCGCGCTACCGCAGGCCGGTGATGCAGACGGCGCACGACCGGCGTAACCCAGCGATTGCTGTTGTTTGGTCAGCACCCGCAGATGGTGCTGAATCTGATACCAGGCGCCCTGGTTGCGCGGCTCTTCCTGACACCATACCAATTCGTTCGCGGCATGATACTCGGCCAGCAATTCACCGAGCCGCCGGCGCGGAAAGGGATACAACTGCTCGATCCGAAGGATCGCGACGTCCTTGATTTCCCGTTGGCGACGCTCGGCAAGCAGGTCAAAATAGACCTTGCCGCTGCACAGCACGACACGACGCACCGTGTCGGCTGGTATCGCATCAATCTCCGGCTGAACGACCGCCAGGGCGCCGTTGACCAGCGCGTCCAGTGACGATTTAGACAGCGGATGACGCAACAGACTCTTCGGCGTCATCACCACCAGTGGGCGCCGGAAGCGCCGCTTCATCTGATCCCGTAAAAGGTGGAAGAACTGCGCGGGCGTGGTCGGCACCCACACCCGCATGTTCAACTCCGCGCAAAGCTGAAGATAGCGCTCCAAACGGGCGGAGGAATGTTCCGGCCCCTGCCCTTCAAAGCCATGCGGCAGGAACAGCGTCAGCTGGCACAGGCGGCCCCACTTCAAGAACCCGCTGGCAATAAACTGATCGATGACGACCTGTGCACCATTGGCGAAATCACCGAACTGCGCCTCCCAGATCACCAGGGTGTTCGGCATCGAGGTCGCGTAGCCATACTCAAAACCCAGCACCGCAAACTCTGACAACAGTGAATTGATCGCCTCGAAGCGCGGCTGCCCGTCAAACAGCTTCGCCAAGGGCATGTGCGACTCGAAGGTCTCCTGATCATGCAAGGCAACATGACGGTGCGCGAACGTGCCACGCACCGAGTCCTGACCCGATAACCGAACCGCGTAGCCTTCGCTCAACAGGCTGGCATAGGCCAGTGTCTCGGCCATTCCCCAGTCGAGCTTTGCCTCGCCGCTGAGCATCCGGTGACGCTCGGCGATCACGCGAGCGACGCCGCGCTGCAGGGTGAAGTTATCCGGCAACGCCAATATCTTTTCGCCCAGTGACTGCAGGCGGTCGAGCGAGACCGTTGTATCAACCGCGTCGGTAGGTCGCGCATCCAAGTACTGCGACCAGTGTGCTTCGTAGCCACTCCGCGAGCCGTGCAGGAACTCACGGACGACGACTTTGCCCTGCTCCAACGACGTCCGGTAGTCGTCCCAGATTGCCTCCACGTCGGCGCCTTGGAGGATGCCGTCATCGACCAAGCGCTTCGCGTACTGCGCGCGCGCCGTCGGCATCTGGCGAATGCGCCGGTACATCTCTGGCTGCGTCATCATCGGCTCATCGGCCTCGTTGTGACCCTGTCGGCGGTAGCAGACCAGATCGATGACGACGTCGTTGTGAAACGTCATGCGATAGTCGAGCGCTAACCGCGTGACAAACAGCACCGCGTCGGGATCGTCACCGTTGACGTGGAAAATCGGGGCCTGGATCGGCTTGGCGACCTCGGTGCAATAGAGCGTCGAGCGGGCTTCTTGCGGCGCGCTGGTGGTGAACCCAATCTGGTTGTTCACGACGATATGAAGCGTGCCGCCGGTTCCGTAAGCGGGCGTCTTCGAGAGGTTGAGTGTCTCGGTGACGACGCCCTGGCCGATGAACGCCGCATCGCCGTGGACGATGACCGGCACCACCAGGTCAGTCGGATCCTCGGCATCCGTTTGCCGATCCTGGCGGGCGCGGCAGCCCCCCTGAACGACCGGTGCGACGACTTCCAAGTGCGACGGATTGAACGCCAATGAAAGATGCACAGGGCCGCCTGGCGTTTGGATATCGGAGTAAAAACCCTGGTGGTATTTCACATCGCCGGAGCCGCTGCGCGGGTCATCGGCGGCCTGCCCCTCGAATTCGGAAAACAGCTCGCTCGGCGCCTTGCCAAGCAAATTGACCAACACGTTGAGACGGCCACGATGGGCCATGCCGATGACGATATCGGTTGCACCGTGGCGACCGCCCCGCTGGACGATCTCATCGAGCAGTGGAATCAGCGAATCACCCCCTTCCAGCGAGAAGCGCTTTTGGCCAACATATCGCCGGTGCAGGTATTGCTCGAGACCTTCGGCGGCGGTCAGATCCCGCAACACGTCGGTCCGGACCTGGTCATCGAGCTGGTCTGCCCAAAACCCCCGAGTCGATTCGAGTCGACGTTCGATCCAGCGTCGCTCATCCGAGGCGGAAAGGTGCATGTATTCGCAAGCCAGGGTTCCACAATAAACGCGTTCCAGCGTATCGATCACCTCATTGACCGGCAGCGCGTGATCCGCATCGATTGACAGGACGTTGACCCTTTGCCGCAGACAGCTCTCGTCGAGTCCGTAATAACCCGGCACCAACTCCTTCGGTCGGTTTCGCTCGGTCAGTTGCAGCGGGTCGATGTCGGCGAACAGGTGTCCCAGCAATCGATAGGCCTGGATCAGGCGCTCGACCGCCGATGCGGCCGACTGGTCGTCGCAGGGTCGCGGCGCGACCGGCTGGTCGTTGTCTGTGCCATCCGCCGCACCGTGCTCAAATCCATAAAAAAAACTGCGCCATTCGTCCGAGACCTGGTCAGGCGATTCCCTGAAGACCTCGTAGAGTTGGTCGATGTATTCCGCGTTCGCACCACTGAAACCGGAGGCGCGGCGTTCACCGCCAAGTGTCTTGGCGGCAGGGTTGTTTGAAGACGACATGAATGGCTAGCTTTTACGGCAGATGAGAGAAAATGGTGAAAACCTTGCTGGATGGTTGAGACTATAACGCCAGCGGCACCGAAGGTGGAGTTATCTGGGCGGGCGGAGTCGTTACATTCGCGACGTCCGTTGCGGTCGGTACGGTCAACGGCCGTCTTGATCGGGACATTGTCTTCAGGTCAACGATAGGAAACGTACGAGTGCCGGCACCAACGCGGCGCTGAGCAATGCCGACAGTGCCATCGCCAGCCCGGAGAACGCACCCATCTCGCTGTTGATCTGAAACGCGCGTGCGGTGCCGATACCATGGGCCGTTACACCCATCGCGATGCCTTTGACAGTCTCGTCCCGGATCCCCAGCAGCGTGAACAAGCGGGTACCGAAAACCGCGCCAAGGATCCCGGTGAGCACGACCAACACCGCGGTCAAGGAAGGCAAGCCACCGATCTGCTCCGAGATTCCCATAGCGACCGGCGCGGTCACCGATTTTGGGGCAAACGACAACTGGGTCTGGACGCTGGCGCCGAGCAACCAGGCCAGACCCACTGAGCTTAGTGCGCCGACGGTCACACCAACACCGGTCGCCGCCAGCACCGGGGCCCACAAGCGCCGCAATGTCGGTAGCTGCCGGTAAAGCGGCACAGCCAATGCGACTGTCGCCGGACCGAGTAGGAAATGGACAAACTGCGCGCCTTCGAAGTAGGTCCCGTAGCGGAAATCCGCGAGCAATAAAAGGCCTATCAGCAGAGCCACGGCCACGATGACGGGATTCAGCAGGGGATGCAGACCGGCCCGTTCGTATAGCGCATAGGCAAGACTGTATGCGACCAGTGTCGCCGTGAGCCCCAGCAATGGCGATGCCGAGAGATAGACCCAAAGCGCCGCTAGATCAGGTTCATTCACGGTTCGGTTCCCTGCGCGAAAGCAGGCGACTGAAACCCTGCATAACCCAGGCGGTCACGACCAGGGTCAACAGGGTGCTCAGCAACAATGCGACGGCGATGGGTACCCACTCAGCGCCAAGTCGAGTGAAATGCACCATCAGCCCAACGCCAGCCGGAACAAACAGCAGGGAAAGATGCGCAAGCAAGCCGCTCGTGGTCTGTTCAAGCCACGCCGGGACCGAACCACGGATCACCAGCAGTACAAACAGCAGCAGCATGCCGAGCACCGGCCCGGGTACCGGCGCGCCCAAAACACGTACCCCAACCTCACCAACCAGCTGAAAGAACAGCAGCAAAGTCATGCCATAGATCAGTGCCATACGATTGAGCCTTCGGGAACTGCCCCAGATGCGGGGCCTGCAAAAACAAGTGGCAGCGTCCCCGTCAATGGTGTGCGCGATAAAAAACCCCGACCAGCTGGCCGGGGTTCTGCATTTCGAATAACACCTTGGGTCAAATCGCCAACTTCAGTACGACTTCCTGGCCACGCTTGGCCGAGTCGACAAACTCCGGCATCTGGTCGAAGTTCATGTACCGGTAGATTTCCGGTGCCATGCTGTCGATCTTGGTCGCATATTCCATGTACTCGGCCGGCGTCGGCAGCTTGCCCAGAATCGACGCAATCGCCGCGAGCTCCGCCGAGGCGAGGTACACGTTCGCACCCTGCCCGAGTCGGTTCGGGAAGTTACGCGTCGAGGTCGACACGGCCGTCGAGTTGGCCGCGATTCTTGCCTGGTTACCCATACACAGCGAACAACCCGGCATCTCGGTACGGGCACCGGCTGCCGCAAAGATGTTGTAGTACCCCTCTTCCATCAGTAGGTGCTCGTCCATCTTGGTGGGCGGCGCGATCCACAACCGTGTCGGAATCACCTCGCCAGAGGCCTGCAGCAATTTACCGGCGGCGCGAAAATGCCCGATATTGGTCATGCACGAGCCGATGAACACCTCGTCGATCTTGTCACCGGCGACCGCCGACAAGGGTTTTACGTCATCCGGGTCATTCGGGCATGCCAACAGCGGCTCCGTAATGGCCGACATATCAATCTCGATCACTTCGGCATATTCGGCATCGGCATCGGCGCGCATCAGAGCCGGATTTTCGAGCCACTCTTCCATCGCCCGGGCACGCCGCTCCAGCGTGCGGACATCCTCGTAGCCATTGTCGATCATCCAGCGCAGCATAATGATATTGGAGCGCAGGTATTCGACGACTGATTCCTCAGACAGCTCGATGGTGCAACCGCCGGCAGACCGTTCCGCTGACGCATCCGACAACTCGAAGGCCTGCTCGACAGTAAGTTTTGGCAGCCCCTGGATCTCCAGGATCCGACCGTTATATACGTTCTTTTTACCTTTCTTTTCGACCGTCAACAGCCCGCGTTGCAGCGCGGCATACGGGATAGCGTTGACGAGATCCCGCAACGTAATGCCTGGCTGCATCTCGCCGGTGAACCTGACCAACACCGACTCGGGCATGTCGAGCGGAATCACGCCCAGCGCGGCACCAAATGCGACCAGGCCGGAACCGGCCGGAAAGGAGATACCCAATGGGAAACGGGTATGCGAATCACCACCGGTGCCGACCTGATCCGGCAACAGCATCCGATTCAACCAGCTATGGATGATGCCGTCACCCGGGCGCAAGGAGACACCACCGCGCGTATGGATGAAGTCAGGCAGCGTATGCTGCGTGTTGATGTCGACAGGCTTCGGGTACGCCGCGGTGTGGCAAAACGACTGCATGACCAGGTCGGCGGAAAAACCGAGGCAGGCCAGCTCTTTCAACTCGTCGCGGGTCATCGGCCCGGTCGTGTCCTGGCTGCCTACGGTGCTCATGCGCGGCTCACAGTAGGTGCCGGGGCGGATGCCGTCCACACCGCAGGCCTTGCCGACCATTTTTTGCGCGAGCGTGAAACCTTTGCCGCTGTCGCTTGGGTCGACGGGTGTGCGGAACACATCGCTGTGGCCGAGCCCGAGTGATTCGCGCGCCTTGGCGGTCAGACTGCGGCCGATGATCAGCGGGATACGACCACCGGCCTTGACTTCATCGAGAATGACGTCCGTCTTCAGCGAGAATTCCGAGATGACTTCACCGGCCTCGTTTTCTATCTTGCCCTCGTAGGGCTTCAGTACGATGACGTCGCCCATGGCGAGATCATCGACCGGACACTCGATCGGCAGGGCGCCGGAGTCTTCGACCGTGTTGAAGAAAATTGGCGCGATTTTACCCCCCAGCACGACCCCACCCGCCCGCTTGTTGGGCACGAAGGGGATGTCGTCGCCCATATGCCACAACACCGAGTTGGTCGCCGACTTACGCGAGGAGCCGGTGCCGACGACGTCGCCAACGTAGGCCAACGGCAGGCCTTTTTGCTTCAGTGCGTCAATCGCCTGCATCGGACCGACCTTGCCGGGCTCGTCGGGTTCAATGCCGTCGCGGGCGTTCTTCAACATCGCCAGGGCGTGCAGCGGGATATCCGGACGTGACCACGCGTCTTGCGCCGGTGACAGGTCATCCGTGTTGGTCTCGCCGGTTACCTTGAAGACAACCAGGCGAATCTCCTCAGCGAGGTCTTGTTTGCGCGTGAACCATTCGGCATCGGCCCAGGACTGAATCACCGCTTTCGCCGGTCCGTTACCTGCTTTTGCTTTCTCTTCGACATCGTGAAAAGCGTCGAACATGAGCAAGGTATTTTTCAACTGAGCAGCGGCCAACTCAGCTAGCTCGGCGTTATCCAGCAGTTCAATCAGCGGTTGGATGTTGTATCCGCCCAACATCGTGCCGAGCAACTCGACAGCCCGCGACTTTTCGATCAGCGGCGAACGCGCTTCGCCGTTCGCGATCGCGGCAAGAAAACCGGCTTTGACGTAGGCCGCCTCATCGACGCCCGGTGGCACGCGATCCACCAACAGCGACATCAGCATCTCTTCCTCACCGGCAGGCGGCGCTTTCAGCACCTCGACCAGTTCGGCGACCTGGGCAGCAGTGAGCGGTAATGGAGGCACACCCTGAGCGGCTCGTTCGTTGACGTGTTCTCGGTAGGCTTGGAGCATTGATTCACCTTTGTCGGTTTTGGAACGGGGGTCCGGGGCGTTCAACCCGCTATCAGGGTACGCGCCGCAAATTCGACCACCAAACTTGATCAGCAAAAATAGCAAAACGTTTTTCATACGTATAATGGATACTTTGCATAGATAGCATGCTATTTTTGCATAGTATGGATCTTGTGCTACTCCGCTCGTTCGTTGCCGTCGCAGATGCGGGTGCCGTTACCAGTGCCGCCGAGCGCATCGGCATCACCCAACCCGCGCTGTCGCGCCGAATTACCCAACTCGAGGAGCACCTCGGTGTTGAGCTGCTGGTGCGTGGACGCAAAGGGGCACAGCTCACTGAAATTGGCCGCTTAGTCGAAGCCGAGGCCCTCGGTTTGATTGCGCGCTACGACCGGATGCGCGAGATGGTCGCAAGCCACCAACGGTTGGAGGGTGGCACCGTGCGGATTGGGGGTGGCGCCACGGCCGTCTCGTTCATCCTGCCGGAAGCCATCGCGGCCTTTCGCGCGGCACATCCGCAGGTACGTTTCCATCTGAGAGAAGCTGGCAGCAGCGAGATCGCCCAGGATGTCGTTGCCGGCCAGTTGGAGCTTGGCGTCGTTACCCTGCCGGTCCGCGACCATGAACTGCTGGTCACGCCGCTGGTCAACGACCGCATCGTGCTCGTCGCCCGACGCGACCATCCGCTGGTTGGGCGACGTCGAATCCGCGTCTCAGATCTTTCCGATCAGGCCTTCGTTGCATTCGAGGCCGGCAGCGCGCTGCGCCAGATCATTGACAGCCGACTGCGCGAAGCCGGCGTCGAAACCAACGTCGTGATGGAACTGCGGTCAATTCCGGCAATCCTGCGGATGGTCGCGACGACCGGCAACCTCGCATTTGTCAGCCAACTGGGCATGCAACAGAACGCCGACGTCATCGAACTGGCCGTGCCAGGTCTACGGATCGAGCGTCGTCTCGCGGTCATCGCGCGGCGCGGCGTGGGTCTGTCCCCCGCCGCTGCAGCCTTCAGCGATCGGCTGCAACACCTGCAAACTCTGACGTAAGCGCGTAATATCCAGCGTCGGCCAGCGAACCGGGCATGCTGATTATTGAGCGCTTTAATACCCTATTCGTTGACAGGGTTTTCAACCCATTAGAACAATAGCCGGCCAAATCTCAAATAACGAAGTGTTTCCTAAGGAGGAATCATGTCAGAGGTCAAGACCTATCCCGTGCCTGCAGACTTTGCTGCCCAAGCCAATATCACGGCCGAGCAGTATGAAGAAATGTACAACCGCTCGGTCGACGACCCTGCCGGCTTTTGGGGGGAACAGGCCGAAAACTATCTGACCTGGTTCAAGAAGTGGGACACGGTGCTCGACTGGTCGTTTGACCAGGCAGACCTGCACATCAACTGGTTCAAGGGTGGGACGCTCAACGTCTCATACAACTGCCTGGACCGACATCTCGAGACCCGCGGCGACCAGGTCGCGATCATCTGGGAAGGCGATGATCCGAACGAAGACCGCAAGATCACCTATCGCGAGCTGCACGAAGAGGTCTGCAAACTCGCCAACGTACTGAAGGCCCGCGGCGTCAAGAAAGGCGATCGCGTATCGCTGTATCTGCCGATGCTCGCGGAAGCCGCCGTGGCCATGCTTGCCTGCACCCGCATTGGCGCCATGCACTCGATCGTGTTTGGTGGGTTCTCACCCGACGCATTGAAAGACCGCATCAACAACGCTGAGTGCGAGGTGCTCATCACCTCAGACCAGTCGATGCGCGGCGGCAAGAAGATCCCGCTGAAGCGCAACGCCGACAAGGCGCTCGAATCCTGCCCGCAGGTCCACACCTGTATTGTCGTGCAGCGCGGCGGTGATCCGGTCGAATGGAAAGAAGGCCGCGACGTCTGGTATCACGAAGCCGTTGGCGAGGCCTCGGCCGACTGCCCGGCCGAAGAGATGGAGGCCGACGATCCGCTGTTCATCCTCTACACCTCGGGTTCTACCGGCCAGCCGAAGGGCGTGCTGCACACCACCGGCGGTTACCTGTTGCAGGCAGCGATGACGCATAAGACGGTGTTCGACTACAAGGACGGCGAAGTCTACTGGTGTACTGCGGATGTCGGCTGGGTCACCGGTCACAGCTACATCGTCTACGGACCCTTGGCGAATGGCGCCACGACGCTGATGTTCGAGGGTATCCCAACCTACCCGGATATTTCGCGTTTCTGGCAGGTCTGCGACAAGCACAACGTGGCCAGCTTCTACACCGCACCGACCGCGATCCGTTCGCTGATGGGCGCCGGTGACGAACCGGTCAAGAAGACCAAGCGCTCATCGCTGCGCCTGCTCGGCACGGTCGGCGAACCGATCAATCCCGAGGCCTGGGAGTGGTACTACCATGTCGTCGGTGAAGAGCGCTGCCCGATCGTCGACACCTGGTGGCAGACCGAGACCGGCGCGCATATGCTGACCCCGCTACCGGGCGCCACGCCGCTGAAGCCGGGATCGGCGACCAACCCGTTCTTCGGCGTGCAGCCGGTACTGCTCGACGACCAGGGCAACGAGATCGACGGCAACCCGGCCGAGGGCAACCTCGCAATCAAGGCCCCGTGGCCGAGCATGATGCGTACCGTGTATGGCGACCACAAGCGCTTCTACGAGACCTACTTCGCGATGTATCCGGGCTACTACTTCACCGGTGACGGGGCGCGGCGCGACGAAGACGGCTACTACTGGATCACTGGGCGCGTCGACGACGTACTGAACGTCTCCGGCCACCGCCTTGGGACCGCCGAGATCGAATCGGCGCTGGTCCTGCACGACAAAGTCGCCGAGGCCGCGGTTGTCGGTTACCCGCATGATCTCACCGGCCAGGGAATCTACGCCTACGTCACCTTGATGGCCGGCGAAGAAGGCACGGACGAACTGAAGACCGAACTGGTCAAGTTGGTTCGCTCAGAAATCGGGCCGATCGCCAAGGTCAATCTGATTCAATGGGCACCTGGTCTGCCAAAGACCCGCTCGGGCAAGATCATGCGCCGCATTCTGCGCAAGATCGCGGCCAATGAGATCGACGCCTTGGGCGATACCTCGACCCTTGCTGATCCAACCGTTGTCGATAACCTGATCGGAAACCGCGAAAACAAGTAAGCGAGCCTTCCATGGCGCAACGTTCCGGCCCGGCCTTCCATGGCCGGTCGTTCGCCCGGTTTCCTGTCCACCGGACCGAGGGACCGGCCACCCAACCGTTGTCGATAACCTGATCGGAAACCGCGAAAACAAGTAAGCGAGCCTTCCATGGCGCAACGTTCCAGCCCGGCACATAAAGAAAGCCCGGCGTGAAGCCGGGCTTTCTTGTCTCTACCAATGCCAACCGCTTTTCAGTGGCTGATCATCCATGGGCGCTTGGTCGGAAACATCTTGCTGCCATCGGCGCCATAGAGCGCGGACGACTTGCCGACTTTCCCGCCGCTGCAACAGGAGCATCCCGGCCCATGTTCGTGACCATAATCACGGGCCTCCTGGGTTGAAAACATCGGTTCATGCCGGCTCTTTTCGTTAACCGAGTAAGCCGTCCGTAACGAAGCATCCATACCAAGGACCTGCGGTGCGCGAATCATTCTCGGAGAATCCGTTCCGCAATACGGACACGCAGCAGGTTCTGACGCCGCGGACACCGGTTGCAGATCATCAAACGGCCCACAGTGCGGGCATTGGTAATCATACAAAGGCATATCGCTACTCCTTGTCCGGCGCCAGCGGCACGTCGACCGAACCATCGATCGCTTTGGTCGGCCCATCCGCGTTGGGTTTGATGTCGAAATCGAACACCTCGGTGGGCAACCACAACGTCGCACAGGCGTTCGGTATATCGACGACCCCGCTGATATGGCCCTGCACCGGTGCCGTACCAAGAATGCCGTACGCCTGAGCGCCGCTGTAACCGAACTTCTTCATGTACTCGATGGCGTTCAGGCATGCTTGGCGATAAGCGATGTGCACGTCGAGATAGTGCTGCTTGCCGCCTTCGTCAACGGAGATGCCCTCGAAGATAAGATAATCCTTGTAGTCGGGCTTTATCGGACTCGGCTTGAAGATTGGATTCTTGATGCCGTATTTGCTCATCCCGTCCTTGACCAGGCTGACCCGCTGTGAATCCAGCCGGCCATTTCGATGGCGCCACAAAACGTGATCTCGCCATCGCCCTGGCTAAAGTGAAGGTCACCGACCGACAAACCACCGCCGTTCACGTAAACCGGGAAGTAAACCTGCGAGCCGCGCGACAGGTCTTGATATCCAGTTACCGCCATGCTCGCGGGGGGGAACCGTTCTCGCGGCTTCCGCCGCCGCCGCTTTCGCCTCGTCGTCTTTCATTCGCCCCATGTGTGCCGTGTCGGCATAGGGAAGCGCGGCGAGCGGTGGGACGCGCTCCGGGTCTGTATTGAAGAGATCTGTCTCTCGCGTGTTCCATTCGTTGAGCATCTCTTTGGACGGCAGACAGCCAATCAATCCTGGATGCACGAGTCCCGCAAACTCAACGCCGGGGATATGTCGGGAACTGGTCATCATACCATCGATGTCCCAGATTGACTTTTGCGCTTCCGGGAAGTGGTCGGTTAGGAAGCCTCCGCCGTTCTGCTTTGAGAAGAAGCCATTGAAGCCCCACTCGCTCTCTGGAAAGGTGCCGATATCAAGGATATCGACCACCAGCAGATCGCCGGGCTCAGCGCCTTCGACGCCGATCGGGCCGCTCAGGAAATGCACCTGGCTCAAGTCGACGTCGCGCACATCAGACGCATCATCGTCATTCTTTATTTGTCCGCCGGTCCAGTCCATACACTCGACGATGAAATCATCGCCCGGCTTGACCGTCGCTACCATCGGGATATCGGGGTGCCAACGGTTATGAATATTGTCATGCTCGTATGGCGATTTGCTTAGATCAATCTTGATCAGTGTGTCAGTCATACCTTCACTCCTCTACGTCACTGGGTACCATCTTCGAAAACCACCTACACAGACAGGTAGCCGGCTATCTTTTGTTCATCGATGTCTTCGCGGACATCCTCATGGACCACGCGGCCGTTCTCCAAAACGATGACGCGATCTGCGACATCCAAGGCGAAACTAAGCACCTGCTCCGAGACCAGGATGCTTAGGCCGCGCTCATCGCGAATACGCTTCAACACCCGCGCCATCTCTTTGATGATCGAGGGTTGAATACCTTCCGTCGGCTCATCGAGCAAAAGCACTTTCGGGTTGCTGGCTAGCGCCCTGGCAATTGCCAACTGCTGCTGCTGCCCGCCGGACAGGTTGCCGCCGCGTCGTTTGCGCATTTCCAGTAGCACCGGAAACAGCTCGTAGAGATCCTCCGGGACCTTTTTTCGCTTCGTTGTGACCAGCCCGGTCTCGATGTTTTCCTGAACGGTCATCGTTGAAAAAATCATCCGCCCCTGCGGGACGTATCCCAGCCCCTTCTCGACGCGCTTGTGGCTTTTTAGATGTGCAATCGATTCACCGTCCAGGGTGATGGCACCGGCTCGTGACGGCATGATGCCCATCAGAGCCTTCATCAGGGTCGTTTTACCCATCCCGTTGCGGCCCATGACGGCAACGATCTCGTTGGGTTTCATCTCGAAATCCATCCCATGGATTACTTCACTCTGCCCGTAGGCAACGTGGTAATCGGCTACCGATAACATTTCGTATTTCTCCTTACCGGGTCAGTGGCCCAGGTAAACCTCAATGACCTTGGGATCGTTCTGGACGTGCTCCATGGAGCCTTCCGACAGGATTTTTCCCTGGTGCATAACCGTGACCCTGTGAGCAATGTCTTCGACGAACTTCATGTCGTGCTCGATGACCAGAACCGAACGGTTTTGAATGATTGTGTGGAGCAGTTCGGCGGTCTTTTTGCGTTCGCTCACGCTCATGCCGGCCACCGGCTCGTCGAGCATCAAAAGCTCTGGGTCCTGGATCAGGAGCATGCCGATTTCCAACCACTGCTTTTGCCCATGACTGAGGAGGTCGGCGGACGTATGAAGTTGATCGGCGAGGAAAATCGTCTCAGCGACTTCCTCAATGCGTTCGATCACCTTTTTGTCGCGCTGGAAAGTCAGCGCACCAAACACCGAACGTCCCTTCGGATAGGAAATCTCGAGATTTTCAAAAACGGAAAGATCTTCATAGATCGAGGGATTCTGGAACTTGCGTCCGACGCCCGCGTGTACGATCTGGTTCTCTTTCATCTTGGTGAGTTCTTTGCCACGAAAGCGTATCGAGCCCTCCGAGGCCTTGGTTCGCCCGCAAATCAGATCCAGCACCGTGGTCTTGCCCGCGCCATTAGGCCCAATGATCACGCGGATCTCGTTTTCATCGACATATAAATTCATGTCGTCGACCGCCTTGAATCCATCAAACGACACGGTCAATCCCTCGACCGCCAATACGAAGTCCTTGGGATGTACGGTCACTTCAAACCTCCTTCCTCGGGTTGCCCGTTAAAGGTCACAGACCGATCAAAGAAACCGCCCTTTTTCCCGGAAAGCCTGCTAAAGAATGGCGCGACGTAGGTCGGTACAGACCGGCAAGCCATTGGGGAAGGCGAGCACCACACCAATAAAAAGTGCGCCCATCGCAAACAGCCAGAGTTCAGGGAAGGCTTCGGAGAACGACGTCTTGGCGAAATTAACGAGCAAAGCCCCATAGACCGCGCCAAGCACTGACAAGCGGCCACCGACGGCAGCAAAGATAACCATCTCGATCGACGGCACGATGCCAACGAACGAAGGCGACATGAAACCGACTTGCAGCGTGAACATCGCGCCGCCTATGGCCGAAACCGACGCCGCGAAGCAGAAGATGAAGATCTTGAAGTTCGCCACACTGTAGCCTGAGAAGCGGACGCGATCTTCTTTCTCACGCATCGCCACCATGATCCGCCCGAGCTTGGATTGCCGGATGAACAGCGATAGCAGAATGACCATCAATAGGAGCAGCGCATTGACGAAGTAAAGGATGTATTTCGCTTCGTCACTGCGGATATCCCAGCCCATCAGCGTACGCAGATCGGTGATGCCGTTGACACCGCCGGTGTAGCCCTGCTGACCGATGATCAGAATCGTCATAATCGCGGCGATTGCCTGCGTGATGATCGCAAAATAGACACCACCTACGCGGCGCTTGAACATTGCCACGCCGATAATGAAAGCGAATACAGCCGGGACAACGATGATGGCGATCAGGGTAATCCGAAACTGTGGAAGGGTTCCCAGAACCATGGCAGCTCTGTCAACTGGTTCCAGTCCATGAAGTCGGGAATGCCAGGCGTCGATTGGATCTTGGTCGCCTCCGGGGTCGATGCCTCGAGTTTTAGAAACATCGCCATGCAGTAGCCGCCCAATCCAAAAAACACGCCTTGGCCAAGGCTCAGTATGCCGCCGTAACCCCAGCAAAGAACCAGGCCGATCGCGACAAAGGCATAGGTCAGGTACTTACCGACCAGGTTTAGGCGGAAGATGTCGAGTAGTGGAGACCACGATAAGGCCATCAGGTGCGATGCGACAAAGTCGGTCCCGTTAAATCTTCAAAGAGTTGTCGAATGTCGGTACAGGACGGATTTGAAGCCGTGGAGGCATAGGATGCGAGAGTGAAGGTAAGGACTTGGATGAGTGGATATGGGATTGAGATGGGAGATTGGAGGCGGAAGCGATGTGGAAGAGACTCGAGACCAAAACAAGACAAGGAGGTATGACGATGCATGGCTGTGTCGGACCGGTCGAGCCGATCATCGTGAACGCGCTGCCGGCGATACCGGCAATGCCACAACCGATTCCGAAGGTCAGCCGATCGACCTTTTCGGTATTGATCCCTACCGCGCCGGACATAACCCGATTTTGGGTCACGGCCCTAACCTGCCGACCCCAGCCGGACCGGAACAGCAGGTAGTAGACGGCAGCGGTGATGACGATCGTGAGAACCATGAAGAAGATCCCGTTGATTGGAACCTCAACAAGATCGGTTAACTGGTAGGAGCCCATCATCCAGTCAGGGATGGTGACGCCCTTCTCTCTTGCACCAAAGACCGTGCGGTAAGTCTGCTGGAGGATCAGGAGCCCAGGTGGCAAGCAGGTATCCAGGGGACGTTGTAAAGACGCTTGATCAGCGCCCACTCAACAAGCATGCCCAGGGCGCCGGCCACAATGAACGACAGGATCATCGCGACGAAGAAATAGATACTGAAAAGTCCCGGGATGTAGTCTGCGAAAAAATTGGAGCACATGTAGGTAACGTAGGCACCCAGGATCATGAACTCGCCATGCGCCATGTTGATAACGCCCATCTGGCCAAAAATTATTGCCAGGCCAAGCGCCATCAGCACGAAAATCGAGAAGAGAATGAGTCCGGCGAAGCCTTGCATCGCAAAGATCGAACCGAGCTCGCTCATTGTGTAGCCGTCAAACATCCGCCTGGCCTCTCGTTGTGACTGCGGGAAATTTCCGTAGAGCGTGTTGCGCAAAGCAACGTAGCGAAGTGGCCACCGCCCGACCTCCTGTCGGACAGTGGCGCGCTTTCAGATCACTGATAACCTTTCGGAAACGGATCCGGCTCCATCAGTTCGGCCGTTTCGAAGACCACTTCGTACTGCCCATCTGCCTTGGCGCGACCGACACGGGTCTTGCTCCACAGATGGTGGTTCTCGTGGATTCGAACGTATCCTTCAGGAGCAGTCGTCAGCTCGATACCAGGCGAAGCCTCACGGATCTTGTCGATATCGAAGCTGCCGGCTTTTTCAACCGCGGCCTTCCACAACCATGGGCCGAGATAGGCGGCCTGGGTAACATCACCGATGACTATGTCGTCACCCCACATTTCCTTAAACGCCTTGACGAACGCCTTGTTGTTGTCGTTCTCCAATGACTGGAAGTACTTCATCGCGGCATAGGCGCCTTCAATATTCTCACCGCCGATACCGAGTATCTCGTCTTCAGTAACAGAGATGGTTTTGAGAAGCGGCTTTTCCTTGGTGAGGTCAATGCCGGCTGCTTTCAGCTGCTTGTAGAAAGCAACGTTTGATCCACCCACGACGATCGCGTAGATGACATCTGGCTTTTTCAGACGGATCTTGTTTATAACCGAATTGAACTGAGTATGACCCAGAGGGTAGTACTCCTCACCGACCACCTTCAGGCCAAGCTTCTCGATGTGCTTACGCGCGATCTTGTTCGAGGTGCGTGGCCAGATGTAATCGGACCCGAGCAGAAAGAAGGACTTTGCGCCTTTCTCTTTCACCACCCAATCGATACCCGCAAGGATCTGTTGGGTTGCTTCCTGACCGGTGTAGATGACGTTTGGCGATTGTTCGAGGCCCTCGTAGAATGTTGGGTAATAGAGCATGCCGTTGTATTGCTCGAACACCGGCAGTACGGCTTTTCGTGATGCCGAAGTCCAGCACCCCATGACTGCCGCGACCTTGTCACGAACCAGCAATTTTTTGGCTTTTTCCGCAAAGGTCGGCCAATCGCTCGCGCCGTCTTCCTGGATGTATTCGATCTTGCGGCCAAGCACGCCACCCATGTCGTTGATCTGTTTGATCGCCAGCTTTTCAGCCTGAACAGATCCCGTTTCGCTGATCGCCATGGTCCCTGTGACAGAGTGCAGGATGCCAACGGTTACCGTGTCGTCGGTGACTGCGAGTCCAGTGGTGTTGACTTCAGAAGTCGGCGGCTTGGCGGCCAGCGACGCCGACGACAGTGACACCATGGCAAAACCAAGCGCCGCAGCCCAGGCCTTCTTTCGCCACGTCCCGTGGCTTCGTTTGGAACGTTGGATATTCATAGACGGTAGTACTCCTCTTACGTCTGATCGGATACCGAGCAAAACACCGGGTTGCGATCATCAGAATCGAACCGGCAGATCGCTGCGGCGACGGTGCAAGACTGGACCTTGCGAACGGTCAGCCTCAATACGTCAAACGACGTAACTCCGTGACAAACCACGCTCGCACCGACCCTGGCGCTGTCGACTACGTCAGTTGACGTATGGCGACAGTTGGCTCGCCACGACAGCATGAGAGGTGATTCAGGACAGGTTTCTCAGCTTTGCCAACTACCACCACGCGTTCGGCATGAAGGTTGCTGTGTTAACGACTGAAGACCCACCGTGGTCGACGATCGACCACGTTTGTGAATGCTCGCGCTCAAATCGGGCAGACAACGCCCTCCCGCGAACCAACAGTGCGTTTTTGGTGCACGCACGGGCGCCGACGTAACTTGAACATTACGTCTCAGAAGTATCAGGAATGGCCACCGTACAAAAAATTGCGCGAATTCGACGGCGTTATAACCAGTGGGTTGCCAACCAGACACTGGAGGACTTTGCGTTACGTTTTACCGCCAAGAAGGCCAGGAAATGGTCGGTGTTTCGCGTGTCGAGCACGGCTCTGGGATCAATATCGTTCCTGGCCCTGGAGGCGATTGGCGGCGCAATAACCCTCAGCTATGGGTTTGGGAATGCCGTGGCCGCCATCTTCGCCGTCAGCTTACTGATCTTTATCACCGGCATACCGATCACCTATTACGCGGCTCGCTACGGCGTCGATATAGACCTGCTGTCGCGCGGCGCCGGCTTTGGATACATCGGTTCGACAGTCACGTCGCTGATCTACGCGTCGTTCACGTTTATCTTCTTCGCAATCGAAGCGGCAATAATGGCCGCAGCGCTCGAACTATTTCTCGGTGTGCCTCTGGCCGTCGGTTATTTTGTCAGCGCGGTTGTCGTAATCCCGCTGGTTACACACGGCATCACCTTCATCAGCAGGTTCCAGCTTTGGACTCAACCCCTTTGGCTGCTGCTTCACATACTCCCGTTCGTGTTTATCGCTGCACATCCCGATAGTTTCGTTGACGACTGGGTGTCTTTTCACGGCACTGCGGCAACCGATGAGTTGGGATTCAATCTTCTGTTCTTCGGTGCGGCTGCTTCGGTGGTCTTCGCGCTGATGGCACAGATCGGTGAGCAAGTGGACTTTCTCCGCTTTCTTCCGGACAAAAATGCCACGCGCGACTTCCACTGGTGGAGCGGGCTCATCCTCGCGGGTCCCGGCTGGATAATCCCGGGGTGTCTGAAAATGCTCGCGGGGTCATTCCTCGCCTATTTGGCATTCAGCTCGGGTATACCCGCTGATGTAGCCGCGGATCCCTCGCACATGTACCTGGTTGGTTTCGGTTATGTTTTTTCCTCAGCTGAAATCGTTGTAATCGTGACCGGCGTGTTCGTTGTCGTTTCTCAATGAAGATCAACGTCACGAATGCATCGCCGGCCATGCCTGGTCCAATTTCTTCTCGCGATGACGTAACCCCGGGACGCGTCGTCTGGCTGATCTTCAACGTCGCCATCGCTTTGATACTGATGGAACTTGGCATCTACAAAGCCCTTGAACAAATTCTCGGGCTCTACGCTATCGTTGCCGTCGCGTGGGTTGGCGCCTTGGCCTCAGATCTATTGATCAACAAACCATTGGGACTGAGCCCACCACACATTGAGTTCAAGCGCGCGCATCTTTTCGACGTAAACCCCGTTGGCGTGGGCGCCATGACACTAGCGACTCTTAGCGCATTGGCGGCCTATGCCGGACTCTTTGGTCCACTTGCGCAATCCATGTCTTCGTTCATCGCTCTCGGCGTTGCCATTTTCTCCGCGCCGATTATCGCCTGGGCCACATCTGGGCGCTTCTACATCGCGAGACAGCCTTTCCAAATGCAAAACACAGCTGGCGCGAACGTCTGCTGCATCTGTGAGCATACTTTCGAATTGGCTGACATGGCGCATTGTCCAGCATATGAAGGGACGATCTGCTCGCTTTGCTGTTCGCTCGATGCTCGATGCCAGGATCGTTGTAAGGAGAAGTCGCGCTTTCAGGACCAACTGCTCGACGCACTCGGTTGGCTATTGCCAGCGCGTTGGGTCAGCTATTTGAACTCGGGGATTGGCCACTACATCGGCCTGTTGATCATCGTGGGCATCCTTTTCAGTGCGGTCCTGAGTCTTGTCTATCTGCAGACCACTATCGAGTCGGGCCTTTCCGACGACGCGGTAAGTGATGTTCTGATTCAGGTTTTTGTCATCTTCATGTTGGTGTTTGGGGTTCTGGCTTGGCTGTTCGTCCTCGCCCAGGAAAGCCGCGTCGTCGCGCAAGCCGAATCGAACCGCCAGACGGAGCTTTTGGTGCGTGAGATCAGTGCCCACCAGCAGACCGATCAGGAGCTTCAGCAAGCGAAAGAGAATGCCGAAACCGCCAATCTTGCCAAAAGCCGTTACGTCGTTGGATTGGCGCATGAATTCCGGACGCCGCTGAATGCGATCTACGGATACGCGCAGCTACTGGAGAAAGATGCGGTATCGCCGAGCAAGACAAGCAATGCCGTATCCACGATTCGCAGGAGTGCTGAGCACTTGTCAGAACTGATAAATGGCCTGCTCGACATCGCACAAATTGAGTCAGGGCGACTACAGATCTACCGTGATCAATTCGCGTTCGGCGATTTCCTTGACGATCTGGTCAGCATCTTCCGCCTCCAATGCCAGGCGAAGCGCATAGAATTTCGCTATCAGCGTCCTTCCAGGCTGCCACATTATGTTTGCGGAGATCAGAAAAGACTACGTCAAACACTGATAAACCTGCTCGCCAATGCCGTCAAGTTTACCAAGACAGGGCACGTAACCCTGAAACTGGTGTATCACGCACAGGTGGCAGAGTTCGCTATCCAGGACACTGGCACCGGCATCCCCAGCGAAGAACTCGAACGGGTTTTCCTGCCATTCGAGCGAGTTAACACGCCGAGCGCGCAAGCCGCAAAGGGCACCGGCCTCGGTCTCGCGATATCGAAGCTACTCGCAGAGGTCATGGGCGGCGAGCTTACCTTGACCAGTGATTTGGGCAAAGGCACCACGGCCGCGCTGAAGCTTTATCTACCGTCCGTTGAAGGGAAACGCGTTTCGCCGCAACCCGAAAACAGGATTGTCGGCTACCAGGGTCGCAGGCGGACGATCATAGTCGCAGACGACGAACCCGCACATCTTGGGTTGATCGAGGATATCTTGGCCCCTCTCGGTTTCGTGGTGTTGCTGGCCCCGAATGGTGAAAGCTGCCTCAGGCTGGCGGGTCAGACGCCGGCGGATATTTTTCTCTTGGATATTTCAATGCCAGGGATGAACGGCTGGGAACTCGCGGCAACCCTCAGGCAGGCCGGATTCAATAAGCAGCCGATCGTCATGATCTCGGCCGACGCCGCAGAACTGGTGGATACGGAACGCGAGGAGGCACCGCACAACTCCTACCTCATCAAGCCGATTCACGTCCGCAAGCTTCTGAACAGCCTGGGCGATCTTCTTGATATCCGCTGGGAGTTCGAGCAAGAAGCCATGGGACGGGCGCACCTGGTTGAACAACGGCCAGCGCCAGCCCCACCACTGACAGAACTCCATGCCCTGCTCCCCATCGCCCAGCGACAAGAGCTGCAAAGGCTGTGTGAGATTGGGCACATCAGAGGAATCCAGGCAAAGCTCGAGACCCTTATGGGCAGATACCCGGAAGCCTCTCCATTACTCAAACGCTTAAAGGCCTCCATTGAGTCTTTTGAGATAAACGCATTTCTCGAACTGCTTGGTGGTTCGCATGAATAACGCTGACTTGGCGACTCGCCCGGTCCGAGCCGTGGTCTTGGTTGTCGACGACTCGCCAGCCACGCTCAGTATGCTGACCGACGCCCTCGAATCCATCGGCGTGACCGTTCTGGTCTCACCAAGCGGCGAACATGCCTTGAAACTCGTGGACAGCGCGACGCCCGACGTCGTCCTGATGGATGCCAAGATGCCTGGGCTTGATGGGTTTGAAACCTGTCGGAGACTCAAGCAGCGTCGTGAATTCAAACATATCCCAGTGATCTTTATGACTGGCTTGAGCGCAACAGAGCACATCATCGAGGCGCTTGAGGCTGGCGGTGTGGATTATCTAACCAAGCCCGTTTCCCCTGATGAAATGCTTGCGCGTATGCAAGTGCATATTGCCAACGCCCGCATGGCACGCAGCGCGCATACGGCGCTTGACAAGAGCCGCCGCTACCTTGTCGCGACGCGCGAAGATGGTGCCGTAATATGGAGCACACCCGAGGCCACTCGGTTGCTGGAGTCCGCCGTCTCGGGGCTTTCAACGTCTACCAGCAATCTTGCAGAAAAAGCGATTAGCTGGCTAAGAGGTCAACTCAACAAACCTGAAGAATCGCAAGCGTTCGACTACGTCATCCGAACAGACGACGACGTAAAACTCGTGATCACCTATCTCGGTGAGGCAAACAGCGATGAACACGTAATTCGCATCGTCGAGCAGGATATAAGCAAAGACGTCGCGGCCTTGTCGGAGAAGTACCGATTCACTCCGAGAGAAGCAGAGGTGGCATTTTGGATCTCGCAGGGCAAATCAAACAAGGAGATCGCCGAAATCCTCGATTTGAGCCCCAGGACCGTCAACAAACACCTGGAAACCGTATTCGGTAAGATTGGCGTAGATAATCGAACTTCCGCAGCTACCGCCATTGTCAAAGCATTGGCGAGTCCTGTTTTCCGCTAAATGACCCGGATTAATCTTCTGAACTGATGATCAAACAATCGCTAAGAACAGTTTTTGGACCGATACTCAGGCCACTCGAACAAGGCGATGACCCTTTCGCCCACAAGCCTCTCAATCGCAAGATACTGATCGCCGTTGGCGTGCTATTCATGATTCTTTGTGGCGTCGCTGCGTTCTTCGCGCTCAACCAAAGCGCAGCCGGCTACATCGCACCGGTTGTCATATTCTTTATCGTTGGTGCGGTCTGCCTGATTGTCGGATTTCTCGGCAACGATCGCGCCGTGTCGAAGATCTGGGGTAACCGTTAAACAAGACTAAGGCCCGCTAATGTCGCTCAACGGCCCAGCCTTTCCGCCTCGCGCAAGCGCTACCGAACTTTATCTACACGGAAGGTCCTGCGATACCCATCGCGGTGACAACTGGCGTCAGGTTGGTCGCCATCACCGACCTCCTTTTGGCCATGACGGCATTAGCCAGCAGGGGCGGCGAGATCGACTTATGTGCCGCCGGTCGCTAGGCCATGTGGGCGAAAAATATCCCACCGACCCATGCGACCGCGGCCATACCATGAACGGCCTGGATAATGCCGCTCAGTATTATCCGAGCCTCACGCGGCTTTCCATGCGCCTGCCGGGTGACCCGTTTCGATCGGTAGATCCGGATCTCGCGACCACTCGTTCCAGGATCCGAAATACATCCTGACATCCTCCACGCCGGCCTCTTTCAACGCCACGTAGGTGTTTGATGCCCGGGCTCCCTTGAAGCAATAGAGGTAGACGGTCGAATCGGGGGTGATGCCGACCGTCGCGCATTCGGCCTGGATCTCTTCCTTACTCTTGAACATCGGTACTTCTTCGCCGGGCTTCATCATCCGGTACCACTCGAGCCAGACGGCACCGGGGATCCGCCCCTTGCGGGGACAGAAATCGATGCCATAGGGTGACGAACTGGTTCCCACCCATTCGTCCACGTCACGCACGTCTAGCTTGACGATTTTATCGTCGGCAATTGATGACAACATATCCTGTTGCGTCAACATGAGGTCAGACGACGACAGATCGATCGGGAATTCCTTGACGGCTGGTGACGGCACATCCGTCGTCACTGGCATGTTCTCTGCGACCCATGCCCGGTAACCGCCATGCAGCACGGCGGCCTTCGGGTAGCCAAGGAATTGCAGCAGGAAGAAGCCCCGACATGACTGTCCGAACCCGGTATTCATGCTGTCCTCGTACATCACAGCGACTTCTTCACCAGACAAACCTGCTGCGCCAAACGCTTCGGCGAACTTGCCGCGCAGTTCCTCCAGCCCTTCTTTCGACGAAGTCGCGAGAAACGTAAAGATATCGTGAATATTGACGGCCCCCGGGATATGCCCGTCGGCGTAGGCATCCGGCGCTCGGGTATCGATTATGACGGTGGGTGTCGATTCGGCCATCTGCTTGAGATGCGCCGGTGTAATGAGAATGTTGTCAGACATCGAAATGCTCTCGTTGTTAATTGAGTAACCTAGCGTTGTTACGAACAGCCCCGGTTAGTTGGCACTGCTGATTCGGTGATACCCGATCAGGTAAGACTGAAACCCAAGAGCAGCGCACCAACCGCTGTTGCCGAGATCCCGCCAAAGCGCGCCGCAAAGCCATGCAGTTTTTCGGAGCGGTCGGCGAGCATCTGCAAGAGCTTGCTGATGCCGACGATGATGGCGTACTGCATGATCGAGAATCCGAGCAGGTAAGAAAGCAGCGGCGACGTCTCGGCGCCGACGATTGCCTCGCCATAGGCATAGCCATGGAATACCCCGGCTGCACCGACCATCACGGCGAGCAGCAACGCTGACGCGCTACCCTTCAGGAGCACAAACAAACCGCCGAGCAGAACCGACAAGGCAATGATGCTCTCGGACCATGGCAAATCGGCCGCACCCAGGTGGTACAAGGTACCCACAACGGTGGCACCAACGAAGGCTAACGGTACGAGATACCTCGCCTTTCCGATCAACGCGATGCTAAGCAAGGCAACAACCAGCAAAAACGCGAAATGGTCGATGCCCAGGATCGGGTGGCCGAAACCAGACAAAAGCCCCTGAGTAAAGGTCTCGGGTGTCTGTCCGCCCAGCGGGTGGTGAGCCGCCGCGAGCGGCGCAAACATCGCAAACCCGGCACCGATGACACGGGTCAGGGCACCTTTCTTTCGTGAACGATTGTGATCATGCGTCGTGATTGTCATTTCGTTAAACCTCTGTGTGTGGATGCAAATTTGGTAGTTACCCGGCGGCGCTTTTTCGGGGACCGACACGGGCCTCTCGATCCAACGACAAACACCCGTCGTCGGTAGGCCACTCTCTGTCAGAAACATGCGGAAGCTGGTCGCGGGCTCTTGGCCCGACGCCGGCTCTTTTTCGAATAAGTTCGATGGTCGATCGACTGATCGCGGGCATCGCATGGACCAGCAAGATTTCACAGCCTCGCTCCCGCCTCGGGACTCTTCGGCGTTTTGCCGGGGTCCGCGTCGAATTGGCCCAGGAAACACAGCCCTCCAGCGATGTCGCCGATCAGCAACTGCTTCGAGTCGGGAAACCAACGCAATACACTGATTTCGCCATTAAACGTCTGTGTAAAAAGCGCGTCGCCGCTCGCGTTCCAAATACATAGGCGACCGGCGCGATCGCCGGAAGCAAGGAAGCTGCCGTCAGGAGACCAACCCAGTACCGTTATCGTGGTGCCGTGATGCCGCAAAGGCTGGCCCTTGGCGCTACCACCAATTCGGGGGAGATGCCACAGCACGATGTCGGGTCCACCCGCACTCGCAATCAGCGCTCGAGACGGGTGCCAAGACAGGCAGGAAACCTTGCTCGGGTAGCCTTTCATCGTAAGCTGACTGGCGCGGTTTTTAGCACCTGCGCGACCGAGTCCGCTGGACCGCCAGATCTGCAGGAAGCCGTCCTGGGTGCCAGCAGCCAACGCGCCCCCGTTGGGCTGCCACGCAACCGAAACCGGCGCCCCGGGGAAACTCAACAACTGCACAGGGTCGGCAGCCTCATTGCCCGCTTTGCCAATCCGCCAAAGATAGAGTCCCTTGTTGGCAGCGGTCGCCAACCGACGCCCATCCGGCGCCCATGCCAAGGCCAGGATGTGACGTTTGGCGTCGTACCACATACCCAGTGCGTCGGCACCTTTCCACAGCGACAGGGTCTTGCGAGCGGCTACCGCCAGTACGCTTCCGTCCGGCGTCCAAGCCAGGTGTTCAACCCAGCTTCGCTCGTCCAAAAGGCATCCAATCTCGACACCGTCGCGACAGTTCCACAGCATGACGCGACCATCCTCACCGGCCGTTGCCAGTTGATCGCCTTGTCCCGGCTGTAGCCGCATGCGGATAACACCGCTGCTGTGCGCCTGCCAATCACCGGTCTGGTTGCCCGCGTAGTCGAATCGTAGAACGCCACCCGCTGCCGTACCGACGGCGATCCATTCACCGCTTGCGGCAACCACCGCATCGGCGACCGCATCGTCTAGCACGTGCGTCGCATTGATGCCGAAAGGCTGGCGTGTTGCGATAGCCGCTAACCCAGACACGCCTGCAGCCCCTCGTTCAGTTCCGCCCGGTCCAGGTTGCGACCGATAAAAATCAACTGACTCCCGCGTTTCGAACTGTCCTCCCAGGGCCGCCCGGCCTCGCCGTCAAACAACATGTGGACGCCTTGAAACACAAAACGGTTGTTATCGCCAGCCAGACTCAGCACACCCTTGGCTCGGAAGATATCGACACCCCGCCGACGCAACAGGTCAACCATCCAGGCCTCGAAACGATCCTTGTTGAGATCACCAGGCAGGGTGATTCCAACCGAGCCGACACTGTCGTCGTGTTCATGTGGGCTGGCGTATTCATATTGCTGAATCGGCTCAAGACTCGCTCCGGCTTGGCTGAGACTCAGCTCGAATTCCTCGGCCAGGTGCTGTGTGAATAGCGCGTACTGCCCGGCTTGTTCAATCTGCAGTGTCACCGTTGCGCCATCTGACTCATCCACTGGCAAACGATAAAGCCGGTCGCCCGGTTCTACGCCCGATTCGTTTTCGACCCCGGTTGCTTCCCCGGAGTACATCAGGATAGAGGCGCGCTTCGTGGACGCGAAAACCTCGGCTTGATCCATACCCGGGCCCGCCAGAACAAAATCAATCGTCGGATCCGGGCCTGGCTGCAGCGTCATTTCATAGCGTCCCGGTGCCAGTTCGTAGATACCCGCCCATTCGAACGGGAGCTCCTCTTTCAGCAGTTCCGGGGTCTCTTCCGCGCGGGCCTGCAGATCGAACGCACGAATGCCCAACACCTGATCGAGATCGACCCTGCCATACTCCGTGCCAACCACCGTTGCGAAGCGGTTCAGCTCGCGCACACGCTGCTCGAGTGCTGCCAAATCAGACTCGCTAACGAGGTCGCGCTTGTTCAGAAGCAGGACATCGGCAAACGCGATCTGCGCGTGGCATTCGTCGCTGTCGAGATGTTGCAGCACGTGCCGGGCGTCTACTAAGGTAACGATGGCATCGAGACGAAGTTTTTCTTTGACTTCGTCGTCCATGAAAAAGGTCTGCGCGACGGGACCCGGGTCCGCCATTCCCGTCGTTTCGATAATGATGTGATCGAACCGATCTTTACGACGCATCAAGCGACCGAGTATCCGAATCAAGTCGCCGCGAACGGTGCAGCAGATGCAACCGTTGTTCATTTCGAAGATCTCTTCATCGGCCTGCACCACGAGCTCGTGATCGATACCGATTTCGCCGTACTCGTTTTCGATCACGGCAATCCGCTTACCGTGTTCTTCCGTCAGGATCCGATTCAACAACGTCGTCTTCCCAGAGCCCAGGAATCCCGTCAGCACCGTGACCGGCACACGCGAATCGGTCTCAACATCGGGGGCAGGCGTCGAAAGGCTGGTTGTTTCTTGTGCACAGGCGGTCATAGGTAGTCCCGGATTAGTGGCTTGGAATTAGCTGGCTTCCACACTGGACAGCGTCGTTTTCTGGCTCCCGGCGACGCCGGCATCGGCGGCAGGATTGACATCGACGGGGGTGTCGCCAGGGGCAACCAAGGGCGTACCCTCCTCTTGCGCAGACCCAGACAACTCCTCAGAGCGTCTTACAAGGAAATCGACGAGGTGATTGCGAATGGGGTAGTAGCCAGGGTCATGAATGATTTTGCTGCGCAGCCGCGGGTGCGCAAGATCCACACGCACGGACTCCGCAATACGAGCCTGCGGACCATTAGTCATCAGCAGAATTCGGTCAGCGAGCAGGATCGCCTCGTCCACATCGTGGGTAATCATGAACACCGTCTGATGGGTCGCATCACAGATCCGTACCAATTCGTCTTGGATAGTGCCTCGAGTCAACGCATCCAGCGCACCGAAGGGCTCATCGAGTAACAACAGCTTCGGCTGGATCGCGAAAGCGCGGGCGATCGAGACGCGCTGGCGCATCCCGCCGGATAACTGAGACGGCTTGCGCAACTCGGCGCCGTCGCCGAGTCCGACCATGGTGAGGTACTTGTAACTGTGGTCACGCACTTGCTGCTTGGTCCACTGCGGCCAGCGCGACTGAACGGCGAACGTGACGTTTTGCAGTGCCGTCAACCAGGGCAGCAGGGAATAGTTCTGGAATACCACGCCGCGGTCCAGACTCGGCCCGGATACTTCGACGCCGTCCATGAACACCAGACCTTCGCTCGGCTTATCCAGCCCCGCCAACACGTTCATGATGGTCGACTTGCCGCAACCCGAATGGCCGATAATGCAAACGAACTCGCCCTTCTCAATCGTAAAATTGGCGTTTTCGAAGATGGTCAGTTCGCCCTCTTGCCCCGGGAAACGCCGCGCAAGGTTTTCGATCTCGAGAAAATGTCTTTTCATAGGTTCGGCCTCATTCTTCGTAAGCGACGAGTCTGGTCGCCGCCGACAACGCGAGGTCGAGCAACATACCGACCAGGCCGATCATCAGGATGGAAAAAATAACGCTGGTCAGGTCGAGGTTGTTCCACTCGTTCCAGACGTAGTAGCCGATGCCGGTGCCGCCTACCAGCATCTCGGCGGCGACGATAACCAGCCAGGCGATACCGATCGAAATCCGCATCCCGGTCAGAATGGTTGGGGCCGCGGCGGGCAGAATGACCAACAACGCCGTTCGCAACGGCGACAGCTCATGCGTTCTGGCAACGTTGACCCAGTCTTTCCGCACACTCGCTACGCCAAACGCCGTGTTGATCAGCATCGGCCAGATAGAGCAGATGAAAATAACGAAGATCGACGACGTCTCGGAGTCTTTGATGATAAACAGCGCCAACGGCATCCAGGCCAGCGGCGAGATCGGCTTGAGGACTTGTATAAACGGATTGAGCGCCTTCTGCATCAATGGCGACATCCCGATCAGGAAACCGACCGGAATCGCTATCAGAGCAGCCAGGAAGAAACCCGTCAGGACCCGATAAATCGAATACGCCAGCTGAATTCCGATCCCTTTGTCGTTGGGTCCTGCGTCGTAGAACGGGTTCGATAACTCCTCAAACGCAAGGCTTAAAATATCAGACGGCGGAGGAACCCTCGCCTCCTGATCAGCACCGCCCATCAGCATCTCGTACTCGGTCAGTGGTTTGCTCGACTCCGGCGCCTGATGCGCGGCTTCCCAGATGCCGAGCAGCAACACAAGCAATCCGATAGAAACCAGCGCCGCTCTAAAATTCAGTGAATTCAGCATAGATATCTCGGTCACTGGGGTGGGCCAATGCCCACCCCCCTTTTCTGCTTTCGATTAGGTTCGCTTTATCGCGAAACTGTTGACGTACTCCTCGGCTTTGGCCGGGTCGAACTCCTTACCCATGATGGTGTAGTTCTCATAGGTGTGGTCCGGCACGTCATAACCGAGCTCGTGCATGATCTTGCTGGCATCCGAAGCCAGATAGACCTCTTCGGCGATCCGCTTGTAATCGATGTCGCCCTCGATGTAGCCCCACCGCTTCATTTGGGTGAGAATCCAGACACCCATCGAATGCCACGGGAAGGGATCGAAATCGATCCGCTTCGGATCGTTTTTGACATTGCCAAGCCCGTCCGCGTATCGCCCGGTCAGGACCTGCGCGATAACCGCCTCCGGTTGGTTGAGATAGTTCTTCGGCGCAATCGCTTTGGAAATCTCCAACCGGTTCTCGGCCTTCTGGGAGTAAGCCGTCGCATCGACGATCGCTTTCATCAAAGCGCCGTAGGTGTTTGGCAACTCTTGCGTGAACTTTTCAGAACAGGCAAAAGCACAACACGGGTGACCTTCCCAGATGTCTTTTGTCAAAAGATGTAGGAACCCAACTTTCTCCCAGACGGCACGCTGGTTGAACGGATCCGGCGAAAGGTATCCATCGAGATTGCCGGCACGCAGGTTGGCGACCATCTCCGGTGGCGGCACGACCCGGATCTGGATGTCCTTGTCCGGGTCGAGACCAAACTCGGCGACGTAATACCGCAACAGGAAGTTGTGCATCGAGTAGTCGAAGGGCACGCCGAATTTGAAGCCTTTCCATTGCTTCGGATCGCGCTTGTCCTTGTGTTTGACATGCAGCACGATCGCCTGCCCGTTGATGTTCTCCACCAGCGGCATGCGGAAAGGCATCGCGGTAGAACCCGCACCCATCGACATTGCCAACGGCATCGGCGTCAGCATGTGTGATGCGTCATACTCGCCAGACAACGACTTGTCACGGGCGACCGCCCAGCCGGCAGTCTTGATGACATCCACATCGAGACCGTACTTTGCGTAAAAACCCATCGGATGCGACATGATGATGGGCGTTGCACAGGTGATCGGGACGAAGCCGATCTTCAGCTTGGTCTTTTCCGGTTTTCCCAGGGTGTCTTTGATCGCTGCCTTGGCCGCGTCCATGGGCAGCAGGCTTGCCAGGATGGCCGCCATCGTCCCGCCACCCACCGTGCGCATGAATTCGCGTCGGCTCGGCTCATGGTGGCCAAAAACGGATCGCACAATGGCGCTTTCGATGACACGGTCCATCACGTCATCGGCGGTCTGCAGTTCTCCCGCCTCCGTCATGTCGGGCTTGGCGGTCGTGGCAGATGACGCGGCATGCGACCCCGCTACCACGGAAGACTCAGGCGCATCCTCGAACACCGCGCGCTCCAACCGGGCCGTTAACTCGGTCTCGGAGCACTCGTACTCGGACTGCGCCTGTTCGCGCGCAAACACACAGATCGGACAAGAGCAGCCCGGTCCATGTGTCAGGTCGGAGTTCCCGTCGTAGGGATCTCCCAGGCTCTTAAAGGACATTGCTTTCCCCTAATCAAACATTACAAGACGACTGTCGTCATGTGGTTTTGGCGCTTTTGGCACGACCTCTGCTCGGAAACCCACCGGCGTGCACATTCGCGTTGTGAGGCGCCCGGAAGGATCGAGTTCGGCGCATGGAGGCGCCACACGCTGCGACAGATGCACCACTACGGTGCGGTTCGCCAGCCACCGAGATCACCTGTGTGGTTGCCCGTTTCAGCCGGTCGTGGGTACCAATGCAGACGGCGTGCCAGACTTGATAAACGTCAATAAATGATTGAAATAAAAAGAAATCCAAATTTTTTCGATTACCGATCGGGGACTACGCAAACGCGTAATCTACGCATCGCCGTAGTCGTCACTACGCATCTGCGTAATGCGGTCCTCGCGAGGATGCGTTAGTGGAAAAACCGTTTCGCCCGTCAGTACCCGCACCTGCCCCAAAAGATGACAGGCAGCTCCGGGATCTCCTGTTCGAGTTCGCACCCGAACCCCAGATACTCATCGATCCCGTTGCCGACCGGCTCCTGGCGTGTAACGCGGCAGCGCGGAGTTTTTTGGATCTCACGACCCCGGACACCGAAGCAGACCCTCGACCGAGTCAGTTGTTTGGTGACGCCGTTCCGCAACTGATCGTTTTTTCACAGGCAGTCCTCGACAAGGGGCGGCGTTGGACCAACGACCTGTTCTGCCGCTGCACGAATGGGCGCCAGCGTCGTATCGAGTGTCATGCCGTTCGGATTGCGTTGGCATCAGATACCGCGATCCTCATGTCACTCCGCGACGCAGAGCGACAGCAGCATCTGCGGGCGGTGTCCGACGCCGACACCTATGTCAGGCTCGGGCTCTCCGAGTGGCGTCGTGTCGAACACCTGTTTCGGGAAATCGAACAAGATAATCAATTGATACTGCAAGCCGCCGGCGAGGGCATCTACGGGGTCAATGCCGAGGGCGCCACCACGTTTGTGAATCAGGCAGCGCAACGCCTGCTCGGTTACACGGCCGAGGAATTGGTTGGCAAGAATATGCACGCGGTGTTGCATCACACGCATCCCGACGGTAGGCCTTACGCCGTTGGTGACTGCCCGATCTACGCCGCATTCAAAGATGGGGAGATCCACAAAGTCTCCGACGAGGTTTTTTGGCGCAAAGACGGTGAACCCATCGCGGTGGATTACACCAGCACCCCGATAAGAGAAAACGGCGTGCCGGTGGGTGCGGTCGTCGTATTCCGCGACGTCAGTGAAAGAAAGGCCAGCGAACGCCAGCTGCGTGGTGCACTCGAGGAACTGGAGACGTTGAAAAAGCGCCTCGAACTGGAAAATGCCTATCTCCAGGAAGAGATTCGCGAGGAACACCTCTATCAGGAAATCGTTGGGCGGAGTGCGCCTCTGCGTAAAGCGATTGAAAAAATCGAATTGGTGGCGCCCACCAGCGCCACGGTGTTGATCACAGGCGAGTCCGGCACCGGCAAAGAACTGATCGCGCGAGCGATCCACCAGAGCAGCGAACGCAGTGAGCGCCCGCTGATCCGCGTCAACTGTGCCGCGGTGCCGAGGGAACTGTTTGAGAGTGAGTTCTTCGGCCACGTCAAAGGGGCCTTCACCGGGGCCGTACGTGATCGCGCCGGGCGTTTCGAGTTAGCCAACGGCGGCACCTTGTTTCTCGATGAAGTCGGCGAAATCCCGCTCGAGCTGCAGAGCAAATTGCTCAGGGTGTTGCAAGAAGGACAACTGGAGCGTGTCGGTGCAGACAAAACGCAAACGATTGACGTCCGTGTCATAGCCGCCACCAATCGCGACCTGTCCGCCGACGTGGACGCGGGACGGTTCCGCGAAGACCTGTTCTTCCGGCTGAACGTGTTTCCGATCCATGCCGCCGCGCTGCGCGAACGTAAGGAAGACATTCCGCTACTCGTCGCGCATTTTTTGCAGGGCCTTGGACGTCGCTTCGGGCGCGAGCGATTGCGAATCAGCGAAGCGGATGTGCATCGACTCCAGGCCTACGACTGGCCGGGAAACATTCGCGAGTTACAGAATCTGCTCGAGCGCGCTGTCATTGTCTCGCCGGCTGGTCAGTTGCAAGTCGAATTACCCGCTGCGCGCGAGGTCGTAGAGCCCACCACAGAACCTGCGCCCGCGTCTACAAGCGGAATACTCACGGAGTCGGCGCGGCGGGCCCGGGACAGGGCGGTCATTGAACAGGCACTTCGCCAATCCGGTGGCAAGGTATTTGGCCCTGGGGGTGCAGCCGAAGCACTCGGCCTAAAACCGACAACCCTGGCATCACGTATCAAGCGATGGGGCATATCGGTAGAATAATCGAAGATCGGCAGAGGCTGAGCACATCAAACCCGACCGGAGGGGACCAGAAGCAGCAAGGCCAACAACAGGCCCGCCATACAGATCGCGAGAACGGCAAAGCCCGATTGCGCTGTGATCAAACCGCCGGTCAGCTGTCCAAGCGCTATTCCCACGTTCAAAAACAACATGAACACGGCGAACATCGACGCAGCAACGCCTGGCCTGCTCAGGTTCATTGCGCTCGCCGCGTAGACCGTGGTGAAAAACCCGTAGGCCACCCCAAACAGCAAACAAGCGAAAGCGAGGAAAAGTTGACCGAACTCGATTGACAACAGTAGGCAGGCTATCGCGGATAAAGCGATTGCGATACGAAAAGCCGTGCGCGAGCCCAGCTCGCGACTTAGCCAACCGCTTACAGCGGCACCAACGATGCGCCCAACCATAGACAGTGCCACGAGGCCGCCAACAAGACCAACCATAGCCACGCCACCGGCATCTGCATGGAAAGACAGGTAAGCAAGGACACCGTCGAGCGCCAGGGCATAGAGGCACCCCAGCACTGCCAGTAAGCGGGCCTCACGCGACAGCAGAAACCTGAAGATGGTCCAATCGAAGGTGTTACCCGCGCGTAAAGGCTCTGTGCCGAGGTGTCTTAGGCTCAGGAACAACGCCGGCAGCGATAGCGATGCAAGTCCGAAAAAGATGGCCGACCAACCGGTCTGCTCGACCAGCCAGCCACCAATCACCAACGCCAGAAGGATCCCGGCCGCACGGGCCCCGACCATCACCCCCTGTACCAGACCGCGCTCGTCGGCAGGTGTGATCTCGATTGCCAGCCCGTCGGTCGATGTATCGTAGAGTGCCATGCCAACGGCCGCTGCCAGCGCCGCCGCGAAGAAAATGCCAAGTTTGTCGGGCAGCGTGATGTAAGGCATCAATAGCAATGCTGCGATCTGCAACAGCAAACCGAGAATGATGTAGGGAATTCGGTGACCGAGCCCGAACAGGCTGAAGCGGTCGCTGACCATGCCCAACACGATCTTCAGCAAGAAAGGTAGCACCAGCGCCGCCTGGAAAAAGCCTATCTCGGTCGGCTCGAAGCCATATTCCCGCAGATACAAGACATTGAAGGTCAGGAAGTAGCTGAGGATCGCCCCTTGGGCGAAGTACAGGCTGCCGAACAGGATAAGACGGTGAATAGAAACAGACATCACACGAAACGTCGATTAGATAGCCTCGCATCATACGACCCAGGCGTTGCAAGGGTCACCGAAGTGATTGCCGCCAGTCGACTAATCACCTGAACGAAGATTCGAGCACGCATTGATGTTGCCGGCGCCTCGACGAGGCCGGCAAGCGGACGCAGATCAATCGCTCACGGGTCCTTGATCAGCCACGCAGAGCAAATGTGATGGGAACCGATATCTCCCACCGGTTGCGGCGCAACGCATCGGGGATCGGCAGCACCGGCGACGCCCGTTCGAGCGTTCTTATGGCCGCTTCATCGAGACGACGATGTCCTGAAGAGGCCTGAATGGCGATACTCTCCAGGCTGCCGTCTTTGCGGATCACAAAACTCACCAGCGCTTCGCCCTGCTCACCGCGACGACGGGCATTGCGTGGATAATATTTTTCACGCTGAATTTGCGAGAGCACGGCAGCCAGATAATGCGTCTGAATCGGCGGATCCACCACGGGTTGCACGGCAACAGCTTGCGCGGGTGGCAGTGCCGCCGCGGTCACTGCGGGCTTCACCGATGTTGGTACTTTCGGTGGCGTGGAAGGCACATCCTTTACCGGTTTATGCACCTTCCGGGGCGGTCTGGGCTGCGCCTCGGGGGGCCGCTCGGTGATGCGTTGCGGCGGCGTCTCTTGCTCGATCTCTGCGGCCGCCAACAAAGCGGGTGGCTGTGGGTCAACCGCTTCCGGCGTTGGCGGTTCAACAGGCTGTTCAACCCCGTCGGCCAACTGCGGCAGCGGTGATTGGCGTGCTTGCACGCTCGGTGACGTTTCCAGCTGCAACCTGACTTCATGGACGACGTGTTGGCGATGGGTGATCCCTGAACCCTGCCAGGTCGTTGCGGTAAATATACCGGCATGCAGCAACCCGGAAAGACCGAGACCCATCGCCAGCGCGCGGTTCATCGTCTCACCGTTGCGTCACCGCGACCGGCGTGCGGTTGCCAGCCGCTCCACGAAAGGAGCGACAGGGCACGCAGAACGTCAGAAACTGACATTCACGCCCGCATAGATCGAACGACCCATCCCCGGTACCGCAGTGCCCCACGGTATCCGGTTGATCCCCATGGTCCACCCTTGACCGGTGTAGGTACCACCCGTCGGCAGGTCATAGTTTTTGTCCAGCAGATTCTCGACACCAAAGTCGACGCGCACCGTCTTCCAGGCATGGCTGCCACGCAGGTTTACCAGTGCGTAACCAGCTGTCTCAATCTCATTGCGCGTCTCGGAAACGTCGTCTTTCTTGCTCACCATCTCCAGTTCGATGGCGTTGTTCCAACCATTCAGGTCCTGGCTCAGCGTCAACTTACCGTTGAGCGGCATGATGTTGTAAAGGTTTTCGCCCGTATCCCGGTTCTTGCCGTCGGTATAGTTGACCAGCCCCTGCAGCTCCCAGTTACCCCATTGATTTCGCGCCAACGGCATCCTGCCCGACAGGTCGATGCCATAAAGGCGGGCCGACTGGTTCGCATACTGCAGGACGTTGAACTGATCAGGCAGCCAACCGGGGCGTTTTATCGCATCGATATAGTCGCTGACCCGCGTGTAGTACGGCGTAGCTTTTACCTCCCAGTCGCGATCCACGGAATGCCAGTCGAAGGTGACCGAGGCCGTGTGCGCCTTTTCCGGCTTCAGATCGACATCGCCGACATAGCCGTTGCCATCGCCGACAAAGTTATTCATCACCGCGGCCATCGTCCAGGAAGACCAGGTGTAGCGTTCGTAGAGGTTCGGCGATCGGACCTTGCGTGCAACGCCGAACTCGATATCGAGATTCGCGTCATGCGTGTACTTCGCCAGTGCGGTCAGGTCCCAATTGTTGTCGGTCTTCTTGCGATCCTGCGCATTAAACGCGGCCGCGTCTTCGAGTTGGAAGGTCGGCGGACCGGATGCCGTCGGGTTGTAGCCACGGACATCACCGGCATCCATCGTCACCCGCTCGTAGCGCACGCCGACTAACCCCAGCCATTGCGGATCGATCTGCGACTCCCACTCGCTGAACAATGCCAGCCGATCGCGCTCACCGTCGTTTATATTGAGAAAGGTGCCAGGCCACATCCTGGCGCCAGACGCTGTCCAGTAGTCATCCAGCCGATAGCGTTGATACTCCATGCCAAGGCGCACCACGGCCTCTGCCGACAGATCGATGTCGGCCTTGGCCGTCAGGCCCGTGGTCTCGCTCTCGCTGTACATCGGCATGCCAAAGGCACACATGGGACCGATCGGCGAACAGGGCTGGCCGTTGATCGACCCTGGAATTATCGAACCCATGCCGTACCAGATGCGCTTGTCGGGGCCAAAGTCCATGAAGTGATCGACACGTTCGTGGTACCCGGAGAATTCAAGGCTGGCGGTATCGAGATCCGTGAGATAGCGCAGGCTGACCCGCTTCTGCTCGTTATCGAGCAGGTCCATGCGCTGATTCGGATATAGCTGTTCGGGCATATTCTGATAGCCGAGTTTTGCCTCGATCAGATCATCCCCGGCCTTGAATGCGAGACCCAGGGTATGGTTTGCGGTCTCGAAGGCCGTCGATCCGACCTCGTCCAGCGGCAGGGTGTCGCCAATTCGGCCGGTGGCCGTATCCGTCTTGAAATCACCGCCGGCGGTGTAGTTGTCGGCCTGACTGTAGCTGCCGTTGTAGTTGATGCTGAACTTGTCGCTCGCATAGGTCGCCGAGGCATTGCCGCCATAGGCGTCGTTGTTGCTCCGGTAAAAGGCGCCTACTTCACCCTTGGTGAGCGGTGTCTGATCAGAGACTGCAAACTCCGGGGCCGGTGTCTCGGCAATGATCGTGCCGCCGATACTGTCACCACCCACACTCACCGGGGTAATGCCGGCATAGACTTTCAAGGTATCAAGGTTGCTCGGGTCGACGTAAGACAGCGGTGGGTTCATGTGATTCGGACAGGTCGCAATCAGATCCATGCCGTCGAGCTTGATGCGCAAACGGTCGTCGGCGAGGCCGCGGATCGATGGCAGGCCGGACACGCCGCCGGCCCCGTTGACACTGACGCCCGGGACATTGCGCAACAGGCTGGCGGCATCACTGGTTGACGGGCGCAACAGCTGCAGCATGGCCGGGTCGACGCTGACCTCGTTCGGCCCGCTCACCAAGTCCTCACTGAGCGCCTCGACATCGATCGCTGGAAGTCGCGTCTGCTCGGCTGTCGCGGCACTGGTTAAAAGCGCTAATGTAACGAACAGGGGCAGTCCGCCGATTCGGTGAGCAGCTGGGGTTTGCTGATTCTTCATACTCAATTTCCTGGAAAGTGCGATTGATACACGTCGTACAACCTCGCCAGACAGATGCGATGCAAATGACCTGCGGACAGGCCTAAGCCACCGGACAAAGCCGGTGTTAACGATCAGCGATGGGAGGCTTCAGGAAAGCGCCGGTGGGGCGCGAGTGGAATAGGCAGAAAAATGCAGCGCGTGATGCGCATGTTCGGCGGTCTGATCCAGGAGATGAAGCACTTGCAGCACCAGCATCGGTGGCAGCAACGGCTCGACAATTTGTAACGTGCCCGCTATCTGGTAAAGCTTCAGCGCTGGGCAATGTTCGGAGCCCCCGTCATCAGAAAGACCGGGGATATCGACATGGACGACCTTTTCACCCTGCAATGTGCAGAGCACTACCGACATGCCTTTGGCATCGTGAACCAACACGGGCGTGGCCAGATAGGCCAATATCGGCTGCAGCAGAAATATCGCCAACAACATCCCGACCACCGTCACCCGGGTGGAACGTCGAAATACCACGCCACCCCTTTGGTGGCTGTTTGTTGGCGTGATCATCGCCAGTCGATTACCGAGGCTGCAGACTCACGAGCTTGGCAAACTGTTCCGGGCTGAGCACGCGCTTCAGATTATCTCGGCAATCCGCCTTGGTGGCGATGATCTGGGTGCGCTCGGTCATGATGCGTGATGCCATACCCATCAGTTCAGCCTTCGGCTTGCCGTCTAGCGCGGCTTGCTTAAGTTCCGCCTCCAGGGCCATGACCCGCTCTGCCCGGGCGTGCATCGGCTTCATGTTGCTCTCGCGCCAGGCGGCCAATTGTTTGGCTTGGTCGTCGCTCAGGCCCAACTGATCGCCCTGTTTGTTGACGATCTTCATCAGGTTCGGCATCGGGTTGGCGTGGCGCATCGCATAGCCTTTTTGTTTGCCATGCCCTTTACCGCCTTGCATCCCATAGCCTTTCCCACCGGCCTGTTGGCAATCACCCTGTGCCGGGGCCATGCCTTGCCCACTACAGCCGCCTTTTGCTGCCATCTGGCCGCTGGCAACAGCGCTACCGGAGACAATCAGTGCGAACAGCAGACTTCCCACAATCACCGTCGTTCTCATCAATACGGCCTCTTGACCAAAAGATTACCAGCCGGGGATTATTGCCAAAACCAGTACGGTTGTACTTAACCATAATCAAGTTGAAGAGACCTCATCGCGGCAGACTGCGATGGCATTTTTTATGGGCGCACAACAAAAAACCCCCGCCGAAGCGGGGGTCGTAAAATCGCTGATCTCGAGACGCTTAATTGAAGGTGAAGTTGTCGCGCATGATGTGCGGCGCACGCCGCGCGTTTTTCTCGAACTCGTCACCGACATCGATCGGGTTCGGGATATCGATCGTCGGTGCTTTCCAGCCCGGCGGGACGCGGCCCATGCGCGCTGGCGCGTTCATCATGTCATCCCACGCCTGTGACATACCATCTTGCGGGTCCGTCGGATTCATCCAGTACTGTGGTCCAGCACCCCACACCTGGCGTCGTGTCGGATTGAAGCTATCGGGACGCGACATGTCGAAGCTTTGCATAAACGGCACGCCACGGAATGGGGAGCCACCACCGCCGAACGGTCCGCCGCCGTTGAAAGGTCCGCCGCCGAATGGACCACCGCCATATGGCGCACCACCGTATGGTCCGCCCCCGTAGGGTCCACCGCCGTAAGGTCCACCTGCGAAAGGCATCGGTCCATAACCGCCGGGCGCACCGTAGGGCATCGCGCCTGGTCCTGGCATTGGTGCATAAGGCTCTGCCGCCGCGATTTGGCTACCAATCAGCATCAGCGACGCCGCAAAAATTCGAAAACTGGCCATCGAAATCTCCTTTGATTTTGAACTGGCGCGGCGCCGGGGCACAACGCAAGCTAGTCAGTATAGATAATTAATTGCCTTTGACCGGATGGAAACTACTCCTGCCCGCTCTATGAAGCGACACCAGCGATATCCGGCAACATGCATATTAGAGTATTCTAATTTACTCGTAATTTCAAGCTCGGCCTGTTAAACCACGGGCCAGGTCGTCTCTGATGTCGGCAAACGCCTCAAGGCCGACGGCCACACGAATCAAACCATCGCCGATTCCCGCAGCGGCACGCTCCTCGATCGACAGCCGCCCATGCGTGGTCGTCGCCGGATGGGTAATCGTCGTCTTCGTATCACCGAGGTTGGCTGTTATCGACAACATCCTGGTTGCATCGATCACGCCCCACGCCCCCGCCTTGCCGCCAGCGACATCAAACGCCACGATCCCGCCGGGCGCGCGTTGTTGCTGCCTGGCCAGCGCCTGTTGAGGATGTGAGGCCAGACCCGGGAAATAGACCCGTTCGACATGCGGCTGTGCGACAAGCCATTCAGCCAGCTGCTGCGCGCCGGCACTGTGTGCCTGCATCCGCAGCGCGAGCGTTTCCAAGCCTTTTAAAAAAATCCATGCCGCGAAGGGACTCATGGTCGGTCCGGCTGTGCGGAGAACGCCGTAAATCTCTTCCCCAACCATTTTCCGATCGCCCACCACGGCACCCCCGACCGCGCGACCCTGCCCGTCGAGATACTTGGTCGCCGAATGAATAACGATGTCGGCACCGAGGTCGAGCGGGCGTTGCAGTGCCGGCGTGCAAAAGCAGTTATCAACCACGAGCACGCAATCGTTGCGATGGGCCAACGCCGCCAACGCCGCAATATCGGCGACCTCAGTCAGCGGGTTTGACGGCGTCTCCAAAAAGAGCATCCGGGTCGCCGGCGTTATCCGGCTCTCCCAGTCAGCGAGGGCAGTCAGATCGGCATAGTCGGTTTGAATGCCGAATCGCGCGAGATACTTGTTGAACAACACGGTCGTGCTGCCAAAGATGCTGCGCGAGCTGACGACGTGGTCACCCTGCGTCAACAAGCCCATGCAGGTGGCAAGAATCGCCGACATACCCGACGCCGTCGCCACGCTGACCTCTCCGCCTTCCATCGCGGCCAGGCGTTCCTCGAAGGCGCGGACCGTCGGATTGGTAAAGCGCGAGTAGATGTTGCCGGCCGTTTCGCCGGCAAACCGTGCGGCCGCCTCGGCCGCACTATCAAAAACAAAACTCGAGGTGGCGTAAATGGGTTCGCTATGTTCACCCTCGGCGCTACGCCGATGGCCCACGCGCACTGCCACCGTCTCCAACGACCAATCAGGATCGTGCTCGCTCAATGGTCGTTATGCAGCCCGATGACATCGGCCGGCGGCTGCACCTCCCGCGTCGCCTTCGCGCCATCGCAACGATCGGCCTCGAGGCGCTCGAGGTAATCCGGGGTGATGTCGCCGGTGACATATTCGCCATTGAATACCGAGGTATCAAAGCGCTCGACAGCCGTTTTGCCCTTTTTACCAACCGCCTCGATCAGATCCTGGAGATCCTGGTAGATCAATCCATCGGCGCCGATCCAGTCGCAGACCTCCTGCTCCGTGCGCCCATGAGCCACCAGCTCGTTGGCCGCCGGCATGTCTATCCCATAGACATTGGGGTACCGGACCGGTGGCGCCGCTGACGCGAAATAGACATTCTTGGCACCGGCATCACGGGCCATCTGGACGATCTGGCGGGAGGTCGTCCCGCGGACGATCGAGTCGTCGACCAGCAGGACGTTTTTACCTCTGAACTCAACGTCGATCGGGTTGAGCTTCTGGCGGACCGACTTTTTTCTCACGGCTTGGCCGGGCATGATGAAGGTGCGCCCGATATAACGGTTTTTGATAAAGCCCTCGGTAAACCGGACCCCGAGCACATGGGCCAGGCTCATCGCCGAGGTACGGCTGGTGTCCGGGATCGGGATAACAACATCGACGTTGCTCTTACCGAGCTCGCGCTGGACTTTCTTGGCCAGTCGCTTACCCATGCGTAGGCGTGCCTTGTGGACGAAGATGTTGTCGATGACGGAATCAGGACGCGCGAAGTAAACAAACTCGAAGATACAGGGGCTCCGTTGTGGCGACTCAGCGCATTGTCGGGTATGCAAATCACCGCTGAACGTCATGATGACCGCCTCACCCGGTTCGACATCCCTCACCCGGTCGAAATCCAATGTATCGAGCGCCACGCTCTCTGAGGCAACCATCATTTCGGGCTCGTCACCACCATCCCGGACACCGAAGACCAGTGGCCGGATACCATTCGGGTCACGGAAGGCCAAGACGCCAAACCCGGGAATCATCGCGACCGCCGCGTAGCCGCCGCGACACCTTTTGTGCACCGCCTCGACGGCGCGAAACACATGATTCTCATCCAACGACAGGTCGGTGGTCTGGGCCGCGAGTTCGTGGGCGAACACGTTGAGCAGGATCTCAGAATCGGAATCTGTGTTGATGTGGCGACGATCTTCGCGGAACAGGTCGCGCTTCAGGGCCTCGGCGTTGGTCAGGTTACCGTTGTGCGCCAAACAGATCCCGAACGGCGAGTTGACGTAGAAAGGTTGGGCCTCGGCCGATGACGAACAGCCTGCGGTCGGGTAGCGCACGTGACCGATCCCCATACGTCCCGGCAAATTGATCATGTGATGGTTATCAAAGACATCGCGCGCCAGACCATTGTCTTTGCGCAAATGCAGCCGCCCATGATCACAAGTCATGATGCCGGCCGCATCCTGACCACGGTGCTGCAAGACTTGCAGGGCATCGTACAGTGACTGGTTGACCGGTCCTGTTCCGACCATGCCGACAACTCCACACATCGCGAACCCGACCTCTCTGCTATCGCGCTATGGCGCAGTGTACCGGAAACGATCTGCAAACTCCGGCGGCAAAAGGTCACGCAGCCAGAACGCAAGTTCCTCGAAATAGCCCACCAGGCTCGACTCGAACCACCAGCCCTCGGTCGGCAACGGCGTCAGCCCGGCCAGCAGCACCAGAACCGCCACCAGGAGCACACCGCGGGCCGCACCAAACACCATGCCGATCAACCGGTCGGTGCCGGACATGCCGGTTCGCTCGACGAGCTGGATGATCAGGTAATTGACCAGGCCACCCAGCGTCAGTGTGACAATCATCAGCAGTGCGAACGCGATACCCAGCCGCGCGGTCGGCGAGCCGATCCAGTCGCGCAAAGGCACCTCGAGATCGCGAAAAAAACTCCAACTGACCCAGAACGCCAACACCCAGATAGCCAGCGAGAAAGCCTCGCGGACGAAACCACGCGCAAGGCTGATGACCGATGACAACGCAATGATCGCGATGATCGCGATATCGAGCCAGGCCATCAGTGACAGCCGCGGTTGAGCGGTGCGTTCGGCAACGACGTCATGACATCACGGATAGGATCTAACCTGCGCCTTAGTGCCTGCAACAGCGTTGACCTTTTCAAGTATCCGATCGGCTTCGGCACGCTCGACAACCGGCCCTACCTTGACACGAAAATAGCGTTTGCCGCGGATATCGACCAATTCGGGATCTGGCGTTGGCAGCTGCGCGGCGCGCAATTTTTCAACCAATTGTTGGGCATTTTCCTGGCTGGAAAAACTGCCCACTTGCACAACCCAGGCGGTCAACCCGGTACGGGGTTTTTCCGATGGCGGCTCGGGGCTCGGCGTTGTTGAAGCCACATCTTCCGTCTGGATCGGTGCCAACGGGGTTATCGCAGGCATTTCCTCGCGCAGCTTCTCCGACGCGAAATCGCGCTGCGGCGGTTGCTCGGGCAATGGCGGTAACGCCGGCGGCCGCGCGGGCGGATCCTCGAACAGCATCGGCACGAAGATAACGGCCAGCGACGCCAGCACGGCGGCGCCAATCAAACGCTTCTTTAGTCCTTCGTCCATCGCTCTGCGGGCTGGTCAGCGGAAGCCGGAATTATACGTCGTTATCTGTCAGGGTGGTCTCGTTGCGTGTCCGACAGCCAGGTCATCGCCGCACCGACTGTCAAAAAAGAGCCGAATACCACGATCACATCGTCGGCTGCCGACTGACTCACCACCTGAACGAGCGTTTCTTCGACCGGCCCACCCTTCACCAGCGGCACGTCACCGAGTTCCGCAGAGACCTGAGCCGCCAACGCATCCGCCGACAGGCCGCGCGGCTGCGCCGACAAGTCGACCAGGTACCAGGCGTCGAAGCGACCGCGCAAGACCCGCACAATACCCGCGACGTCTTTGTCGTTGAGCGCACCAAACACGGCTACGCGCTGGGCCGGCACGAAAAAATCGCCGAGCAGGTCGTTGAGCACCTCGGCAGCCTGGGTGTTGTGTGCCACATCGAGCACCCATGTCGGCTCCCCGGGACGCACGTCAAACCGACCGGGAAGCTGCGCCGCCAGCAGGCCGCTGCGGATCGCTCGTTGATCCAGCGGCAATCGATCGGCGAGAAAGTCGAGCGCGACAAGCACACCAGCGGCATTATCGATCTGACGAGAACCGCGCATGGTCGGGAACGGCAGGGCGCGGCGCGGCAGGCCGCCGCACTGCAGATCCCAACTTTCCTGCCGCCGGCTGATGACATAGTCCTTGCCGGCGACCCTTAGATCGGCATTGAGTTCGGTGGCACGGGCCGCGATGCTGTCTGGCATATCCCGGCCCGAGAACACCGCTGGGCGGCCGGCGCGCAGGATCCCCGCCTTTTCCCGGCCGATCTGCTCGCAGTCGTCACCCAGCCAGGCCTGGTGATCGAGGCCGATGCTGGTGATCAACGCCACGTCGGGATCCAGCAGGTTCACCGCATCCAATCGCCCTCCCAACCCTACCTCGAGCACCAGGGCGTCCAGGCGCTGTTGCGCGAAAAGCCAGAAAGCGGCCAGTGTGCCGAATTCGAAATAGGTTAAGAGGACGTTGCCACGGGCTCGATCGACGGCGTCAAACGCCGCACAGATCGCATCATCATCGACCGGCGTCTGATCGATCCGAATGCGTTCGTTGTAATCGATGAGGTGGGGCGACGAGTAACAACCCGTGCGGTAGCCGGCCGCCTGCAGGATGGCTTCTGCAAACGCGACACTGGAGCCTTTGCCGTTGGTTCCGGCAACCGTCACGATCGGGCACGCGAATGCCGGCGTCGCCAGTTCTTTCCACACCTGGTCGACGCGTTCCAGACCAAGTTCGATGGATGCGGGATTGAGCCCCGCCTGCCAATCCAGCCATGCGGACAGCGAATCGAAACGCATGATTCAGGGGTTCAGCTGCGGCTTTCAGGCACCAGCATGCCAAGGATGCTGGCCAGTCGATCACGGATCTCGCGGCGATCGATAATCATGTCGATGGCGCCGTGTTCGAGCAGGAACTCGCTGCGCTGAAAACCCTCCGGTAGTGTCTCCCGCACGGTCTGCTCGATGACCCGCGGCCCAGCAAAACCGATCAGCGCACCGGGCTCACCGATATTCAGATCGCCTAGCATCGCAAAGCTCGCGGATACACCGCCCATGGTGGGATCCGTCATCACCGAGATGAACGGCAACCCGTGGCCCGACATACGGTTGAGGGCGGCCGAGGTCTTGGCCATCTGCATGAGCGAGAACAGTGATTCCTGCATGCGGGCGCCGCCACTGGCGGCAAAACAGACCATCGGACACCGGCGTTCGATAGCGGCATTGACGCCCTCGACAAATCGCTGACCGACGACCGAGCCCATCGAACCACCCATAAAACTGAATTCGAAGGCGGCGACGATGATTTCGCGGCCCTTGAGCTGGCCGCGCATGACCACCAAGGCGTCTTTTTCGCCCGATTTCTTTTGCGCGGCACTCAGACGGTCTTTGTATTTCTTGCTGTCTTTGAACTTGAGCGGATCGCCGGATTCGAGTTCCGCGCCGATCTCCTCGCGTGAGTCGTCGTCGAGAAACAGATCGAGGCGTCGACGGGCTCCGATGCGATTGTGGTAACCGCACTTCGGACAGACCTCCATGTTGCGCTCCATCTCAGCGCGATACAGCACAGCATTGCAGCTCGGACACTTTGCCCAAAGCCCTTCGGGAACGGCCTTCTTATTGCCGCCTTCCGTGCGGATGCGGCTGGGCATTAGTTTCTCGAACCAGCTCATGCTTGTCCCCGTCTGATGATGCTCGCCAGTTTAGCCGGACGGCTGGTGCCCTTCCAGCGTGAACCGGTCAAGCGGCATCCATCGCCGCGCGCATCTCACCGAGCAGTTGACGGACCTCGGCAATCGCCTGCTCGGGCTTATCCGCATTGGCCTCGATCCGCGACACCAGGGCACTCCCGACCACAACGGCGTCGGCGATACCGGCCATCGCGGCCGCGGTTTGTGCATCTTTTATCCCAAACCCAACGCCAACCGGTAGATCCGTACAGGCGCGAATCGCTTCGAGCTTGTCACGCACGTCGTCTACCGACAGGTTGGCCGCACCGGTCACACCTTTCAGTGACACGTAGTAAACGAAGCCGCTGGCGGACTGCGTAATACGCTCAATACGCGCGCGATTGCTGGTCGGTGCCAGTAGAAAAATGGGATCAATGCCGTGAGCGGACATTGCCGGCACGAACGTCGCACTCTCTTCAGGCGGGATATCGACCGTCAGCACACCATCGACACCCGCCGCCGCCGCCGACTCTGCAAACGCCTCGTAGCCCATCACCTCGAGCGGATTCAGATAGCCCATCAAAACAACCGGGGTCCGCTGATTGGTGTCGCGGAATTGCCGCACAACATCGATGACATCATGCAACGAAACGTGTTGAGCAAGTGCCCGCTCGCTGGCCCGTTGGATGACCGGCCCGTCGGCCATGGGGTCCGAGAACGGCACGCCAAGCTCGATGATGTCTGCACCGGCCTCGACCAGCGCGTGCATCAACGGCAGGGTGGTCGCAAGACTCGGGTCACCAGCGGTCACAAACGGAATCAGGGCCTGCCGGCCCTGATCTTTCAGCGTGGTGAAAACACCCGCGATTCGACTCATATTTTCAATCCTTCATGCGCAGCGACCGTGTGCATATCTTTGTCGCCACGGCCGGACAGATTGATCAGTAGGGTCTGATCTTTCCTCATCTTCGGAGCCAGCTTGAACGCATAAGCGATCGCATGACTGGTCTCCAGCGCCGGCATAATACCCTCGGTTCGGGTCAAACGGTGGAATGCCGCCATCGCCTCATCGTCGGTCACCCCGATATAGGTCGCGCGGCCGGAGTCTTTCAGCCAGGCATGCTCAGGCCCGACGCCCGGGTAATCCAGCCCCGCTGAGACCGAATGCGTTTCGATGATCTGACCGTCGCGATCTTCCATCAGATAGGTTCGATTGCCGTGCAACACCCCCGGGGTCCCCGCGCACAGCGGCGCGGCGTGCCGCCCGGTATCAAGACCGTCGCCGGCCGCTTCCACGCCATAGATCGCCACATCCTTATCTTCGAGGAACGGATAGAACAGCCCGATGGCGTTCGATCCACCACCGACGCAGGCAACCAACGCATCCGGCAGCCGACCGGTCATCTGCAGCATCTGCTCTCGCGACTCACGGCCGATCACCGCCTGGAAGTCACGGACCATCGCCGGGTAAGGGTGCGGACCGGCAACGGTGCCGATGATGTAGAAGGTATTGTCGACGTTGGTCACCCAGTCGCGCATCGCTTCGTTCAGCGCGTCCTTCAGTGTCCGAGAACCCGATTTGACCGATCTCACCTCGGCGCCAAGGAGACGCATCCGGAAGACATTCGCCTCCTGCCGCGCCACGTCGACCTCGCCCATATAGACAACGCACTCGAGACCGAGTCTCGCCGCTACGGTGGCGGATGCCACACCGTGCTGCCCTGCGCCTGTCTCGGCGATGATGCGCGTCTTGCCCATCCGCTGGGCCAGCAGCGCCTGCCCGATCGTGTTGTTCACCTTGTGCGCGCCGGTATGGTTGAGGTCTTCGCGCTTCAGGTAGATCTGCGCGCCACCCAGCTCACGACTCAAGCGCACCGCATGGTAGATCGGCGACGGCCGGCCGACGTAGTGCTGCAGGTCATCGTCGAGCTCGGCGAGGAATGCCGGGTCCTGCATGTATTTCTCGTACGCCAAGCGCAGTTCATCGAGCGGCTCCATCAGCGTCTCGGCGACGAAAATGCCGCCGTAAGGCCCGAAATGGCCATGTTCATCCGGTAAGTCGGAAAGTCGCATATCAGTGTTCTGCACGTCGCACCTCGTCAATAAACGCTCTAATCTTGGCCGGGTCTTTGATGCCTTTTTCGGCCTCAACACCGCCACTTACGTCAACGGCGTAGGGACGCAAAGCCCGCACGGCCGACCCCACGTTGGCTGGATCAAGACCACCGGCAATGATCACCCGTGGCGCCAGATCCTGCGGCACGCGCTGCCAGTCGAACGTATCGCCGGTTCCACCCGGGACCCCCGGACGATAGGCATCCAACAACAGACCGCGCGCAGCGGCGAATAATTCAGCCTCTTGTCGCAGATCGATATCCGGCCGCATCCGCAAAGCCCGTAACCAGGGGCGACCGTGCCGGGCACAAAATGCCGGCGTCTCGTCGCCGTGGAACTGCAACAGATCGACACCCACGTCGCGCACGACATCGGCGATCGCACCTTCCTCGGCATTCACGAACAACCCGACGGTTGTCACAAACGGTGGCAGTTGCCGGACAATTTCCACCGCCTGGCCGATGTCGACATGTCGGGGGCTGGGTGGATAAAACACCAGGCCGATCGCATCGGCTCCCGCCTCGGCCGCAACCAAGGCGTCCGCCACGCGAGTGATTCCACAGACTTTTACCCGCGTCCGCATAAGCCGGTCATTATGCAGCAAACAGTCTGCATGAGCGGTGGACTCTGCGTCGGATTGACTCAGACAAACGGCAGTGGGACCGGCGGCGGGATTGCATATCGTTCAGGATACTCCACCTGCTCGAAATACAGCCCGTCTGGCGGCGCGGTAACACCACCCTGGGTGCGATCCCGCGTGGCCAATATCTCAGCAGCCCAGCCAGCAGACCGCTCACCGCGACCTATCGCCACCAGTACTCCGGCGATATTGCGAATCATGTGATGCAGGAATGCGTTCGCATGGACCTGCAGGATGATGCGCTCACCGCTGCGCTCGACGTTGAGCTGATGCACGGTGCGAACGGGGCTCTTGGCCTGACAGCCGATCGCCCGGTAGCTGGAAAAATCATGAGTGCCAAGCAATGCGCGGGCGGCCAACTGCATCGGTGCGACATCGAGCGGTTTATGGATCCAGGTCGCGCGCCCGGCCAACAGGCTGCTGCGGGTCGGGCGATTCAGAATCAGATAACGATAAGTCCTTGAGATTGCCGAAAATCGGGCATGAAACGTTTCGTCCATCTGCTTCGCCCACGTCACCGCCACATCGGCAGGAAGATTGACATTGGCACCGAGTACCCAGTTGCGGGTCGTGCGTTCAACCTCCACATCGAAGTGGACGACCTGACCGGTTGCGTGCACCCCGGTATCCGTCCGCCCGGCGCAAACGACCTGCACCGGCTGCGCGGCCACCTGACTCAGCGCGGCTTCAAGCACCGCCTGTACCGTTCGCACGCCGTGGCGCTGGCGCTGCCATCCCTTGTAGGCCCGACCGTCATACTCTACGCCGAGAGCAATGCGCATCAACTCAAGCGCCAAAACGACTGGGGCGCCTGACGGCGCCCCTTGGCGTTATTTTCGGACCCTTGTTTAACCGATTTCGGCAAGGAGCTGGTTTGCCTCATCCTTTTGTCCGGCGGTGCCTTCCGACACAACCTCCTCGAGTATGCTGCGCGCGCCTTCTTCATCCCCCATTTCGACGTAGGCACGCGCCAGATCCAGCTTGGTCGACACGTCTTCATCGTCCGATGCATCTTCAGCGGTATCGAGGTTCAAAGGCTCCGCGGCAGGCGTATCGTCCGCAGACTCAAAAGCCGCGTCGAGATCGATCGGCTGATCGAGCCCTTCGTCGGTTGTCGTGACGTCTTCGTCGACGAGACCGAGATTTGCAGGCGGTTCAGCCGCAGAAGCCGGCTGGTCATCGTCATCCGCCGAGGTATCCAATACCGACAGATCACTGAGCTGGTCCAATTCGGCCTGCAGCTCATCGGCGCTGAAATCCGAATCCAGATCCAAGGTCGTGTCTTCGGCATCAATCGCTTTCTCAGCCTCAGCCATCATGCTGTCGAGATCGAAGGAATCCGACACCGTGTCACTGTCGACAGTGGCGTCGTCGTCACCCAAAGGCGGCGTATCGAGTTCCTCCAGGCTCAGCGATTCAACATCATCCAGCGACAAGGATTCGGGGATATCCGGTATCTCCAGATCGGAGCCGACTGACTCCAGCTCCTCCGTCGTCTCATCGAGATCAAGCGTGATCGAGACTTCTGACGGCGCGTCCAACGGCTCTTCGTCCGGCTTCTGCACGTCGTATTCATCGTCCAAATCTGAGAGATCGAGATCGCCCAGCGACAGCGTGTCGCTATCTACCGTGCTGGCTGCCGCGACTGCACCGGCTACCGCAGCACCAGCGGCGACGTTGCTACCAGCACCACCACGTGCACGCTCCTCCTCCGAGGCGAACAACGGGTTAGCCGGCTGGAGCTCACGCCCCATGTCCTGTGCCCGCGCCCAGGCTGCTTCGTCAGCGACATCCTGGCCGGCATCGACCATAGCTTGCGCGAGCGCGGCAAACGCATCGGCATCACGGGTGGCGTAGTGGACTTCGAGCAACTTGTGTTTCAGCGACAACCGATCGGGATCGCGTTCGAGCGCCTGATTGAGCAATTCCTGAGCCTGCTGATAGCGTCCGTAGGCGATGTAGACATCTGCCTCTGACACCGGATCGACCTCGCCGGTCTCATCCTGCAGGCTATTGATATCGTTGGGTGAGAATTCGTCGAGGAACGCACTGTCCGGCAGGTCATCCAGGGTATCTGCGGCGACGGCCGGCTCATCCACGCCGGGCCGCTCATCGCTTGGCGCGACCGGTGTAGCGACCGGCTTTTCTGCTGATTCCTGCTTACGGCGACGCGTTGCCAGCCAGCCGATTAACCCAAGCAATGCCACACCGCCACCGGCGATCGGCACAATGTTGTTCTCGACCAAGCTGGCCAGTGCCGGGGGCAGCACCCCTGGCTTCTCCGCTGCTTCATCAGCTGCCGGCGGTGCGCTCTCGCTGGTCTCGCTTTCGACAACGACGGGCGCTGGCTCAGAAGCAGCGACGTCGTCGGCCGGTGCCGGCGGTTCAACCGGCGCGGCCTCGGTGACCTCGGCAGGCACTTCAGCGGCACCGTCCGGTTCAATCACGATCTCGTCGACCGCCTCTGCGGCAACCGGCGGTTCGCTGTCGGCGGCGACCGCATCGTCAGCGGCAGCGTTGGGATCCAAACGCCCCTCGACAATCGCGTCGACGTCGACCAGCGGCGTCACTTCGAACTCCTCCACCTCCTCCACGGGAGCGATCGCGGGCGCGCGGCCCTCAACGATCGCATCGACATCGACTAACGGTGTGACGTCGGGCAGCGTATAGCCTGGCGGGGGAACGTCTGAACTTGTTGCGGCTGCAGTTGATTCATCGGCCATCACGTCACTGACCGCCGACTCCAGGTCGGCCAGCACTTCATCCAACGCCTCGCTGGCCGTCTCAGCCGGTGCCTCGAGCGTTTGCGGGACCTGTTCCTCGGCGACCTCGGCGGCAGCCTCCGCGGCCGGTTCAGCTGTCACGGCCTCGGTGTCTGCGGCCTCGTCAACCGCTTCGGTGGCCTGATCGCTCACCTCTCCCGGTGGGACCTCTGTCTCACCCGTTATCACCTGATCCTGGAGACGGGCCAATTGCTCGTCCTTGAGACTCAGCAGCTTTTGCATGTCGGCCAGACGGGCCTGTAAATCATCGACCTCCGAACGCAGGGTCTCGGCTTCCTGGCGAGATGTCTCTGCATTTTCGCGCGCAACGATCAGCCGAGACTGCAAGTCCGGCGCAGTCGTTTGGGTCGCATCGTCCTCGCCGGCACCGGCTTCGCCTTCACCTTCCGGCCTTGACGTCGCAATGCGCAGCTGGTCATCCGCCTCGACCGCTGCCTCACCGGCCGGTTCATCCGGCTCGGCGACGGCGGCCTGCATGCGCGCATCGCGCCTTGCCAGCCACTCATCCTGCTGTTCACGATAGGCCTGTCGGGCCTGTTGCCGGCTGGTTTGTTGGATTTCATCAAGCGCCGGCACGCGCAGGATTCGCCCGCGCCGCAGCAGGTTGATGTTGCCGTTGACGAACGCGTCCGGGTTGGCTCTCAGCAGGGCCATCATCATCTGTTCCATGCTGACGCCGCCGGGGCGCACCTTTTTGGCGATGCTCCAGGCGGTCTCATTTGCCTGTACCGGGCCATATTCTGTCGCCGACATCGCAACCACCGGCCGTTGTGGCGCCGTTGTCGGTGCGACTGTCGCCGGTCTCTGCACGGCGGGTGCCGCTGGTCGCGGTGCGGGTTTAGGCTGCACCGTCGCCGCGGCCGGTTGCGGCGGTCGACGCATGGTCGTTGTCGGCGGGTCAAGCAATACGGTGTATTCGCGCAACAAGCGGCCGTTCGGCCAATTGACTTCGACCAGGAAGTTGATGAACGGCTCGCGAATCGGGAATTCAGACGACACCCGGATTACCGGCGAGCCACTGTTGGTCAGCGTCGGCTCAAACCTCAGCAACGAGAGGTAAAACGGCCGTGCGACGCCGGCGCGACTGAACGCCTCGGCGTCGGCCAATTTCACACGGATCCCGTCGAGTTCTTCGGGCGACACCGACAGCAAGGTTATGTCGCCGCTGAAATTCTGATTCAGCTGCGACTTTGAACTCAACTCACCCAATCCCAACGCATGCGCTGGGACGTTCAGGGTCCCCAATGCGATCGACACCGCCAAAGCCAACTTGCGGACCATGAATCCTCCCTCAGGTGCTTTCCTGCACCGATTTCCCGGATAAACGCCGCGGAGCAGCGCCTCCCATATCTTGAATCGGCGAATTTATTTCGGCCTAACTATAGCCGACACATGGTTTTGTACCAACGCTAGTAGCGGCAGGAGTTGCGACGACTGAAATGCTGTGTGCGCTATTTTTGTGCCAAACACGACCAAGCTGTGAGCGTGTTCACTGCTCGATCAAGATGATGAGCATTCGCCGCAATGGTTCGGCCGCCCCCCACAGCAGTTGGTCGCCGACCGTGAAGGCGTTCAGGTAGTCATCACCGAGGTTCATTTTCCTCAGCCGTCCCACGGGTACCGTCAGGGTTCCGGTGACCTTTGCGGGCGTCAGTTCTCGAACGGTTGCCTCGCGCTCGTTCGGGACCACTCTCGACCACGGGTTCGCCTCGTCGATAATCTGCTCGATCTCGTCGATCGGCACGTTTTTCTTCAACTTGATGGTCAGTCCCTGGCTGTGACAGCGCATCGCGCCAATACGGACGCAGGTGCCATCGATCGGCACCGGAGAGGCCTCCCGACCCAGTATCTTGTTGGTCTCGGAGACCGCTTTCCATTCCTCCTTGCTTTGACCGTTGTCGAGCGGCACATCAATCCAAGGGATCAGGCTGCCGGCCAGCGGCACGCCAAAATTGGTTGTTGGGAACGCGTCGTCACGCAACGCTGCGGTGACCTGCCGATCGACAGCGAGAATGGCCGACGCGGGATCGGCCAATAAATCCGCAACACTGTCGCGCAAGGTCCCCATCTGCGCGAGCAGTTCGCGCATATTCTTGGCGCCCGCGCCGGACGCGGCCTGGTAGGTCATCGAGGTCGCCCACTCAACCAGATCCGCGTTGAACAGGCCGCCAAGTCCCATCAGCATCAGGCTGACGGTGCAATTGCCACCGATAAAGTCGCGGCGGCCTTTCGCCAGCGCCTGCTCGATGACCGGCAGATTGACCGGATCAAGCGCAATGACGGCGTCAGGCTGCATGCGCAAGGCCGATGCCGCATCCACCCAGTAGCCCTGCCAACCCGACTTCCGGAGGTCCGCGAACACCTGCTTGGTGTAGTCGCCGCCCTGGCAGGTGACGATCGCATCCATTGCCTTCAGCGCGTCGATATCTTTGGCATCCTGCAGCGTCGGGACGTCACGGCCGATATCCGGTCCCGGGTTGCCCGACCTGCGACGTGGTGAAGAACACCGGCTCATCGATCCGCGCGAAATCATTCTCCGCGCGCATGCGCTCCATCAGCACCGAACCGACCATCCCGCGCCAGCCTACAAAACCCACTCTCTTCATCGACCTACCTTCCGAAAAAATCCGACGAGCTGTTGATTTACAGCGCGGCCACCACCGCGTCACCCATGGCCTCGCAACTCACTTCGGTCATGCCGTCTGACATGATGTCAGGCGTTCGCAGACCCTGATCCAAAACGGTGTTGACGGCCGTTTCAATGCGTTGCGCCAGCAGCGGCTCGTTGAGGCTGTAGCGCAGCATCATTGCCACCGACAAGATGGTTGCGAGCGGATTCGCGATGCCCTGGCCGGCAATATCCGGTGCCGAACCGTGGATCGGTTCGTACATACCCTGACCTTTCTCGTTCAGCGATGCCGAAGGCAACATGCCGATCGAGCCCGTCAGCATTGCCGCCGCATCAGACAAAATGTCACCGAACATATTGGTCGTGACCATCACGTCGAACTGCTTGGGCCACTTGACCAGTTGCATCGCCGCGTTATCGACGTACATGTGCGACAGTTCGATCTCGGGGTACTCATTTTCGACCACGCGAATCGCCACCTCGCGCCAAAGCTCCGTGCACTCCAGCACGTTCGCTTTATCCACCGAGCAAACCCGTTTGTCGCGCTTCATCGCGATCTCGCAGGCCGAGCGAACGATTCGCTCAATCTCATGCTCGGCGTAGACCAGCGTATTGAATCCCTGGCGCTGTCCGTCATCGAGTTCACGAATCCCGCGTGGCTGCCCGAAGTAGATGCCGCCGGTCAATTCGCGGACGATCATGATGTCGAGCCCGGCGACGATCTCGGGCCGCAGGCTCGAGGCGCCGGCCAGCTGCGGGTAGAGGATCGCCGGGCGCAAGTTGGAAAAAAGCCCCAACCCGGCGCGCATCCCGAGCAGGCCCTTTTCCGGCCGCACGGCGATATCCAATGGCTCCCACTTCGGCCCACCGACGGCACCGAGCAGCACCGCGTCCGCTTCTTTCGCCATATCCAGCGTCGCGGCCGGTAGCGGTTCGCCGACGGCATCGTAGGCCGCGCCGCCGATGAGTCCCTCGTCCAGTTCGATGTCGAGTCCCTCGCCGGCCAGCTTGTCCAATACCTTGACGGCCTCGGCAACAATCTCCGGACCAATCCCGTCACCCGGCAAAATCAGTACACGCTTACTCAACACTCAGGCTCCTACAGATAAATTAGGCATCGTTGCCGTTCAGAACAACCACGGTGCCTGCTCGCGCCGACGTGCCTCGTAGGCCCTGATCTCGTCGACATGCTGCAAGGTCAGACCGATGTCATCCAGGCCCTGCAACAGGCAGTGCTTGCGGAACGCGTCGACCTCAAACGCTACCGGTGCCTCGTCGGCCCATTGCACCTGCTGGTTTTCGAGATCGACCGTCAACGGCAACGCGCTGGCCTGTTGGGCAGCGGCGAACAGTCGATCGATCTGCTCGACCGGCAATACGATTGGCAGCAACCCGTTCTTGAAGCTGTTATTGAAGAAGATGTCCGCATAGCTCGGCGCGATGATGACCCTGAAGCCGTAGTCGGTCAGCGCCCACGGGGCGTGTTCACGCGACGAACCGCAGCCAAAATTATCCCGGGCCAACAGGATGCTCGCACCCTGGTAACGCGGGTCGTTCAAGACGAAGTCCGGATTCAGGGGGCGTTGGCTGTTGTCGATGCCCGGTTCGCCATGGTCGAGATAGCGCCACTCATCGAAGAGATTCGGGCCGAACCCGGTCCGATGGATCGACTTCAAGAACTGCTTCGGGATGATCGCATCGGTGTCGACATTGGAGCGATCCAATGGGCACACGATGCCGGTAAACGTCGTAAATTTATCCATGTCGGTGGCTCGCGGCGATCAACGCACCGCATCCTCGAGCGCTTCGCCGGCATTGGTGATGTCACGGCCGGCCCCTTTGATGGTCTCACAGCCGGTCATCACAACTAACGCCCCCAAGAGTAGTAAACCTGTCATCAGCTTGCGCATGTTCGGTCTCCCGCGTCAGCAATTAAAAGTCTCGGACATCGACAAAATGCCCCGCCACGGCGGCAGCGGCGGCCATCGCCGGGCTGACCAGGTGGGTCCGCCCGCCCTTGCCCTGGCGACCCTCAAAGTTACGGTTCGAGGTCGATGCACAACGCTCGCCCGGTTCAAGTCGGTCGGCATTCATCGCCAGACACATCGAGCATCCCGGCTCTCGCCATTCAAAACCGGCCGCGATGAAAATCTTGTCGAGGCCTTCTTGTTCCGCCTGGGCTTTTACCAGACCCGAGCCGGGCACGACGAGGGCCTGCTTCACGCTTTCGGCAACGCGGCGGCCTTGCGCAATCTGCGCCGCGGCGCGCAAATCCTCGATGCGTGAGTTCGTACAGGAACCGATAAAGACCTTATCGACCGTGATCTCGGCAATCGGCGTCCCCGCGGCGAGACCCATATAGTCGAGCGCGCGGCGCATCCCCTCGGCCTTGACGGCATCGTCAATGGCTGCCGGGTCCGGCACCGCGGCATCGACCGGCACGACCATCTCCGGTGAGGTTCCCCAGGTGACCTGCGGCACGATATCGGCCGCCGGGATCACGACAACGTTGTCGAATTCAGCGCCTTCGTCACTGTGCAAGGTCTGCCAGTAGGCCACGGCCTGGTCCCAGTGTTCGGCTTTCGGCGCAAACGGGCGATCCTTGACGTAGCCGATGGTCTTTTCATCGACCGCGACAAACCCGGCTCGCGCACCGGCCTCGATCGCCATGTTGCAGACCGTCATCCGGCCTTCGATTGACAGGTCACGGATGGCCTGGCCAGCGAATTCAATCGCATAACCGGTTCCACCGGCGGTGCCAATATGGCCGATGATCGCCAGCACGATGTCTTTCGCGGTGACCCCGGGGCCGGTAGACCCGTCAACGACCACCAGCATCGATTTGGACTTTTTCTGCAGCAGGCACTGGGTCGCCAGCACATGCTCGACCTCGGAGGTGCCAATGCCATGCGCGAGCGCGCCAAAAGCGCCATGGGTCGAGGTGTGCGAATCGCCGCAGACGACCGTCATGCCGGGCAAGGTCGCCCCCTGCTCGGGCCCCATCACATGCACGATGCCCTGGCGTGGATCATTCATGCCGAACTCGGTGATCGAAAATTCAACGCAGTTTCGATCCAAGGTCTCGACCTGCAGTCGAGACACCGGGTCCGCAATCCCGGCACCCCGGTCAGTGGTTGGCACGTTGTGGTCCGCGGTCGCGAGATTCGCGTCGGCCCGCCAAACCCGGCGACCCGTGAGCCTTAGCCCCTCAAACGCCTGTGGCGACGTGACCTCGTGAACCAGGTGACGGTCGATATAGAGCAGCGCGGTACCGTCGCCCTCCTCCCGGACCACGTGGGCGTCCCACAACTTGTCGTAGAGCGTTCTCGTTTTCATGGATTTCGCACCCGCACCCCAGATTTGCAGACGTCAGCAAACATAGCGCCTACAATGAATAACGTAAATTCATGTTTTTAATATATTGCATTCTTAAAAAGAATAGATGGAACTTGCCTCACTCAAGGCCTTCGTCGAAGTGGCCGACCGACAGTCGTTTTCGGCAGCCGCTGAGACGCTGTTTCTTACCCAGCCCGCGGTCAGCAAGCGGGTCGCGCAGCTCGAGGGCGAGCTGGGGGCACGCCTGTTCGACCGCATTGGGCGGCGCGTGACATTGACACCCGCGGGCAACGCCTTGTTGCCCAGGGCGCGTCGCCTGCTCAACGATGCGCGCGAGCTGAGCCAATTGGTCGATGACCTCGCCGGCGAGGTGCGTGGTCGTTTGACGATGGGGACGAGTCACCATATCGGTCTGCATCGATTGGCCGGCCCGCTGCGCCAATTCAGCGCGCGTCACCCGGAGGTGCAACTGGATATCCGTTTCATGGATTCGGAAGCCGCTTGTCGCGCGGTCGAGGTCGGCGATCTCGAGATGGCCATCGTCACGCTGCCACCGGACAACCCCGCACGCCTGCGGTTGGAGCCGATCTGGGATGACCCACTGGCATTCATGGTGGCCCGTGATCACGCCCTCGCCGATCGCGCCGTCGTGTCGCTCGATGAACTCGCCACGCTACCGGCCGTGTTACCCGGGCCAACGACCTACACCCGCGCGATCCTCGAAGAGGCTGTTCGGGCACGCGGCGTGACCCTCAACGTGGCGATGGCGACAAACTACCTCGAAACCCTGCACATGCTGGTCGCTACGGGCCTCGGCTGGAGTTTACTGCCGGCCACCTTGCTGAATGATGCTGTGCATCGCGTCGTGGTGAGCGATCTGACGCTTTCTCGGCAACTGGGCGCGGTGACGCATCGCAACCGCAGCCTCTCCAATGCAGGACGACGAATGATCGAAACCTGCCTAATGCAATGCAGGAACAGCGATTAGCGCGCGAACACCGTCGCCAGGCGTAATCTGGCGCTTTCCATGCCCGCCAGCAAGGTCGGCACCATCAACAGGACCAGGAAGGTCGCAAACGCCAGGCCGAAGGAGATCGATACGGCCATCGGAATCAAAAACTGGGCCTGCAACGACGTTTCGAACAACAGCGGTAGCAGGCCGGCGATCGTCGTCAGCGAGGTCAGCAACACCGCGCGCAGACGTTGGCAGGCGGCTTCGACGATCGCCTCTTTGACGGCCATGCCTTTTTCGCGCAGTTGTTTATAGAACACCACCAGAATGATTGAATCGTTGACCACGATGCCGGACAGGGCGAACAGCCCAAACATCGACAGGATGGTTGGCGTGATGCCCATGAAGTAGTGACCATAAAGCGCGCCGACGATGCCAAACGGGATGATCGCCATGACCACCAACGGCCATCCATAGGAGCCGAACACCCAGGCCAGCACGATGTAGATCATCGCCAACGCGAACAAGGCGCCGCGTTTCATGTCATCGGCCGTATCGCGCTGGTCTTCGGCGCGCCCGGTGAATTCCCAGTGGAGGCCAAAATCCGTTGCCAACTCGGGCATCAGGGTGTCACGCAGTTGGGCACGGACATCGTTGGCATTGGCTTGCTGCTTGTCGACGTCGGCAAACACAGTGACCGCGAGCCGCCCCTCGGCATGCCGCACCGCCTTGAAGCCGCGACGCTCTTCGAGCTCGACCACCGACATCAACGGGACGGTCTCCCCCGTTGGCAAAAACACATTGAAATCTTCCAACGCGGTGAGCCGGTGCCGCTCCACATCGGGTAGCACGACGCGGACCTCGATCTCGTCATCACCCTCATTGAAGATCTGCGCAAGCTCACCATCGAAAGCCCCGCGCAGCTGGCGACCAACGGCCTCGACCGACAGCCCGAGACTCTCGCCGAACGGACTGAGCCGGAAGACCAGCTGTTGTTGCCCAAACGGCATGTCGTCTTCGACCGCCTTGATCCCGGGTATGGCACCAAGGGCATCCGAAAGCTCGAGCGCCCCGGCTTTCAGTGCATCGATATCGGATCCGGTGAGTCGCACCTCGAGATCGCGCCCAGGGTGACCACCTGTACGCGAGGTGATCGTCAGGTATTCCAGCCCCGGCGGTTGTCGCAGACGCGATTCCCAGGCATCGATAAACGTCTCGTTGCGAATCTCACGTTGATCCGACGGGATCAGTTCCACCGTCACCGACGCAAACTGCTCGCCGGTCTGCGCCTTGCGCCCGTTTGAAAAATAACCCCGACCGGTTGCGACCTTCGCAACCCGGACAAGCTCGGCACCGAATTCCTCGTGCGTCTCGTAGAGCGCGGTTTCCATCTCTTCAGCAAATGCCGCGACGCGCTCCGGCGGCGTGCCGGCCACAAAGGTCACGCTGGCGATTACCACATTGCCTTCGACATTGGGGAAAAACGCGAAGCCCATGCGGCCACCGCGCAGCAGACCGACCAGCACGATGACGAAGGCCAGCGCGATGGCGATGATTGCGACGCGATTGTTGACCGCCCAGGTCACAAGTGGCCGGAACCAATGATCGCGGAAGCGCGCAAAGCCGGCATCCCAACGTTGACGGAATCGCCCGGGCTTGGCGTGCTGCAGACCCTTGAAGCTGTGCCGCAGGTGCCCCGGCAGGACCAGGAAGCTCTCGACCAGCGATGCGATGATCACGCAGACGATAACGAACGGGATGTCGCCGAGGATGTTGCCGACGAAGCCGGTTATCACGAACAACGGGATGAAGGCGGCGATCGTAGTCAACGACGATGACATGACCGGCGCGAACATGCGCCGCGCGCCACCTTCGGCGGCCTCGAGCGAGCCCTCACCCGTCTGGTAATGCGTCAGTGCGTCTTCACCGACAACAATCGCATCGTCGACGATGATGCCGAGCGCCATGATCAGCGCAAATAACGAGATCATGTTCAGGCTGCCACCGGCGAGGTAGACGATTGCGAGGGTCGCCATGAACGAGATCGGGATGCCGATGGTGACCCAAAAAGCCACGCGGCCATTGAGGAACAGGAACAGAATCGCCACGACCAGAATCAAACCGCCGAGGCCGTTTTTGAGCAGCAGGTTGATCCGGTCTTCGATCAGCGTCCAACTCTCGTCGTACACCGTGATCGTGACATCCGGCGGATAGCTTGACGCCGACTCCGCGAGCCAGTCCTGCATGACCTGTGCGGACACCAGCGAATCGGCGGTCGCCGAGCGTTTCAACTGAAGCTCCACCGTCGGCTCGCCCTGATAGGTCAGCGCGACCTGATTGTCACGGGGTCGGCGTTCGACTTCCGCGACATCACCGATCCTGACCAGGCGCCCTTGCTGATCGGCCATCAGCGTTATCTGGGCAAACTCATTCTCGCTCCGCCGCTGGTTGAGCGTACGCACTTCGCGGCCGACGTCATCCCGACCAACCGTGCCGGCGGGCAGGTCACGCGACTCGGCGGCAACGCGATCGGCAACATCGCGCAGGGACATGTTCAGCTCATCCAGCGTCGCCTGCGGCATCTGGATCGCCATTTCGTCTTCCGGCAGACCGGTGATGTCGACCTTGGCGATACCCCGGTCCAACAGCTCGCGTTCGATGCGCCGGACCAGGGGCCGCAACTCGCGGATGTCATCGGGACCGTGGACCAGCAGCCGGGCGACCGGCTCGTAGCGAACCACGCTGGCTACCTCGGTCGGCTCGGCATCTGTCGGCAGATTTCGCACCGTGTTGACCAACTCCTCGATCCGGTTGGTCGCCTCCCCCATGTCGGTACCTTCGGGAAACTCCAGCGTGATCACGCTGAGGCCCTGGCTCGACGTCGAGGTCATTTTGTCCAACCCATCGGTCGTGCGCAGCGCCTGTTCGAGCGGAATCGTGATCGAGCGCTCGACATCCTCGGCCGATGCACCGGACCAGACCGTGCGAACGTTCGCGACCTCTACCTCGAAGTTGGGAAAGAACTGGACGTTGAGGTTCGACAATCCCCAGACGCCCGCCAGCAGCATGATGATCATCAGCAGGTTTGCCGCGACCTTGTGTTGCGCGAAGATTCCGATGATGTCGTTACGATGGGTGAATGGCATGACCGGCTCGCTATGACGCTGCAATCTTGACCAGCAGGCCGTCGAGCGCATTCGGTAGCTGGGTTGTCACCAGCTGCGTGCCCGGCGGCATCGTCGGCGCTTCGATCAGCACCCGCGTGCTGCCGTCGGCGACACGCGTCTCGCCGATGCGACGCACGGCGATCGGCCTGAGACGACTGTCGCCGTTGACGATATACACCCGGTCGACGCCGTACAGCGCTTCGTAAGGGATCGCAATCAGATCGTCGCGGGGCGGTAGCGCGAGATTCAACCGAACGAAGCGGCCCTGGCTGATGGTCTCGCCGCTACCGTTGAGTTCGAACAACCCATCCAGGCCGCCCGTACCGCTACTGGTCTCACCCGCCAGACTGCGCAAACTGGCCTCGATCGCCTGCCCGTCGATCTCCCCCTTGACGCTAACCGGCTGGCCGGCGACGAGTGCCTGCCGTACCAGCCGCAAGTGTCGATTGGGGATCTGTGCCCGCACGATCAGTTTGTCGGTATCGAAAAGATCGACCAGCGCATCGCCGACCCGCGCGCGCTTGCCGGGGGAGACACGGACCTTGGCGATCCGGCCGTTGAACGGCGCGACGACGTCACAGCGCTCAAGCTCCAGCTGTGCCTGATCCCGCAGCGCCTCTGCCCTGACCCGAGCCGCCTCGACCTCGGCCAGACGTGAATCATGTTCGTCGACCGCCTGCGCCCGCGTCGACAGGGCGATCGCCTGCTGTTCTGCGGCCTGCCTGGCCGTATCCAGCTGCGACTGCGCACCGACCTTGTTCTTGACCAGGTCCTGCAGGCGGGCGACTTCACTCCGTGCCAGCCTCAACAGCCGTTGCTCGCGTGGCAAGGCCTCGAGATTGGCCTCATGCCGGCTGATCTCCGCCGCGATGCGGGCCTCGGCCTGCCGCAATTCGGCGTCGCGCTGCGCCAGCTGCAGGCGCGCGTCGCGGTCATCCAGGCGGACGAGTAGATCACCCTTTTCGACAAAGTCACCCTCGACGACAGGCACCTCGAGCACATCGGCAGTGATCCCCGCCGTCAAATTGCTCGACCACAGCGACTCGACACGCCCGTAGAGCGTCACAAAAGGCCGATAGGTACCGGGCAAGACCGCCTCAGCACTGATCAGCCAGGCCCGCTCGTCAACAGACACCGGCGGCGGCTTGGGTTTCGTCGCAATCAACCCGGCGGCCGTTAGCACCGCCGCCACGACAATCACGATTGGCAGCAACAGTCGCTGCAACCGGCGTTTTCCGGGTCCAGCCGTGGTGCGGCGAATTTCAGTGTTCGAGTCGTCTGTCATTCTGCTTCTAGCTACGTCACGCGTTTACCGCGGGGCCCTGGTCTCGCGGCAATCCCGCCACGTCGGCATTGTTAGGAGGCCCATCGAATTCGTTAGTTCCAATGCCCCTGTCGGCGGTGCTCAATAGTCATGCTGGGGGTCTATCCAGCGCCACGCCGCGAGCGCGCCGAGCACCGCGACCAGACTCGCTGCCGCATACATCGGGCCGGGCCCGAGTCCTTCCCAGGCATAACCACTGGCAAGACTGCCAACGGCACCGCCCGCACCGAACGACACGCTACTGTACAACGCCTGCCCCCTTCCCTGATGACGGCCGCGGAAATAGTGATGAACCAGGTGAATGCCGGCCGCGTGGAAGGTGCCGAACGTAGCCGCATGCAACAGCTGCGAGAACAACAGCGCAACCAGGGAATCCGCGTAAAAACCGATCAGCAGCCAGCGCAACGCGGCAGCCAGCAGGCTGGCGATCAACACCAGGCGCGCGCCGAACCGCTCGAGCAGATGATGCATGACGACAAACAAGCCGACCTCGGCCAGTACGCCCAACGCCCAGAGTTGGCCGATCAGGGTCTCGGTATAACCGTGATCCTTCATGTAGATCGAGTAAAAGGCGTAATACGGGCCGTGACTGACCTGCATCAGGAAAACGGCAACAAAGAAGCCGACGATCGCCGGGCGTTTAAGGAGCTCACCCAGTGACGGCTGGTCCTGTGGATGCGGCTCGGGATTCGGGTCGCGCACCAGCAGGCTGCTGAGCCAGATCGCGACGAAAATCACCAAGACAGCTGGTAGTACTACCTCCGGGCCACGCGCTTCGACCACCATGCCGAGCACAACAACGGTCACGATGAAACCGATCGATCCCCAGACGCGAATGCGCGCATAGCGTGCGACCCGGTCTTTGAGATAAGTAAAGGTCACGACCTCGAACTGCGGCAGCGAGGCGTTCCAGAAAAAGCTGTACAGGACCATCACCAGCGCGATCGCCCAGAACCCCTCGGCCCAAAACATGCCGAGAAACACCAGCACCGAGACCAACGATGCCAGCCGGACAATACGCATCCGGTAGCCGAGGTGGTCGCCCAACCAACCCCAGATGTTCGGCGCAATGATCTTGGTCGCCATCAGGATCGCCATCAGCTCGCCGATCGCGACCGCGTCGAAGCCCCGCTCGCGCAGGAACAGGCCCCAGTACGGCACCAAGGCACCGAGCAGCGCAAAGTAGAAGAAGTAAAAGTTGGAGAGGCGCCAATAGGGCATGGACCCTTTACTCATGCCAGACAGCTAAGCGCAGACCAGTCAACGCTTTTGTGAATTCGCTTCAATCCAGCGCGCCAATTCAGCTTCATCAACGACGCTCGCGGCGAGATCCTGGATGGTCAGCACGGCGTCCGCCTCTTCGGCGACGAGTTCATGGCCGTTCAATTGAAGGAAAACATCGATCGCAGCGAGCGAGATCCGCTTGTTGCCATCGCGGAAGCAATGATTCTTGGCAAGGGCAAAACCCAGGGCGGCCGCCAACTCGAAGATGCTCGGCGGTGGATCGCCGTAGTGGTGAAGTTGTCGGGGCCTCGCCAGCGAGGAGCCGAGGGCGTTCTCATCGACCGGCCCTTCAAGACCGCCATGCTCGGCCAGAAGCGCCGCATGCATCGCACGCAGCGCCGCCTCGGGAACCCAAACTGGCACGACTACTTGCCCAGTTCGCGCAAGGCGTTACGGTACTTTCGGCGCGTCTTCTCGAAGGCCTTCATAGCCGCATCGAATTCCGGATCGTAGGGCGTAATCCGCAGCGCGTCCGGACCAGCGTCTGCGAAGACCTGATCCCCTTCCTGCAACCGTAAAGTCTCGAGCAGTTCTTTGGGCAAGATCACGCCGACCGAACTGCCGATCTTGCGAAGTTTGAGCGTATGCATGGCGATTTACCGATTCCGGGCTTAGTTATAACTTTCATTATAACTACGAGCACAGGTTGGGCAAGTTTCAGATTCGCATTTAATGTCACCGCACTGCCGGTGGCCGCGCAGGGTCGGTTCGCTGCGCGTGCCGCTGCGCATTCAGCCCACCTGCCCCGGAACCACCGGCGTCGACGGCTGCACATCGCCATTCTGCCCGCGCTGGCGCAACGCATGGTCGAGCAGCACGATCGCCAACATCGCCTCGGCGATCGGCACCGCGCGGATCCCAACACAGGGGTCGTGTCGCCCTTTGGTGATCACATCGGTCGCCGTACCCTCGACATCGACGGTCTGACCACCCAGCCTGATGCTCGAGGTTGGCTTGAACGCAACCCGCGCGACGATGTCCTGGCCGCTGGAGATACCGCCGAGCACCCCGCCGGCGTTGTTCGACAGAAAGCCCTCGGGCGTCATCTGGTCGCGGTGTTCCGTGCCGAGTTGCGACACCGACGCAAACCCCGCACCCAGCGCGACCGCCTTCGCGGCATTGATGCTCATCAGCGCGTGCGCGATGTCGGCATCGAGCCGGTCGAAAATCGGCTCGCCCCAGCCCGGCGGCATACCGCTGGCCGTGACGGTGACCTCGGCGCCGATCGAATCACCCGACTTGCGCAGCGCATCCATGTAGGCCTCGAGTTCGCCCACCTGCTCCTCGACCGGCCAGAAAAACGGGTTCTGCTCGACCGGCTCCCAGCTGAAGCCCGTCGGGAGTATCGGTCCCAAGGCCGATAGATAGCCGCGCACCTGCACCCCGAAGCGTTCCAGCAGATATTTCTTGGCCACGGCCCCGGCTGCGACCCGCATCGCCGTCTCGCGCGCCGACGACCGACCACCGCCGCGGTAATCACGCACCCCGTATTTCTGGATGTAGGTGTAATCGGCGTGGCCCGGACGGAATTTCTGCGCAATGTCGCCGTAATCCTTCGAACGCTGATCCTGATTCAGGATCAACAAGCCAATCGGGGTTCCGGTGGTCTTGCCTTCGAACACACCAGAGAGGATCTGCACTTCGTCCGGCTCACGCCGCTGCGTGGTGTGACGGGTCTTGCCGGGTCGGCGCCGATCGAGATCCGGCTGGAGGTCGGCTTCGGACAGTTCCATTCCCGGCGGACAGCCGTCTATGATGCAGCCAATGGCAGTCCCATGGCTTTCACCGAAGGACGTTACCGTGAAGAGTTTTCCGATAGTGTTGCCTGACATGCCTTGTTGCTTTGGTTGGTGACGTTGGAGAAATTCAGCCAGTGAAGGCCAGCGCTGGTGAGCCTATGATATGCGAACCGTAACCATAAAGCGCTGGCTTCGCCCTTTAGCAAAGACCCCACTTCATCCGCAATGGATTATGCGAAATAGCCACGACGTGAGCGACTTTTCTCAACTCACGGGCCGGGTGCTGGACATCGGTTGCGCTGATGGTCGAATCCAGCATTCATTAGCTCAGAGTGCTGAGTACGTTGGGCTCGACTACTTCGAGACTGCCGTGGAATGGTACCGCACGCAGCCCGACATCTTCGGGAACGCAGAAAAGCTCCCATTCCCGGACAGCTCGTTCGATGGTGTGATCATGCTCCACACACTCGAACATATCGAAAAGGCAGATGCGGCCTTGGATGAAATCGAGCGTGTGATGCGGCCGGGGGCGCTCGGCATCATCGAAGTACCCTTCATTTATCCAATTCACGATGAACCAAGGGACTTTCGGCGTTGGAGCCAATATGGGCTTCCCGCAACGATTCGCCACCGAGGACTTCTGGTAGAGTCGGTTTCGGCGCGAGGCCGCGCAAGCGAAACCGCTGCCCTGATGTTTGCCCTGGCGGTCTCCCGCCTGACCCTCGACTGGATCAATGAGCGCAGCATCTGGCTAGCGCTTGCGCCCGTCCTTTGGCTGCTGATCCCAATCCAAAACCTGATAGGTTTCGCTCTCGCTCCGTTGTGTAAAGGCAACGCCTACATGCCGTTTAGCGTTCGCGTCGTTTTTCGCAAACCGCTCTCGCAGGTCACGGATGACTCACCATGAAGCAACGTCAAAGACTGCTAGTCCTTTCTACGACGTTTCCGCGTTGGCCAGACGATCATGAACCCGCATTCGTCTATGAACTTTCAAAATGGCTGACTGACCAGTTCGAAGTCACGATCGTCGCGCCTCACGCGCCCGGCGCGAAGGCCCATGAAAAAATGGCTGGCATGGACGTCCATCGCTTCAGATACGCACCGGAGCGTCTGGAAACGCTCGCCTATGATGGCGGCATCGGTAGCAACCTAAAGCGTTCCAAATGGAAGTACCTCCTGCTCCAGGGATTCCTTTTGAGCTTCTTTTTTTCGGCACTTTCCCTGGTCCGAAAGAAAAAGATCGACGTGGTCCATGCGCACTGGATGATCCCTGGCGGGATGATCGGAGCAGCACTCAAGGTCCTATATCCAAAGTTACGCGTCATCACAACTGCACACGGCGCCGATGTTTTCCAGCTCAAAGCCCCATTGTTCGCAAGAGTCCGCCGCTGGGTCGCAGAAGAGGTCGATGCGGTCACCGTTGTAGGCAGGAGCCTGGCTAATCGAGCCAAAGAGGAAGGCTGGTTCAGCGACAAAGTTTCAATCGCCCCAATGGGGGTAGACCTGGAACACACCTTCGTCCCGAACCAAAAGCCACATGACCATCCCACCTTGGTCTTTGCCGGACGACTGGTCGAAAAAAAAGGCGTGCATCTTCTTATCGAGGCGATGCCATTGATCAAGCAATCGATACCAGACATCCGGTTACTGGTCGCAGGTCACGGTCCCTTACAGAGCGAACTTGAGCGGCAAGTCGACAAGCTTGACTTGGGCAGTGAAGTCACTTTTCTCGGCCGATACCGCAGTTCTGAATTGCTGCCGGACTTTTTCAGCCAAGCGAAGACATCGCGGTGTTGCCTTTTGTCGAGGCAGCAGATGGCGATGTTGAAGGATTCGGACTGACCACCGTAGAGGCGATGGGGGGATTGCCTGCGTGGGGTGGGGTGGGCGAATGGCGGCAAACGGAGAAACCGGCCTGGTGAGAAAGACGTTTCCGCGGGGGGCGCGGGGGCACCACGGCAGACGACGTCTCGGGTGAGCCCGCAAGGCACGGGGCCGGAGGGGGGGGTGATGTAGGGAGGGCGAGGACCAAACGCGAATCGGACGTTTCGACGGGCGAGATGACAAGCCGGGACGACTCGAATGAACGCTATGATGCGCCTGACCGCTGATCAATCAGAATTTATACTTCGGTCAATACTGAGCGGCTTTCCGTCAACTATTCCGGCGTTGACGGCGAAACTCGCCGGATTTGGAAAATTGAGGCTACAAGCAGTCAGACTTCGTCTGTCGGCATCATGAAGATGTCAAATAGTTAGAGTTACCGTGTGTTGGGACTCCTCGACGGTTCTCATCCGTGTCAAAATGTGCGCCTGGGGGCGTCTTCAAGATCGTCATGCTGAAGAAACAGCGGGGCCAGCACCACTGGGACTGGACAAAGCCGGCCGACAGAAGGGATCATCGATAGAGTAAACGACATGTTGCAAGCCTATTTCAAGGCACTCTACAAACGAACAATGCGGAAAGCCTATACACGGGCGCAGGATGAGATCATCTTCGCGTTGCAAAGAGGCGGCGAATGTTTGGATTGTGGCGCAGGCAGGTGCAGGCCACATGTTCGGTCGCCTGAGGACCCGTTCTGAACTGTCCTCAGCCACCTACCACGGATTGGAGTGGAACGCAGAAGCGGTAAGTGAGGCCCAGGCAAAAGGCTTGGATGTCCTCGAATGGGACCTTAACCATGCAATTCCGCATGACGACGACAGATTTCGCGTCGTCTTCGGGCTGTCGGTGCTGGAGCATTTGTTGAACCCGTGTCGATACATAACCGAATGTCATCGTGTCTTGCGCAAAGACGGGACTTTGATCATCCTCACACCAAACATCAGCACTTACTTCACCGCTGCGCTGATTTTGGCAGGCCGGATGCCCTCCAGCGGTCCACATCCGGATTCGAACAGTCTGATGCAACGGCAGGAACTGTTCCGTGTCAGTTCAGAGGAACTACAAAACGATGCGGAACTGGAAACACCCATGCACCGTCATCTTGTTGTCTTCAGTTACCGGGCTCTCAAGTCCTTTCTGGAATCGGTCGGTTTTCGGCAGATTCGCGGCTATGGCTTTGGCGTTTATCCTTTCCCTAACTTCATGCAGCCCGCACTCGAGAGGATCGATCCGTTTCATTGCCACCAGATGGTCTTTGTCGCGCGTAAATAATCACACCAGCGAGCTGAAACCGCAGCTGTTCTTTTGTGCGCAGATCATTTAGCCAACATGACCTGGTCAAATAGCCGGGCCAACTTCTCAGCCTGATCCCGCCACGATGGCAACGTGAGCTCAGGAAGCTCGGGGGCCGCCAGCTGCTGCCTAATAATGCTTGCCAATCCGAAGGCATCACCGGGCTGAAACAGCAAAACCGATTCGCTCCCGAGAAGCTCACAGATAGCCCCGACCGAGGCCACAACCAACGGAACACCGCAAGCCAACGCTTCGTAGAACTTGACCGGGAAACAATAGCGGCCAAACGCGGAGTCGATGTTCGACACCACCGCCACGTCCAATGAGTTCAAGAAGGCGGGCACAACTCGCTGGTCCAACATCCCGAGATCGTATCCTTCTTCACCCGTTGGTCCCCGGTAGTCACGATCACGTGCCCCGGCTACGGCTAGCCGAACCGGCAAGCCCTGCTCACGCAATATCCGACAGGCAGCAGCCACGACATCAATACCGCGGCTCGCCGACAGGGCCCCTGCGACCCCTACCAGCAGACCGTCTTTGGGAAGGCCAAGGCGACGCCGACAATCGTGCTTCGGCAGAGGCCGAAAAACCTCCGGATCGATCGCGTTCTCAACGACAGCGACCTTCTCAATGCCAGGAAGATGGCCCGCCACCTTGCGCGCCAATGGTTCACTGACACAAGACACAGCCGAGGCCTGTGACAATGCGCGACGGAATAACCAACGAGCACCTGGCAAGCGGCGGGCTGCACCAAAGCTTTCATAATTGTCGTAGAGATCGGCTACGACCGAGATGCCATAGCGTGCACCGAGTCGTACGCCCAAGATTACATGGTAAACATCGCTTGAGACCCAGATTACGTCGGGACGAAAAGCGATGATTTCTGTTGCAACCTCGCGCAGATAGCGCGCAAATCCGACCAATGGGGCGACCCATAGCGAGCGATCGCCATGCCAATGACAGTTTATCGATACGATCCAACTGCGCATCCCGGCGACCGTGGTAGTCGGTTGCAAGACCCCGCAGCTGGTACCCGCCGCCCTGTGCGAGGCAATAGGGGATCTCCCACATCCTACCGTAGCGATCGTTGAGTAGATCTCGTCCGGTATAGGTTCGCTTGGTGAACACGAGGAGTCTCACCGACGTGCGCCCAGTTGGTTGAACCTCGCGCCCAGCGAACGGAACCAGTCGACCGGCAACAACCACCGGGCCAGGACAACGGCTGCAAGCCGAAGGTAATCACTGACCAGCGTCACCACAAAGCGAAAGAATCCGCTTCTGTGGCGCCACAGGAAACGAACGCGCCGGTTGACCTGGTAGACTGATCGACGAGATCGAAGCAACCGCCAGATTCCAAGCAAGCCGAGTCAGCAGTCGTACGGGTTGTATCCGGTCTTGCTGCGATCGTTCAAAACAACTGACGTGAGCACGACCAGACGCCTATACCTTTTATTCGCGGCCCGCAGCACAAGATCGTCATCGGCAAAGAGATGTGGGAATGCCTGCACATCGAACAGCCCCACATTCTCGAAAAACCGATCTCGGGATCAGCGTGGACATCCCATGCAGAAGATCCACCTCTCGCACGCTGGCTTCCAGCGTTCTGACGTCTGAATCCACGTCGAGATAGTGATACCGGTCGGTCCATCGATTCCTGACTCGGCCGGCAAAGAAGATGCGATGCGGGTCACCGAGTAACAGCAGACGGACGCAACAATCGCAGCGGGATGCTTATCGGCCACATCGCGTAACTCACGGAGGAATCCAGCCGTGGCGATGTTGTCGTCGTTGAAGGTCAAGACATAATCGACACCCTCCGCCATCACCGTCTTGACGCCAATGCTGACCAGGCCGGCCCACTCAAGCATCCGTAGTAGCCTGGATTAGCATCGCATCGGGGCAGTCCCGTCGGACCATCTCTACCGTTCCGTCGGTCGAGCCGGCGTCCACCACCGCCAGCAAATCCCCCTTGGCTACTTCCGTGGCCAGCGATTCCAGACACCGAGATAAGGATCCGCAGCGGTTGAAAGTAGGAATCACCAAACCGATTCGTGTCACGACTCATGTTCCTCGTTTGCTTTCGGCCGTCGTCCTATGAGGGTCGATAGAGCGAAAGACAGTCCGATCACTGGATCAACATACTCCACGGCAGGCGGAATGACTGCCTCCCAACACCTGCTATCGATATCGTCCTCAGGCACTAGCAAAAACTACTACGGCCATATCTACTGGCATCGCCGTAACGAGCGAAGTAAGCGATGCGACGGTAATCAAAGATGGCTATTAATGCCTGAGTATCCGCCTAGCACTCGAGCGTATAGCATGCGTGAACCTCGAGTCCTGGATTACAAATCTCAACTGCCCCGCAGGCATGACCACCGCGACGAAGCTGTGAAGCAGTAATCGCGCTGACCCCAAAACAGTGAGCGGAAATCAAGCGGCTCCTTTGCGCACCAGAGCGTCCATCAGAACCGCTGTAGCGTATCAATCAACAGCGGCCAAGCACGCTTCTTCATATGTATCAGTCTCTGATAGTACCGCCGCGCAAAACTTGCCGGCGTCGCCTGGGGAACAAGGGTGCTTCCATGACTTGCGAGACGATCCAACGATTTTCGCAGGTCTAGAAAGTAAGGTTCGTACACATTCACGCGCAAGGGAATCGGCAAAAGGTATTGTCCAAGCTCAACCTTGTATCTGGATAGCAGTCTCAATCCGTGGCAGTGGTAAAAGATTGCGTTACCATAGGGGAAACGGAGCATTCCATAGTGCCAAAGCCCGCTCTTTGTCCTGTAAAGACATGCACAGTCCCACCAAAGAGTTCCGGCCATTCATCCAAATACTTCTGGTCGCCGAACTTTCCATCTTCACACCGCGCGTAACACCATTCGATACAGCTTCTCTTCCCAGGCTTTGCGAATCTGCTCTCACCACCCTCACGCGTGAACGTGGACAACCGAACACAGGCCAATATCACAGCCCGCATAATGCTGACCAGTCATATTCCGGCGCATAAGCATGGTCAGTAATCAAGACCCTGCTTACCTGACGCATCAAACTCAGAAAAAATCGGCTTCGGATGCTTCCGAATCCAGAGGTCCGCATCAATGTAGGTGACATGCTGCACGTTTGAATCCGCTTCAAACACGAAACGTAAAGGGCAAAAGGGGTCACAGTCCAGCAATACCCGCAATCGATCGGCTCGGCTTTACTGACAGTAACTCCGCCGTTTCCAACTCACTGAGTTTCAGCAATCGGACATTGGGGAGGTCGAGCCGTGCCAGCACATCGTGGGCCTCGTCATCGACGCAGAGGATCCACAGGACATAGTCCCGCACATGCCGCTCCATCGACAGCTGCAATGCCAGGCCCTGAGGCAGAAAAAGGCAATTGAATAATGTGACGAAATGCTCCATCAGCGCGCTCGAAAAGAATTCACAGCCTCAATCACGGTTTCTACGTCCTCGTCGGTCATCTGCGGGTGACAGGGAATTGAAAGGCAACGTGTCGCATGCCGTTCACAGCGCGCAAGGCCTTGCGGATCACGCGGCAAATCACGACATGGATCCTGATGATGCACCGGAATCGGATAGTGAATCAGCGTTTGCACGCCACGCGACTCCAGATGCTTCTGCATGGCACCCCGATCGCTGCAGATGATGACAAACAGATGATAGACATGCGCAGCAGATTCTTGAGGGGCAGCCAACAAGCTGACGTCGGGGTTTCGGATGCCCAACAAGTAGGCAAGCGCGACCTCCTGCCTGCGCTTGGTGAATTCGGGCAACCATTTCAGGCGTTCATTGAGGATCGCAGCCTGTAGTTCGTCCAAACGGCTGTTCAGACCGATTTCCGAATGATGATAGCGGATGCTTTGACCGTAGTTACGAAACCTGACTGCGCGCTCGGCTACGGCAGGATCATCTGTAACCAAATACGTGATGCTCAGGCGTCTCCAGGTTCTGCGTGGATAAAAGCTATATGCTCCCGTTTGCCGAAACTTCCCGCTACCCCAGCTGTCCGCTTGCCAGATACGCTTGTGCGCAGTCTTCCAGCAGCAAAATCGAATGCGTCTCGCAAAACGCCTGCCAGGCGGCTACATCCCTCACTTGCCCGTAAAGATGTACCAGAAGCAAGGCTTTCGTATTTTGCCAACACAGCTGCACACTGTCCATCGACAATAAGGCGGTATTGGAGTCGACATCGGCTGTACCGGTGTCGCGCCAGCCCGGAGGATAGCCAGCACCGTTGCAAACGCCGTCATCGGCGTCGTAATGACTTCATCGCCCTGCCCGATATCCAGAGCGCAGGGATATTTTTGATGGCATCCATGCCGTTGCCAACACCCACCGCCTACCGACGCCACAGACGCCGCCCCAGGCCCTCTCAATGCCCTCACCTCATTGCCGAGCACGTACCAACCGGAATCAATCAAACGGGCGGCTACAGCATGCATTGCATCACGCAGCCGTTGAGGCTCGGCCCTGAAGTCATTCATCAAGATCATCAACAACTAATCCCAGTAGGCAGCGGCGGCCTGATTGAAGCAATCGAGTGTCCGCTGGATCCCTTCCCGAAGACCCACCCTAGGATGCCAGCCCAGATCCTCGGCGATGAGGGAGAAATCGCTGTAGTAGTCCTCAATGTCAATCGCCTTGGTGGCCTTCGGGGAAACGAACGAGGTCGTAGCTGCCATCGACACGAAGCCCGGTCATCATCTCTGCCAGTTCTTGAGCGCGATGACTTCCGTACTGCCCAGGTTGTAGACGTTACCGTTCGCGACGTCATTGGCCCCCACGTGCAAAAAGGGCGTCAACGCAGTCATCCACATAGTTGAAATCGCGCAGCTGGGTGCCGTCACCGAATACCTTAATCGGTTTGCCATCCAGTAGCAGCCTTACCCATATTCCCAGGAAGGTCTGGCGCGCATCCTTCACCCCTGCATACCCGGCCCATAGGTGTTTTGGTCAGGCGAAGCGCACATGCACGATACTGTACACATTGTTGTACAACAGATGATACCACTCCCCGGCAAGCTTGTTGATGCCGTTAACATCGACGGGACGCACCGGGTGCTTCTCGTCAACTGGCAGATAGGCCGGTTTGCCGTAAAGTTGGCGCGTGCTTGCAAAGACAATCTTGATCTCTGGATTATTTAGCCTGCACGCCTCCAGAATAGACAGCTGTGCCGAAGCATTGATATCCAGAGTTGTCCGCGGGTCAGTCATCGAATTGATATGGCTGGTCTGACCGGCAAGATTTTCGAATAGGTGGTCCTGTCCCTGAATCAGATACTTCATCGCATGCGGATCACGCACGTCACAGATATTCACAGCAACCTTTTTTTGAATATCCGAAATATTGAATGGGTTGCCTCCATACTGCGGGATCAGGCTGTCTAAAAGTGTTACCTCTGCCCCCTGCGCCACCAGGGCGCGTGCCAGGTTCGAGCCGATGAACCCGAGCCCACCGGTGATCAACACCCGCTTGCCGGCATACTGCGTCATATTGTCTTCCGCAAGAACGATATTGTCCAGGTACAAATCCGCATTTTTCGGAAGAACCAGCCCGCGACGACGCCCGTCATGTTGACCAGCCCCATGACGGAGGCGGTGAACAACAGCTTCGCATACCTGTTCCAGTGTTCTGTGAGCCTGTACAGATAGGCGTTGGTCAACTGAAAGTAAAGAATGGAGACATCCGCGCCGAGTTTCTCGTGCTGGATGATCTGGAGCCCATTCCTCGCGAGCAGCGCTTTCAATCCGAAACAGGAATACCGCGCATAGTCCACAGGTTGCTCATGCTCGTCCCAAACAAATGGCACGGTCAGAGCAGTTTCCCGCCGGGCTTGAGCACACGATGGATCTCGCGAAGGAACTCATCCGGATTGAAGACATGCTCGAGCACCTGATTACACAAGACGGCGTCGAACGCCTGATCGTCGAACGGGAAGGTCTTTCCATCATAGAACTCGTCGGCAATGGCTCGCTCTCGCGAACCTTCACTGTCGATGTCAAGGCCAACATACTCAGAGACCCCGAACAGCCTTTCATAGGGTTTCGTGCCACAGCCGACATCCAGGAGCCTTCCTTCCAGTCGTTTCGCATAACGGTCCATCGCCCCGGCGAGGCCCGCCCTGGCAAAGTAGAAGGGGTTCAGAAAGATCCCTATCCATGTCGGAAAAAACGACTGTTCCTGAATCAGCCGGTTTACTGCCGTTCTCACAACGCCCTCCGCCGAAAAATGAGCCCGTTGAAGGAGAAAGTGGCACCCGGAAGCGAGACATATCCTTCCGGCGACAGTGTTTCCGCGACCAGGTCAAATTGCGATGACATTCGCTTCATGAAGTCGTGCCTGGAAAACAGCCACATCGGATAGCTGGCCGGATAGACCGCCGGTGGCACCGTCTGCATGGCAACCAGGTCCTTGGGGCCGGTGTGGAAGGACGTTCGATCGATGATCAGGAACTCTGCTCCACAATCGATGAGCTCCTGCAGAACGGCATAAGGCCGTTCCAGATACTGCAGCACGCTGGACAGCAGAACCACGTTCGGGTCTTCATCGGCGACGCACTCCCCGATCGTCGGATAAAAGACCGGGCCGGCATCCTGAATATGCTCGCGCCCCGCCTGAACGAAATGCGGCTGCTCGACGATCGACCAGCGAACACGCTTCAGCCCATTGAGAAAATCGCGGTTCTGAAAGTAGCTGCTGCCCAGCGAACCGCCAAAATCCACGCCGCACAGCCGCCCTTCGTCTCTAGCCGCGGCATGCATCAAGCCCGCCGTCACCGGCCATGCGTACTGTATCTCGCCGAACAGAACGGAGTCCCTTTCAAACACAGCCCGCCCATGCTTGACCTCAAGCGTTGCGGCTAGCACGCGCTCGAGAATCTGTTCACCGTCGTAGCCACTCGAGCGCGCTGCGGCTTCAGCCCATGATGCGAACGCGCCCTCAAAGACATTACCGCGCTCGTGACGAAGGATCCGCCGCGACTGGCGTACCAGAGCAGGCGGCAGCCAATCCCTGGCCAGGGTAATCAGGCGCTTGCGCTGCATATGCGAAAACACCCGTGTCATTTTTTCGTTGAGCCGGTCCACCCCTGGCGCGAAAACGTCCCGATCGCCTTTCTGGCTGTCTCAGACTCCTCGACGACTGTGGCATCCACACGAATTGGCTCAGACGACAGCTCCGCATCCATCGCAGTACTCGTGCCGCAGTGCGTCCCACTGCTCTCATTGCCAATGTTGTGCACCAGGCTTCGCCCCGGATAAAGGGTGAGCTTTTCGGCCAGAAATGCAGAGGCGTACCAACGCACCGCCCAGGAGTCATTCGCCCCTGCAATCTGGCCCTTCAACATCTCAGAGAAGCCATACGTACCGTCGAAATCGAATGCCCTCAGCATCCGTCTGCGTTTCAACTCATCGAGAAGGTGCTGGCCATCCGATTGAACAACGCCCAGCCGCGCCGCCAGGTCGCCCAACCCCAGCAGTCGGCTCCGGCGGAGAAAGAAGGCCTCAGGCAGGCGATTGGTCACAGGGTAGACATAGCCATGAACGCCAATCACCCGGTCGTCATCTGCGTAACGATTCAACGATTCGTCCACGTATCGGAGAAAATGCGGAGAGGTGACCATGTCATCTTCCAACACGATCACCCGCTGATGCTCAGCAAGCACCTCGCTCACACCTTCAGTGATCGATCTGGCCAGGCCGAAATTATGCGGACGACGACGGACGATTAGCGAACGAAAACCCTCAATGCCCGCAACATACTCACGCACCGCGTCGACCGATTCCGTCTCACCCGCCGATCGTGCCGCGTCCGAAAAAACGATCAAATCCGACGTCCTGGCCTCGGCATTGCCAAGTAGGGCTTCGACCGTCCGCCGCGTATGCGCCGGGCGTGTGTAGGCGAAGAGCGCAATGGGTGCGGTCATCGACAGAGCCCCACTGAATCCACTCCGTCACCGGTTAAGCAACGTCCACAAGCGCCAGTGACGGGCTTCGATCCGGTTCGATCCACCGGCACCCTTTCCCCCATCAATCGCACCCTTACGATCCATGAGAGATGGCTACCGGGATCGTCGCTGCTATGAATCGATCGCATGATGCGAATCAGGCCTGCAGCTTTCGGCGAAGCTCAGGTCTGTTGTGAACGGCGCGATATCGCGCAAACTCCCCCGTTTCTATTTATCCAGTCCAGCATGCCACCGGCGATCAATGAGTCGATGCGACGAGCACTCTCTGCGGCATCGCCCGGTACGATGCAGATTCCGATCTTGAAATCGCTGACCCTGTCTTCGCTGCAATACCCGGGGTCTACGATGACTGCCTTGTCAAAAAAGGCGGCCTTCGAAACGATGTTGCTACTGTGGTAGAAGTCATCGTACGCCGCCCACACTGCATCGCTTGACGCAATCATCGAATTGAACTCTCGTTCACTCTCGATCCATCCCAGACAACAATGCGCGTTCTCCTGAGTGTTGCAAAATGCCTGAATGGACGCGGCCCCGTCTGGCGTGTAGTCCACACCATCTCCCCGGCGACCAGGAAAAAGAAACGCTCATCGCAGAGTCTTGAAATCTCGATGAGTTTCAGTAGACCCTTGCGCCGGTGCAGCGGCCCGAGAAGAGAAATGACCGTCCTGTTGACACTCTTACGCCGGATATCCGGTAAAGAACCGGCCTCCTTCGGGTCGTCAAGCTCAGTGTTTGTGACGTCGGGAAGACTCATGACCACCTTGTCCGCAAAGCGCTCGGCCAGCATCGATTCCACGCCCTCATCCAGCACCGCACTCGCCCCCACAGTTCTTGGCACCGAGCGGCCGATCAGGTCGCAGGACCCCGCGATCGAACCTTGCGGAGGCGGTCTTGAGCCTCAGGTGAGTTGGATGAAAGTAGAGCCCCACCCAGGGGTAAGGAAACACTGCGTCGATCAGGCGATGGACAGCAACGGTGCCAGGCAGGAATCGAGCCACAAGAAGAAAACGAGGTCGATATCCTGGCCGTTCGACTGCAGCGTACTCAGACTATGGGCCGTGCTTCGCCACACGGCGAACGTGCTATAAGCGCGCACGAGCTTTTTACGACGAACGGCTTCGCGGAACAGAACACCAATTCTTTTACTACGACATCCGCTGATCTCAGTGGCTTTCTACTACGCATGTAGCGATGAATTCGGTCGGGATCCTGACAGAGGACGCATACGTGGAATCCCAAGTCTACAAACGCAGCGATGTAGATCTCTAAGTAACTACCATGATGTCCCCCTTCAACCGGATCAACTAGACAAACTCTCATACGCAAGCCTGGCGTTATTGGCATCGAACACAGACAACACTGAACAACTTTTTCCTAGCGCAGCGTCGACTTGCTTCCGAGCCTGAAATGGAATTGAAGAACGACTTTGGATCACTATGGTATTCATCGAATGCCAGGCTCGAACATCCGGTCTGCAACGCTGTCATGCAAGCACTACAAGAAGCCCAACTTATTCCTCACCAGTCGCTACTGTTTTAGATAACCCGTGGTCACTGTAAAGCTCGACGCAAATGGTGCAGGACCAATATGTTCTCTTCGCTCGAAATCAGACAACAGATGGTCTGCGTAGCACCTGTAGTAGTCTCGCTCGGTGTTATCTAGGAAAATCCAACCGCCGACACTGACTTTATCGATAACCCTTGCCAAGCAGCCAGGCCTCGCGCGCCCGTCGACTAGGACCACGTCAAAATAATTGTCCGGGAACGCGAGAATCGTGTTCACATACGCCAAAAGCTTCTGTCTCTATACCCTTGACTTCGGGATAAGCAGGGATTCGACCTCATCCTTTACCGCCCATGCGAACGGTAACGTCTCCTGTTCTTTCACAGCGACATCCACATTCCTCAATCCACGCTCAGCGATGTATCTGCACACTCTAGCGGCCCAGATTGGACTGTGCTCAACGGAGAACACTGATGCAGATCTCTCTGCAAAGAACAGCGTCGACCCACCAGGACGAAGGCCACCACAACACGGTTTTCCCTCGACCCTCGCCCGATATATGGGTATAGAGGCCGGGTGATTTAAAGTGTGGTTTTAGGGTTGTATTATGAATATTTAATGCTGCACAAGGTGGTGAACCGGGGCGAAGGGTTGATTCTATCTTGTAGTTGATTGTGTAGTTCCCCCCGCCCCCTAACCCCAAATGGCTTCTGACACGGGAACTGACTGCAAACGGACTCTATGACTACCAATCAGACCAACGCAGCGCTCAACGAGACCCCCCATCGTTCACTCCCCACACTTCCTCTGACACTTCTTCTGAAGTGGGCGTCCCTGACCGCCAGCACCTCGTCCACCACCAGGATCTCGGGTTCAAGATGGGCAGCGACCGCGAATGCCAGGCGCACGTACATGCCCGAAGAATAGCGCTTCACCGGCGTATCGAGAAAGCGTTCGACCTCCTGCGAAGTCGACGATCTCATCGAACTTGCGCTTGATCTCGGCCCGGGTCATGCCGAGAATCGCGCCGTTGAGATAGATGTTCTCGCGCCCGGTCAGCTCGGGGTGAAAGCCGGTGCCGACCTCCAGCAGGCTGGCGACGCGACCTTGGAGTGTGACTCGACCCTGGGTCGGTTCGGTGATGCGGCTTAGGATTTTGAGCAGAGTGGTCTTACCGGCGCCGTTGCGACCGATGATGCCGAGGTCTCTCCCCGCGTTTCACCTCGAAGGAGACGTCTTTCAGGGCCCAGAATTCTTCGACCTCGTCTCCCTGAATGATCTGCTTTCCGGCGATCATGTCGCGCGTCTTGCGCACCAGGCTCTTCGCATTCCGGGCGAGAACATCGCGCAACGCAGTGTAGCGTTCGCGTTGAACGGTATTGTGACCGACAAGATAGGATTTCCCCAGGTTTTCGACACGGATTGCGATTTCCGACATGGTGAAATCCTAGATGATGTCCGCGAAGGACATTTCCATCCTGCGGAACTGCCGAAGGCCCAACCAAAGGAAGAGGGCAATCACCATCCAACTCAGGAAAAATCCTGGCAGGTACAGGTTGGACTCGCCACCGAGAATGGCCCAACGAAATCCATCGATAACACCGACAATCGGGTTGAGCGAATAAAGGAGGCGCCAACCCTCCGGAACAACTTGAGAGGAGAATCCGACCGGTGAGACATACAACCCGAACTGCACGATGAAAGGAATGATGTAGCGGAAATCGCGGTACTTGACGTTGAGCGCCGTGATCCAAAGCCCGGGCCGAGGCTTGCGAGAAACGCCATCAGCACGAAGAACGGCAGCGTCAGGATCTGCCAACCCGGCAGGAACTGGTACCAAACCATCAGGCATACCAGGATCGCGAAACTGATCATGAAAGTCGACGAAAGCAACGACCACGGCGGATGCAGGCACAATGAGGCGCGGGAAAGTAGACCTTGCTGAGCAGGTTGGCGTTGCCGACCAGGCTGTTCGATGCTCCTGTCAGCGAAGTCGAAAACAACTGCCAGGGCAGCAGGCCCGCAAAGACCATGAGTGCGTAAGGCGTGGTGCCCTCGGTCGGCAAGCTTCGGCGATCTTGCCAAAGATCACCGTGAACACGACCATGGTCAGCAACGGCTGGATCAAAGCCCAGGCCAACGCCAATCACGGTCTGCTTGTAGCGCACTGCCACGTCGCGCCAGGCCAAAACATAGAACAGCTCGCGGTAATGCCACAGATCGCGCCAATAATGCCGTTCACCGCACGACCGGCCTCGATGATCAAGTTCTGCTTGCTGACCGTTCATTAGGACACTCACAGCGTTTTGCCAGCCACAGAGGAAACAGGGCTGAAGACGACCAGCGTCTGACATACGCTCGAACTCCTCAGCCGATAAGCACCAGGGTGCGAATCCGCCGTTGGATATAGCGTTCGGTCTTGGCTACCAGATCATCAAGATTGCGGCGGTTGACGTCGCCCACCAGCACCAGGTCAACGATGCCGGTATCACGTCCCTCGGCGTAATCGCCAGTCAAGTACGCGGCTCTCCAGATTTCCGAGCCGCTCGAGGATGCTCTCAAAGATCCGGTCCATGCCCAGCGCCTTGCGCACCATCGATTGCAGCTCGGGAAACAGCGGGTGCGAGCGGTCGGCGCGATAATGCACCTCACGTCCCTCCTTGGCACTGGTCAACAGGCCGGCGGCGCTGAGCTGCTGCAATTCGTCCGCACATGGCCCGGGGAAGCATGAAAATCCTGCGCCAGCTCGCGCAGATAGGCGTGGCTGTCCGGATTCAGAAACAACCGCATCAGGATCTGCACCCGCATCTTGGAGGTGATCAGGCTATCGAGCATGCCTGTATTGTTCGGTTTTTTAGTACGAAACTTTAGTGACAGGGGTCAATAAATCGGAAACTATCGCTAAAAGGATTTCAATTCCGGCCGCCAAACTGTGACATCTCTGGGCAAATCATTGCAGACCCCCATTTCATGAATCCGAGCCGACTGCTCTCAGTAGCCATTCTGGTCATTGCCCTTGCGGCGACAATCACCGTTTACAGCCCTGGTCTGGGTGGCCCTTTTCTTTTCGACGACAGCGTCCACATCACCCAGAACCGCTGGGTAAAGATCGACAATCTCGGTTGGGACAGCCTGACCCGCGCCTGGCAGTCATCGTTCACCAGTTTCCCGAGCAACCGCCCCCTCGCCCAGCTGAGCTTTGGCATCAACCACGCAGTCGCTGGCCTAAACCCCTGGGCCTTCAAGGGCGTCAACCTGGCCATTCATCTGCTGACCGGCCTGGCGATCTTTGTATTTGCCCGTCTCGGGTTAAGGGCGCTTTCCGGCCAGGCCGACCGGACTCAAGGCGAGACACTTTTTGCCCTGGCGGTCGCCGCGTTCTGGCTGGTACATCCGCTGCACGTCAGCACCGTGCTCTACGTCGTGCAGCGCATGGCGCAGCTGTCGACGCTCTTCCTAATGCTGGCGCTAAGCGCCTACCTCTGGGGACGTCTCCGAATCGCGGACGACAAACCGGGGCTGCCGTGGATGCTGGCCGCTATCCCGTTGGCGGCGATTGGCTTTCTCGGCAAGGAGAATACGGTCCTGCTCCCGCTGCTCCTTCTGGCCTGCGAACTGACACTGCTGCGCCAATTATCACTGGGCAGGAATCCTTGGCCTGTGCGGCTAGTCTGGATTGCACTGATCGTTCTGCCGCTGGTTGCCGGGGCCATCTATCTCATCAATCACCCAGGTCTGTTGAGCCACGGCGGACGCCCGTTCACGTTAGAGGAACGGGGACTTACCCAGCCGCGCATCCTCTGGCTTTACCTGAACTGGTTATTCGTCCCAAATGTGTCACAGCTCGGCCTATTCCATGATGACATCGTCACATCGACTTCATTACTGAGCCCGCCGACCACGCTCATTGCGATCATGGGGTGGATCGGGCTGATAGTGACGGCGCTGGTCATGGCCCGGCGCTGGCCTGTTTTCGCATTCGCGGTGTTCTTTTTCCTCGCGGCCCACGCGCTCGAGTCGACCATTTTTCCGCTCGAAATGGTCTTCGAACACCGCAATTACCTGGCGAGTATCGGGCCGCTGTTCCTGCTGGCCTACCTGGTCACGGTTGGTGCAACAAAGACGCGTTTTCCGGGCGCGATCGGACTGCTGGCGATCGCGCTACTCATGGCTTATGGCGCTGCGACCTTCGCGCGTGTGCAGAACTGGACGAGCCACGAGACCTTCGTGCTGGCCTCGGCCGAAAACCATCCCAACTCGGCGCGCGCCCAGTTCATGGCCGGGCAACTGGCGATTTCCATGTTGCCGAAAATCGAGGGTGACAAATCAGAGATCGCCAATGTCGCGAGCCAGTTCCTCGAACAGGGCCTTGCTGCCAACGATCGCTGCCTGAACTGCCTGTTCGGTCTCGTCGTGCTCGATCTCCACCTCGATCGCTCGGTTGATCCCGCCACGCTCGAACGACTCACTAAAGCCCTACGTGGTGGTCCGGTCGATGCTTCCCTGGTCTCGGTCAGCCAGTTTGGTTTTCTGGTCAACTGGCTGAGAGCCGACGCCAGCAATCTCACCGGACGCAACTGGAGTCGGTGTTCGAGGCCGCGCTCGAAAACCCGAACTGGAACGGCACCGGCCGCGCCAGTATCGAAGCGGCCTACCGCAAATATTTCGAGCTTGTGAAAGGGGATCTCGAATCGGCACGCATTCATGCGGAACGGGCGATTACCGCCTGGCCCAGTCAGTGGGCCTACCGCGTCCAATTGGTCGAGGTGCTGATCAAGCAGGGACGACGCGAAGAGGCGCTATTGGCGCTCGACGATGCCGCGCGACTTTCGAACAATAAAAAACGACAGATCGAAGTCGCTCGTTTAAGGGACATTTTACGTCCAGCTGATGCACAATAGCCGGGCATGGACGCCAAACCCAATCAACCACAACTCAGCATCATCATCCCGGCACTGAACGAGGCCAACAGTCTCGACGCGCTACTGCCGGAGATAACAGGCGCCTTCCCCGATGCTGAGGTGCTGGTGGTTGATGACGGGTCGAACGATGCGACGGCAGCAATCGTGCAGGAAAACGGCTGCCGCCTGGTCAAGAATCCCTACCAAATGGGTAATGGCGCGGCGATAAAACGCGGTGCGCGTGCCGCCAAAAGCAAGGTACTGGCGATGATCGACGCCGACGGCCAGCATACCGCCGCGGACCTGCAGCGACTTTGGGTGCGATTCCAACGGGAAGATCTCGACATGCTGGTCGGCGCCCGTGATGCGCGCGAGCACGCCAGCGGTTTTCGTCGCTTCGGTAACTTCGCGTTCAATAAGATTGCGAGTTGGATGACCGGTCAAAAGATCGAAGACCTGACCAGCGGCATGCGGATCGTCAATGCGCACAGATTCCGCGAGTTTCTGCATCTGCTGCCAAATGGGTTTTCATACCCGACCACCAGCACGATGGCGTTTTTCCGATCGGGCTATACGGTTGCCTACCAGCCCATTCAAGTCGGCCGCCGCGAGGGCAAGAGCCACCTCAAAATCTGGCGTGAAGGCGTGCGGTTCCTGGTCATCATCTTTAAGGTCGGCGCACTCTACTCACCGTTGAAGCTTTTTTTGCCGGTCAGCCTGGGATTATTCACTCTGGCAACAGGCCTCTATGCATACACCTACTGGGATGCCGGCCGATTTACCAATATGAGTGCCCTGCTTTACATGACCTCGCTGCTGACTTTCCTGATTGGGATCGTCTCCGAGCAGATCACCAGCCTGATGTTTGCCCGCCGCGAACGCGAATAAAACGGTCGGCCACAGCCCGACCGGATATTGAGTGAGGCCGTCTCTTTCGTCGGGCGCAGCCCGACCTACCAATCGTCGACCGTGCTTGGTGGGCGCGGCCCGTCCTGAAACCTAAGCTCATCAATCACGGAGGTCGAGACCGTGCCCGATTTGCTATTGGATTAAACGGCCCGCCTTCTGACCAGGCGCGGCGCGCCACGCGAAAAACGCGCGGCAAAGCTATCGACTCAGCTCCCTGCCGGTGCCGGGCTGTCGGCTAGCCATTCGTTGGCCTTCGCGACATTATCGTCATTGAGCGTGCCAGCTGCCTGCAGCAAGGACAGAAAGTTCAGGATGTAATCGTAGCGTGACACCGCCAGGTCACGGCGTGCCCGGAACAAGTCCCGTTGGTTGTCGAGCACATCGACCAGTGTCCGGGTCCCGACCTCGAAACCCGCCTCAGTCGCCTCGAGCGCGCTTTGTGCCGACAGCTCGGCCGCTTCCAGGGCCTTCACGCGGCTGATAGAGGCCAGCACACCCCGATAGGCATTGCGGACCTGGGTCCTGACCGCGCGGCGACGCTGCTCGAGCACCTGTTGAGCGGCCTCGAACTGAAACCGCGCCTGTCGGGTCGCCGCAGCGACACCACCGCCGGTGTACAGCGGGATCGCCAGCTGCAGACCAATGGTCGCGTCGTCGATGTCGTTGCCTGCCCGCGCATCAGACCGGGCAACACCGTACGATCCAACCAAATCGAGCGTCGGCAGGTCGGCCGCATCCTGGCGCTCGATCTCTTTGCGCGCGATGTCGGCATCAAGCTGCGCCGAAACCACACTCGGGTTATTTTCCAACGCGGTCTCGGTCCAAACATCGAGACTTGCCGGCGTCGGCGGATCCAGCACGACGCCCTTTTTCAGATCGGCCAGCTTGCCGACGGGCGTCCCGGTGATCTCCAGTAGCGACTCGATCGCGTTATCGACATTGTTTTGCGCGATGATGGCATCTGCGCGGGCCTGGTCGAAGCGGGCCTGTGCCTCGTTGACGTCGGTGATCGCGATCAACCCGACCTCGAAGCGCTGTTTTGCCTGATCCAGCTGTCGCGCGATCGCTTTGACATCCGAATCTGTAAACCGCAGCGTGTCTTGTGCCGAAAGCACGCCAAAGTACGCCTCAGTGACCCGTACGATGAGATCCTGCTCCGCCGTGGTCAGGTCGGCATCGGCCTGCTCCACCTGGTCATCCGCCTGGTCCAGGGCAATCGAGCGGTCTTTGCGGAACAGCGGTTGGGTGACGTTCAGCGCCGCACTCTGGCTGTCAAAATCATCGTTGTACGAACCGATGGTCGAGTTCTTGACATCACGAGAGGTGTAGTTGATGTCACCCGACACGCCGACGCTAGGCAATAATTGCGAGCGCGCCAACGGGCGCGATTCGAGCGCCGCCTCGCGCGTCGCTTGCGCCGCACGCAGCCCCGGATCGTTCTGCTGCGCCAGCGCATAGGCGGCGGACAGATCCGCGGCCTCAGCAACACCTAGGGGCGAAACAAGCATCGCGACGATAAGCAACTGTTTCATAACAGCCTCAGTCCTTCGAAGATCAAAAAACGACCAGAATTGTAGCACGCACCCTGTTGACTGAGTCCGGCGAAAGCAACGCGCGTACATCAGTTCTGCTTGGGCATCGGCGGCACGAGCAATTCCGGATCGATACGGCGATCGCGGAGGTTCATGCGCCAATCCAGATGCGCGCCAGTTACTCGCCCGGTGGCGCCAACCTCGGCGATAAGATCGCCCTGCTCGACGCGGTCACCCGGCTTGACGTGGAATTTGTGCAGGTGCAGAAAGCTCGACGTCAGTTTGTGCCCGTGATCGATGATCAATGTACCACCGGAAAAATACATATCCGGCACCGCCAGCGTGACGATGCCCGGCGCCGGGGCGTACACGGGCGTACCGACAGGGGCGGCCACATCGACGCCAAAATGCGGACGCCGAGGCTTTCCGTTCAGCACCCGCTGGCTGCCGTACACGCCCGTGATGGGTCCTTCAACCGGCCAGACAAAACCGGTCAAAAAGTCCTGGCGGTTATCGTCGCGGGCTCGCGCCTTGCGCGCATCCACGACGTCGCGTCGGATACGCGCCAGATCTTCTGGTTTCCGCGGCGTCACCTTGCCTGGCGGCAGCCCGTCGATGCGCTGAATCCGGTACTCCCGCTGCGTCACGTCGAGCGTACGCGTGACCCGCTCACCGTTGGGCGCCGCAATCACGACAGACGACGTCGCCGGCGCATCGCGGGTAAAGCCCAGCAGAAAATCCCCGTCCGGACCCACTCTCACCGCCTGGCCATCTTGCGACACCTGACTGCCGCGAACCGTCTTCCCGACGATCATGCCGCCCTGGATCGCCTCACCATGAAGCTCGACAGGTAGTGATGCGGAAACCACCTGATTGACGCAAACCAGCAGGGCCACCACAGCTAAGCCGACACGCAATTTCATTGCCCTCGATTACCTCATAGATCGTGAGACAGCACCGGCGCGAACCGGTCTGTTTGTTAAGCTCGCCGCATGGTCAGCAATACCGAAAAAGCCGACAACATCAGGTCGGAAGTCTACACCTGGTCGGAGGTGATCCACATGATCGCGCAACATCGGCGCGAACTGGTGGCCGCGAACCTCATTGCAGTACTGGGTGCGCTGGCCGCAGTCCCGGTCCCACTGCTGATCCCGCTGCTCGTCGACGAGGTCCTGCTCGAAAAACCTGGCACCGCCGTCGGTTGGATGAACCAGCTGTTTCCGGAATCCTGGCACAGCCCGATCTTGTATATCTCTGCAGTACTCGTCCTGACGCTGGTGCTGCGGTTTCTAACGCTGGTGTTCAATGTCTGGCAGACGCGCGAATTCACCATCATCGCCAAAGACGTGATCTTCCGCATTCGCCGCACCCTGCTGCAACGCCTCGAGCGATTCTCGATGGCGGAGTACGAAACCCTCGGCAGCAGCACCGTGGCATCGCACCTGGTCACCGACCTTGATGCGATCGACCAATTCGTGAGTCAGACCACCAGCAAGTTCATTGTTGCGGTACTCAGCGTCGTCGGCACGGCCATCGTGTTGTTGTGGATGCACTGGCAGCTCGCGCTGTTCATTCTGTTACTCAACCCCTTCGTGATCTACCTCACAACGATTTTCGGGCGGCGCGTCAAGCTACTGAAGGCGCGGGAAAACAGCGCCTATCAGATTTTCCAGGAGTCGCTTGCCGAAACGCTCGACGCCATCCAGCAGATCCGCGCAAGCAATCGTGAACGCCACTACGTCAGGCGCGTCATCGATGCCGCCGGCAAGATTCGCGACCACTCGGCTACCTTCACCTGGAAGAGCGACGCCGCCAATCGGCTGTCATTCATGGTGTTCCTGTTCGGCTTCGACATCTTCCGCGCGCTGTCGATGCTGATGGTGCTTTACTCCGATCTGACCATCGGACAGATGCTGGCCGTGTACGCGTATCTCTGGTTCATGATGACGCCGGTGCAGGAAATTCTGAATATTCAGTACGCCTACCTGGCGGCTAAGGCCGCGTTGGGACGAATCAATCAATTGATGAATGTTGGCCTCGAACCCCGCTACCCCAGCAATCAAAATCCATTCTCCGGTTCGCGCACCACGAGCATCGAGATTGAAGGGGTCAGTTTCCGCTATGGTGAGGGTCCCTGGGTACTGAACGATGTCAACTTGAAGGTCGCTGCCGGAGAAAAAGTCGCCCTGGTTGGTGCCAGCGGTGGCGGCAAAACGACGCTCGTACAGATCGTCCTCGGCCTCTACACGCCACAACACGGCCGCGTAGCCTTCAACGGCGTACCGGTGGAGCAGATCGGGCTGGATGTGGTGCGAGATAACGTCTCCACGGTGCTCCAGCATCCTGCACTGTTCAATGACACGGTCCGCAACAACCTCACGCTCGGCCGCCCCACCGCCGAAGAGCAGCTTTGGCAGGCCCTCGAGGTGGCGCAACTCGCCGACGTGATACGTGATCTGAGTGATGGCCTCGAGACGCGGGTCGGCCGCGACGGCATTCGGCTTTCTGGTGGTCAACGGCAGCGCCTGGCTATTGCCCGCATGGTCTTGAGCGACCCTGCCATCGTGATTTTGGATGAGGCGACTTCAGCGCTCGACACCACCACGGAACGTGCGCTCCATCAGGCCCTTCAGGCATTTCTCCAGGGCCGTACAACGCTGATCATCGCCCACCGTCTCAGCGCGGTTCGCCAGGCCGATCGTGCGTTGGTGTTCGAGGACGGGCATATCGTCGAGAACGGAACCCACGATGACCTGATGCGTAATGACGGGTTGTACGCCAGCCTTTACCGCCGCGCCGAGGGGCAGGATTCCCACTGATGCCGGTGATCAACAGTGCGTTCCGGCCCGCTTGGTGGTTACCCGGGCCGCATGCGCAGACGCTGTGGCCGGCGATGATGCGACGACGTCAGCCACTCGAGGTCACTTGGCAGCGGCTCGAACTCGACGACGGGGACTTCCTCGATCTCGCCTGGCACGGTCCCGATGATGCACCGGTTGTGATGCTGTTACACGGCCTCGAAGGCAGCATCCAGTCACATTACGCCACCGGCATCATGCGGGCGCTTGCAGGCGTCGGCTTACGTGCCTGCCTGATGCATTTTCGTGGCTGTAGCGGCAAACCGAACCGCCTGCCAATCAGCTATCACAGCGGCAAGACCGATGACCCTCAGCGGGTGGCGGAGCACATCGCGGCGACAACGGGCTCAGCGCCCTTCGGTGCCGTTGGCGTCTCGCTCGGCGGCAACGTGTTGCTGAAGTGGCTTGGCGAAATGGGCCTCGACCACCCTTTACAACGTGCCGTTGCGGTATCCGTCCCTTTCAATCTGAGCGAGGCGGCCATTCGCCTCGAGGAAGGCGGATCACGCTTCTACAAACGTCACCTGATGAAGAGCATGAAGGCGTCCTACCACCGTAAATTCTCGACGATGCCCTCACCGCTACAGGTAGACCTGGACCGACTCGACACCTTTCACGCGTTCGACGACGCGATCACCGCGGCATTGCACGGCTTCAACGGCGTCGATGACTACTACGCACGATGCAGCAGTCGACAATTCATCCCGCAGATAAAGATCCGCACACTGATCCTGCATGCCAGTGACGATCCGTTCATGTATCCCAAAACCGCACCACTGCCGCATGAGATCCCGCCCGCCGTGACCCTCGAGTTGAGTCCGCGCGGCGGTCATATCGGATTCGTAGAGGGTAACCTGCCGTGGCGGGCGCAATATTACGCGGAAGCACGCATTGCCGCGTGGTTTGCCGCAGCGGGAGATGACTGAAGCCGGGTTGACGCAACCCGATGATCGGCCGCCCGGCGCGACGATAATAGGTGTCGCCTGGCTACATTAACTGGTAGGGCGTTTCCTGCTCAAGACCCAGCATCTGCGCGCCCATTTTGAGCGCCTGATCCGAAAACTCAGAAAGCTGCCCCCATCGGCTGCCCGTTTCCATGACTTCGTCCATCGCCGAATTAATCAAACGCAGCGCATGGGTACCGGCATCGCGTTGACCCGGTGGCAGTTTCTCAGAGGCGATATACAGTCGCGGATGCGCTTCTCCCTCATGGACGAACGCCGCCAAAAAGGTGTAATCACGATCGTCGCCGCTCTCGATTTCACCCAATATCGTGACGCCGAAGTCACCGTAGCGATAACGGTGTTGCGGGATCGCAGTTTGAATTTTTGGAAAGTCTGCCATCAGCCAGCTTCGGTATTACCGTTACTCTTCATTACGATCTGCTTCCGCAAAACGCGTGCTGCCGACCCGCAATATCAGGATCGAAACGCAGAGTAGCAGAATCGCTCCGGTCAACGTGATCATGTGAATGTCGGACATTTCCTTGATATCGATTGCCAGCACCCGGGTAAGCGCGGTCACCGCGATATAGATCAGATATCGAACCGGTAGTCGCTTGGTCTTGAAGTAGATCCCAACCATCGCGCCCAACTCGAGGTAGATGAACAGCAGCAGCACATCCTTGATCTTCGGACCGCCCGCCTCGATGATATGGAAAACCTCCGCCCAGGAAGCCCACACGATCGCCGCTCCAATCACAAAGAGGCCAAACAGATGGAACGCCTCGAACATCTTGTTGCCGATGTCAACCAGGTTACGGTCGAGGAGGTAGTGTTTCATGACGAGAGGTTCCTTGACGTCCAATTTCCGAAGGTTAGCCAAGTTGCCAATCCGGTGCAAAAAAACGCCCTGCCTTATCTTGTTGTGCTGCACTTTTGGCGGCACACCGCACGCCGCTGCGACTGACGCTGAGCAGGCGCTGCGCGAATGCGTCGGCAAGGCGACCTCATCCGCCGCGGTCATCGCCTGTGAAACCGCCGCCCGCGCTGCCCTGCAACGCCGGGTTGCCGAACTCACTGACGCCCTCCGCGATCGGATCAGTGCCAAAGACCGCATCGCGCTGGAAAGCAATGTGGCTGCCTGGGAGGCCTTCGCAAAAGAAGAAAACCGTCTGATCACGCTGTTTTACGCGAAGCGACGCGACAACCTCGGCGCGCAGCTGACTGCCGGCGCGGTCAACCAACTGCTTGAGCAACGCATCAGCCAGCTGCGAGCCTATCTGCACAGTCTGCCCAACTAGCCCGGATGCCGAAAAACAACCCCGAATGCTGTGCAAGGATCAGCCGCGGCGCTGAGCATGTAGAATTCAGGTTTTCGTTAGCAACAAACCGAACAAAATGCCTTATTACGTCTACTACGTCGAACAACAGGAAGCAGCGGACCGCAAACAGCTCGAGCACCTCGAGACCTTTGACAACTTCAAAGCCGCTCGCACGCTCGCACGCGAGCAACGCGGGGAATTGCGCAACGCGGGCAGTAGCCGCGACTGTCGACTGATTTTCGCCAAGAACCAAACTGAAGCCGAAAAGCTGTTGAGCGCGCCGCGTGAAGAACGCGTGGTCGGCGAAGACTGACACCTTCCCTGGCTGGCGGTCAGTCGAGACCCGCGAGCCAGAGGCGCAGCCGAAGTCCGATCTCAGTCGAGTAGCCTTGGCTGGCATGCGTGATGGCGCCTCCGCTGTCGACGACAAACGTCGATGGCACACCAAACACGCCCCACCGGCGGGCGATATCCCCCTGCTGATCAATAAGCGTCGGCATGGTCAACGCGTGCTCGTCGAGAAAAGCCTGCACCTCGTCGGCTGGACCCGAAGATAAAGCGATGGTTATTACGCGGTGATCTTTCGCGATATCGTCGATGCTGTCTTGACCCAGCCGACAAACGGGACACCATTCCGCCCAGAAATGCACCAGCACGGGATGCTCCCCCGCTGAATCCAGCTGATAGGGCGTACCATCCACCAACAAGCCGGCCAACGGCGGGGCCTGATCTTTGACCAGATCGCGCGACTGCCACCACTGCACGGCCGCTAAAATCAGCACGAACAGCAAGATATCGCGCAACCAACGAAGGCCGCGGCGATAACGTCGTGGGGGTGGGGCCTGATGGGATTGCGCACTCATGGCGGAACGTTAACGGGAAACCCACCGGTTATCGCCCTGTTGTCTATGAGATAGCCGGCAAGACGCCGGCCGCGACGCGCTTAACGCGAGGCAAGCTGGTCGCCGGGGACCTGCGCACGGTAAAACCGCAGCACCTTTTGCACGTAGTTTTGGGTCTCGCGGTAGGGCGGAATAGTGTTGCCATAGCGGATCACGGCATTTTCGCCGGCGTTGTAAGCCGCCAGAGCGAGTTTCAGGTCGCTGTCGAACAGCTTCAACAAGTCGCTCAGGTAGGCCGTGCCGCCACGAACATTCTGCTCGGGATCGCCACGGTCATCCACGCCGTAACGCGCTGCGGTTGCCGGCATCAATTGCATGAGCCCCATCGCACCTTTCGACGACAGTGCATCGGCGCGGTAGGCAGACTCGGCACGAATCACCGCATGAACCAACTCGGGCCGAAGCTGATGCACCGTGGCAACCCGCTCGATCAGTGGCGCCAGCGCATCACGCCGCTTGTTCATTGCCGCCAACGAGGCACCGGGCCGAGCCGCGGGACGCCCGGTCGAAAAGCCATAGCGCTTGAGCAACGTCATGCCGCGCATCGGTTTATCCGTCAACAGGATCTGCCCGTAACGGTCACGGTATTTGTAAACCTCGGCCGAGCTTGCCGCCGCAAACAGCAGACTGCAAACCGCACACGCTATCAACAGTGTATCGACGACCCGCATGCTATCTCCAAAAGGCAGCCAAGACTCGGACAATACGGTCAGCAGGGGCTGGCCATGTGCCTAGTTTAGCGGCAACCCGCCCGGCGAGCTTTAACCCACATGCCGCCATACCAACATCCGGTTATTGACCGGCATTTCCACGTCCTCATCCAACACCAGCCCATTGGGCTTGGCCAGCTGCCGCAACCAGGATAGGTCACGAATGCCCATGTCGGGGTCGCGATGGCGCAACCAATAGTCAAAATCCGCATTGCTCGGTGCGGTAAATTCGCCGTCATAGTTGAACGGCCCGTAGAGCAGAAACAGCCCGTCTGGCTCGAGTACCCGCCCGATCCCCGCAAACATCGCAGCGACAGCGGCCTCCGGCATGATGTGCGCGGTATTGGCGCTGAAGGCGGCATCGTAAGAGGCCTTGGGCCAATCGTCTTCGATGACATCCAGTGCCAGCGGAGGCGCAACGTTCGGCAAAGCGGCTTCTTCCAGCCAAGCCAGGATACCCGCGTGCTGATCCCGACAATCGCTGGTCTGCCAGTGAAGATGAGGCAGTTCCGGGGCGAAATACACCGCATGCTGGCCGGTGCCACTACCGATCTCCAGCAGGCGGCTGCTGGCAGACAACCGCGGCTGCAACACGCGCAGGATCGGCGCACGATTTTCGACACATGACGGCGAGAATGGCTTTTCGGTGGTCATCGCCGCTTGCTCAAGCACCGCAACACTTCTTGAATTTGCGCCCGCTGCCGCAGGGACAGGGATCGTTCCGCCCCACCTTTGGCGCCGCGTGGCGTTGAGTGGCAGGTTTTGGCGTGTCACCGTCGACGTAGTACCAGCGGCCGCTCTCGCGTTTGAAGCGACTGCGTTCACGGTGCTCGCGGGCCACACCGTCCTCATCGAAACGGGCAATGAACTCAACTATCCCATCCGTAGCGTCGGCGCCGCCCGCCTCCGTCGTGACGATTTCCAGGCCACCCCATTGCGCCGACTCCGCCCAACGGCGGGTGGCGTCCCTGTCCCAATCCGCGCGGTGCGCGGGATGGAGGGTATCGCCGAGATAATCGATGGCGTGTTCGACGTAGGCCGCGTAACGCGAGCGCATCAGCGCTTCCGCCGTTGGCGGCATCGCGGCGCCGGAAATGAATGGCTGACAACAACGCTCGAACGAATCGCCCGAACCACAGGGACAGGACTGCATAGATAACCCGAGTTACTTGGGAACAACGACGCCGAATTTTAGCGTGAAGTCAGCGGCAATGCCGGGAAACAGATAGTCGGGATAGAAAAACCACCGAGATCTTGGGAAGCCGCCTCTAGACCCCTGGTTCCGCTATTGTCGGTGGCAATCGAGCGAGGGTTAGCTCAGCCGCCCACCAGTTGAGCTAAGACGTGTGCGATAATCAGAAGCACACCGGCCTCCGAGAGCAAAACCCAAAAGGGCGTCCCGGCAGGGGGAGAGCGTAACGCTGTTCTGGCTGGTTCGTACTGCATGGCGTTTCTCTTGTGGTACATTTAAAATACGTTGTATACACAAAATATATACCTTATCGCCGCCTTTATCAATGCCAAAAGAAAAGATCATCAATTTCCGTATCGACGCTGAGCTGAAAAGCAGAGCCAGAAAAGTCGCCGAAGCCGACGGTCGAAGCCTGTCGAACTGGATAACCCTGCTGATCGAGAGAGAGATCAAGAAATCCCGCAAGAAGAACTGACAAAAGGGCACTGCGCGCCGATCAGAGTGCCAGTTCAGCCCATCGCCGCTGAATGCGCTTGACCGATACCGGGTGTGCCGTCCCAAGCTCTTGCGCAAACAGCGACACCCGCAGCTCCTCGAGCATCCACCGAATTTCATCGAGCCGTGGGTCGCGTTGACCGCCGCGCGCTGCCGCCGCGCGCTGGCGCTCGCGCCAGGGCTGCTCGACAAGGCGCAGCTCCGCCAGACGCTGTTGATCGCGCAGCGCGCCGTCATGCAGCTTGTCGATCCTCCGCACTAACCCGTTGAGGTAGCGCGGATACTGCGCCAACTGTTGCAGACCGACGTGTTGCAGAAATCCCTGATAGACCAGGTCGGCAAGCTGCGTCTGCATGTCGTCAATCGACGCACGCCAGTTGGGCTGATTCAGCGTCGCCAGCGCCGCACGGGCCTGATGAGCCAACGCCAAGATATCCGCTACTTGATCGCTGATTGTCGCCAACGCGGCACCAAGCAGCGGTCTGCCCGCCTCCCTGCAGCGCTGGAAGGCGTCGGCGTCGCGAATCGACCAGGGATCTGTTAGAAACGCCTGCTCAAACGCAAGTGCCATGATGTCATCGAGCAATTCGCTTTGCTGATCGACGGCCGATCCTGAGAGTGTCGCTGCCGGCGCTTTGGCGTACTGCAACTTCATCCGCGCAAGATCGCGAATATTTTTCTGTAGATTGCGTCGTGTCCGTGATTCAACCAGCATCAACAAACGACGGACGCCGTTGCGATGGGCCCGCTGCGCGTTGGGCAGGCTATCGAGGTCTTGCAGCCGCACATGGTCACCCGCATCCACCAGCGCCGGGTACACACGGATCTGGAGCTTGCCGGCTCGCTGCTGACGTTGTTCTGGCAGGGTACCGCAGTCCCACGATGTCAGTCGCGTCGCCTGATCTTGCTCGGCGAGTGCGTTGGCCGACTCGCCGAAGTGGCCGGCATAGGTCTGCTGCAAAGCGGCAATGTCCCGGGAGATGGCGAGCGGCCTTTTCCCCTGCGGGTCGAGCACCTGCAGACGCAACTGAAGATGTTGCGGCAATGCGTCGACGGACCAGGCGTCTTCCGGGACGGTAACCCCCGCTATGTCCCTGAGCACCTGGCCGAGGCTCTGAATCAAGGGTGCGTCCGACCGCGGCAGTGCAACCAGGCAGCGCTCCGCATAATCGGGAACGGGCACCAGCTGGCGCCTTATGGATTTCGGCAGCCCCTTCAACAACGCCGTTATTTTCTCGAGCAGCAAGCCTGGCACCAGTCGATCGGCAACACCCGGGGTGACCTGCCCGATCATCGACACCGGCACCGACAGGGTTACCCCATCGTCCTCTTCGCCTGGCGAGAATCGATAATGCAGCGGCAGCTTGCTGTCATTGAGATCGAGGTGATCTGGATACTGTTCAGCCGTTTCCTTTGCCGGTTCGACCTTGAGGATGTCGGCTACGCGCATGTGCAAGCACTTGGCCTGGCTCCGCGGTTGCTTGCGCAACCAGGTCTCGAGTTGCGCCACGCTGTAGATGTCGCCCGGGATCCGGTTCGCGTAAAAGCCGTAGATCACTTCCTCATCGACAAGCATATCGCGCCGACGCGACTTCGCTTCCGAGGCCCGCAGATCGGCGATCAGTTCACGGTTATGGCGCCAGAAAGGCGCCTTGGTCTGCATATCGCCCTCGGTCAGACCATGTCGCAGAAAGATCTCGTGCGATGTCTCGGGATCGATCGGGCCATAGTTGACCCGGCGCCGCGGCACGATCGGCAACCCATAGAGCGTGACCTTTTCATCGGCGCCGACCTGGCCACGCCGGGCTTGCCACCGCGGCGCCGCGTAGCTGTGCTTGATCAGGTGGCCGGCCAGCGGCTCAATCCATTCGGGCTCTATTGCCGCCACCGCGCGCGCATAGAGTCGCGTTGTCTCGACCAATTCAGCCGCCATCACCCATTTGGGCTGCTTACTGAACAGCGCCGAACCCGGAAAGATATAGAAGCGGCGATTGCGCGCGCCCAGATAGTCACGCTCCTTGCCCTGCCCGCGCAAACCGATATGGCTCAGCAACCCACTCAGCAATGCGCGATGCAGGGTCGCGTAATCGGCCGGCGCCTCGTTGTCACGGTAACCCAGTTCATGCATCTGCAGGCGCAGCTGAACGACCACGTCGTGCCATTCCCTTACCCGGGTGGCCGACAGAAAATACTGCCGGCAGAGGCGTTCGAATTTGCGCCGCGTCAGATGGCGTCGATTCTCTTCGAGAAACTTCCACAGGTTCAGCAGGCCGACAAAATCAGAACGCTCATCCGCAAACTGGGCATGGGCTTCATCGGCCTCCTGTCGTTTCTCAACGGGCCGGTCGCGCGGGTCCTGGATCGACAACGCCGCGGCAATCACCAGCACCTCGCCCAGGCAGGCGGAATGTGCCGCCGCGAGCAACATCCGCCCGATTCGGGGATCGACGGGCAAGCGGGCCAGCGTCCGACCCAAACGGGTAACCGTGCGCTGCCGATCCACCGCGGCGAGCTCTTCGAGCAGCTTGTAGCCATCCCGCACCAGACGACCATCGGGCGGATCGACGAACGGGAAGCGATCGACCTCACCGAAGCCAAGCGTCGCCATCTGCAAGATGACGGCGGCCAGGTTGGTGCGCTGTATCTCCGGCTCCGTGAAGGCCGGCCTCGCGTCGAAATCGTCCTCGTCATAGAGGCGAATGCAGATACCGTCCGCCACGCGCCCACAGCGCCCTTTGCGCTGCTCCGCGCTGGCCTGGGAGATACGCTCGATCGGCAGCCGCTGAATCTTGCTGCGCGCGCTGTAGCGACTGATCCGCGCAAAACCCGCGTCGATGACGTAGCGGATGCCAGGCACCGTCAGCGAGGTCTCCGCGACGTTGGTCGCCAACACGATACGGCGATGGCCACTGGGGATGAATACCCGCGCCTGTTCGGCGGGGCTCAAGCGCGCGTAGAGCGGCACCACCTCGCTGTGCAGCATCTTGTGCTTACGCAATGTCTCGGCCGTCTCGCGTATTTCGCGCTCGCCAGACAGAAAAACGAGAATATCGCCACTGCCCTCACGACCCAGCTCATCGATCGCATCAACGATCGCCTGTTGCATCGATTCGTCGCGCTCACCAGCACCCGGCTCTTCCGGCGGACGGTAACGCAGCTCGACCGGGAAAGTGCGGCCAGAGACCTCGATTACCGGCGCATCCGCGAAGTGGCGTGAGAACCGAACCGGGTCGATGGTCGCCGATGTCACGATCACCTTGAGGTCGCGGCGGCGACGCAGCAATCCCTTCAGGTAGCCGAGCAGAAAATCGATATTGAGGCTGCGTTCATGCGCCTCGTCGATGATCAGGGTGTCATACTCGGTGAGATCCCGATCGCTGCGGATTTCTGCCAACAGCATGCCATCGGTGAGCAATTTGATCTGGGTATTTTCGCCAACCCGATCGCGAAAACGCACCTTGTAGCCGACACTGGCCCCAACCTCCTGGCCAAGCTCTTTGGCGATGCGGTTGGCCAGGCTGCGCGCGGCAATACGTCGGGGCTGGGTGTGTCCTATGCGCCCGAATACCCCTCGACCAAGCTCCAGGCACAATTTGGGCAGCTGGGTGGACTTGCCCGAACCCGTCTCCCCGCACAACACCAAAACCTGGTGGTGCCTGAGTAGGCCAATGATCTCATCGCGCCGCGCGGTGATCGGCAACGCCTCGGGATAGCTGGGGTTTGGCGCCGACTCGCACCGCTGCGCCACTTTTGCCTTGGATTCGGCAACGAGGCGTGCAAACAGGTGTTTATCGTCGCTCGACGCCTGATCGCCCAGCAAACGGCGCGCCAGTTTCCGCAAGCGCCTTCGATCACGCAGCAAACAGGCGTCGATCTGCTCTTCGTACGGCGCCAAAGTACATCCCAGTGGGCAAAAATTCAGTGTAACAGTGCACCTCGCGGCCTATTCCTACGTGAACTCTCAAGAATTCTCCACTGCGGCCACTACAGCTAGGGAGTGGCCAAACCGTCGACGCGCCGAATCGATTTGACCTGAAGAAGCCCGCAACAGCATGCCTGAGAAGTCGCACAACCCCGTTAATCCACTCCACCGACGCTATGACGTGAAATTCATCACGACGATCGGCTTTGGGCTGGTTATCGGTATCCTGCTGTTCGCCATCATCGGTAGCTATCACACCACCAGTAAACACAACGCCGCGCTGGCCCAGCTCGTCAGTGACTCCGATGCAAAAACGGTTCTGGCTTACGACATGCGCGAGGCGGTCGGAGAGCGTGTCGACAGTCTGCAGTTGATGGCCGGCACGACCGACCCCTTCGAGCGAGATGCCGCCAGGATGCGCTATTCCGCTGAGGCCGGCGCCTATATCCGCGCACGTCTCGCTTTGATCGAAAGCCTTGATTCTGAGGCCGAGCAACAACTTCTTACGCCTGTCGATGTGACGGAAAAGACTGTTGAACCGGACAATTCGCGCGCGCTTGCAGCGCTGTTTGACGACTCCTTGACCGACGAGGAAGTATCAGCGGCAGTCGACGAGGCTATCGCCGGGCACCAAGATCTCCTTCACAGCCTTGACGAGATGCTCGAGGATATTCATCTGATCACCCAACAGCGCATCAAAAACGCCACCAAGCAATTCAACGATGCCTTTTGGACGGCGGTATTGCTCGGGATAGTGGCTTTTGCCATTGCGTTGTTTACCGCTGCGTTCGTGATCGTTAACACCGGCGAAAGAAGCCGCCAACTGACGCACCAGGCAGCCCACGATCTGCTAACCGGCTTACTGAATCGCCAATCGTTCGAGGCCGCGGTTCGCTTAACGCTCGACGAAACCCAATTTGTGTCTGAGGTCCATGCCCTGATCCTGATCGATCTCGATCGGTTCAAGGTCGTCAATGACAGTTGCGGCCACCCGGCCGGTGATGCGTTGCTCAGGGATCTGGGTGCCACGTTGTCGTCGTCATTACGGCAGTCCGACGTGTTGGCCCGACTGGGTGGCGACGAATTCGGCGTCTTGCTGCGCTACACAGAGTCGGCCGACGCCCAATTGGTTGCTGAAAAGCTGCGCGCCACGATCGAAGCATTCGCGTTCCGCTGGCAAGGCCAGACCTTTACGATCGGCGCCAGCATCGGTCTGGTACCTTTCGGTGATCAGGAACTCGAACTCGAAGATCTGCTCACCGCCGCCGATACCTGCTGCTATTCCGCCAAGGAAGAAGGCCGCAATCGGGTGCACCACAGCGCGATCGATCGCGCCAAGATGCAACAGCGAACCGGCGAGATGCGCTGGATTTCGCGGATCAATGACGCGTTGCAAAACGACGGTTTTGTGCTCTACGGGCAGATGATCAAGCCGCTGCGACCGACGCTGGACGACGGCCGACTGGTTCTCGAGGTGTTGCTGCGGATGTCCGACCAGGGAGGCCTCGGCATTATTCCACCCGGCCAGTTTTTACCTGCCGCCGAGCGTTACGGCATCGTGCCGGATATCGACCGCTGGGTCGTCAGGAACAGTCTGGCCTGGTTGGCCGAGCTCGGCGACCAGGCCAAGAACGTCCGCATCAATGTAAACATCTGTGGGCTTGCCGCCTCGGACCCCCAGTTTCATGCGCACGTGCGCGACTGCATCGATGAATTCGCTGTGCCACCACGCTCGATATGTTTTGAAATCACCGAATCCGATGCTATTCGCAGCCTCAGTAATGCCGCCGCGCTGATCGATGGTCTCGGTGATCTAGGCTGTCAATTCGCCCTGGATGACTTCGGTAGCGGTCTCTCGTCTTTCAATCAATTGAGACATCTCAAAATCGACTACCTGAAGATCGATGGTAGCTTCGTTCACAACATCGACCGTGATGAAGTCAATCGCTCGATGGTCGAGGCGATCAATGCGATCGGCAAAAAGCTGGGCAAGAAGACCGTCGCCGAATTCGTCGAAAACGTCCGGGTGAGACGCATCCTCGAAGAGATCGGTGTCGACTTCGCCCAGGGTTTCGGGCTTCACAAGCCAGAACCGCTACGCAAGCTGCAAAACCAGATCTACAAGCCCGACAGAACCAACGTCACCTCAATCACGGTGGCGTAGCTAGTGCGCGGATCCCTTCAACGCGGCGACCATGCCCTCGATCGTGTCCTTTGCATCGCCAAAAATCAGCGACGTGTTGTCTTGATAAAACAATAGATTGTCGACCCCCGAATAGCCCGGATTCATCGACCGTTTGAGGAAATAGACCTGCCTGGAACGACCAGCCTCCAGGATCGGCATGCCGTAAATCGGACTGGTCGTATCGTTCTTGGCCGCCGGATTAACGACATCGTTGGCGCCGACCACCAGGGTCACGTCAGTTGAGGCAAAATCGGGGTTGATTTCATCCATCTCGAGGACGTGATCGTAGGGGATATCGGCCTCGGCCAGCAGGACGTTCATGTGCCCAGGCATGCGTCCGGCTACCGGGTGTACACCGAATTTCACCTCGACATTCCGCGCCTCGAGTAACTCCATCAGCTCCTTCAGCGCGTGCTGGGCCTGTGCGACAGCCATACCGTAACCCGGCACGACAATGACCCGATTGGCGTCTTCCATCCAGTAAACGGCATCTTCGACGGCCGCCGACTTGATGCCCTTTTCCATCGCCGTGGCACCGGCACTTGGCGCGGCAGCACTCTCACTACCGAAACCGCCGAACACCACATTGATGATCGAGCGGTTCATTGCCTTACACATGATGTACGACAGGATGGCGCCCGAGAAACCGACCAACGCGCCAACGATGATCAACAGGTTGTTATGCAGCGTGAAGCCAGTCGCCGCCGCCGCCCAGCCAGAATAGCTGTTGAGCATCGAGATGATGACCGGCATATCGGCGCCACCGATCGGGATGATCAAGGTGATACCCAACACCAGTGCCAAAATCGTCATCAACGCGAGCGACACGAGGCTGCCGGTCATCGCGAAATGCACACCGAGCGCAACCGTGACGAGTGCGATCGCGGCATTCAGTTTGTGCTGCATCGGAAACTTTACCGGTTTGCCGGAAATCAGCCCCTGCAGCTTGCCGAACGCGATCACCGAGCCGGTGAATGTAATCGCACCGATGATCGCCCCGGCCGAGAGCTCGCCCATCAACACCGCGTTGAGCTGACCCAGATCGCGCTTGTTGAGGAACGTGCCAATGGCCACGAGCACCGCCGCCAGGCCGACAAAACTGTGCAATGCAGCGACCAGCTGCGGCATCGCGGTCATCTGAATCCGCAGCGCCAGGACGATGCCGATCACGGCACCGACCGAGACCCCGGCAACGATGAAGCCGTACGACTCGATCTCCTTGCCAAGCAGGGTCGCAACGATCGCCAACGCCATGCCGATCATGCCGAGGTAATTGCCCCGCCGTGCGGTCGATGGATGGGTCAGCCCCTTCAGCGCGAAAATAAACAGGACCGCAGCGATCAGATAGGCCAGGGCCTGTGTGTTAGCGGAAAGCAGCATGCGTCAGGGCCTCACTTGTCCTTCTTCTTAAACATCGACAGCATCCGGTTGGTCACCAAGAAGCCCCCAAACACATTGATCGACGCGAGTAGCACCGCGAAGAACCCAATGATTTCTGCTGCACCGCCTGCCGACTCGAGCCCGGTCACCAGCAATGCACCGACGATGACGATGCCCGAAATAGCATTGGTCAACGCCACCAGCGGGGTGTGCAAGGCAGGCGTGACGCCCCAAACGACGTAGTAACCGATGAAGCAGGCCAGTACGAAAACGTAAAGTGCAATCAGTGTGTCAGGCATCCTGTACACCCCTCGGGTTGGTGTTCATTGTTTCTCTTTCTCTTTTTTCAAAGCAGACCAGCGAGCCCACCGCGCGACTGGCTTTGGCGCCCTACGCTGGGCGAGTGATGTTACGCACCTAGTCGCCTGCGGCCGGTCGGAGTTGCGCTGCCTCGGTAATCTCGTCGGCATCCAGGTCTTTCAGTGTCACGCCATCTTCGCCGCGATCGACCATGATCTCGATCAGATTCGCCACGTTCTTCGAATAGAACGCACTGGCATCGGTTGGCACCATCGCCGGGTAATTGGTGTGCCCGACAATCACCACGTCGTGACGCACAATCACCGCATCCGGCTCGGTCAGGCGGCAGTTGCCCCCGTTGGCGGCCGCGAGGTCGACGATGACAGAGCCTGCGCGCATCCGCTGCACCACGTCTTCCGGAATCAACTCGGGCGCCGGTCGGCACGGGATAAGGGCAGTCGAGATGATCACGTGCGCCTTCGCCAACTCATCCGCCAGCAGGGCCTGCTGCTTGGCCTTGCCCTCTTCCGACAATTCCTTCGCGTAGCCGCCTTCGCCGGCACCGGCCTCACCGATATCGAGTTCGATCGCCTTCGCACCCAGCGATTCGATCTGCTCACGGGTTTCCGGGCGAACATCGTAGGCCCAGACCTCGGCACCGAGACGACGGGCCGTCGCGATGGCCTGCAAGCCAGCCACACCGGCACCCAATACGACCAGGCGCGCTGGCTTCGCGGAACCCGCGGAGGTCATCATCAGGGGTAAGAATCGACCGAAATGGCTCGCCGCCTCCAACACTGCCCGGTAGCCCCCGATGTTGCTCTGCGACGATAAGGCATCCATCGACTGGGCGCGCGAGATCCGCGGGATCTTCTCCATCGCGATGACCGTCACGTCTCGCTGATGCATCAGGTCGATCGCCGGGTCTTGATCGCAGGTTTCGCTGTATCCGATGAGTATCGCACCGGACCGGACCCGCCCGGCCTCCTCGGTCGTTGGCTTGCGGACCTTTGCCACGATGTCGGCATCGAATGCGCCAGCGGTATCGGTCAAGGACACGCCGACCGCCTCATAGGCGGCATCCGGATAGTGGGCTGCGGCGCCGGCGCCGCGTTCGACAGCGACCTCTAAACCGGTGGCGATCAGCTTCTTCGCGATCTCAGGCGTCGTCGCGACGCGGGTCTCTCCGACGAACGTTTCCTTGGGGATACCGACCTTCATTTTTGTTTCCGGGCTTCCGACAGGTTGGTTTGAATGGCCGCGCATTATCTTCCGAAGGCGTAACCACGGTCAAAATCGATACTAACTTACTTCATCGCCATCAAGGCTTGGCGGCTGGTCCGGGGGATTGTCAGGAATCTTTACGCTTCCACCTCGGAACACTCGGTGAGACCGCCGCAAACCATTGCCTACAATAGAAATTCTCAACTTGGCCCGAACGATGCTTAAAGTATTCAAAACAATAACAAGCAATAAGAAGAAGAGCGTCTTGACCTCGATTGAGGTTTCATTAGCCGGCATTGCCGGCTTTTTTGTTGCGCTCCCGACCCTGTTTATCTGAGGGTCATTCGATCCCATCGCGGTCAACCGAAACGATGCCGCCGCACGCCGGTCAGGCGCTCGCTCAGTGGTCGACGTCATGGAAGGCTGAAGTCGCTGTCCATTGCGCTATCAGCTCGGTCAGACTCGGACAATCCCAGGTCGGCATGATGCCTGCGGGCAATCTGTCTCCTGATGCGAAACGACCCGTCCGAATCAAAGCCGTACGCATTCCCAGAGCCTGCGCACCGGCAATGTCGGTGTCCGGTCGATCGCCGACCATCACGCAGTCCGACATACTCGCGCCGAGGCGGTTGATTGCCATCTGGTAGAGCAGTGGATTCGGTTTGCCGACGAATACGGGCTCCACGCCCGTCGCAACGGCAATCGGGGCAACGAGTGCGCCCCCGCCGGGCAGCACGCAATGCTGGCCGCCACACCTGGCGTCGACCGAGTTGTCTGGATTCGTACAGATCAATTGGGCACCGCGCTTGAGAATTAAATTAATCGCCGTGCTGATCGACGCATAGTCGATCCCGGCACCCTCGCCGACGACCACAAAATCGGCATCTTCGTCGTCAGCGTTGCCTTGCGAGGCCAGTGTGTCGTGCAACGTCGATGCACCGATGGCAAAGAAACGAAACCCCGGCTTTTGCTTCACCAACCAGGTCAGGGTGGCCTCGGCGCTAGTGACGATTCGATCCAGTGCGGGCACTGGCAGGCGCAAGCGGTCGAAATGTTCGGCAATCTGGCCGGGACTACGAATCGGGTTGTTGGTGACGAAGCAGTGTGGGACATCGCCGAGCCACCGCAGGAATTGCGCCGCGTCAGGCAACACCTGATCGCCGTGAAACAAGACACCATCCATGTCGATCAGCAACGCTCGAATCACAAATCCACCCATATTCGTTTGATATGAGCCGGCCGGCTTCATTGAGCCACCACTCACGACATTGCCAGCGATGCGCTCGCCCGGCACACTGAACCGCGCCGATCACCGGCGGTCAGAAACCCAACCTTCCAACAGTGTAATCGCCATGCTGAGACCAAGCGCCAGTTCCACTAGACACCTCGGCATCTACCTCTTGCTGCTGCTGTTCGCTGCGCCGATCGCCGCCGAACAGAACATCAACCCCGGCATCAACAGCGGCTATGTGAATCCAAACGTCAACCAGTGGCGCGGTGTTTTCGAGCGCGACGGCCGTGAGATCTGGGACCGACGCGACGACATCATCCTCGCCCTGCGCCTGCAGCCTGGACAGGTGGTCGCCGACATTGGAGCCGGCACCGGTTTCTTCACGGCGCTGATGGCGAAAGAAGTGTTGCCCGGTGGACGGGTCTACGCGGTCGACATCGCGGAGAATTTCGCCAAGGCCAGCGAGCAACGGGCACGCGATAAGGGTTTGAACAACGTCGTCGGCATCGTCAACGACCAGCGCAGCGTGAAGTTACCCGCCAATAGCATCGACCTCGCGTTCACCAGTGACACCTATCACCACTTCGAATACCCAAGATCGACGCTGGCCAGTATCCATGACGCACTGAAGCCCGACGGAGAATTTGTCGTTATCGATTTCATCCGGATCCCCGGCGTCAGCAGCCCCTGGGTATTGGGCCACGTACGTGCAGGCGAAGAACAGGTGACGCGCGAGATAGAAGCAGCCGGGTTCGAACTGATCGAGCGACTCGGCTTCATGCAGACCCAGTATTACCTGCGGTTTCGAAAGCGCTGACAGACCTCCAGTCATTGGTAATCTCAACCTAAACCAATCAGTTAATAATTAATCTCAAATAATTGTTTTATATATTTTTTCTTAAGAGATAGATGGCCAGATACCTCCCTGTGCTTGGCTCTTTAGGTCCGCCTTCGGAAGAGCAACGCACATTCATGCGCGTAGTCAACATCGACCACCTTTGCGATGGCAGGTTATCTCTCCCCAACGGTGTCAGCACCTGCGGTCGGCAACCTCTTCGGCTCGTCAATAGCGTCTGAGTGGCCTCGCGGCGCTCGAACCCACCCCGCGACGGGATTTCACAGGCCTGCTCTCCCCAGCGCAGCCAGCCGCCATCGTGGCTGTACCGGAAACACTACTCGGTCGGCGTGCCGCATCCGGTCCGAGGCGCACATACCCGTTTCGACGGACAGCTGCGCTCCTAGAGCTTCAGCAGCGCGAGCTCGCTCGGTATCTGATGCCAGAGCTTTTACAGATCCAGCCGTCAATGGAACGCCGAAACGTGCCGGGGTAGCATTGCGTGCATGGTCAAAGCCGAATCCCAGCGATACCGTTTGCCAGGATCTTGATGAACTGCCACACGCCGAAACCCATCCTCCGTTGACGGCGGCTGATACCCAACAACGCTGGGTCGGCCATGCCGATCTCGATGCCTTCTATGCCAGCGTCGAAGAACGTGACTGCCCCGCCTATCGCGATCGTCCGGTGGTTGTCGGTGCCCTCCCCGGTCATCGAGGTGTGGTCGCCGCGGCCAACTACCGGGCCCGGGCCTTCGGTATCCACTCCGCCATGCCCATTGCCGAGGCCTACCGGCGCTGCCCGGATGCCGTCTATCTGCGCCCCGAAATGGCCAAGTATGCCCGGGTCTCACGCCAGATCTTCCAGATCCTCGGCACGCTCACCCCCGTCGTCGAGCCCGTCTCGATCGATGAGGCCTATCTGGACCTGACAGGCCTGGAGAAACTCGTTGGACCTCCCGAAAGGATCGGAAGACAAATCAAGCGGCTTATTCTCGAGGCAACCGGCCTGCGCGTATCGGTCGGAATCGGGCCGAACCGGCTTATTGCGAAACTTGCCTCCGAATACCGCAAGCCAGACGGGTTGATGGTGGTCTGTCCAGACCAGGTCCTGGACTTCCTCGCAGCCATGCCGGTGGCCAACCTGCGCGGTCTTGGCCGCAAGACGCAAGAGGTCTTCGCCCGCCTCGGCATCGAGACCGTCGCGCAGCTGCGTGCCATCCCGTTGCGATATCTGGAGGAGGCCGTGGGGAACCGGGCCGCAGCCAGTTTCCACGCACAGGCCCGCGGGATCGCATCGGCTGATGTCATAGCCGGGCGACGTCGCAAGAGCATCTCGAAAGAAACGACATTCGAAGAAGACGTGTTGAATCACGACGTTTTACATGGCGTATTGCGCAACCTGGCTGCCGAGGTTGCCCACACCGCACGGCAGGAAAGTCTGTCGGGTTCAGTGGTCACGCTGAAGATTCGATTCACTGGCTTCGAGACGCATAGTCGCCAGCACACGCTGTCGGCGCCGACGCACGACGAACGCACGATCCTGCGCGAGGCGTGGCGGCTGTTTCATCACAGCAGCCTCCCGAGCAAGCCGGTGCGACTCATCGGTGTTGGCATCAGTCATTGGATACAGGAGCAGTCAACCCAGGCGGATCTCTTCAGTCGCGCCGAGCAACGCGATAGAGATGACCGTGTCTTAGAGACCATTGATCGCGCCGCGGCCCGTTTCGGCAAGGGTGCGTTGCAGTTGGGACTCACGAAAACACCCGGCAACCGCAAACCGCGGTGATTATCTGGGCCAGCCAGGAACCAACGACAGTGAACGACACGGCAGCCGTGGTGCACGGCGTCGACTCCGGCTTCTGCGTTGCACGAGCCCGCAACCGTCAACACGAAGCTGACAGCTGCCTTAACCCTGGCTAGCCTGTTCTTCCCTGCCCGGCCAGCCGCCATCGTGGCTGCACTGGAAACATCACAGCCCCGGCAGCGCAGGAGAGGCTTTTTGAGTCTCCCCCTTCAAGGTGTAGAGAGTTTCCCGCATGCTGTTAAATTACGGCGTTTGACGTCAGTCGTACTTTGATCATGCCTTCCGCAAACCCACGCACTCTTTTCAATAAGCTCAACCAGACAAAACGGGACGTTATCTGTCTTTTGTCGGTTCACTATGCACCCTTGAGCCGGACCGGTTTGCTCGATGCTGCCCGCCGTCTTGGCTTGAGAACCGAAGAAGGCCGGTCTTTCACACACGCCAACATGAAACCTGTCGTGGATCGTCTACTTGAAAAGAAGTTGATCCTGGAGAGAAACCGGGCCATCGCTTGCCCTCCCAATCTGGCCAACATTGCTTGTGAATCGCTACTCGACCAAAACAGGTTCGACATGTTTGCAGATGCCGCCGGCATAAAGACGGGCCACCGACATCCGGGCTACTTCTCACCCTATTCGTCCTACGAACATTTTCTGGGTCACCTGAGGGCTGCGATCTATCTCGGCAAACTCGGTGACTTTTTCAAGATGATCGATTGGGCGGCAAAGTCGTACTTTCGGGACCAAAGCCCCGACGCGGATGTGTTCGCCAGTATGGGGGGCGGTGATTTCAAGCAGCCCTGGTTCAGACGGCTTTCTCCCGAACTGCGCCTGAGCTTTTTGAGCTTACCCCTCGAGCGAGCCCTATTTCGCCTGGAACCGGTCGATCATTTGATCGACGCGCTGCAAAGTGAGGTGACAGAAAACGACTGGGACCCGCCGGAAATTCTGATTGAAGCCTTGCTGCTGCAAGGGAAAGGGCAAGAGGCCCGAAACCAGATCGCGCACCCTGACACCCCTGAGCAGGCAGCACAGCTGGCCTGGGCCAGTATGATCGAGGGCAACTATTCCAAGGCCCGAGTCTTGTGCGAAACAGCCTATCAGCAGTTATTGAAGGGCACCCGCAAACGCAATGTCTATTTCCAGGGTCTTAGCGGAATCTTTCTGGTGGCTGCCCAGCTGGACGGTGCCGATCAGGCTCGCATGCTGACACTCCGGGAAAGACTTGCAAGAGGTGCCAAACAGAAAGACAACGCAATGGCCCACTACCTCGACAACCTATCGACGCTGGTTGATGCACTGCTTGGGGACGTTGACGCCGCAGCTTCACCCAATGACTGGGTGTTTGAACGCATTGACCCAGGGATAGGCCTACTTCTCTGGTGCCTGCTCTGGCAATGGCGCGGGAAATTACCGCGAGAACTGGCCCTTGGCCGGATCCAGAAAACAGGGGGGCTTGCGACAAAAAATGGCTACGCCTGGATTGCCCGGGAGTGCCAACAATTCGCCGACCGGCTCCAGGGAAAGCCCGTACCGATGCCTGTGCGCCATCTGGTGGATGCCGTGCAACCGATGCAGGAGTGGGAGCGCGCCTTGAAGGCACTGGCGTTGTTGGGCCACGAAGCAGAAACGCCAGTCAAACCGGTCAAGAAAGGTCTGTCTCGCCTGATCTGGCTTTTGGACTTCTATGAATACGGGGATATCCATCTCGAAGCCAAAGAACAAAAGGCCACCCAGAAAGGCGGCTGGACCAAGGGCCGTACCCTGGGTTTGAAGCGCTTGGCCGAAGAGTCGGATCAGCTGGATTTCCTGACTCCTCAGGATGCGGCGGTGGTCAAACATATCCGGAACCAGGCCCGGTACCGTTACGATTACTACCGGGATCATTACGAAATCGATACCAACAAGGCACTCCCCCTGCTCGCCGGTCATCCGCTCGTGTTCCTGTTGGAATCCCCTTCGACGCGGGTCGAGATCGAAACGGCCAGCCCGGTGCTGGAGATCACGAGGCAGGGGGAAAACCTGAGACTGGCCCTGGTGCCAAACATCGACCCTGATGAAGAACTGCTGATCATCCGGCAGTCACCAACCCGGCTCAGCGTCATCCCGATCGACGAAACACTGCAACGCATCGCCCGCATCATCGGTGACGAGCTTTCTGTGCCATCGCAGGCGGAGCCTGGTGTGCGCGAGGCCATTACCAACATCGCGCCCATGCTGACGGTGCACTCAGAAGTCACCGGCATGTCGGACGGTCTGGAAGAAGCCGAGGCAGACAGCAAACCCTATCTGCACATCCTGCCCGCGGCCGAAGGCCTCTCGTTCGAGATGTTCAACCACCCATTTGGGATCAAAGGGCCGGGGTTCAAACCCGGCGAAGGTGCAAAAGGTGTCATCGCAGAAGTGGATGGCACCAAACTGCACACCGTGCGCGAGCGATCGGAAGAAACGGCTCGTGCGAAACAGGTGCTGGAAGCCTGTCCCGCGCTGGCGGCCTGCGAATTGGATCGGTGGCGTTGGCAGACCGATGATCCGGAGGACAGTCTGGAGATTCTGGCCCAATGCAAGAACCTGGGTGACGAGCGAATCAACCTTATCTGGCCAAGGGGTGAAAAGCTCCGCCTTCGTGCACAAGTGGATGCCGGCAACATGTCGATGCGTCTGCGGCAGCAGCATGACTGGTTTGAGGCCGAAGGCGAGCTGACCATCGATGACAAGCTGACCCTGAGCCTGGCACGTTTGCTGGAACTGACGCAGGACAGCAAGGGACGATTCTTGAAGCTGGATGACGGCGAGTATCTCGAGCTCACTCAACGCCTCAAACAACAGCTCGATGAATTGCGTGGCTATGCCGGTGGGAAGGGCAAAGGCATACAGTTTCACCCGCTTACGGCCGGCGGTATTGAGGCCATTGGGGATGATTTCGGCGCCTTCGAAGTGGACGATGCGTGGAAAAGGCAGCTGCAAAGGCTGCATGAGGCCAAAGAGCAAGTCTCGCCTGTCCCTTCCACTTTGACGGCGGAGCTGCGCGACTACCAACAGGAGGGGTTCGCGTGGCTGAGCCGCTTGGCGACATGGGGCGCGGGCGCCTGTCTGGCCGATGACATGGGGCTGGGCAAAACACTGCAGGCGCTGGCGCTGATCGTCTCAAAGGCCCCCGAAGGGCCCGGCCTGGTGGTTGCGCCGACCTCTGTGTGTGCCAACTGGCTGGACGAGTGTCACCGCTTCGCACCGACATTGAAGCCCGCCCTGTTCGGTGGCGGAGACCGAGGATCAATGATCAAGGAGGCTGGACCATTCGATTTGATCGTTACCAGCTACGGGCTGATGCAACAGTCCATCGACCATCTGCAAGAGAAACGTTGGCAGACGTTGATATTGGATGAGGCGCAGGCCATCAAAAATCCGGTCACGAAACGCTCGAAGGCGGTTTCGAGGCTGAACGCGGAATTCAAGATTGCGCTGACCGGGACCCCGGTCGAGAACCATCTGGGTGAACTCTGGAGCCTGTTCAACGTTCTCAACCCCGGTCTCCTGGGCTCACTTCCATCATTCAACGAGCGCTTTGCTGGACCGATCGAACTGCAACAGGACCAGTCGGCCAAACAACGCCTGAAACGCCTGGTTCAACCGTTCATGTTGCGGCGCCTGAAAACCCAGGTGCTGGAGGAGTTGCCGTCGCGCACTGAAATTGTTTTGCATGTTGAGATGAGTAAAGAAGAGACCGCCTTCTATGAGGCGATACGGCAGAAGGCCGTGGAGCAATTCACAGATGCTGGCGTTCCGGATGAAAAGAAACGCTTCCAGGTGTTGGCCGAGATCACCCGGCTGCGCCAGGCCTGCTGCAATCCTAACCTTATCGCACCCGAGCTCGGTCTGCCCAGTGCCAAGCAAGAGGTGTTACTGAACGTCGTCGAAGAGTTGTTGGAAAACCGTCACAAGGCCCTGGTGTTCAGCCAGTTCGTCACGCACCTGGCGCTGGTGCGCAAAGCCCTGGATGCCAAGGGTATCCGCTATCAGTACCTGGACGGCGCCACGCCGGCCAAAAAGCGCCGTGTTGCCGTCGATGCGTTTCAAGCCGGTGAGGGTGATCTGTTTCTTATCAGTCTCAAGGCTGGTGGTACAGGGTTAAACCTGACGGCGGCAGACTATGTGATCCATCTCGACCCCTGGTGGAATCCGGCGGTCGAAGACCAGGCGTCAGATCGCGCGCACCGCATCGGCCAACAGCGCCCCGTGACCATTTACCGATTGGTCACCAAGGCCACCATCGAAGACAAAATCGTTGAGCTCCACAAACATAAACGCGACCTCGCCAGCGACCTGCTCGAAGGCGCGGAAAGCAGCGCGAGACTGTCGACGGAAGATATCCTTGCCTTATTGAAAGATGCGTAGGATTGATAAATGGAGACGCTGGCGGTCCTGTCTTCGCACTGACGGTATCTACGATCGCATTGATCGTCTCCGAATCAGACTTGTGCCTTGCTTACCCAAGATCCTCAATTGACTACCCGTGTATTTCGGTCAGGAATTGGGCGACCGTAAGGACGCACACGCCGAAGGTTCGGTCCCTGGCATTCATGAATGAGCCGAAGTCCTTCAGATCTCCAGTCAGGAGATAGTCCGCCCGACAGGCCATTGCTGCCTGAAATATCGGCTGATCCTTCCTGGCCAGACCGGGTGGAAACCGGTAGTTGGGATGATGCTCCGCGAGGCTGAGCGTCATACCGATACGTTCGAACTGTTCAAGGGCTTCGGGGAACTTACGTTCCAGATTTCGCCGCGCCTCCGCTACCGCATACAAACTCGAGTGCAGGGTCCAATGTCCCCGGGCCGCCAGTTCGACCAGCAGCGCCGCCTTTCCATGCGGATTGTGTGCAGCGGTGAACAAGACGTTCGCATCTAGAAATAGCTTCACCGCTTGGGCGTGCCCAGGCGTTTCACGATCTCACTGCGTTCTTCTTCAGATAGTTCGTCGGCCTTGTCCCATTCGGCAATCTCATCTGCACTGTAAACGCCGATCTCGAATACCGCGCCGGGTTTCAGCAGCACTTCGTTACCGCGCTCTTCAAGGATCACGACGTCGCCCTCCTTGATGCCGAGGCGCTTGCGCAATGCCGCCGGTAACGTGATCTGGCCACGACCTGATACAACGAGAGTCTCGCTCATGTAGGCTACCCAACCATCTAGAGAATCTTTGCTATTCTAACAGATATACGGAAATTCGGAATTACAGAAAATCAGTTTTTCGGTTACTATCGGCGCCTCGTATTCGCCGCCCGAATGAGTTACCGACAATGGGCCACGACGATCTTCCTTACCGCTGGCCTCGTCGGACCACGAGCAAGAACACCCCCCTCGGATACCCAAAAAGCGGCGTCATGCCGATATTGAATCGAGTGTCTGGTACCAATTTCGGCACCTGTCTCATTCCAGACATAAAAAAAGACTTAAGAAATGCCCTTAAGCCATTGTTTTATCTGATTTGAGCGGGGGAGATAACCAGGCATCTCCCTGTTCCTGGCCCTTCGGCCCGCCGTCGGCGGTTCCGGATCGCTCCCGGCGATCCGGTGTTCGGCGCTTCCCTGCGCCTCACCGCCCAGTCAAAGCAAAAGCCCGCACGAGGCGGGCTTTTCATCGTCTGGTCGGAGCGGGGAGATTCGAACTCCCGACCCCCACAACCCCATTAGTTTTTGCCCGTATCAACTTTGCTCAAATCGCATCAAGTTGTGGTGGTCGATCCGTCTAAAGAATGTAGTCGTGAGGGTGTACTGAAGGTTGCGATCGATCTGAACCTCCTCTGGAATTCCCTAGTTGCGATCAGCCGAACGCCCTATTCCTCCCGCCATGCGCGATCCAAGTTCTCCAGCAACGGTTGAAACAGATAATGCAGCGGCGGCCCTCTCACCGGTCTTGATCATCACGTCGGCGGGCATCCCGGGCTGCAGTCGGCAGATTGTGACGACAAGCGCGCCATGTTCGCGCCAGCCAGCAGTGGCGCAATATAGAATCGCTGTTGCACAACCGCCCCGGTAAGGAAACCGCCGGTTGCTTCTCAAGCAAGTAATGAAAAGCGTCAACGGATGAGCGCATTTCGAGTGATCAGAATAATGGCCATATCTGGCCTTCGTGATTAGTTTCGCAGACATTTACATTGACGGATCAGCCGATTATGGCTATAAAAATAGTCATAAAATAACTCAATGACTGTTTTTCTGGTCATTCTTGGGTGGCGTGATGACAAAGGACAGGACCTATTCCAGCTACACACGCGAGGCCGCCGTTCTGCTCGGCAGGCAAGTCCGCCTCGGACGAAAGCAACGCAAGTGGACCGAGCACGAGCTTGCCGAGCGGGCGGGCATCTCGCGCGCCACGTTGCAGAAGATCGAAAAGGGCGACCTATCGGTCGCGATCGGGCTGGCCTTTGAGGTGGCTGCCCTCGTCGGCGTGTGTCTGTTCGATACCCAGCACTCGACACTCACCGGCCATATCGCCCGCACCGAGGATCAGCTCGCCTTGTTGCCCGGCGCCGTACGCAAATCCAGAAGACAGGCCGTAGACGATGACTTCTGATCCGCCCTACAGCGAAGCCTTTGTCTGGATCTGGCTACCCGGAGAACGTGAACCGGTCGTTGCCGGGAAGCTCACCGCCGAGGGTAAGAACTTCGTCTTTAATTACGGCAGGAGTTACTTGGCCCGTGACAATGCCATTCCCATCTATGCCCCGGAGTTGCCGTTAAAGCCGGGCATATTGCCCCTGCTGCCGGGCATGACGATCCCCAGCTGCATCCGCGATGCCTCACCCGACGCCTGGGGTCGCCGGGTTCTGATCAATAAAAAGTTTGGCCTGAAAGGCGCCAACGCCAATTCGGTCGACCTTGATGAGATGACCTGTCTCCTCGAGTCCGGCTCCGACCGCATTGGTGCCTTGGATTTTCAGCGCTCGGCAACCGACTATGCCCCACGTGCCGCAACCAACGTTTCGCTGGAAGAACTTGTTCGATCGGCCGAGCGTGTCGAGAAGGGCGTGCCGCTGACAGCCGAACTCGACCAGGCGCTGTTTCATGGCAGCTCGATTGGCGGTGCTCGTCCGAAGGCGCTTATCGAAGATGACGATACCAAATACATCGCCAAATTCTCTTCGACATCGGATCTCTACAGCCTCGTCAAGGCCGAGTTCATCGCCATGCGCCTTGCAAAGCTGGCCGGGTTGGATGTTGCATCGGTATCTTTGACGACCTCTGCCCACAAAGACGTGCTGCTCATCGAGCGCTTCGACCGCCTTCACACGACACAGGGATGGCAGCGCAAAGCCATGGTCTCCGCCCTGACCCTGCTGGAACTGGATGACATGATGGCGCGTTATGCCGGTTACGCCAGTCTCGCTGAAATCGTTCGTCACCGATTTACCCAAGCCGCCGCCACGCTGCGCGAACTCTTTGCGCGGTTGGTCTTCAACATCCTGTGCGGCAACACCGATGACCATGCTCGCAACCATGCCGCCTTCTGGGATGGCGAAGCGCTGACGCTGACACCCGCCTACGACATCTGCCCGCAAGGACGCACCGGCAATGAAGCCACCCAGGCGATGTTGATTACCGACCAGGATCGCATGAGCCGGATCTCGACGTGCCTGGGAGCGGCCGGGCATTTCCTGCTTACACGTGAGGAGGCCCTCGCCATTGTTGAGCACCAACTCAGAACACTCATCGCGCATTGGGAAGACGTCTGTGATGAGGCGGCCCTGAGCCCCGTTGATCGGGCGTTTCTCAGGGGTCGTCAGTTCCTCAATCCCTTTGCCTTTGAGGATCTCACGGGTGATGCCGCGCAAATCAAGACCCTTGCCGTTGAGGCGTGCAAGTAGCATGGTTCTGCGTCGGGGATCCCGGCTGGCGCCGGAAGCCGAAACCCATACAGGTACTTTTTGAAGGTGCCCCCAGCAACGGCAACACTGAGTGCGAACGGCAACACGATGAACGTGGAATGGAGGCTGAACGGCAGCGCGTGGTAGATCACCCAACTCAGCACGAACAAGGCATCGCAGCACGTTTTGCCCAAGGGTAGACGAACGCCCCCCCTGCCGCCGCCCCAGCGGCGAAGATCCCGTTTGCAGAAACCGTCGAACACGGCCACGAGAATTTTGGACTGCCACTAGACGACTCGGAACGGGAACTCGACGATCGCCTGCAGACTGGCGAGTCGACGACTGATCTCGCGCTTCCGTTCCACCAACTCCTGACGCGATGGCTTCTTCGACGGCCTGCACCAGATGGGACCGGCGTCCGGGTCACTCGCAAACAGGTTGCGTCTGTTGTTGGTGTACATCAGTCGATGTTGGTCGATGCCGGCGCAGCGGGCGGATGTTGGCATCAGCACAAATATGAGTCGCCGCGTGTTCTCGGTCAGATTCATCACGCCGGTCTTCCACGTTGCGCTGACAATCGGAAGCCCTGGACTGTGCGTCCGCAAACCCCGAACTACTTGCCGAGTGGCGGCTGCTCCTGTTTCAGGCGCTCCGATTGGTACCTATTTCGGTACCTATTTATTTCTTGCCCAAAGAAAAAGGCTTAGGTTATTCACCTAAGCCTTTATTTTTATTGGTCGGAGCGGAGAGATTCGAACTCTCGACCCCCACAACCCCATTGTGGTGCGCTACCAAGCTGCGCTACGCTCCGAAACTAAGGGGACGCATCCTAGGGATGCCGTGTTACGTTGTCAAACCGGCGCGCGTCTCAGGCCTTGAGAATCGCCAGCACTTCCTCAAGCTCGCTACGTAGCGCCCTCACCAACTCCCCGGGCGGCGCCTCTTCGTGCTTTGGTCCATCCCCCGACAGTTGCTGTCGCGCGCCACCGATCGTGAAACCTTGCTCGTAGAGTAGGCCACGAATACTTCGGATCATCTCGACGTCGTGACGCTGGTAGTAACGACGATTGCCACGCCGCTTGACCGGCTTGAGTTGCGGAAACTCCTGCTCCCAGTAACGCAGCACATGCGGCTTAACCTGGCACAACTCGCTGACTTCACCGATCGTGAAGTACCGCTTACCCGGTATGGGGGGCAGTTCGATATTACTGCTGTTTGGATCCAGCATAGGCCTCTACTCGCGCCTTTAATTTCTGACCCGGTCGAAAGGTCACAACCCGTCGGGCAGAAATGGGTATCTCTTCACCGGTTTTCGGGTTGCGGCCGGGCCGCTGTTTCTTTTCCCGAAGATCGAAATTGCCGAACCCGGAAAGCTTGACCTGGCGGCCGTTCTCGAGCGACATACGAATCTCTTCGAAGAACATCTCGACCATTTCCTTGGCCTCGCGCTTATTGAGGCCAAGCTCCTCGAACAGGTGTTCGGCCATTTCTGCCTTGGTCAATGCCATGGGCTTCAATCTCTCAGTTTCGCGTCGAGTTGCTGGGCGAGTGCCGTCAGGACCTGCTCGCTTGCTTGCTCGACCTCCATGTCCGTAAGCGTGTGGGAAGATTCCTGTAAAATCAAGCTTAAAGCTAGACTTTTTAGACTGGAATCTATGTTTTCCCCAGTATAGACATCGAATAGCTTTATGTCTTTAACGATCGCCGGCGCGGCCTCGTGGACACAGTCCCGTACCGCCTGGTAAGTCACGTCTTTGTCGACCAGCAACGCGAAGTCACGCTTGATCGATGGAAACTTCGACAGGGGCTTGAACTGCGGGATTTGCCCCAGGCGCAACGGCAGCAAGTCGATCTCAAAAACGAACACGCCCGGCGGCACATCCAATGCCTTTTGCGCCACGGGGTGCAGCAAGCCGATCCAGCCGACGACGTCGTCGCCACGCAGCACCTGCGCGCACTGTCCCGGATGTAGCGCCGGATGCTCCGCCGTAACAAAGCGGAACTCCACCGGGTTGGCCACCTGCCGCAGCACCAGTTCCAAGTCGGCTTTCAAATCGAAGAAATCGGATTTACGCGAAGCCTGGCCCCACTGCTCTGCAGCAACATCGCCGTAAAGCAAACCGGCCAGTTTCGGGTGCTGCTGGATCTCATTGCCGGTCCGCACAAACGTCAGCCCGCTTTCAAACACCCGCACACGCGACTGCTGTCGCGCCAGATTGTTTTTCAGCGTGTGGACCAGACCGGGCCAGAGACTGGCGCGCATGACAGACATCTCGGCCGAAATCGGGTTGGCAAGTTCGATGGCCTCGACATCCGGGGTCACCACAGCGGCGACTTCCGGCGCAATAAAGCTGTAGGTAATAGCCTCTTGATAGCCGCGATTGACCAACAGATGCTTGGCATCGATCAGGTTGAATTCCGCTTCCGGGCGGACCGCAAAGCTGACCGACGCGGAGCTCAGACTGGCGGGGATATTGGCATAGCCGTAGACACGACCGATCTCCTCGATCAGATCGGCCTCGATCGCGATATCGAAACGTGCACTCGGCGCCACCACCGTCCAACCGTCTGCACCCTCTTCGACCTGCATGCCCAGCCGCGTGAGGATATCAACGATGGTTAGGTCATCAATCTCGACACCGAGCACGCGTGCGACGCGTCCGCGCCGCAGTGCGACCGGCTGGCTACGCGGTAAGGCATCGTCGTCAGCGAACTCGGTAATCGGCCCCGCAGCCCCACCGACGATCTCGATCGCCAACGCGGTCGCGCGCTCCATTGCCTTACGTTGCAGCGCATAATCGACGCCGCGCTCAAACCGGTGCGATGAATCCGTATGCAGGCCGTAGCTGCGCGCCTTGCCGGCAATAGCCAACGGCGAGAAGAAAGCCGATTCCAGCAGGACATCGCTTGTCGATGCCGTCACGCCGGATGCCTCGCCGCCCATAATGCCGGCGATCGCCAGTGGTTTGCCATGATCGGCGATCACCAACGTGTCCTCGCTCAGCACAACCTCGTTGCCATCCAGCAGCACCAGTGTCTCGCCGCTGTGCGCCATGCGCACCCGGATGCCGCCCTCGAGCTTCGCGAGGTCGAAGCCGTGCATCGGCTGGCCAAGCTCGAGCATCACGTAGTTGGTGATATCGACCACCGGCGATATCGCGCGGATACCGCTACGCCGAAGTTTCTCCACCATCCAATCGGGGGTCTGTGCGGCCGGATCGATGCCGCGCAGGATGCGACACAGATAACGCGGACAGGCGGCGGACGCCTCAACGTCTACCGAGAACGTATCGTCAATCGACCCGACAACCGGCGTCACCTTGGGCTCGCAAAGCTGAGCCTGATTCAGCACGCCGACTTCACGCGCGATACCGCCCAGACTCAGACAGTCGGCACGATCGGGGGTAAGGTCAACATCGACACAGGCGTCATCCAACGCCAGGAACGCGCGAAAGTCTTCGCCCACCGGCGCATCGGCAGGCAAAACCAGAATGCCGTCCGACGACTCCGCCAGACCCAGTTCAGCGGCCGAGCAGATCATCCCGAGCGATTCGACACCGCGCAATTTGGCCTTCTTGATCTTGAAGTCACCCGGCAGCACCGCACCGACCGTTGCCACCGGCACCTTCATACCGGCCGCGACGTTTTTCGCACCACAAACGATCTGTGACGGCACATCGTTCCCGATGTCGACGCTGCACACGCTGAGCTTATCGGCATCGGGGTGTTGCTCGCGGCTCAACACATGACCGACAGTCACCCCGGTAAACGGCGGTGCCGCTGGCTCGACTGCGTCGACTTCGAGGCCAGCCATGCTGAGCTGATCAGCCAACTGCTCGGTGGTCACATTCGGATTGACCCACTCACGCAGCCACGCTTCGCTGAACTTCATTGGTTCTTCCTGGTTCGGTTTGGTTTCGTTGGTTCCGATTGGCAGGCGCCGCCCGCCTTATTCAGGCCCGCTCTTCGCCGGGCAGGTCTGACCCTGTTTGAGGCTCACGCGAACTGCTTAAGGAAACGCAGATCGTTTTCAAAGAAAAGTCGCAGGTCATTCACGCCATAGCGCAGCATGGCAAGACGCTCAACGCCCATCCCGAACGCGTAACCAAGATACTTTTCGCTGTCGATATCCACGTGACGGAAGACTTCCGGATGGATCATTCCGCAGCCCAGCACCTCGAGCCAGCCGGTATGGCTGCACACGCGACAGCCTTCCCCGCCGCACATCACGCACTCGATATCGACCTCGGCCGATGGCTCGGTAAACGGAAAGTAGGACGGCCGGAAACGGACCGCGAGGTCGTCCCGTTCGAAGAAGCTGTGCAGGAACGCATTCAGGATGCCTTTGAGATCGGCAAAGGTGACGCGTTCATCGACAAGAAATCCTTCGACCTGGTGAAACATCGGGGTATGGGTCAGATCTGAATCACAGCGGTAAACCCGACCTGGGGCGATCACCTTGACCGGTGGTTCGGCGTCTTTCATGAATCGAATCTGCACCGGTGAGGTATGCGTGCGCAGCAGCAGGTGCTCGTCGAAATAGAACGTATCGTGCATCGCCCGGGCGGGATGGTGCGACGGGATGTTTAACGCTTCGAAGTTGTGGAAGTCGTCCTCAATCTCAGGCCCTTCGGCTACCTCAAACCCGGCACTGGCAAAAAAACGCTCTATCCGCTGCATGGTGCGCGTAACCGGATGTAGCCCGCCCTGTTCGGCGTTTCGTCCGGGCAACGTCACATCGATGCGTTCCGAGGCAAGGCGACGCGCGAGGTCAGCGGCTTCCAATTCGCCTCTACGGTCTTCCAACAAAGCCTGGAAGCCTTGCTTGGCTTTGTTGATGGCTTGGCCTACCGCCTTACGCTCGTCGGCCGGCAATTTGCCGAGCTGTTTCAGTCGCTCGGTAAACAGCCCGCTTTTGCCAAGGTACTGCACCCGCACCTCATCCAAAGCCCGCAGTGTGTCGGCAGCGCCGACAGCGGATTGGGCTTGCGAGAGTAGATCTTGAAGATCATCAGTCATGAGAAGAAGGACTCTTGGTTCCGATCACGAACGGCCGCCTGTCACGGCTCGGCCGATGCTTTCCGGATGGTGGAAACGACGCTCGTCAACGCCGCCAAAAAGAGAAGGGGGAAAACCGATTGGCCTTCCCCCTTTCTTTACCCGCGCAAGCGACGCCAGGCCGACAAGCCTGGCACGCCTGGACGCTCAGTTCGCGAGGGCCGCCTTGGCTTTATCAGCCAGTTGCTCAAACGCCGGCATGTCATGCACGGCGATATCCGCAAGCATCTTTCGGTCGACTTCGATGCCGGCCTTATTCAGGCCATCGATGAAGCGGCTGTAGGAAAGCCCACACATCCGCGCACCGGCATTGATGCGTTGAATCCACAGCGCACGAAACTCACGCTTCTTCACCCGGCGGTCGCGATAAGCATATTGCCCTGCCTTGATGACAGCCTGCTTCGCAACGCGATAGACCTTGCGACGGGCACCGTAGTAGCCCTTGGCCGCCTTCAGCACTTTTTTATGTTTGGCATGCGCCTGCACACCACGTTTCACTCTTGGCATTGTTCAGTCTCCCGTGGGTTCAGGCGTAAGGAATCATACGGCGCGCCGCAGCCACGTCGTGCTTGTGCAGCATCGATGGCGAACGCAGCTGGCGTTTACGCTTGGTGGATTTCTTCGTCAGAATGTGACGACGATGAGACTGATTGCGCTTAACGCCCCCGGCGGTAATCCGGAAACGCTTCGCGGCACCACGGTTGGTTTTTATCTTTGGCATTTTTTTCTCCTAACTCTGAGGTTTCTACGGCAGACAACCCAGGCAATGCCGATTGGCCCGATCGTCTGTTGAGCCGGCGTTATTTGCCGGCGCATAAATTGTGCAGATGGAGCAGCGCTTTACTTGGCCTTGCGGGGCCCGAGCACCATGATCATCTGCCGGCCTTCCATCATCGGCCGCTGCTCGACCTGCGAAACCGCTTCGAGGTCCGCTTCGATTTTCTGCAGCAACTCGAGGCCACGCTCGCGGTGGGCATGCTCTCGGCCACGAAACCGCATGGTCACCTTGGCTTTGTCACCGTCTTCCAGGAAGCGCGTCAGATTGCGCAGCTTCACCTGGTAATCGCCGATGTCGGTGCCGGGTCGGAATTTCACTTCCTTGACCTGCACCTGTTTCTGCTTTTTGCGTGCTTCCTGCTTCTGCTTTTTCAGTTCGAAAACAAATTTGCCGTAATCCATGATCCGGCAGACCGGTGGCTCGGCGTTGGGCACAATCTCCACGAGATCCAACGACGCTGCCTCAGCAGACGTCAGGGCCTCTTCGATGGTAACGATGCCAACCTGCTCACCGTCTTTGTCAATCAATCGAACTTCACGCACGGTGATATCGCCATTAAGGCGATTCCGCTTCTCGGGTTGTCTGGCGATAGCCGTCTTCCTCCAACAATCTAAACTTCAGCCTGAACAACAAATAAAGCACCGGCGCCAGCCAGTGCTTTTTGCGTGTCAGGCCACTTTGGTACCAGCCACCAGGGGGTCTGCTGGTGCCGGTCCTCGCCGCAAGCTAGAGCCGTGACGCGATATCGGCGTCGAAGCGTTCGACCAGCGCATCAAGGCTGATCGATCCCAGGTCTTCGCCACTGCGGGTTCGTACCGCCACGCTGCGATCTTCTTTCTCGCGATCGCCTACGACAAGCAGGTAGGGCGTACGCTGCAACGTGTGCTCGCGGATCTTAAAGCCAATCTTCTCGTTTCTCAAGTCAATATCCACCCTAAAGCCTTTATCCTGAAGACTTTTTACGACCTCCTCACAGTAGTCGGCCTGCCGATCGGTGATGTTCATCACGACTGCCTGGATTGGCGCGAGCCAGAAAGGCAGCGAACCCGCGTAGTGCTCGATCAGGATTCCGATAAAACGCTCGATCGAACCGAGGATCGCCCGGTGCAGCATGACCGGGGTCTTTTTGCTGTTGTCTTCGGCGATGTAGGTGGCACCGAGACGCTCCGGCATCGAGAAATCGAGCTGGATCGTGCCAAGCTGCCAGACCCGATTCAGACAGTCACGCAGCGAATACTCGATCTTTGGGCCGTAAAAGGCACCCTCGCCCGGTTGAAGCTCCCAATCCAGCCCCCGCTCGTTGAGCGCATTCTCAAGTGATTTCTCAGCTTTATCCCATAACTCGTCTGATCCAACACGTTTTTCTGGTCGAGTTGACAGCTTTATCAAGACATCGTCGAAGCCAAAATCCCGGTACACCTCAAACAATAGGTCACTGAACGCCAACACCTCGGGCAGGATCTGCTCCTCGGTGCAGAAGATGTGCGCGTCATCCTGGACGAAGTTGCGAACGCGCATCAGGCCATGCAGCGTGCCCGACGGTTCATTGCGGTGACAGGAGCCGAACTCCGCCAGCCGCAGCGGCAAATCACGATAGCTCTTCAGGCCATGGTTGTAGATCTGGATGTGGGCCGGACAGTTCATCGGCTTGATCGCGTAGTCACGATTTTCCGAGTGTGTCGTGAAGATCATGTCGCCGAACTTGTCCCAATGGCCCGACTTCTCCCACAGCGACCGGTCGATCACCTGCGGCGTGTGAACTTCCTGGTAGCCGTGATCGCGCAACTTTTCGCGGATGTACTCCTGAACCGCGAGATAGATACTCCATCCCTTGTGGTGCCAGAACACCATGCCCGGCGCTTCGTCCTGTGAGTGAAACAGATCCAGCGACTTGCCAAGCTTTCGATGGTCGCGCTTTTCAGCCTCCTCGAGACGATGCAGGTATGCTTTTAATTCGCGTTTGTCTCGCCAGGCCGTGCCGTAGATGCGCTGGAGCATCTCGTTGTTGGAATCGCCCCGCCAGTAGGCACCGGCGAGCTTCATCAGCTTGAATGCCTTGGGCAGCTTGCCAGTGCTCGGCAGATGCGGTCCACGGCAGACATCGAACCACTCACCTTGACGATAAATGGACACTTCCTCGCCGTCCGGGATGATGTCTTCGATGATCTGCACTTTGTAGTCTTCGCCGATATCGGCGAACAACTCCCTGGCTTGGTCGCGTTCCCAGACCTCGCGCTGGATGGGCAGATCCCTACCAACGATCTCGCGCATGCGATCCTCGATCTTCTTGAGGTCGTCTGGGGTGAATGGCTCATCGCGCGCAAAGTCGTAGTAGAAGCCGTCTTCGATCGCCGGCCCAATAGTCACCTGGGTGCCGGGATAAAGCTCCTGGACCGCCTGCGCCATGACGTGTGCAGCGTCGTGGCGAATGAGTTCGAGCGCTTCTTCGCTCTTACCAGTGACGATCGACAGCTCGGCATCGGTCTCGATCGTGTGCGACACGTCGACCAGGTTGCCGTCGACCTTCCCGGCCAACGCTGCCTTGGCTAGACCAGGGCCGATATCGGCGGCTACCTCAGCGATGGTGACCGGATTGTCGTAGACGCGGCGTGAACCGTCAGGGAGCGTGACAGCAGGCATGACTATCTCCGTTTTCAGTGGTGGCCCCTACCAAAGGCCACGTGAAGAGATCGAGCGCTAGAGCAGATCTCGGTTAGAATTCGGCCGACAGTATAAAGTCTTACCTCGCCCGATACATCGACGGGTGAGCGCCTGCCGTAGCGCTCGAGCCAAGAATGCGAGAGTATCTGCCGATGAATCCTGACCGTCTGCCACCATCGACTGCTGCCGCTGGCCTCGATAGCGGCGCAGCGGCCGCCCCCAGATGAGTGCGTTCGCACCCATCACGACGCGCAAATCCCGCCGCTTCGGGATCGTCTTCGCATTGTTGAGTCTGCTGATTTTGGTCGAGGTCCTGACCGTGTTCAGCGTCCTCGCCTCCCAACGGTTCGCCACCGAACGGGCGCTCGAAGAATACAGCCATGAGCTGCTCAAGAACGTTATCGACGAGACACGTGAAAACGCCTCCGGTTACCTTCGCCGCGCGCAAGACAGCGTCGCACTGGCCAGCAATGTGTTCGAGGCCGGCCTGTTGGCGATGGACGAACCAGGCCGTCTGGAAAGATATTTCGTCGAACAGCTGCGGGTCGTGCCGCAGATAGACGGCCTCTATTTCGCGGACCAACTCGGCAACTTTGTTTTCTGCAAGCGGGACGGCGACGACAAGCTCGGCTTCATGACCAAGATCATCCTTGCCGACGCACCCCCGGAACAGCGCGTGACGCTGATCACCCGCGATCAACACCTCGACGAGATTTCGCGCACCTACAATCCCGATGACACCTTTGATGCGCGTGCGCGCCCCTGGTACACCCGGGCTATGGAAAAGAACGGCGAGATCTGGACGCAGCCCTACATCTTCTTCACCTCCAGGGAGCCAGGCGTGACGGTCGCCAGGTCCGTCTGGAAAGCAGGCAACCCGACGATTGGCGTGGTCGGGGCGGACGTGGAGTTATCGGCATTGTCCGAATTCCTGGAGACCCAGCGCATCGGTGTTTCCGGTGCCGCTTTCATTGTCGATCGCGAAGGCAATGTGGTTGCCCATCCGCAAGACGCCTGGCTCAAACCCTACGAGGAGGGTGAGGCGCTGCGTTTGAAGAAAATCGATGAAATGGGGGCCGTCACCGCGCAGGCCGGCGCGCATCTGGCCAAGACCTTCCCTGACCTGCAAGGCCTCCAAGACTCGCATTACGACAAGTTCGAGCTCAACGATCGCCTCTACCTGAGCATGTTCGTGCCGCTGCTGGCGCACGGTGACAAACGATGGCTGATGGGCGTGTACGCGCCGGAAGACGAACTCGCGCTCAAGATCCGTGAGGGACAGCGTGAAAGCATTTTCCTCGGCGTCGTCGTCAGCCTGCTGGTGATAACCGCCGCATTTCTGATCGGCCTGATCACACTGCGACCGATCAATCGACTGCAACAAGAGGCGTCAGAAGACCCGCTGACTGGCCTCCTCAACCGGCGCAGCTTTGCTGACATGGCAAGCCGTCGTCTGGATAGCGCCGCGAAACAGAAAGCACCGATCTGTGCGCTGATGGTGGATATCGACCTTTTCAAACCGATCAACGACCAGTATGGCCACGCGATCGGTGACGAGGTGCTGATCGCCGTGGCGCGACGCCTCAACCGGTGCTTATCAGATCGCGATCTGCTGGCACGGTATGGCGGCGAGGAGTTTGCGATTCTGCTTCCAGACACGACCCTGGCGCAGGCACAGCGCATCGCCGAACGCCTGCGTGAATCGGTAAGGGCGGCACCGATCAAGACGAGCGCTGGCGCGTTGCGCGTCACCATCAGCCTGGGTGTCACACAGCGCAATGAGGTCAAGAACACGCTTGCGCAGATCCTTGATCGCGCCGACCAAGGCATGCTCGCGGCCAAGCGCTATGGCAGAGATCAGGTGATGGCCGTCGAGGGCTGATTCACGTCGGGAAAACCGGCCTCACTGTCAGCCCGTTACCGGCGACCGGGCAACACAACGGCCATCCACAACCTCGAGACCTTCAACTACACGGGCAACCGCCGACGTCAAACTCGCTAAATCCACATCGCTGATCACGAAAGGTGGCATCAGGTAGACCAACTTACCGAACGGCCGGACCCACACGCCTTGCTCAACAAACAGCGGCTGCACCGACGCCATATCGACCGGATGATTGAGTTCCACCACACCGATCCCGCCGAGCACGCGAACCTCATTGACGACATCGAGCACAACGCATGGTTGCAACCCCGCCGACAAACCATGGGCTATTCGTTCAACGTTTTGCTGCCATGGCGATTCGAGTAACAAATCGATACTCGCCAGCGCCACGGCACAGGCCATGGGGTTGGCCATAAAGGTTGGCCCATGCATAAAGACACCCGGCTCGCCCGCTGAAATCGATCTCGCAATCGCGGCCGTACTCAGTACGGCCGCCAACGTCATATATCCACCCGTTAGCGCTTTGCCCAGGCAGAGGATATCCGGGCTAATGCCAGCGTGTTCGCAAGCGAACAAGCGCCCGGTACGGCCAAAGCCTGTTGCAATCTCATCCGCAATCAATAGCACGTCGTACCGATCGCACAGCGCGCGCGCCGCGCGCAGGTAATCAGGCGAGTAAAAACGCATACCACCTGCACCCTGCACCACCGGCTCGAGGATCAACGCCGCCACCTTCTCATGATGCGTTTTCAACATGTCCTCGAGTTGCTGCACATCGGCCGGATCGGCGGGGCCATCGAATCCGGCCCGCGGCGCAGGCAAGAAAAGTTGTTGCGGCAACACAGTGTTGAACAGGGTATGCATGCCGGTCACCGGATCACAGACCGACATCGCATGCAGCGTATCGCCGTGATAGCCGCTTCTCAGCGCCAGGAACCGATGTTTTTCAGGGTAACCACGACTATGCCAGTACTGGATAGCCATCTTCATCGCGACTTCGACCGCCACCGAACCCGCGTCGGCAAAAAAGACCCTATCCAGACCCGCCGGCGTCAATTCGATGAGTTTTTCGGCGAGCTTTACCGCAGGCTCGTGGGTCAGGCCGCCGAACATCACATGCGCCATCGCATCGACCTGCTCGGTGATGGCCTGATTGAGTACCGGATGATTGTAGCCATGCACCACACACCACCAAGATGCCATCCCATCGATCAGCTCACGTCCATCGGACAGCGTCAAACGAACGCCCTCGGCATGGACAACCGCAAACAATGGCATGGCACTACCCGCCGGGCTGTACGGATGCCAGACGCTGGCACGATCACGAGCGATCAAGTCCGCCGTATCGACGGCATGACTGTCTTTTTGAGACTCGGCTTTGGCCATATTCAGATAAGGAAATCCCGGATGATTGAGTTTATCGCGGCTGGGCCTTTAGCCCGCATGATCAGACCTGCCAGCAACCGGACTGTGAGGCAGACGTAGTGATGACCCGCACTCAAAGTCCCTTTCGGCAGCGAAAAACGACAGAATTAAAATCCTATTGCAATCTCGGTCAAACGCTGTAAACCAGGTCATATTCGTCCATACTACTTCAGTCCTTCTGCGCATCCGTCGCGGCCGGTCGATAACAACAACATATAAAACCAATGCAGCCAATGCGGTTGCGTTTGAGGGGGAAAATGATGGTCATTGGATCCATCATGTTTGTGATTGTCCTGCTGCTTTTGCTTGTGCTGTTGGCCGTCCTGGCCCGCCGGCAGCGCGGCCTCAAGCCTCGCCTGCCCGCGCATCCGATTCGCCTGACGCCGAGCGCACAGCTGGAAAAGCTAGAGGCCAGCGGCAATTTCCGCGGGGTCAAGATCGACTCCCATTGTCGCACCTCTGCACATCTCGTCGGGCGCGAGTACGAATTCGATACCGCCCCCGTACTACCGGCGCAAGACTGCGAACATGCCATCTGCGAATGCGGCTACGTGGGGCTGCCGGAACGTCGCAGAGCGACCGACCGGCGTGCGTGGACCGAGCGACGCAGCAGCATACGAGTCGATTCCGACGATCGGCGCAGCAAAAGACCACGTCGGAAATCAGACCTGGCCGCCTGGGCTGCACACGGCAATCTATGAGATGTGAAATGCACTTTCAGCCCCGCAGAAGGTGTCAATCAGCACGTTGACCCAGACCGACAACCTCCTACGGGGCAAGATCCGCACACGCGCGCAGACGTTGCGCAAAGCCCAGGCTGACAGATCGCATCCTGGCCAAGGCGGCAATGAAGCGACGGACGATCTCGAGATCGTGCTGATCGACTTGCTCAACCGACTGCTAGCTGAGTCGGAGGTGAATCTCGAGCCTGCGGTGGTGCCCCCATCACGGGCTGCCTATATTGCGGGCTTCATGCTTTTTCTCACGACCACCCTCAGAACACAGCTCAAGCTGAGCGAGACCGATCCCGCAAACGAACTCGGCTTGAGGATCGCGACGCGCCTGTTCGACGCATTCGATCCGCCGCAACGACAAAAACTGTTCAGCCGCGGCCTCTTGGCTGTCGAGCAGATGTTGCAAATTTTGGGGCAGGCCGGTCATCTGGAACATTGGCTAGCGGAGCTGTTTGGCAATCTTGAACAGGCCATCACAGACGACAGCGAAAACAGCGTTACCGGCTTGCTCAGGCAGTTCTCGTCGTTACCGCTTGTCGTTAGAGATCTGCAGTCCAATCCGTAGCACCAGTCGATCAAAAAGCCTGGGTCTGTAGATAGAAATGCAGCCGTGGATCATCTTCGCCGTCATCTCTTTCTCCGAGCGGAAAACCCAGCAAAACACGCCCCTGTAATTTCTTTCCAAGATTTATGCTGACACCACCACCGGCGCTGGTGATGAAATCGTCGCTATTTATGGATTCGTTATTGCCTTTGAACGGGAACGCGGCGCCATGATCGAAGAACAGCACGCCCCGCCAACGTTGGGTGAACGGATTAGACGCAGGGTCGACCAGATCGGCAGCAGACACAGGGAAAGTAAATTCCGCGCTACCGAAATACCCTTTATCGCCAATCAGCAGGCCTTCTGGATAACCCCTTACCGATGACATACCGCCGACCTGAAACTGTTCCGATGAAGGGAGCAAATCATCGGGCGACCACTGTGCCCGCCCTCTGAGCAAGAGTACGTTACCGCCCGACAGGGTTGATACCCAACTCAGATCCCCATTTGCGCGCCAGAAAGACGTTGAGTTGCCCCATGTGTTCGGTGCATAGGTCGCGGTAGCCCGTCCGAACAAGGAACTCCCGACCTGATCGCGCTGGACATCGACACCAGCTGTGAGACTCCTGACCCGGGTCGTGAAAAGCGTCACCCCGTCGAAATCGGTATTCGACTCTTTAGCGTTGTAGCCAAAGTAGGCGTTGGTCACCCCGTTGCGAAGCACCTGCAGTGGATGCGTGAGAAATACGCCGGCATTCACTGAATCGCCGGTCACGTTCAAGGGATCCAACGGACCGTCGATGATCTCGATGTCTGAGTAATCGATGCTGGCGCCCAAGCGGGTGCCGATGTTGTTGAGCGGGGCATTGTAGGCCGCGTAAAGCGCCATGGTGCCCTCGGCGACATTACCCCCGATGCTAAGGCTATCGCGGTAGCCGAACAGGCTGCGATTGATGTGAGCAAAGCCCAGCCGATAGAGCCCGACGTCGTCGCGACCGGCATCGTCGATGAATACCGTGTTGTCAACATTCGGCGGCTCGATGACCTGCACTTCGTAGTCAGTGGTGCCAAACGTTTCGCCCGGCTTCAAAACGGCGCGCAGATCGATGTCGTTGACTGAATTGAAATAGAACAGCGTCGACTCCAAAGCGTCGAGATAGACCAGCTCGCCCGGCGCCAGCGCATCCAGTCGATCCTTGACGAACGCTTCGCTGGTATTGTCGTTGCCGGTGATCGTAATGGCACCGACCTGTCCCTCGATCAAGCGAACCTTGACAACCCCACGCTCAATCTTCTGCGGCGGCAAGACCGCCTTTGCCGCGATAACCTTGCGCTCGGCGTAAAGCGCGTTGACGCCATCAACCAACTTGAACAACTCTGCCACGCTGACTTCGCGGCCCTCGTAAACCGCGGCTACTGCTGCCAAATCCGCCGATGACAGGACGGCTGATTCGGTAAACACGACCTGCCGCAGCTGAAAGCGGACCTCAGACCCGCCGTTGGCCGGCCCCTCCTCTATGCCTGTCTTATCGATCACCTCCGCTTCAGGGTCGCGCGGACGCTCTTGCAATTGACGCTGCCTTTCGATGAATTCGCGGGTCTGGCGGGAACCCTCGAGAACGGCACCAGGCGTCGACAAAGCGGCCGCCTGCGTCGCTTCACCAACAACGAAAAGCAGTAACAGGCTGGCCAACTTGGGAAGCATATTCATCTCGAGAGACCATCGGCTAATAGACGCCGAAAACACCGGCGACCTGGGTTCAGAAAACATCGTGATCGTCACTCGGCGATAACGAGATCGTCAGATGTCTGCGCAGCATCCGCATCCTGCAGACCGAGCAATTCCTCGTCATCATCGTTCGAATAGTCGACCAGTCCAGCCGCCGCCGGCGCAAGATTGTCGGCCATGATATCCGAGACCAATATTGCCTGACTCACACTGCCGTCGGTGACGAACGCCTCGGCGGTCAAGCCAGCGAGCGTGTCGCGCTTCAACTGCAGGCGCGGCAGACTATTTTCCGTACTGAAACCATTAACAATGTAGTCAGGATCATAGTCGATCAGTAACGCATCAGTGAACATCAGGCGTTCGGGCACGAGTCTGAGGCTGAGCACTTTGTCAAGCGAATACAGTTGCGCAGTCGTTTCCGGATAGAGGCGGCGACTGCTGTCGTCGTTGTCAATCACGACGCGATGCAACGGCGTGTCTATTCGGGCCAACGACACGACCACGATGTCGTTGAATTCAACGTTATCCGTCGAAAGGACCAAGTCGAAGGTATTCGCCTTGAGGACATCGTAGACGACCTCACCGCTGCTGGTGACTTGCATCGTGAAGCTGTCGGCCGCCCCACCGTCGTTCCCGCTAATGGACACGTGGAGCTCATCGGCCTCACTGTGATTGACGTTGGGCAGGTCGATATTGTCGGCATTGACCGTTAGCTCGTCAGCGACAACAACGTCAGTCACCGCCAAGGTTCCACCTTCTCCAGCGACACTCATTGCAATCGACTGTCCTTCGACTTGGTCGGCCGTCAGGCTGTCGCCACCAACGACCAACTGCACCGGCCCAGCGGCAGATACGAGTCCAAGTATTGCACTACCGTTGACCGCCTCGATACCCACTGCTCCGCGCTCGGCGACGATCCGGTCGCTGACAAGATCACCATTCAGTTCGCGGTAATAGACATCCTCATTGGCGGCAATATTGACCACGCCGCTGCTGTCACCGACGAGGTACTGGGCAACACTGCCCACGCTGCCGTTTCGGCTGTTGATGATAAAGCTATCGCCCATCAGGTTGACGCCATCGCCGACGCCGGTAATGTCATCACCAGCGGCAACACGGACGTCACGACCGGCGGACACCGATGACAGGGCGGCACCGGCCAAGGTGTCTATCGTTACATCACCAAGTAGCGCATCGATCCACGCGCCCTCCTGCATGGTCAGGACACCGGCAAGCACTGCAATGTCGCCTCGATCACTGCGCGCAACACCGCCGGAGCCTATCTCAATGCCACCGGCCGCCGACAGGCTCACTGGCCCGGACGCCCGAACCAGTCCGTCCACCGCGTAGCCAACCGATGAAGTGATGCCCGTGGTCTCTCCGGCCGACACGCTCGTGAAACGCGCCGTCCCTTCCGGCACGTTCAGATAGATGACATCTGCCAAACCCGAGGACGCTGCAACCTGACCATCGGCGTCGTTGCCGATGTCCAGCGGGTTGTCGGTAGTCCCGATAGAGCCACCGGCCGTCAACTGCATGGACCTACTGCGGACATTCATCTCTTCATTGGCATAGCGATCCAGGATCGCGCCGGGCGAAGTAAGAAAGATGTCCTGGCGCGAGTAAAGGGTATCCAACCAAAGATCGCCTGACTCATTGTCAATATGGATATCGTCGGCAGCACGTGCCAACAAGCTGGCACCGTCCAGCAGCTCCAACCGCACGGGCGCCGACGCATCACCGATGCCACCATTGGCGGCCTCGAGAATCATCCGCTGACCGCGGACACTCGCAACACCGGGGTTGGACGGCCCCGTGGTCAGGGCGCCCGCGGTCTTGATACGCACCTCACCGGTGGCGCTCACCCGGCCGATCCGCAGATCACCTTCCGAGCCAATCAGGGCCCCGCCATCGCTGGCCTGTGCGACCAGGGCGCCGATATCCGCTACCGTCACGTTGACCGGTCGGGGCTGAACGATGCGAATGGTGGAATCGTCAAGCAGACTGGCGTCGCCACGCTCGGCAGCGGCCAATGCCGCCTTTTCCTCCTGACTAAGCGCATCCAGATCGGTTAAGTCGATGTCCCGCGGCGCATCCAGCGAACCGAGTGCGGCACCGGCAATGAGGGTGACATTGTTGCCCTTGGCGTTGGGCTCTTTGATCACCGTCACGGTATCCGTGATCTCCTTCAGGAGGCCGGCACCGATAGACAGTTTCAGCTGCGCGTCGCTCCAGGACGATCCCTCACGGATCGCGGCATTCTCATCGGGACTGGCCTGGTAGGCAAAACCCAAAGTGAAATCGTTCTCCACGAAGCCCTTGACCGAGTCGGCGGCGCCACCGTAGAGGCGCCGATGCTGGTCGTGATAGGCCTGCGTGCGGTTGCCCTCATACTCCGTGACCTGCTCGGCAGTGACGCCATTGGCCAGCCAGTCGTTACGCTCACTAGCAGCCAACGCGAACACGTAGTTCGGGTCATAGTTGGCGCTGTCGGCCTGCATTTCGCGCGTCGACCAGTAGCTGCGGTAATCCTGTGTGACCCCGTTCTCGAAGGCAGCCACCGCCTCATCGGCTTTCTCGATAGCACCTTCACCCCGCAGGCGCAGGTCATCCCAGAGCGCGGCCAAAGCCTCCACTGTGTCGTCGTCGGTACGGGCGAAAGGATTATTGTCGAGGATCCCTCCGGTGGTCTCGACATACACGTCACCCGCCTGCGACTCGGCCGCAATAAGCAGCAGGTTGCCACTGTATTCGGCACTGCTGACCGCATCAGCCTGGTTGCTAATGGTGATGTCCTGGCGGGCAACGGCCTCCAGGCCATAGTCAGGCCACAGGGCCTGATCGGCGCTGTAGCCAGTGCGAACCACGAGTGGTGTAGCAGTCTCGCCGATGCCGCCACTTCGAGATGTCAGACCGACTCGTCGGCCCTGAACATAAGACGCTGGGCCGGCTGCCAGGATGTTACCGTCGGCCTCGAGCCGCACCTTGTCGACGTTGGCACCGCCAACCTGGGCGACGGCCAGGTCGCCGACCACCTCGCTAAGGTGAATTTCGCCAGCCAAACTTGCGGCATTCAACTGGCCGCCTTTTAGGTCCAACTGCACGGATCGATCCGATGAGCCAATGCCGGTGGCCGCCAACAGATTCACGTCAACACCCGTCAAAATGGGCAGGTCACCCTGCTGCTCGATGCCCCCGGCCGTGTTGATCCGGGCAAGACCGGCACGGCTGTTGACCGCGCCATTGACCAGCACACTGCCCAGCGAGTTGATATCCACCTTGCTGCTGTCGAAGCCGATGTAGTCGATGCTGATCGGATAATCTGCCCGCACCGACCGTGTCTTGATGGTCTTGGTGCCGGTCACCACCGTGTACTCCCGGTAGTAGGTCGCGTTGGCGCACAAGGTCCACCAGTTGCAGTCCTTCCAGGATCTGCCCTCGATTTTTTCTTGGGATGTCTGTTTGGTCTGTGTTCTGTCGAAGTAGTGGTCGTTGGCCGGTGAACGCTTCAGCACACCGAGGAATTCTCCCTGCGCCAAGGCGTCGTCCGTGGGTGGTTCAGAACTCACCAGATATCGATCATTAACCGGCGCATCCGTGATCCCGAACCAGCCATTTTGCGAGTAGCGATAGAATTTGGAGGTAACCTGATCAGAACCCACGGTCTGCGCATAACGCTTGCCGCTGTCCGGCGTAAATTCCGCGTTGCGTGAGCCATCTGCTCCGCGGATGTACTGAGTTGTTTCGATGATCGCGCTGCCATCGGCGTTCTGACCGACGATATTGGTGATATTGATCTCACCCTGCACGCCGCGACCGGCGTCCAACAGGTTGACCATGAGTTTCCGGTTGGACTGATTGTCCACCTTGATCTGGCCGAAGCCATCGAGCACACGCAGCCTACCGCCACCGTTTCTGTTGGTATTGAAGACCTCGCCGAACAGCTCTATGTAGCCACCCTGAACCTGTACACCGCCGAGCTCCAGGCGGTCTTCCTTGGCGTTGTAGCGGACCTTGATACGTTCCCAATCACCATCGATATTGCCAGCCAGCCCTGCTACGGTCGCACCGCTGACGTCGTAATACTCCGAGCCCAGCTCAGGCGACTGACCCGTTGCGGCCAAGCCGTCCAGATAGGCCGTGTAATCCGTTCGTGCCTGTTCAAAGCTGCCGACCCCAACCCCGGGGATCGTAACCTCGGCTTCGGCCGGGATGCGCACACCCCACTCAGATACACCGCTCTGGATGATGCCATTGATATTCAGGTAACGGGCGGCGATCAGCACGCTGCCGTTGGCAACGATGCCAGCACCCGCCTCTTCGGGACTGCGATCGATGCGGGCAACGGTCGGTGGGTTCAAGTTCTCATCGCCGGGCACCGTCACCAACGGCGCACCGGCAGCATGGAAGAAGGCATCCGCATAGCTCTGAACGAAATCGCCGTTGCGTGTCTCAATCTCAACGGTGCCGGCGCGTATCGTGGCCGTCTCGCCCGGAATCAGCTGGCCCGCGCTGTCCACTTTCTGTTCGAGCCGAATCGAACCGGCCTCGCTTTGCACCTTGACCAAGCCACGCAGGTTGCTGATATCGCCCCGCAGGATGAGATCCGGCGCTAGCGGTGGCACACTTTCGGGCGTCTGACTGCTATAGAAAGGATCCAGTGGGTCGTATTTGCTGGTTATCTCGACACGTGGCGCGTCCGGCGCCTGCGCTACCCCGCCAACGATCTTGCTGTCTGCCGTGCGGATGCTGAAAGCGGCACCACCCGACGGGCCGTTGATGCCGTTGATCTGATTGTTGTCGAGCACATCGACATTGTTGAAGAACAGCTTGCCGCCATCGTCCGCTGGGATGGTCAGATTGCCCAGAATCAGGAAGTTCGGGCCGTTATTGGTAATCTTGATCTCGGCGTCGCCGGGGGCATCCAGATTGCCTTCGCCGGTCAGTGCGCCACCACGGACATAGATATTCCCCAGTTGTGCGGTAGCGTCACTGACGGTGAGGACAGTGGCGACCGGACCGCCGCTTTTCTTTGTATTGAAGACGCCATCGCTTATATCTTGTTGGACCTGGGCGATCTGACCGTCCAGACCCACGATGAGTCCATCCAGCCGCCCGATTTCGATTTCGTTACTACCGATGGCCTGTTCGTTGAGGTCGATCGTCTCTACATTGGCGGCAATGGTGTCGTTCTTGGCGTCGATCTGGCCAGTCAGGCCATTGATTTGCTGTGTCAGTTGATCGTATTGGGTCTTGTCAGCAACCGGATCGAGCTTGCTGCGCTCTTGGATTTTTGTTGCGCGCAGAACGGTGTGATTTGTCACCTGCGTGCGCAATGCAGCGTTGTTGTCACGCAGCGTCGCGTTGTCCGCGACTCGTCCGTCGTTGTCGACGACGAGGGCTTCTTTGTCGACCTGATAGTCACTGCGGGTGATGGTCATACCATCCACGGCCTGCTCGGCAGCCTCCAATTCGCTGATCAGCGGTATATCGATAAAGCCGCCGCGGTTGTCATCGCCGCCATAGCCCAACTCCTTGAGCTTCCTTTCCAGAAAACGAATTTCTGACTCGTAGGCCGCAACGGCGATGCTGGCATCCGCATCGGCGTCAGCCACCGAGTATTCGAGGATCAGGCCCCGCAATGCCTCGATGCGCTCCAGGATATCGGCCGCGACATCTTTGAAGTCGGTGTCAGTGATCGTGATATCACCCACGCTTTCCTCTACGGTGCCGTCGATGTCGATTGCCAGCAGCTGTTTACGGTTGATACCCACACGCACCTGGCCGTCTACGTTCACCCCTGTGCTCTGCTCGGTGACGGAACTGTCTCGACGGGTCTCAAAGGACACATCTCCGCCGCCAAAGGCGTTGCTGATCGCACTGGCCACTGCCGCCAGCGCCTCGCGCCAAAGGTCCTTGGCGATACCGACACCAGAGGCACTCACCTCGCCCTGTTCGGCGAACAGTTTGGTGTGACGTACCGATTGCAGATCGGCCTCCGCGCCGACATCGATCTGGCTGTGGTTGCTCGAAACAGCATCGGCGATCGGATCCTGATTGATCGGGATCGCGGTGTTGTTCCAGAGGTTGGTCCGTGCCCTGGTGGACACGCTGCTCACCGGGCTGTCAGGATCGCTGTTCGCTCCAGCGTTGAGATTGATATCGCGCTTAGCCGTTAGCGCTGCGTCACCCACCTCGATGAGATTGCGTGAATTGGCATCGGCGTTGGTATCGCCGGCCGGCGCACCCGCCAGACCGTAGGCATCGACCGCCACCTGGGCGCTCAACGCGGTGTCATTGCGGGCACCCACGTTCAAGTCGCCAAGGCTGGTCAGGATTGCCCCGTTACCGATGTGCACCCTGCTGGTGGTGCTCGCCGATACCGTCGAAGTGGCATCGGGCACGGACACACCCCCAAGCGAATCCATGTTCACCTTGTCGCGCGCGACGACGGCATTGAACGCATCCATTGCGAACATTCCCGGCGCACCGCCGGTGCCGGTCTGCTCTATGGAGGCACCGCTCAAATCGATCAGGGCATCGCTGCGGACGACGGTTTCGCTGGTGGCCCTGGCCACATCTGCGAACCCACCACCGCCGGCGGCGATGTTCCAGAATTCCGCCCCCGGTTGCCAGTCCTTGGCGGTGTTGGTCTCGGCATCCAGATCGATTGTGTCAGCCGATATGCGGCTGCTGCCAATCGACACCATGCTGCTGCTTGAGACCTCGTTAAACGTGTTCGCGCGGCTAAGTCCCAGCAGCAATCCAACACTCAGCGCATCGAGTTTGGTATTGAAGACGCTGTTGTGGGATGCACTCACAGTCAGCGCAGCGACGTCGATTGACCGACTCTCGTTGCCGTCACCGATGAACGCATCCGTCGTGCTCTCACCGAATGTTTCTGATCTATTGCCACTGGAGGCGACCAAGGCGCCGGCCCCCGCAATGGTGTCAGCGTAGTTTGTGTCGGTGCCACTGGCATTGATCGTCAAGGAGGCAGCCTTGATGCTGACCCCGTCGCCGATGCCTGCGCTTTGCTCGGTCTCATAGCTCGATCTTGCGACATTGCTGCCGAGAGCCGCGCCGAGCGCGACGCTGATGCCGGTGACATCGCTGCGCTGATAACTCTTGGTCTGCGCAGCAAGGCTTACACCGTCCTGCACGGTCAGTGCGCTGCCAGAACCGATCGAGGCCTCGCTACGGCTGTTGTTTTCCGCCGTGGCCGTCGTTGCACTGACACTGCCGGTCAATGCGCCCCCAGCGGCAACGGCATTGGCTCTCGCAGTAGGACTGTTGCCTGCCTGCGTCTGGCTGCTGCGGATCGTCACCTGCTTCGCATTGCGCACCTCGGTGTTTTCCCCGAGACGGGCCAGCACTTGATCATCAACCTTGGCCTTCGCAATCGAGATACCGACACTGAGGTTACCCGCCACGCTGAAACCTTTGGCATCTGCATCCAGTTGTGGCGTTGCGGTGGCGCTGAGATCCAGGTCGCCAGACAGATTCAAGACGCTGTCGTTACCGCCATGGGCCTGTACGACGCTTGCCTGTTCCACCCGCGCATCGGAACCGTTTCCAGCGGCCAGCAGTCCGCCGGCGGCACCGAGCGTGCGGCTGTGGAGGCGGCCGGACACAAGCGCATTGATATTCAAACCGCGGGCAGTAACGTCGCTGCCTGCCAGCGTACGGGCGATTACCGTGCTGTTCTTGCGCCCGCGGGCGACCACCGCACCCGCACCGAGCGCGCCTGCTGCCGCGCCATAGGCATCGATGTCGAGGCTGGTAGCATCGCGCGCCGTTACGCTCACCTGGCGGTCGTTGGCTTGCACGTCGCCGCCCAGGCTGGCGTTGACCGTGTTGCTGATTTCGCCGACGGCGACCGCCGCACCAATGCCAACCGCACCGACACCGCCGTTGAGGGCAAGGAGCTCGATGGCCCGATCGCTGTGCGAGACATCTTGCGCCTCGGCCTTCACCAGCACAGCACCGGTGCTGACGAGATCGACACCGTTGGCTACGCCAGCCTCGACATTTGCGGCCACCTGGGTTACCCCAACCCCGGCGCCGGCACCCAAGCCGGCGCTGATACCAAAACCACCGACCGTGGACTTGGCATGCAGCTTGTCCGTTGCCTGCACGGTGATCCCAGCCGCATGGATGCGGCTGTCCGCACCGGCGATCGTGGCCGCCGTGCGGTGGGTATAAGCCGTGGCATCGGTCCCGCGCGCGACCCCGGTCGGGTCAGCGCGGGTGCTGTTATTGATTTCGGCGCGCTCGCTGGCCGTGAGGACATCGTCGCCGCCGCTCAATTCACTGCCGCGATCGCCCTTGGTGAAATCATCCGCTGCGGCCAGCGTGCCGCTATCCACCTCGTCGGCACCCTCATCCTTGACGTCGGAGCCAATCAATGTGACCGCCGCCGCGCCACCGATACCGCCGTATAGGCCGCCGCCGGCCGTCATCGCTAGCGCATCCACCTGCTTGTTACTGGTTGCCGTCACCTCGGTCAGACCCGTGGTGAAGATCTGACTCTGATCGATCCCCGCCAACGTCCGCGCCTTTACGATATTGACGCTTGCCCCGGCACCCACACCCGCGCTGCCAAAACCAACACCCAGGGATCCGGCGATGCTGTCGACAGCCACGCTATGCAGCGCGGCCACCCGCACACTAGCAGCACGAGTGGCGTTGCTGCCGATCTGCGAGTCGTAGATGCCGGCCTCGGTGGTATCGGTGACCAGGTTGATGCTGGCCATGCCGGCGATGCCCGCGCCGCCCCCAAGGGCGCCGCTGATGACGATATGGTTGATGCTGGTGTCATTGTCGGCGCCGACCTGCACAGCACCGGTGGCCTCCACGGCTTCAGTGCCGCTGGCGTTACGAATCACGGCAGAGGTGTTGCTGTTGCTACTGGCGACCACGAAGCTGCCGCCAACTGCACTGCCACCACCACCGGCCAGCGCACCACCGACCAGGTACATCGCATTGTCGCTCTCTGCGGCCACCGTCAAGTCTCCGGTGACCACTTTGGTCGCATCCAACCAGGCCCGGGTGTCGCTCTCGAAGAGGCTCAATATCAGCGTGCCGGCACCGGCCGAGCCGCCGACCGAACCGCCCACGGCAACCGATGACAGTCCCTGCAGCGCGGTTGCGTTGATCGCCAGCTCGCCGAGCGCGGCGATGCGGCCGCCGCTGGTGAAGGCCCAGGTGCTGCGGTTGATACTGTGTAGGTCTGCACCGGCGCCCGCCGCGCCGGCGCCGACGGCGACATTACCCAGGAAACTGTTGCCGTAGGCGATGTTGCTGGCGCGTACGTCTACCTGTTGGTTGGCAGCGGCACCCGCGTTGTCGATATTGATCGCCGCATCCCTGATATAGGCATCGGTGATACCGCCGATAACGTTGATGTTCTCGGCCAGGCCCGCGGCGATCTGGCCCGCGGCGACGTTGGCGGCAATGGACCCGACGTACTGACTGGATGCGGCATTGACCGCGACACCGGTGACCTCGACGCTGGTTCGGGTGTTCGGGTCAGCCAGGTCGAGATCGCTGTAGCTGGCAATGTCTACCTGGTCAGCCAGATCAATACCGGCGGTAAGGCCACCGTCTTTCACCGTCAGTTTTTGCCCGACATCCTTGGCCAGCGCGGTGACCTGTGTAGCGGGACCTGAGATGTGGGCCCGCGTGTAACCCTGGACGTTGTTGATGCCAAGGGTCACGCCGACGCCGGCCGCCTTCACCCCGATACCGGCGGCGCCGGCCGCCATACGAATACGATCGTCACTCTCTGCGAGGACCCCGACGTTGTGTTCTGCTTTGACCACCGCACCCGCGTCGATGTAGGCCTCGGTCTGGTTGTCCAAGTGATTGGCTGATGCCGAACCACCAATACCGACGTTGCCGGAGGCGCCGAGTGCAACCGAGATCGTGTCGATGTGGGCAGCCGAAATCGCTTCAACCTTCGCGTTGCGCACATGCAAATCGGTGCGACTGCCGCTGGTGAAAGCACGCGTAATGTTGCCCACCCGGTTGACCGCTACGCCGGCCCCGGCGCCTACCGAAGACGAGGCAACAGCCACCGTCCCGGCAATCGATTCAATGGTTGCCGCGCTGCTGGCCTTGACGGTTGTGTCCGCGGTAGCTGTGCGCTGGGTGACATCGGTCAACCCGGCCTCGGTCAGATCGTGGATCTGGTTGATCGCCACGGAGGCACCGAGCGCGGCTTTGCCGGAGGCCGACACGCCACCGGCGATAGCGCGGATGGTGGCCTTGTTGTCGGCGATCAGGGATAACTCACCGCCGACGTCGATCAACCGCGACGGGGCGGCGCTATTATCGACCTGAGCACTAATGGTGTTGCCGATCTCATTGATCGACACCGCGCCCGAAATGGCGAAATTCTGCGATGCGGTAATGGCTGCAGCCAGCGACTGGATCGTGCCAGCCATGCCGGCGTTGACGACGATCCCTGAAGACGCACGCAGCGCCGCGTTCCAGACCCCCGCCTCGATGCGGTTGGCGATGTCATTGATCGAGACCCCGGCACCGACCCCGCCTTTACCCCCAAGTGCCACAGCACCAGCGATGGAGGTGAAATCGGTGGTGTCGGTCGCGGTTACACTGAGCTCGCCACTGTCAGCGATGCGTCCGTTTATCTCAGCGTTGCGCACGCTCGCCTCAGTGACGCCACTGCTGGCGTTGTTGGTCACCTGGCCGGCAACGGTAATCCCCTTGGCACTCGGCACGCCGGCACCCCCCGCGGCCAACGCCCAGATCTCACCCTGGGTGGTCGCCTTGAGCGCGATCGCACTACGGACGTCTACCTGTGCGTCATTGATGCTGGCGAGGGTCTCGCCGCCGAGTTCGTTTTCGGAGTACGAACCGGCCAGCCCAGCCGAGTTTTTCCCGCTGCTCGCGTAGGCCACGGTGCCGGACAGGGAGCGGATACGACTGTCGCGCAATGCAGCCAAACCGAGGCCATCCACGATCAGATCCGCGCTATCACCCACGTAAGCGCTGACGTCCGCAGCGATGTCGTTGAGTGAGACGTCGCCAGACACCGCAAGACCGTACTTGCCCTTACCCTTTGGCGCATCCTTGCCACTGCCGCCACCGCTCGAACCGGTCGCTGTGGCGGATGCGATACTGAAGCTGTCGATGTCGCTGTCATCCACCGCATCCAGGCTGACCTCGGCGGCCCGCAACTGCCCTGCGCCCTTGGTGTCACCGTCGCGGTCGGCAATGAAGGCATCAGTAGCGGTATCGACGCTGAGCAGCGAAATAGACATACCAACGCCCGCGTTGCCACCAGACAGGGTGGCGCCAGCGATGAGGAGCCCATTGGCATCGGTTCTGGCATCGATATCGATGTTCCCCGCCACGTCCACCACCGCGCCCGATTCGATACCGGCAGCGGCTGTGCCGCTCAGCACGGTATGGGCCAGCGTGCCGCTTACGCCGATGTTGTCGACCTTGGCGCCTGACTTGTTCAACTGGATGAGCCGCTCGCGGGTCTGTGCATCGAGACTCAGGCTGCTCGCGTCGAGTTGGGTCCCGTCATCGATCCAGGCCAGTGCGTCGGCTTCGATCTTGATAAAGCCGGCTGCACCACCCAGACCATTGCTGCTTGGGCGCTTACCCAGCAGCCGGTTGATCAGCGGAAACGGCACCTTGGCACCCGCGGCCTGGACGAAGTTGATGTCGTTGGCCGCCACCAGTGAAACTGCCCCGGCGCCGCCTTGCTGGTTGATCGCAGCATCTTCCCCGATCCAGGTGCTGGCGCTGTTATCGAGATCGATGACGTCGACCGCCGCTGCCAGGCTGAATTTCGAGCCTTTGCTGTCGTTGAAGGCAAAGTTGGTGAACAGGAAGTTATCCAGGCCGCCGGTCAGATGATTGAGCACATCTTCCAGGCTGGACCAGTCGATCTGCCACGGGTAGGCGAGCCCTGTCTCTGCCTGCATCGTCAGCAGGCCATCGGCATCGAGGCTCGCACCATCGCCAATGAACGCTTCGACCACATTGTTGTAGTCGCCAATGGCCACCGCGCCGCCAAGACCAACGCCGTCGGACTTGGCCAATGTCACTGCACCCAGATTGAAATCGTCGGCGAGCTTGGCCTTTACATCGACCGCCCCATCCACCGTGACCCTGGCGCCGGGCTGGATCGCTGCGCGAACGGTGTTGTCCGTATTCGCCATAGCCAGCGTCCCACCCAGGTTCAGCTTGCCCGATCTGATTCCCGGGAACAGGAAGTTGGCGATACCCGCCCCTTTGCTGGTGAACTGACCCAGCACGGCGGTAGCGCCCTGTCGTTGCAGACCGGCAACACTGTTGTTGAGCTTGGTGCTGAAGCTGCTTGTACTGCCGTTTGACGTCGCAGAGGCATTGGTGATGTTCTGTTCGACGTCATGGTCTGCCGTGATGCTTAGCTTGCCGGTCACGTTGGCCTGGCCGCCGAGCAATGTCTCGGTGATGGTCTCCAGATTATTCATCGCCACCGCCATGGCCGCGGAGCTGGCACCCCTCTCCGTCGCCGTGGCCTGGGTGGTGATATCCAAGTTGGTCGTGGTCGCCAGGTTGATGCTGTTGGCCTTCATCAGCACCGCGTCGCCCGTGTTCACACGTGTTTCACCGTAGACGTCACTCTGTGCCCAGGTGGCGGCGATGGGCTTGTTGGTGGCGGCCGAATCCGCCTGAACCTGCACCACATTGTTCGTGGTAGCGGTAAGCGACAGTTCACCGCCCAGTGCTGACAGCTGCGAGCCCCCGATGACCCGGGTGTTGGCCTCGGCAGCCGAGTAGCCGTAGCCCACCGCAACGGCATAGAAGCTGGTCAGGCTCTTGGCCTTTGACGTCGCCTCGGCATCGACGTTGATATTTCCGGCGGCGGTCAGCTCACTGCTGTCTAGCGTCACCCCCGCCTGACTGGCAGAGAAGGACACAAACGGCGTCGCATCGAAGGGATTGACGAAATCCAACAGATCCTCAAGATCGATCGCACCCGAAGGATCTTCCACCGCCGGCAGCAAGGAGGTATCGGCGATGGCCTTGATATCGATATGGCGTCCCTGCAGAACACTATCGCTGATGTCGATGCGTGCCGTTGCCTGCTTGTCAAAACCCAAGCGATCGCTGCCCTGTGCAACAAGTTCGATATCTCGGCCTTTGACGGTGGCGCCAGCCAGGGTGATTTGACTGAGCGGCGTTTCCAACAAGCCATCGACGACCGTGCTGAGCGTTGAGGAACCGTCTGCGTCGATAACACCCGACAACAGGTCACCCAGCCAACTGGATACCGTGGTGCTGCCCGGGACGTCGGTCGGGCTGACATCTGCGTTGAGCGTGATATCCCCGGCGGCATAGCTGGCGCCGCCACCGCTATCGGCATGGGAAAGCAGCATGCTGCCATCCAGTAGTTCGATGGCCGGTGCCGTCAGCGTCAGGTTGCCCGAATCACCGGACGAAAGGTTATTGATGTGCGCGTCACGCGCAGTCTGCCCGGCGTTGACAACGACCTGCCGGGTCGAGACCACAACGTCCACATCAATAGTGATCTTCTGCGCGGCCTCGAGCGTCAGACTGCCCGCATTCCAGCTGATTCCGTCACTGCTGGCGGCGGAGTCCGCGCGCAGCAAATCATTGTCGATGGTTAGATTGGGAGGATCGATCAACACGTCGCCGGGCGTCCCATTCGGCGCATCCGCGAGCAGGCTACCGCCGCTCAGAATGACCGTATCCATCGCGCTCAGCTCGGCAAAACCACCATCGCCCTGCGCCGATCCGGCATCCAGCGTGGCACTATCCGCAATCCGGGTACTTTGCTGCGCGAGTACCACCACCTCGCCGCCGTCGGAATCGACGCCTCGACCACGGGCCGATAACCGCGCATCACCAACAAGTTCAATATCGCCACCCGCACGCAGCTGCACGGCCCCGGCATCGACACCGTCAGTGCCATCGGCCTGCACGCTGCCGGTGACACGCGCATCGCTCGACGCGAGCAGCCAGATCTCGCCATTGCGCTCGACGAGATCAGCACCTGTCTCGAGCCCATCGGTGTTCAGGGGGTTGGCAAGCGCATTACCCGCCGTCGGCCCGGGCAGGCTGTTCAGATCGCCGGCAATGACGATGCTGCCCGCCTGCAAACGCATATCGCCTTGCGCATTCACCTGACCCTGAATGTCGACCACGGCATCGGGATTGACCGGCGCGGTGCCTCGCAGCAATTGCTCGGTGGCCACTGCAGAAGGATTACCCGCCGCGTCGAAGAACCCATTCATGAACTGCGGCGTCGGCGTGGTCACGCTGAGCGCGCCGACGTTGACGACCCCGCTGGCGCCAACCACCATGCCATGCGGATTGGCAAAGAACACGTTGCCGCCGACTCGCCCGTTCTGCAGCGCGTTCAGCGTGCCGTCGATGCGGGTGCCTTTGTCATGCACCAGGTTGAGCAGGTTACGGGCCGCATCGGGCACATGCAGGTTGACCGTATTGCCCGGGTTAACGTCAAAGCGGCTGAAAGAATTGAATGCGTTACGGCCGTTTACTGTCTGGGTCGTCACGTCGGTCACATTGCCCTGCACCTGAAGCTGCGTCTGGGTGCGTCCGTCGACCACGATCTGCCCTGCGGCCAAAACCAGGTTTGAACCAATCAGGCAATGCGCTGTAACCACTGCGATCAATCGGGCCAGGAACGTCGAGTGGGTGTTGGACATAGTGGGGGGTTCCTGGCAGAAAACGCGTGGCGTTATTGATTTTGTTGGTCGCCGACCGGCGGCGAATCGGATCGGTCGAGTTCGGCAATCACGGCGTCGGTAATGTCCGCCCCCGCGTCTATATAGAGCATTCCCGGCTGCTGAATCAGCAGTACCGAATAACCGCGCGCCTTCACGACCCGCTCGGCAACCGGTTGCACTTCCTGCTTGAATGCCAGAACCGACTGCACCTTTACCTGTTCGGCTGCTTGCTGCGCCTGGCTGATGGCCTGCTGCAATTGCGTATCCATGCGCGCGTTGAGTTCGCCCAGCTGCGCCTTCTGATCATCCGAAGGTGCATCACCAAGCGCGTCTTGCTGGGCTTGAAACTGGTCGCGCAGATCATCACGCAGCCGCGTCAGCTTGGCTGACTCCTGGTCAGCGTAGGCCTGCACGCGGGCAGCAATCTCCTCATCCCTGCCGACAGCTTCGGCGACACGATCGAGGTCGATCACGGCAACAAGACCGGAAGGCGGCGCCATCGGTGCCGTTGGTCTTTCGCAGGCAGCGGTTAGGCTAACGACGACCAGAAGCGCCAGGCGAAGAGCGATCCTCGACCCGGTCATGACAGGGATTTCCAAGAGTGAACCACGCGGTTACGACAAATGCGCCGTGCGCAGCAGTGAGATCGAAGCAAGCGGTCTGCGTCCCGCAGAACGATACTGGGTCGTCATCGTAACGTCCGTGCTGGGGTCCATGTCGTTGTCCGTCAGTTGCGCGACCAGACACATACTAGTCAAAAAACGACATTAAGGGTCAGTTTGACGGAAAAATCTTGCTCGGCTCAACAGCCGCCTACTCTCTTCCGCTACTCTGCTTACAGTGCCACAACTGACAAGCCGGGCGCTTAGCGCGGGGAAGCATGCTGATTCGCGAGAAACGGCAAAAACCACTCCAGATCTACTAAGCCCAGAAAAGCAGAGACTTGCCTGGCCAACAGTGGCGACTTGATCGAACCAAGTGTAAAGATTCCTGACAAGCACTCGCGGACCGGGATCGTAAGGTGTCGGGAATCCTATGCGGCGCAGTGGCGCAGGATCCGAGTCTAAAGAACCAAGCAGATGCGTTAATCGACTGGCGCTATCTCAATCTCACTCGCCTGCGTCTCCTCGCCGGGCAACAGATCCTCGTTAGAAAATAGCACCAAGGGGCCGGCCGCCGGCATCAGATTTTCCGCTAAGGCACTCGCGAGTTCGATAGAAAAATCGAGTGACCGTCCCTGTTCCAGAACGCCGCTGGTCGTGACAGGCAGGGTCTGCCGGGTCGCTTGCAGCCGGATCACGCTGTTGTCCGTACGGAACCGGTTGACGATGTAATCCGGGTCGTAGTTGACGATCGACGCACTGGTCAGCAACCGACGCTGCGGCGTCAACATCAGGCGGAATGCCCGGTCCGGCGCAAACAGCTGCGCCGTGGCTTCGTCGTGAAGGACGCGGTCGCGATGGTCGATGATCACATGGTGGGTCGGCGTCTCGATGCTGCCCCACTGGCCGACCTGCAGGCTGTCGAAGCGGACTGCGTCGGAATCGAACACCAGGTCCAATTCATCGCTGCCGAGTTGGTCGAAGATCACCTGGCCGGTCGAATGGATCGAGAAGTCCTGCGAATCACTGACGCCGCCGTCATTGCCGGTCAGGCTGAGATACAGCACCGGTGCCCCCGCGCTGTGCTGCACGTTCGGCAACAGGATGTTGTCGGCCCGCACGGTCAGCGCCCGGCTCACGGTCAGGTCGTCGATCTGTGCACTGCCCCCCTCACCGGCGACATGCAGGTCGACGCTGCGCGGTTCATACAGCTCGTCGATCTGCAGGCTGTCGCCCAACACATCGATGGTCAGTGCGTCGCCCTGATTGAACAGCAACCCGGCTATGAAGTTGCCGTTGGCGACGGTCAGGATCACCGGCCCACCCGAGAGCAGCCGGTCGATGGTCATGGCGCCGTCGAGTTCGGTCAGGTAGATCGCACCGTCGGCGCGCGGTGTCAGGATCCCGCCGGGGCGCAGGTCGACGACGACCGGCCGGTCTGGCGTGCCGATGTTGCCGCCCTGGTCGACGCCGCTGACGGTCGTCGCCGCGGCCTCGATGATCAGATCGTCCGCCAACAGGTTGGCGACATCGAGGCGGTCATTCGCGTTCGTGATATTGCCGCTGACCTTGAGCCGGATATTGCTGGTCTGCGAATCGGCGCGGGCGATATTGATGTCCGTCTCGGAACCCAGGAACACGAAGTCGCGGGCCTGGAGGTCGATGCTGCCGCCCGCCGCGATGTCGAAGTCGCGTTTCTTCGAGACCCGCAGCTGCCGGTCGTCCGTCTCGTACGCCAGGTCGTCGCGCTCGGCCGCGATGATCGCGAGTTTCTCGTCTTGCGTGACATCGCCGGCATCGATCCGGTCCTGGGTGATGACGATATCCCCCAGGTGTTCGCCGATCCCGCCCCCGGCCCTGAGGACCACGTTGCCAGCGGCCTCGATATTCGGATCCTCGATCAGGACCTCGGTCTTGACCCGCAGCGTGCCGTCGTTGGCCGACTGCGGGACGGTCAGCACGTTCTTCGTGATCAGCAGTTCTTCGTCGGTCCAGACGGCGTCGTTGTATTGCTGCTGCTCGTCGGCCGTCAGTTGGTACTCGTAATTCGGGTCATAGCTGCTGTCGAAGGTGTCGTCACCGGTGTAGCCGACCGTGCCGCCATCGTCGAGCCGGTGCTGTTCCTGGTACTCGGCCTTCTTCTGCGCCTTGTACAGCGCGATCGCGTCGTCGACCTTGCCGGCGTTCTGCAGTTCCATCTCGGCCCAGATGTTGATCAGACGTTCCTTGACGTCCTGATCGACCGACTCGAAGAAGTTGTAGTCCTCGATCGCGCCCGGTGCGACCAGCACCACGTCGCCGGTCTCGGAGACCACCTTATTGACCCGCAGGTCACCGCTCTGCTCGGTGATGTAGACGCTGCCGAGTGCGGCCGCCGACAGCACGCCGTTGGAATCAATCGTCAGCGCATCACTATCGAGACCGATGCCGCCGTTGATCGCGGTCAGGGCGATGTCGCGACCGATCACAGTCGGCACACCCGGGATCACGCCAACGATCGAGCCGTCAGCGCTGAGGAACACGTCCTCGCCGCTGGCCACGGACCCGATCCGCAGATCGCCGTCACGCTCGTGCAGATGGATCGAGGCGAGCGCGGCGGCAGTCACATGCCCGGCACCGAGATCGATGTTCACCGCCTGTTCGAGGCTGCCGATACCGCCAGACGGCGCACCCAGATCGATATCACGCGCCGCGATCAGTGCACTGTCATGCAGTGCCCGGATGTCGCCCTGGGCGTTGGTCAGCGTCACCGGACCGCTCGGGTTACGCAGCGCGCCGTTCAGCAGCGTGTCGGACTGGCCATTGTTCACGACCGTGATCACGCCGTGGTCGGTCCGACCGAGGAAGGTCACCGGGATCGGCGTGTCGGCCAGTGTGCTCTTGCCAAAGATCAGCGAAAACGGGAACCCGCCGTTCAATACGCTGCTCGTGAGGCTGACGAGGTTCTGACCTTTCGCTTGCTCGTTGGTGTAGCCGAAGGATGTCCACCAGTGCGTCGAGGTCTCGGTCACCGGCTTGTTCGTGAAGGTGATATCACCGTACTCGAGATAGCGCAGTCCCTTCCGCGGCTCATAGCTGTACTGCGTCGCCCGGTTGTCGCGCGGCGTGCGCTCGAACAGGTTCCAGACCGAGCGGCCATTCTCTTCAGAGCGGTAGTAACGTGCGACGCCGTCGGCCGTGATGTCGGTCCGCACCATCGCACCATTCTGGACCTTGCCGGTATCGAAGATCCGGGCCAGGCCGACGACTGGCTCGCCGATGTTCATCGAGCGCAGCACGATGTCATGATCGGTATTGTTGATCAGGTTGACCTCGCCATAGCCGTCGAACAACTTCAGCTCGCCGCCGCCGGTGCTCGCGATCTCGCCGAACAGCTCGATGTAGCCACCGCCGAAGCGCACCGGGTCGACCTTGATCACCTGTTTCTCGTTGTCCCAGACGACCCGGATGTTGCACTCGACACCCCCACACTGGGCATCCGGGCGGATCACCTGCTCGCCGCCGCGCTTCACGAGATCGGCCTCGGTGAACGGGTCGATCACGACGGTGCGGTACGGGATACCGCTCTGCAGCGTGCCGTTGATGTTCAACACCTCGGCGCTGATCGAGATGTTGTTGCCGGCGATCACGTTCTCACTGTTGGTCACGCCGGGGGTGTACTCCTGGACAAAATCGCCGCCGACCGCGATGTCGACGGTGTCGGCGATGATTTTCGCGGTGCTGGTCACGTCACCGAACTGGTTCTCGACGACGACGCTACCGGCCAGATTGATGATGTCGCCGCCCTCACCCGGGCTGCCGTTCAGGCAGATCTCGGTGGCGATATCTTTCGGGGTCGTCAACTTCGTGGTTGTAGTAACCCGCGATGAAGATCTCGGGCAGGGCGCTCGGACCGTACTCGATCATCATCCCCGGGTGGTTGGTGATGCGGCGACCGTTCAGCGTGATCTGACCCTGGCTGCTCAGCGGGATCTCGAGGTGGTTGGTCACCAGGTGGGCCGGCGAGTCGTTGATGATCTCGATCCGCAGGTCATTGCCCGGCGTGCGCAATGCGCCACTGCCGGACAGCTCACCGTCGACGTGGACGCTGCCGCCCTGCGCTGCCGCGTCCTCAAGGGTGATCCGATCGATGATCGCCGGATAGGGTAGCGCGTCGCGTTTGGCCTCCAGGCGGGCCTGCTTGTTCTCGAGGGCCACGTTCAGCGTCGACGCACCATTTTGGTTGTTCTCAGCGATCTGGTTATCGAGATCCGCGATCTCAGCATCGAGATCCGCACGCAGATCCACCTCGGCGATATCGAATCCGATATTGCCCGAGATGTCGCCAAGCTTGCGCGGGGCATCCGGGTCGAACGCGATATCGAGCCAGCGGTGATGGTTGATCCCGCTCTGCACCTCACCGTCGACCGTCACGGTCGTCGTCGCGTTATGGATGCTCTTCCGCGAGCCGTTGCTGTACAGGTTGATCGGGATGCCGAACAACGCGTACGAGGTCTTCTTCGCCTTCGCGTAACCGTCGGTGCTGACGCTGCCGGCATAGCTGCCGAGGTTCACATCCTGCCCGGCCTGTAGGTCGCTGCCGGCGGCCAGGTTGACCCGGTTGACGTTGTCGATGGTCGACCAGCCGGTCACGCTGCCGGACGGGAACAGGCCCTTCGCCCACGACCTTCCCTCGGCCTTGCCGCGCAGATCGTTACGCAGCCCATCAAGCCCGGCACCGGCGGTCACGTGGATGTCGCGACCGGCGTAGAGATTCGCGTTGGCCGCAACGACCGCGTCATTCCCATTGTCGATCCAGGTCTTGGCCCTGGCCGCGCCGCTGGCCGACACGCCGTAGGTGCTGGTGTGGGCCTTGGTCTCGACGTTGGCATTGCTGCGCGCACGCACGTCGATGTCGTCACCGGCCTCGAGGCTCGCATACTCGCCGACCGAGGCCAGCGTGGTGCTGGTGGCCGTCGACTGCATCTCGATGTCGGCATTGGCGATCAGGCCGCCGGCCGAAAGCCGGCCATAGCTGTAGCTGTCGACGTCGCTCTCGGCACTGACCGCGAGCGAGCCCGCGGCGTGGATCGCGAGGTTAGATCCGACGCTGTTGCCGGCGATGATCGCCTCGGTAGTGTTGTCGACGACAGTGCCACCATCACCGGCCGACAGGCCCAGCACCCCACCGGCCCCCGCACTGGCGTTGCGTCCGCTATTCTCGGTCAGCTCGGCCTTGTCCGTGTGATTTCGTGCCAGGACCGCGACATTGCCACCGCTGTCGATATCGACGTTGCGGCCGATCGATGCCACGACCAGCGCATCGATGTCGTCGTCGATCTCGGCACCGCTGTAGCCGACCACGCCGCCCGCGGTACTGTCGGACTGCGAGTTGAAGATCGACAGCTCATCGGCAAGGATTCGCAGATTGCCACCGGTCGTCAGAAGATTCGAACCGCCCGTAGCATCGTTGTCCGCGATAAAGGCGCGGGTCTCGCTGTCGCTCCGGGTCGACGCGTCGGCCGAGGCACCCACCACCACGCCACCGGCCCCGGCGACCGCGTCGGCGAAGACATCGTTCACCGCGAGCGCCTCGATCTGGATGCTGTCTGCCGTCAGCGAGACCGACTTGCCGACTCCGGCCGTCGTCTTGGCCTCCTCGATCCGCGCCTCAGCAGTGTTCGAGCCCCAGGCGGCAACACCGGCGACCAACCCGTTGGCGAAGGCATCGGCCAGGTTGTCGGCGTCGGCCAGCAGACCGATTCGCCCCGCCCTACTGATCAGGCTCGCACCGTCGCCGACCGCGACCCCGACCGTCGGCGAGAGCAGCGTCGTCGCGGTCGACGCGGCCGCACCGATCAGGCCGCCGAACGAGGCCGTGGCCAGTGATGAGAGTCCCGTGGTGATCTGCCGCGCGGTCAGCAGGATGTCGCCACCGGCCTCGATCACGGCATCTGCACCGATCGCGGTCTCGATGGTCGGATCGGCATCGACCGTGCCCAGGGACACCCCGGCACCGGCACCGGCGACCGTGATGCCCTTCGCGGTGCTGTCGACATCGAGCTCGCCCACGGCGTTGAAATCAACCCGGTCACCGACACGTATCTGGGCACCGTCCCCGACGAATGCGCGTACGGTCGGTGTCGCCTCGACCGTTGCGACCGATCCCTGGCCCGCAACGATACCGCCGGCGGCCGCACCGGTATCGGCAGCGAGCGTCTGGAACGACCGCGCGGTCACATCAAGGCTGCGGACCCGGTCAGAGCCATCCCCGACCAGCGCACCGCCATCGATAAAGGCCTGGGTGGTGCCCGCATCGGTGACGTCGGCGATCACGACGCCGACCGCGACGGCACCGGCGACAACGCCCTTGCCTTCGGCTGTCACGTCACTCGTCGACGTGGCGCCGATCTGGACATGCTCTGCGGCCTCGATCTTTGCCTGCGGGCCGACGTAAGCGGCGGTCTGCGGCGTCGAGGTGATATCGATGTAGGCCGCACCAAGGCCCACGGCACCGGCCCCGCCGGCATAGGTCGTCACATCGGTGTCCTGCACCACGCCCTGCGCGTCGATGATCACATCACCGGTCGTGGTCAGCGTCGCCTCATCAACATAGGCACTGCTCTTGCCCGCGAGGTCGACGATGCCGACCCCGCCGCCGACGCCGAGCCCGGCCGAGGCGCCGACGCCCATCGCCAGGCCATCGACCTGCACCGTGTCGACGGTGCTGATAGCGATACCCTTGCCGTCGACGTCGGCATCGATGACCGTGTCCGTCCCGGTGATGCGTGCCGTCGTCTGGTACCGATAACCCTGGCTGTCGGTGCCGTAGGCCACGTCGCTGACCTCATGGTCACCCGTGGCCTCCATGTCGCTGCGCTCGTCGGCGCTGAGTGCCTCATCGTTGTCGACCGCCGCCAGGTTTTCGCCGTCGATACTGGTCTGCAGCTGGCTGAGTGTCCCATCGCCCCCGCTGTCCAGTTCGTCGGCGGCCGCATCCTTGAGATCGTCGCCGACCAACGCGACGACCGCGGCAGCGCCGATGCCCGCGGTCCCGCCGACCCCGGCCATGCGCGACTCACTGTCGAGCAGGCTGGTGTTTTCGGCCTCGACCGCGACGGTCCCGTGGCTGTAGACGCGGCTCTGGTCGATCTCGCTCGCGACCCGTCCCTTCAGGATGCTGACGTTGGCGCCGGCACCAACACCCAGACCGCTGAGGCCGATCCCCAACGCGCCGGCACTGTTCTCGATGTCGACCCTGTTCTCGGCCCGCACGGTGACGCCGCCGGCGCTGCCGACATCGGTGTCACGCAGCCAGGCCTCGGTCGTGTTGGTCACCAGGTTGACGGCGGCGGCCCCCGCGTACCCAGCGCCCCCGGCCAACGCACCCCCGACGGCGTAGCTGGTGAACTCGTTGTCGGTGTTGGCGTTGATCTCGAGCGGCCCGGTGAGTGCGAGTTGGGCGGGAGTGCCGGCCTCGCCCTGGACATAGGCCCGCGTCGTCGTGTCGCTGATACCCAGCGTGAAGGTGCCGCCAATCCCAACGCCACCGGCTGCCGATACGGCACCGCCGACCAGGTGCATCCGGTTGGTGCTGTCCGCGACTACCGCAAGGCTGTCGGCCGTCACATCCGTGCTGTCGAGATAGGCCTCGGTGGTCCCACCGAACTTCGCGACCGAGCCGGTGCCGGCGAACGACCAGTTACCGATGCCGACCGCACCACCGATCGCCGCCGACGACACGCCCTGTGTCGCCAGCGCCTTCACCGTCACAGCACCGACGCCCTCGATGTCACTGTCGGTGACATGCGCACGGGTCGTGCGGTCGATGCTGTGGATATCGGTCGCCGCACCGATCGAGCTGACACCGCTGACTGCGAGGTTGCCGACGAAGCCGTTGCCGTAGGCGTGGTTAGCGGCGATCACGTTGACGTCACCGCCCCCATCGGTAGCGGCATTGTCGATATAGGCCTCGGTCGTGCCGCTGATGCGGTTGACGTTGACCGTGACCCCGCCGGCAAACTTGGCCGAGCCGGTCACGTTGACGTCGATGTTCTCGACATGCTGGGTCGCCGAGGCGTTGACCGCCAGCCCGGTGACCTCCTCGGTCAGCATCTCGTCTCGCAGTGCGAGACTGTTGTAGGTGTCGACATCGACCGATGTCGCCAGGTCAACATCTTCATCCAGCTCGCCAGGGAAGATCGTCAGCGTATTGGAGGCATCCAGCCCCTTGGCCGTCACAGCCGTATCCGGCCCGGCGATATAGGCCTTGGTGTCGCCGCTGATCTTGTTGACCGAGACCGAGGCACCGACGCCGGCACTTTCTAGGCCGATCCCGGCGCTGCCGGCCGCCATCGTGATCCGGTCATCGCTCTGCGCCAGCACGCCGACGTTGTCGTCGGCCATGACCTGCGCGCCGTCATCGATATAGGCCTCGACGTCGTTGTCGACGAAGTTGGTGACCACCGAGCCACCGACCCCGACCTTGTCACCGCCGCCGAGGCCGATACCGAGGGTCTCGATATCGGACGTCGAGTCGGCCTGCACGAGCAGGTTCTGCACATTCAGGCCGGTGGACGTCGTGCCGGAGACGTGCGCCTTGGTCGTGTTGTCGATGCGGTTGGTCGCCAGCGCGGCGCCGACGCCGGTGCCTCCGGTGGCCAGCGCTGCACCACCGGACAGGGATTCGATCGTCGACGCGTCGGTCGCGGTGACCTCGACGTCGCCCAGGTCAGCATCGTTGGCTGCCTCGACTGCCTCGGCATCGAGCAGCGCGGCCTCGGTGGTGTTGTCGATCGCGGCGTTCGACCAGGCCCCGTTGAACGCGAAGTCCTCGGCGCCGCCGGCGGTCGCCGACAGGGTGCGGATGGTCGCTGCGTTGTCCGCGTCGACTAAGGTAAATGCCTGGTCGCCCAGTGCTACGCCGTCGACGCTCGCGGTCACGTGGTTACCGATCTCGTTGTAGGCGGCGGCCGCACCGATCGCCTTGCTGCCCGTGCTGATCGTGACCTGGCCGGCGAGCGAGCCGATGTGCGATGCATCCTCGGCACCGACGGTCAATCCATCGGAATCCACCACGGCCTGGTCGACCGTTGCCGTGACCGTGTTGTCGATCTCGTTCAGGGTGACCGAGCCGCCACCGGCGAATTCGTCCTTCGCGACGCCAACACCGACCGCGAAGCTCTTGATCCGTGCGGTCGACACCGCCCCGACGTTGACATCACCATCGGCGACCTCGACGTTGGCCTCGTCGATCGACGCGGTGAACGCGTTGTCGATGTCGCTGTAGGCGAATGACAGCCCGATGTTGTTGGCACCGGCCTGCAGCACCCCGGCCACCGACAGGATGCTGCTGCCCGGGTCCGTGTCCTCGCCGAAGGTCTCGCCGTCGTAGTCGAGGCTGACGCTGTTCGGGGCGCCGTCGTCGTGCGAGTCGATGCGATCATCGAGGTCGGCGACAGGCTCGGTGTCACGCGCCAACACGCTAAGCGTTGAGTCGAGCGCGACATCTGATCCGTTGTCGATCACCGCCTTCGTGGTGTTATCGATCTCGGTGATCACGATCGCGCCGCCGAGCGTACCCTCGGCCTCGGCGTTCGTGAAGCCGCCCATCGCGCCACCGGCGGCGATCCGCGCATTCGACCAGGCGTGCAGCACCGCGTTGGCGAAGCCGGTGACAGATGTCGCCGAAACAACGGCCTCGACGGTGTTCGCGATCTCGCTGTAGGTGATCGCGGCGCCGAAGCCCTTGTTGCCACCGACGCTCAACGAACCGCCACCGGTGCCGAGACGTGTGCGGTCGTAGGCGATGAGCTCAAGGTCGCCGCTGTCATAACCCGTCAGGGTCGAGCCGTCGACGGTCACGGCGACGCGGTTGTCGGTCTTGCTAACCGACACCGAGCCCGCAGCACTGGTCGCCTTGTCCTGCTCGGCGGAGTTGTTGATCGCTGCGCCGATCGCGATCGCCAGCTGCTCGCCCCCGGCCAGCGCCAGCAGCTGTGCGTCGGCGACGCCGCCGACGTCAGTCTCCAGCAGTTCAGCGAGTGTCTCGTTCTCGAGGTCGTTGACCGCCAGCGCGCCGGCGAAACCACCGCTGCGCTCGACGCTCTTAGCATTGGCCCGGACCAGCGCCGCCGAGCCGCCGATCGCGCCGATATCCGTATCGTTGATCGCCGAGATCAGCAGGTCACCGTTGGTGAGTGTCAGCTGGCTGTCCTTGGCAAAGGCACGGGTATCCAGTGCGACCTCGTTCCAGGCGACCGCCCCGGAGACGCCGTAGCCGTACTCGGGCTCGGTCTGCGTGCTGCTGCTGCCGGAACTGAACTTGCCCTTCAGCCACGTCTTGGCTTTTTGCCACTTGGTCCGCGTATCCTCGACCACCGCGTTGGAACGCGGTCGCGAGGTCGGCCGGTCGGGATCGCTGGAACTCGAATAAGAGCCCGCTACTGCGATGGTCTCGATGCGCCCATCGGTGCGGGCCGTGATATCGAGACTACCGGCCGTCACGCTGCCTTTGGTGAGTGCCAGCGTTGATCCGTCGTCGCTCGAGGCATCGTTGTCACCAACAAAGGCCTGCGTGTCCGTTATCACGTCGGCGAGTGCGATCCCGACACCGACCGCCGCGCTCTCAGACTTGTTCACCGCGCCGGCGAGTGACCAACTGATGACCTCGTCTTCGGCGTTGATCTCGATCCTGCCGTGACCGGTATCAACGGTGGCCTCGTCGTCGATCGATGCCTCGGTGGTGTTGTCGATGGTGGCCAGGCTGAACACGCCATTCAGGCCGTAGCTGCCGCCCTTGCCGGCGGTCGGGGCCAGCGACATCAGGTTCTCGCTCGAGGTCGCGCGAATCGCGAGGTTGAAGGGGTTGCTGCGATCGGATTCGACGGTCGCACCTTCTGCAAGGTAGGCCAGCGTGGTGTTGTCGTAGGTAACGTGGCTATAAGACGCACCCAGCGACTTGCCCTCGTCGCCGGCCCCGGTCGCAAACAGGCTGGAACCGACATTGCCGGCGGAAAAAGCACCCTGTACCTGGTTATCCGCCAGGACCGCCACGTCAGCGCTCCATTGCTTTTCCTCGTTCGTCCAAATCAGTTCCTGATCGTCATCGACGTCGCCAACGGCGAGGTCCTGTTGCCATTCTGCCGAACCGTCACTTCGGATGGTGATCCGTGCCTCTTTGCCGACGTAGGCCCGGACATCCGAGGTGAAATCGAGCAGGTTGATTGCGCCGGCCAGGTTCAGATCCTCTGCTTCAGAAGCAGCATTCGAATATCCGGTCAATTTGTCATCTGCCCTTGTCCTACTACAATCTTGAGCTTATCCAATACAATCGGAAGTCCTTCACCTTTCTGCCACTCGTCCACCCACGGCATGGCAACCGACGCATCAATCGCCAGGTTTTTCGCCGTGACGGTTGCGCCGCCGCTCAGGTGAGCGTCCGCCGTGTGTCCATAGTTTCCGTAGGTCACCGCCAGGCTCAGTGCCTTTGTGGCCGCAGGATTCTCCGGGGTCGGGTCTTTGGCCTCGGACGCGACGCTCGCTTTTCGCCTGCACCGTGACGAAGTTGTCTACCACGCTGGCGTCAACCACCATGTCGCCGGTCCGCTGATCATCGCCCCGGCACCGATGGATGCATTGGCGTCCTGCTGGCTGTCGACATAGGTGAAGGCGCCGGCCAGCTTGGGCCTTTGGATGTCGCGTCGCTGCGGATGTCGGGGTGCTTGACTTTGGGCAGCAGCGACCTGACAAAATCCTGGACCTTTTCTCCTAGCCGTAACCGGCGTAGTTGATCAGCTTCGTCGTGCCATGTACTTGGCCGTCTTTCCCGGCCCGTCGTCGCCGACACCTTGGCACTGTTCTTCGCCACGTGTTGTCGAGCGCCTGGACCACCAGTTCGCCGGTCTTGATGCCTATCGAGATCGGCATCGACCTGGGCGTTGGCCTGGGTGTCGACGCTGAACACCATCGCCGCCACCCCGGCCTTGCCTGCGCCCAGGGCCTTCGCCTTGGCGCTTGCTGTTGAAGCTGTTGTTGTTCAGCGCGGTAACCGATACGGTGTCGGTGACCTGGATGTCTGCACCCTTTTCGATCTGCGCATGACTGCTGACATCGGCAGTGGGCCCAGGCCAATCGCGGCCTCGACGGGCATCACCCGTCGAGAATGCGTACATGTTCGTTCGAGTTCGACCGCTGTTCCTGGCATCCAGTGTCAGATCGCTGGCCTCGATTTTGGCACCGGACAAGACATCTACCGTCGCGTGGGCCTTGGTCTCGCCGTAGAGGAAGGCCAGGCCGAAGACCTCGCCGTTCAGGGCATCGGCCGACGCGCCCCGGTAGGCGTTCGCACTGGAATTCGTAGTGCGCTGAGCGTCACCTCCCCATCGGCCTTGAGCAGCGAGCCGTCCCTTCACGGTCACGGTTCGAGATCGCCCCGTGCGATAGCCAAGCCGAGAGTCACGGGAAGCTTGCCCGATATCGTCTTCTCGAGTTTGAGGAAGTCGATGGCCTTATCGAGATAGACGGCGGTGTCGCCAGTGAAGAGGTTATCGGTGAAGCCAGTCCAGTCGTAGCGCGCGTCCGCGCTGGAACTGACCTCGATGTTGCCCGCCATGAGCGTTGCGCCATCAATCACGATGCTGCTGTTTGCGTCCGCTATGTCGAAGAAAGCCACACCGAAATGATCCACCGCTTCAGCGGTCAGAAGGATATCGCCTGCTTCGAATCCAACCGTGGCATGTGCCAGAAGCTTGCTGCCGGGTTCAAGGGTGATTGAGGGTGCGTCTAGCGTGATGTCGCCAGAATTCCCTTGTGAAGAGTCGGTCTCATAGTCTGTGTCATCGCTTGGATCGCCCACGTCCCGGGACGATAGGATTGCTTCTCCTTTGACAGTGATGGCATCGTCCGCTTGGAATTTGACAGAACCACCTCTAACGATCGTACCGCCGGTGGTCGCCTCGATAACCAGTGGGTCGATCAGCACCGCACCAGCGTTGCCACGTGGAGCGCGGACGTCGAAGTCGCCGCCGGCGAGCGTAACCTTGCGACCGGCGCTGAGTTCTATGGAACCGCCGTCGCCGCTACTGCCGGCAGTTGTTGCGATGCTGGCGCCCGCACTGAACGTTGCATCGCGTTCTGCATAGAGATCAACGCTACCGCCATCAGAATCTTCATTGCGGCCGCTTGCAGACAGGCGGGCACCGGGTTCAATCTGCAAATCCTGTCCGGCGCGCACGACCACCGCCCCAGCATCTAAACCAGCACTGCCATCGGCGACAAGTTCACCGCTGACGCCGACATCCTGCGCCCCGACGATCAAGATCTCGCCATTGCGCTCGACCAGCGCGACGCCGGATTCCAGGCCCTCGGTATTGACCACGGCATCGAAGCCCTGATCGCCGACGATCTGCGGCGGGTCTACCCCGACATGGCCGCTTACCAGCACCTCACCGCCGCGCAGCTCGACTTCACCCCGCGCGTTGACGCGCCCCTCGATCGCGATCGTCGCGTCGCGGTTGACCGGGACGGCGCCGGTGAGCATCTGCTGCGTGGCGAGCGGTGACGGGTTGCCCTTACCGTCGAAGAAGCCCTGCATGTAGCCCGGGGTTGGCGTGCTCGCGTGCAGCGAACCGACGTTGACCACCCCGTCACGGCCGACGACGATGCCGTGCGGGTTCGCGAAGTAGACGTTGCCACCGATCGCCCCGTCCTTGTAGGCGTTCAGTGTGCCGTCGATCTGCGTCGCGTGGTCATGCACCAGGTTCAACAGGTTGCTGGCTGCGGTCGGTACCTGCAGGTTGACGACGTTGCCCTGGTAGACGTCGAACTTGCGGAAAGAGTTGTAGGCATTGCGACCACGGATCGTCTCCGTCGTCACCTCGGTGACGTTGCCCTGCACCGCCAGCGTCGTCTGGGTCCTGCCGTCGGTGATGATCTGCCCGGCCGATAACACGATGTTCGACCCAAGCAGACAGTGTGCGGCGAACACCGCGATGGCTTTTTTTAGCAGGAGAAGACGCCGGGTCGTCATGTCGCGACCCCTGTTGAGACTGGCTGAGCGACACGGATATGTCGCGAAGGCGGCGAATTCGATGCGTTGGACGATGCCAGTGATTGACAATTGTCAATTTTGCTGGGTGGGAAGCGCCGGAATGATGGCCGCGCCGAACAGCGCTTTCCTGAGCTTGCTCTCCGCCCTTCGGCGCCATCATCCAATGACGCTTTTCGGGTGCCCGTCGACGGCGCAAGGCGCACCCGGCGGGCAAGACTGCAAGCAACTCGCCTACGCTGCGTCACTCCCGTGCCTCCGCGGACGAAAAATGACTTAGCCCTTAGTTAAAAGTATAGAGGTCCCAGCAATGGCAGGCTTGATTACGAGGTAACGACCAAAATCCCGTCAACGACAGCGACCTGCGAGCCGTGCTCATGCCCGGGGAGCTTTCGCGACCAGAACCCCTACCATCGAACTGGCGCCTTTGCGGGGAAGCTTAAAATATGAGTTGAAGGTCTTTGACAATGAGGAGACCGCTAAGGACTGGCTTCTCGTTTGACGGTCAACGTCTCTCAAGGGTTGAACTCGGACGAAAAGACTGCACAAACGACGTAGCCGCCCTCGAAGGCGGCTTTTTTGTCTGGGTTCGGTCATAACCGGTCCTTGGCTGGCGGAGCGATTCTGAGAACAACCAGGCGACGCGGCGTCGGCAAAACAACGACGACTGCGGGATGGACCCAAATCTTGAACCTGGACGGTCTAGCATTGGGACTGAGCAGCGTATCAGGTGTTTCTTAACTGCAGAGACAGCACAACAACGCTGGCATTCATTCCCTAACGAGTATTCCGGTTAGGTTCAGCGAAATACCGGGTCCATACCGCAGCCTCCGCTCTGAATAGGTTATCGACCGCACCCACAGAATCTTCAATCTCGTTCGGCCAACAATCTCGGCCAACTGCGGACTTCGCGCGATGGTAAAAAGCGCGGTCGCACGAAAACGCGCGGCTGCTTCAGGCATCCCCTGGTCGGTCATTCCCGCCTTCGCGGGAATGACGAACGACGGCAGCGGTGATGCGTCTGCGTGCTATCGCCAATACTTCACGACTTTGCGTACCACGTTTTCTACAGCTGCCGCGGGTGGCGAATGTGTCTTCAGTGTTGCTTGCCGACTAACCCCCTGCCGACTTGGGAAACAATTCCTCACGCAGCACCGCGACTGACTTAGGTGCCTAGACACCGACGCGAACCTGTCCGCCTTCAACGCCCGTGACGACAACCTCAATCGGCCCACCTGCGGTTTCGAGTATGCGTTTTTCACCGGGGCGGCGGTCAGTATCAACATGAGGCAATCTCCTTTTGCATTGAGTGAGCGGCCAGCTCAGCGCCGCCTCAGCATGGGAACAAATCAAACAGTTCGTGAAGCGGCATCCGGCCAGCCGTGCGCGAATCCACCGGCCGCCGTCCAAACGATCCGGACGCTAACCTGTCGGCTACCGCACTCCGCGCACCGTAAACGTGTGCGCAGGCCGTCCACCGTCAGCGTCTGTGGAAGCGCGGCCAAGTCGAGGTCGGCGCGATGGTCGCAAGCGTCACAGAACGCCAGCAAAGCGAAGCGGTCCGGCGGGAATTCTGAGAGGCGATTCGACATGCGTCGATGGTGATACCAGCCCCGGCCGAGTGCCGGGGTTTTTGATCATCGGGTTTTCAACGGCTTTACCGCGTCAATCAGGCATAAAAAAAGACTCAGGTTATTAGCCTAAGTCTTTGTTTTTGTTGGTAGGCGCGAGAAGACTCGAACTTCCGACCCCCACCATGTCAAGGTGGTGCTCTAACCAACTGAGCTACGCGCCTGCTGAGCAGGCCGGAAATATACCCTTGGCGACCGTCCAATCGCAAGCCCTGGGCTAGGCAGCAACGCCGCTGCGCTGCAGCCGTTTGATCTCGTCACGCAGTCGCGCGGCGTCTTCGAACTCGAGATTCTTGGCGTGGGTGTACATCTCTTTCTCCAGAGACTTCAGCTTTTTCGCCATCTGTGCCGGCGTCATGGCGGCATAGGCAGCCGTCTCTTCGGCGACTTTGGCATACCGTTTTGCCGTCGAAGGTGCCCCCGGATAGGCGGCCTCCATGATGTCGGCGACGTTCTTTTGCACTGTTTTGGGCGTGATGTCGTGTTCCTTGTTGAACGCCAGCTGTTTCTCCCGGCGCCTTTCGGTCTCCTCCATCGCGCGTTGCATCGAGCCGGTCACCTTGTCGGCATAGAGGATGGCTTTGCCGCGGACGTTGCGTGCGGCTCGCCCGATCGTCTGAATCAGGGACCCCTCGGAACGCAGAAAGCCCTCTTTGTCCGCATCAAGAATCGCCACCAGCGAGACCTCGGGCATATCGAGGCCTTCGCGCAGCAGGTTGATCCCAACCAGCACGTCGAACTCGCCGAGGCGCAGGTCCCGGATGATCTCGACCCGCTCCACCGTATCGATGTCGGAATGCAGGTAACGCACCCGAACGCCGTGTTCAAGCAGGTAGTCGGTCAGATCCTCGGCCATGCGTTTGGTCAGCGTCGTCACCAGTACGCGGTCGCCGACTTCGGTCCGCAGACCAATTTCCGACAGCAGGTCATCGACCTGCGTCGTGGCCGGCCTAACCTCCACATCCGGATCGACCAGGCCGGTCGGCCGCACGACCTGCTCGATGATGGCACCGGAGTGCTCACGCTCGTAGTCGCGCGGTGTCGCCGACACATAGATCGTCTGCGGCGAGAGTTGTTCGAACTCATCAAAGCGCAGCGGCCGATTATCGAGCGCCGAAGGTAAACGAAAGCCGTATTCGACCAGCGTCTCTTTGCGCGAGCGGTCACCACGGTACATCCCGCCGAGCTGCGGCACGGTGACGTGCGATTCATCGATCACCAGCAAGGCGTTGTCCGGCAAATAGTCGAACAAGGTCGGCGGCCCCTGGCCCGGCGCTCGCCCCGACAGATAGCGCGAATAGTTTTCGATGCCGGAGCAGTAGCCCAGCTCGTTCATCATCTCCAGATCGAATTGCGTACGCTGCTCGAGGCGCTGATGCTCGACCAGCTTACGGACCTCGTGGAGTTGCTCGAGACGCTCCTTCAGTTCGATCTTGATGTTGTCGATCGCGTTGAGGATGGTCTCTCGCGGCGTTGCATAGTGCGTTTTCGGATAGACGGTGAAGCGCGGTATCTTGCGCAGCACCTCGCCGGTCAGCGGATCGAACAGCGCGAGGTTCTCGACCTCGTCATCGAACAGCTCGACCCGCAGCGCCTCCTCGTCGGACTCCGCGGGAAAGATGTCAATGATCTCGCCGCGCACCCGGTAGGTGCCGCGGTGCAATTCCATGTCGTTGCGCTTGTATTGCAGCTCGGCGAGCCGCCGCAGGATCGCCCGCTGATCGATCCGCTCACCGCGCGAGATATGCAACATCATCTTCAAATAGAGCTGGGGGTCGCCGAGGCCATAGATCGACGACACGGTAGCCACCACGATAACGTCTGAACGTTCGAGCAGGGCCTTGGTCGCGGACAGGCGCATCTGCTCGACATGCTCGTTGATCGAGGCGTCTTTCTCGATAAAGGTATCCGAGGCCGGCACATAGGCCTCGGGCTGGTAATAGTCGTAGTACGAGACGAAGTACTCGACCGCGTTGTTGGGAAAGAAATCACGAAACTCGCCGTACAACTGGGCCGCCAGCGTCTTGTTCGGCGCCAAAATGATGGTCGGCCGCTGTACCTCGGCGATCACATTGGCGATCGTGAAGGTCTTGCCCGAGCCGGTCACTCCGAGCAGCGTCATGCCGGCCTCGCCATCGGCCAGCCCTTCGGTCAGGGCGGCGATCGCAGCAGGCTGATCGCCCGCCGGCTGGAAACGACTATTTAGCTCAAAGGAATTTTTCGCCATAAACGGATGCTTGGAACGACAACGATCCGCTATGATATCAACCAAAGTTGATCCGACCATGCCCAGTCCAGGACACTGCCCAAGACCCATGACTATCAAGCTGTCGAGCCGCGTTCAGGCGGTCAAACCCTCTCCGACTCTCGCGATCACAGCGCGCGCCGCGGCGCTGCGCGCCGAGGGCAAAGACGTGATCGGCCTCGGCGCCGGCGAGCCGGACTTCGATACCCCCGAGCACATCAAAGAGGCCGCGCGCAAGGCGATTGCGGATGGCAAGACCAAATACACGGCGGTGGACGGCACGCCCAGCCTGAAGCAGGCGATCATCGCGAAGTTCTCACGCGATAACGGCTTGAGCTATGCCCCAGACCAGATCCTGGTGTCGTGCGGCGGCAAACAGAGCTTCTACAACCTGGCGCAGGCGCTGCTCGACCCCGGCGACGAGGTCATCATCCCGGCGCCGTTCTGGGTGTCGTACCCGGACATAGCGATCCTCGGCGGCGGCGTCCCGGTGCTGGTGCATGGCAGCGCCGAGCAGCGGTTCAAGATCACCCCCGCCCAGCTCCGCGGCGCGCTGACCGACAAGACCCGGTTGTTCGTGATCAACAGCCCGTCGAACCCGACCGGCATGGCCTACTCGTCGACCGAGCTGGCCGCGTTGGGCGATGTGCTACGTGAATTCCCGCGCGTGGTGATCGCCACGGATGACATGTACGAGCACATCCGCTGGAACAAGGAAGACCCGTTTGTGAACATCCTCAGCGTCTGCCCTGATCTGGGTAACCGCACGCTGGTGTTGAACGGTGTCTCGAAGGCCTACTCGATGACCGGCTGGCGGATCGGCTACGCCGGCGGCCCGGCCGAGGTCATCAAGGCGATGAAGAAGATCCAGTCGCAGAGCACATCGAACCCCACATCGATCTCGCAATATGCCGCCGAAGAGGCGCTGAACGGGCCACAGGACTGCATCGACGAGATGCTGGTGCAATTCAAGAAGCGGCATGACTACGTGGTCGATCGCCTGAACACCCTGGCCGGCGTCGATTGCCTCGCGACCGACGGCACCTTTTACGTTTTCCCGTCGGTGAAGGGCATGATCAATGCCATCGATGGTGTGTCGGACGACCTACAACTCGCCGAGCATCTGATCGTCAACGCCGGCGTGGCACTCGTGCCCGGCACGGCGTTCGGCACCCCGGGCCACGTGCGGCTTTCGATCGCGACCAGCATGGAGAATCTTGAGAACGCACTGGATCGCATCGAGAAAGCCTTGACCTGAATTCATCCGCCTGCCGCGGCAGGCCATTGCCCATCGGTCATCACGGATTGGATGACCGCAAACTACATGGAGGTACACGACATGGATGTCGTCTGCAAGCGACCGCGCACCGCGCGTGGTCTGACCCTGATTGAACTGCTTACCACCACCGCCGTGCTCGGCATCTCGTTGGCTGTTGCGGTACCCGGCTGGTCGAGTTTCGCGCAACGCAACCAAATCACCACGACGACCAACCTGATGCTGACCCACCTGCGCTATGCGCGCAGCGAGGCGGTCAAGCGGCAGACCTTTATTTCCCTTTGTCCGAGCGACGACGGCACCAGCTGCTCCGGGAATCCCCGGGGTTGGCAACGCGGCTACCTGGTCTTTCGCGACGACGACGGGGATCGCTCGCGGGATGAGAACGAGCCGCTGCTGCGCACGCAGGGGACGGCGCCGTCGAATCTGAGCCTGTTCAGCACGCCGGGGCGGCCAGCCGTCCGTTTTCGCGCCGATGGCGCTGCGTGGAGCACCAACACAACATTCAGCGTCTGCGCCGGTGAAGATGTCAGCGCAAACCGGGCCGTGGTGCTCTACGGGACCGGGAGGGCGCGCACCGATCGCAAGCTACCCGGCAACGGCGCGATCACCTGCACCTGACTGCGGGCAGGCGGGCCGGTTGCGCGGCGAATGCCGGGCATTGACCTCCGCAAATACCGTCGCGTGGAACTTGACCGAAACGGGGCGAAAAAGTAACCTACGCGGCCTGCAATTCCCCGGTGGCGCAGCGGTAGCGCAGCGGACTGTTAATCCGTTGGTCGTAAGTTCGAATCTTACCCGGGGAGCCAAAATCACAGACAAAAAAAGCCCGTCTCGCGCGGGCTTTTTTTGTGCCCAAGATTCGCAACTGACACGCTCACAGGGCAATTCGTCGTTACACCGCGCAGCACGAACTGACCGGTACAGACCATGACGCCGCCGGACAACAGGTCCAATCGACCCGGAAAAGAGACATAGCAGCATCAACAAAGCCAGGGTCGCGAATGGCGACTATTCGATCAGGCGCTTGTCGCTCGGCAATGTTGACCGTCGATCCATTTCTCGGCCTGAGCAGTCGTTTGAGCATCCGGCCAGCTATTGACCGCATTGGCTCGGACAGCGGGCGTAGGTCGGGAATGCCCGCCAAACAGTATCATTTTGATCTGCTGACCGGCGACCACCAACACGAACCGGACAAGACTGGCTCAGGCCTGGATACCGGGACTCAACGCAATAAAAATGATTTGCCCCCTTAACATGATGCTGCACCTTTGTACTACTAGGAAATTGTCGAAAGCTACGTCAACCGCCATAAAAGGGCAGTCCTGCGGTCTTCTGGCGCGAGTTTTTTGCATACTTGAGCCCCAGAAGACCGAGCACCACAAGCATGATTACACTGGGTTCGGGTACGCGAGCTTGGACCACCCGAACCATAAGTCCTGTTGGGTTTGAAAAATTTGCAGTATTTGCGACACCGAAACGAATCGTGTTTATCCCATCGACGAACCAATTCTCCTCATCAAGCACAATTTTTTGAAAAGCCTCGAATCCATCGAATCGGCCAATGTATCTATCATTGATGTCGATATTCACTGCGTTATCGGCTGCAATGTCGAATTCCAAATAAACTGCATTGATATCCACTCCGAGCAAAGAGAAGCTTGTGGAGTAGAAATAATCATTAAAACTAAAGTCGGGAGCTGGTGGATCGTTGCAATCACGACATGGCAGATCGTCTGTCCCTTCCCTGTTGGGTTTATCCACTGATAATTCGCTCCACTCGAAAGCCATGGAGTAGGGTTGTTGGTGGTCACATATGCCGTGCCGTAGTTTCCTACCGTGCCGGCGTAAAAGAGCGAGTAATGTGGATCTTGAACGCCGTCGCTTAGAAGGTTGCCGTCATCGTCAATGCCGGTACTGAAAAAATCGATGGCCCCGGAGGTGTTGAAGCTGGCAGCGAGAGCTAGAACGAAGATTGTTAGCCGAGCTTTGTATGGTCGAAAAATCATGACATTGTCCTGACAATGAATGAAGAAACTTACTGACTCCTTAAGATCAAAGCATTCTCTATGCCGAACTTCCTAATATCCGGAAATATTTGGAAAATTTTTTTAGAAAACCTGAGTAATTTTCTCGGAATGTAAAAGCTAGTGACACGTTTTAGTAACGAATATCTTTCTTTGGTCGGTTCGTAGACGACAACGGGCAAAGCAAACGTCAACCGGGTTGGGTTCGTCTTTGCTGTGGTGCGTCAGTCAGGTACCAACACCAAAGAGACATTCGTCACCCACCTGGTTTGTTGCGACAACCGACCCACAGTACCCGCAAGCAACCCCAGTTCGCTGCCCCTGAGCAGGCCTCTTTTTAATCAATCTAGGTGTCGTTTGGCGCATCCGGACAAGTGATTGGCCGGTGAAGATGACTACGGTTTCCGATCCACTCAGTAACCTTGTGGTGAAAGTAGCAACCGGACCGGAAAGTCGATGAAAAAGGTTCTGTTTGTTTTTCTCCGAGCTATTGTCAATTCTGGTGTACGAGTTGAAATCAAGCGGCGACCTGGTCAGTTTGTTTCACCTCTTCTCCATTGACGAACTCAACACCGTCAATGACCTTGGCGAGGTACGCGAAGCCGCGTAGCTTGCGCCAGTTTTTCTCGGCACATTCGCCGAGCTTGAACATCATGTGCAGCATGCTGTCCCGGGTTACGCAGCCCTTGGCGCGGGCCGTGCGGTGTCGAATCGTCGCAAACGTTGATTCGATCGGGTTCGTCGTTCGCAGATGCTGCCAATGCGTGGCTGGGAAATCGTAGAAGGTCATCAGCACGTCGCGATCTTTAACCAGCACCATCACCGCTTTCGGGTATTTTGGCTCGTAGGTTTCGACAAACGCCTCAAAGGCCGCTTCGGCATCTTCCCGTGTGGGTGCCTGCCAGATGTCATGCAACGCCCGCTTGGCCTTCGGCTGCACGGTCTTGGGTAGGGCGTTGAGCACGTTGCCGGTCTTGTGCATCCAGCAGCGCTGCTGACGTGTTTCCGCGAAGACCTCGTCCAGCGCCGCCCAGAAACCCAGGGCACCGTCACCGACGGCCAGCTTCGGCGCCTGCAACCCGCGATGCTTCAGCCCCAGCAGCACCTCGCGCCAGCTCTGTGTCGATTCCCGCACGCCGTCCTCGATCGCCAGGAAGTGTTTCTCGCCCCGTTCATTGACGCCGATAACCACCAGCGCACACAGACGTTGATCGTCGGCACGCAGGCCGCTGTAGATGCCATCAGCCCAGACATAGACCCAGCGATCCTTGTCCCAGCGACGCTGCCGCCAAGCCTCGTATTCCGCCGCCCAGCGCTGCTTCAGCCGTGAAACCGTGCTCGACGACAGACCCTTCGCTTCCGGACCGACCAGCGCCTCCAGCGCCGTCTGCATCTCACCCGTCGAGATCCCTTTCAAGTACAGCCACGGCAGGGCCGCCTCCAGGCTGCCGGTCTTGCGCACATAGGGCGGCACCAGGGCCGAACGGAACGCAATCGGCTTGCCGCCACGACTGCGCACCTTCGGTACTTTCACCGTCACCGGACCGATCCCTGTCTGAATCTCACGCTCTGGCTGGTAGCCATTGCGGACGACCAGAGCACAGCCCTGCTCATCCTGATGACCCTTGAACTGTTTGAGCATCTCGGTCAATTCTGCCTCCAGGGCCTGGGCAATCAGTGTCCTGGCACCGTTGCGCAATAGCTCGGTCAGCGCATCGCGGCCGGTCTCTCGACCGGCAAGATCGATCACGTTATTCTCTTTCACAGTGGCGTATCTCCTTAGTTGATTTGGCTGCTTCGCGACAACCATTTCAACCAGATACGCCGCTACTCTTCAACTCGCCCAAACACCTTCTTAGCCAAAGCTTTGTTTTTCAGATCAGCCAAGAAGGAATTTGGAAATCGAAAAAAGGAGTCAGAAAAGAAGCCCAACCAAACCCAACATGGCAGCGCTGCTGTTAAGGCGCGAATCGCGGAAGGAAAAAGGGATCTACACGACGCCTCTCTCACTAAAGGCCTTGATCTTGGACAACCTTCGAAGTCGACTGACGACTTCCCTCTGGTGAAAGTGCAGCATGTGATTGACGGCGACACGGTAATCGTTGCCTGCACAAGGAAGAAAATGAAGATCCGGTTGGACTCAATAGATTGCCCAGAAGACGGACAACCCTGGGGCGACGTTGCCACAGCCGGCCTGATCAAAATGATTGGGGGTCGCAGAGTAAAGGTTGAAGAGCATGGAGAGGATCACTATGGAAGACTTCTGGCGACGATCTACGTTGAAAACATGCATGACTCTGAATGGGTCAATGTGAATGAAAAAATGGTCGCGAAAGGCCATGCGTGGGTGATGCGGAGATACTATGGGCATTTGTCGAGAAGGAGGAAAGATAAGCTGAATCGTCTGGAAAGATGGGCGAGAACAAAGCGGATTGGATTGTGGAGAACACAAAATCCCGTCCCGCCCTGGCGATGGAGACAGGGGTAGTACGGCCGTTTGGTCTGACCGAGGCGTTTTTCATCTGATTCTGATTGCCTAAAGGTGGTGCTCAACACGCCATGTTGTGTGTAGAGGCGGATTCGGAAATCAACAGTTATCGTTCTACCAGCGCAGACGGTTCAGGGTCAGCTTCTGGCCCAGGCTGTGTGAAAACGCGGCGATCGATATACTTACGCTGTAGTTTTTGCGTGAGGTGGGCATGAAGCGTTTCATTGAGGGTGCCGACAGAGATCAGAGCACTTTGTTTCCCGAGCGGCTTGATGATTTCATCGCGGAAAACAACCCGGTCCGAGTCGTAGAGGCGTTCGTTGAGGCCCTGGATCTCAGTGCGCTGGGCTTTGCAGGTATTAATCCACACGTGACCGGCCGTCCGGCCTACCACCCATCGGTGCTGTTGAAGCTGTATATCTATGGCTATCTGAATCGCATCAATTCAAGTCGGCGTCTGGAGCGGGAGACGCAGCGCAACGTCGAGTTGATGTGGCTGATTCAACGACTGTCACCAGATTTCAAGACGATTGCTGATTTTCGTAAGGACAATGGCAAAGCGATCCGCGGTGTGTGTCGTGAGTTTGTCGTGCTGTGCCGGCGCCTCGACCTGTTCACCGAGGCCATCGTCGCGATTGATGGTAGCAAGTTCAAGGCCGTCAACAATCGCGACAAGAACTTCACAGCGGCGAAGATGAAGCGGCGCCTGGAGCAGATCGACAAGAGTATCGCGCGTTACCTGGGGCAGCTCGACAGTGCTGACCATGAGGAGCCATCGATCGCAGAAGCTGCCAGCGAAAGGCTCAATGACAAGATCGCCGCACTGAAGGAGGAGATGCAGCGCCTGAAGGCGCTTGAGGCGGAGATGAACGCGGCGCCGGACAAGCAGTTATCGCTGACGGATCCAGATGCACGCTCGATGAAGACGCGGGGCAACGGCATCGTCGGCTACAACGTCCAGACGGCCGTAGACGCGGAACATCACCTCATCGTCGCACACGATGTCATCAATACCGGTAGTGACCGCCATCAGCTTGCGACGATGGCAAAGCAGGCGCATCAGGCAATGGGGGTTGAGAAGCTGACGGCCGTCGCTGATCGCGGCTATTACACGAGCGATGAGATTCTCGCCTGTGAGCAGGCTGGCATCACGCCTGTGCTGCCGCGACCCCAGACGGGGGACAAGCGGTCGAAAGGGCTATTCGGTCGCGATCGCTTCCACTATCAGTCTGACAGCAACACGTATCGCTGCCCAGCTGGCGAATCGCTCATCTGGCGTTTCAGGTGTATTGAGGGCGGACGCACACTCGATGTCTATTGGAGCTCGGCGTGTCCACATTGCCCGATCAAGGCACAGTGCACGCAGGGCGTTCAGCGTCGCATTAAACGCTGGGAGCATGAAGCGGTACTCGATGACATGCAGGCACGTCTCGATGCACATCCGGAATCGATGCGTGTGCGCAGGCAAACCGTGGAGCATCCGTTCGGGACGCTCAAGGCGTGGATGGGTGCCACACACTTTCTTACCCGGACACTTCCGCGTGTACGCACCGAGATGAGTCTGCATGTGCTTGCGTATAACCTGAAGCGAATGCTCGCGATCTTGGGAATTCAGCCGCTCATGGCGGCATTGAGAGAGCTGGACCCTTCTGATTGGACAGTCAATGGACGACGATAAGTGCTTCCTCCAAGATGAGCGAGACGCTCTGGAGAGAAGCAATGAGACGGAAAAGACGAAACCATTCCCCTGAGTTCAAGGCCAAGGTTGCCTTGGCGGCGATCCAGGATGATTTGACGATGGCAGAGCTGGTCAAAAAGTTTGACGTGCATGCCAATCAGATCTCCGACTGGAAGAAGCAGTTGCTGAACAGCGCGCCCGATGTCTTTGGCAAGGTCGCGAAGAAGGCGGAGGAGTCAGCGGAAACGGTCCAAGAGCTGCATGCCAAGATCGGTCAGCTGACGATGGAGAATGATTTTTTAGAACGCGGGCTCGAACGGATTCACGGGCCCAGAGGAAAGAAATGGTAGATCGGAAGGACCCGTTACCGGTGACGCGGCAATGCGCGTTACTGGATCTGCCACGCTCGACGTTTTATCACGTGCCCAAGCCGGTCTCCGATGAGGAGCTTGCGCTGATGGCGCTGATCGACCGCTGTCACCTCAAACACCCGTTCTATGGCAGTCGACGGATCCGCGACTGGTTGGAGGATCAGGGACATCGGGTGAATCGCAAGAAGGTCCAGCGCCTGATGCGCACGATGGACCTGACGGCACAGTATCCGAAGCGCAATCTGAGCCTGGCGAATCAGGCGCACAAGGTCTATCCGTACCTGTTGCGGGATCTCACCATCGATCGTCCGAATCAGGTCTGGGCAACGGACATCACGTATATCCCGATGGCCCGGGGCTTTGTTTATCTGGTCGCGATCATGGACTGGTACTCGCGCAGGGTGTTGTCGTGGCGCGTGTCCAACACCTTGGATACCAGCTTCTGCGTTGAGGCCCTGGAGGAGGCGATAGATATAAATGGCACCCCAGAGATCTTCAACACCGACCAGGGCAGCCAATTCACCAGTGAGGACTTCACCGGCGTCCTCAAGCAGCACGGTATCCGCATCAGCATGGACGGCAAGGGCCGGTGGGTCGACAACGTGTTTGTCGAGCGCCTATGGCGCAGTGTGAAGTATGAGGAGGTGTACCTGAACGCCTATGACAGCATCGCCGCAGCGCGGGTATCACTGGGCCGTTACTTCGATTTCTACAACGCCGAGAGACGGCACCAATCGCTTGACCGGCGCACGCCGGACAGCGTGTACTACGAAACTGCTGCCAAGCTGGCGGCTTGACCCGAGGATGCACTTATCGCGCTGTCCAATTTTCGGGGTCCACTTCTGAGGGCCTGAAGGCCCGTATCCTGCGAAAACCGCCGTCTTGGGGCGGTCCTATGGAGGCTTAAGAGCCGTTTCCATGATGTGCGAGATCAGATCCGTGAAGTCGGCAGTGAGCAGCTAACAGCGCCTCAGCCGGTGCTGACGGTCTCAGCTGGGCTCTTGGCCATCGTTAAACCATCCAAAAGTGTTTTCACACGGCCTGGGCCGCCAAGAGACGAAACGGCAGGTCTGAGTGGAGAGCCTGAACGCAATGCTCGGACATGGGTCCGTAACCAACACCAAGCCGTGAAAACAAATTATCGCTGAGTCAGGCAGTTCCCAACGCACTGCAGTCATGAGCGCCCCACCGCTCCTCAAGCCCTACCTGGACAGGTCAACATCCTCACCGCTGGCCGTTATCTCTGCGGTACGTACGTCAAGATAATCATAAAAACTTTCAGGGTACTGGTCGTAGTGACGCTCGCCGACGTAGCGCAGTACCTCCTCAAAGTGATACGTGTAAAGCACACTAGTGATGCGCGTCACTTCTTTGCCCCGATCAAAAAGCACGATGCTCGGCCGGTAGACCAAACCCAGTTGCTCGGCGTAGGCCCTCGGCGTGGTCAGGTTGCCCGCTACGTCAACGATGGACTGTTCCGACAGCGCATCCAGGCGCACAAAGGTGTAGTTCTCCAGAACCTCCCTTACCTCAGGGCGGCTGAGGTGGCCATCGTGTAAGGCGTCGCAGTCAAGGCAGGATTTGTCCTCAAAAATCACCGCCAATGGCTCATTGGCTACCGACTTGAGGTCGTTCACCGCTGTCAACTGCGGGTTTTCGCGAAAGTTGTAAACGAGTTCTTTCCGCGCATCGACATATTTTGACAACGATGTCTTCAGATAGGCCTTCTCCTGCACGTAGTCCAACACGTGTTTGAAATCCGGCACAGAACGATACCCATTTACGCGCGCCACCACCTTATTCTCTGGTTGAGGAAAACAACGGTCGGGGTGTACATCACATTCAATCTGACAGCCAGTTCCTTTTCCCTAAGACTGGTCTCTTCATTTAGCGCCACTTCACGATCGCCCTTGATGTTGATGGCAATCACATCGAAGTTCTGCTTGATGAAGTCCTTGTAAGGCGCTTGCTTGAAGTTCTCCTCAGTCATTCTGTAGCAGTAAGGACACCCATTCAGGTGCATGAATAGCATCACATGTCTATTAGCCTGCGCTGCCTCATCCACGTCCTCGGCAATATCCAGGAAACTCTCTTTGAACCAGGCAGGATGCTCTGACATCTGGCCGCCGACCACCTTGCCAGTTGTAGCGTTTGCCGCCACGCCTCCTACGACAAACCAAGTGAGCATCAAGCCCATTAACAACGACCGCATATGATTCACCATGTTCGAAGCGTCCCCTTTCAGCACCGTCATATCTTGGCATTCTCGAATGCTACCTGCTTCGCAAATGAATTCCAGGTTGCGCAGGATGTCATCGTACTTCAGTCCGTCCGTATTGGCAGTTCTCCGGTCGATACCGGCGTTGTACCTCGCACGTTTTCGGCAAAACGTCGCATGTCCTCGATGTACAACGTCCACTCGCGTCGATCACCAATCAGCGGGGGCACCGCGATGGCAGCCGCAAGACCAACCCGGGAGCCATAGCTTCCCTGGTCGGAATGAGCTGCTATATTCTGTGAAGGTAAACCATGAGCACGCTATGCGGCTTTCTGGAACTCCTGCTCGATCTATAACAACGATGCCGCTGGAGGGAAACGATGCGAATATCAAGGTCCTTATTTCTCAGCGGTATCTTCTTCAGTCTCGGCTTTGCCGCGAGCATGGTCGAAGCCCAAACGTCGATCACGATCGCCACCGTGAACAACGACGACATGATCCGGATGCAGGCGCTGTCGGCAAACTTCACCACTGAGCGGTCGGCAGAACCCTGGGTTAATGCGTTCTGAGTCGTAACGATCCGCGCCGACTTACCTTGTGGAAACCCGGTCAAGATGACGTAATCAACTCACGTTCCGGATCCAGGCCATGAAGACGCATCTTAAGAAACAATTCTTTTGCTTCGCCGTAGCGTTTAAGCATACGCCGCAGGCCTTCGGGTTGATCTGTGGCGTTTGGAAACTCCATCCAGTCGACGCCATCGATTGCCTGAAACCCCATACTCCATTGTTCAAACTGAGGAGTATCGACCTGCTCCTCAAATAATACGCTGAGATCACGATGACGATCGTCACGCGCAATGCGACTGAAGACGTGACGCACTACGTCCTCTTTTCCTTCCAGCACCTGCAGAAAATTCCCACCGTCAAACAACAACAGGCCAGTGATCTCTGCTCCCTGATTGTTGCGCCGAGCAACTGTTAGTATCTCAAGGAGATCATCACGCAGCATTTGCTTAGTGGCTGTGCTGACATACCCAAGCTGAAATGGCATCGCATCTTCCCCAGCGAATCGGTTTTTGCTTCTGCAGGATGCTATGCGGAGAAACGCCGCGACGTGTTGGCCCAGGTCAAATGAAACGGCCACCTGTTCTGGTGGCTTTCCTCGTTCTGCTTACTAGCACTGTCGGCTAGAAGCCGTCACTCACGGTCGGGCTGGTTCTGCGTCATATCGCCAAGACGATTGATCATAGCGGTCCCAGCGGCCATCCTGGCGCTCCCGTGCCTCGAAGTTGTAAGGCGCCTCCCGCCATCTCTTGACATCGTCAGTGTGTGAGTCGAGAAGAAAAGTGCCGCGGGTCGTATCAACCGTCAGCACACAATGTGAGGTCATATGCGTTCGATCGGCTACGAAGGTAAGACGCATCGAACCGCGTGGGTATCCCTGGCGAGACAGACGGGACCGCTTTTCGAGCGCCAGGTCTTCACAGTCGCCGTACCCTGAAGTCGGCAGGCTCCAATAGTCCTCGATCCCGTGGTTGTCGATATCGCGCGCGAACCGGATCTCGTGATTTACGGTTCGGGAAACATCCCGTAGCGCCGCCATCAACTCCAGGCTGTATGTCGCAACCCCCGTTCCGGTGAGCCGACACTCATCGGGTTTGCGCCGACAGAAATCGGCGTAGGGTGGATAGGCTGGCGCCACCCGCATGACCGGAAGGTTGAGGCCCGGGAGGTCGCTAGCCTGCCCGGCGGATAAGTACCCGGGCAAGGCCAGCAGCAGGGTTGCCTGCAAAACCAAACGGCGGCCACCTACCGTGTCCGCCGTCAAAAACGATGTCGATCGCGATGTGGGATCCAAAAACTCAATACCCTCGAGTGGTCGATCGGTTGATTTGTAGCGAAGGAAAGAGGGCCAAGAAGTGATAGATCGAGGTGAAGAGCTTAACAAGGTCTTCAACTTCAACATAACCCATGTATGTTGAGGCCGGGCAGGTCAAAACATCATGTCTAAAGCGGCACCGACTGGGGGTAAGGCCACGAGTGTGGGATGAGCTCATCGCGCAACAGGGCGGACAGCCTGATCTCGTCACTCGCGTCCGACGCGATATGGAACGAGAGGCGAAGCCCGGGGGACTGCGCATACATCATGATGTACTGGGTGATCATCTCGTAGACCAGCCGCTGCACGGCGATGGGCAGGTGATCGATCGTCCCATTCGGCTCCTGCTGCAACTGATCCAGCGCGGTGAAGAGGTCCTTCTCGAAACGGCGCCTGACCGGCGTCTCCTTCATCTGTGGGATACGCCCCGCGAACAGACGTTTGAGCAGCCGGACCAGTTGTTCCATCGCCTCGTCACTGGTCATCGGCTGAGCCGATACGGGCGGGTCGACAGATATCGCCAAGCCACGTCGGTCCGGCGGCCGGTTGTCCACACTGTCACGCGGTTCGATTCGAATCCAGCGGGCCGCTGGCTACCGGCCTGGCTATCGTCTCACCGCCGCCACCCGAAATGGCCGGCGCCGGGACGCCGGGCATCCTGACTCGCCCCAGTTCGATGGCGACACCGCCGCGTACCAGGATGGTGAAGACAAAGGCACCCAGGGCATAGATGCCGAGCGAAACACCGATCTCCTTCATCGTCGGACTGTATTCGAAGATCTCCCCGAGCGGGGTCGGGATGAAACCGGTCACGACCAGCCCCATACCCTTCTCTATCCAGATCCCGACAAAGCCGAGGATACAGGCGATGGTCAGCGTCACCATGTTGGTTCGCGTCTTGTGGATCATCAGCAGCAGGACGGCAACGACGTTCAGCCCAACCGCGGTCCAGATCCATGCCTTGAGCGCATCAAACCCGTTGAGGCCCAGGAACAGGTAATGCATCGACGCCCCATGCTCCGTTTGGTGGTAAAAATCTGTAAAGATCTCGGAGATGACAAAGTAGAGGTTGATCTGCATGGCTACCGCCATGATCAGGCCAGCATGGCGATCACGCTCTGCTGACCGGGTAGTCGGTGAGGCGGCGGATCACCTGCAGCGCGACGATCATCAGCGCCGGACCGGCGGTAAAGGCGGAGGCGATGAACGCGGGGCCAGCAGCGAGGTGTGCCAGAAGGGCCGGGCGACGTTGGAGGAAAACACCCAGGCCGTCACCGTGTGGATGGAGATCGCCCAGAACATGGCGATCAGGACGAAGAAATAGCGGCGGATGTCCGGTGTCTTGCCCTGATAATGGCGCCAGAGGATATACATGGGTATCGCCAGGTTCAGCAGCAGATAGCCGTTGAGCACGACGATGTCCCAGGCCAGCATGGAATTGGGCCAGTTGAAACGGCCGAGCAAAGGCACATGTGCCAGAAGCGATCCAGGCGCCCGATGTCCACCGTCACGAAGGCCATGGCCACGAGCACGGCGGCACCGCCATGCCCTCACCGATCAGCACCACCGACTTGACGTCGCGGTGGAAGATATAGGCAGGGACCACCAGCAGCACGGAGGCGGCGGCGATGCCCACGAAGAAGGCGAAGTTCGCGATGTAGAAACCCCACGACACCTGGTCGCTCAGACCGGTGATGACCAGCCCATGGCGTAACTGGTCGCTATAGTTCCAGCCTCCCACCAGCATGAGCAGCAGCAGGCAGCAGATCCAGACCCAGTAGGCCGGTCCACCGCGCAGTGCAGCACCCAGCCCGTCCTTGGTGAAGTGCAGGAAGCTCACGACCGTGCCCTGGCTTCGTCGGTGTAGTACCAGAACTTGGGCTCGGTGCCCAGGTCCTCCTTCAGGCGAAACACGGTCTTGTTCTCGAGGATGTAGCGGATCTCGCTGTCCGGGTCGAGCAGATTGCCGAAGACCCGTGCGCCGGTCGGGCAGGCCTCCATGCAGGCCGGCTGGCGGCCCTTGCGCGTGCGTTGAGTACAGAAGTGACACTTCTCGACGACACCCTTCATCCTCGGCCGGTTACCGATGTAGTTCGTCACCGGATTGATCTCTTCGGACGGGATCTGCGGCTCGGTCCAGTTGAAATGGCGGGCCCAGTAAGGGCAGGCCGCCATACAGTAGCGACAACCGATGCACCAGTTGTAATCGATGACCACGATGCCATCGTCGTCCATCCAGGTGGCCTCGACAGGACAGGCGGTGACACAGGGCGGATTGTCACACTGCTGACACTGTACCGGCATATACCACTTGCCCTCGGTCGGCACGGTCTCCGGATCATAGTAGTGGTCGGCACTCTCGAGGCTGCGGTCACCCTGGTCCAGTTCGAGCACGCGGATGTACTGTATCTGTGAGTCGCGCCCCAGATTGTTCTCCTTGACACATGCCGAGACGCAATCGCGATAGCCGCGACACTTCGATAGGTTCAGTGCATAGCCAAAGTAGGTACCGGGAATCGGCTTGGTATCTTCGCAATGGATATCCACGGCAAATTTCCTGCCGGCCTTGCGTTCGATGCGTTCAAGCGCGGAACGCATCTCCTCGTCGCTCATACGCACATAGTGATCCTGGAACAGGTCGCCCAGAGTATCCATGAAAGAGGAGCCGCCCCAGGCAGGACTGCCCGTGGCCTTACCGATACCGGAAGTGGCAGCTGCGCCGGCCACGCCGACCATGCCCAGCTTCTGGAAGAATCGACGACGGGCAAGATCGGTGGTCTCAGTCGCCTGCTCCTGCCGCTCGCCTGTCCGGCCCGTATCGTCAGTCATTTTGCACGTCCTCCGCCTCTGGCGAATGCGCGACGTCGGTCTCCCAGACTCTCGCTGCACGGTGTTGGTGTCGCGGCATGGGTTGCAACCCGGCGCGGACCGGAGGTGGCGGCTGGGGAGTGCGTTCCATGAACGGTGGTCGATGCGGGTTATGGCAATGGGTACAGTTGTAGCGTTCGGCTTCGCCCTGCCAGTTGTAGACCCGCTTGCCATGGGCGCCAAAATACCAGTCCCTGCCGCGGCTCGAATGGCATTGGCTGCATACCCGCCAGGACTCGTCGATATCGACCTGCTCACCGCGCACGGTGTGTAGGGCGTCCGAGTTCTCGGGATCGTGACAGTCAACGCACCACAGCTGTCCGCGGCCGTGCTCCAAGCCTACCTCGTGCACGGGCGCGAGTTGCCGCGGTTGCGTATTCGACTCGCGATACTGGTGGCACTGCGAACAGGGGTAGAAATCGAGATCATGCTTGCGCGGCGGTACCTTGGGCGGGGGACGTCCAGGATAGCCATCGAAACCAAGCTTTGGCGGCTCGCCGATCCCGGGCACGATACTCTTCGGCGCCGGTGAGGGAGACAATTGTTTGCCCTCGTCTGTCGACAGCCAGAAGGCCTTTGGCCCAGCCACCGCCATTCCAGGTGCGATGACCAGGATCAGCATCGCTATCAGGCAACCTTTGGGTAACCACCGCCAAAGCCGAGCGTAACGATGATCGAGGGTCGCAGCAGGCACCGCCAGATGACCGACGGCGGCATCATGCAGTCCGAGCCCCGTCATTTCAGTGTCGCGTAGTAGGCGGCCAGGTTCGCGACATCCGCGTCTGACAGACCCTTGGAGATCGGTCCCATCAGCGGATCGACGCGTGCGTCGGCCCTGTAGTCATTCATCGCCTTGACGAAGTACGCGGGGATCTGGCCGGCGAGTTTTGGGTACGACGCCTGGCCCGGCGGCATTGCCATGCCCTGACCTGTCGGCCCGTGGCAGCCGAGGCACAGGACGGCCTTCGCCTTTCCGAGCTCGGCGTCACCCGCGACCGCATCCGCAGCCGAGGTGGTTTCAGGGACGGTCAGACCGGCAGACAATGAGGCCGCGATCGTGACGATCGTTAGACAGCTGAACTTCAACACCATCGATTCTTGCTCCGACACAGGTCCGCCGAACGAAGGGACCCAATAGCGTTCGACCTCGACCGGACTGACTTCTGCGCTGGGTAGTGACGATCGGGTAATCCGCCGCGGCCGGCTTCGGCCCGGACGACCGCTCCCTGTCCTCGTCTCGCCAACATGATGCTCGACGCAGAAGCGTCGCGATGTTTCGACGGTTTCCCTCGCAACCCGGGAAACCGCTTCACTGTCTACGATAGACAGACCACCCCGGGTGTAAAGCACATCCCGGCCAACCCTTGACTTGGCGCAAGTTTACTTGACACTTTTTAGTGTCAATGAGAATTGACACTGACAAACACCCGGCCACAACCGTCCTCGCGGTGAGCGCTGGCAGATCGTTGCGATCGATGCGCCGCACAGATTCGGCGGCGGACCCTGCTGAGTAGGCTGCCGGGCAGCAGGCGAACGATGTACAGCGACAACTATGCCGTCAGGCAGCCTCACACCGAGATGAATGGATGGAGAAGGTACACGGCACTGGCGACGACCGCCCCCATCATCGGCAGACCGAACCAGCGCAGCGCGGGACGTGACCCCAGCAGCAACGGAACCGCAACGATCCCAGCTTGAAACAGTCGCACCCCGGTCCTGGGGACGACGCATAGAGCATCATAGGCATCCCGCTCAAGCGGGGTCCTATGTGTCTGCTCCGTGTCGTTGGCAGCAAGATGCCCCTTACAACTCAACTGTCAGTTTCGACCTCAAATACGCGAGCAACTGCCATTTGGACGTTAAACTCGGTCGCCCAGGCAAATTCCCGGAGAGCCCTTTGAAATACATTGCCGTCGCCTTGCTGGTCATCGCCTCGATGCTGGTGTATCGAATGATTTTCAGCAACCAACAGTCCGTCACTGCGAACGCCCGACAAGGCCAGGCTTTTCTCGCTGAAAATGCTGAGGAAGAGGGTGTCATTACCACTGCATCTGGCTTGCAGTACAAAGTGCTGCAAGTCGGTAACGGTAGCACCTCCCCTGGCCCGAATGATCGGGTCAAAGTGCATTATCACGGCACCCTAATCGATGGCACAGTCTTTGACAGTTCGGTGAATCGAGGTGAGCCGATCTCATTTGGATTGAATCAAGTGATTAAAGGCTGGACCGAAGGCTTACAACTGATGGTTGTCGGACAGAAAAACCGCCTCTTTATTCCAAGTGATCTTGCCTATGGCGACCGCGGTGCTGGAGGGAAAATTGGTCCGGGTAGCACCTTGATCTTTGATGTGGAATTACTCGGCATTAACGAGTAACTGCTCAGACCGTATAGGGTCCATCCTAACGAAGCAATTGGGGTATTGCCTTGTTTGCGACCGCTTCGGCTCGAACGAATCCGCCTGTGATCGACTGGTGCAATTTGCAGTCTAGATGCGCGCCTCGCGGTAATGCTCCACAAACCATTGGTAGGCGGCTGCGAGACCATCGTTGAGCGAGATCTTCGCCTGCCAACCCAGCGCATTGATCGTCGTGGTATCGACCAGCTTGCGCGGCGTGCCGTCAGGCTTGCTGGTATCAAACACCAGGTCGCCCTCAAAACCGACCACGGCCCGCACGGTTTCTGCCAGGTCGCGAATCGTCAGGTCCTGCCCTACGCCGACGTTCACATGGGATTCACCACTGTAATGCTGCATCAAAAACAGCAACGCTTCGGCGAGGTCGTCGACGTGCAGAAACTCGCGCCGCGGCGTACCGGTACCCCATAGCGTGACCACCGATTCACTGTTCTGCTTTGCTTCATGCATCTTGCGCAGCATGGCCGGAATCACGTGTGACTTTTCAAGGTCGTAGTTGTCACCCGGGCCATACAGATTGGTCGGCATCGCCGAGATGAAGTCGCAACCGTGCTGCCGGCGAAACGCCTGGCAGAGCTTTATGCCGGCAATCTTTGCCACGGCATACCACTCATTGGTTGGCTCCAGCGGCCCCGTCAGCAGGGCATCTTCTTTGAGGGGCTGCGCGGCGAGCTTCGGGTAGATGCAGGTGCTACCGAGAAACAATAGCTTCTTGGCCTGCGTGGAAAAAGCCGCGTGGATCACATTGGTCTCGATGACCAGGTTGTCGTAGATAAAATCCGCCGGATAGGTGTCATTGGCGACAATGCCGCCGACCCGCGCTGCCGCCAGAAAGACGTAATCGGGCTTTTCTTGCGCGAAGAATGCGTTCACTGCGGCCTGGTCGCGCAGATCGAGTTCACGGCTGGTACGGGTGAGAATGTTGGTAAAGCCGGCGGCCTTCAGTGCGCGGACGATCGCGGCACCAACCATGCCGCGATGACCGGCGACGTAGACGCGGGCCGAGGTATCTTCGAGAAATTTCATGATCTAACTGTTTTCAGCGGTGGGCTGCGCCCGCACGGGCTCGACGCAACAGGCCGCGCGACTATTCGTAGTACTTGAAGGCCTTGAAGCCTTCGCGCTCGACCAGATCGTCCCGCTTGGCGAGCTCGAGGTCGGTCTGCATCATCTCCTGCACCATCTCCTCGAACGTAATCTTCGGCACCCAACCGAGCTTGTCGCGCGCGTTGCTTGGGTCACCCAGCAGGGTTTCCACCTCGGTCGGACGGAAGTAACGCGGATCGACGCCGACGATCTCCTTGCCACTCACCGTGTCGATGCCCTTTTCATCCAACCCCTCGCCTTGCCATTCGATCGACATGCCGACGTGTTTCGCCGCCACCTCGACAAACTCGCGCACCGAGTACTGGTGACCGGTGGCGATCGCGAAGTCTTCGGGCTCGTCCTGCTGCAGCATCAGCCACTGCATCTCGACGTAGTCCTTGGCATGCCCCCAGTCGCGCTTGGCGTTCATATTGCCGAGGTACACTTTGTCCTGTAGGCCAAGCTTGATCCGCGCCAGCGCACGCGTGATTTTTCTGGTGACAAAGGTCTCACCGCGTACCGGTGATTCATGGTTGAACAGAATCCCGTTGCAGGCGTAGATGTCATAGGCCTCGCGGTAGTTCACCGTGATCCAGTACGCATAGAGTTTTGCACAGGCGTACGGCGAGCGTGGGTAAAACGGTGTGGTCTCCTTTTGCGGAATCTCCTGCACCTTGCCGAACAGCTCCGAGGTCGAGGCCTGGTAAAAACGGGTCTTCTTTTCCAGGCCGAGGATCCGGATCGCCTCGAGAATACGTAGCGTACCGATTGCATCGGCGTTCGCGGTGTACTCCGGCGACTCGAACGATACGGCGACGTGACTCTGTGCCGCGAGGTTATAGATCTCGTCCGGCTGGATGGATTGGATGACCCGAATCAGGCTGGTGCTGTCGGTCAAATCGCCGTAATGCAGAATAAAATCGCGGCTGTCGACATGCGGATCCTGGTAGAGGTGGTCGATCCGATCGGTATTGAAAAGTGACGAGCGTCGCTTCAGACCGTGGACTTCATAGCCTTTGCTCAACAGCAGTTCGGCAAGATAGGCGCCATCCTGCCCCGTGACCCCCGTTATGAAGGCGACTTTCTTGTCGGCCATTCGATTACCTCCTGTCTCCCGCCACCGAAAAACGCGACGCGTATGATTGATAACCGCGCATTATATCGTCTGGACACGCCGCATGCCGACATTTTGGTGCACGATTTCGACGGCTCATGCGACGGCCAAGGCGGAATTGCCGCCTCTTCCCTGTTCGACAGGATTGGTCGCTGGCCTCCGAAGTGGACACGCCGGCGTCTCTGCAGCCTTTCAGAAAATAACAGGGCCCGGCAGCCGCGAACGCCGATTGCGCAGCCCCCCAGCCTTCGAAGGCCGAGGACCTGAGGCCGCAAAGGTTGTAAAATTCGCAGAATCACAAAGCAGACAGAGAGCACGCTGGCCATGACTGATCAAACCAACGATAAAACAACCGTTCACGACCAAGGCAACGATCTCTCGATCGACGATTTGTTGAAAAAAAACGAAAACCAGCGACAGCAGATTGCGGACCTGCAAAGCGCACGCAAAAAGGCCGTCAGGCGCTACCAGCGGGAAGAAGAGCTCAAAACCTACCAGGCCGAACTCCTTCGGCTACAGCAGTACCTGGAGCAGACCCGCACCCGGATGATCATTTTATTCGAAGGACGTGATGCGGCAGGGAAAGGCGGCACCATCCGACGCGTAACGCGCTACATGAATGAGAAACACTATCGCGTCGTCGCGCTCGGCAAACCGACCGAAGAACAAAAAACCCAGTGGTTCTTTCAAAAATATGTCCGCGAGATGCCGCGCGGTGGCGAGGTCGTGCTGTTCGATCGAAGCTGGTATAACCGCGCGGTGGTCGAGCGGGTGTTTGGCTTTTGCTCTGACGACGAATACGAAAACTTCATGGTCGGCTGCCCCGGCTTTGAAAAGGACATCGTCCGCCAGGGCACCATCCTGGTGAAGCTGTACTTTTCCGTCACCAAGGACGAGCAGGCGCGCCGCTTCGAGCGCCGCAAGACCGACCCGCTACGGCAGTGGAAGTTATCGGAGATCGACGTTCAGGCACAGGATCGCTGGGATGAGTTCACTGAGCAGAAATACGAGATGCTCAAGCGCACCAATACAACCCACGCGCCGTGGATCATCATCCGCTCAAACGACAAACACCAGGCACGCATGAACGCGTTGAAGGTGATCCTAAACGCGGCGCCTTATCAGCGCCTGGACCCAAAACTCGATTTTGTCCCCGATCCTGAAATCGTCGTATCCGGCTCCCGCGAGTTGGAACTGATGGAGGCGCAACGGCTACACGAAGGTCGATTCATCGTCTGAACACGGGTGCTGCCGACCAGCCGCAGACGATCGGCCATCACTGCCGCGCCAACCGCCGGCTGAGCCAACAGGCTCTGGATCGCACCCGTATCAAAGCGAGTGCGCATAGAGCACTTCGGCCTGCTCTATGAAGATCAGGCCTGAGAAGTTATCAAAGTAGTTTTCCGCGATGTCATCGGCAATCTTCTGCGCGACGCCGTTGTCTAGCGTGATGACCTCGACCTTGATCTTTTCGTAGGTGTCTGACACCGATGGACGGGCGGTATCACTGGAATTTCGACTGCCTTTACCGCTGGCGGTTGTGACCGTGTAGCCGGTCGCGCCGGCTGCCTCGATAATCCGCGCGACATGCTTCATCAACAGTTTCTCGGTGATGATCACCAGCTTGGTTGCTTGTTGTGACATGGCTCATTTGCCTCTCTGTTAAATCATTTAGCTTTGCGTTGGCGAGGGGCCCTTCGCTGCCGAAGCCCCCCGCCACCCCTTTTCTGGTTGCGGCCGTTAGAACACGATCCCAGCGAGTCCGATGTACAGGGGGATGCCTATCGCAATAGCCACCGGGGTACCGATACTCGTCGATGAACCGATGTAAGCCGAGGGATTGGCGGTTGGGATACCGGCACGCAGTGTCGGCGGGCCCGAGATATCCGAACTGGACCCCGCCATCACAGCCAGCAGTATCACGCCGCCTGGGCTGAAGCCAACCGTCACATGCGCGATATAGCCAAGCCCGAACGCGATCAGACCGTGCACGATAGGCATCAGGGCCGCATAAACGCCAAACCAATGCGCCACGCGTCGAAGTTCTCTCAAACGGGCATAGGCCTCAATACCCATGATCAGCATCAGCACCGACAACAACCCGCGGAACAGCGGCTCATAGAACGTATCCACGACCTTTCCCGGATTGGTGAACAGACCGAGCGCGATGCCGAGCAGCAGCGCAGACAATGCCGAGCCCTGCAGACTTTCTTTCACGATCGGCCAAATGTGGACCTTTTCGCCCGAACCATCCTTACGCTTCAAGTAGAAGCTAGCAAGGACAATAGCCAGCACCAACGCGGGGATATCCATGAACGGATAGAGCGCCGGGGCCCAGGCTTCGTAGACAATCCCGCTGGAGTCCAGCACTACCATACCCGCGGCGAGGGTTGAGCCGCTGACAGCACCGAACAGTCCGGCGGTCGCAATCCCATCCTCGGTGCGGATGCCGGGAAGTTTGGCCAACGTGAACCGGCCGATCAGAACGATCACGCAACCAACCAACACTGCAATCAGTGCTGGGAGCAGCATCGCAGAAAGGTCGGCGTCACCTATCGCCATGCCGCCCTTCAGCCCAACTTTCATTAGCAGCATGAAGACGATGAACTTGTAGATCGAATCAGGAATCGTCAGTCGAGAGCCGAGGGCAGCGATCAGTATGCCACCCAGCAGGAACGCCAGTGTCGGCGACTGCAGTTGTGCCACAAACTTGGCGAGAAATTCGAGTAGCGGTTCCATTCTAGAAAGCCCCGTGTTGAAAAGTCATGGGGGATGACAGTAGAGAGTCGAGAGATAAAACTACAGTGACATTTTTTTCGTTTAATAATATCTTTGAGGTTATAGTTAATCAGGAGCCGCGATGTCGGGCATGCGTGTAACCCTTGGGCAGCTGAAGGCATTCGAAGCGGTCGCACGTCTTCGCAGTTTCTCCGGTGCCGCCAAGGAACTGTTTGTGACCCAGCCGGCGGTATCGAAGAAGATTCGCCTGCTGCAGGACGAAATCGGACTAGCGCTGGTCGAACAGATCGGCAAGCAGATACATCTCACCGATGCCGGACAGCTGCTACTCGGCGTGTGCCGGGAATGGCTTGAAACCTGGGCACGCTTCGAACAGTCGATCGCCGATCTGCAAGGGCTCAAACAGGGGCGTCTGCGCATCGCGGTGGTTACCACGAGCAAATACTTCATGCCGCGGGTACTCGGGCCTTTTTGTGCAGACTACCCGGGCATCGACATCGCCATGGAGGTGGTCAATCGCGACCGCCTGCTCGAACGGCTGTTGCGTAACGATGACGACCTTTACATCATGGGCGTGCCGCCGGACGACCTGGACATCGATAGCGAGCCGCTGGTTAGCAACCCTTTGGTCGTGATCGCACCGGCCAGTCACCCGCTTGCGAATCGCCAACGCGTACGCTTCGCCGATCTGGAAAACGAAGCCTTCCTGATGCGCGAACAGGGCTCCGGCACCCGTATCGCGATCGAACGGCTGTTCGAGGAGAAACAAGTCCCGCTCACCGTCAAGATGGAGCTCGGCAGCAACGAGGCAATCAAACAGGCCGTCGCCGGCGGGCTCGGCCTGGCGATCATGTCGCGGCATGCCATCAACCCGCTCACCGGTGGCGATCAGCTCATTGAACTCAATGTTCAGGGGTTCCCCATCAGGCGCCATTGGTATGTGGTGAAACCGCGAGGCAAGCAGCTCTCAGTCGTCGCCGAGACATTTCTCGAATTTCTTCACGAACACGTGCAATGGCTCGAACCAACCTGATCATTTCGGGCTGCGTCTCGGGGTAGATACATGACCGGCCCCGGCCGACGAAAAGAGACGAGCTAATTGACCCTCGCCGGATGGAGTTTGCGCATGCAGGTTAACGATTGACCGAGCCTGAACAAGCTGCCATTGGCTGTCATGTAAGTGCCGGAACCGATCGGTACATCGGCACCGGAGGACGCCCGGTCGGCACAAAAAAGCTCGTCGGTATCTGATGGTACGGCTTGCCTCTGTGGTCGCGATGACTCATTGCTCGACAGCGGAAGACTGGCCGCGGGCTGGTCATTGTTTCCAACCACGGCCAACGCCGTGCCAAAGGACAGCAATGTCGCCACGCCAATCATCGACGCAAGCATTCGCACAAAACCAGCAGGTCTGATCCATTTCATATCAATCTCCTCGTGGCCGTCGGGCTGCAGCTTGATCGCCGATGTGCCGGACAGCCGAAATCATCGTCGATCACAAACCATGGGTGAAATGAAAAGAAAAATACCCCACGATAACTTTTAGGTAATAGTCGGACGCTGGCTGCGTGGCCGGCGCCAGCCGTCTGGGCTGCGATAGCGATTTCATTGATCGCGAGGCCAGCGGTTGATGTGCCTGTTGATGCAATGGCAACGGGCGGGAGCGTATTGCCAGGAATCCGCGCCAGGACGCTCAAGAGTGTTGTTGGTTAGGAACCAAAATGTTGCGCGAGGTAATCGAGCACCAGCTTCTTCGTCTGATCATCCGGGAACTCGCTCATCCCCTGCTCTTCGATCATCCAGTCGAGGGTGTCATCCCAGCGGCTGCGACTCATCCCCTGTTGCGTGACGAGTTTCAGCGAGTGACAGCTGTTGCAGCTGTAGTAGACGTCTTCACGGCCCGGCCCGGCGGGCAGCCCGGCCCAGTCGTAGTCATCTTCCGGTGCCTTACCGAAATGCGTCGCCAGGTAATCGAGCATTAAACGTTCAGCCCAGGGTTCCGGCGAGGCCATGCCGTGGTCGGCCACCATTTCGGCCAACAATTCATCCCAACCCTCGCGCGAAAATTCACGATCGGTGAACTGATCGACTGCATGGCAGGCTCGACAGGTGAAATAGGTCGCGTCACGCCCTTCGCCAGCCGGAAGCCCGCCGTAGGTCGGGCCATCGACGTCTGCGGGTACAGCAGGCATTGCGATGGGCTGGTCACTCAAAGACCGGAGGTAAGCGATCAGGTCAGCACGGTCTTCGGCCCGTTTGATACCGGCAAATATCATGCGGGTCCCAGGTGCCAGCGCGCGCGGGTCGAAAAGGTAGCGGCTCAGGGTTTCAAAATCCCAGTCGCCACCGATGCCCTTCAGGCTATCCGAATAGTCGAAGTTTTCGAGAGAGCCAACGGGGCGGCCGACGATCCCCCATAGGTTTGGACCAACCGTGTGCGCCTGCCCCTCAGTGGCCACATGACAGGCCCGGCATTGCAGAAAGATCTTGCTCCCACGTTCTGCATCGGCGCCCGTTAGCCGCGGGGCGATTGGGTCAAGCTCGGCCTCGGCGAAGACCAGGCCGGAGAACGCGATGGCGATAGCGACGGAGAATTTCAGGAGCAACTGCAACATTGTTTGGTTCTAGGTTTAGGTTGGTAAGGAGTTCGTTCAATATGTGCCAACGGCCGATGCCCCGGTTTGACCACGGCCTCATCATCGCGGCCAATCGACACCGGTAGCGAGCGCACATAACGTGCGCTCGCTATACGGGGTTGGATCAAGCGACCCGCACCGCGACCCGGTGCATCGAGTTGTTGAGGTAGCCCTTCGGATTCCAGTCGATCGCAAACGGCTGCATACGGCCTTGATCATCGGTCGCTCGCGCCCAGACCTCGTAGTAACCCTTCATCGGGAAGCTCACGGTTGCGCTGAAATGCTGCCACGCAAACGGGTTACGCGGCGCGCGCAGATCGGCCTTCGTCCAGGTCGCGCCAAAATCCGTTGAAACCTCAACCGAACTGACGGCGTTGTCACCTGCCCATGCGTGACCGCGAACCGCCAGTTCCGGTTTGCTCAACGGCACCTCGACACCACTTTTCGGATAGGTGATCAGTGATTTCACGGGCATCGACTCGATGATCTTGAAGGCCTCTTTCGGCACCTCCTCGCCCGGTGCAACCGGATACTCTGGCACCCGGTACGACGAGCCAGTCATTTTCGGGCCATCGTGCACCTGATCACGCACCCAGATCCGCGTCAGCCACTTCTGTGAGCACGAACCTGGCCAGCCCGGCACCACGAGGCGCAGCGGTGCGCCGTTCATTGGATGGATCGGCGCGCCGTTTTGTTCAAACGCGATCAGGTTGTTCGGATCCAACGCTTTGGCAATCGGCACACCACGGGAGATCGGTAGTTTTTTCGGATCACCCGAAAGGTGCGTATCGGCGCCATAGTGCCCCGTGTAGACCGCGCTGTCTTTCACGCCAGCAGCCTTGAGCACATCCGCTAACCGCACGCCGGTCCATTCCGAACACGCAACCGCACCCACGCTCCATTGGTTGCCCCGCGCCTTCGGTTCGAAGAACGACCGGCCGTTGCCGCCGCACTCGAGCTGTAGCTGCAGGGTTACGACCTCGAATTGCTTTTTGAGGTCGGCGATCGACAGCTTGAGCGTTTTACTGACCTCGCCATCGACGGTCAGCGTCCAGGTCGCGGGATCGACGTTCTCGGGCGGTATCCCGTTGTTACGAATGAAATGACGGGCGGTCGGCGTTACTTCGTCATCAAGCAAATGCGCGGGGGTTTCCGCATTGAGCGGTCGGTCATTGAGTAGCGTCAAACCGTCTTTCGCTACGATTGCTCCGGCTTGATCGGCGATCGCCGCCGGAATGAAGCCGCCGGGCATGTTGCGGTGGTAAGGGATAAAGCCGCCCAGCATGGCCGCCATCGTGGTCAGCCCGGCGCCTTTCAGGAAGCCACGCCGATCCGGGTTGGTTACGCGGCCGAAGACCAGTTTGTCCGCTTTTTCAGCGTCTTTTTCGTATAACTCAAACAGGTCGCGATTTTTGTTGCTCATCCAGAAGCTCCTTAAGCAATGTGGTTGTTTGCACCTACTGCTTACAACTGGCGCGTGTCTAGGCCTTTCGGCTTATTTTAATCGTACCGAATATATAGGTGATCCTGGTCCTTTTTGTCCCTACGAAAGCAAGGAATTTCCGCTTGTTGCGACAGATGGCTGCGGCAAGCCCTGACTTTCGCTCTTTTTTTGCAAATCCCGCGGGGGCTAACGACAGCTGGTCCGCCGGCATTTGCAGATTAGCCATTTTCAGGCGAGGATAGCCATGACCGGACGCGTCGAAGACATGGCGTGCGCTGTATCCCATCCGGAGTTAACCTGATGCCGAAATCCGACAGCCCGCCGATCCTCGGGCGTGCGTTTAATGATGTTTTGACCGAACTCCATGCGCACGTCTTTACCGGCGTGCCCGGCGAGTCGGACCCCTTCATGCTGACGCTGCTCGAACGCGAATACCTGGCCTACGTACTCGCCTGCTATTACCAGTGCGCGCATTGTCAGCGATACCACTCAAACGCGGTGCAGCGCGAGCGCAAGAACGCGGGCGCATCGGACTGGAAGTGGCAGAACGAATTGATCAAGGTCACCCTGTTCCTGCGGATAGCGAAGCAAGATGTCGCCCCTGTCGAATGGCGTGAGTGGATCGCATCCTGGCGATCCTTTGCCGAGCGCATCGACCGACATCATCCACGCCTGGCCTGCTTCATTGCCTACGCGGTCGGTATCGCTCGCAACGACGAGGATTTGATGGATATCGCGTTCGAATCGATCAGTGGCAAACAATCGTCTGATCAAGACATCAAAGACATCATTCGCGATATCGATCGCGTGGTGATTTTCATGAAGGCCGCGACGTCGAAGAACCGCACCGACCCCATCATCATCCGACACCTGAAGTCTCTTGGAATCAGTTCGGCTTGACTCAGCTGGTCTCTCGCAACCGCTACGCATCAGGTCCTTGCAACCCATGAGACACTGTTTGATTCCCGCAAATCCCACCAGAGAGGCGCATGACTGCCGTGAGTGATCCCTTCATCGATGCCTGCGTTAAAAATGATCGGGCGCTGCGTGGCCGGGTAAAACTGCTAGGGCAGTTGCTGGGTGAAGTCATCAACACCCAAGCCGGCAGTGATGTCCTGCGCACTGTCGAACGGCTGCGAAAAGGCTTTCTGCAGCTTCGCAAAGATCCGACTCCCGAGCGGTTGGAGCGCCTCAAGAACCTGATCGGCAAGCTTTCACCCGATGCGCTGCGCCCGGTGATTCGCGCTTTCAGCATCTATTTTCAATTGGTCAATACCGCGGAAGAGAGCTTTCAGCATCGCCAGCGTCGACGGATCGCCGCCCAAGGTGGCGTGCTATGGAAGGGCTCTTTCGATGCATGCCTCCGAGATTTGCGTAAACAGGGTGTCGCCCCTGACGAGTTGCAGGACCTGTTCGAAGAGATTCGCTACATGCCGGTCTTCACGGCACACCCGACGGAGTCGAAACGGCGCGCGATCTTGCTGCAGATGCGGCGGATCTTCGAAAGCAACGAGGCGCTCGATGCCCCGCCGACGGCAATCGACTACGAGGAGATCCACACGCGGGCGCTGCGCACCCACATTCAAACCTTGTGGAAGACCAACGAAGTGCGGCCATCGCGGCCCGATGCCCATCACGAAATCCGCATGGGCATGTATCACTTTAAAGAGGCCTTGTTCGACGCGATCCCAGTCGTATACCGCCGTCTCGAAGGGGCGATTCACCGAGCTTACCAGGATCATCCGGAATACCAAGGCGTCGATGTGCCGGCGATGCTGCGCTTCGGCAGCTGGATTGGCGGCGACCGCGACGGCAATCCCAACGTAACCTTTGAAACGACGCGCGACGCCATCCTCACGCAGCACATTACGATACTGCGCGCCTATATCGACCGCGTCGACAAGCTGGTCGGGATCCTCACCCAGTCGAGCGACTTCTGCACCCTGTCGCCGGCCTTCCAGGCAAGCCTCGATGCCGATGATGCGTATCGTCAACGTTACGACGAGGAATGTCCCGCGCGTTTCCCGACCGAACCGTATCGGCGCAAACTGTACATCATGGGCCTGCGGTTGCGTCACAGCGTGCGCCGCGCCCTCGCGTTACGCGAAGGTGCCGAGTGGCACAACAACGAAAGCGGCTACCAGCGAGAGGATGATTTCCTGCGCGATCTGTCGCTGATTCGTGACTCCTTATCGAGCCACGGTGACGGTGACTCAGCCAATGCCGACGTGCTCGACCTGATTCGCCTGACGCGGACCTGCGGATTCTATCTGGCACGGCTCGATATTCGTCAGGAGTCGACCGTCCATACCGCCGCCGTCGCCGATGTGCTCGCGCGGCTAGGCGTTGCCGACGACTATGCAAGCCTCGACGAAGCACAGCGCATGCAACTGCTCGGCAAACTGCTGCAGGAGCCCCCGGTGCTCGAAGATCGCGCGGCACTCGCGGAAATGACCCAGGAAGTGTTGCGCGTCTTCGACGTCGTCGCCGATATGCAGAACCTGATCAGCCCGCGCGTGGTCGGACGCTATGTCATCTCCATGGCCCATCAGGCATCAGACGTGATGCATGTGATGTTGCTCGCCAGTCTCTGCGGCCTCGCTGGCAAACAAGGTGATGACTTTGTCTGCAAAATTGGCGTCTCGCCACTGTTTGAAACGATCGACGACCTGGCGCATATCGAGCCCGTGGTTTCCGAGCTGTTCGAGGACCCGGTCTATCAACAACTCCTGGGGCAACACAACACAGGCATCCAGGAAGTCATGCTGGGCTATTCCGACTCTGCCAAAGACGGCGGCATGGTCGCCTCGGCGTGGCTGTTGTACCAGGCTCAGCAGCGTGTCATTGCACTCGGCAAAGCCCGCGGGGTACGCATCCGCCTGTTTCACGGCCGCGGCGGCACGATCGGTCGCGGCGGCGGCCCGACCCATGACGCAATCCTGTCACAGCCCGCGGGCACCCTACTCGGCCAGATCAAGTTCACCGAGCAAGGCGAGGTGCTTTGGTATAAATACAGCAACCGCGAGACCGCTATCTATGAACTGACGATGGGACTGACCGGGACGATCGGGGCCAGTACCGGCCTGGTTCGCGACGTCATGCCAGACGACGAGAGTTTTCATGATCACATGCGCTCACTCGCTGATCATGGCGAGGCCGCCTATCGTGATCTCACTGAACAGACTGAAGGTTTCCTTGACTACTTTTACGAGGCCACCCCGGTATCTGAGATTGGCCTGATGAACATTGGCTCGCGACCATCACATCGCGCCAAAGGGGATCGCTCAAAATCATCTGTCAGAGCGATTGCCTGGGTATTCGGCTGGGCACAGGCGCGGCAAACGCTGCCGGCCTGGTATGGGCTGGGCCGTGCCCTCGAGGCCTGCTGCGCGGACGACGAAAAACGCGTTGCGGCGCTGCGCGAGATGTTTCGCAAATGGCCTTTCTTCAATGCCTTGCTGAGCAATACGCAAATGGCCCTGGTCAAGTCGCAGATGGATATCGCCAGGGAATACGCGGCGCTTTGCACCGACCCGGCGGTCCGTGCCGAGGTGTTCGGCAAGATCGAGGAAGAGTACTGGCGGACCGTGAAATGGATCAAGCGCATCGCCGAAATCGACGAACTTCTCGAACAGACGCCACTGCTCAAAACGTCACTGAGCCGTCGCGACCCCTATCTTGACCCGCTCAACTACATCCAGCTGGAGTTGCTCTCGCGTTACCGCAATGCGGACGACAACGACAACCAACGCGACGCAAGCCTCGACCCGCTGTTACGTTCGATCAATGCGATCGCCGGTGGCATGCGGAATACGGGTTGATCGATGAGCTAGCGTTCAACGCGTGACTTCCCAATTGTCGATCAATCGGGCTTTGCCCAGATAAGCCGCGGCGAGAATCACCAACTCCCGATCACCAGCCCCGGGCAGCGTGAGATCCGCTGACCGTCGGATGGCCACGTAGTCGGTACGCAGACCGTATGCCTTTAGTTCGGCGGCGGCGCGTTCCTCCAGACCCGCATAACCATCGTCACCCGTGACAAGGCGGTCATGCAGCTCGCTGATCACACGATACAGTCGCGGTGCGATTTGCCTTTCCTGTTCGGTCAGGTAGCCGTTACGAGAACTCATCGCCAAGCCATCGTCTTCTCGAAGCGTTTCGACGCCAACAACACGGATCGGCATCGCCAGGTCATCCACCATGCGGCGAATTACCATCAACTGCTGAAAGTCTTTTTTACCGAACAACGCGATATCAGGCTGGACCATGTTGAACAGCTTGCAGACGACCGTTGCAACGCCGACAAAATGACCGGGGCGAGTGGCGCCGCATAGCAGTTCTGACAGCCCCGGTACTTCCACGCGGGTCTGTTCCGCCTGCGGCTTCGGGTACATGGTGGCTACCGACGGTGAAAACAACAGGTCGGTGCCCTCGCTCGCCAGCAGCGCCTGATCGCGTTCGAACGTACGCGGGTAGCTGTCGAAGTCTTCACCTTGACCGAACTGCAGTGGGTTGACGAAGACACTGACCACCACCCGATCGGCTAACGCGTGCGCATGCTTGACCAGTGACAGGTGACCTGCATGGAGATTCCCCATGGTCGGCACGAACGCAACATTGCCACCCCGGCGCCAGGTATCGACCTGGTTCCTCAGGTCACTCAGCTGTTCCAACGTGATCATGTAAAGGTGTGCTCAGGCGCCGGGAATGACCGGTCCTTGACCGCTTTCACGTAGGCAACCAGTGCGGCGGATACGCTGTCCGTATCCGCGAGGAAATTACGCACGAACGTTGGCGTCGAATCACTGGTAATACCGAGCATGTCGTACAACACCAACACCTGCCCATCGGTCTCGACACCGGCGCCGATACCAATGGTAGGCATATCAACAGCGCGTGTGACCTCTTCGGCCAACAGCGCCGGCACACACTCGAGAACGAGTAGCTGCGCCCCAGCCTCCTGCAAGGCCACCGCGTCTGTCAGGATACGTTCAGCAGCATGTTCATCGCGACCCTGAACACGGTAAGCGCCGAGTTGATTGATCGACTGCGGCATCAGGCCGAGATGCCCGCAGACCGGCACCGCCCGATCGGTGAGATACCTGACGGTCTCAATCTGCGGTCTACCCCTTCTATCTTGACCATGTGCGCGCCGCCTTCTTTCATCAAACGGCCGGCGGTATCCAGTGCCTGTCGAGGCGTGCCGTGACTCATAAACGGCATGTCGGCAATCACCATGCACTGTTCGCTGACGCGCGTTACATTGGCGGTGTGGTAAACCATATCGGCAACCGTGACTGGCAAGGTGCTCTCATGTCCCTGAACGACCATACCGAGCGAATCACCGACCAGAATGACATCCATCCCGGCCTGCTCGATCTGTCGCGTGAAGCTGGCGTCATAGCTGGTAATGACGGCGATCTTGTTGCCCTCAACCTTCATTCGATCGAGGGTGCTTATCGTTGTTTTACCCATGGCTCCTCCAAGGCGTCGCACAATGCGTGCCGACTTTCAGTTTATCGCCAGTGGTGAAGGGTTGAAATAGGAACGACCGGGCCGTGGTCGACGAATATGCTCAACCAGCGCGTTGAAATCACTGTCGTTGTCAATCGGGTTGATTGACTCGGCGTTGACGATCAGTACGGGTGCGTCATCGTAACGGTAGAAAAAACGCGTGTAGGCTCCGTTGACGCGCGCCAGGTAGTCGGCAGACAGCGTGCTCTCCTGCGGACGCGCCCGTCGCCGAATACGCTGCAGCAATACGTCGACCGGCGCCTGAAGGTAGACGACGAGATCAGGGACCGGGGCATCCATTGATAGCCGCGAATAGACTTCCTCGTACAATGCCAACTCAGCTTTGCCGAGGTTCAACTGCGCAAACAGGCGATCTTTCGCGAACATGAAGTCCGCTACCAGGCCGTCCGAAAACAGCTCGCGCTGCTGCAACGTCTCGAGTTGGCGGCTGCGTTGAAAAATGTAGCTGCGCGGGAAACGCCGCAGCATCGGCGTCACGGTAGAAGTGTTCAAGAAAGGGGTTGTCTTCGGCACACTCCAACAGCGTTTGCCGGCCAAAGTACTCTGCCAATCGATGCGCCAGGCTTGTCTTACCGACACCGATCGGCCCCTCGATAACAATGAAATCGGGCGGCGCTGTGGGCGTTTGTTCAGCGCGCATCGTCGACACACGCGATTCGCTGGACACCCTCTGCAGAAATGCTTGCCAGCAATTCACTGACCCGACCAAGCCCGGGGACAATCAGGGTCGGATCAAGATCCTGCAGCGGCATCAGGACAAATGCCCGTTCATGCAGATGTGGATGCGGCACGGTTAGCGTCGGCGACTGAATCCACTGCCTGACCGTATAGCAGCAAATCGAGATCCAGCGTCCGCGCACCCAGCGCTCTCCACGCACCCGCCCGTGGGATTGTTCGAGCTGCTGAAGAAACCGCAGCAGGCCAGTCGGATCCAGCGCTGTTTCGATTTCCGCCGCGGCGTTGACGTAGTCCGGCTGTCCGGGCGGACCGATGGGTGCTGCGGTAGCACCACGGACCTTGACAATAGCCGTGTCTGGCGACCTATCGAGCTCGCTCAGCGCGTCGACCACCTGCCGCAACGGGTCTTGGAGATTGCTACCGAGGCCAACATAGGCGCGTTGCCGCGCTGCCCTCATGAGCCCTCGGCAGCCTCAGGCTTCCGACGACGTCGTCGACCCCGGCGCGAACGCCGGCTGGCCGATCCTGGGGCTGTTGCCGGTGGCGCTTCGGCATTGCCGTCCTGGAATGCGGTCCACCATTCGGCCAATTCTTTCTCGGCCTCACCGGCATGGACACGCAACAGGAGAAAATCATACGCGGCGCGAAAGCGCGGGTGGGCCAGCAAGCGCTTCGGCCGTTTGCCACGCGTGTTACTGAAACGCGACTGCAGTGCCCAAGTCTCCTGCATCGGTGTGCTGAACCGCCGCGGCAATGACACGGTTTCCAATTGGCGCGACAACACTTCGCCCGCGGCGCGTTGCGGCGCCTGATAGGGCGGCTCGCCCGTCGCCTGCAGCTCGGCAGCACGTTGCCTGACCGGTTCCCACAGCAGTACGGCGAACAAAAAGGCCGGCGTTACCGGTTTATCCTCTCTGATGCGCTGATCGGTATTTTCCAGTCCCTGCAGGACCAAAGTGAGCGGAAACGCCTGGTCGAGCTCTGTCAGCGCGCGTTCGGTGTCCGGAAACAATTCGGCGAACAACCCCAGCTGACGCAGTCGCTCGAAGGCACCAACTGCGGTTCCACTAAGAAACATTTTCAGGACTTCTTCAAACAAACGGGCCGCGGGCACGTCGTTGAGCAAACCACCCAACTCAAAAATCGGCTTTTCCGTTTGGCTTTCTATCCTGAACCCGAGCTTCGCGGCAAAGCGTACCGCGCGCAGCGTGCGAACCGGATCTTCACGATAGCGTGTCTCAGGATCCCCCAGAAGGCGAAGGACACCCTGTTCGAGGTCCTTCACACCATCGGCATAGTCGATGATCGAGAAAATCCGCGATGTTGTAGTAAAGCGCGTTGACGGTGAAATCGCCGCAGGGCATCCTGCTCGATCGTGCCGTAGACGTTGTCGCGCAACAGCATCCCTTCGCCGGTCTGTTGCGCGTTGCCGAGGCCGTCATCCTGGCCGCCGAAACGTTGCGACCTCGATGATCGTCAACTGCATGGGCTGATCGGAATCGACGACCCGATCAGGCGGCAGTTGCGGAAAACTTCGCGACCTGCTCCGGTTTGGCGTCTGTCGCGATGTCCAAAATCTTGCGGGCTCGCGACCGAACGCTGAATCGCGCACCCCTCCACCAGCCAAATGAGCGGCATAGCCTGCCGATTTCAACCGGTAGAGCACCTTGAGCGCACTCGGGAGATGTTAGCGCGCGAAACCAGGGTGATTGTCGCGCGTGATGACAACGGGGAGACGGTATGTTTTACCTAGTGAAATAACGAAAGACGCCGTGATGATACACCCGCGCGACGCGTCGGGCAGCGTGCGACGCGGCTAGAAGTGCGACGTCTCGGTCAACGCCTCCATGACCTCGCTGAGATTGGCATCTGGATGCTCAACCGTACAAACCAGATTGGCGACACTGCAAACCGACATCGTCGCGCCACGCACTATCCAGCCGCCCGGCGGTGTCCAGCCACGGATTCCGGTGAACATCGACAGCTGGTCGGCGTTGCCCTGGACGATGCGTTTATAGTCTTGTGCGTTTTGCCGCTTCAGCAGCAGGCTCTTGAGGCGGCAGCAAGCCGTAGCCCTCGACGAAAGCCCCGTCATCCCTAAATTGGCAAACGGCAGTGACGCCATCAACAGCGTGCAGGCGTTTGATCTCCCCGCTTCTCCGACCCGCCCCAATGCCTGATAGGCGGCCTCGTAGTCGGCCTGCTCGTTGCTCACGACAACGCCGAGGTTGCCATCGGTGATCGCCGACCACTCCATGCCGATCATTGTGAAGCCGCTGACGGGATAGAAGCCCTTGGTCTGAAGCTCGCTGACCAGCCCCGCGCCTGCATCGTCGCGATGGCGCTATTGGCGTGACACATGTGGGCCAGCAAATCGAGTGCGGTTTCGTTCAGCGGCGTGCCCCGGGCCAGGATGTGCTCGAGCAATTCGCCGCGGTCGTTCATCAAAAAAGCCGCGTGCGCACCATCGAGTGCCATCAGTTGTTGCAAATCAGCCATCTAAGATTCCTTCGTGATTCGGCGAGAGACCCGGCTTACCGCTAGACCAGCGCGTGCGAGGCGTCCGCCAGGCGCTTGCGCATTAGCGCGACCACCTCGTTCAGCGACGTCGCGTCGTTCTGAATGAAGCAAAAAACATTCTACGCCACGTTGCAGACGGTGAAGGCCGGCCCGCGGACGATCCAGCCGACCAGGGGGGCTGCCCCCACAAATCGGGACAATGGTGGTGGAGCATGCCGACCTGCATATGTTCGCTCATCGTCGTTGCGCGACACATGATCGCCGCCATGCGCGCCATGTCATCGCTGATCCCGCCTTTGAACGAATAGCGATCGCCGCGATAGAATTGCTCGCCCGCTGCGATGACGCCTGGCAGGTTGGCCAGTTCAGCTGCAATCACCGACATGTTGTTCTCCCCCCGGCAGACGATGTGACCTTGTTATTCTTGTCTAGGACCTGATAGGCCTAACCCAGATTAGCATCCGAGCGGGCATCCCAAAAAGACGTCAAGGCGATTTGCCGGGGCAGAAAGTGTTTATCGGCCCATCAACCAACGAGTCAGCCACGCTTTCGCCCGGCAGCCGTTCAGCTCCAACAGCCCGCAACCCGTTATAATGATTGGCTTTGCCGAAGCAAACAGATTTCGCTCTCATGGACAAGACTTACGACCCCCACGCAATCGAACAACGCTGGTACCAGACCTGGGAGCAGCGTGGATGGTTCGAACCCACGCCGGGCGATGCCGATAAGCCACCCTGCTGCATCATGATCCCCTGCCGAACGTGACCGGCAGCCTGCACATGGGTCATGGCTTCAACAACACGGTCATGGACACCCTGATTCGCTTCAATCGCATGCGCGGCCGGCCAACGCTCTGGCAACCCGGCGCAGACCATGCCGGCATCGCGACACAGATGGTTGTCGAACGCAAGCTCGAGGCCGACGGCCAGACCAAGCACGACCTCGGTCGAGAAGAGTTCATCGAGCGGGTCTGGGAGTGGAAAGCGGAATCCGGCGGCAACATCACACGCCAGCTACGCCGGCTGGGTTCGTCGTTGGATTGGCAGCACGAACGTTTCACGATGGATGAAGGCCTGTCCGAGGCGGTCACCGAGGTGTTCATCCAGCTCTACGAAGAAGGCCTGATCTATCGTGGCAAACGGCTGGTCAATTGGGATCCGAAACTGCACACGGCGGTCTCGGACCTCGAAGTGCTGTCCGAGGAAGAATCGGGGCACATGTGGCACATGCGCTACCCGCTGACCAACGGCAACGGCCATCTGGTCGTCTCCACGACCCGCCCGGAGACCATGCTCGGCGACTGTGCGGTGGCCGTAAACCCGGAGGACG